>CAWJER010000011.1:0-41787 GCA_963841925.1 uncultured Acidimicrobiales bacterium
GCGATCGCCACCCGCTGGATCTGGTTGGTGCCCTCGTAGATCTGGGTGATCTTGGCATCGCGCATGAAGCGCTCCACCGGAAAGTCCTTCGTGTGGCCATAGCCGCCCAGCAGCTGCACGGCATCGGTGGTGACCGACATCGCCGTGTCGGAGGCGAAGCACTTGGCCATCGCACCCACCATGGTCAGCTCGTCCTCGGGGTCCCCGTTGTCGATGAGCGAGCACGCCCGGTACACCAGGGTCCTGGCCGCCTCGGTGCGCATGGCCATCTCGGCCAGCATGAACCGCAGGCCCTGGAGGTCGGCGATGGGCCTGCCGAACGCCGTGCGCTCGCCCATGTACCCGGCGGCGGCGTCGATCGCCCCCTGGGCGATGCCCACCGCCTGGGCCCCGATGGTGGGCCGACACCGGTCGAGCGTGTGCATGGCGACGGTGAACCCGTTGCCCTCCTCGCCGATCCGGTGCGGAGACGGGCACCCGGACGTCGTCGAACACCACCCCGGCGGTCGGGCTGCCGCGCAGGCCCATCTTGTCCTCGTGGGGCGCGACCTCACGCTCCCGGGCCGGCTTCGACCAGGAGGCAGCTGATGCCCCGCCGACCGGCGTCCGGATCGGTGACGGCGAACAACGTGTAGGTGTCCGACACCCCGGCACTGGTGATCCAGTGCTTCGCCCCGGTCAGTACGTAGCCGTCCCCGTCCCGCACGGCACGGGTGCGCACCGAGGCCACGTCGCTGCCGGCATCGGCCTCGGACAGTCCGTAGCCGGACTGGATCTCGCCCGCCGCCACCCTCGGCAGGTACGCCTGCTTCAGTTCCTCGCCGGCCCAGTTCATGACGGGCAGCATGGCCAGCTTCGAGATCAACAGGGTGACCGCCGTCGAGGCGCAGGCCCGGGCGATCTCCTCGGCCATGATCGCCTGGGTGATCATGTCGGCCCCGGCACCGCCGTACTCGACGGGGATGCCCAGCGCAGGCAGCTCGAGCCCGACGCAGGCGTCGAACGACGCCTGCGGGAACGTGGCGTCGCGATCGGCGGCGGCGGCACGGGGCGCCACCTGCTCGTCGGCGAACCTGGCGAGGGAGTCCCGGAACTGGCGGTGGGTGTCGGTCAGGGCGAAGGCGGCGTTCTCCAACCACACAAGTTACCGACCGGTAGCTTCTTCGGACATTCCCCGGTGCCGAATTGCTCAAGACCGGCCGATCGGACGCCGATGGGATCTTGTCGGGAATGCTCCCGACTGACGACCTCGGAACACGTGGAGACGGCGACGATGAGCGACAAGCCCCAGGGACCCGGATGGTGGCTCGCCAGTGACGGCACCTGGCACCCCCCCGAACTGCACCCGTCCATGCCGCGAGGACACCGCCGTCCCGGTGGACACGGTGCCTCCTCCGACGGTGCGGTCCCGCCCTGTTCCGGAGGCCTCGAACGATGCCCCCGTCGCCACCGTGGAGATGCCGCCGATGGGCCCGGTGGGCCCCCGACCCGTCCCGTCCCTGCCCGGGGCGCCGAAGCGACCGGCCTGGAGTGGCGAATCCGACCGCCGGCCCGAGTCCGGCCCGATGTTCCCCGACCTCTTCGAGCAGGCTGTCGCCGGCTCCCGCCTCGCCAGTGCCGTGACCGTCCACTACTCCGACGGGGAGCACGCCGAATCGTTCGACTTCTCCACTACGCCCGGCCCCTCGGGGCCGTCCGAGCCCCTCGTGTCCGCCGGGGGACGTGCACCCGTCGAGGTCGGCGCCTTCTCCGGCGCCTCGGCCAAGAAGCGGCGGTGGCGCCTCTGAGGCACCGCCTCGGGCACAGCTCTCCCCCAGCGATCACCTCGAACGGGGCCTCCGGCTGACGCTCCCACCCCCCGGGGAGCGAGGACCCACCGCTGCTCCAGCGCCGGTCCGCTCAGTCGGGGTCCCCGGGGTGGTCACCCCGGCGGGACCGTCAGTGGTGGGCGGGAAGCTCCAACAGCGTGCGCCACTCGCCCAGCCGCTCGGCGACCTGCGCGGGCGTCAGGCGCAGTGTCGTCTCCGGCACGCAGCCGGCGATCGTGCGCTGTGCCTGGTAGTGGTGCGAGGCCGAGCGGAACAGCGGCTCACGGGCGGTGACCAGGTCGGTCGGCGCCCCGGCCAGGAAGCCCCAGAGCGTGAAGGCCAGTTCCAGGTCGTGGATGACCGGGGCCCGGCCGTAGCTGGCCGACCGGCGCATCGCCACCGCGGTGCATCCCCAGACGGCGTCCTCGGCGTGCTCGCCCGGCGCCAGGACCAGCCGGTCCTCGAACCGGCGGGCCAGCTTGAGCGCGAAGCCCTGGTCCGGTCCCGGTGTGCCCAGGAACGCACCCGCCGGGGCGCTGGTGCCACGCAGCTCGGACGGGCGCGACGTCGTCCAGATCGACGGGACGTGCAGCTGGTAGGCGCGGCGCACCTGGTCTGCTTCCACGACGGGGACGAAACTGGGCTGTGTCACGGGGTGCTCCTGGCGTGCGGGTGTGCGGTCGGGGGCATGGAGAAGGTGCCATGCCTCGGAGGCGGTGTCCAGTTCAGGCGTCGCCACCGGCCGTGTGGAGCAGACCGTAGACGACCGAGTCGGACAGGGCCTGCCACGACGCGGCGATGATGTTCTCCGACACTCCGATCGTCGTCCACGTACGGTCGCCGTTGGTTGAGTCGATGAGCACCCGGGTGACCGAGCCCGTCCCCTTGGCCGAGTCGAGGACGCCTACCGGGTAATCGACGAGGTGGACCCCGTCGAGCGCCGGGTAGCGGCTGCCGATGGCCGACCGCAGTGCCCCGTCGAGCGTGTTCACCGGGCCGTTGCCCTCGGCCGTCGCCACGATCCTGTCGTCTCCGACCCGGACCTTCACGGTGGCCTCGGTCGAGAGCTCCTCACCCTGGTCGGCGATGACCCGGTAGGACTCGAGCTCGAAGAACGACTGGCGCCAGCCGGTCGAGTAGCGCAGCAGGAGCTCGAGGGAGCCGTCGGCCACCTCGAAGTGGTACCCCTCGTATTCGAGTCGCTTCAGCGAGTCGAGCACCGAGGTCATGGCGTCCGAGTCGAGCTCCAGGCCCAGCTCGTCGGCCTTCATGGCCAGTGTCGACCGGCCGGCCATCTCCGACACCACGAACCGGGTGCCGTTACCGACCAGGTCGGGCGTGATGTGCTCGTAGGCGTCGGACCGGCGGGCATGGCCGATGTGTGCAGTCCCGCCTTGTGGGCGAACACCGAGGCGCCGACGAACGGCTGCTGCGGGTTCGGCGCGATGTTCACCAGCTCCGAGATGTGGTGGGCCACCGGGGTGAGCAGCGGAAGCCGCTCGGACGGGATCGTCGCCACCTTGAGCTTGAGCGACAGGTCCGGCACCACGGCGGCCAGATCGGCGTTGCCGGCCCGTTCACCGTACCCGTTCACGCATCCCGGGACGTGGGTTGCCCCGACCGAGACGCCGGCCAGCGAGTTCGCCACCGCGCAGCCGCTGTCGTCGTGGAAGTGCACCCCCACCTGGGACGCAACCGGTCGAGCACCGTGGTGACGATGCGCTCCACCTCGAAGGGCAGGGTGCCCCCGTTGGTGTCGCACAGCACCAGCGTCTCCGCCCCGGCCTCCTCGGCCGCCTGCAGTATCCGAAGTGTGAACGCCGGGTTGGCCTTGAACCCGTCGAAGAAGTGCTCGGCGTCGAGGAAGACCCTCAGGTCGTTGGCGCGCAGGAAGGCGACGGAGTCGGCGACCATGGCCACAGCCTCGTCGAGGGTGGTCCGCAGGGCGTCGACCACGTGGACCTCCGACGACTTGGCCACGATGCAGACCGCCTCGGTCCACGCCTCGACCAGGTGCCGCAGCGTCTCGTCGTCCTCAGCCCGTACGCCGGCCCGACGGGTCGAGCCGAAGGCCACGAGGGTGGCCCGCTCGAGGTGGAGCTCGGAGGGGGCACGGGAGAAGAACTCGGCGTCCTTCGGTTCGCACCGGGCCAGCCCCCCTCGATGAAGGTCACCCCGAGGTGGTCGAGCTGTTCGGCCACCCGCAGCTTGTCGTCGACCGTCAGCGACAGGCCCTCCTGCTGGGATCCGTCGCGCAGGGTCGTGTCGAACACGTCGACGGCGGACGGCAGGTCGGGAAGGTCGAAGTCGTGGCCCGGCCCGGTCGGAGGCCGGTCGTCGTCGTGGTCGTGGTCCGAGCCCGCCCGCCGTCCGTGGGCGTGGGCCTCCTGGCCAGGGGTCAGAGGATCCGCGTGGGCCGGCCCACCTCCATGGCTGTGGGAATGGGTGTGCCCGTGACCGTGGGTGTGGCCGTGGCCGGCGCCACGCCGGGCCGACCCGTAGGACTCGTCGCTGAGGGTGGGGCCGTCACTCGACATAGTCCAACCAGTCCTTGTAGCGGTCGACCTCGCCGCGCACGGTGCCGAAGTAGATCTGCTGGATCTGCTGGGTGATGGGACCGGGCCTGCCGGCGCCCACAACGCGGTCGTCGACGGCGCGGATCGGGACGACTTCGGCGGCCGTGCCCGTCAGGAAGGCCTCGTCCGCCGTGTAGAGATCGGTCCGGATGAGCTGCTGGAAGTGGACCTCGTGGCCGAGGTCGCGGGCGATGGTCTCCACCGACTTCTGGGTGATGCCCTCCAGCGCACCGGAATCGGAACTCGGCGGCGTGAGCAGCCTGCCGTCGCGCACGACGAAGATGTTCTCGCCGGTGCACTCGCTGACGTTGCCGTCAGGCGCCAGCAGGATGGCCTCGTCGTACCCGGCCTTGATGGCCTCGACCTTGGCCAACGACGAGTTCACGTACATGCCCGTGCCCTTGGCCGCCGTCGGGACGGCGTTGGGGTCGTGGCGCCTCCACGAGGAGATCTTCATGGAGACCCCGTTGGCGACCCCCTCGTCACCCAGGTAGGTGCCCCAGGGCCAGCAGGCGATGGACACGTTGACCGGCGACGGGATGGGGTTCAGTCCCATTTCGCCGTAGCCGAGGTAGACGAGTGGCCGGATGTAGCAGCCGTCGTCCATCCCGTTGACCCGCACCAGCTCGCGGGTGGCCTCGACGATGTCGTCCACGCTGAAGGGGATGTCGATGAGGAACACCGAGGCCGACACGAACAGGCGCTCGATGTGGTCGCGCAGCCGGAACACGGCGACACCGCGGTCGGTCGGGTAGGCACGGATGCCCTCGAACACGCCGGAGCCGTAGTGCATGGTGTGGGTGAGCACGTGCACGGTCGCATCGGCCCAGTCGACGAACTCGCCGTCCATCCAGATCTTGTCGGTGGGGGTGATGGGCATGTCTCAGAGCCTTTCTGCGATGGCGTCGCCGATCTCGGTGGTCGAGAGCGTCGGGTCCGGGGTGGAGTTGATGAACTCGGTCACGGCGGCGGTCACCCGCGCCGCAGCACCGGTCTCGCCGAGGAAGTCGAGCATGAGGGCGGCCGAGCGAACGGCAGCGGCCGGGTTGGCCCTGCCCGTCCCGGCGATGTCGTTTGCGGCCCCGTGCACCGGCTCGAACATCGAGGGACCGGTCCGGTCGGGGTTGAGGTTGGCCGACGCCACGTACCCGATGCCGCCGGCCACCGCACCGGCCAGGTCGGTGATGATGTCGCCGAACAGGTTGTCCGTCACGATCACGTCGTAGCGGGCCGGGTCCTCCACCAGGTAGATGCAGGTGGCATCCACATGGTTGTAGTCATGGGTGACGTCCGGGTAGTCGGGGGCGACCTCGTCGACGGTGCGCTGCCACAGATCACCGGCGAAGGTGAGCACGTTCGTCTTGTGGACCAGTGTGAGGTGCTTGCGTTCCCGGGTGCCCGCCAGGGCGAAGGCGAACCGGGCGCACCGCTCCACGCCGTGGCGGGTGTTGACCGATCCCTGGGTCGCCACCTCGAACGGGGTGCCCTTGCGCAGGAACCCGCCCTCGCCGGCGTAGGTCCCCTCGGTGTTCTCCCTGATCACCACGAAGTCGCAGTCCGGAGCAGGTGCCCCGGGGACGCCCGTGAACGGCCGCAGGTTGATGTACAGGTCGAGGGCGAAGCGCAGGCGTAGGAGCATGCCCCGCTCGAGCGTGCCCGGGGGAACCTCGGTCGATCCCACCGGGGCCCCGATGGCCCCGAGGAGGATGGCGTCCTGGCCCCGCAATTCCTCCAGGACGCTGTCCGGCAGGACGTCCCCGGTCCGGATGTAGCGGTCGGCGCCCAGTTCGTAGTCGGTGGTCTCGAGCGATACCCCGGCGGCACGGATCACCTTGAGGGCCTCGGCCGTCACTTCGGGGCCGATCCCGTCACCGCCGATCACCCCAACCTTGTACTTGCTCACGTTCGGAAATCCTTGTCTGCTCTGTGCCCGGTCTGCCGTGTGCCCGACGCCCTGTGCCCCCGTGCCCCTCCGGAAATTGAAAAACCGCCCACCAGGTGGACGGTCAGGAGGCACACACCGGGAAGGGTGCGTGCCTAGTCGATAATGATTACGGTGACGCGTCGGGGCGATGGCCTGCGCTGCATCCCTCCAGTGTCGCCGGTGTGACCCACGTCGTCAACCCCGGAGTCCCTCGAAACGGCCGGTCCCCTCCGAGGTGGACCCGGACCGGAGGTGCAGGACGTCCCATGCCAGCGCCCCCTCACGCAGGCGGCGCGATGCCGGACCCCGGCACTCGACCACGGTCGAGGGCGTGCCGTCACAGGTGCCGCCGTCCAGTACCACCTCCGGCTGGTCGGAGCCGGCGAACACCGCCACCACCTGGGCCGCCGTGGTAGCCGGCGGATCCCCGTGGAGGTTGGCGCTGGTCACGGCCAGGGGCCCCAACAGTTCGCACAGGGCCACGATGGCCGGGTGGTCGGGCCAGCGGACCCCGACCGTCTGTCGCGCCGTGGGTGGCCCGCCGAGATCGACGGTGAATTCGGGGCGGCGGGGCACGACGAGGGTCAGGGGGCCGGGCCAGAATCGGGCCCCCAGTTCGGCGGCGGCCGACTCGAGCGGGCCGGCCACGAGCGCCACCTGCTCGGGACCGGCGACCAGGATCGGAAGGGGCACGTCGTCGGGACGGCCCTTCAGGGCGAACAGGCGGGCCACGGCATCGGGCTGGGACGGGTCGACGGACAGCCCGTAGACCGTGTCGGTGGGGACGGCCACCACAGCGCCGTCGGCCAGCGCCGACGCGGCACGACGCCGCGACGCCGGCTCCCCCGCCGCCAGCAGCTCGGCGCTCATCGCCCGGCCACCAGCATGCGCAGCCGCCCGGCGAGGTCGCGCTCGGTCCCCACACGCGGGAACCCGGCCCGGCGCGCCATGTCGAGCGCCCCGTACGCCTGGGACGGGGCCAGCTCGACGACGAGTGCGCCGAAAGGCCGGAGCCAACGGGCGGCGCCGGCCACGACGGCCTCCACGTCGGCCGCCCCGGCCACACCGGAGCCCCCCCGGGGCGCCACCAGGGCCTCGACCGGCTCCCACTCCCGCACGGTGGGGTCGAGCCCGTGGTACTCCTCCTCGGACACGTAGGGCGGGTTGGACACCACCAGGTCGATCCGGCGGGCCAGCCGGTCCGGCAGGGCGTCGAACCACGCGCCTCTCGCCAGCGTCACCCGCGCGGCGGCCACCGGGTCCACCGCCTCGAGCACGCCGAGGTTGGCCCGGGCGACCTCCAGTGCGTCGGCCGACAGGTCGGTCGCCCAGACCTCGAACGGGACGGTCAGGTCCGTGCCCCCGCCCTCGACCGCCAGGGAGAGGGCGATGGCCCCCGAGCCGGTGCCGAGGTCGACGCAGACCAGTGGACCGGTGCCGTGGCGCCCTGCGGCGATCCGTGCCAACTCGCCCAGGGCCACCTCCACCACCCGTTCCGTCTCGGGTCGGGGGATCAGCACCCGGCGGTCGACCGCCAGTTCGAGCGTACGGAACTGCCACGTCCCGAGGACGTACTGCAGAGGCTCGCCCGCCGCCCGACGGTCGGCCAGGGCCAGGGCCGCATCCCGGGCGTCGGCGTGCCCCCCCGAGCGGTCCGGCCGGCCGGTGGGCCGCGGCGGGCGCCCGGTCATCCCCGGGGTGCGCTCCACGTGCTCGACGATCCAGGCCGCCTCGCGTGCCGATCCCACCCGTGCGGCCACCTCGGCCGTCAGGTCGCCGGGTGCGCCCGGCCACGAGACCGCGGACCTGTCACCCGACCCACGGGGCTGGGCGGCCGAGACCGTCGGTGCGGCGGCGGATCGGGAATCCCGGGCCACGTCGACCTCAGCCGTCGTCCAGCTGCCGGTACCGCTTGTCGGCCATCAGGGCGTCGGTCAGTTCGTCGAGGTCGCCCATGAGGATGCGGTCGAGCTTGTGCAGGGTCAGCTTGATGCGGTGGTCCGTGACGCGGTTCTCCTTGAAGTTGTACGTCCGGATCTTCTCGGAGCGCCCTCCGGAGCCCACCTGGCTCCGACGCTGCTCGGACAGCTCCGCGGCCTGGCGGTCCTGCTCCGCCTTGAGCAGGCGGGACCGCAGCACGATCATGGCCTTGGCCCGGTTCTGGATCTGGCTCTTCTCGTCCTGCATGGCCACGACGATCCCGGTGGGGAGGTGGGTGATCCGCACGGCCGAGTCGGTCGTGTTGACCGACTGCCCCCCGGGTCCCGTCGAGCGGTACACGTCGATCTTCAGGTCGTTCGGGTCGATGTCGACGTCGACCTCCTCGGCCTCGGGGAGCACGGCCACTGCGGCGGACGACGTGTGGATCCGGCCCTGGGACTCGGTGACCGGCACCCGTTGGACCCGGTGGGGGCCACCCTCGTGCTCGAGCCGCAGCCATGCGTCGTCACCCTTCACCAGGAAGGTGATCTCGTTCAGGCCGTCGCGCTCGGACGGGCTCGACGACAGGACCTCGACCTTCCACCCCTTGGACGCCGCATACCGGGAGTACATGTCGAAGAGGTCCTTGGCGAAGAGGTTGGCCTCCTCCCCACCCTCGGCCCCCCGGATCTCCATGATCACGTTGCGTCCGGCGTTGGGGTCCCGGGGGACCAACTGGAGGCGGAGCTCCTCCTCCAGTCTCTCGATGTCGGCCTCGGCCCCGGCCACCTCGGCCTGGGCCAGCTCGCGCTCGCCGCCGGCGGAGTCGGAAACCATCTCGCGCGCGATGTCGAGGTCCACGGTGGCGGACTCGAGCCTGCGGAAGCAGCCCACCACCTCCTCGAGCTCGCGGTGGCGACGCGACACCTCGCGCAGTCGCTTGGGATCGGCGGACAGGTCCGGGTCGTTGAGCTCGGTAAGGACCGACTCGTACTCCCGCTCCAGTTCGACCAGGCGGTCCCTCAGGCGGTCGTTGAGCACGGTGGAGAGGGTAGCGTCACCTGCCCAACTTCCCGGGCGGACCGGGAACAGGGAATCGGTGGTGGCACCGGGGGGCGTAGCGGCCGACCGGGGTCGGCCCGGATCCTCAGCCCTCGGCGGGAGCGGCCGGCTTCTTCTTGCGGCCGCCGGCGGCGTAGCGGCGCTGGAATCGCTCGACGCGGCCGCCCGAGTCGACGAGCTTCTGCTTGCCGGTGAAGAACGGGTGGCACTCGTTGCACAGCTCGAGCGTGATCTCGGGCTTGGTCGAGCGAGTGGTGAAGGTGTTCCCGCAGGAGCAGCGCACCGAGGACTCGGTGTAGTCGGGGTGAATGTCGGTCTTCATGGAGATCTCCTAGTGGTGGCGCCGCGGCCCGGCACCGCCCGGGTGCAGAGGACAGAGTGTACCGGAACCGTGCCGTTCCCCGTCCGGCGCCCCAGGGTCGGGGTGGGTGGGTTCCGGTCGGCCGGAAGGTCGGGTCAGGTGGCCGGGCCCTTGGCGATCTCGGCCAGGAACTCGTCGTTGCTCTTGGTGGTGCGGATCTTGTCCATCAGGAGCTCGAGCCCGGCGGCGGCACTGCCCTCGTTGGCCAGTGCGTTGAGCACCCTGCGGAGCTTCCACACCTGCTGGAGCTGGGACCGGTCGAAGAGGAGCTCCTCGTGCCGGGTCGAGCTGGCGTTGACGTCGATCGACGGGTAGAGCCTCCGCTCGGCCAGGCGGCGGTCGAGCCGCAGCTCCATGTTGCCGGTGCCCTTGAACTCCTCGAAGATGACCTCGTCCATCTTGGAACCGGTCTCCACCAGTGCGGTGGCCAGGATGGTCAGCGAGCCGCCCTCCTCGATGTTGCGGGCCGCACCGAAGAACTTCTTCGGCGGGTAGAGGGCGCCCGAGTCGACACCACCGGACATGATCCGGCCGGTGGCCGGGGCGGCCAGGTTGTAGGCACGGGCCAGGCGGGTGATGCCGTCCAGGATGATGACCACGTCGCGACCGCCCTCGACGAGCCGCTTGGCCCGCTCGATGGTCAGCTCGGCCACGGCGGTGTGCTCGTCGGCGGGACGGTCGAAGGTGGAGGCCACGACCTCGCCCTTCACCGACCGGCGCATGTCGGTGACCTCCTCGGGGCGCTCGTCGACCAGGAGGACCATCAGGTGGACGTCGGGGTTGTTGGCTTCGATCGAGTGGGCGATGTGCTTCATCACCGTGGTCTTACCCGCCTTGGGGGGCGACACGATCAGACCGCGCTGTCCCTTGCCGATCGGCGACAGGAGGTCGACGATCCGGGCGGTCATGTTCTCCTTCTCGCCCGGCATCTCGAGGTGCAGCCGCTCGTCCGGGAACAACGGCGTCAGGTCCTCGAAGCGGGGTCGCAGGCGGGCGACCTCGGGGTCCAGGCCCGACACGGTGTCGATCTGGAGCAGAGCCGGGAACTTCTCGGTGGAGCCCGCCGGTCGGCAGAAGCCCTCGATGCTGTCGCCCTTGCGCAGGGCGAAACGGCGAGCCTGGCTGATCGAGACGTAGACGTCCTTGTTCGACGCCAGGTAGCCCTCGCAGCGTAGGAATCCGTAGCCCTCGTCACGCAGGTCGAGCAGACCGCGCACCGGGATGAGCTCGCCCTGGTACTGCTGCTCCTGGTTGCCGCTGCCCTGCAGGTCGCCCTCGGGGCCGCCTTGACGGTCGCGCCCGCGCCGGCGTCGGTTGGAGCGCCGATTGCCGAGGTCGTCGTTGCCGCCGCCCTGGCTCTGGTTGTTGCGATTTCCCTGGTTGTTCCGGTTGTTGCCCTGGTTGTTCTGGTTGTTCTGGTTGTTCCGGTTGTTGGCCTGGGCGTTGCCCTGGTTGTTGCGGTTGTTCCGGTTGCCCTGGCCCTGGCTGTTCCCCTGGCCGCCGGCCTGGTTGTTCTGCCTGCCCTGGCCCCCACCGTTCTGGCCGGGCCTCCCGCCGTCGTCGGTGCCGGGTCCGTCGGTGCCGGTGCCCGGGGCGAAGGCGCCGGTACCGGATTCGGAAGTGCCGGATCCGGAGGTGTCGGACCTGCCCACGCCGGGGATGTCGTCGAAGTCGTAGTCGAGCTCGGCCGCCACGTCCGTGGCGGGGGCATCGTCGGCGGGACCGAACGACTGCACGGCCGGCCGGCGGGCCGGTTCCGACGGGCGCTCGGCGTCGGCACGGTCGCCGTTGGTGGCGGGTGGCTCCCCGGCGCCCTCCGTAATCCCTCCGCCCGAGCGGCCCCGGCTGCGGGGTGGACGGGGGGCGGGGGCGTCGGCCGGGGCGTCGTCCACGGCCACACCGGTGGCCTTCAGGATGCCGTCGATGATGTCGGCCTTCTTGGTCCGGGTGTTGGTCTTCACAGACAGGGCCTGGGCGATTGCATGGAGCTCGTCGCGCTCCTTGCTCTCCAACACCGAGCGCTCGAGCTGCTGTTCGGCAGTCATCGGCTTCCTCGTTTCAGCATGTCCTCGTTGGCGGGTGGGTGGTGCCCACAGCCAGGGAAATAAAGGGGTGGGGAGGTGGGCTCCCCGGGACGGACCCGGACGCATCTCCCCCCGACGCTGGGCACGGGCTGGTCGAGAGCGTCGAACCAGGGGGTCCCGCCCGCAGGCCCGAACGGGCATGTTGCGGAAGCGAAGGTGCTATCAGCATACAGGTTCTCGCACTCGGGCGGCAACCATCCCCCACGGGCCCGCCACGGCGGCGAGGACCCTGGTCAGAGCGCCAGTTCCTGCAGGACGGCCCCCAGGTCGGCGTCGACGACCGTGGGCACGCTGATCTGGCTGATGGCGATGTCGGGGTCCTTCAGCCCGTGCCCGGTCAGGACGCAGACGACGGTCGCGCCGGCACCCAGCCCGTCAGGGAGGCCGTTCTTCACCAGACCAGCGACGGAGGCGGCCGAGGCCGGTTCGCAGAACACCGACTCCTCGGTGGCGAGGAACCGGTAGGCGGCCAGGATCTCGTCGTCCGTCACCGAATCGATGCCGCCGCCGGACTCGGAGGCGGCCGACGTCGCCCCGTACCAACTCGCCGGGTTGCCGATCCGGATGGCGGTGGCGACGGTGTCCGGGTGCTCGATGGGGTGCCCGGCCACGATGGGGGCCGCCCCCGCGGCCTGGAATCCGAGCATCCTGGGCAGCCGGGTGGACCGACCTGCCTCCTTGAACTCGAGGTAGCCCTTCCAGTAGGCGGTGATGTTGCCGGCGTTGCCGACCGGGATGCAGTGGACGTCGGGGGCGTCGCCGAGCTGGTCGACGATCTCGAAGGCGCCCGACTTCTGGCCCTCGATCCGGTACGGGTTGACGGAGTTGACCACCGTGACGGGCGCCTTCTCGCCCAGGGCGCGCACGATGTCGAGGGCCTGATCGAAGTTGCCCCGGAGCTGGAGCACCCTCGCCCCGTGGATGAGGGCCTGGGCCAGCTTGCCGAGGGCGATGTGCCCCTCGGGGATGAGCACGGCGCACGTGAGTCCGGCCCGGGCGCTGAAGGCGGCGGCCGAGGCCGACGTGTTTCCCGTGGATGCGCAGACGACGGCCTTGGCGCCCTCCTCGACGGCCTTCGAGATGGCCATCGTCATGCCCCGGTCCTTGAACGACCCGGTGGGATTGGCACCCTCGATCTTGAGCAGCACCCGGGCGCCCACCCGGGCCGACAGCCGTGGCGCCTCGAGCAGCGGCGTGCCCCCCTCGAGCAGCGTCACCACCGGGGTGGCCGCCGTGACGGGCAGGAACTCGCGGTACTCCTCGATGACCCCCCGCCAGGTGAGCGCCCGCATGTCGCCGCTGCCGCCGTCGTCCGTGCCCACCGTCACGTCGCACCCACGATCCGCATCACGCCCCCGATCCGCTCCACGGCGTCCAGCCCGGCCAGTGTCGCCAGCGTGGACCGCACGTCGCCCTCACGGGCGAGATGGGTGACGAACACCAGGCGGGCCTCGCCCGAACCGCCCTCCTGCTCGACCGAACCGCCCTCCTGCTCGACCGATCTGTCTTCCTGCTCGACCGATCTGATGGACACACCGTTGTCGCCGAAGGCCGTCGTGACCGCACCGAGCACGCCAGGACGGTCGGCCACGTCCAGGCTGATGTAGAACCCGGCGTCGAGGTCCTCCTCGGGCACGAGGTGGGCCGGCTGCCGGTCGGGGGCCGGGGCGGTCGTGCCGGCCAGCAGGTTGCGCGTGGCGTCGATCAGGTCGCCTACCACGGCACTGGCGGTCGGCATCCCACCGGCACCCTGGCCGTAGAGCATCAGCTCACCGGCG
Source organism: uncultured Acidimicrobiales bacterium (assembly GCA_963841925.1). GTDB lineage: Bacteria > Actinomycetota > Acidimicrobiia > Acidimicrobiales > RAAP-2 > Bog-756. The sequence goes on from CAWJER010000011.1 coordinate 13,514, forward strand.
GCCTCGCCCTCGATGAACACGGCATTGAACGCGTCGCGCACACCGGCCAGCGGGTGGGCGTCGGGGACGAGCGCCGGATGGACCCGCACCGACAACCCCTCGGCACCCGAGCGCTCGACGATGGCCAGCAGCTTGATGACGTAGCCGGCGCGCCGGGCGAAGTCGACGTCGGCGGCCGTGATCCCGGTGATGCCCTCGTGGACCACAGCGTCATCGGACACGTCGTACCCGAAGGCCACCCCGGCCAGGATCGCGGCCTTGGCGGCGGCGTCGAAGCCCTCCACGTCGGCGGTCGGGTCGCGTTCGGCCAGTCCGAGCGCCTGGGCCTCGGCCAGCACCGTGGCGTAGTCGGCACCCTGCTCCCCCATCTTGGTGAGGATGAAGTTGGTCGTGCCGTTGACGATCCCCATGACACGATGGATCCGCTCGCCGGTCAGCGACTCCCGCAACGCCCGGACCAGCGGGATGGCACCGGCCACGGCGGCCTCGTAGAGCAGGTCGACGCCCCGCTCCCGCGCCAGCGTGCGCAGCGCCACCCCGTCAGGCGAGGCGAGCAGCGCCTTGTTGGCCGTCACCACCGGGCGACCGGCACCGAGGGCGGTACGCACCAGGCTCCCCGCCGGCTCCAGGCCTCCGATCAGTTCGACCACGACATCGACGTCGTGGTCGGCCACCAGACCGGCGGCATCGGTCGTCAGCAGGGAGCGCGGGACGTGGGCCGGTCGGACGGCGTCGAGGTCATTCACGGCGATGCCGGCGATCACGAGCCGGGCGCCCGACTGGACGGCGAGCGCGTCGGACCGGTCCTGCACGATGCCCACGAGTGCCGCTCCCACGTTGCCGCACCCGAGGATGGCCACGCGTACGTCACGGGGTGTCGTGGGCGCCGAGGTCACCCGGTCACGCTACCGCCTCGGCGGGACACCGACGGTCCGCCACCGGTGTTCAGGTGTCCAGGCGGACCAGGTCGTCGAGCGTCTCACGGCGCACCACGGTGCGTGCCGTTCCGTCGGCTACGAACACCACCGCCGGACGTGGCACCTTGTTGTAGTTGGAGGCCATCGAGTGACCGTACGCGCCGGTCACCGGGGTGCACAGGATGTCGCCGACGGCCAGGTCGTCAGGCACGAATCCCTCGGCCACCACGACGTCCCCCGTTTCGCAGTGCTTGCCCACCAGTCGGATCGGCATCGGGCGCTCGGCGTCCGCCTCGCGGGGCAGGAACGCCTCGTAGCCGCTGCCGTAGAGCACCGGGCGCGGATTATCGCTCATCCCGCCGTCGACGGACACGTAGGTGCGGTGGCCCGGCACGTCCTTCATCGTTCCCACCCTGTAGACGGTGATACCCGCTGTGGCCACGATGGAGCGGCCGGGCTCGGCCGTGACCCGCACCGTGTCCGGGATCCCGGCCCGACGACACGCGGCCCGGACCGATGCCGCCCACTCCCCCATCGGCGGGGCCTGCTCGCCGTTGACGTAGGCGACACCGAGGCCACCGCCGACGACCAGCTCGGGGAGTCCGAGCGGGGCGAAGAAACCGGCGAGCACGTCGATGGCCTCGGCGAACGGCTCGAGTGCGAACACCTGGCTCCCGAGGTGGGCGTGGATCCCCACGAACTCGACGACCCCGGCGCCGTCCAGCGCGGCGAGGCGCTCGACGGCGCGTGAGGCGGCACCCGAAGCGAGCCCGAACCCGAACTTCGAATCCTCCTGGCCGGTGCGGACGAACTCGTGCGTGTGGACCTCGACCCCGGGGGTGATCCGGGCCAGCACCCGGGGCCGCCAGCGCACTGGTGGACCCGCGTCCTCGGGTCCGCCGCCGAGTGCCGGCGGATGGGCGACCAGGCGCTCGATCCGCTCGATCTCGTCGAAGGAGTCGACGACGATGCGGCCGACGCCAACGGCCAGGGCGGCGGCGAGCTCCTCGGTCGACTTGTTGTTGCCGTGCAGTACCAGCCGGTCGGCCGGCACCCCGGCGGTCAGGGCGACGTGCAGTTCACCGCCCGTGGAGACGTCGAGGCACATGCCCTCCTCGTGAGCCAGCCTCGCCATGGCGACGCAGAGGAACGCCTTGGTGGCGTAGGCCACACCGTCACCCCATGCGGCGACCGCTTCGCGACAGGCGGTGCGCAGATGGGCCTCGTCGTAGACGAAGAGCGGCGTGCCATGGGACTCGGCCAGCCCGAGGACGTCGCAGCCGCCGATCGACAGCCTGCCGTCGGCGTCGATCGCCGCGGTCGACGGCAGGAGGGTGAGGTCCACCGGACCGGTGGGGACCGGCATCGTCACATCGCCTCGGGGGCGGACACCCCGAGCAGGCCGAGGCCGATGGCGAGCCCGATGCGCGCCGCCTCCACCAGCCACAGGCGCGCCTGGGCCAGGGCCGGGTCGACGTCGTCCGCAAGGATCGGGCAGTCGTGGTAGAAGCCGTGGAAGCACGAGGCGAGGCGGCGCACCCACGTGGTCACCTTGGTGGGCGCACGGTCGACGGCGGCGTCGGCCACCACTTCGGGCAGCTCCTCGAGGCAGCGGAGCACCTCGAGCTCGCGGGGGTGGGTCAGCAGCGACAGGTCGACCTGATCCAACGGCAATCGTCTGACGCCACGCTCGACGGCCTTGCGGCCGACCCCGGCGATACGCGTGGTGGCCATCTGGACGTAGAAGACCGGGTTCTCGGCGGACTGCTCGCGGACGGTGGCCAGGTCGAACGTGGCCGCCTGGTCGAGAGTGCTCATCAGGCTGAGGATCCGGGTGGCGTCCGGTCCGATGTCGGCGATGACCGTGTCGAGGTCGATGGCGTTGCCGGCCCGCTTCCCCATCTTCACGGCCTCGTCGCCGTCCACCAGCGAGACCATCTGGCCGAGCTTCACCTCGAGCCGGGACGGGTCGACGCCGATCGCCTCCACTCCTGCCATCAGGCTGGCCACCTGTCCGTGGTGGTCGGCACCGAAGACGTCGATGACCCGGTCGAAGCCGCGGACGAGGAACTTGTCGCGGTGGTAGGCGAGGTCCCCCGCCAGGTAGGTGGCGTCGCCGTTCGCCTTGCGGAGCACCCGGTCACGGGTGTCGCCGAGCTCCGTGGCCCGGAACCAGGTGGCGCCGTCCTCCTCGAAGACGAGGCCCTTCTCGGCGAGGAGGGCGATCGTCTCGTCGACGGCGCCACTCTCCTCGATCGAGGCCTGCGAGTACCACTCGTCGAAGAGGATGCCCACCGAGGCCAGCGTCGACTTGATCCGCTCGAGGATGCGGTCCGCCGCCCAGCGGCCGGCCACGGTGACGTCGTCGGGACCGTCGTACTCGGCGGCCAGCTCGGTGACGTACTGGCCCTGGTAGCCACCTTCGGGGACGTCCTCGCCCCGGTGGCGGGCCAGCAGGCTCCCTCCGAGGGTCCGGATCTGCCCGCCGGTGTCGTTCACGTAGTACTCGCGGCTCACCACGTGTCCGCTGCGGGCGAGCACCCGGGCCAGTGCGTCGCCGTAACTTCCCCACCAGCCGTTGCCCACGTGGATGGGGCCGGTCGGATTGGCGGAGATGAACTCGACCTGGACCTTCTCCCCGTGCCCTACGTCGGGGCGGGCATAGCCCTCCTCCCCCTCGGCCAGGATGGTGGCGAGCGCGTCGTGCAGCCAACCGTCGTCGAGCCGGAGGTTGACGAACCCGGGACCCGCGACCTCGACCGATACGACATGGGCCGGGAGGGAACGCTCCATCACCTCCACCACGGCCGAGGCGAGCGCACGGGGGTTGGAACCCGCCCGCTTGGCCGACACCATCGCCACGTTGGTCGACCAGTCTCCGTGGTCACGACTGGCGGGTCGCTCGAGGTGCACGTCACCGGGTGCCACGTCGAGGTCGAGGCCCCGCTCGGTGGCCACCACGGCGACGGCCGCGCTCGACGGCTTCGGCCAGCTGCTCGCGGATGGGCCGATGGCCGGGCGTGGTGGCCGGAGCGGTGGTGTCGGGGGGAGCGCACATCGTGGACCGAGGATACGCGGTCACGACCCCCTCCCCCGGAAGCGCCGCTGGGGTCCGCGGCCGACCCGGGGTGCGACCCCCGGCGTTGGCAGTAGAGTTGCATCTTCTGCAGCGGGTCCCCGGTGGAGCTCCACCGGATCGGGACCGGCCGCTGCCCCTGTAGCTCAGCGGATAGAGCGTCGCCCTCCGGAGGCGAAAGCGCAGGTTCGAGTCCTGCCAGGGGCACTCTGTGATGTCGCGAGACTTCGGAGACCAACGAACACCCGGACGCTATCCGGCCGCTGGGGTCGGGCGTCGGCGTCGGCGAACCGTCGGCGAGTTCCCGGCTCCGGATCCGGCGGTCGGGCCCTCAGTCGGGCCGATCGATGAGCCTGGTTCCGTCCCACCACTGCACGGGCTTGCCCGGGATGTTCGGGTTGCCGTACCAGCCAGGCGGGAGGTGCACGGCCGAGCCCAGCAGGCCCGCGGTGCCATCGCCTTCCTCGTCGTCCACAGCGGCGAACACCTGGTCGAACACATCCTCACCGGGCGCGATCGGACGGGTTCGGGTCGCCGCAGGGGCGGGCTCGGGTCCGACCGGCCGCGGGACCTCGGGGGCCCGAGTCGGAGCCGGCTCCACCACCGCTGGGGCCGGTGCGGTCGGCGTGGTCACCGGTGGCCCGGTCGCCACGGCCGAGGCCGGGGGCTCCTCCGTCTGCGGAACCACCCCCGCGGGCCCCATCTCGGTGTCGGCGGGGCCGGGGCGGCGGCTCCGCAGGACGAGGGCGAACGAGCCGAGCAGCAGGACCGCACCGAGCACGACCAGTCCGGCGCCGATGTGGGCCACCACGGAGAACGCCGCACAGCCACGAGCGGTCACGGCGCTGTGGGTCAGGACGACGACGTTGGTGGAGCACCCCGCAGTCGACGGGCTGAAGAGCGCGAATGCGAGGGTGCCGACCCCCAAGGAGATGCCACCCCAGAGGGCGCACAGTGACGACCCTCGCCCAGCTCCCATACCGGCCGAACCTACCGGACCTGGGAAAACTCGGACGTGGACGGACCGTCCACGACTACGGAGAGTGGGCGGGACGCCCGAGCACCGACCACGGGCAGCGGCAGGACGCCCGCGGACGGCGCCACCGGGGCCCGGACGATCCGGTCAACCGGGGAGCCCCGTCTGGCGGACCGTGACGTTGAGCCGCCCGGGGATCACCCCGACGCCGGGGTCGTCGGTTCCCGGCACGAGCTTGGTCAACCCGTGGTACGCCAGGCGCGACGGCCCGCCGAACACGACCACATCCCCCGACTCCAGCAGCACGTCGGTCCATGGACGGCCCCGTCCCCCGGGGTTGCCGAACCGGAACACGGCGGTCACGCCCACGCTGAACGACACCACGGGAGCCGGCGCCGGCTCGTCGCCGTCCACGTGCATGCCCATCTTCGTTCCGGGCCGGTACCAGTTCACCAGGGCGACATCGGGGGTGAACCCGTCCAGGTCGGCGGCCACCAGCGGATCCACGGCCACGGCGTCCCCCACCGCCCGTCGGCTGAGCGCGCCCAGCCATTCGGGGAAGGCGAGCGCCCGACCTCCGTCCCCGTCGTCGCGGGTGCGCGAATAGCGGTACGGGTACCAGTGCCATCCGAGGCCCACCATCCCCACCGACATCGACGACCCGTTCCGCATGCGGGGTCGCCTCGGCCCACCCGATGCCTCCCCCCAGTCGCGGCACCGGAGCACCAGCTCCACCCGGACGTCGGGGTCGAGCCACCCCGGTAGGTGCACGGCCCCGGGGGCGATGGACGTGGGCCCGGTCGGGAGCAGCCGGTCCACAGATCCCTCAGGCGGACGTGGTCGGCTCCTGCTTCGCCAGCCACCGCAGGCGGGCGGCACGGGCGTCCCAGGAGTAGACGACGACCGTCTTCGCCAGGCGATCGTGCCAGGCGTGCCGGTCCTTGTTCAGGAGGATGCCCAGGAACCCGAGTCCGAAGAACAGGAAGCTGAGCGGCAGGGTGATCGTGCGGATGACCGCCTGACGCCCGGTGATCGGGTCGCCTGTCGTGGCGACCACCCGGATCCCGAGCAATGCCATCCCGATGGTCTTGCCGCTGAGGGCCCACTGGTAGGCGAAGTAGACGAACTCCCACACGACGAACGCGAGGAGGACGAACAGGCCCGAGAGCGCCCCCATGGTCAGATCGATCGACGTCCCCGTGACGAGCTTGACGGCGAAGGTGATGGCGGCCACGGAGAGGGTGAAGATCCCCCATGACGCCCCGACGTCCGCGGCGAAGGCGACGAGTCGGGTCACCGCACCCGCGTAGTTACCCTGTCTGCCGGCGACCGGTGGCTCCGCCACCTGACGGGACGTCACGCGGACCCCTCGGCCGGGAGCGCCGGGACGTCGACGGACGCCAGGGAGGCGACGAGTTCGGGCGGACCCACCGGCCAGTCGTCCGACTTCCGCCGCAGCACCCGATTGACCCAGCGGGCCACGAAGTCGTCGAGTCCCACACCCTGGGCGCGGACCAGGTCCAGCACCTCGGAGGCCACGCCGCTGGTGGACCTGGCGATGATCGTGCCGAGCTCTGTCTGTTCGACGAGCGTGTCGATGTCGACCTTCTGGATGACCTTCTCGATATCGACCCGGTCGATGATCTGCTGGACGTCGACCCGGTCGATGATCTTCTCCACGTCGACCCGGTCGATGATCTTCTCCACGTCGACCCGGTCGATGATCTTCTCCACGTCGACCCGGTCGATGATCTTCTCCACGTCGACCCGGTCGATCAGTGCGTCCACGTCCACCTTCGACACGATGGCGTCGACGTCGACCTTGGCCAGGAGCGCGTCCATGTCGACCTTCGACACCAGCGCGTTCACGTCGATGGCCTCGATGACGAGGCCCACGACGCGCTCGGCGATCGACTCGACGAGCTGCTCCATGCGACCGGAACCGGGCAGCGGGCTCACACCCCGCGCTGACGTGTGCTGCGCTCCATGGGACCAGCTTCGCATCGGGCGCGGCCCGAGTTGGGGACTGCACCCGGGCGCTGCGGGCCGGAGGCGACCTCAGGTGGATGCAGCGGCGGCCTTCAGGATCTCGAGGGCCCGGTCGGCGTGCACGTTCATCCGGACCTCGCTGCGGACCACCCCGAGGACCTTCAGGTCCGAGCCGATCACGAATGTGGCCCGCTTGGTGGGTGTCAGCACCGTGATCCGACGCCGGACACCGAATTGCGTAGCCACGGCGCCGTCGGGATCGGACAGCAGCGGGTAGTCGAACTGGTGCTTGTCGGAGAACTGCTTCTGCTTCGCCACGCCATCGGCGCTGATGCCCACCCGCTGGGCACCGACCGCGTCGAATTCCGCCTTCATGTCCCGGAAATGGCAGCTCTCGGCGGTGCATCCCGGCGTCATGGCCGCGGGGTAGAAGAACAGCACCACCGGGCCGTCCGCAGTCAGCTCGCTGAGGCGACGAGGAACCCCGTCCTCGTCCGGGAGCTCGAAGTCAGGTGCCTGGTCGCCGGTGTCCATATCGCGAGGCTAGCGATCCCTGGCGCCGTCTGCCCCGCCCACGGGGCGCGATGGGTCGGACCGGCAGCGGGCCCACTCTAGGATGGCCCCAGCGCCTCGACGCCCGCACTTCGGCCATCGACGATCGCCACCTGGCCCCGGTAGCACCGGGCCGACGTGGCGCCCCACCTCTACCAATTCGCCCGGACGGGAACCTGACCCATGACGTTCGCAATCGAAGTCGACAACCTCCAGAAGACCTTCAAGGGGAAGCGCGTCGTGCGCGCCCTCGACGGGGTGAGCTTCGCCGTACGGGAGGGCACGGTCTTCGGGCTCCTCGGGCCCAACGGATCCGGCAAGACGACCGCGGTGCGGGTGCTGACGACCATCCTGCGGGCCGACGGTGGGTCCGCCCGGGTCCTTGGCAACGACGTCCAGAAGAAGGCGGCGTTGGTCCGGACGCTGATCGGGCTCGCCGGTCAGTACGCCGCAGTCGACGAGAACCTGACCGGCCGGGAGAACCTCCAGATGGTGGGCAATCTCAACCACCTCCAGCGTTCGTTCGTCGCCACTCGGGCCGTGGAGCTGCTCGGTCAGTTCAACCTGACCGACGCCGGCGACCGCCCGCTCAAGACGTACTCGGGCGGGATGCGCCGCCGGCTCGACCTGGCCGCCGCCCTGGTGGCCCGGCCCACCGTGCTCTTCCTCGACGAGCCGACCACCGGTCTCGACCCCCAGAGCCGCAACGACCTGTGGGAGGTCATCGAGCACCTGGTGGACAGCGGGACGACCGTGCTGCTGACCACCCAGTACCTGGAGGAGGCGGACCGGCTGGCCAGCCAGCTCGCCGTGATCGACCACGGGAGGGTCATCGCCGAGGGCACGCCCGAGTCGATGAAGGCCGACCTCGGCGCCACCGTGCTCGAGGTCGGGCTCCCGACCGTCGAAGACGCCCAACGCACCGGCGCGATCCTCGACACCCTCGGCCCCCACAGCGCCCTGGTCACGGGGACGATGGTCGAGGTCACCGTCGACAACGGGCCCCAGGCGGCCATGGTCGCGCTCCGGGCGCTCGACGGCGAGGCCATCCAGCCGCAGAGCTTCAACCTTCGCGAGCCCAGCCTGGACGACGTGTTCCTGTCGCTGACCGGCCACCGGACCGAGGACGAGGCGGTCGAGGACGAGGACGAGGACCTCAGTTCGAGGAAGCGGCGCCGCAAGGAACGGCTCGAGCGCCTCGAACGGACACTCCCCGTAGCGACAGGAGAGCTCGCATGACGACGACCTTCGCCGCACCGACCGTCCCCGAGGCATCCCACTCGACGGGGGTGATGAGCAACCTTCGCTGGCTGGTGTCGGATACGGGCACCCTCACCCGCCGCAACCTGTTGGCCGTCACCCGGATCCCCGAGGCGTTGTTCTTCTCGACAGTGCAGCCGATCATGTTCGTGCTGCTGTTCCGCTACGTCTTCGGTGGCGCCATCCACACCGATGCCACCAGCTACGTGAACTACCTGCTGCCCGGCATCTTCGTGCAGACCGTCGCCTTCGGCTCGGTCAGTACGAGTATCGGCTTGGCCGAGGACCTCCAGAAGGGCATCATCGAGCGATTCCGTGCCCTGCCCATGTCACCGCGGGGCGGTGCTCCTCGGGCGGACGACGGCCGACCTGATCCGCAACATCTTCGTGATCATCGTCATGACCGTGGTCGGCCTGCTGGTCGGCTTCCGACCGACGACCGGGGTGCTGTCCTACTTCGCCGGCGTACTCCTGATCCTGTTCTTCGCCTATGCGCTCTCGTGGGGGTTCGCCATCGTCGGCCTCTCCGCCCCCAACAGCGAGACCGCCCAGGTCATGTCGTTCCCGCTGATCTTCCCGCTCACGTTCATCTCCGCCGCGTTCGTCCCGCTCAGCTCGATGCCCAGCTGGCTGCAGGGGTTCGCCACCTATCAGCCGTTCAGCGTGACCGTGAGCGCCTGCCGGTCGCTGATGGTGGGGGCGGCCTCGACGGGCACGGGGCGGAGCACCGGGTTCTGGGTCGTCCAGTCGCTGCTGTGGACGGTCGGGCTGCTCATCGTCTTCATCCCGCTGGCCATCCGCAAGTACCGCACCCGCACCTGACGATGCCAGGAATTCGGAGCGGCCGGGACGGGGCAGAATAGGGGTATGGCACACACCCCCACAGCCCCCGACTCCTTCGGCGCCCGTGGCAGCCTGGAGGTCGGCGACGCCACCTACGAGGTCTTCCGCATCACGGCGCTCGCCGACCGCTACGAGGTGGCCCGGCTGCCGTACTCGATCAAGGTGATCCTGGAGAACCTCCTGCGCCACGAGGACGGGGTGGCCGTCACCGCCTCCGACATCGAGGCCGTGGCCGGCTGGGGCGTGCACCCCGAGCGCCACGGCGTCGGCGGTACCGACGCCACCGAGATCGCCCTCACTCCCGAGCGGGTCCTCATGCAGGACTTCACCGGCGTACCGGGTGTCGTCGACCTGGCCGCCATGCGCGACGCGCTCGGAGCCCTGGGCGGCGACCCGTCGAAGGTCAATCCGCTGGTTCCGGTCGAGCTCGTGGTCGACCACTCCGTCATCGCCGAGGCATCGGGCACAGCCTCCGCCTACGACGAGAACGTCGACATCGAGTACCAGCGGAACATCGAGCGTTACCAACTCCTGCGCTGGGCCCAGCAGGCCTTCGATGGCTTCCGGGTCGTGCCCCCGGGCATGGGCATCTGTCACCAGGTGAATCTCGAGTACCTGTCACGGGTGGTGTTCGCCACCGACGACGGGCGGGCCTACTGCGACACGCTCGTCGGTACCGACTCGCACACCACCATGGTCAACGGGCTCGGCGTGCTGGGCTGGGGCGTCGGGGGCATCGAGGCCGAGGCGGCAATGCTGGGCCAGCCCCTCTCCATGCTCCTCCCGCCCGTCGTGGGCTTCCGCCTCACCGGACAGCAGCCGACCGGCACCACCGCCACCGATCTGGTGCTCACCATCACCAACGTCCTGCGCAAGCACGGCGTGGTCGGCAAGTTCGTCGAATTCTTCGGTCCCGGGGTTGCCTCGGTGCCGCTGGCCAACCGGGCCACGATCGGGAACATGTCCCCCGAGTACGGCGCCACGTGCGCCATGTTCCCGATCGATGACGTCACCCTCGACTACCTCCGGTTTTCGGGGCGCGAGGAGTCCCACGTCGCCCTGGTCGACGCCTACGCCCGCACCCAGGGGATGTTCCACGACCCCGATGGTCCCGAGCCGGTGTTCTCCGAGGTGATCGAGCTCGACCTGTCGACCGTCGTGCCGAGCATCGCCGGTCCCGCCCGCCCGCAGGACCTCGTCCGGCTGGACGGGGCCGCGCCGGCATTCCGGACCGCCCTCGGCCGTGAGCTCCGTGGCCATTCGGCCGTGCTGGGTGCGGACCGGGCCGAGGAGATCAGCGATGGACACGTCGTGGTGGCCGCCATCACCTCGTGCACCAACACGTCGAACCCCCAGGTGATGGTGGCCGCCGGCCTCCTGGCTCGAAACGCGGTGGCCCGTGGCCTGGACGCCAAGCCATGGGTCAAGACGACGTTGGCCCCCGGCTCGCGGGTCGTGATGGACTACCTCGACCGGGCCGGACTGACCGAGCCGCTCGCCGCCATCGGGTTCGACCTCGTCGGCTACGGCTGCACCACCTGCATCGGCAACTCGGGCCCGCTGCTGCCCGGGGTGTCCGAGGCCGTCCAGGAGGGTGACCTGTCAGTTGCCTCGGTGCTGTCGGGCAACCGGAACTTCGAGGGTCGCATCCATCCCGACGTCCGGATGAACTACCTGGCGTCGCCCCCGCTGGTCGTGGCCTACGCGCTGGCGGGGAGCATGGACGTCGACCTGGCCACGCAGCCCCTCGGGATCGACCCCGACGGCGTGCCCGTCCACCTGGCCGACCTCTGGCCCTCCCCCGAGGAGGTGACGGAGGCCATCCGCACCTCGCTCACATCGGAGATGTTCCGCCGGCGCTACGGCTCGGTGTTCGAGGGCGACGAGCGGTGGCAGGCGGTCGAGGCGGCAACCGGCGACACGTTCGCCTGGGACACGTCCTCGACCTACGTCCTGCGGCCCACCTTCCTCGAGGGCCTGACCATGACGCCGTCCGCGGTCACCGACGTCGACGGGGCCCGCGTGCTGGCCAAATTGGGCGACAGTGTCACCACCGACCACATCTCGCCCGCCGGGAACATCAATCCGACCACGCCGGCGGGCCACTATCTGGCCGAGCACGGTGTCGCCCACTCCGACTTCAATTCATACGGTGCCCGTCGGGGCAACCACGAGGTGATGGTGCGGGGCACCTTCGCCAACGTCCGACTTCGCAACCAGCTCGCGCCGGGGACCGAGGGCGGGATCACCGTCCACCTACCCGACGGCGGGCAGATGACGATCTTCGAGGCCTCCGAGCGGTACGCGGCCGACGGCGTGCCGCTCCTGGTGCTGGCGGGCAAGGAGTACGGTTCGGGCTCGTCCCGTGACTGGGCGGCCAAGGGCACGTCGCTTCTCGGGGTCCGGGCCGTCCTGGCCGAGTCGTTCGAACGCATCCACCGGTCCAATCTCATCGGCATGGGCGTTCTCCCCTTGCAGTACGCCGACGGTGAGAGCGCCGAGACGCTGGGCCTCACGGGTCACGAGGTGTTCTCCGTCGCCGGGCTCGGTTCCCTCAACGAGGGGATGAGCCCGAAGACCGTACGGGTCACCGCCACCGGCGGCGACCGCACATCGGAGTTCGAGGTCCGGCTCCGGATCGACACGCCGATGGAGGCCCAGTACTACCGCCACGGCGGGATCCTGCCCTACATGTTGCGCCAGATGGCGGGCTGACGCCTGCCGCCGGCTGGTGGACTGGACCGAACCTCCGGTGCGTCGGCGCCGATGACCGGATACCGGCACCGGCTCGTGACAGACTTCCTGGTCGGTTTGTCGCGACTGCAGGGGTCGCCGGTCGGGGGGTTCGGCATGCGCAGGTTCATCGCGTTGCTCCAGGTGGTGTCGCTTGCCGCGCTGGCCGCCGCCTGCTCCAGCTCATCGGGGAGCGCATCGTCCACCGCTGCCACCGGCACGGTCCCGACGGTGATCTGCACGGCCATCTCCGGCCTCAACGACGTCGGCCAGAAGCTCGCGCTCAGCGGGTGCACCGGACCGGCGGGCGACTCGGGAACCGTGATGGGCCCGTTCGCATCGCCCACCGTCATCCATTGGGCATCCGGCGGGGTCACCCAGCTGATCTTCGACGAGAACGTCACGATGACGTCCGACCCCGCGTGCCCCAAGCAGATGACGGTGATCGGCGGAAAGGTCCTCTCGTCCACGGTGGCCGGGATCAGTGGAGACTTCCACGCGGCGTTCTGCATCGGGACCAACCTCGCCATCACCCTCGCTCCGAGGACCACCCTCAGCCTGTGATCCGGTGATCCGGTGATCCGGTGATCCGGTGGCCCGGTGGTCCGGTGGTCCGGTGGCCATGTGACCCAGTGGCCATGTGACCCAGTGATCCGATGGCCAGGTGACCCGTGTCGCCCCTGGGGCCCCGGATGCGGCGACACGGTGGGCGGCAGGGGCCCTCCCGATCCCCCGTCAGTCGAGCAGCTCCTCCAGCTCCCGCACCGAGTCCACGACGGCCACCCTCGGGTCCTGCCCGGGAGCCGTGCGCCCGTCGGCGATCCAGACGGCACGCATGCCCGCAGCCAGCACGCCGAGCACGTCGCGCTCCCAGCTGTCCCCGACCATCACCGAGTCCTCAGGCCGGGCGCCGAGCCGGTCGAGGACGCCGTGGAACACGTCCGCGCTCGGCTTTCCCACGCCCACCTCGCCCGAGATGGCTACCGCCGCGAAGGAGCCGGACAGACCGGCCTGGTCGAGCTTGAGCCGCTGGATGTCGGAGGGCCCGTTGGTTACAAGGCCCACTGCGTACCGGTCGCTCACGGTGGCGAGCGTCCCGGTCATCCCGTCGATGCTCGGGTGGCCGGCCCGCTGGGCGGCCTCGAAGCGTTCGGCCGCGGCCCGGACCGCGGCGGGGTCGTCGATCCCGAAGGCGGCGCCGACCGCGTCCCAGGCCTCGACCCGGTAGGTGGGTCCCCAGGCCTGCAGCCCGTGGACTACGGCGTGGTTGCCGGCGAAGTCCGACCAGAGGCCTTCCCAGGAGGCGAACCCGAGGTCCAGGCAGACCGGATAGTCGGCTCCCCGCCGCCAGACCGACCGGATCGCCTCGAGTGCGGCGGCCTCGGCCGCCACCGGGTCGACGCCGGGGAGCAGGGCCAGTGCCTCGCGCAGGGACGCCATGGCGAAGTCCTGCTCGACGATCAGGGTGTCGTCGAGGTCGAAGACCACCGCAGCCCGGGACATGGGTGGCGATGGTAGCAATGCCCGGTCGGGCACCGTCGCACGGGTCCCGCAGGTGCCGTTGCCCGTGGCGGGGGACCTTCTGCCCTGGTCCTGGTGGAGGGCGGTCTGCAATGCTCCTCACAGGAGGTGTCGATGACATCCATCGATCTGCACGGGGGGGACCCGTTCCCGTGGTACCGGACCCACACACGCGCCGCCCTGGCGACGGCGGCCGTCATGTTCGCGGCCGTCACCGGTGCCCATCTGCTGATCAACGGCACGGGTCAGGCCGTCGACATCCTCTACGCGCTCCCGGTCGCCCTCCTGGCCATGTCGTTCGGATGGCGCGGCGGCCTGATCGGGGCCACCATCGGCTTCGCGCTGTTCGCGGTGGTCGAGGTGTTCCACGGCGTCGGCGACATCGACGCCACCGGATGGATCACCCGGGGTGCGGGCCTGTTCCTCCTCGGAGCGCTCCTCGGCCGGGCCACCGACCAGATCGACGCCGGGCAGCAGCGCACGATGGCGTCCTACGAGGAGCGGCGCGCCCTGGCCGAGCGGACCCGGCGCCAGGCGGAGGCCCTCGAGATCAGCGACTCGATCCTCCAGCACCTCGCCGTGGCCAAATGGATGATCGAGGCCGGTGACGATACCACTGCCATCGAGATCCTCACGTCGACCATGGCCACGGGCGAGCGAATGGTCGCCGACCTGCTCCCCATACGCCGGGGGGACGTCACCACCGTCGATCCGGTGGGATCCCCGACCGATGGAGCGCAGGCGGACAGCGGGCCGGACGGGAGTGCCGGGTCCACCGGCGCCCCACCACCCGGGACATCGACGGGCTGAACGCACCGTCCGGGCCACCGCACGGGTCCCCGGGCCGACCGGGGACCGGACGATCAGGAGAACGTGGTGGTCGGTCGGTCCAGCCGGACGCCGTCGACCGTCAGGTCGACCTTCTCGTTGTAGAAGGCGACCAGTCCGGCGACCGGCTGCAGTGGAGCGGTCGGGAAGTCGTAGGCCCAGGCGAGGTCGGGCTCGGTGCGCCCGCCGGCGTCGACCGACCAGTAGGCGCTCGTCGTCCCCTTGTAGGGGCACGAGGTCACGGTGTCGCTGGGCACGAGGTGGGTGAAGTCCACGTCGAGGCGGTCGAGGTAGTAGCGGGTGGGCAGGCCCGTCTCGAACACCAGCACCGGGTGCGACGAACGGGCGAGGACCAGGCCCTCGAGCTCGACGAGGACCTCGCGGTCCGATCGGAGTGCGTCCACCCGTGTGTAGGGGTTGCGCGGGTGGACGAACACCTCCTCGTCCTCCTCGAACCAGTGGTCCAGCGCCGCCCAGTCGATCCGGACCCTGCCCGTGATCTCCTCGACGTCCGAGGCCACGAAGTGGTGGGCCACGCCGGAGCGCACGCCGTTCCGCGTGCGCAGGCCGTAGCGCATTGCCGTGCCGCGTCGCAGGTGCTCCTCGCGCCCCTCGTCGACCAGCACGTCGGCGGCGATGTCGTCGAGGGGGAGGTAGTACTGCGGGTAGAAGGGCCACTCCCACACGTACCTCGCTCCCGTCGTGTCGACCACGACCCGTCCGTCCAGGGTGGCCCGGATCCGCCGGGGCACCGGCTCGACGCGGTCGACCGGGACGATCGCCTCCGGATAGTCGGTCACGGGCTCCTCCTCGGGGTTCGGGATCACCTGCGGGACCATCCTAGGTAGGGCCGTCAACCATCCGGCCGGCCGAGGTCGGCTCAGTCCTCCTGTTGGACCCGGATCCGCCGGATCACCTCGTCGACCACCTCACTGGTGGAGGCGCCACCCCCGAGGTCGAAGGTGCGGATCCCATCGGCGGCCGCGCCCAGTGTCGCCTCCCGGATGGCCAGGGCCGCCCCCGCCACCGCTCCGTCCGTGCCGGCGGGTGCGTGGTCGAGGGCGGCGGCACACGCCAGCAGCATGGCCATCGGGTTGGCGACGTTCTTCCCCTCGAGCGACGGGGCGGTCCCGTGGGGCGCCTCGGCCATGGCCACCGTGGGGCGGAGGTCCTCGTCGAGCGCCAGCAGGACCGACTCGGCTCCCGCGATGGAGCCGAACATGGCGAGCACCAGGTCGGAGAGGCAGTCGCCGTCACGGTTGAGGGCCGGGATCACCAGCGACTGGTCGTCGGCCTCGGTCAGCAGGCCGGCATAGGCGGCGTCGATCAGCATGGGCCGGTACGGCACGGTGGGATGGCGGACGGCGGCGGCGTCCATCTCCTCCTTGAGCATGCCCTCGTACACGGTGGACACCGTCCACTTGGGTCCACCGAACACACAGGCCCCCAGGTGGTCCGCCGCCTGGAACGAGTACTCGGCGACCGATCGGCACACCGACCGCTCGATCCGCTCGGTCCGCCACGCCTGCTCGTCGGCACCGCCTACGCTCCCGGTCCGACCCTCCTCGGCACCGTAGGCGTCGCCCACCGCCATGCGGACGACCACGACCGGGTGCACCACCGGGGCGGGCGGCACCACGCCGGGGATCCGCCGACCGGTGCGCACGATGACCGAGCCACCCACGCCCTCGCGCAGGATCCGGTTCGGCGAGCCCACGTCACCCGTCTGCGGTGGCGTGATGGTGGCGGCCTTCAGGCCCAACCCCACCTCCACCATGGCATCGGCCGCGTCGGACACGACGGCGTTCTGGGTCCGGCGGCGGTTCCGGAGGGAGAGGTCGAAGCGGAGCAGGTCCACCGGGATCCCGATGACCGACGGGTCGAGCACCCGGAGTGCCTGCTCGAGCAACTCCTGCCCCGTCTCGTCACCTTCACAGACCACGAGCTGCGTGCGATGGGCCATGACTCCCAGGGTCCCACGGATGGCGTGGGACGACCAATCCCGATGGCTCCGTCAGGCGGCGCCGATGGCGTGGGACAGCGTCCACCACCGGCGCACGGCGATGACCGTCCAGACCGCCTCGACCACGCCGAAGGGCCACGCACCGGAGGCGAATCCGTAGGCCGACGACAGGGCGCACCCGACGGCGAAGGCTAGGACGAATCCGTCCCCCCGCCGCTCGAGGGCGTACATCGACATCATGAACGTGAGGGCGAGGACGCCGTAGACGGTGAGGGCCATGGGCCGACGCTACGCACATCGGCACCACCTCCGCCCGCGCCGCCGACCCCGGCCCATGCCGGCCGGATCAGCCGGCCAGCGGAAGGACGAACCAGGCGATGACGACGAAGTGGAACACCGCACCCACGATGGTGCAGGCATGGAAGACCTCGTGGTATCCGAACACCCCGGGCACGGGGTTCGGCTTCTTGACGGCGTAGACCACGGCTCCGGCCGAATAGGCAAGTCCCCCCACCAACAGGAGCACGAACCCGGTGGGCCCCAGGGCCCGCTCGAGCTGGGGAAGCACGGCGACGGCGGCCCACCCCACCACCACGTAGGGGAGGGCGATCACCCACTTCGGGGCGTCGAGCCACAGCTGGCGGAGGGTGATGCCGACGATCGCCCCGCCCCACACGATCACCAGGACCGTCGCGCGGGCCCACCCGGTGAGGGCGATGCCGGCGACAGCGGTGTAGGAACCGGCGATGGCGATGAAGATCGTCGAATGGTCGGCCCTGCGCATGCGTCGGCGGCCGACCGGGCCCCAGGTGTGGCGGTGGAAGAGGGCGCTCACACCGAACAGCGACGAGATGGCACAGGCGTAGACGAGACAGATCAGCTTCGACGAGGTGGTGGGGGCGTCCCACACCAGCCACGCGCCCGAGACCAGTGACACGAAGAAGGCGAGCTCGTGGAGGACGCCTCGCAGCTTGGGTTTGACCGGCCCGTCGCCATCCTCGTCACCGGCGTCGATGCCGTCCGGCAGGGCGCCGGTGGTCGAGGTCACGCCGACACCCCCGATGGTGCGAGGGCCACATCGACGAACCGGCCGAGCACGCGCCGGCCCACGTCGGCCACCCTGGCGACGGCGGCCGCGGGAAGGGTCACGCCGGGTGGGAGCAGCGGCCGCCACCCGGCGGCCAGCGTCTCGTCGACCTCGACGTGGAACTGGAACCCGTAGACGCGCCCTCCGACACGGAAGGCCTGGTGGGGGAACATGCGGGTGGCGGCCAGGTGCACCGACCCGTCGGGCAGGGCGAAGGTGTCGCGGTGCCACTGCAGGCACGGGACGTCGGTGCCCGACAGACCCCGGTACTCCGGTCCGAGCACGGGATCGCGCCGTCCCTGGGCCGTGAGCTCGACACGGCCGGCTCCGACCTCCTCGACCGGTCCGGTCGTGACCTCGGCACCGAGGGCGGCCGCCAGCTGCTGGGCTCCTAGGCACACGCCCAGCACGGGTAGGCCGGCGGCGACGGACCGCCGGAGCAGATCACGCTCGGGGCCGATCCACCAGTGGCCGGCCTCGTCGTGGACGCCCATGGGGCCACCCATCACCACCAGGCCGCCCAGGTCGTCGGCCGAAGGGACCGGCTCGTCACGGTCGAGACGGACCGTCCGCACGGCGACCCCGGCATCGGCCAGCGCCCCGGTGATCGTCCCCGGCCCCTCGTGGGCCACGTGCTGGAGGACCGCCCACGGGAGGGGTGGTGGGGGAGGCACTAGGCGGTGCTGACCACGTGGAACGCCTCGGCCAGCCGCCCCTCGGGCAGACCGGCGGCGAGCGCCGTGCCGCCCATCCACCCCTTCAACAGGTCGTCGAGGTGCTCGCCGTCGCCGACCTGGCTCACATGGGAACGGAGGGCGGCCAGCTTGCGGTCGTAGACGTCGGTGGCGTCCACCACCCGGTTGGCCCGCTCGGTGGCCATGATCCACAGCTCCGGCACGGTGTGCTCGACCAGCCCCTCCTCGAGGAGCTCCGGGAAGGCGAACGGGTTGCGGGCGTCGGGGTAGACAGCGCAGGCGGCGGCCTCCGCCGTGGCCAGGTGGTCAGGGTGGCTGGCGTAGATGCGCTCCCAATTGCGCTCGGGCGACTGGGCCACTACCCGGTCGGGCCGGACGATGCGAATGACCCGGGAGATCGCCGCCCGCAGTTCGAGACTGGGCGTCACCCGTCCGTCCGGGAACCCGAGGAAGGTGACGTCGGTCACGCCCACGACCCGGGCGGCCTCGAGCTGTTCCTCGCGGCGGATGGCGGCCATCTCGGCCCGGCTGATCGAGTGGTCGGAACCGCCGGCATCGCCGTCGGTGGCGATGCAGTAGGAGACCTCGATCCCCCGACTGGTCCACGTGGCCACCGAGCCGGCGGCGCCGAAATCCACGTCGTCGGGGTGGGCGGTCACGACCAGGATGCGGGCGACGTCGTCGGAGCCGTCGTCGACGGTGATGGGTTCGGGACGGTCGGGCACGGCGCTCCTCGTGGTGGCTGCTGGTCGGAGTCGGTCGGACGTCCGGTCGGGCGTCGCCGACGGGCGCTGCCGATCTTCCGGCTCAGGACTTCTCGGGCGTCCAGGCGGCGAGGTCGGCGAGCCGGGGGTCGTTGGAGAACATCTCGACGATGGGCATCTTCACGCCGATGCGCGTCTGGATGCGCTCGATCTCGAGGATCTGGTTCCACTGGACCAGGGACACGACCAGGCCGGCCGACCCGGCACGGGCCGTGCGGCCCGAGCGGTGGAGGTACGCCTTGTGGTCCTCCGGCGGGTCGAAGTGGACGACCACGTCCACGGCGTCGATGTGGAGCCCGCGGGCGGCCACGTCGGTCGCCACCAGGACGTGGAGCTTGCCCTCGGTGAAGTCCTTCAGGGTGCGCTCCCGGTTGGCCTGGCGGAGGTCCCCATGGATGGCTCCGGCCCGCACGCCCTCCTTGCCGAGCTGCTCGACGAGGCGGTCAGCGCCGTGCTTCGTCCGGACGAACACCAGGGCCTTGTCGACGCTGCGGCACACCGCTGCACAGACCTTCACCCGGTCCATCTGATGGACCTCGAGGAAGCGGTGCTCCATGGCCTCCACGGTGGTCGTCTCGGAGGCCACCTCGTGGAGCACCGGATCGGTCAGGTAGCGGCTGACGAGCCGGTCCACGGCACCGTCGAGCGTCGCCGAGAACAGGAGCGTCTGGTGATCGCGCTCGAGCCGGCGCAGGACCCACTCGACCTGGGGCATGAAGCCCATGTCGGCCATCCGGTCCGCCTCGTCCAGGACGAGCGTCTCGATGTCCGCGACGGACAGCTCGCCCCGGTCGCCCAGGTCGATGAGCCGGCCAGGCGTGGCGATGATCACGTCGACGCCGCGGCGCAGCTTCTTGATCTGCCGCTCGATGTCGGCACCGCCGTAGACGGCGACGACGCGGAGCCCGGACGCCTCGGCCAGGGGCTCGAACACCTCGCTCACCTGCACGGCGAGCTCACGGGTGGGGACGAGTACCAATGCCCGCGGGCGGCCCGGCTCGGTGGCCGGTCGGGCCATCGTGCGCTGCAGGAGCGGCACGCCGAACGCCAGGGTCTTCCCCGAGCCGGTCTTGGCCTTGCCGCAGACGTCCCGGCCGGCGAGGGCGTCGACGACCGTCATGGCCTGGATGGCGAACGGGGCGTGGATGCCCTGCTCCTCGAGGGCGGCAACGATGGCCGGGTCGACGCCGAGCTCGGCGAACGACAGCTGCTCGTCGAGGGCGTCGGGGTCGGTGGCCTGCGTAGCACCGACGGCGCGATCCGTGGGATCGGTCAGGGTGGTCATGGGGTTCAGAAGCTCTCTCTCATCGTTCAGCGACGGCCGTGGCCGACCGTCCGCACCGTGCGAATCACGGCAGCGTGCGGGCCCGCCTCGGGCCATCGTCCGGACCGATGCGGAAGGCCGGAGAACAGGATGAGGAAGACCCCGGTGATGGACACTCGTCCACCACGGATCCCAGTGTACCGGGAAACCCGCTGGCGACCAGGTCAACGGGTCGCGTCGGCCCCCGAGGCGCCCCGGGACCATGCCCGGCGGGGGTCCGGGACCATGCCCGGCGGAGACGGGGTCGCCGGCCTGTCAGGCCACCGGATCAGGTGGCCGACGGCTCCCGGTAGACCTCCGCGCCGGCCTCGCGGAACTCGACGGACTTCTCCTTCAGGCCGATCTCGACCGCGGTGGCGAGGTCCATCCCCTTCTGCTCCGCATAGTCCCGGACGTCCTGGCTGATCCGCATGGAGCAGAACTTCGGGCCGCACATGGAGCAGAAGTGGGCCGTCTTGGCCGGGGCCGCCGGCAGGGTCTCGTCGTGGTACGACCGGGCCGTACCGGGGTCCATGGCGAGGTTGAACTGGTCCTCCCAGCGGAATTCGAAGCGCGCCTTGGACAGGGCGTCGTCCCACGCCTGGGCGCCCGGATGGCCCTTGGCCAGGTCGGCGGCGTGGGCGGCGATCTTGTAGGCGATCATCCCCTGCTTCACGTCGTCGAGGTTCGGCAGGCCGAGGTGCTCCTTCGGCGTGACGTAGCAGAGCATGGCGGTCCCGGCCATGCCGATCACGGCGGCGCCGATGGCCGAGGTGATGTGGTCGTAGCCCGGGGCGACGTCGATGGTGAGTGGGCCGAGCGTGTAGAAGGGCGCGTCGTGGCACACCTCCTTCTGCAGGGTGACGTTCTCCACGATCTTGTGGAGCGGCACATGACCGGGACCCTCGATCATCACCTGGACGTCGTGCCGCCAGGCGATCTCGGTCAGCTCGCCCAGCGTCGACAGCTCAGCGAACTGGGCCTCGTCGTTTGCGTCCGCGATCGAACCGGGGCGGAGCCCGTCGCCGAGCGAGAAGGCCACGTCGTAGGCCGCCATGATCTCGCAGATCTCCTCGAACCGGGTGTAGAGGAAGTTCTCCTCGTGGTGGGCGAGACACCATGCGGCCATGATCGACCCTCCCCGGCTGACGATGCCGGTCATGCGCCTCGCCGTCATCGGCACGTAGCGCAGCAGGACGCCGGCGTGGATGGTGAAGTAGTCCACACCCTGTTCTGCCTGCTCGACGAGCGTGTCCCGGTAGAGGTCCCAGGTCAGCTCCTCGGGGGCGCCGTCGACCTTCTCCAGCGCCTGGTAGATCGGCACCGTCCCGATCGGCACCGGCGCATTGCGCAGGATCCACTCGCGTGTGGTGTGGATGTCGGGGCCGGTCGACAGGTCCATCACCGTGTCGGCACCCCAACGGGTGGCCCAGGTCAGCTTCTGGACCTCCTCCTCGATCGACGAGGAGACGGCGGAGTTCCCGATGTTGGCGTTCACCTTCACCAGGAACCTCGACCCGATGATCATGGGCTCGGACTCGGGGTGGTTCACATTGGAGGGCAGGATGGCCCGACCGGCGGCGATCTCGTCCCGAACGACCTCGGACGGCACACCCTCGCGGGTGGCCACGAAGGCCATCTCGGGGGTGACCTCGCCCTTGCGTGCGTAGTGGAGCTGGGTCACTGGCGTGCCCGTCGAGCGCAACGGGCGACGGCCGTCGAGCGGGAACGAATCCGGCCGGTCGCCGCTGCGGCGCACCGCGGCGCGGCCGTCGTCCCGGCGGTTGACCGGGCGCCCGTCGTACTCGGCGACGTCGCCCCTCGCCGTGATCCACGGGCGGCGGAGGGAGGGCAGGCCGACGGTCGGGACCGAGCCGGGCCCCGACGTGTCGTAGAGGCGGACAGGGGCATTGGGGGTGGCCCCGTTGCGTGCCGGAGAGTCGGACAGCGCCACCTCGAGGAACGGCACCCGCACCCCCTGGGGACCGTCCACGTACACCTTGGACCGGTGGTGCGCCGGCACTGCGGCCGTGGTCGCGGGATCAGACGGTGTCGTGGCGTCGGTCATGGTGGTCGTCCCTTCGAACGGTTCGCAGGCTGAGTCTCCCACGGGACCCGCTCCGGTGGGATCCGCAGTGTGTCATCGTGGTGCCCAAGGACCATTCAAGTCGCACCCGGCGCCGGACCGCGCGGGCCCGGACACCCGTGGCAGGCGCGGTAGGCAGCCGGCGCAACTCACCGAAAGGAACCACCATGGGCAAGCTCGCCGCCGGGGACAAGGCCCCCGACTTCACCCTCCCGGACCAGGACGGCAAGCCCGTCTCGCTCAAGGAATTCGCCGGGAAGCAGGTCGTCGTGTACTTCTACCCGAAGGACGACACCCCCGGATGCACCAAGGAAGCTTGCCAGTTCACCGAGAACCTGACCGCATTCAACAGGGCGAAGGTCACGATCCTCGGCATCTCCGCCGACTCCGCCGAGAAGCACAGGAAGTTCCGGGACAAGTACGGGCTGAAGATCACCCTGCTGACCGACGCCGACCACGCCGTGGGCGAGGCGTTCGGCGCCTGGGGCGAGAAGATCATGTACGGCAAGAAGACCATCGGGGTCATCCGCTCCACCTTCCTGATCGCCGCGGACGGGACCGTGGGCCGGGCGTGGTACCACGTCAAGGCCGACGGGCACGCCGCCAAGGTCCTGGAGGAGGTACGGGGCTGATCCCGACGCACCAGCTCCTCAGGCTCGCGGCCGCTCCAGCGCGACCAGGGCCCGGGTGAAGCCCGCCCGGGACCGTCCGAGCGGTTCGAAGAACGCCGCGTCGCACGCCTCGACGGCCACGATGGCCCGGTTCACCAGGGCGCGGCCCCGCCTCGTCACCGTCAGCGCCCGGGCCCGGCCGTCGTCGGGGTGAGGCGAGCGGTCGACGAGTCCTCGGGATTCGAGCGCCCGGACCACCTGGGAGGTCATCATCGGGTCGGTGCCGGCGAAGTCGGCGAGTTGGCGCTGGGTGACCGGTCCGTCCGTGCCCAGCCAGGTGAGGGCCGCCGTCAGCACGAACTGGACGTGGGTGAGGCCGAAGGGCTGGAGGGCGGCCCGCTGCGCCGACTGCCACCGGTTGGTGACCTGCCAGAGCAACAGCCCGGTGCTCTGGTCGGCCTCGACGAACTCGGTGCGCAGGTGCCGGGCCCGAGTCAACGTGCCCCCCGCATGGCCGCGGAGAGCGTCCCTGCGTCGGAGGTGGTCAGCTCCACCGGTCCCCGCCGTAGCCGGTGACCCCAGTGCGGCCCGGACGTGAGGTCCAGGTCCTCCCGCACCACCTCGAGTGCCACCGGCTGCACCGACATGTCGTAGTCGACCCGTCGCCGCAACGGACGGAACTCACCCTCGTCCTCCTGCCACACCTCCTCGTCCGCGATCCGGCCGATGGCCGTGAACCCCTGGAGGGGTGACCCGCCCAGCGTCTCGCGGGGCGGGTAGTGGACCAGCAGGTCGCCGAGGAGCATCCGGACGAGACCGGCCCTCCTGCCGTGGCCGATCTGTGCGATCCCCAGCTCGACACCCCGCCGCACGTGCTCGGCCGAGGCGATACCCAGCCAGGCGGTCACGGGCGGGGGTCGGCGTCGGCGTTGGCGTCGGCGTCGGCGTTTGCATCTGGGTCGGTCAGGGTGACGTTGTCAGCCTCCGCCAACTCGACCAGGCGTCGGAGTCCCTCGGGGGTCGACCTGGCGATCCCCGCACCGATGAGGCGGCTCCACAGCCACCCGAGCGGCCCGTCGATCGACACGTCGATGTCCACGCGGGTCCGGCCGTCACCGCCAACGGTTGCCAGGTGCCGGATCCGGAGCCTCGCACCCGGCATCGAGGACACATCCGTGAATTCGGTCCCGGGCTCCAGGATCTCGATCACGAAGTGGACCGTCGGACCGCCCTTCGGCTTGAGCGACCCGGTCGTTCCTGCGGCGAACGGGCCGTCGAGGCGGCTCCAGACGACGGCCTCGTCCCATTCGGGCCAGGTGTCCATGTCCGCCCATCGGGCGAAGAAGGCCTCGGGAGGAGCGGTGGAGGTGGCCGAGGCGGAGCAGAGCGTTCTCATGCATTTAGTATGTGTACTTACTATCTCTCCGTCAACCGCCCCACCGTCACACCCATCGACCAGGCTGGCCCCATGGCGCTCGCCACCTGCTCCGACGCACTGCCCGACGCACTGCCCGACGCACTGCCCGGTGCCCTGCCCGGTGCCCGGCGCCCTGCCGAGGAGGGGCCCGGCCTGTCGGCCCGGATGGCCTCGTTGCGGTCCGGCCTGCACCGGCTCCTGGCCGACCTCGACCCCGGGCTCCTGTCGGGGAGCGACGCCGCCTCGCTGTTCGGCGACTTCGCCTCCTTGGAGCGCCTGGTGACGGCGGGCAAGACCCTGCTCGCCCCCCGGATCGCCGAGTCGGGCCACTGGGAGGCCGAGGGCCACCGGTCCCCGGCCGGCCTGCTGGCCGTCCTGGAGGGCGGCTCGTCGGGCCAGGCCCGGCGCACCCTGGAGGCCGGACAGCGCCTGGTCGACCTGCCCGGCACCGAGGAGGCCCTGCGCCGGGGCACCCTGTCGGGCCCGAAGCTGGCCGAGATCACCCGGGCGGCCAGTGTGGACCCCGACAGCCGAGGGCGGGCTGGTGGCCGGAGTGGAGCTGGCCCCCCTGCACGTGATCCGGGAGCGCTGCCAGCGGGTCCGGGCCACGGCTGCCGCCGACGACCAGGCCGCCGCCGTGGCCCGGATCCACGCCCGGCGGTCGTTCACCACCTGGACCGACGCCGAGGGGGCGTTCTGCTTCACGGGACGCGACACCGCCGAGTCGGGGGGCACGGCTGCTGGCCGCCCTCGCCCCGGTGGTCGACCGCCTGCGCGGACGACCGACGGGCGGCGGCCTCCCCGGCCGCCGGCCGTCCCGGTGGCACCCCGGCACCGGCTCCCGAGTCCGAGGCCGCCCTGCGGGCCGACGCCCTCGTCCTCCTGGTGACCGGCCGGTGGCCGGCGGTCCCGAGGTCCCGATCCGGGCGACGACCCCGGGCACGGTGCCGACGCTCTCGGCCGTGCCGGCGACCTGGGGTGCACATTGCCCCGCCCCCGGCCACCGTCATCGTCCGGGTCGACCTCGCCGCCCTGCGCCGGGGCACCGCCCTGCCCGGGGAGCTGTGCGAGCTGGACCACCACGGACCGGTGCCCCTGCCCGTGGTGGCCGGCCTGGTCGACGACGCCTTCGTGGCCTGCGTGTTCACCGAGGCCGGGGACATCCGGGCCGTCGCCCACCTGGGGCGGACCGTCAACCGGCGGCTGCGCACCGCCCTGGCCCTGCGGGACCGGCACTGCGTGGTGCCCGGCTGCGGCGTGGCCTACGGCCTGGAGATCGACCACGTGGCGCCCCTGGCCTCGGGCGGGCGCACGGAGCTGGACAACCTGGCCCTGCTCTGTCGACACCACCACCGGATGAAGACCTACGGCGGCTGGGTGCTCGGACGCACCGGACCGACCGACGAGGACCCCCGGTGGTCGTTCACCCCCCTGGCGCCCTTCGGGCAGGAGCCCGACCTGGGGCTCGACCGACCAGCGGAGCCGCCGGAGCCGGTGCCCCGGGCCTGAGGCCCGGGACCGGCGGGGCGGGACCGCGCCCGATCGGTCAGATCTGGTGCGTCGGGCACCACCACGACGTGCGACCGCCCACCGTCGAGCGGGTGAGCGGGGTCCCGTCCTTCGGGCAGACACCCCCACGGTGCCGCTCCTCCATCAATTCCCCGAGATGGGATCCGCCCCGAACCGTCAGATCGGTGAGCGTGCGATGGAGGTGCCGGTGCAGGCGGCGTACCTCGGACGGGGACAGCGCGCCCGATGGCCGCAGCGGTGACAGCCCCGCCTGCCAGAGGACCTCATCGGCGATGAGGTTCCCGATCCCGGAGATCCGGGACTGGTCGAGTAGCCGGGCCTTGAGGGGAGCCGACGATCCGGCCAGCGCGGCGCCGAGTGCGGCGCCACCGACCGACGCGGCGTCGGGTCCCAGCCCGGCCACGTCCGGGTCGAGCGACACGCCGCCGAGCCGCCGGGGGTCGTGGAGCGTCATCCGACCGCCGTCGGCGAAGGTCACCGCCCACCGGTCCCAGGCCGGCTCGGTCCGGGTCGGTGCGTACAGCAGCGCTCCCACGGCGTCGTCCCCGTCGAGAAGCAGCGTTCCGGTCATCCCGAACCGGAGCCCGACCACCGGGCCGCCGTCGATGTCGAGCAGCAGCAGCTTTCCGATCCGACGGGCGGCCGTGAACCGGTTCCCCACGAGCGCGGCCTCCAGAAGCGGTGCCGTCGCCGCTCCCTTCAGGTACCAGGAGTCGGGCGAATCGACCGACGCGATCGGGCGCCCCAGGGTGCCCTCGGCCAGGACCCGGTAGCGCTCCACCTCGATCATCTCCGGCATCCGATGAGGGTACCCAGTCCCTCCCGGTGCCGGGTCACTGGACCCGAAGGAGCCACGGGTAGGGTGTCCCCCATGCCGCCCGAAAAGCCGCACTGGTCCGAACTGCTCACCGAGGTGGTCACGTCGGGGCTGTGCACCGGATGCGCGGCCTGCGTGGTGGCCTGCCCCTACGACGTCCTCGGCTACGACGACACGGGCGGCCGGTACAAGCCGTTCCACATCGATGCCGACGGTGGACCGGACAGCTGCACCCACGGGGTGAAGGGCTGCACGATGTGCACCCGGGCCTGTCCCCGATTCCGGCTGTGGGAGACCGAGATCGACACCCACCTGCACGGGCGCGAGCGCACCGAGGAGGAGGTGGCCGGCATCTCGCAGGACGTGCTCCTCGTCCGGGCCACCGACCCCGAAGTGCACACCGCCGGCCAGGACGGTGGCCTGGTCTCGGCCCTGTTGATCTGGGCACTCGAGCACGACGTCATCGACGCTGCCCTCGTCTCCGACCTCGAGGGGGACGGTTCGACCTGGAAGGCCAAGCCCACCGTCGCCACCAACCGCGCCGAGGTCCTGGCCGCCGCCGGTTCCCGGTACACGTATTCGGCCAACACCCTGGCCTACCCGCAGGCCATCGAGGGTGGCGCCGAGCGCATCGCGCTGGTGGGCATGGGATGCCAGGCGTCGGCCCCGCCGATGATGCAGTCCCGCAAGGCCGGCAAGATCGCCCGTCGCCTGTCGCTGACGATCGGGCTCCTGTGCTCGAAGACGTTCGACGACGCCATCTTCCCCGAGTTGTTCGAGGCCAAGTACGGCATCGCCCGGGGCGACATCGTCAAGATGAACATCAAGGGTGTCTTCCAGGTGTGGACGAAGGATGGCGGCTTCCACGAGGTCCCGCTCAAGGAGGCCCACGCCTGGACCCGCGAGGGCTGCACCTCGTGCCCGGACTTCGCCGCCGAGCATGCCGACATCTCGACCGGGGGCATCGGGGCGTTCAACGACTGGACGCTCACCATCGTGCGCACCGACAAGGGCCGGGACTCCTCCAGGGGATGATCGACTCCGGTGCGGTCGAGACCCGCCCGGGCGACGACGACCCGGGTGCCATCGCCCTCCTGCACCGGCTGGCTCGGGTCAGCCGCAGGCGCTGGCCCGAGACGGCGGTCCCCATGCCACGCCGGATGCCCACCGCCACCTGAGCCCCCGGACACGGGATCCGATCCTGGGACCGGGACCTTCGGCCCTCACGAAAGGGCCCAATTACCCGCTTACCGGGGTACCCCCTCGGACGTAGGGTGGGCCCTTGCTGGATGATCGACACTTCTTC
>CAWJER010000012.1:0-192205 GCA_963841925.1 uncultured Acidimicrobiales bacterium
TCAGGCACCGAGGTGGTGGCCCGACACCCGAGGTGCTGGTCGAAAGAGGAGGTCACCTTCGACCCTCGCCACTATCTGGCCCTCCTCGAGCGCAAGCCCGGCGCGCTCGATCACGCCCGTCCTCTGGAGAACTGGGACCTGCCCGGGTGCTTCTCCCACCTGCGCCGGCGCCTGGAGGCCGACCGCGGCTGGGCGGGCACCCGGGAGTACATCAAGGTCCTGCGTCTGCTGGAGCGGGCATCACTCCGCCAGCTCACCGGAGCGATCGAGGAGGCCCTTGCCATCGGGGCGACCGGGGCCGATGCCGTTGCTCTCATCCTGTTCCACCGCGACGAGCAGCCGGTCGGGCTGTTCAGCCTGGACGGCCATCCCCACCTCAAGTCCTTTGTCATCGACCCACCCGATCTCGGCGCCTACAGCGCCCTGACCCAGATAGGAGCAAGTGCATGAAGTCCACAGAAACCAAGTCCATGGTGCTGTTGCACCATCACCTGAAGGCCCTCCGGCTGCCGACCATCGGAACCGAGTGCGAAAAGGTGGCCACCCAGGCGGCGGCCGACAACGTCGACCACCTGGCTTACCTGCTGCAGCTGACCGAGCTGGAGCTGCTGGAGCGGGAACGCAAGGCTGCCGACCGACGCCTGAAGGCGGCCCGGTTCCCGACCATGAAGTCCCTGGACAACTTCGACTTCACCGCCCGACCCTCGGTCAACAAGATGCTGGTCGCCGAGCTGGCCCGCTGCGAGTTCATCGACAAGCGCGAAAACGTCCTCCTCGTCGGGAACCCGGGCACCGGCAAGTCTCACCTGGCCACCGCGCTCGCCGCCGCGGCCTGTGCCAGGGGCTACAAGGTGCGGTTCTTCCGGGCCACCGAGCTGGTGACCACCTTGATCGAGGCCAGGGACGAGCGGACCTTCCTGCGGCTGAAATCCCAGTTGGCAAAGTTGGACCTACTCGTCCTCGACGAGCTGGGCTACGTGCCCGCCTCAAAGGTCGGCGCCGAGCTGCTCTTCGACGTGATCTCGACGGCCTATGAGCGGACCAGCATGATCGTGACCACCAACCTGCCCTTCGAGTCCTGGACCGAGGTCCTCGGGTCCGAGCGGCTGACAGGTGCCACCCTCGATCGACTCACCCACCGCTGCAAGATCATCGAGACCAGAGGCGAGAGCTACCGGCTCCACGACGCCAAGGCCAGGACACGCCGGACCAAGCCGGTCACGCCTGTGGACGAGGCTCAGGCCGCCAAGTAGCTTCAGACCGAAGTGCTCCCCATTTCGACCGGCGCGCGCTCCCCGTTTCGATCAGCATTCACAAGAACTCGCCGGCCTTCTTATTTGTGAGGTCCGCGAACTTCTTGACCAGGTACTCGTAGGCATCACCGAGCACGTCGTTCGGCACGGATTCGTTGGAGAGGTCCATACCGGAAAAGTGGTCGACAAGATCGACGAGGAGCTCATCGGAGAGTCGATCCTTGTTGGTCCACTGGACGTCGCCGAAGATGCCGTAGAGCGTGTCCGGATTTGCCTGCTCTATCCCCCGCATAGCAGCGGTGATGGCCGCTCCGACATTGGTCGCACGGCTCCGCAGATCCGACCAGTGGCACCCTTCGGGAATCTGGAACCGATGCTGCTCGGGTAGGAGTGCGTACTCCTCGTCGCCGCCGGACTCCTCGAGCGCGATGGTCCGCTCCTCGTCGAAGACGTCGCTGATCCGCTTGAGGAAGAGGAGAGGGAAGACGTACGCCTTGAAGTCCGAGGCATCGACCGGTCCGCGGAGGATATTCGCGGCGTCCCACAGCCATGACTCAAGTGACCGCTCCGAAACGGTAGCCAGGCTCATGCGGCAGCTACTTTTTGCATCAGCATCTTCCGCTCGGTCATCGACATATCAAGGCTGACTGTAGGTGAGGGATGTGACTTGTCTCTCATTGGCGACGCGCTCATTCCTAGACATCGATGAACGAGAGTGGGCACAGCAGCCACGAATCCTCAACCGCCGTCGACCTCAGTTGCTTCTTCAAGGCTGACAATGGGTTCCACTCCGAGCAAGTGCGACAGCTCAGCAATGTCCTCAATTCGCATCCACACATCGCCGCTCAGGATGCCCCGCAGTCGGTCGTAGCTGATTCCTTGGTGCTCGCGGGCAAGGGCCCGGGCGGTGCCGTAGTCACTGACCGTGATGGCATGGCGTAGCTGACGAGAGATTTGGTGTTGGAGCTGCGCCCCTCGTAGGCCAGCTTCCGTCCCGCCTTCCGGGACTCGCCAAACCCGGGCTCTGGGTGTGCCGAAGAGATTCACCTCTGGGCGACGTGGCGCTGTCGACTTCCCCGGCTCCACGTAGGACGAAGGAGGGACTCGGCGCGGCATCCCACGACGCTAGGTGGTCACTCATTGCTGGCGTTGGACCAAATCCATTTGGACAGGAACCATATGTTACCAGTATCATATGTACTGGACCCTGCAACATATTCCGGTTCACAGGTCAATGCGCTGCCAGTGGAGCCACGCACGGGTCGTGTGCCAACCACCCAGCAAGGAGGCGCCGTGTCGTCGCAACATCAGATCCATCAGATGACGGTTGGAGACCGAGCCCACCGCATCGTCACCAATATCCTCAACGAGGGAGTAGAGCAAGAGCGTCGTACCCGGACGCTCCAAGTCAGCCGTCACGCCAGGACCGTCTTTAGGGACCATCCAGTCAGCTATCGGCCACGCGAGGCGCTGTTCGATGCCGTCACGGCGGCCGGCGTGTACCTCCACCGCTTCCTCCTCCCCACTCCGTGGAAGGTCAACGGTGTCGAAGTCCAGTCTGGGCGTTCACGGCTCGACATCGTCTACAACAAGATCGGCACTGGTTTCCTCATCGATGAGATGAAGCTCGGTATCGGCCGCTATGGCGAGTCTGCAGTCCGGGAGCAGGTTGACCGGTACTTGGAACTCGGCCAGGACACCTGGGGCTTGTCGTTCCTGGGCGTCCGCCTGTGTGCGGTCCATGAGCCCCGTCAGAGCCGCCACCACTCCCCCGATGGCACCAGCCAGCTGCTCACGAAGTCGGCACTGGCCGAGGAGCTCTGTGTCCGATGAGCAGGATCTACGACCGGGCAGCCGCCCAGGCATCTATCGACCAAATCAAGCGTCTCTCCGCAGAGAACAACGGCAAGGCTCCAACGTGGGCGGTACGGGCGGCGGCCACAAAGCTCGGCGTGAAGGAGCGCGCCATTTGGCGCTGGCTGACCGATGGTGTCCCGCAGGAGCCTGAGGAAGGACTCGACGAGGCGACCGAGCGCGAGCTCCTAGGCTCACTCGCCGCTGCGCACGGTCGCCGGAAGGCCGCCTGGAAGTCGATGACGGCCGCCGACACGTACTCGAAGAGCTACGGCCAGTTCCTCCGGGACGTCGGGAAGCTGAGTCCGATCCAGCACGCTGCTGTGACCGAAGGGATCAAAGCGGCCCTGGCCAAGGGGCTCTATCTCAAGGGAACGAGCACGGGCCGTCTCGACCGCGTGTTGTTTGATCACACAGAAGCGGACATCCGGCTCCAGCGCAATTATGCCGGGATGTTGGAGATGTTCCGCCCGTGGGTGACGTTCCTCCTCGATGCCCACACCAGGGTGATCCTGTCGTGGATCGTCACAGAGGGCGATGGCGTACGCGGGGACCCCGGCACCGAGAGTCTGGTAGCGCTCCTCGGCAGCGCGATCCACGGTGTCGTAGCGGCCGACGGGACCTTCGTTGGTGGCGTTCCGTGTGTCGTCCAGTTCGACAACGCGAAGGCGCACCTTGCCGAATCCATGGTCAACGGCTACCTCGAGCTCGGTATTGCCACTCATGCAATCAAGCCGGCCTCTCCGTGGGAAGACGGACGCGTCGAGCGGCTCATGAGGACCTTCGGTGAGGAGTTCCTGGCCCCGCTTCCCGGGTACATCAAGGCCCTGCCCGATCGGTATGCCCACGAACCGTGGACGCCAGATCAGTGCATGGGGGTCCATGAGTTCACCGTCCGCCTCCAGGAGTGGGTCGACCATTACAACTTCGAACGCCGGCACTCTGTCCTGAGGATGACGCCGTTCGAGGCTTGGAAGGAAGACCCCACGCCGATCTCTCAGGTCGAGGATGACCTGGTGCGTCACGGATTCCTCGCCGAGAAGTCCGGGCGGAAAGCCTCGAAGAACGGTGTCAGGTTCAGGGACGTCGACTACGTGAGCCCGAAGCTCGGGACGAAGGTGGGCAAGCGGGTCTCCATTCGCTACTTGCCGAACGATCGCTCGTTCATCGACATCTACGTGAACGACAAGTTTCTCTGCACGGCCGTCCCTCACGCACGGCTGACACAGGATCAGCGCAAGCTGATTGTTCGGCAGCGCAATAGCCAGATCAACAAGGGCCACCACCTAATCAAGCGTTCGGGGGCAAGGGCCAAGCGGCGCGAGCTCGAAGGGAACCCGCTGCTCTCGCCCGAACGTGACCCCGAGGCGCCTGCACGCCAAACGAACCACCCTGGCGACGATGAGTACCTGGCCTTTTTGGAGAAGGCCACCGCAATTGCCGACGACGGCATTGATCACGAAAGGGATCCAGATGCGGCTTGAACAGACGCAAAGACAAAGCGCGCTCGAGCCGGAGCACCTCCCCGGTTTGCGGGGCGCAGCGACGGTCGAGACACCCGGACTGAGGGAGATCCGGGTCGCCGTCACGCACCTCTTCGAAGTCGGGGGCATCATCCTCGTGGACGGGAAACCCGGCGTCGGTAAGACGTTCGGCACCAAGTTCGTACTCTCGGGACTGGACGTCCCGGTGCACTGGGTCGACATGCCCGACACGCCGCGAGGCAAGGAAGCCAATGCCCGGATCTTCACGGCCGTCGCCGGACGCCGTCCCCCTACCCACATGACCGAGTTCGCACTCACCGAGGAGACGGTGGACGTCCTCGACGGCCTAAATGCAGTGCTGGTGATCGACGAGGCCCAGAACATGACTCGCAGCGCTCTGCGGCAGGTGCGCTACCTGCACGACCGGCCGACGACACATGCCCTCCTGGTGCTAGTCGGACCAGGAGTGGCTCGCGTCGTGGAGCAGGTGCCGGAGCTCGACAGCCGGGTATCGAGGCGAATCCACGTCAAGGAGCTCGGACACCAGCAGCTGCACCAGCTGCTGCCGCAGCTCCATCCCGTCCTGGCCTCGACAGCGCAGCAGGTGCTCGGCGACCTCGCAGAGACGGCCAAGGGCAACCTTCGTCGCTGGGCCAGAGTCCTCGAGATCGCCGAGCATCTCGGGGCACAGGCCGATTCCGGCATCTCCAAAGTCATGGCCGGACACATCTTGCGTACCGTACGAGGGGGTTCGTGATGGGGTCCCTCCTCAAGGTCTCGACCCTGACCGATCCGAGCGCCACTGACCGGGAACTGAGGATCGATAGGTCCGGTTGGGCCATCATGCGGGTACGTCCGAACTTCAAGGAGCACGGGCAGCTCCTGTGGGTCGATCTGCTCGCCGCCCTGGGACACGACCTCGACTCGACGGAGCGCGGTCGGGCCAGTGCATATGCCGACATTCAGGCCCTCTGCTGGCTGGCCGCCAGCGAGTTCGACGACCTGGTCGTAGCCGGCGCCAACCTGCTGCCGCCCAATTCCCTCCGTGATCTCTGCTCGCTCACCAGCTCCCAGGGCGTGCGAACGTGGCTCCTCTACGACATCGAGGTATCCGATGAGCGCGAGGAGGCAGAGGTGTCGCTCCTGCTCGAGGTCGTCGAACTTCAGAGGTTCATCGAGATCCGCCGTGCGGCCGGTACGACTCTCGCGGGAGATGGGCGTCCGGCGTTCCCCGTCATACCGGAGACGCACTTCCTCGGCTTCATCGACATGGCCCGCGACGTGGTGAGTCCTGCCGACCTGGCGGTCGTCGCCGAGCGCTTCGAACAGGGCAAGGTGCAGATGCTGGCGAAGCTGGACCAGGCAGCAGACGTCGATGAAGGCTCCTTGGCTCGCTTCCTTCACGACATCACCATCCACACCAACCACCTCAACGAGCTGACTTCGATTGTCAAGGGAGCCCAAACAGCTGCGTTCATGCGCGGGTGGCACCTGCGCATCGACGTGGCAAACTGGTCGCAACGAGGCATGGTGGCCTCCCTGGCCCGTCACCTGGAACCTGACGAATGGTCACAGATCGGGCGTCTCTACCGGCCCTGCGATGCCGCCACCTGCGTGCTCTCGACGATCGGGATCAGTGTCGACGATGTCGGCACCGTTCGGACCGATGACGTGGCGCTCGACGGATCGACCGTGACACACAACCATGAGCAGCTCGAGGTTCCTGAGCCGGCACAGCGTCTCCTCGTCGCCCAGCACATCTTCCGGCATCTGGTGGGATCGGACTCCGACGGGTTCCTCGTCCACGGGGCCAAGAGCGTGGTGGTGAGCAGCCTGTGGGCCGGACGACTCCTCAAGCTGGTCACCCGTGACACTGGCGTCGTACTCCGGTCGCCCAAGGCACGCCGCAAGTCGATGGAATCGACGACCTGGACCCAGCGCCTTGGCATCTCCATCACGAGGTTGGGGTCATGAAGATCAACGGGAGGCGTCTTCGCCACCGGCGGATGGAGCTGGGACTGACCAGTCCAGCCGTGGCCAAGGATGCCAAGGTCTCATCAGCCACCATAAAGCGACTCGAGGAGACCGGTGATGCGGGAGTCCTTTCCGTGTCGACGTTCTCAGCCCTGCTCGATGCGCTCTGCCTCACGCTCTCCGATGTCCTCGAACCGCCCCGGACGTTGGAGGACGACGAGGCGATCGTCCGGTCCATCGGCACCTTCCTGGCCTCGCAGAAGAGGGGTGTACCGATCGCCGACATCGCCCAGAGCCTCGGGCTGCTCCTCGTCGACGTCGACCGTGCCGTCACGGTGCTCGAGGAGAAGCTTCGAACAGTGGGGATGTGCGTCCGTCGCTCCTCGAATGGACTGCGCTTGGTTCCTGCAGCGCGGCCCGAGGTGGGGTCTGAGACGCCTGCTGCACGATCGAAGTACCTGTCGAATCTGAACAACGGCGACCTGGCGCTCCTTTACCAGATCTTCACCAGAGAGACAGCACTCCAGGGCATCACGCAATCGGCGAACACGACGATGAGCCTTCAGAAGCTCGAAGGGGCCGGTCTCATCGAGATGCCCACCAATCAACCCATCAGGCTGACCGAACGCGCTGCTGCCATCTTGAGATAGGACGCCTACCGCGGTCATTCCGCGCATGAGAATCAATTGACCAATGGGGACCGACGGCCATCAAACCGATACACGCTAGGAGGGCTGACTCGCGGATCCTCACTTCTCAGTTCTTCGACTGTGCATTCGTTCTTTCCGTTATTGCACGACCAGCAGAAGGTGACCAGATTGTCTAGATTCGTGCGCCCACCGCAGCTCCATGGCACCACGTGATCCGCCCTCGGACGAAAGACCATTGAAGGTCCGGCGGAGGCCGGATTTCCTCACCTACGACGTATCGGGAATACTTTGGGACCTATCAAGTCCTGACAACGCAAGAATCCTCTGGGTGAGAAGAGCGGCATCGAGCAGCAGAGACAGTGGTGCGAGTCGCGAGCGAACACCGACAGCACGAGCTTGGACTCGGAAGATCGTGCGCAAGCGATCAGAACCGCCACAGAGTGGGGTTGATAACTCTCGGGGAGCACCTAATGCCTAGGTGCACGGGGTGCGCACAAGACAGGCCTACAGGCGACTTCAACCCGGCATGGAGCCGATGCCGGGTTTGCGTGAACATCAGTCAGGAACGAGCACTCTCCAATTACGTCCTGGCAATGTCTGAACAAGTGGTGGAGACGCCCTACGGGTGGTGCACCGCTCGCTGCGCATTTGGGGATCCAATGGATTGGCTCTGCTTGCACATTCACCAGACCCGGGAGGACGCCGAGACCTGCTTGCGGCAGACGCTCGCCGAAGGACGGGGAATCTTCCCAATTCGCTGACATTGGCACGCTCCACTCACGAACTCTTGCAATAGCCGTGAGCCGCTTCGCACAGAGTGGCCTCGATGAAGTCCAGGGCCCATAGCTCGTGCTCACGAGGGGCGGTGAATGACGGGAACGCTGGCGCCAACGCAGTCGAGAAGTCCGAAGGATCGCCGCGCCGCCGCCGGCATCGTCACCGCACCCTCAAATGGATTCGTCCAGCGGCCGAACCTCCTGCGGCAGCCTTCATGGGCTATTGCCGGCCCCAGGAGGACAGGTTCTACAATGATGACCAACGCCAGTATCATCGTATGAACTCGGCCCTTATCCTTGCATTCTCGCTCTATCTCTGATACGGTCGTGGTGTGCGCAGAGCGGCCGACTACCAGTCGGTTGTGAGGATATGATGTTGCGCTGGATCACGAAGTATGCTATTATGTGAGGGTAGCAAAGTAAGCTAGTTCAAGAGTGAGTGGCCACGAAGTACCTGGCTCGCCATTCCAGCAACCGCGCAGCTCCACCGCACGGTGCTCCAGGGTAAGAACTGGTCGTCGACTTGTCGGCGGCAAGAGGTGGGCGTCCGAATGTGACGTCGCCAGGAAGGCGATGCTGTGGGTGCGAAGACACTGGCCCCGTTCGGATGCTCGGCGACCTCAATTTGGTGCGAGGTCCCCGTCGCGGCTCGGTACTCATCGTTTCCATCCGCGCCGATCCCACCTGTCCTCTCCAAAGGCTCACCTATTCGGACACTCTTCAGTTGCCTCCTTCTCCTACGAAGGTATGAAGGGAGGTGAATTCTATGGACAAGCCAACGAAATGGACCTTTTCCCGGAAACGGGATGGACATCCACTCGAGAAGCTTGAACTTACATTTGAGAAGTTCGAGCTCACGGCCTCTGAAGCCCTCGGGTGGTTTCAGGCGGATGTTGATCAGTACGGCCTTGACGACATGTAAATCGTCGAGCATGGCACTGGGTGTCAACGCCCAGAGCGGGTCTTAGACCCGTTGTTGCTGCGGGACGGTCGGCCGTGACGCACCCGATGCTTTGGGTGCGCCACGGCCATGTCTTGCCGGCCTGGTGTCTCTTGTTGAAGCTCCCCTTCAACCTTTGGACAGCGACCCGACACCCACCAATGTGGCGGCATTGAGTCTGAGTCGCGCCTGCTGACCAGAAAGTGCATTCAGGGGCCTGTCGTCGTCCGAGTTTTTCCAACAAAGAAGTGAAGGGATCGTTTCGCTTCAAGGAAAGGCAGCGATGATGGACAGTAACCCCGCAGTGGAGCCTGAGTCTGACAACGAGCATATGGACGATCAAGACGAATTCATGATCGCATGCTTGGCCGAAGGCTGGACACACCAGCGCGTCGCCGAGCAAGTCGGCGTGTCGACGAAGACCATCCAGCGGCGGATGGGAGAACCTAGCTTCGCCGCTGCTGTGAGCAGGCGGAGACGGGAGCGGATCGAGCAGTTGACTGGTCAACTCATCACCGCGTCCGACGGAGCAGTCGGCGTGCTGCAAGACCTCCTGTCGTCCAATGATCCGAAGATTCAGTTGCGCGCCGCAACGGTGACCCTCGGACAAGCAAGCCGATTCCACCAAGTCGAACAGGAGCGAGAGTTGGCACGTCGGCAAGACGAGTTGGAGCGGCGGCTTCAAGAGGCCGTCAACGCTATGACAGAGATCACTGATGGAACATATGGGGAGGGGCAGTGATGAGTGTCGAAGGCTACGAGCGGCGACTCAACAAGCTGGACAGCACACTGGCCCGGCTCACTCCCGGCACTTGGGCTCCGCACGAACTCGTCACCGCCATGAAATCCGGTACCGCTACGCCGATGCAGTTGGAGCAGGTCTGGTGCCTGGCGAAGGAGGACATTCTCACGCACATCGTTCGGCTAGCGAGAATCCGGTGGCTCTTCTACCAAGAGGGGGGCACTCCGGGTATTGACATGAGTGTGTACCCCGTGGCTCGGGCGATAGAGACTCTTAGCTACCCACCTGATGTAGAGCTCCAATTGGAACCCCGATGGGTACAGCCCTACGACCCTGATGTGTGGGGCGATCCAGAAGAGGCCTTGCGGAGGCATCGCCACGTCTTCGAGGAGTTCAAGCTGTGGGCCCGAACCTTCCTCATGAAGCGCCTCCTCGGAGAGGACGGAGGGCTCAGTCTCCGTTACGAGATCGGCCGCTGGATTGACGGCGGCGAACCGCCCATCGACGAGAACCGGTTCCCGCACCCGTCCATCTACAGGCTGATCATTCCCATCGACGATGATCCGGGCCTCATGTTCGACGCCCGGATGCTGCGCCTTCCTACTGCCGAGCTCTTCTTCGAGGTCGGCAACTATCCAAGCTTTTGGGGACCTGGACAGGACTGGACACCAGTGGACATTACGGGATGGGAGCGATTCCCCTGATGGCCGCATCCGCTGGTGACTCGCGGCACGTACGGCTCGCCGGCGCTCGTCCCACGCTTCATGGCATCCACTAGGCGATTGTGGAGACTGCGGAACTTAGCCAATGGAGGACCCTCTCCCCCACCATGGTTCACCCTGATCAACGGATCTCATGAACAGCCCAGACGATAGGCGTGCCAGCTGCCGAGATCGCCCAGAGCCTCGGTCTTCCCGTCATCGACGGCGACCATGCCGTCGTGGTGTTCGAGGAATGGTTCCGGACGGTGGGGATGCGTGTGCGTCACACATCGAAGCCACGGGGTCAAGACCGGTCGATTGGTCGGAACGAATGAGGGAGAGGCCTTTCGGCCTCTCCCTCATTCGCTTTGCGCACTGTCATGCGATGCAACTTCGCTGTCGCAAGCGTGCAACTGAACTGTCTTTCAAATGCAACTCCACTGTCGTTCGCATGCGATTCCCACTGTCGTTCGCATGCAACTCGACATCAGCTGCAGCCGCTGGTCGTCCCGCAGCTCGCGCACACGTAGCAGGAACCGGCCCGCTGCATGGCGTTGCCGCACTGGTAGCAGTAGGGGGCGTCCCGCTGCTCGGCCCTGGCCAGTGGCCCGTCCGACACCGCCGGTCCGGCCTGGGCGGTCGGTGCCACCTGCTCGGCGACGGCAGGTGCGCTGGCGTCGATCACCGTGGAGATCACGGGGTCGACCGCCTCCACGATGCCGGACGACGGTGTGGACGTCTCCTCGACACCGGGCAGGGTCGGCTGCATCCGCTCCGCCGTGGAGAGGATGCCGAGCTCGGCCCGCTCCTCGAGGGGCAGGTAGTCGACGGCCAACCGCCGGAAGATGTAGTCGACCAGACTGGTGGCGATCCGGAGGTCCGGGTCGTCGGTGATCCCGGCCGGCTCGAACCGCATGTTGGCGTACTTGCGGACGTAGGTCGACAGCGGCACACCGTGCTGGAGGCCGAGGCTGACCGAGATCGAGAAGGCGTCCATGATGCCGGCCAGGGTCGAGCCCTGCTTCGACACCTTCATGAACACCTCGCCGGGTCGGCCGTCCTCGTATTCGCCCACGGTGACGTAGCCCTCGCAGTCGGCCACCCGGAAGGAGAACGTCGACGACTTGCGCCGCCGGGGCAGGCGCTCGCGCACCGCTCCGACCACGAGGGTCTCCTGGGTGCGGGACTGCTCGTGGACCAGGGCGGCCTCGAGTTCGGCGATCTTGGCACTGAGCTCACGGGCATGGGCCTCGGCCTCGGAGCCGGCGGCCGGCTCGTCCGCCGCCAGGTCCTCGGCGGCGCCGTCCTTCTTGGTCGTCGACAGCGGCTGGGCCACCTTGCAGTTGTCGCGGTAGACGGCGACGGCCTTGATGCCGAGTCGCCAGGCGTCGATGTGCAGCTGTTCGACGTCCTCGACCGACACGTCCTCGGGCAGGTTCACCGTCTTCGAGATGGCCCCCGAGATGAACGGCTGGACGGCGCCCATCATGCGGACGTGGCCGAGGTAGTGGATGGTGTTGTCGCCCATCGAGCAGGCGAACACGGGGAGGTGCTCGGGCGCCAGGTAGGGCGCACCGACGATCGACTTGTGCTCGTCGATGTAGGCCACGATCTCGTCGACCTGGTCCGGTGAGTAGCCCAGCCGGGTCAGCGCACGGGGCACCGTCTGGTTGACGATCGACATGGTGCCTCCGCCGACCAGCTTCTTGGTCTTGACCAGGCCGAGGTCGGGCTCGACGCCCGTGGTGTCGCAGTCCATGAGCAGGCCGATGGTGCCGGTCGGGGCGAGCACGGAGGCCTGGGAGTTGCGCACGCCGTACTGCTCGCCCAGCTCCACGGCGAGGTCCCACGCCTCCTGGGCGGCGGACAGCAGCTCGGTCGGGACCTGCTCCTCGTCGATGTCGGCCACGGCGTCACGGTGCATCCGCAGCACGTTGGTCATCGGCTCGACGTTCTCGTGATAGCCGGCGAACGGGCCCATGCGGGCGGCCGTGCGGGCCGAGGTGGCATAGGCGTGACCGGTCATGAGGGCGGTGATCGCACCGGCCCACGCCCGACCCTCGTCCGAGTCGTAGGGCAGGCCCTGGGCCATGAGGAGGGCCCCGATGTTGGCGTAGCCGATGCCGAGCTCCCGGAAGCGCCGCGAGTTCTCGGCGATCTTCTCGGTCGGGTAGTCGGCGTTGCCCACGATGATCTCCTGGGCGGTGAAGATGACCTCGACTGCCGACCGGAAGCCCACGACGTCGAAGGACAGGTCGTCACGGAGGAACTTCATCAGGTTGAGGCTGGCCAGGTTGCACGCCGAGTTGTCCAGGTGCATGTATTCCGAGCACGGGTTGGAGCCGTTGATCCGGCCCGTGTTGGAGGCGGTGTGCCACCTGTTGATCGTGGTGTCGAACTGCATGCCCGGGTCGGCGCACTCCCAGGCGGCCTGGGCGAACTGCCGGAAGAGCTCACGGGCCGGGACGGTGCGGATGGTCTCCCCGTCGCCCCGCGAGGTGAGGCTCCAGTCGTCCCCGGCGATCACGGCCTCCATGAACTCGTCGGTCACCCGGACGGAGTTGTTGGCGTTCTGGTACTGCAGGCTGATCGAGTCCTTGCCGTCGAGGTCCATGTCGAAGCCGGCGTCGCGCAGCACCCGAGCCTTGCGCTCCTCGATGGCCTTGCACCAGATGAAGTCCTCGATGTCCGGGTGGTCGGCGTCGAGGATCACCATCTTGGCGGCACGGCGGGTCTTGCCGCCCGACTTGATGGTCCCCGCGGAGGAGTCGGCGCCCCGCATGAAGCTCACCGGTCCCGAGGCCGTGCCCCCGCCCTTCAGCAGCTCGTGGGACGAGCGGATCCGTGACAGGTTGACGCCGGCGCCCGAACCGCCCTTGAAGATCACGCCCTCCTCGGTGTACCAGTTGAGGATCGAGTCCATCGTGTCGTCCACCGACAGGATGAAGCAGGCCGAACCCTGCTGGGGTACGCCGGCCACCCCGATGTTGAACCAGACGGGCGAGTTGAAGGCGGCCATCTGATGGACGATCAGGTGCTTGAGCTCGGCCCGGAACGCGTCGGCCTCCTCGTCGTCGACGAAATAGCCGTCCTTCACTCCCCAGGCCGCGACGGTGTCGACCACCCGGTCGGCCACCTGACGCAGCGACCACTCGCGCTCGGACGTTCCCGGCGTCCCGCGGAAGTACTTCTGGGCGAGGATGTTCGTGGCGTTCAGGCTCCAGTCCTCGGGAACCTCCACGGCCAGCTGCTCGAACGCCACCGACCCGTCGCGGTAGTTGGTGATCCTGGCGTCGCGACGCTCCCAGACGACCCGGTCGTAGGGGTGGGTGTCGGCGGTGGTGAAGTGGCGGCGGATGCCGATGCCGACTCGCTGGGGTGCGATGGCCATGGGGTGGTCCTCTTTCTCTCTTCGTCTGTGCTGCGGGGCCTACTGCGGTGCTGCCAGGGACTGCGGTGCTGTCAGGGTGACTCCCACCCGGGAGAGGCTTTCCACGGTGTGCCGGGCCGGGAGGGCCATGGGC
This sequence comes from uncultured Acidimicrobiales bacterium, assembly GCA_963841925.1. Classification (GTDB taxonomy): domain Bacteria; phylum Actinomycetota; class Acidimicrobiia; order Acidimicrobiales; family RAAP-2; genus Bog-756. The sequence goes on from CAWJER010000012.1 coordinate 13,899, forward strand.
GGTACGCCTGCCCCGTCCGCAAGTCCGCCGCTGCCGGATGTTCCGCCAGTTCCGTCTTGCCCCGACCGCCCGGGCCCGCCCCCATCGTACCCGGCCCCGATGGCCGGAGATACGACAGAGACACAATATGTTGTGGTTCACCCTCCCCCGAGGTACGAGATAGTGGGTCTATTACAGCAGTGTAGTTACGCCCCTGTCAACGAACCTCGGTGAGATCGCCTCCGATCGGGGACGCGAAACGCCTGTTCGGAGGGCGTTCGCGAAGGTTTGCAAATCATTGCTGGGCGCGAACGGATCCCGGCTGCGAAAGGGACCTCCCCTCCCCCACCCGGCGCCCTCACTACAGTCCCCCTGTGGCCTCCCTGAACCCCATCTCCATCGCCGTCGACGCCGGCACCACCGGGGTCCGGTCCCTCGTGGTCGACGAGCGGGCCGCCGTCGTGGACCTCGCCTACCGGGAGCTCACCCAGCACTTCCCCCGCCCCGGCTGGGTGGAGCACGATGCCGACGAGATCTGGCGGGCCGTGCGCGACACCCTCGGCGAGGTCGCGGGCCGCCTGGCCGGCACCGACCGGGTCGCCCGGTCCATCGGTGTCACCAACCAGCGCGAGACGGTCGTCGCCTGGGACCGGGCCACCGGCGCACCGCTGCACCGGGCGCTCGTGTGGCAGGACCGCCGGACGGCCGACCGGTGCGCCGCACTCCACGAGGCCGGTCACCTCCCGCTCGTCCGCGAGCGGACGGGCCTGGTGCTCGATCCCTACTTCTCCGGTTCCAAGATGCAGTGGCTGCTCGAGGAGGGAGGTGTGCCCACCGGACCCGACCTGGCCCTGGCCACCGTCGACACGTGGGTGCTGTGGAACCTCACCGGCGGCGCCGACGGCGGCGCGTTCGCAACCGACGTCACCAATGCCTCGCGCACGATGCTCCTCGACATCGTGCTGCGGCGGTGGTCGCCGGAGCTCTGCGACCTGTTCGGCGTGCCCACCTCGGCACTGGCCGAGGTGGGCCCCAGCTGCGGCCGGTTCGGCACGGTGGCGTCCTCGGTGCTCGGTGACTCGTCGCCACTCAAGGGCGTGCCGGTCAGCGCCATGATCGGCGACCAGCACGCCGCACTCTTCGGGCAGGCCTGCTTCGACCGGGGCATGACCAAGGCCACCTTCGGCACCGGCAGCTTCATCCTGATGAACGCGGGTGACACCTGTCCGCCGCCGGTCGACGGCCTGCTCACCACCGTGGCCTGGGACCTGGGCACCGTCGGTGGCGCGGCCCTCGGGTCGGCCGACGGTGAGCGTGCCGACCGCGGCCCGCTCGCCTACGCCGTCGAGGGATCGATCTTCGTGGCGGGGGCCGGCGTACAGTGGCTGCGGGACGGGTTGGGCATCATCGCCGAGTCGGCGGAGCTCGAGCCCCTGGCCCGATCGGTGGGGACGTCCGAGGGCGTGGTCATCGTGCCGGCATTCACCGGGCTGGGCAGCCCGCACTGGGACCCCGGGGCCCGGGGCACCATCACCGGTCTCAGCCGGGGCATCGGCCGGGCCCACCTGGCCCGGGCCATGATCGAGGCGATGGGATTCCAGGTCCGCGACGTGCTCGAGGCCATGGCGGGGACGGGCACGGCTCCCTCGGTGGTGCGCGTGGACGGTGGGGCCGCGGTCATGGGCCTGCTGCTCCAGCACCTGGCCGACCAGGCCCGGCTCGAGGTGCTCCGTCCCGAATCGGTGGAGACCACGGCGCTGGGTGCGGCCACCATGGCCGGCCTGGCCGAAGGGGTGTGGGGCACGCTCGACGACCTGACGGCGCTGTGGTCCGCCGAGGCCGCCTTCGTCCCCGAGGGGGACGAGGCCGTGGCGGTGGCCGCCCACCGGTCGTGGCTGCGCTCGGTCGACCGCTCGCGCCACTGGGTGGTCGGCGCCGGCTCCGGACCGCCCGGCCCCTGACCGGCCCGACGACCCGACGGCCGGGCAGCGGGCTGAGCGGCAGTCAGGCCAGTTCGCGCCACCCGTGATCGGCGAGCTCGGCCATGATGGCGATCCACTGCCGCTCACGGGACCGCAGGACGGGAGCGGACCGACCGACGACGAGGACCACGCCGGCCCGGACCATCTCGGCGGCGGCCACGCCTGGGCTCTGGTCGGACACGGATCCGGACTCGTCCGCCCCGACCGGTGCCGACAACGGGGCGACGGCCCACAGCGCCATCGCCCGCAGCTCGTCGTCCGAGGGTGCATCGCCGTGGGTGGCGGCCACACGGGTGGTATCGGCGTCGATGATGGCGGCGAAGTCGGCGACAAGGCTGCGCCGGACACGGTCGGCGAGCCGGTCGAGCAGGGCGTCCGGGGACACCTGGACGAACAGCTCGGTGGCGATGTCGAGCAGCTCGGCGTGGCGGTCGGGCAGCTGGCCGTCGACCGGGCGCAGGGTCTCGATGGTCACCCCGTCCACCTCGAGGATCTCGTCCCGCAGGAGTCCGAGCAGGTGGTCCCCGGCGAGTCCCACCCCCAGCTCGTCGACGACGACCCCGTTGTCGCGCTGGAGGATGTCGATGGAGACGACGTCGCCACCCACCGAGCCGATCCGGCTCGCCACGGCGCCCAGGGCACCAGGTCGGTCGGGAAGCTGGACGCGGATCAGGTAGTTCGGCACCGGCTCAGGGTAGAGGGGGAATGTGTCGGCACGGTTTCGAGCCGGTTACGAACTCGGCTCCGGGGTCGGGGCGGCGGCCGTCGGGGCTCCCGCCGTAGGGGCGTCGGTCGTCGCCGTCTTCTTCCTGGAGGCGTAGTCGTCGACGTAGTCCTGACCCGACAGTGCGGCGATCGACCGCATGAGTGCATCGGTCAACGCCCGCAGTTCGCCCTGGTCAGGAGCCTGGGAACCGCCTGGGCCCGATTCATGGCCACCAGGGGCCCACGCCCCCGTCGCCACCTGACGGTCGGCGTACTCGTACACGAGGGGAGCCCCGAATCGCACGGTGACCGAGTGGAAGGGGCGCATGATCATGCTGCCCGTGGGTTGGATGGCGCGGGTCCCGACCAGACCGACGGGGACGATGGGCACGTTGCAGCCCAGGCTGAGGCGGGCGACCCCGGTCTTGCCCTTGTGGAGCCGGACGTCGGGTGACCGGGTCCCCTCGGGGTAGATGGCGAGGACCCCCCCGCCCTGGAGCACGTCGGTGGCCGTGTCGAGTGCCCGTTGCGACGCGTCCCCCCCGCTTCGGTTCATGGGGATCTGCCCGGCCGCCCGGAAGAACCATGCGGTCTTCCAGCTGTCGAAGTACTCGGCCTTGGCCACGTAGGTCACCCGACGCCGCACGACCAGGGGGAGGAAGAACGAGTCGCAGAACGACTGGTGGTTGGCGGCCAGGATCACCGGCCCGTCGACCGGGATGTGCTCACGTCCCTCGACCCGTATCCGCCACAGCAGGTAGAGGAACGGGCTGATGATCGCCTTCATGATCCAGTAGGCCACGGGGAAACGGTAACCCTGACTGTGCTGTACTGCACTCATGACCCAGACCCGCCCGGATACCGGCGCCTACCAGGTCCTGGGCAGGACCGTCGGCCTGCCCGTGGAGGTCCGCCGCGCCGCCCAGTGGGGAGTCCAGTACCTGGTGCCGGCGCCTGCGGCCCAGCGGATCGTGGACCCGACGGGACTCGAGGTGACCGGCCCGCTCCCCGGTCGGGCCCTGGTGGCGCTGGCCGTCTGCCGCTACGACGACACCGACCTCGACGCCTATCACGAGGTGGCGGTCAGCTTCGTGGTGCGCCGCCACGACGCACCACGGGGCGCAACCACCGCCCAGCGACTGAAGGAGTTCGGGTCGGGCGACATCGGCGCCTACATCCACCGCCTTCCCGTCGACCAGGAGTTCACCTGCGCCGCCGGCCGGGACGTGTGGGGCTACCCGAAGTGGATCACCACCATCGACATCGACGAGCCCGCCCCGGGCAGTGGGCGGGGCACCGGCACCACGGTGCGCCTGGTGGACGGGGGCGTCCACGTGCTGACCCTGACCATGGCCGCCGGCGGTCCGATCAAGCTGCCGTCCCAGGCACCTCCCAGCTACTCGTTTCGCGACGGTGTACTCCGGCGCACGCAGTGGACGACGTCGTCGGAGGGAGTGACCGGCCGGTTCGGAGGGGCGACCCTCGTACTGGGCGACCACCCGATGGCTCACGAGCTCCGCAGCCTGGGCCTGCCCAAGCGGGCACTGTTCACCTCGCACGCGGCGAACATGCGGGCGACGTTCGGTGCCGCCGAGGTGGTCACGGCCGGGGCCTGACACGGGGCGCATGCCCCGGCCCCCACTGCTACTGCAGGCGGGTGAGGGCTTTGCGCAGGCTGCGCACACCCTGGCCGATCCGCTGTTCGTTCTCGATGAGGGCGAACCGCACGTGGCCGTCGCCCCCGGGCCCGAAGCCCACCCCCGGCGAGGTGGCCACATCGGCCTCCCGGACGAGGAACTTGGCGAACTCGAGCGAGCCCATGTCGCGGTACGGCTCGGGGATGGGGGCCCACACGAACATCGTCCCGCGGGGAGGCGTGACCTCCCACCCGATCCGGCGGAGCCCGTCGCACAGTGCGTCACGACGCGACTGGTAGATGTCGTTGATCACCTTCGGGTAGTCCGGCACCTCGTTCATGGCCACGATGGCGGCGATCTGGATCGGCTGGAAGGTGCCGTAGTCGAGGTAGCTCTTGAGTTTGGTGAGCGCCTGGACGATCTCGGCGTTACCCACGAGGAACCCGACCCGCCAGCCGGCCATCGAGAACGACTTGGTCATCGTGTAGAGCTCGACACAGCAGTCCTTCGCCCCCGGGACCTGCAGGATCGACGGCGGCGTGTAGCCGTCGAAGGCGATGTCGGCATAGGCGAAGTCGTGGACGAGCACGATGTCGCGCTCCTTGGCGAACTCGACGATCCGGGTCATCCACGCCAGGTCGACGCACTCGGTGGTCGGGTTGTGGGGGAACGAGAGGACGACGACCCGGGGCTTCGGCCACGCCGACTCCCAGGCCTCCATGAGGTTCTCGAAGAAGGCGGAACCCCCCTCGACGGTGTCCACCGTGTCGCCGGCGGGCGTGTCGAGTCGCACGTGGCGGATGTCCGCACCTGCGAACAGCGGGGCGTAGATGTGGATCGGGTAGGACGGCGACGGCACCAGGGCCGTGTCACCGGGGCCCACCAGCACCCACATCAGGTGGGACAGTCCCTCCTTGGCGCCGATGGTGGTGACGACCTCGGTCTCGGGGTCGAGCTCCACGTCGAACTTGCGCAGGTAGAGGTCACTGATCGCCTGCCGGATCTTCGGGATGCCCCGGCTGGCCGAGTAGCGGTGGTTGCGCGGATTGCGGGCGGCCTCGGCGAGCTTCTCCACAGCCACGTCCGGCGACGGCAGGTCGGGGTTACCGAATCCCATGTCGATGACGTCCCGCCCGTCGTGGCGGGCGGCGGCCTTCAGGTCGTTGATGGTGGCGAAGACGTACGGCGGCAGCCCGTTGATGCGGCGGAAATCCATGCACCACGTTACCGCCGTGCCACGGGGCGATCCGACAGCCCGGGGCCGGTGCCCGCCCCGGCCCGCCGGCGATGCTGGTCTACCGGACGGTGGACGCGGCCTCGGCGACCACTTCAAGCGACCCGGGCCAGGCGCACACCGCCCAGGAGGCGCCTGCGCCGGCCACCGCGCCCAGCACGGCCGTCGCCTCGTCGACCGTGTCGCCCACAGGTCCACCCCAGGTGACCGTCACCCCCTGGGCGGCCAGCTCGGCCACCGGCCCGGCGTCCACCTGCCAGACATTGACGGCGGCGCCCGCCGCCCGGGCGAGGGTGACCATCTCGGGCCTTCCACCGCCCACCCACACCGGCACACCGGCGGCCGCCACCGCAGTGGCCACGGAGGCGAGACGCTCCCGCCGGACGTCGGCGAGCTCGAAGGGGATCCCGTAGGACTCGTTCTCCTCGCGGCTGAGCCGGTCCCCCGTCCCGATGCCGGCGACCAGCCGACCGTCGCTCAGCGCGTGGACACCGCACAGGACCTCGACCAGGACCTCGTCGGGAAGGAGGCCGACCCTGGCCACGAGGGTGCCGAGCACCACGGTCGAGGTCGAAGCGGCGAGGGCGCCGAGCAGGGGTCCCGACGACAGCGCCGGGCGGCCCGGCTGACCCATGGGCCACAGGTGGTCGAAGCAGAAGACGCCGTCGATCCCCAGCGCCTCCGCCCTCCGCGCCGCCGCCAGGGCGGTGTCGGCCTCGTCACGGAACTGCGGGAGGGTGACGCCGACCTTCACCCCAGGGACCTCCGCGGCACGGGGGGTCCGTCCGGCGCCGGAGGTGCCACACGGCGGACCCCGAGGGTCACCGCGTCGACTCGACTCGTGCCTTCAGGTCGCGGAGGGCGATCGACATGATGCGGCTCTGCGCCCGCATCTTGATGAATCCGGGCAGCGGCACCTTCATCTCCACCTCCAGGTGGTAGGTGACCTCGGTGCCGCCGTCGGGCGTGGCCGCGAAGACGTAACAACCGTCGAGCTTGTTGGTGATGTCGCCCTCGGTCTGGATCCAGGCGAGCACGCCCGGGGCCCCGCTGTAGTCGTAGGCAAGGGTGTAGCTGGTGCTGCGGCCGAAGGCGGCGGCCCGGAAGGTGACGACGCTCGGCCGTCCCTCGGCATCGCGCTCGTCGATGGACACCGACTTGATGTCGGCGGCCCACGACGGGTAGCTGGCGAGGTCGGCACTGACCTCGAAGCAGCGCGCCGGACTGGCCGACACCACCATCCTCTCAGTGGCTTGTTCGGCCACGATCGGCCCTCCTCCTCGAATCGTCGGTTGCAGCCCGCACGGGACTCAGTTTCGCGTGTCGCCGAGCGACGCGGCCAGCCTAGGTGCGAGCAGGTCGTAGTCGAAGGATGCCTCGGCCCGTCGACGGGCCGCCGCTCCCATGGCCCGGGCACGTCCCGGGTCGTCGAGCAGCCCGCCGATGGCCCGGGCGACGTGGCCGGCGTCGGTGGGACGGCGCACCACCAGCCCCGTCACCCCGTTCACGACAGCTTCACCCGCGCCGCCCGAGGCCCCCGCCACCTGCGGGACGCCGGCCGCTGCCGCTTCCAGGAAGACGATCCCGAACCCCTCCTGTTCGAGGCCCAGCCACCGGTTCCGACACAGCATGGCGAACACGTCGGCCGCCCCGACCAGACGGGGCAGGTCCGCGTCCGACACCCCGCCCAGCATGCGGACCGGGGCACCCGCCTCCGCCACCCGACCGGAGAGGCGCTCGGCGTCCCGTCCCCGGCCCGCGATGGCGACGGTCAGGTCCGGAAAGCGGGACGAGAGCTGGACGGAGGCGTCGATGAGCACGTCCATCCCCTTGCGGGGTACCAGGCGACTGACGCTCACGACCAGCGGACCGCTCGGCGGGAGGCCCAGGTCGGCCCGGGCCTGGACCCGCTCGTCGGCACCCGACGGGGTGAACCGGTGGAGGTCGACCCCGGGAGGGACCTCGACCACAGGAGGCATGCCCCGGCCCCGGACGGCCCGGCGGGCCTCGGCGGCCGGGTAACCACCGGCGGACACCACCAGGGTGGCGTCACGCACCACGTGGGCCAGGAGTGACCGGCTGACGGGCAGGCGCCCCGGGATCGCCACCTCGGCACCGTGCAGCAGTACGGCGTAGGGGATGCCGAGGCGGGGACCGAGCAGTCCCAGGGGGAAGGCGGGATCGAGGACGACCAGCTCGGCGCCGACCCGCTCGGCGGCGGCCCGGATGCGGCGCACCAGCGCCGGCGTGGGAACGAGGATCGCCGAGGGCACCCGCTCGATGCGGATGCCCAGCTCCGCCTGCTCGGCGTCGAAGGCCGCCGCCCCCGGATGGGACGACGCGGTCAGCACGGCGAACGTGGCCGGGTCCATCCGACGCCACAGCTCCCACAGGTAGGCCTGGATCCCCCCGACCTTGGGTGGGAAGTCGTTGGTGACCAGCAGGTGGGTCACCGCTCCACGGTCCCCGACGCCTCCACGGTCCCCGACGCCTCGGCAGGCTGGGCCAGGCCGAGCCGGTCTGCCGCCCATCGGGCGTGCTCGGCCAGGAGCCCGTCGTCCGAGGCGGCCCAGCGGGCCAGCGCCGCCGCCGTCGGACCGTCACCGCCGTCGCCCACGTTGCCCAGCGCCACCAGGGCGTTGCGCCGCAGGTAGCGGGGATCGCGCTCGGCCAGGTACCACCGGCCGTTGACGGCGAGCAGCTCGTCGTCGGTCGCCTCGAGGAGTGCGAGGAGGTCGACCGCCGCCACCGTGCCCCCTTCGGCCTCGGCCGGTGGCCGGTGCCGATCGTCGGACCGGTTGACCGGGCACACCTCCTGGCACTCGTCGCAGCCGTAGATGCGGCCACCCAGCGCGGCGCGGTGCTCGAGGGGGAACGCCCCGGGGGCCTGGAGCAGCCATGCCAGGCATCGCCGTGCGTCCAGGACGCCGTCGTCGACGAGTGCACCGGTCGGGCACGCCGTGACACAGCGCCGGCACGAGCCGCAACCCTCGGCGGGGGCCGAGTGCCCGAGCGGCTCGGTCGGCTCGAGCGGGGCGTCGGTCACCACCGACCCGAGCACGAACCAGGAGCCGAGACCGGGCAGGAGGAGGAGCGTGTTGCGGCCATACCACCCGAGACCGGCTCGCTGGGCGGCCGCCCGGTCGACCAGGGCGTTCTCGTCGACCACGACGAGTGCCTGCCACCCGTCGTCGCGCAGCCGGTCGGCGACCTGACCAAGTGCGCCGCGGAGATCCGCGTAGTGGTCCCGACGGGCGTAGCGGGCGACGGTCCCGACCGGGCGCTCCTGTGCGGACGCCGACCGGGCACGGCCGTCCGGCTCGCGGCGCCGGTATCCCCACGCCCCCACCACGAGGGATCGCGCACCGGAAGGATCCGGGCCGGGTCCGTCGACCGGTCAGGATTGCGGTAGGTGAACTGCATGCCGCCGTGGAGCCCGGCACCCCGGCGGGCGTGGAGGGTGGCCCGCGCGTCCGAGAACACCTCGGCATCGGCGACGCCCACTGCGGTCAGTCCGGCGTCGGCGCCGATCCGCATCAGGTCGGCGCCCAGTCGGCGCCGCCCGGCGGACGACGCCGAGGATCGGATCGAGACGGTCGTGGCCACACCCCATCGTCGCACGGGCAGGGACGGGTACGGTGCCGTCGGACGGCCCGGCCGGAGGTCGCGGGAGGTCCCCGCCGAGAGGGTGGGCGAATGGGATTCCGGCGCTACCCGCCGGTGGCACGGGCCTGGTGACGCATCCCCGGGACCAGGCCCGCCCGCTCGAGCAGCCGGACCGCCCGGGCCTCGGCGGCATCGACCACCAGTGCATCCTCGGGCTCGCGTCCCACGATGAAGGAGACCACGCAGTCGTCGCACACGTCCGTGCCGCGGTGTGCGCACTCGGCGCAGTCGACGGTGAAGGCCCCACCGTCGGGCGTACCCGACCCGGACGACCTGCGGGTCGGGAACGGGATCGCCGACCCGACCGGCACCGTCGGGGTCCCCTGAGCCGAGGTGGGGTTGGTATCGCTGGTCACATCGGCGCTGACGGTCACGGTGCTGCCTCCTGGGGTCGGTCGTTCGGTCGGTCACGTCCTTCACAGATGGTGCACGGCGGGTGTGACATCGGCCTCGCCCCCGGCACCCGTTCCCACCCCCGTCCCCGACACCCTCCTCCCCTCCCGCCTGCCCGTCCCGGACACCCTCCTGCCTCCCTGCTGCTCGTCGGGCCGGTGCATCTGCCTCAAGACAGCCCCGTCGCCGGTCGATACCCCTGGTGGGACGGGTCCTGCCCCGCCGTCCGGCGGGCAGGTCGCCGGCCCGCGCAACCTCCGGTGGAGCGACATCCGGGTGGCGACGGACGTCGCCCGCCTGACGCTCTCGAACAGCATCCGTCCCCCGACGGCACGGAAGCCCCATGAGCCCACAGCGAACCGAGACCCCGGCGAAGGGACCGAAGGCCACCACGGTGGCCCCGAATCGGCGCGGCCGATGGGAGCCCGACCCGACGCGTCCGCACCCGAGGGTCGTCAGCTGGGTGGGTGCCAGCGCCCTGGCGCTCGGTGGGTCGAACCAGTCGATCTTCCTCATCGGCGCCCTCCTGATCGCCCAGGGCACCATGGCTGTCCCGCTGCTGGCCGTCGGGCTGCTGCTCGGCTACATGGCCACACCCGGATGGATCGAGCTCTCGTGCATGTTCCCGAACCGGGTCGGCGGGATCGCCGCCACCTGTGCGGAGGCATTCCGGCCCTACAGCGCCGTCCTGGCCAACCTGACCGGCGTCTGCTACTGGTGGGGCTGGGTTCCGACCTGCGGCCTGACCGCCATCTTCAGTGCCGAGGCGATCCACCAGTGGTACCTGCCCCACGTGCCCGTCAAGCTCATGGCCACCCTCATCGTCCTGGCGTTCACCGCGGTCAACCTGTGCGGGCTGCGCTGGGCGGTCCGGGTGGCCAAGCCCATCGCCCTGGTCGCCTTCGCCCTCGCCCTGTGCTCGGGCATCATCCCGGTCGTCGCCGGCCACGTCGACTGGCACCGGGCGCTCGACTTCCATCTGGTGTCGCCATTCGGCGGCACCTTCGGCCACCTGACCAGCATCATGGCCGGCCTCTACCTCATCGGGTTCGCCGCACCCACGTTCGAGGCGGCCGCGTGCCACATCGGCGAGATGAAGGACGCCGCCGTCGACCAGCCCCGGGCCATGTGGTTCAGCGGAGGCATGGCCAGCGTGTACTTCGTGCTCATCCCCGTGATCTGGCTCGGCGTGTTCGGGTCCTCCACCCTCGAGGGCAGCCTCGCCGGCGCGCTCGGTCCGACGTTCGCACCCGTGTTCGGCGGACTGGCCAAGGCGTGTGCGGTCGGATTCGTGGCGTTCAACATGTTCTGCGGCACGCTGCAACCCCTTTCCGGTGCGTCCCGCACACTCTCGCAGCTGTCCGAGGACGGTCTGCTCCCGCGCGCCATCGGGTTCCGGAGCCGCCGCACCGATGCGCCGGTGGTGGCCATCCTGGTCACGTCGACGGCATCCATCGTCTTCCTGCTCCTCGGCGACCCGATCTCGCTAGTGGCCGCCGCCAACCTCACCTACCTGATCGGCATCGCCCTGCCCAGCGTGGCCGTATGGTTGCTGCGGCGCAACGATCCCGACCGCGCCCGCACCTACCGGGCTCGTGATGTCTCGATCTACCTGGGCGTAGCCGCCGCCGCCGTGTGGCTGGTCGCCACCGTCCTGGGCTTCGAGCAGTTCGGACTGCCCATCGTCATCTTCGGGCTGGCCCTCGCCTTCTCCGGCTCACTCGCCTACGCCTGGCGGGCCCGCGGCGACCGCCGGCGCTCCGGCGAGCGGGCGCTTCGGCGTTCGATCTACGTGAAGCTGACCGGGGCCATGCTGGTGGTCCTGGCCCTGGACGGGGTGGGCTACCTGATCGCCGTAGACCACGTCGCACCGGGCAACGACCCGCTCGTCGCCATGCTCAAGGACATCTTCGTGGCGGTGGGACTCCTCACCATCTCCGTGGGCCTCGTCCTGCCCGGCATGATCGCCCACACCGCCAACCAGGTCAGGGATGCCGCCCGATTCCTGGCCGAGGGCACACTGGCCGACCTCACCTCGGCGATGGAGGCCATGGCCGGAGACGACCTCGACCGTGCGCACGCACCGGTCATCGACCGGCCGGTCGTGGTCCGCACCGCCGACGAGTTCGGTCAGATGGCCGCCAGCTTCAACGTGATGCAGCATGAGGCGGTGCGGGCCACCCTCGCCCTCGACGAGGCCGTGGGCGAGCTCAAGTACCACCGGGGCGAGCTGTCCCGGCTGGTCGAGGAGCGGACCGTCGCACTCATCGCCGCCCACGAGGAGATCGAGCACGCCCACCGGCGACGCCAGGACATGCACGAGCGGATGCGGACCCTGTCGGCCCGGCTGGGCGCCACCGAACTGGAGGGCGCCGACCTCGTCTCCACGCTCGAGGAGATCGCATCCACCGTCGGACAGGTGCTCGACGTCGACGTCGTGGTCGTCTACACGGTGGCGGACGGACCGGGCCTGGACGTCGCCCCCACCGTCTGGCACCCGGAGCGCACAGGCGCCACCTCGGACGGTCAGCTCACGCTGACCGAGCGCAAGCGGCAGTTCCTCGAGGGGGTCGCCGAGCGCCAGGGCACCCTGGCGATCACCGACGTCGGTGCGCTTCCCGAGCCCCCCGAGAGCACAGCTGAACCCGCATTCCTCGACTCGAGCGGCTACGCGGCCTGGATCATCTCCCCCGTCCACGACGCCGACGGCAATCTCCTCGCCGTGCTCGGCCTGGGCATGGTCGACCCCGTCCCCGAGTGGAACGAGGACGACATCGCCCTGGTCGACTCGGTCGGTGCCGACCTCGGCCGTGCCATCGTCCAGGCCAACCTCTACGAGCGCCAGTCCGAGCTGGTGCGTCAGCTGCGGGACCTCGACCGGGCCAAGAGCGAGTTCCTGTCGACCTTCTCCCACGAGCTGCGCACCCCGTTGACGAGCATCCGGGCCTACACCGAGCTCCTCCGCGACGACGGCGACGGCGACACGGAGCAGGACCGCATGCTCGAGGTCATCGAGCAGAACAGCGTGCGCCTGTCGGTCCTCATCGAGGACATCCTCACGCTCTCCCACCTCAACTCGGCCGTGTTCGACATCCACCTGACCCCCGTCGATGCCAATCCCCTGGTCGTCGCCGTGGTCGAGTCGCTCCTGCCCACCGCCCGGGCCAAGGGGCTGACCCTGGAGACCCACACGTGCCCCGGAGCGGCTGTCGTGCTCGGCGACGCCAACCAGCTCGAGCGGCTCCTCCTCAACCTGGTGTCGAACGCCGTCAAGTTCACCCCGTCCGGAGGCCGGATCCAGGTGGCGACATCGGCGACGGCCTCGTCGGTCGTCCTGTCGGTGTCCGACACCGGGATCGGGATCCCCCTGGCCGAGCAGGAGGCCGTCTTCGGTCGCTTCTTCCGGGGGGCCGAGGCCACACAGGAGGTGATCCCCGGGACCGGGCTGGGCCTCTCCATCGTCCAGGCCATCGTCGAGCACCACGGCGGGACCGTGAACCTGGCCTCGGCACCCGGGCAGGGCACCACCATCCGGGTGCGACTTCCCTCGGCGGCGGCGGCCCTGAGCGGGCCCGGGCACGAACTCGACGCTCAAGGCGCGCCGGCATGCGCCGATAGAGAGGGGAAGGACCTGATGCCGGTCGGCACTGCGGCCCCGACAGGGGGCGCGCACGAACCGAATCCCGGCCGGCATCCGGGCGAACACACCAAGGAGCAGTCGAGATGACCAGCACACTGAGCCCCGGGAAGGTCGCAGGCACCACGCGGGTACTCATCATCGAGGACGACCCCTCCATCGCGGAGGCGGTCCGACGTGTGGTGGCCAAGCAGAACGGGACGGGCGTGATCGTCGGCGACGGGCGCAACGGGCTACGCAACTTCTTCGAGGACCGACCGAACCTGGTCGTGCTCGACATCGGCCTGCCCGGTATGGACGGGTGGGAGGTGCTCGAGCGGATCCGCGACCTCTCCGAGGTTCCGGTGCTCATCCTGACCGCCCACGACCTGGAGCAGGAGAAGGTCCGGGGCCTCACCAGCGGAGCCGACGACTACCTGACCAAGCCGTTCGGAGTCCAGGAGCTGGGCGCCAGGATCCAGGCGCTGCTGCGCCGGAGCCAGGCCGCCTCGATCACCGCTGACCGAGGAGCCGACCGTCTACCGCGACGGCAACCTCGAGGTCGACTGGCCGGCCCGCGAGGTGCGGGTGGACGGCGAGGTCGTGGGCCTCACCAAGCTCGAGTTCCAGCTGCTGCAGACCTTCGTCCGCCACCCGGGCCAGGCACTCGCCACCCAGCAGCTGCTCGAACAGGTCTGGAACGACCCGTTCGGGATCGGCCCGGAGCGGGTCAAGTTCACCGTCCTGCGCCTGCGCCGAAAGCTCGGATGGCAGGACGACCAGAAGGACGTGCTCGAGGCCATCCGCGGCTACGGCTACCGCTACACCCCGGTCGGCGACCGCAGTCCGTCCCACTGAGGCCTCGGTCGACGGTCACGCCCCCGGTTCAGTAGCCGGCGACCGCGTCGACCTGCCCCACGAGGGCCCCCCCGCCGCCAGGCGCTCGACGTTGGTGCGGATCCTGCCCGCCAGCAGCGGGATCACCATCTCGATGGTGTCCGCCGTGTGGGGCGTGATGATGCAGTCGTGGCGACCCCACAGCGGGTGCCCGTCGGGAAGCGGTTCGGGGTCGGTGACGTCGAGTGCCGCACCGCCGATGGTGCCGGCGACGAGCGCGTCGACCAGCGCCGACGTGTCGACATGGCGCCCCCGGGCCACGTTGACCAGCCAGGACGCCTGTCCCATCACCTCGAGCTCCGGCGCCCCGATGATCCCCGAGGTCTCGGGCGTGAGGGCCAGGGCGAGCACCACGACCAGCGCGCCGTCCAGGGCCTCGTGGAGCCTGTCGACCGGCATCACCCGGGACGCACCCGGGACCGGATCGCCACTCCGGCGCACCACGGTGGTCCGGACCCGGAACGGTGCCAGCTGCTCGAGCAGGGACGTTGCGATCCCGCCGCCACCGAGAATGGTCACGTCCTGGTCGTAGAGGCTGGTGCCGGCGGGGATACCCCACGACCGCGCCTCGACACGGGCCGGCAGGTGCCGCAGACCGGCGAGCGCCAGGGCCAACGCGTGCTCGGCCACGGGCTCGGCGTAGGCGCCCTTGGCACACGTCCAGATGCGGTCGCCGTCGAGGAGGCCGGCATCGGCGACCCGCTCGACCCCGGCAAAGGGGAGCTGCACCCACCGGGCGTCGGGGACCTCGGCCAGCCACGCAGCCAGGCCGTCCACGTCGGACGGGTCCAGCCACACCAGGCTGTCGGGACGGTCGGACAGCTCGACGACCTCGCCGCCGCCGGTGCGGACGGCGTCGAGGGCGAAGTCGGACGGGAAGGGGCCGACGGCGACGCGGGGGACGGTCATCGCCACACCGTAGCGAGATCGGACCGGTGTCGTCCCGGCCCGGGTCCGGGCGCCCGGGTCGACACCTTCGGCGGGCCCCTCCCCTCGGGTTTGCTTAGATGGAGGGCCAGAGCAGCACCCGAGGGGGAACCATGCACATCGAGTTCAACGTCCGTGACTTCCTGGACCGTGCGGCGGCGACCTACCCCGGCCGGATCGCCGTCGTCGACGAGCCGGAGCAGCCGGCCGAACCGTGGCCACCCCTGACCTTCGCCGAGCTGTCGACCCGGGCACGGGCCCAGGCCGCCGGTCTCGATCGACTCGGCATCGGCCCCGGCGAGCGGGTGGCCATCGTCTCCCACAACTCGGCTCGGCTCCTCACCTCGTTCTTCGGGGTGTCCGGCTGGGGCCGGATCCTGGTCCCGGTCAACTTCCGACTGGCCCCGGCCGAGGTCGGGTACATCCTCGAGCACTCGGAGGCATCGGTCGTCCTGGTCGACCCCGAGCTCGACGAGTCGCTGGCCGGCATCGGACCGGCCCGCCGCTACGTGCTGGGAGCCGAGAGCGACGCCGAATTGTACGTGAGCGGCGCCGAGCCCGCCCCGTGGGAGCCCGACGAGTCGTCCACCGCCACCATCAACTACACGTCGGGCACGACGGCCCGGCCGAAGGGAGTGCAGCTCACACACCGGAACTGCTGGGTGAACGCCACCGTGTTCGGCTGGCACACCGGCGTCTCCGACCGTGACGTCTACCTCCACACCCTGCCGATGTTCCACGCCAACGGGTGGGGCATGCCCTGGACCACGGCGGCCATGGGCGTGACCCAGGTGGCGCTGCGCAAGGTCGACGGCGCCGAGATCCTCCGTCGGGTCGACCGCCACGGGGTGACGCTCCTGTGCGCCGCCCCTGCCGTGGTCAACGCCGTCCTCGAGGCGGTGCCGGAGTGGGACGGTGAACTGCCCGGCCGCGGCACCACCCGGATCGTGGTGGCAGGGGCACCCCCGCCCAGCCGCACCATCGAGCGGATCGAATCGGAGCTGGGTTGGGAGTTCCTGCAGATCTACGGTCTGACCGAGACCTCGCCTGTGCTCACGGTCAACCGGGCCCGCGCCGAGTGGGACGACCTCCCCTCGGACCAGCGCGCCCGCAAGCTCATGCGGGCGGGCGCCCCCGCCGTCGGGACCGAGCTCAAGGTCGACGAGCACGGCGAGGTGCTGGCGAGGTCGAACACGGTCATGGCCGGCTACTGGCGCCAACCCGAGGAGACGGCCGCGGCGCTCGCCGGTGGCTGGTTCCACACCGGCGACGGCGGCCTCGTCGACGAGGAGGGTCACCTGAGCATCCTGGACCGCAAGAAGGACGTGATCATCACCGGTGGCGAGAACGTATCGTCGATCGAGGTGGAGGACGCCATCTTCTCGCTCGACGGCGTGGTCGAGGTGGCCGTCATCGGCGTACCCCACGACAAGTGGGGCGAGATGGTCCTCGCCCTCGTCGTGGCGGCCGACGGCAGCGGCGTCACCGAGGAGATCGTGATCGCCCACTGCAAGGGGGCGCTCGCCGGCTACAAGTGCCCGAAGCAGGTCGAGATCCGGGAGGAGCTCCCCCGCACGGCCACGGGCAAGCTCCAGAAGTTCCGACTCCGCGCGCACCGTACTGGGAAGGGCTCGACCGCCAGGTCAACTGACGCCGCACCACGGGTCCTAACCGATCGACGGGGTGGAGCCGGCGGGCCGGGCGTCGTGCCCGCCGTCCGCCGGTCCGATGTCGACGTCGAGCCACTCGCGCATGCGCAGCGACGTCCACACCGGCGCCTCGAGCATGGGTGCGTGTCCGATGTCGCGTGCCACTTCGAGACGCCAGTCGGACCGGACCCCGGCCATACGCCTGGCCGCGGCCAGAGGGATCAACACGTCCCGGTCACCGTGCAGGTGCAGGACCGGCGCGCCGAGGGTCGCCAGCAGGTGGAGCGTGGAGCGTGGGCGGGCCAGCACCCGCGACAGCGAGCGGGCCGAGGCCAGGTAGGCGGCATCGCCCGGGGCCCGGTCCTTCGAGGCGGTGAGCTCGATGTGGGCGTCCACCACGTCGGACGGCACCCGGGCCGGGTCGACGCAGGTAACGGCCAGCACCCGGCGCACGGTCTGCTCGGGGTTGCTGCGGGCGCGCCGGGCCGCCAGGTAGCGCTCCCCCACCCCGGGGACCGCGCAGACCACGAAGTTGGAGACGACACGGGGATGGACCAGGCCGATCCGGCCGGCCGGCAGTGCCGGGTCGATCAGGACCAGGCCGGCCACCTTGTCGGGGGAGTCGGTGGCGCACAGTGCGGACACCAGGCCGCCGAGCGAGTTGCCCACCAGCACCACCGGCCCGTCCGACAGCTGGTCGATGGCGCCGTGGAGCAGGGAGACGTGCCCGTCGACGTCGGGCGTGCGGCCCGCTGCGGGGGTCCGACCGTGGCCGAGGAGGTCGACCGCCACCAGGCGGTACCGGTCGGTCAGGTACGGAGCGAGCGCCGCCCAGTTGAGGTGGCTGCCGCCCAGGCCGTGGACACAGACCAGCAGGGGCGCACCGTCGGGGCCGCCGTAGTCGGCGACATGGACCGGCCCGTCGACGTCGACCTCCCGCGAGGCGGGCGGCACGAATCGGGGGGCGCTCACCCCGACGAGGCTACCGGTCGCACGGTCAGTACCGGCCGTGCCGACGGGCGCCGTGCCGTCGTCCACCGACGGTGCGGTTCAGCGCGCGTCGCCCGACGGGAAGTGCAGCGCGATGCGCGCGTCCGTGCCGGTTCGCTCCGGCTCGGGCCACCGCGTGGTGATCGACTTGAGCCGTGTGTTGAACCGCACGCCCTCCATCCCGTGGACATGTGCATCGCCGAACAGCGACTGCTTCCACCCGCCGAACGAGTAGTAGGCCATGGGCACGGGGATGGCCACGTTGATGCCGACCATGCCCACCGACACGTCACGGCGGAAACGGCGTGCGGCGGAACCGTCCCGGGTGAAGATGGCCGTGCCGTTTCCGAACGGGTTGGCGTTCACCAGAGCGATGGCCTCGTCGAGCGAGTCGACCCGCAGGATCGAGAGCACCGGGCCGAAGATCTCGTCCCGGTAGACGGCCATCTCGGTGGTCACGCGGTCCACCAGGGTGGGCCCGAAGAAGAAGCCCTCCTCGCCGCCGTCGACCGTGATCCCACGGCCGTCCACGACCACGTCGGCCCCGTCGGACGATGCCGAGTCCACGTAGCCCGCCACCCGGTCGCGGTGGACCCTCGTGATCAGTGGCCCCATGTCCGACGACGGGTCGCTCCCCGGTCCGGTCACCAGTGCGCGGGCCCGGTCGGCCACGGCAGCCACCAGCGGGTCGGCGTCGCCGACGACCACGACGGCGGAGATCGCCATGCAACGCTCGCCGGCGGATCCGTAGCCCGCCGCGATCAGCGCATCGGCCGTGGAATCGAGGTCGGCGTCGGGCAGCACGACGGCGTGGTTCTTGGCACCGCCCAGGGCCTGGACCCGCTTGCCGGAGGCATGGCCCCGCTCGAACACGTGACGGGCGATCGGGGTCGAGCCCACGAAGGAGACGGCGGCGACCTTCGGGTGGTCGAGCAGCGCGTCGACCGCCTCGGCGTCCCCGTTCACCACCGTGAACACGCCGTCGGGCAGGCCGGCGTCGCGCCACAGCTCGGCGACCAACCCGGACGGCGACGGGTCACGTTCCGACGGCTTGAGCACGAACGTGTTGCCGCAGGCGATGGCCACGGGGTACATCCACATCGGGACCATGACCGGGAAATTGAACGGGGTGACGCCGGCCACGACTCCGAGGGGCTGGCGGATGGAGGTGGCGTCGACACCGGTCGACACGTCCTCGCTGAACTCCCCCTTCAGCAGGTGGGGGATGCCGCACGCGAACTCGATGACCTCGATCCCACGGGCCACCTCGCCCCGGGCGTCCTCCAGGACCTTCCCGTGCTCGGCCGTGATCAGCCGGGCGAGGTCGTCACGGTGCCTGTCGGCGAGCTCGCGGAAGGCGAACAGGATCCGGCTGCGGGCCGTCAGTGACGTGTCGCGCCACGACGCGAAGGCGTCGGCGGCCGTCTCGACGGCGTGGTCGACGTCCTTGACCGTGGCGAGGACCACCTCGGCGGTCTGCGCACCCGTGGCCGGGTCGTAGACAGGGGCGGTGCGGGCTGCAGCCCCCTCGATGGAAGAACCGATCTGCTTCACGGGTCGACGCTCCTCGGGGAGCCGTGCTCCCCCTCGTGGTGACGGGTGGTCCGACGGTGCCGGGCCTCGGACGGGCCGACGGCCCCGGCGGGGCGGCGTGCAACAATCGTCCCATGGCAGACACCGATGACCCCCGCGCCGCGGGCCCAGGTCCCGCCAGCGACCGGGTGCGGCTCCGGCGGCTGGCCGACCAGGGGTCGTACCGGCGGGAGGACCTCGACGCCGTGCTCGACGCCGGATTCGTCTGCCATCTGGGAGTAGTCGTCGACGGTTGGCCGACGGTGGTCCCGACGACCTACGCACGGTCCGGGGACCACCTGGTGATCCATGGATCGGCGGCCAGCCGCAGTCTGCGTACGGCCAAGTCCCCGTCGCCGGCGTGTGTGACGGTGACGCTGGTCGACGGCCTGGTGCTGGCCCGGTCTGTCTTCAACCACTCCGTCAACTACCGGTGCGCCGTGATCTACGGCCAGCCCGAGCTGGTGGACGACCCGGCGGAGAAGCTCGCAGCGCTGGAAGCCCTGTCCGAGCACGTCGCGCCCGGGCAGTGGCACTACGCCCGGATGCCATCGGCCAAGGAACTGGCAGCCACCACGGTGCTGCGCATCGCCCTCGACGAGGCATCGGTGAAGGTGAGCGGGGGTCCGCCCGACGACGACGTGGCCGACCTCGACCTCGACGTGTGGGCCGGCGTCGTCCCCCTGACCGTGGTGCGCCACGACCCGGTCGCCGCCCCGGACCTGCGGGAGGGCATCCCCGTACCGGATCACGTGGCTGCGGGTCCGCTCGCCCCCGGTTCGGTGCGGGCGTGACAGCAGGGTTGATCGGGAGTGCACCATGGGGTCACAGGAGTCCGGTGACGACCGATCAGGCGACGAACTTCGACAGCGGCCGGTAGTCCAACCCGTGGGCCTCGGCCACGGGCTCGTAGACGACCGTGCCGTCCACCACGTTGACCCCCTCGGCCAGTGCGGCGTCCTCGGCCACAGCATCCTTCCATCCGTGGTTGGCGATGTTCAGTACGTAGGGCAGGGTGGCGTTCACGAGGCGCGTGGGTGGACGAGTGGGGTACCGCGCCCGGCATGTTGGCCACGCAGTAGAAGAGCGAGCCGTTGACCTCGAACGTCGGGTCCGAGTGGGTCGTGGGACGGGTCGACTCGAAGCAGCCGCCCTGATCGACCGAGATGTCGACCAGCACCGAGCCGTCCCGCATCTTGGCCACCAGCTCGTCGCCGATCAGCTTGGGGGCCTTGGCCCCGACGACGAGCACGGCGCCGATCACGATGTCGGCGTCGGTGCAGACCTCCTCGATGGCGTGCGTGCTCGACGCCACCGTCTCGAGACCGCCCCGGAAGTGGTGGTCGACCTGGCGCAGCCGCTCGAGGTTGCGGTCGAGGATGTACACCTCGGCGTGCATGCCCACGGCCAGGGTGGCCGCGGCCATGCCGGCCACGCCGGCGCCGAGGATCACGATCTTGGCACAACGTACGCCGGGCACTCCGCACACCAGGGTGCCGCGGCCGCCGCCCGGTCGCATCAGGTGGTGGGCTCCCATGAGGGGGGCCATGCGCCCGGCCACCTCGCTCATCGGGGTGAGGAGCGGGAGCGAGTTGTCGGGCAGCCGGACCGTCTCGTAGGCGATGGCCGTGTTGCCGCCGGCGATCAATGCGTCGGTGCACTCGCGCGAGGCGGCCAGGTGGAGATAGGTGAAGAGCACCTGGTCCTTCTTCATGCCCGAGCCGTGGGTACTCCACGGAGACGGGCTCCTTCACCCCGAGGACCAGGTCGGAGGACGCCCAGATGTCGTCCGGGTCGTCCAGGATCTGCGCTCCGGTGGCGACGAAGTCCTCGTCGGGTATCGAGGAGCCGGCCCCGGCCGCCCTCTCGACGTAGACGGTGTGGCCCACGGTGGTGAGCTCGCGCACACCGGCCGGGGTGATGGCCACGCGGTACTCGTCCGCCTTGATTTCCTTGGGTACTCCGACGATCACTGGTTCGACCTCACTGCTCGGTGGTGGTTGCTGGGTGCTGCTGTTCCTGTTCGGGCGCGGCACGGCCGCCGGGCGGATCGCCCGGCGGCCGTTCCCGTGACTACTCGCCGATCTCGGTGTAGGAGATGGGCCTGGTCTTGAAGAAGTCACCCTTGGTGGTGACTCGGGCGAGGATCACCAGGGGGATGCCCATCAGCAGGGCGATGATGTCGGCGTAGGAGCCGCTCCACCCACCGGTCTTGATCACGTCGGCCATCACCAGCAGGAGGACGATCCCGCCCACCAGGGGCAGCAGGATGCCCGTGAAGAAGAACCGGGTCGACTGGAAGGCCACCTTGCGGTAGGCCCACGCACAGGTGACCCCGGTCGCTCCGTAGTAGAAGGCGATCAGCACGCCGATACTCAGGATCAGGTTGTTGAGCAGGGTGTCGATCGAGGCCACCTGACTGGCGAGCAGGATTCCGAAGAGGGCGATGAAGCCGAGGATCAGCGTTCCCACGGCCGGCGTCTTGAGCTTGCCCTGGATGGAGCCGAACACACTGGGGAAGACCTTGTCGCGCGACATCGACAACGTGATGCGCGCCGCCGGGAGCAGGGTGGTCTGGGTGGTGGCCACCGTCGAGGAGAGCACGGCGATCAGCATCACGTAGCCGGCCCAACTGCCGGCGGCCTGCTGCGCGAAGTAGAGCAGGATGGTCGACGAGTGGGTGGTCCAGGCCTTCTCGGGCAGGAGCATCTGGGCGGCGATGATGTTGATGGCGAACACCAGGAGAAGCAGGAACATGGCGATGATGCCGGCGTGCCCGGGTGTCTTGGTGGCGTTCTTCGACTCCTCGTTCAGATTGGTGGCGGTGTCCCATCCCCAGTAGAAGAAGACTCCGAGCACCAGTCCCGCCGACAGTGCCGCGAAGCCCCCGATGGAGAACGGATTGAGCCAGGAGAAGTGGAAGCCCTGCGAACCGGCCGGGTGCTTGGCGGCCACCTTGATGATCCCCCAGAGCGAGAAGCCGATCACGGCCACGTACTCGATGATCAGGAGGACCCACTGGAAGTTGGTCGTCCAGCGGATGCCCCAGATGCAGATGAACGTGATGAGCATCAGCCACAGGCCGGCGACGATGGCCTGGTAACCGAGATCACCGGCTGTCGTGGCCGAGATCCAGTTCCGTTCCTGGGCGAACTGCAAGGTGTAGGCGCCGGCGATGAGGGGGGCGGAGATGCAGAAGATGACGCTGGTCGCCACCTGCACCCAGCCGTTGAACCACCCCAGGTACGGCGAGACCAGCTTGGACAGCCAGGAGTAGGACGCTCCGCAATCGGGGTCCTTGCGGTTGAGTTGGAAGTAGGCGATGGCGATGAACAGGACGGGGACGAAGCTGATCCAGATCACGGCGGGGCCGGCGTAGCCGACACCGACCGTGGCGAAGAGGACGGCCATGGTGGCCGCCAGGGTGTAGGCAGGGGCCACCGACGAGACGGCTACGACCGTCGAGTCGAACAGGTTGAGGGTGTCCGCCCTAAGCGTCGCCCCCGCTTCCTGCAGGGCACCGGCGCCCCGAACGGACCTGGTACCTCGGGTGGCTGCCCCGTGCTGTCGACGACGTCTGTACTCATGTGCTCTCCCCTTGCTGATCGGCCAACTGGCGCTCGGTATCCCCTACTGGGTACTTCTCCACCAGTCCCCCCGGTGGTCCTGCGGCGCTGCATGTACATCTCGATGCGGCCGCCCCCGGCCGCATCACGACCCGGTCAGCTCCCGATGAAGCTCATGACGTGCTTGATCCGCGTGTAGTCCTCGAACCCGTACGACGACAGGTCCTTGCCGTAGCCCGAGTGCTTGAACCCGCCGTGCGGCATCTCGGCGACGATGGGGATGTGGGTGTTGATCCAGACGCACCCGAAGTCGAGGGCCTTGGCCATGCGCATGGCCCGGCCGTGGTTCTGGGTCCACACGCTGGACGCCAGTCCGTAGCGCACCCCGTTGGCCCAGGCGATGGCCTCGTCCTCGTCGGCGAAGCGTTGCACGGTGATGGCGGGGCCGAACAGCTCCTCCTGGATGACCTCGTCGTCCTGGTGGAGGCCGGCGATGACCGAGGGGGCGAAGCAGTAGCCGCGCTCACCGACCGGCACGCCGCCGGTCACGACCTCGGCATGGCTCGGGAGCCGGTCGAAGTACCCGCGGAGGCGCTCGAGCTGGACGGCACTGTTGAGCGGCCCGAGATCGGCGTCCAGCACGTCCGTGCCGCCGACGGTCTGGGCCTTCGCCTGCTCGGCCAGTGCGGCGACGAAGTCGTCGTAGATGCCGGGTGCGGCCAGCACCCGGGTGGCGGCGGTGCAGTCCTGCCCGGCGTTGAAGTAGCCCGCGATGGCGATGCCCTCGGCCGCCGCCTCGAGGTCGGCGTCGTCGAACACGACGACGGGAGCCTTTCCCCCGAGCTCGAGGTGGACGCGCTTGACGTCGTGGGAGGCCGACTCGGCCACCTGCATTCCGGCCCGGACGCTTCCCGTGATGGCCACCATGGCCGGGGTCGGGTGCTCGACCAGTGCCCGACCGGTGTCGCGGTCACCGCACACCACGTTGAACACACCGTCGGGCAGGAACTCCGACATGATCTCGGCCATCAGGAGCGTGGAGGCCGGGGTGGTGTCGGACGGCTTCAGCACCATGGCGTTGCCGGCGGCGACGGCCGGTGCCCACTTCCACACCGCCATCATCATGGGGTAGTTCCACGGGGTCACGGCGGCGCAGACACCGATCGGTTCGCGCCTGATCATCGACGTGTGGTCGGCCATGTACTCGCCGGCCGACTTCCCCTCGAGGTGGCGGGCGGCGCCGGCGAAGAAGCGGATCTGGTCCACCATCGGCGGGATCTCCTCCGACAGCGTGACCGCCAGGGGCTTGCCGGTGTTGTCGCTCTCGACGGCGACGAGATCCTCGGCCCGGGCCTCGATGGCGTCGGCGATACGGAACAGAGCGAGGCTGCGCTCCGACGGGGTGGCGTCGCGCCAGCCCGGGAAGGCAGCCGCGGCGGCGGCCACCGCCGCGTCCACGTCCTCGGCACCCGACACGGGTGCCTCGGCGTTGACCTCGCCGGTGCTCGGGTCCACCAGCTCCGACGTGACCCCCGAGCGGGTCTCGACGTAGGCGCCCCCTACGAAGTTCGACAGGCGCTTGGTGCTCACGGTTTCCTCCCCGGAAGTCGCATGGCGTGGACGGGCTGTCCGTCGTTGGTCGGCGGGCAGGCGGGACCTGCCGATCGGGTGTCATCGTGTCCCATCCCGATCGATCTGACAAGTGTTTTCGGAAATTTCTTCGTGAACATCTACGGAAACCGCTTGTATTTGGCCCAGATTCCACGTTAACTGTGCGTTAACTGCTAGAACTGTCCGAGTATGGAACAACCAGGTACGGGAATGACCAACGACCTCCACCGGTGCGCCGCACCCACCCTGGTCGCCGTGGAAGGAAGGGACCCGAAATGAGCGGCTCGGTCCCCCTGCCCTCGGCCGTCGGCCTACTCGACGACGTCAACAAGGCGATCGTCGAGCAGCTCCAGCAGGACGGCCGCCGCACCTACGGTTCGATCGCCGAGGCCGTCGGGCTGTCCGAGGCGGCGGTGCGCCAGCGGGTCCAGAAGATCCGCGAGGCGGGGATCATGCAGATCGTCGCCGTGACCGACCCGCTGCAGGTCGGCTTCCGGAGCCAGGCCATGGTCGGCATCCGCGCCGACGGCGACGCCCGGGAGGTCGCCGACCGCCTGGCCGCGGTCGAGGACATCGACTACGTGGTGATGGTCACCGGGACCTTCGACATCCTCGTCGAGCTCGTGTGCGAGGACGAGGACCACATGCTGGACCTCCTGAACGGCGTGATCCGGCAGATCCCGGGTGTCCGCAGCACCGAGATGTTCATGTACCTGAAACTGAAGAAGCAGACCTACACATGGGGGACCCGATGACCGAGTACTCGAACGACGCACTCCAGGCGGCCGCGCACCGCCACCTGTGGATGCACTTCACGCGCATGACGGGCGAGGCCCCGGCACACGAGATCCCGGTGATCACCCACGGCGAGGGCGTCTGGGTCTTCGACCAGCACGGCAAGCGCTACCTCGACGGGCTGTCCGGGCTGTTCACCAGTCAGTTGGGCCACGGCCGCATGGAGCTGGTCGAGGCCGGCGCCGAGCAGGCGGCGAAGCTCGCCTACTTCCCCGTGTGGAGCTACGCGCACCCGAAGGCCGTGGAACTGGCCGAGAAGATCGCCAGCCTGGCACCCGGAGACATCAACCGCATCTTCTTCACCACCGGTGGGTCCGAGGCCGTCGAGTCGGCGTGGAAGCTGGCCCGCCAGTACTTCAAACTCATCGGCCAGCCCGAGCGCTACAAGGTCATCAGCCGCAACATCGCCTATCACGGCGCCACGATGGGCGCCCTGTCGATCACCGGCGTGACCGAGATCCGTACGCCGTTCGAGCCGCTGGTGCCGGGTGCCTTCAAGGTCCCGAACACGAACTTCTACCGGGCCCCGTACTTCGAGGACGACGTGGAGGCGTTCGGCCGCTGGGCGGCCGACGCCATCGAGCAGGCCATCCTGGCCGAGGACCCGGCAACCGTGGCCGCCGTGTTCCTCGAGCCGGTGCAGAACGCCGGGGGCTGCTTCCCGCCGCCCCCCGGCTACTTCCACCGCGTGCGCGAGATCTGCGACCGCTACGGGGTCCTGCTCGTCTCCGACGAGGTCATCTGCGCCTGGGGTCGACTCGGGCACTTCTTCGGAGCCGAGCGCTACGACTACGTGCCCGACATGATCACCATGGCCAAGGGCCTCACCAGCGGGTACTCGCCGCTGGGCGCGCTGGCCGTGAGCGACCGGATCATCGAGCCGTTCCTCGCCGGGTCGAGCTTCCTGCACGGCATCACCTTCGCCGGCCACCCGGTCAGCGCCGCAGTGGCGCTCGCCAACATCGACGTGTTCGAAAAGGAGGGGATCCTGGAGAACGTCCGCGACAACGAGGCCGAGTTCAAGGCCTCGCTCGACACCCTCCGGGACCTGCCCATCGTGGGAGACGTCCGCGGCGCGGGCTACTTCTACGGCATCGAGATGGTGAAGGACAAGGACACCAAGGAGACCTTCGACGACGACGAGGCCGAGCGTCTGCTGCGCGGCTTCCTGTCCGGGGCCCTCTACGAGTCGGGCCTCATCTGCCGGGCCGACGACCGGGGCGATCCGGTCATCCAGCTCGCCCCGCCGCTCACCTGCGGTCCCGAGGAGTTCGCCTACATCACCGAGCGCCTGCGCTCGGTCCTGACCGAGGCGTGGAAGCAGATCTGAACCCACCGACGGGCGAGGGCTACCGTCGGCTCTCCCTGTGGTGGGACGGGCTCCCAGGACCGTTGGCGGTCCGGGAGCCGCTCGACGGCGACACCGAGGTGGACGTCGTCGTCGTGGGCGGCGGACTGACCGGTCTGTGGACGGCCTACTACCTGAACGAGGCCGACCCGGGTCTCTCCATCGCCGTGCTCGAGCGTGACGTGGCCGGATTCGGCACGTCGGGGCGCAACGGAGGCTGGTGCTCGGCGCTCTTCAGCGTGTCGGAAGGGACCCTCGACAAGCGGTGTGGGGTGGGGTCGGGCCGGGCCCAACGGCTGGCCATGCAGGCCACCGTCCGCGAAGTGGGCCGGGTGGTGGCGGCAGAGGGCATCGACTGCGGGTTCCACCACGGGGGCACCGTGGTGCTCGCCCGCACCCCGGCCCAGCTGGCCAGGACCCACGAGGAGGTCGTCGAGGCCCACGCCCGCGGCATCGGCGAGGAGGACCTCGCCTTCCTGTCCCCCGCCGAGGCCCACGCCCGGGTCGGCGCCACCGACGTGCTGGGCGGGACCTTCACCCCGCACTGCGCGGCGCTCGACCCGGCCCGCCTGGTCCGGGGACTGGCCGACGTGGTCGAGCGGCGCGGCGTCCGCATCTGCGAGCAGACCGAGGTGGTTGCCCTCTCCCCCGGGGTCGTGTCCACGACGAGGGGCACCGTCCGGGCCCGTACCGTCGTCCGTGCCACCGAGGGCTACACCCGCACCCTGGCCGGCCACGAACGGGACGTCATCCCCGTGTACTCGCTGATGATCGCCACCGAACCCCTGCCCGACGCGTTCTGGGCCGATGCCGGCCTTGCCGGCAGGCCGACCTTCGCCGACCACCGCCACCTGGTGATCTACGGCCAGCGCACCGAGGACGGACGGATCGCCTTCGGCGGACGGGGGGCGCCGTACCATTTCGGTTCGACGATCAGCCCCGGGTACGACCGGGACGACACCGTCCACGAGGCGCTCCGGCGCACCCTCGTCGAGCTGTTCCCGTCCTTGGCGGAGGTGGCGATCACCCACCGGTGGGGCGGCCCGCTGGGCATCGCCCGGGACTGGTTCTCGTCGGTGGGCATGGATCCCCGGACCCGCATGGCCTGGGCCGGGGGGTACGTCGGCGACGGCGTGTCCACCACCAACCTGGCCGGACGCACCCTGCGCGACCTGATCGTCGGTGACCCCACCGGCCTGACCGCCCTGCCCTGGGTGAACCATCACTCGCGCCGGTGGGAGCCGGAGCCGTTCCGCTACATCGGCATCAACGCCGGGCTGCGGCTGGCGGGATCGGCCGACCGGGCCGAGGACCGCGCCGGACGAGAGACCTGGCACGCCAAGGCACTGGGAAAGCTCGTCGGCGGCTGAGTCCCCCACCCCGCTGACGGCCGGGAAGACGTGGACGACCGGAATGAAGGGGACGTCGGGGAGCGACGGGACCGGCCCGGCACGACGTCGTCGCCGTCAGGACTCCCGAGGATCTCCGTAGGTCCCGTCGGTGCGCCCGGGGAAGATGCCGGCCACTTCGCGGACTGCGGACCGGATGGCGTCCTCGCGGCACATCCCCGACACCTCGACGGTGAGGTGGATCCCGCCTCGGTCGCCGTGGAACCGGCTCACCCGGTTCGCCGACCGGCACACGGCCTCGAGGAACCGGGTGGTCGGCTCGTCGAGCTGCCGGGGGATGGTCACGTCCACCTCGTAGTGCATGGACCGGACCCTAGCGAACAGGTGTTCGCTTTTCCACCCCGGCTGCCGGTAGCATCCGGTCGTGGCGATCACCGTGGCGACACCTGGCTGGGCCGAGGGACTGAACGCCCCTCAGCGACGCGCCGTGGACCACCGGGAGGGCCCACTGCTGATATCCGCCGGGGCCGGGACGGGCAAGACACGTACCCTGGTCAGCCGGCTCGCCCGGCTCCTCGACGACGGGGTCCGACCCGAGCGGGTCCTCCTGGTGACCTTCAGCCGGCGAGCGGCAGCCGAGCTCACCAACCGCGTGGGGCACCTCACCGACCCCCTCGTGGCCGGCCGGGTGGTGGCAGGCACCTTCCACTCGGTGGCCCACCGGATCCTGGCCCGGTTCGGCACCGGCCTCGGCCTGGCCGAGCAGTTCAGTGTGCTCGGCCCGGGTGACTCCCGCGACCTCCTGGCCCTGGTCCGTGCACCGGTGGCCGCCGGGTCCCCGCACCGCTTCCCCCGCACCGAGACCGTCGAGGCCGTCTACGGTCGGACGGTCAGCAGCCAGACACCGCTCGAGGAGACCGTCGCCCGTTCCTTCCCGTGGTGCCTCGACGACGTCGAGGGCCTGCGCACCGTCTTCACCGACTATACCGGGCGCAAGCGGGCCCAGCACCTGCTCGACCTCGAGGACCTCCTCCTCTACTGGCGGGCGGCCGTGCGGGACCCCACGGTGGGACCGGTCCTGGCGGAGCAGTTCGACCAGGTCCTGGTGGACGAGTACCAGGACACCAACCTGGTCCAGGGCGACATCCTCCACGCACTCGGCGAGCACGGGCTCGGGATCACCGTGGTCGGCGACGACGCACAGGCCATCTACTCGTTCCGGTCGGCCACGGTGCGCAACATCCTGGACTTCCCCGACCGGTTCCCCGGAACCACGACCATCGCCCTCGAACAGAACTACCGGTCGACGCCCCCGATCCTGCACCTGGCCAACGCCGTGATCGCCGAGGCCGGCGAAGGGTTCCGCAAGCAGTTGTGGACCGAGGAGCCCGGCGGAGCACGCCCCACGCTGGCCACCTGTCCCGACCAGCAGGCGCAGGCCACCGCGGTCAGCCAGACCGTCCTCGACCACTACGAGGCCGGTGTGCCCCTGCGCGACCAGGCGGTCCTGTTCCGGACCGGCCACCACAGCGATCTGGTGGAGGTCGAGCTGCGCCGACGGCGCATCCCGTTCGTCAAGTACGGCGGCCTGCGGTTCCTCGAGGCGGCGCACGTACGGGACCTGCTCGCCATGCTCCGCCTCGTCCAGAACCCGTGGGACGAGCTGGCGTGGATGCGGGTGCTGCAACTCGCCCGCGGTGCCGGCCCGACGTCGGTGGAACGCATCCTGGCGACACTCGGTGTCCGGGATCCCGAGCGGGGCGGGCCCGACCCGCTGGCCGCGTTCTGCGCCGACCCCGGACACAGTGGCGGAGCGCGGGGCGCCACCGCCGACCTCGCCCTGCTGGCCGACGCCCTCGGCACCTGTCGTTCCGGGTCGCTGCCGGCAGGGGTCCAGGTCGAGACCGTGGCCGGTGCCCTCGAGCCGATGATCCGCCACCGGTACGACCGGCCCGAGTCGAGGCTCGCCGACTTCGACGCCCTGGCCCGGATCGCCGCCGGGTCGCCCAGTGCCGCCCAGTTCGTGGCCGACCTCACCCTCGACCCGCCGAGTTCGACCGGGGACCTGGCTGGCACGCCGTCGCTCGACGACGACTGGCTGACGCTCTCCACCGTGCACTCGGCCAAAGGTGGCGAGTGGAACGTGGTCCACCTGATCCATGCCGCCGACGGCGCCTTCCCGTCGGACATGGCCACCGGGGATGCCGAAAGCATCGACGAGGAGCGGCGGCTGTTCTACGTCGCCCTCACCCGGGCGAAGCGCCACCTCCACATCTACGCTCCGCTCCGCTACCACCACGGGGACCCCGCCGGACGGACCGACCGGCACAGCTATGCACTCCGGAGCCGGTTCCTGCCGCCGACCGTGGACCCGTTGCTCGACCTCCAGGTCGTCCGAGGGGTCGAGGACATCGACCTCCCCCCGGTCCGGGCGCCGCTGGCGAGCATCGTCGACGCCGAGCTCGGGAGTCTCTGGTAGTCGGGGCCGGGTCGACGGGTACGGGCAGAGGCGCCCACGTGGGCTCCTCGGAGCCTGCCGAACGTGCGGACCGTCGGAGCCGACCCGCACCTTCGCGATACCGCCATCGGTGCGGCGGTCGTGCGAGGCTGGCGGCATGAAGCTCCCGAAGGCCCTGCTGGAGGAGATGGCCGTGCGCCCGGGGGGACCCGCCGGACTCGATGCCAGGAGCACCGAGTCGACGAATGTCGACTGGCTCGGAAGCAGTCACAAGAAGAGCAAGAAGGTGGCGGAGGAGGACCTCCGGTCGTTCGTCACCGAGCTCGCCGAGGTACAGGGACTGCTGTGGGCGAACGGCACCCACGCGCTCCTCATCATCCTGCAGGCCATGGACGCCGCCGGCAAGGACGGAACCATCAAGCACGTCATGTCCGGGGTCAACCCCCAGGGCTGCAAGGTGGAGTCCTTCAAGGAACCGACACGTCAGGAGCTCGACCACGACTTCCTGTGGCGGTGCACCAAGGTACTCCCCGAGCGGGGGATGATCGGGATCTTCAACCGCTCCTACTACGAGGACGTCCTGGTGGTCCGGGTTCACCCGGAGCTCGTGGCCGGGGGCGGGTCCGCGCCGGACGCAGATGTCCCCGCCCACCTGTGGCACGACCGCTTCGAGGACATCAACGCGTTCGAGCACCACCTCCATCGGAGCGGGACCCGGATCGTCAAGATCTTCCTCCACGTCTCGCGGGACGAGCAGAAGCGGCGCTTCCTCGAGCGGCTCGACGACCCCACCAAGGAGTGGAAATTCTCCGTTGCCGACCTGGCCGAACGCAGGTACTGGGACGAGTACCTGTCCGCCTACGAGGAGGCCCTCACGGCCACGTCGACCCCGTGGGCGCCCTGGTACGTGGTGCCCGCCGACCACAAGTACGCGCTGCGGGCCCTCGTCGGTGGCATCGTGGTCGATGCGATCGACCGGATGGACCTGGAACCACCCCGCACGAGCGCAGACGTCCTGGCGACGCTGGCTCAGGCGAGGGACGAACTCTTGGCCGAGTGACGCCGCGCTGGACGGCCCGGAGCCCGGTCGGGCCGGGCTCAGTCCTTGCCGGGCCGGACGATCAGGGTATTGATCACACCCTGGGCGGCCAGTGAGCCCGACCGCCCCCCACCTGGGCCCCTCAGCAGCCAGGCCAGGCCGACGGCCAGCACGGCACCGAGCAGCGGGCCGGCCACGTAGACCCACCAGCTCGTCAGGTCGGCCGACACGATGTCGGGGCCGAGCGTGCGTGCCGGGTTCATCGATGCGCCGGAGATAGGACTCGCCCACAGGCCGGCCAGGGCGACGTAGCCACCGACGCCGACAGCACCGAAGAGTCCCACCTGCTGGGCACCCGACGCCGTCCCGAGGATCACGCTGACCAACCCGAGGGTGAGGACGGCCTCCATGAGGAAGGCGTCGACCGCCGTGGAGCCCGACGCCGGGTAGCTGGCGCCGTGCGAGGCCGACACGTGGACCACCACCTGCAGGAACCACGCCGCCAGGACCGCCCCGACCAGCTGCACCACCATGTAGGCCGGCACCCGACGACCCGGGAAGTCACGTCGTATCCAAAAGGCGATGCTGACCGCCGGATTCAGGTGGGCGCCCGACACCTTGCCCATGAACAGGATGATGGACATCACCATCAGCCCGGGTGCCACCACCGCGGCGGCCCTGCCCACCGACCCCGGGAAGGCGACGTCGATCATCGGACCGCCGGCCGCCACCAGGACCAGGAAGAACGTGCCGACGAGCTCCGACACGAGACGGCGCCACTCGCGGGACGGGTCCTCGAAATTCCGGACCATGAGCGTCGCCCGCTGTTCGGCACTGGCCAGCAGCGGTGTCGTGTCCGAGTGCCCTGGCGCCTCGGGGTCGTTGTAGTCCTGCCCGTACACGGGTCCGTCCGTCATGGCCACATCGGGGACGACGCTACCAACGGGTCCACCCCGCCACCGTGACCGCCGACCCGGAACGGTGGGCGGAGCGGTGGTGACTCAGCCGGCGCCGTAGAAGGCGCTGCCGTAGGCGTAGACGCCGCCATCGGCCGACACGAGCCAGTAGCCGCCCGTGCCCGACGGGTCGGCGGCGATCGACGTGACGGGGGCAGCCGGGTCGAGCGACGTCAGCGGGCCGAGGAAGGCGGCGTCACCGTAGGCGTAGACGGCGCCGGAGCGGGTGACCTCCCAGATGCCCAGGCCGTCCGTGGTGGAGGCGATGCCCACCACCGTTCCGACCAGGGTGGTGCCGGTCGTCGGTCCGAGCGCCGGGGCATTGAACCCGGTGACGGTCCCGTCGGCCGCCACCAGCCAGTAGCCGCCCGTCGCACTGTCGAGCGCCATGCCGACCGTCGGCGAGGTCTGGGCGCGCTGCCGAGCGATCCGGCGAACACGGCGTCGCCGTAGGCGAACACGCCACCGTCGGAGGCGACCTCCCAGTAGCCGTTGCCGTCCGCCGTCGGGACGAGGTCCACGATCGGCGAATTCAGCTGCAGGCTCGAGGCGGCACCTTCGAACGCCGCTGCGCCATAGGCGAACACACCGCCGTCCGCCGCCACCTCCCAGTAGCCGTCACCCTTGGGATCGGCCACGATCTTCTGGATCGGCGCGGCGAGGACGATTCCCGCAGGCGAGCCGAGGTCGGTGGCCGTCCCGTGCGGCGACACCGCACCGGTGGCGGTGGTCAGCCAGTAGCCCGTGCCGTCGGCGGTCGACGCCATCGAGATGACCGGGCCGATCAGGTGGCCCACCGGCGTATAGATGTCGAAGGGGATGGCCGAGACCTCGTTGGACACGGCCGACGAGGTGGCACCGGTGCGTCCCCGCACCGTGAAGTAGTAGGTGTGGCCCGGGGTCAGCCCGGTGGCCAGATAGGAGTTTCCGACGACCGGGTCGGCACCGTTGAGCGGTACCGGGAATTCCATGCCCGGGGCGAGGCCGACGAACACGTCGTAGCCCGTCGCCGTCGAGCCGACCGGGGCCTCCCAGGTCACGAGCGCCGAGGCCACGAACGACTGTGCGCTGGTAACGAGCGGCGCGGCCGGTGGCGTGACGGGAGCCACGAGTGCAGGGATCGGGTCGATGGGGATGAGCGGCGTCGGGGCGGGAGCAGCCACGGTCGGCGTCACTGGGGCGGTGGGGGTCACGGCGGCGACCTTGGCGGTGGGTGCAGGAGGTGCAGCAGGGGCGGCGGGCACGACGGGTGCCGGTGCGGCGACGAGCGGGGCCGCGGCCGGAGCGGTCGTCGCACCGGTCGGCACGCTACTCGCACGGTGGTGCTTGGCGGCGCGACTGGCCCTGATGGCCTTGGCGAGGGGGTCGGGCTGGACGTAGTACGGCGACACCGTCGAGGCGGTGGTCGAGCCGGCGGCGATGACCGAGGACGAGGCCACCGTCGACGAGGTCGGGGGCACGGTGTACTGGGAGGAACTCGTGTCCTGGCCGGCCGAGGCGGACTGCTTGGCGGCCGCATTGGCGGCACTGGTCGACGGGATGACCGCCGGGACGCCGACGGCGATGACGGCCACCGAGGCCACCGTCCCGGCCAGCATGGCCTTGGACCGGCCGTCGGGCAGGGGGGCCTCACCCATGAGCCACTGGGTCCACTGCTTCATGGACTGCAACCAGCTGTTCATCGTGGAGCCCCCTCGAGCCTGGACACGCACCGACCGATGTCGGCGAGGTCCCGCCCACGGGCCCGCACCGGACGCCCCGGGCAACCCCGCCGCATCCCGTCCGAACCGTGGACTGTTGACCCGCTCACTATACCCGTCCAGGCACGACGGGACGAGGGCGACCGGACCGGTGGGTCGCTGACCAGGGACGACGCCGGTCCCGTCGTCGGCCTCTGCTCCGCCCTACGCTCGGGTGCCGGTGCAGGGGCACCGGAGCTGATCCCGGGGAAGGCCAGAAGATGTCCATCAAGGTGATCCAGTGGGCGACCGGAGGTGTGGGCAGGGCGGCCGTGGCCGGTATCGTCGCCCATCCCGATCTCGAGCTCGTGGGGTGCTGGGTCCACAGTCCGGACAAGGTCGGTTCCGACGTCGGCGAGCTGTGCGGACTCGGGCCGATCGGGGTCACGGCCACCGACGACGTCGACGCACTGTTGGCCCTCGGGGCCGACTGCGTCCTCTACTCACCGATCATGGCCGACCCGGTCCTCGTGGCTCGGATCCTGGCGTCCGGGGCGAACGTGGTCACGCCACTCAACTGGTTCTTCGCCGGCGGGCGGGACGAGTCAGCCATCGAGGCGGCCTGCGCTGCCGGGCACACGTCGGTCCACGGGACGGGAATCCACCCGGGAGGGATCACCGAGCGGTTCCCGCTCGTGGTGTCCGCGCTCGCCCAGTCGATCACCCACGTGCGGGCCGAGGAATTCTCCGACATCCGGACCTATGACGCACCCGATGTCGTCGGCAACATCATGCTCTTCGGCAAGACGCCTGAGGAGGCGGAGGCGTCGATGATGCCCGCCATCCTCGGCGACGGGTTCCAGCAGTCGATCGCCATGGTCGGTCACGCCCTCGGGTTCGCGCTCGACCCCGACGTCTCGATCTCCCACGAGGTGGCGGTGGCCACCGAGCCGATCGACTCCCCGATCGGACCCATCGGCCCAGGTCGCATCGCCGCCCAGAAGTTCCGGTGGGTGGGGACGGTCCGAGGCGAACCGGTCATCACCGTGGCGACCAACTGGTTCATGGGCCAGGAGCATCTCGATCCGGCGTGGTCGTTCGGCCCCGAGGGCGAGCGCTTCGAGGTCGAGGTCACCGGGGACCCCTCGGCCAAGGTGACCTTCCACGGCTGGCACCCGGAGTCGATCGCCGCTGGCCTGGCCCGCAACCCGGGGGTCGTCGCCACGGCGACCCACTGCGTCAGCGCCATCCCCTCGGTGGTGGCGGCCGAGCCCGGTATCCACAGTTACCTCGACCTGCCGGCCTACTCGGGCAGGGGCGCCGCCCACCTGCGCTGACCGCTCCCGGTCCCCACCCCGGGACCACCCCCCGGGCCACCCCCCGGCCACCCGGGTTGACTAGGGTCCCCGGCCATGGAGATCGGCATCGCGCTTCCGACCATGGCGACCGGCTTCACCCGGTCGACGTTCGTGGAGTGGTGCAGGGGAATCGACGAGGGCCCGTACTCCAGCGTCTCCGCCGGGGAACGGATCGCTTTCCACAATCCCGAACTACTGGTGACCACGACAGCGGCCGCGGCGTTGACGGAGCGGGTGCAGGTCGTGACCAACATCGTGGTGGTGCCGCTCCACCGGCCGTCGCTGCTCGCCAAACAGCTCGCCACCATCGACGTCCTGGCAGCCGGCCGGCTGGTCGTCGGGGTCGGCGTGGGCGGCCGCGTGCAGGACTACCGGTCGGTCGACGTGCCCTTCGAGTGCCGGCACCAGAAGCTCGACGACGGCGTGGCCGAGCTCCGTCGCCTGTGGTCCGGTGAGCCCGCGTACGGCGGAGGGCAGCCTGTCGGACCGGCGCCACACACGCCGGGCGGGCCCCCACTGTGGGCTGCAGCCATGGGCCCGAGGTCGATGGCCCGGGCCGCAGCGTGGGCCGACGGTGTGACCGGCTTCTCCATCGGCGCCGATCCGGACGAGATCGCCCGGGGCAACCGACTGGCCATCGGTGCCTGGGAGGCTGCGGGCCGCAGCGAGCGCCCGAAGTTGGTGAGCGGCACCTTCTACCTGCTGGGCGGCCCCGGCGCCGCCGACGAGCTCGTGCGGTTCGCACGGGCCTACCTGGCCGTGTTCGGCGACGGGGCCGCCGACGCGCTCTCCCAGCTCGTCCGCATCAGCTCGCCGACCCGGTTGCTCGACACGTTGGCGTCCGCCGAGGAGGCGGGATGCGACGAGTTCATCCTCGTGCCGGGGACGGTGGACCCCGACTGCCTCGCGCTCACCACCGCTGCACTGGCCAGCTGAGTGCCGGGCCGGACGTCCGATTCGGGGGGACGGAAGGCTCTCAGATCGAGAAGTCCTCGCCCTTCCAGACACCCGATGCCGACGGGCGGAACTCGGCGGTGCGCACCCGGCCGTTGACCTCGTGCTCGAGCGCGTCGACCTGGCGCTGCAGGGCGCCGAGCGTCACCCCCACCAGGTCCGGCAGCAGCGCGTCCTCGACGTCGAGCGCCGCCGTCGTGCTCCGTGGCCGACTTCGGGCGATGACCTGTCCGGGTACCCCGACCACGACCGAGTCGGGAGGAACGTCGTGCACCACCACCGCATTGGCACCGATGCGGCTGCCGCTTCCCACCGTCACCGGCCCGAGCACCTTGGCCCCGGCGCCGATGGTGACCCGGTCTCCCACCGTCGGATGGCGCTTACCCGCTTCCAATGCGGTGCCACCGAGGGTCACGCCCTGGTAGATGGTCACGTCGGTGCCGACCTCCGCCGTCTCACCGATCACCACACCGATGGCGTGGTCGATGAACAGGCCCGGACCGATGCTCGCTGCCGGATGGATGTCCACTGCCGACCAGGCCCGCACGGCGGTGGCGATGAAGCGGGCGGCCAGGGGGTGCCCCGCGAGCCACAGCCGGTGGGTGATCCGGTAGCCCCACAGGGCATGGAGCCCCGGGTAGCACAGGGCGACCTCGACGGCGGTGCGCGCCGCCGGGTCACGCTCGCGGACGGTGGCCACATCCCGCCGGACTGCAGCGAGCACGGTCAGTCGCCGAGGCCCTCGAACAGGGCCGTGCTCAGATAGCGCTCCCCGAAGGAGGGGATGATGACCACGACGAGCTTGCCCGCGTTCTCGGGCCGTCGGGCGACCTGCACGGCGGCCCAGGTGGCCGCACCGGACGAGATCCCGACCAGGAGGCCCTCCTCGTGGGCCATGCGGTGGGCGGTGTCGAAGGCGTCCTGGTTCTCGACCGTGATCACTTCGTCGTAGATGTCGGTGTCAAGGATGGCCGGAACGAACCCGGCACCGATCCCCTGGATCGGGTGCGGGCCCTTGACCCCACCGGACAGGACGGGTGAGGCGGCGGGCTCGACGGCGATGATCTGCACGCCTGGCCGGCGCTCCTTCAGGACCCGCCCGACGCCGGTGATGGTGCCGCCGGTCCCCACGCCGGCGACGAGGATGTCGACCTGGCCGTCGGTGTCGGCCCAGATCTCCTCGGCCGTGGTGCGCTCGTGGATCGCCGGGTTGGCCGGGTTCTCGAACTGCTGGGGCATGAAGAAGTCGCCGTCGCCCTTGACGATCTCCTCGGCCTTGGCGATGGCGCCGGCCATTCCGTCGGGACCGGGAGTGAGCACGAGCTCGGCGCCGTAACCGCGCAGGAGCAGGCGGCGCTCCTTGCTCATGGTCTCGGGCATGGTGAAGATGCAGTGGTAGCCGCGGGCGGCACACACCATGGCGAGGGCGATTCCGGTGTTGCCACTGGTGGGCTCCACGACCGTCGTACCCGCGGTCAACAGGCCGGCCGCCTCGGCGGCATCGATCATCGAGACGGCGATCCGGTCCTTGACGCTCCCGGCCGGGTTGAAGAACTCGAGCTTGGCGGCGATCGAGGCCCCTGCCCCGTCGCCGACACGGCGCAGTCGTACGAGGGGTGTGCCGCCGATCAGCTGGGTGATGTCATCCGCAATACGCATGGTGGACCTCCTGGTCGTGCCGCCGGTGAGATGCCGGTTCGACGCTTTGATACCTGACTCGGTGTATCGGGTTTACCATTCGCGCCGACCGGCGCGCGTGGCCCGGACCCGTTCACGCCCAGATTGGGACTTTCGGCCCTGATCTGCGTTGCGTCGGCGGGCTGCACGAAGGAGGGCCTGCAACCCGGGCGCCGGATGCAGGACCCGGGCGTGACGCTCGCGGTCGGC
Organism: uncultured Acidimicrobiales bacterium; assembly: GCA_963841925.1. Lineage (GTDB taxonomy): Bacteria > Actinomycetota > Acidimicrobiia > Acidimicrobiales > RAAP-2 > Bog-756. The sequence goes on from CAWJER010000012.1 coordinate 52,146, forward strand.
GTCAGTTGCGGATGCGCGCCTGGGCGCGGCGCATCTGACTGCGCAGGACCAGTGCATGCAGCTCGCGCTCGTCGACCTCCAGGTAGTCGAGCAACGCGGCCTCGTGCTTCCGGTCGGGAAGCACCGCGTCCGCGGACCAGTCCAGGACGTCGACCGACGGCACCCCCATGGACTGGGCAGCGGCCTCGGTGGTGTGCACGCGCACGCGCATCACCTCGTTGAGCTTGTCACCCAGGGTCGCCGGTCGCGTGGCACGGGCCACGCGCTCGAGGCCCCCGCGGTCCCGTGGTCGAGCTTCGGGGACTGCCCGTGGTGCGCCCACCGAGTGGGCACCGGTCGTCTGCACAGCACAAGCACAGCACAAAAACTGCTGCCGTCGGACCAATTCCACGTGAATTCTCGGCAAATGTCTGTCTTCCGGGCCCGGCTCCACCTCAACCGGTGATCCCGGACCCACCGAACGTGCGGACCGGTACGACCCAGCTGTCGGTCAACCGGGGTCCAGGACCAACTTGAATCCGAGGTGGCTCGGAACGAACCCCTGCCGCTCGTAGAAGCGGTGCGCACCGGTCCGCCGGCGGTCGGACGTCAGCTGGACCCGGTAGCACCCGGCGTCTCGTGCCACCTCCACGGCTCCCGCCAACAAGCGGGCACCGACGCCGCTGCCACGGTGGCCCGGGTGGACGTGCATCGACTCGACTTCTGCACACCGGCCACCCCGTTGCTGGAAGTGGCGGAAGACGATCACCTGGCACACGCCGACGACCTCACCATCCACCTCGGCTACCAACACAGCGCATCCCGGTGTGCGCTGGATCTCGGCCAGGGCCTCCGAGTACGCCGCCGCATCGGACACGTCCTCCTTGCCCTCGACGAGCGCTCCGTGCTGCAGCAACTCGACCAGCCGGGGTACGTCGACGGGACGCGCGTTCCGTAAGGTCACGGTCGCCATGCCCGCAGTATGCCAGAGGCTCCGATGGTCGTCCCCGGAGTCGTCATCCCGGGTGGGGTGGGCATCGAATACCGCACATGAGCTTCGACGCCACCACCTATCAGAGGTGCTCCGCCCGACTGCAGACCGACGACATCGACTTCGACGCCTTCCGCGACCGACCCCTGCACCCGGACGCGCTGCGCTGCCTGCGGTACATGCACGACGTGGAGAGCCACACGGTCTGCTACCTCCGCGACGTCCTCGTGACCAGGGCGCACCGTGATCCCGAGATCACGTCGTTCCTCACCATGTGGAACTACGAGGAGTTCTGGCACGGGGACGCCATCGGACGCATACTGGCCGCGCACGACGAGACCGCCGGCCCGGGCCGTATCGGAGAGCTCCGACGGCACCTGCCGAGGAGCGACCGGTGGCGTCCGATGGGGTTCCAACTGGTGTCCGCGCTCACTCCGCACCTGACCGCTGTCCACATGACGTGGGGTGCGGTGAACGAGTGGACGACACAGGCCGCCTACGCCCGGTTGGCCACACTCGCCGACCACTCGACGCTGTCGTTGCTCCTGCGCCGAATCATGAGACAGGAGGGCCGCCACATCGACTTCTACTCCGACCAGGCGGCAGGTCGACTGGCCGGGAGCCGGGCAGCCCAGCGGGTCACCCGTTGGGCACTCCACCGATTCTGGGCGCCCGTCGGCACCGGTGTCGTGCCCGACGACGAAGTGGACTTCCTCCGTGGCTACCTGTTCGGGGACTCCGACGGCCGGACCATGGCCGAACGCATCGACCGACGGGTGGACCGGCTCCCGGGCCTCGACGGGCTCCGCCTCCTGACATCAGCGGTCGCCGCCTGACGCCGGAACCGGGGACCTCGCGTCTCCCCACTTCCCGGTCCGCGACCCCGGAGACGTTCGTCACCGCCGCTCGGGTCCACCGCCACCCCCTTCCGGCCCGTGGGCCCGCAGGCGAGCGCACCCGGGCCGCTGACCGCCGGGGAGCCTGCGCTGCCGGGGCAGGAGTCGGTTCGACCACCGGAGCGACGCTACGGCTTGATCGAAGCGAGGATCCTCGGTTCGTCCGCCTTGTCCACGACCCACGGGCTCCCGCACGCCGAGCAACGTAGGTGGAGGCGCTTCTGGAGTCCGAACGGTCCTTCGGCGAACCGGTAGCACGCCATGGGTCGCGGGGTTCCACAGGTAGGGCAACTCTGGATCACGGATCCGAGGGAGGTGGCGTGCAGGTAGCGGTCGTCCTCGACTGCGTCACTCGTCGCGGCGAGCTTCCAGCCCATCGGTCCGTAGTCGGACATGGCGCCACCTCCAGCTCCAGCGTTCCGATGGTAGCGCGCTCGACGTCCGGGGGGACTCCGGCGTGGTGGGCCTCCGAACCACCGGCGCCGAATAGTGCGCCCGCTCACCGATCAGGGATGCTCTCAATCCGCTAGGGGCAGACTTCGAAGCCCGCATGCGGGCATCTCATGCAGGTGTCCCGGGTGTCCCGATCGCCCCATGGGGTGGGGATGCGGGGGATACATGCCCTGTCCCATGCCCGAATGCCTGTCACCAGGCAAGATGCACGGGGGTTGTGCTCATGCAGCCCCGCATGCGCCACAGGGTGGACATGTCCCACGTGGGTGGGGAAGGAGAAGAATGTGCCCTCTGCACGTGGGGGCAGGGCGTGCCGGCATGGGGCCGGGGGGATCACCAGCTGCGGATGCCGGCATACCTACTCGAGGAGGGTGGGGGGCGGAGGTCGAGGTGCAGGTCCTGAGGCGGCGAAGCGGAACCGGGTTTCTCCTCCCCCGGGGCGCCCTGGCTCTCGAGTGGGGCGGCCCTGGCGCGTCGCTTTCGTGCCGCGGCTGCGCGCCCACCTTGCTCCCTCGTGCACGTCCCGTGGGCGCTACCGGACTCGAACCGATGACCTGCTGGTTGTAAACCAGCTGCTCTAACCAACTGAGCTAAGCGCCCGCCGCCCCGAGGCTACTGCGCAGCCGCGGCCAGGAACTCCTCCAGCAGGACTGACGTGGCCGCGGCGAACGGTGATCGGCGCTGGTCGTGGCCGAGGGTCACGAGGTCCCTGCCGTCCGCCTCGCCGAGCACGGCCCCGGCCTCGGTGCACACGAGCATGCCGCCGAGGTAGTCCCAACTGCCGAGGCAGGAGCCACCGACCACCCCGAATCCGTCAAGCACCCCCTCGGCCACGGCGCACAGGTCGAGGGCGGCCGCCCCCAGGCACCGGTACTGGTTCCACCCCAGGTGACGTGGCGGGTAGCCGCTGAAGGCCACGATGGCCCGGTCCATCCGGCTGCAACCCGAGGGGGCGATGGTCACCCCGTCCTTGCGGGCGCCGCCTCCCCTGACCGCCTCGAACCGCACGCCGGATGCCTGGTTCACCACGACGGCGGCCCGGGGACCCGCGGCGTCGACCGCACACAGGCTGGTGGCGTACCACGGGATCCCGAGTGATGCGTTCGTCGATCCGTCCACCGGGTCGATCACCACGACGACGTCGCGCTCGAGCCCCCGGGTGCCCGACTCCTCCGACAGCACCCCGACACCGGCTGCCTCGAGCACCGACAGGGCGGCGGCGTCGGCAGCCAGGTCGTGGCGGTACTGACCGGCGACGGTCCCGGCAAGTCCCCAGTCCTCCAGGTTCCCGAGCGCCTCGGCTATCGCCGTGGCCGTGGCGTGCAGCACGTCGAGCAGCGCGTCGTCGTCCATGGGGTGACGATACCCGAGGGTCCGGCCGTCGCCGGGTGACGTCCCACCCGGTAGGGTGAGGGTCCTGTGGCAGTCATCGATGTGGCCGGATACGTGGCCGACCTCAAGGACCATTCGGTCGACCATGGCTTCCATGTGCACGACGAACGGCACTTCGTCGAGACCTACTCCCTCCGTCAGGTGTGGGAGGTGGAGCTCCATCCCGAGGACGGGTGCGGCGGCCCCCTCGACCTCCACCTCGCCCTCGAGGTCGACCCCCGGACGCTGCTGTCGTTCGAGGATGCCGTCTTCGGCCTGCCCGAGGACGAGGATCCACCTGACGCATTCCATTTCGCTCTGACCTTCACCTGGGCCCTGCCCCCCCTGCCGAACGGACCGGACCTGCTGCGTCTGGCCATCGACCTGGCCGGCGTCGGTGGCATCGAGCTCCCACTCGAGGTGTCGGCCATCGACTCCTACGCGTCGGCCACCGACGCCGCTGAGCGACGTCTGAGCATCGTCGCCCGGACCCCGGTGTCGCTGGCGCGGGTGCTCACGGGAGAGGAGATGATGTGCGACGTGTTCGACCGCTGCCTGGCGGTCAGTCGTTACCTCCTCGACTCCGCTCCCAGCTGGCTCGGGTGACCGCTCGGGCACGGAGGCGGTCCGGTCGGCTCGCCATCGGTGCCGCCGCGATGGTTGTCACCGGAGCAGCGCTCACCGGCTGCGCCGCCAGTGCCGGCGACCTGGCGCGGGAGTCGTGCGCCCACGTGAACGCATCGATCGCCCTGTACGACAAGGCCGCAGCCACGACCGTCCCGACGCAGGCCACAGCCCTACGCGAGAGGGCCTACGTCCAGCTCCTGGCCGCCATCCCGATCGCCGCCCAGGCCGCGTACCACGACATCCAGTGGGAGTCCCTGTCCGCCACCCTGACGGAGGCCGGCACCGTTCCCGAATCGGAGCTGCTCCCGGCGCTGCGCGGCGCAGTGTCACAACGCCGATGCCTCGGTGTTCGACCAGCTTCCACCCCCGTCGCCGTCTGCGGGCAACTCCGGCTGAGCACCCTCCCGGATCCGGACACGTCGTCCCGGGTCCGGACGACGGAGCAGCGGCTCAGGGGCCCCGCGTCCCCGACGGGTCGAGTGCCCCGGAGGCCGACACGGTGGCCGGCGGCGAACTGGTCGTCGGTGACGACTGCGGCGTGGCGAGGCTGCGGCCGGCCTGCTGCAGATGACCCACCCGAACCACTTCGGGGACGAGGCGGGCGGCGAGCCACTGCCCGGCGGCAGCGGTCGGCACGATGTGCACGCCGTCGCCGTCACGCAGCTGCACGCCGTCCAGCGTGCTCGTGTAGGAGCCCCCGGGGCAGACCATGGCGCCGAAATCCTCCACCCGGACATCGCCCGGGTGCTCGGCGGCGACACTTCGGAGCATGGCGTTGTAGAGGGCGAGCCGGGCCAGCGAGTCCTCGGGCCACGGGAGGCCGTCGGGCTGCTCGCCCGAATCGAAGCACGGTGCTGTCAGGAACACCGCGTACGCTCCGTCGGCGGTGGCGACCCGGACAGCCTGCTCGAGCGACCGCTGCAGCACGGCATCGAACGCGGGCTCGCCGATGTGGGTCCACTGCCCGTCGATCTCGCGGTCCATCACCTCCCACCGGCCGGCCAGGATCATGACCACGTTGGGACGGAAGGCCGCGATGTTCCCCGCCCACTGTGCCGGCCACTGGCTGGACTCCGGCGAGCCGGTGTTGCACTGGGTCGCCATGGGGTCAGGTACCCCATGGGCCAGGTAGAGGCTGCTGCGCACCACGCCACAGGCCACGATGGCCCCGTTGTCGATGTCGACGCCGTAGGACTGCTCGGGCTCGGCGGCGAGCAGGGCGAACCCGAGCCGCCACGCCACCGAGTCGCCCAGTACGGCCACACGCACCGGCGCACCGGACGCGGCGGTGCCGTCGACGGGTGCAGGGCCGGCCGCCGCGGCGGCCGAGGGCAGCGTGGCCGCCACCGTGACGGCCACCACGCCCAGGAAGGCTGCCGACGTGGCCAGCCAGCCGCGCCACTCCGCGAATGTCGACATGCGGCCGCGGCGGATCGGCTGCTCGACCAGGTAGAAGGATGCGGTGGCGATCACCAGCGTCGCCCCGAACCTGGCAGCCAGGAGGGGCAGCCCGTACAGGTGCACGCGTTCGGCGTCGAGGAACATGAACAACGGGAAGTGCCACAGGTAGAGCCCGTAGGAGATCTTGCCGAGGTAGACGAAGAGCGGGTTGGCGAGCGCCCGGGCCAGGGTCCCCGACTGGGCCGTCACCACGGCGAACACGACGACGGCCACGGCCAGCGCCACCAGGAGCTCGCCCCCGGCGAACAGGAACCCGGTGGGACCGGTCAGCCTGTCCCACAGCACGACGACGAACGCCAGGCCCGCCCAACCGGCGACCTGAGCGGCCAGCCGGGCGGTCGAGCTCGACAGCTCCCACGCCGTGATCGGCTTGGGACTCGGCCCCCGTCGCCGCTGGACGTCCCGCCGGTGGGCCGGAGGTGCGCCGAGGCCGGCGGTGCCGGCCGACGGATGGGCCCGGCTGAACTCGATGACATCGAGGTCGGGCACCGGAACGGGTACCGATCGACGACGTTGGGCCCAGATGGCCATGCCGGTGGCGAGTGCGGCGCCGACCAGGATGTCCTGGCACCGGGTGTCGGTCCCCTCGTAGAGCCGGGTCACCGAGGCCCCGTGCAGGAACGACCACCGCATGTCGGCCGCCGAGGCCAACGCCCCGAGCACGGCGGCGGCCAGCACCGGGTACAGACGCCGGGAAGGCCGCAGGCGCCGGCCGACATGGAGGAGCACGAGGACCACGGGGGGCCACACGATGTAGAACTGCTCCTCGATGGCCAGCGACCACATGTGGGAGAGCGGGGACGGCTGCGCCGCAGCTGCGAAGTAGCTGGTGCCGGCCACGATGAAGTGCCAGTTGGCCACGTAGAACAACGTCGCCAGCGAGTCGAGCCGCAGACCGGCGAACTCTCCGGGCGTGGCGAAGAACCGGGCGTAGGCGGCCACCCCCACCAGGAGCAGGAGGAGTGCCGGAAGCAGTCGTCGGGCGCGGCGGGCCCAGAACTGCCCGAGCCGGATGCTCAGCCGGCGGGCCCACTCCCCCAGGAGCAGTGACGTGATCAGGAAACCCGACAGGACGAAGAACATGTTGACGCCGAGGAAGCCGCCCGTGGCCATCGGCGCACCACCGTGGTAGAGCATCACACCGAGCACGGCCACGGCGCGGATGCCGTCGAGGGCCGGGACGAATCCGAAGATGATCGTCCGTCCCCGCGGCACCGCCCGCGAGGCGCCGGCGGCGGGTTCGGCGGGGGGCGCGAACGTACCAGTGCTCATCGGTGGGCGTACCCGGGCCGGTGGGGGTGGCCCTGTCGGGCCCGTTCACGGTGCGTCATGGCGCCACCATGTTCGCAGATGGCGGCCCCGCGGGACACCCCGGACCCGGGACGGCATGGGACCGCGGTGCCGCTGTGCGCCCCCGTCGGCATCCCTGCGCCGGCGATCGGCGCAGAGACCCGGGGTCAGAGCGAGGGGCTGTAGCCGGCCGGCAGGTTGATGGTCTTCTTTTCGAGGAAGAGCTCGAGACCGTCCTCGCCGAACTCGCGGCCCACGCCCGACTCCTTGTAGCCGCCGAAAGGCGACGAGAAGTCGATCGGGATCGACGAGTTGACCATGTAGGTGCCGGTTCGCACTTGGCGGGCGATGCCGAGGCCACGGTCGCTGTCGCCGGTGAAGACGGCGCCGCACAGGCCGTAGTCGGAGTCGTTGGCGATGCGCACCGCCTCGGCGTCGCCGTCGTAGGGGATGACCGACAGGACCGGCCCGAAGATCTCCTCCTGGGCGATCCGCATCGAGTTGTCCACGTCGACGAAGACCGTGGGCTCGACGAACCAGCCGGTGTCGAGGCCTGCCGGGCGGCCGCCGCCGACCGCCACCTTGGCACCCTCCTCCTGGCCGATGCGGATGTAGCCCTCGACCCGGTCTCGCTGACGCTCCGCCACCAGTGGCCCGACCTCGGTGGCCGGGTCGAGCGCATCGCCCACCTTCATGTTGCGGACCAGCTCGACGAGCGCATCGGTCACCTCGGTGTAGCGGTCACGCGGAGCCAGGATGCGGGTGAGCGAGATGCAGGCCTCGCCGTTGTTCATGATGGCATTCGGGAGCATGAGTGGCAGCGACTCGGCGAGGTCGACGTCGTCGAGCAGGATGGCGGCCGACTTGCCACCAAGCTCCAGGCTGAATCGCTTGAGGTTGGCGCCGCAGGCGGCGCCGATCTTCTTGCCGGCGACGGTGGAGCCGGTGAACGACACCTTGTTGACGCCCGGATGGTTCACCAGGTACTCGCCGACCTCACGTCCGGCCGGAACCACGCTGAGCACCCCCGCCGGCAGTCCGGCCTCGGCAAGGATCTCGGCGAACACGTTGGCGTCGAGCGGGGTCTCGGGGGCCGGCTTGAACACCACGGTGCTGCCCGAGAGGAGCGCCGGGGCCAGCTTGGCGGCCGCCAGGAACAGGGGCACGTTCCACGGGGTGATGGCCGCAACGACGCCGACGGGCTCCTTGGTCACGAGGACCGGGCCGAGCAGGCCGTCCTTCACCGTGTCGAAGGCGAACGTCGACCCGAGGCCGGCGTAGTAGTCGAGGATCATGGTCGGGGCCAGCACCTGGGCGAGGAGGCCCCACGACACGGGCGAGCCCATCTCGTTCGAGATCAGCTCGGACAGGTCCTGCATCTGCTCGCGGACGAGCTCGGCGGCCCGGGCGAGGACGGCGCCGCGCTCGGTCGGGGTCATATGCGGCCACGGGCCGCGGTCGACGGCCTCGCGGGCAGCCGCCACGGCACGGTCGATGTCGGCGTTCTGGGCCTCGGGGGTGCGACCGACGAGCTCGCCGGTCGACGGGGAGTGCACGTCGAAGACGGCGGAACTGGACGGCTCCACCCACTCCCCACCGATGAACAGGCGATCGTACGACTTCATGGGCCCTCCCTGGACGCTGACGGATCGGTTCGCTGCGGCTGGTCCCACGCCCGGTCCCCGATACGGCACACCGGCCCTGTCTACAGCACAGCCTTCCGCGATCGTAGCCCGGAGCCTGCACAACCGCCCGCGCGGGTCCCGTGGGGTTACGCTTCGCCGACCCGCCCGAGTAAGGGTGCCTACCCCCGGCGACGGCCGGAGAAGAGGAGTCTGACGTGCTCTCCCCGCTCGACGACTACCCCGTCCACCAGATATCCGAGCCGATGCGCCACGTCGGTACCTCGGACCGCAACTTCTACGACCGCTACTACTTCAACATCCACGGCACCGGTGACGTCCACGGCACCGACGAGGAGCTCTTCTGCGTGATCGGCGTCGGGCAGTACCCGAACCTCGGCGTGGCCGATGCCTTCGTGTCGGCGAAGCTCGGCGGCGACCACCGGGTGGTGCGCTCGTCCAAGGTCCTCGGCGCCGACCGCATGGACGCATCGGTCGGCCCCATCCGGGTCGAGGTACTGAAGGGACTGGAGAAGGTCCGGGTCGTGCTCGAGCCCAACGAATGGGGCATCGAGCTCGATGCCGTCTACGACGGGTTCAGCGAGGCCCACCTGGAGGCCCGCCACTTCGACCGGCAGTTCTCCCGGGTCACGTTCGACTCCACCCGGTTCGCACAGGTGGGCAGCTGGACGGGGACCCTCAGGGTCGGTGGCCGCGAGATCGCGCTCACCCCCGACAGGTGGTGGGGCTCACGCGACCGGTCGTGGGGCATCCGTCCGGTGGGCGAGTCCGAGCACCCGGGGATCCGGGTCACGGACACCTCGTTCGGCTTCTTCTGGGTCTATGCCCCGGTCCGGTTCGACGACCACGCCATGGTCACGATCATCCAGGAGCGGTCGACCGGCGAACGGATCATGCAGGACGCCCACAGGGTGTTCCCGGTCGGCTCGGGCCATGAGGCGGAGTGGCTCGGACGGCCGGAGCACGAGCTGCGATTCGCGCCCGGGACCCGGACGGTCACCGGTGCCACGCTCTCCTACTTCGGTCCCCACGGTCGCAAGACGGCCGAGGTCGAGGTCGAGACGCTCCTGGCGTTCCCCCTCCTGCTCGGCAGCGGCTACGGGCTCGAGCCCGACTGGAAGCACGGGATGTACCAGGGCGACCTGGTCGTCCAGGGACAGCAGGTCCCGCCGGCGGACCCCAGCTACTCCGACTGGGGCCTGACGGAGTACGCGGCGAGGTTCACCTGTGACGGCAAGGTCGGCTACGGAATGTTCGAGTGCGCCGTCATGGGTGCCCACGAGCAGTACGGGTTCACCGGCTGACCCGACGGCGCCCGGCGTTCAGACGGGCCGCGTCGGGCCTTCCCACCCTGTGCGCTCGGCGCACCAGGCCCACAGCTCGGCCCCGGCGTCGACGAAGTCGGACTCGGACAGGCGCGTCCATGGAACCTTGTGCTCCCAGCGACGGCGTCGGTCGAGCCAGAACCCGCCGGTCGACTCGACCGCAGCGGGGGCGGAGGCCAGCCACACGATCGTGTCGGCCCCCTGGTCAGCTGTGCGCAGGAAGGGTCCCATGACCTTGGCGAAACCGGGGAGGCTGCCCCGCACGCCCGGAGTGTCGGCCCAGCCGGGGTGCATGGCGTGGAACACGATGCCCGAGCCGTCCATCCGCCGCACCCACTCGTGCATCAACACGAGCTGGGCCCGCTTGGCCCGGGCGTAGGCGATGGTGCCGTCGTAGTCGTCCGGGCCCATCTCGAGGTCGGCCAGGTCGAACTTCTGCGTGTACATCCCTCCCGACGACACCTGGATCACCCGGGACGGCGCGCCGGCCCCCAGCGCGGGAAGCAGCAGGCCGGTCAAGAGGTACGGGGCGGCGACCTGCGAGGCGACGGTCAGCTCGAGGCCCGTGCCCGTCTCGACCCGAAGCTCGGTGAGCGCCCCGGCATTGTGGACGAGGACGTCGAGGCGGCCGTGGGTGGTCGAGAACTCGTCGGCCAGCGCCCGCACCTGGTCGAACTCGCCCATGTCGGCGAGGAGGTAGGAGACGGTGGCCCCGGGGGCGGCGCCGACCACGGCGGCCACGGCACGCTCGGCGCGGTCGTGTCCACGGGCCGTCAGGACCACCTCGGCACCCAGCCTGGCCACGCCCTGCGCGGTGGCGAGCCCCAACCCCGACGTCCCCCCGGTGATCAGCACCCGTTGGCCGTCCAGGCGCGGCGGGGTGCGTCCACCCGGCCGTGCGGCTGCGCAACCGGGGCCCGACCGAGGAGAAGCTGCCGACGATCGTCGCCTCGAGGGCGCCGTCCACGGCCGTGGCGACCGCCGCGCCGGCCTGGGGCCGGTCCCGTGGCGACGGCCGGTCCGCCCAGCACGGTGCGCAGGCCCCCGACCCCCTTGTCGCCGATCCGGTCGAAGAACAGCCCGAGGAACGGATTGGCCAGGGCGAAGGTGCCCTTGAGGGTGAGGTCGGCGTCGTAGGTGAGCACGGATCCGCCGTCGGCCGCCGGAACCACGGTCATCGTGTCCTCGGACCGGATGGTGTCCGACTCGCCCAGCAGGACCACTCGGTGCGGACGATCGAACGCCACGATGCGGTAGTCGAGCGGCGTCGTCCGCGGATGCCGACCCGGACGCCGAGGCGGAACGTGCTGCCCAGCCCGACCGTTCCGGGATCGAGACGCTCGGCCGACGCCGTTCCGGGGTCCCACACGGCGGCGTTGGCGAAATCGGCCATGTAGTCGAACGTGTCCTCGGCCGAGCGGGTCGACAGCACGGTTCCCCGGTAGCGGGCCATGGTGAGTCCTTCCGTATGGCCGCCCGTCCGGGATCGGAGTGTCCGGCACATCGGACGGCCGGGTCTCCTGTCCAAATATACTGCCGGCCTGCGGCTTCCGATCGGCGTCATCCCGACCAGACGCCTGCTCCGAACTCAGGTATGGGCCACGAGGACGATGGGAAGCAGGCCGGACGGATGAAGATCGCAATCGTGGGCACGGGGGTGTCCGGGCTGGTGTGCGCCCATCTGCTCTCGCGGTCCCACGACGTCACACTGTTCGAGGCCGACGACCGCCCCGGCGGCCACGCCCACACCGTGCGTGTCGATCTGGCCGACGGCGCCTTCGACGTCGACACCGGGTTCCTCGTCTACAACGAGCGCAACTACCCCGGCCTCGTCCGGCTCTTCGCCGACCTGGGCGTCGCCACCAAGCCCAGCGACATGAGTTTCGGCGTGTGCGACGAGGCCAGCGGCCTCGAGTGGAAGGGCACGTCACTCGACACCGTCTTCGCCCAGCGGCGCAACCTGGTGCGCCCGGCGTTCCTGCGGATGCTGGGTGACATCGTCCGGTTCAACCGACGGGCCCGGGCGCTGCTCGACGGACCCGTCGACGCCACCGTCTCACTGGGCGACCTGCTGGAGTCCGGCCGGTGGTCCTCCCAGTTCCTCGACTGGTACCTGGTGCCGATGGGCTCCTCGATCTGGTCGGCGGACCCGTCGACCTTCGTCGACATCCCCGCCGTCACCTTTGCCCGCTTCTTCGCCAACCACGGCCTCCTCGAATACGGCAACCAGCCCGACTGGCGCACGGTCGACGGGGGCTCAAGAACTACGTGGACGCCATCCTGGCCCCACTCGGCCGACAGGTGCGCCTCGATCTGGCGGTGACCAAGATCACCCGGAGTTCGCGACGAGGTCGAGATCCACACCTCGGCCGGGCCCGAGCACTTCGACCAGATCGTGGTGGCGACCCACAGCGACCAGGCGCTCGAGCTGCTGTCGGATCCGTCGCCGGTCGAGCGGGAGGTACTCGGGGCCATCCGCTACCAGGCGAATCGGGCCACGCTCCACACCGATCAGCGACTGCTCCCGGCGAACCGCAGAGCCTGGGCGAGCTGGAACTACCACCGCGTGCCCGACCAGCCGGGTCGGGCCACCCTCACCTACCGGCTGAGGAGCCTCCAGGGCATCGACGTCACACGACGAATTGCTCATCACCCTCAACCGTGACGACGCCATCGACCCGGCTACGGTGCTCCGAACCTTCGACTACGGCCACCCCGTCTACGACGTGGCGGCCATCGGCGCACAGGCGCGCCACGAGGAGCTCAACGGACGGAACCGCACCTGGTTCGCCGGCGCCTACTGGGGCTACGGCTTCCACGAGGACGGCGTCCAGAGTGCTCGGGTGGTGTGCCGGCGGCTGGCCGGCGAGGACCTGTGACCGCGCGGCCGCGCCCTCGCCCGCCCGTCCGGCCCCGCCGGACGTCGACCCCGGCGCTGCGCAGCGCCGTCTACGAGGGCCGGGTCGTCCATCGCCGGTTCAACCCGGTCGACCACCGGTTCAGCTACCGGATCGCCCTGGTCCTGCTCGACCTGGCCGAGGTCGACGCCGTGTGCCGGCTCCATCCGCTGTGGAGCGCCGAGCGGGCCAACGCCGTCACGTTCCGCCGGACCGACTACCTGGGTGACCCGGCGGTACCGCTCGACGTGGCCGTCCGTGACCTGGTGGAGTCGGGCACCGGGACACGACCCACCGGCCCGATCGCCGTGCTCACCCAGCTGCGCACCTGGGGATGGCTCTTCAACCCCATCACCACCTACTACTGCTACGACCCGGCCGGCGCGGAGGTGCACCTCCACCGTGGTCGAGGTGACCAACACCCCGTGGCACGAGCGGACGGCCTACGTGCTGGACGGGACAGGGACGCACCGCGTCGCCAAGGGGATGCACGTCTCCCCGTTCCTGCCGATGGACCTCACCCACCGATTCACCATCGGCGTGCCCGGCGACAGGCTCACCTTGGCCGTCGACGACTTCCGGGGCGACGACCAGGTGTTCGGTGCGTCGATGGCCCTCACCCGCCTGTCGGCCGGCCGACGGGCCCAGGGGCGCCTGCTGTGGCGGTTCCCCCTGATGACCCTTCGGGTGTCCTGGGGCATCTACCGCCAGGCACTCGTCCTCAGGCTCAAGGGCGCACCCTTCCATCGGCATCCGGACCATCGACATCCGGAGGGGCGGGGATCGAGCGGGGCTCAGGGTGCGGCAACCCCGGAAGGCGGCAACGGGGCCACCCCGGACACGGCGAGGAGGACTGAGGATGGCCGAACTCCCGGTCGGCTGGATGGGACCACGTGGAGGCACCCGGCTCGCCACCCGCTTCCTGCGGTTCATGGCGTCCCACCTGCGGGGCGGCACCCTGGTCGTGATCGACCCCGAAGGCACCCACCGGTTCGGCGACGCTGCTCCCGAGGTCACCATGGTCGTGCACGATCCGGTCGTCTACTGGAACACCCTCCGACAGGGCTCGGTCGGGCTCGGTCGCGACTACGCCGACGGTCTGTGGGACTGCGACGACCTCACCACGCTGACCCGGGTGCTCAGCCGGGGCCTGCGCCCGGTGACGGCCGTGCAGGACCGGGTGGGCCAGGCGGTCGGTGGTTCGACGGACTGGTTCCGCCGGTTCCGCCCGCCGTCCAAGCACATCGACCGGCACAACATCCAGGCTCACTACGACGTGTCGAACGACTTCTTCGCCCTCATGCTCGACGACACGATGATGTACTCCTCGGCGATGTTCGCCGAACCGGGCATGAGCCTGGCCGCCGCCCAACGGGTCAAACTCGACCGTCTGTGCACGAAGCTCGGGCTCGGACCCGACGACCGCGTCGTCGAGATCGGCACCGGCTGGGCCGGCTTCGCGTGCCACGCCGCGGCCAACTACGGCTGCCGGGTGACCACGACGACCATCTCCGACGCCCAGTTCGAGTTCGCCTCCAAGCGGGTGGTGGGCGAGGGACTGGCCGACCGGGTCACCGTGCTCGACAAGGACTACCGCGACCTAACCGGCACCTACGACAAACTCGTCTCCATCGAGATGGTCGAGGCCGTGGACTGGCGCCAGCACGACACGTTCTTCCGGACCTGCGCCGGCCTGCTCCACGATCACGGGCTCATGGCGCTCCAGGCCATCACCGTCGCCGACCGCAGCTTCGAGCGGGCCAAGAACGGGACCGACTTCGTGCGCGAGTACATCTTCCCGGGCGGGTGCATCCCGTCGTTGGAGGCGATCAACCGGTCCGTGCGGCGGGCGACACCGATGACCGTCGTCGACCTCGAGGACATCGGTCGTCATTACGCCGAGACCCTGCACCGGTGGTATCTCAACCTGGCCGAGCACGTCGAGGAGGTCACGTCCCTCGGACTTGACTCGCGGTTCCAACGCCTCTGGAACTTCTACCTCTGCTACTGCGAGGGTGCCTTCCTCGAGCGGCACATCAGCGACGTGCAGATGGTCCTGGCCATGCCGGACTGGCAGGCACCCCTGTCGGTGCGCGCTGGGTCGTCGGGGTCCACCTGAGATCCGTTCGCTGGTCGCCCCGGCTACGAGGGCTAGCCGACGGAGCGGATCCCGTCGGGCTCCCAGAAGGCGCGCAGCCCGGCCAGCTTGCCGTCCGGGCCGCGCCGGTAGCAGTAGACGCCGTCGACCTCGACGGCACCCCCACCGGCGAAACCGATGCGGATCACCCCGACGTTGGCCACCTCGTCGCCACAGAGGAACGACTGGCGGATGTCGAAGCGGATCGACTCGTTGGCCCCGATGACATTGTCGTAGAAGGCGGCGATGGCCTCGGGGCCGCGGTGCCCCCTGCCGTCGGGGTCGAACGCCGAGGGTCCGACCGGGTCCTCCACCACCGCATCGTCGGAGAACAGCCCAGCCACGCGGCACGGTCGCCCGCCTCGACGGCAGCCATCGAGGCCCTGCCCAGGTCGCGCGCCGTCGGCAGGGCGTCGCCCGCAGCGTCGCTCACCGGTCCGCCTTGGCGATGACGTCGTCGGCAAAGCGGCGGAGGTTGTCCAGCTTGGCCTGCAGAGGCTCGGTGTCGGGGCCGACCTCGTAGGGCCAGCGAAAGCCGACGATCACGTCCGTGACCCCTTCCTCCTCGAGCCGGTGGACACCGTCGAGGGAGAAGGCGTCGAGCGAGATGACGTGGACCTCGAAGGGCTTGTCGGCCGTTCCCTCCTCCTCGCGGAGCTGGTGCAGCCTGGTCAGCAGACCGGGCAGGTCCGCCGGGTCGCCGCCGCCGTGGAGCCAGCCGTCGCAGCGGGCGGCACGCCGGAGCGCCGGGGTGGCGTGCCCACCGACGAGGATGGGGAGCGGCTGGGTCGGCACCGGGGTCATCATGACCGACGGGATGTCGTAGCACTCGCCGTGGTACTCGAAGTAGCCGCCGGCCGACAGGCCCCGGACCACGTCGACCGCCTCGTCCATCCGCTGCCCGCGGCCCTCCCACGGCACGTCGACCAACTGGTAGTCCTCGGGCCACGGGCTGGTGCCGACCCCGAGGGACAGTCGGTTGCCCGTCAGGACGGCGACCGACGTGGCCTGCTTGGCCACGATCAGCGGGTGGCGCATGGGCAGCTTCAGCACGAAGGTGACGAACCGGATCCGCTCGGTCACCGCCCCCATGGCCGGGATCAGCGAAAACGGCTCGATGAACGGCTTCCCCTCGAGGAACTCCCGGGAACCGTCCGGATTGAACGGGTAGGTCGAGTCGGACACCTCGGGATAGCAGAGGCTGTCGGGCACGACCATCGAGTCGTAGCCCGCGTCCTCGGCCGCCCGGGCCAGGTCGAGGTAGTAGGACGGGTCGACCATCGACTCCGCGTACGAGAACCGCATCAGGCATCCCTCCATTCGACATGGGCCCGGACGGCACCATCGTCATCGATCCAGCCGCCACTCCCGGCGAAGTCCAACATGCCGGTGAAATCCGCTTCCCACCCGGGGCCGAGCTCCCGCCCGTCGTCGTCGGCCGCCCGACCGGCCAATGCCACCAGTACGTCGGGAGGGATCCGGGCATCCCCGTCGGCATCGATCCAGCCCGACCCCGTCGACTCGAGCACGACGGCCAGCCCCTGCTGGGCCCGCTCGTCGGCGTCGCCGGGTCGCTCGGCGCGGGCGCTGACGACAAGTGACCCGAAATCCTCCCAGCCCTCGAGCCACACACGACCTCCTGCCAGGTCGACCAGGACCTCCATCGCCGGTCCGGTCAGTCCAACGCGGGCCGGGCGATGCCGGCGGACTGGAGTCGGTCGGCAACCCAGTGGACCCCGTCGGGCCCGGCCATGTGCTCCGCCCAGCCCTCGAGCAGCGCCTCCACCTCGTCACGAGTGGGAACGGTGCCGAGGACGGTCACGAGCAACGTGTCGACCTTGGCGTCCTCCACCTCGATGTCGCCGAACGGTGTCCACGAGTCGGCCTCCGGGATCAGCTCGAGCATGGCGTAGAGCTCGCCGGTGTCCTCGACCCAGCTCAGTTCGTAGCGATTGCCCTTGGCGTCGAACCAGTTGTTGCCGAACTCGACCTCGACCGACCGTCGCCGGCGCTCGTCGGCGCTGTAGAACTGCTCGATGTCCATGGCTCTCCTGACCTGACGACGGGACCCGGTGCGGCTGCAGCCTGCCGACCACTCCGGGGGACGACGTTAGCCGGTGCCCCCGGCGACCCCGGAACCGGCGGCACAGCGCCGCCGCGGCCGCCCACGGGCCCTCCGTGGCTACGATCGCGTGCATTCGAAAGGATCCGTGATGAAGCAGTCCCCCGCCCGCACCGCCCTCGTCCTCCTGTTCATCTTCATCGGCTGCTTCGGCGTCGCCTACGCGGCAGCCGGGGTGCTCACCGCGCTCCCGGCCCCGGCCGTGGGCGGAACGTGCGGACCGAGCACCGGGTCCGAGACGGCATTCGAGGCCCTGGCCCGCCCCGGCAGCATCGGCGCGGGTCCCGAACCGCCCGCGTCCAACGCCACCGCCCACTCCCAGTGGATCACCTTCGTCCAGCAGTGCCAGTCGCTCGCCGACCGGCGCGGTCTCGCCTCGCTGGCCGTCCTCGTGATCTCGCTGGCGATAGCCGCCATCGGCCTCATCTGGGTGCTTCGCCGCCCACGTGGGGCGCGGGACGCCGACGAGTCGATCGACGGGACCACGGGCTGGCCGGTCCAGCCCGGCCCCGGTGACACGACCCAGCTCGTCGGCGCAGGAGCGGTCATCGCCCCGCCACCGGCGGCGGCCGTAGGGGCGTGGACCGATCCCTATGCTCAGCCCGACCACACCGGCCAACAGCCCTGGCCGGCGCAGCCCGCCGCACCCGCCCCGTACCCCTACGGCGGCCCGCCGCCCTACCCGCCGCCCTACGCACCCCCCTACCCCTACCCGGCACCGTCCGTCCATCCGGCGACCACGGCCGAGGTGGTCGCTCCGCAGGAAGCGGCCCGCCCGGCTCCGTCGGCGTACAACCCACCTCCGACCTACCCACCGGCGCCACCCCCCTACCCGGCTGCCATGGCGCCCCCGCTCCCGCCCCCGGCTGCCGTCGACCCGGGGCCACCGGCCGCACCTGGCGGGCCCGGGCCGGTCGACCCCGCCGTCGGACCCGGTCCCGGCGACGAGCCGCACACCTGACCAGCGCGCACGTCGTCGTCCCTGGCGAACGGCGGCGCGTCGTCGAGCGGAGCCTCGCAATCCGATGACGGCCCGGCGCCGGAGTCCGTCGGTGGGGCAGGCAGGGATCGAACCTGCGACCGAGGGATTATGAGTCCCCTGCTCTGACCACTGAGCTACTGCCCCGCATGGAGCCGGTCCGCCTCGGGCCCGGTCACCTTCGGGCTGGCAGCGTACCTCTCCACCCTGGCCGCACCCCGCCCCGGCCCGAAGGCACCCTGACGTCAGCCACCCACGAGCCGGACCCCTACCGGTCCGCCACCGTGCGGCACCTCCACGACCACGGTCGGCCCGCGGGACGGTGGCCGCCCGAAGGTGGCGTAGGCGATCGGCGAATCCGGGCGTGGGTCGAAGCCGCGGGTCACCAGCAGATAGGCGACTCCGGTGACGATGGCGAGCTGGGACGCGCTCCCCGGTCCGGTGACTTCGAGTCGGAACGGACCCCGTGGAGCGACCCGCGCCACCGCGTCGGCGGCGGCGGCCGTGGTGTGCACGGCGGGCCAGCCGGCCAGTGTGGGCGTGACCCCGTCCATCCGGTCGAGCCCTCGCCACACCACGCCGACCGATGCCAGGACGAGCACCACGCCGACGGCCGCCCGGGTCGGCCGCTCCCATCGGGCGGTTGCGCCACGGGGGAGCCCGGTGACCCGGCCCGGCCGGAAGGCGGCGAGCACCAGCTCCCCCAGGGCCCACACGAGTGTCACCCACACCGCGGTGGCGACCGGCACCCACAGTGCTCCCAGGTAGCCCACCACCAGGAACTGCTCGCTCGGCACCGTGGCGATCGCCGCCATCGCGCCGACGGCCAGGGCCAGCGTCACCAGGGCCATCGAGGCCAGTGCCGGCCTCAGGGTCCGCCATGCGACAGCGGCGACGACGGCCAGCAGCACGAGCACGAGCACCCCCCACCACGCAGGACCGTCGAAGGTGTGGACGATGGCCACGAACAGGGCGATGCCCGACGGAGGAAGCGGGTGGACCCACGTGGGCGGCACGGAGGTCGCCCCGCCGAGGGCGTGCAGGGCTGCCGACCAACCGATCGGTGCCCCTGGGCCGCGGGCGGCGCGGGCGAGCAGGGTCAGGTTTCCGGGTCGCGTCGTGACCTCCTGGACGAGCGGCGCAGCCCAGGCTGCGGCACCCAGACCGAGGCCCACGGCCAGCCACCCGGACCCGACCCGACGGTTCGTCCGACGCAGGATGGCCACACCGACCACGGGGGCCACCAGGCAGACGGACACTGCCGGCGGGGCGAAGGCTGCCTGGCACTGGACCACGATCGAGGAGGCGACCACCGCCACGGGCCACCACCGCAGCCGGCCGGTACCCACCGCCACTCCGGAGGCCACGGCGGTGAACAGGAAGTAGAGGCCGAACCACACGTTCCATGCCACGCCCAGGGCCACGTCGGGGCGAGCCAGTGCGAGCACCAGGACGGAGCCGGCGGCTACTGCCGCACCGCGCCACCCGGCGACGGCCCATGCCGCCTCGACGGCGAGGACGACCGCGGCCACGACGGCAAGGAGGGATCCCCAGAGCACGCCCTGTGCGGGGTCGATCCGCACCGGTACGGCCAACAGCCAATTCTGCAGGGGGCCGGGTCCGAACACGGCATGGGTTCCGGCCGTCACCGCCATTTCGTGGCCGACCAGGGGCGAGTGCCTGGAGAAGACCTGGTAGCTCCGCAGCGCCAGGTCGGCGTTGTCATACAGGGGGCGCCATCCTCGGGCGAGCTCCACCACGACCATCACCACGAGCGGGACCTCGGCCACGAGATGGCACACGATCCGCAGGGCCGTGTCGTCCCACCCCGTGCGCGTCCCGCGACGGACCGTGTCAACGGACCCGGGTGCGCTCCGTCCGGGCGTGGCCTCGGCGCCGAGCTCCTGGGTGACGGTCATGTCCACGGGGGGCAGTCTCGCCGCTGGCCGGGACCACGGCCAGGGGCCCGGGCCCGGCGGTATGTGGTCAGCGGCGGCCGAGGGCCCGTCGGGCCACCTCGCCGGCGAACCGCTCGGCCGCAGTGGGGTCCGCTCCGAGGAACAGGGCGGGCTCGGCCAGCTCCACCTCGAGGACCACGTCGGTCCCGTCGTCGAGGGTCACCACGTCGACCCGGGCGTACAGGAGGGGTTCGACCACCCCGAAGCGCTCGCCGACCAATCGGGCCACGGCGGTCGAGGTGGCCTCGACCACTGCCCGGTGGGCCGGGGTCAGGGGCTCGGGTGCCACCCGCTCCGTGTATGCGCCGCCCAGCAGTCCTCCCCCCAGTCCCAGCAGCGGCCCCTTCCGGATCGAGTGGGACACGCGTCCGGCGAACACCACCGCGCTCACCTCGCCCCCGGTGGCCACCGAGGCGACGGCGGGCTGGACCAGGACCGGCGTGCCCTCCTCCAGGATCCGGTCGGACAGGGTGACGGATGCCGTGTCCCCCGGGGCGAACCGGCCGGTGAGCCGACTGCCGGCCGAGACCGCCGGCTTGACCACGACCTCGCCGGGGTAGGTGGACAGCGCCCGGTTGACCGCAGAGGCGTCGCGGCACACCCGGGTGGGGATCACGGGGACGCCGGCATCGGCCAGGTCCACCAGGTAGCGCTTGTCGAGGTTCCACCCGATCACGGGGGCCGGATTGTGGAGCGTCCCGAGCCGTCCCATCCGGTCGATCCACTGACGGAAGTCATCGAGGTGGTCGAGGTAGTCCCACGTCGAGCGCACGACGACCAGGTCGAAGTCGCCCCAGTCCACCACGGGGTCGGACCACACCGCGTACTCCAGGTCGATCCCGGCAGCGGCGGCGGCGGCCTCGTGCAGCGGGCGGTCGGCGTCGTCGTGACCGGTCCCCCCGGTCGGTGCGGTGGCGAAGGCCACCCGCACAGGGGTCAGGCGCCTCCTCTGGTCAATCGTCCCGGTGGCCACTGTCTCCGGCGATCAATTGTGATGCGGCGGGCGCTCGTGGCGCTGGCGCTCCGCCCAGCACCGGTCGCAGTCCTCGCACGAGGAGCGCCCCTGACCGCCTCCCCGGTGGATGCCGGGGTGGCCGCAGTACGGGCAGGGCTGGACTGTTCCCATCAGGCTCCTCCTGCGTCCGGGCGGCGGCCGGGGGTCCGGTGGTGGTCCAGCCGGCGGACGACCTCGGGACCGGCTCCGAGGTGCCGCCCCGACCATGGCTCCGGGGGTGAGACTCGAACTCACAACCCTCTGATTAACAGTCGTGTTCTGGTCGTCCACCATCGTACAGCGGAGCCGCTGACCGGGAGTTTTCTTCCCAAGTTGTACAGGATCGTCCGCCGATCGCACTGAAGTCCACTCCGTAAGTGGTCAGATGAGTGGTCAAAACCTGATCCTCCTCTGGACGGGCGGGCAATCGTGATGCAAGGTCCCAAGTTACGATCTCGACATGTCCGATCTTGGAGATGCACTAGAGGCGGCCAACGTAACTCCTGCCGAAGTTGGTGAAGCGGTGGCCGCCTCGAAAGGAACGATGCCTGATGCACGGCCCTCATTGAGAGTCGGAGCGGCGAGCGAGTCGGACGTCCCCAAGGCGGGGGTCCGACACGACCTCGTGCCGCCAATCCACGCCATCTCAAAAGTGGGCCAATCCTTGTGTGGCGCACCTACTCCAGTCATCCACGGATCTTCATTTTTGGGACCCCTTCGAAGGCCGTTGTCAGCCGTGCGATCCAATAGCCCTGGACCTGGACTAGGTCCTGCTATGTCTTCTCCGCCCTCGCTTCTCGGTACACCAGCCGGGCGTACAGGTCTTGTAGCGCAGCCCTGAACGCATCGTCATTCAGGATCTCTTCATGAAGATTGCCTCATTCTCGTCCATCCGTCCCACGACGGTCCCCATGAACCGCGTCGAACACCAGCCGGAAGTTCTCGATGGTGTTGTTCTGGGCCTGGGCCGCCACCTCGGGGTCCGCCACCCAGTCGCCTCGAACTGATCGAAAAGAACTTGTCTTGCTCGTCGAGGTTCAGACCGAACCGGTCGTTCAGCTCGTAGACGATCTGCGACAAAAGCTCCAACTCAGGCTCCTTCTGCTTGCCCCGACCTTCGCCGAAGATGCTCTTTACCTCGCCGGTTTCGGAGTCGAGAGTCAGCGACCCCTCGAAGGTGACCTCACTGCGGAGATGGGTGAGTTCGACCTCTGAACCCAGGTCGAAAGCGGTGCTGGTGTTCTGGTCGCGGAGCACGCGATGCCAGGGCCCGGCAGTAGATGTAGTCCCGCTCCAGCTTCGAGTCCCGAAGAGACCACCTGGGAGAGGAAGGAGTATGTCCGGACGAACTTGTCCAGGGCATCCTTGAAGCCCAGCCGGTCCTGCTCGTCCAAGGCCTTGAACCGCTCCAGGCAGGGTCGAGGGGGCGTAAACGCGCCGTGGTCCTTCGTTCGGTGATGGTGAGGAGAACGGCCACCGTCTCTTCGATCTCCTCGAGGCGGAGCACGTCGTACTCGTCAAGTCGGCGCGGGTATCGAACAGGAGGTTGGGATCCGTCGGTGGGGCCACCGTGCGCCCGTAGTAGGGCTCGAACGCCTTGGTGATGTCCTCTATGTCGTTGCGGAAGTCGAGGACGAACATGCTGTCTTGCCCGGGTGGATCCGGTTGAGTCGGGACAGGGTCTGGACGGCGTTGAGACCGGTGAGGACCTTGTCTACGTACATGGTGTGCAGGAGGGGCTGGTCGAACCCGGTCTGGAACTTCTCGGCCACGATCAGGACCTGGTACTCGTCCCCACCGAAGTGCTCGGCGGTCTGGGACTCAGGGAAGCCGTTCATCTGGGCTTCGGTGTAGGTCAGACCGTGCTCGTCGATGACCTTGCCCGAAAGGCCACCAGGGTAGCGAGGTCGGTGTAGTTCATCTTCGCGATGTACTCTCGATGGCCTGCTGGTAGCGCACGGCGTGGAGCCGCGAGGAAGTGACGACCATGGCCTTGGCCTCGACCCCCGATCTTTGAGGCGGTGTGCGGTGCGGAAGTGTCGACGATGATCTCGGCCTTCTGGGCCAGGTTAAGGGTGGAGAGCGACGAAGCGGGCGATGGCACGCGGGCCTTGGGGGCTTCATAGGCGGGGTCGTCGGCGACGGCCTTCTCGATCCGCCAGTAGGTCTGGTAGGTCGTGTAGTTGGCCAGCACATCGAGGATGAATCCCTCTTCGATGGCCTGGCGCATGGAGTAGAGGTGGAAGGGCTCGAACCGGCCGGTCTCCTGGTGCCAGGTCCCGAAAAGCTCCAGAGTGCGGGCCTTGGGAGTGGCGGTGAAGGCGAAGAAGGAGAGGTTCGGTTGGCGTCCCCGAGCAGCGACGGCCTTCGCAAGGGCCTCTTCGACCGGGTCGACGGCCTGGGCGATGAACCCGGCGTCCTCGGCTTCGGCGACGGTCAGTTCCTTCTCGTCGGTCGCGCCGAGCGACATGCGCAGGTCCTTCGCCGCCTCGCCCGTTTGTGAAGAGTGGGCCTCGTCCACGATGACGGCGTAGGGGCGTTCGGGTAGGTCGCCGACCTTGTGGAGGACGAACGGGAACTTCTGGAGGGTGGTGATGATGATCCGGGCCTGTTCCCCGGCCAGCGCCTCGGCGAGTTGGGCCGAGTCCTTGTCGATCTTCACCACCACCCCCCGGGCGTGTTCGAACTGGTAGATCGTCTCCTGGAGCTGGCGGTCCAGGATGACCCGGTCGGTGATGACGATGACCTTGTCGAAGACCTTGGCGTCGGTAGCATCGTGGAGGTTGGACAGCCGGTGGGCCGTCCAGGCGATGGTGTTCGACTTGCCCGACCCGGCCGAGTGCTGGACCAGGTAGGAGTTGCCCGGCCACGTTGGCCTTGGCGTCGGACTCCAGCTTCAAGACGGCGTCCCACTGGTGGTAACGGGGGAAGATGACCACCTCGGCCGCTCTAGGGGCGGCTGGGGAACCCTGGGCGGGTATCTCGACGTGGATGAATCGGGCGAGGAGGTCCATCCAGGAGTCCCGGACCCAGACCCGTTCCCACAGGTAGGAGGTGCGGTGGCCGGAGAGGTTCGGCGGGTTCCCCGCTCCCCCGTCGTAGCCGAGGTTGAAGGGGAGGAATCGGGTGTGGTCCCCGCCAGCTTGGTGGTCATAGCCACCCGGTCCGGGTCGACCGCGAAGTGGACGAGAGCACGGCGGGCGAGGGTCACGTTGGACGGGTCCCGGTCGTTCCGGTACTGCTCGATGGCGTGCTCGACGTTCTGGTTGGTGAGGGGGTTCTTCAGTTCGACGGTGGCCGTCGGGATGCCGTTGACGAGGAGGGCGAGGTCGATGGTCTTGTGCGAGTTCGGGTCGTAGGGGAATTGGCGGGTGACGGTGACCCGGTTGGCGGCGTACAGGGCGATGAGGGCGGGCGTGAGGTCGTGAGCAGGCTTGAAGTAGGCAAGGCTGGATGGTGATGCCGAGGTCGGTGACGCCATGGCGGAGGACATCGACGGTGCCCCGGGCGTCAATCTCCTTGGCCAGGCGCTTGACGAACGAGGAGCGGGCCTGGACGGGGTCATTGCCGTAGCGGGAGAGGAGCGCGGACCAGGCGTCAGGTTGAGAGGCGTCGAGGAAGGTGAAGAGTTCCGTCGGGTCGAGACCGAGGGTGGCGTCGAAAGACTGCGGAGAGGACTTCAGGTACCCGCCGTGAGTGAGAAGGGAGGATTCGATTGCGTCCTCGAAGTCGTGCTCGGTGACTGTCATGCTCCCCGCTCCCTACGTTCACGTCTTGACCGAACGAAGTGTTCATTGTCACGCTCCACGTTGTGGACACCTCCTTTGACCCGCCCAAAGGCTTGGCCAGCAAGGTCGACAGCGATCGCGACCTCATCATCAGAGCGAACCTCCACAAGTACCGGAAGGGTGCGCCAAGTCAGATGGGTGGCATCTTTCAAGATCGGATTCGGATCGTCCTCGGCGAGTGCTAGTGCCAGTTCAATGTGGTTGGTGTGGCAGTAGAGGGCAGCGATCATCTGGCCTTCGATCTCGTAACCGATGTAGATGGTCTTCACATAGGAGTCGCACCCGAGTGCCATGAATGCGCCGTCTATCACCGCACCTTGCTCGGCGATTCGTGCATTGCGTTGGGCCAGATAGGCAGTCGCTTCCCTACTGTGCATCGTGGGCTTCGGTCATGCGGCTGTGGCTCCTGGGATCGGAAGGGTGCCGGTGACGGCGGCGGCGATGAGGGCCTTGCGGCGCTCGACGAGGAGTTCGATCTGAGCGTTCAACGATTCAACGATGGAGTCTGTGGTCCGGAGTCGACGCCACACCTCGTCGATGATCCGGTCCTGAGTGTCGACCGGAGGCAGATCCTTAGACCTTCGATGTCGGGCATGTAGATCGTCTTGTGAGTCGATCCCATGGCCAGACGGCCCAAGAGGCCTGCCTCATGACTCGAAGGCAGAGAAGCAGGAAACGGGGTCTGAGGAGCGGTCCGCAAGTCCAGGTAGCGAAGTCCTGACTTGTTGCCATGTCCGTTCCCATGATCGCCGAGTACCCAGCCGAGGCAGTTCGACACAATACGACGGTTCCGGCGGGATGAACCTCTGCCGATGAGTTCCGGATGCCCAGAACGCTGATCATCTCTCGGGTCACAGTAATGGACTCGACCCGATCCGACCGCACCTGCGCCACCTCACCGGTAGTGATCCATGGAATGGTGCAGCCTGTCCACCATTCCGGGTGATCCCGGCTGGGCGTGTGTCCGGTCCCTTGTTTGGCCACGAGCGACAGCCGTGCCTCCGGCCAATCGGCCCCCACCTGCGTGACCCATGGCAAGGACGACTTACGGATTGAAGGCTGTGTCAACACACCGGAGACACCATCGGTCATCACTGACATTCGTCGCTCTTCCAGTACTTCCACCATCCGCCGCTTCTTCTCAACGAGGTCGTCGATGCAGGCGGTCTCGGCGTCGAGGTAGTCGGCGATGCCTCGCCCGAAGTCAATCCGATCTCCGGCATTGGGAGATCGCAAACCGGTCCTTCGTTGATCGAAGGCACCGGACCCGGATTGGCCATCTCACCGAATCCACGGTCGACAACCAGTAGTGCATGTATCGAGGATCAACTTCCGACGGGACGACCCCCATAACGTTGTTGTCGAACACGCTCTCCTGTGTGCAGATTCGTCGAGCGTTTCCAAGGAGCGCAGCCCCAACCTTTGGCAACAGGATGGTGCCAGCCGGGACTGTTCTTCTCCAAGGGAGCGAGCGGTCAGTCGGTCGACCCAGTTATTGCATTTGGTGAGGTATCGCTCGTTGCCGGCAAGTGCGAAGTCACCGACCTTGAAGAAGGGAAGTTCTCCCGATCCAACCCCCTGCCTCTCGTTTGGGAAGCCTGCACCGCTCTCAGTTCGGGCCACCCGCCGCAACGCGACCCCCTTCACTCCGTTACCTCATCTAGCAACGCCTGGATCTCGGCCTCCAGAGCCTTGATCTCGGCGTCGATCTCGCCCAGCGGTCTGGGCGGCACGTACTTGTAGAAGTGCCGGGTCAATGGGATCTCGTAACCCAACTTCGTCTTGGCGAAGTCGACCCAGGCATCTTCGACGTAGGGCAACACCTCAGCAGCCATGTAGCGTTTGACCGCACCCCGATACTCAACAGACTCCGTCCGCTCAGTAACGGCCGCCTCCCACGTCACCGGGATCTCGGGCAGCGGCACGTTCTCGTTATCCCGAAGGTCGGAGTCCGGCTCCGGCTCGCCCTTCCGGTTCGTGATCACTGAGGCCTCGGGATCGGCAACTCCCAGGATGTCCCATAGTTGCTTCTCCACGGCCTTGGGCACCGTCCCGACCTTTGCCGCCATGGTCTTCTTGTCGGCGATCACAGCCCCTTCGAGGGCACGCAAACGAGCAGCCAGATTTCCTGCTCGGACTCAGTCAACTTCGCCCACTGCTTCGTCTTGGCCAGGCGGGTGACGGCGTCGGCCCCGATCTCCCAACGCAACCGCAACGGTCGTTCCACCGTAATGCGCTGATAGCCGAACGACTCGTTGGGGAAGATTTTCACGTGGTCGTTCTCGGTGAAGTCGGCGTACAGCCGGGTTACCTCGGCGATGTGTTTGTCGCTCATTTCCTTCCGCTTGTCTCCGAGGCTCTTCCGCATCTTCGACCAAGTACTCCCGGGCGTCAACCAACTGCACTTTGCCCTGGCGTCCGGGGGCTTTCCGGTTGGTCACGATCCAGAAGTACGTGGAGATCCCGGTGTTGTAGAACAACTGGTCCGGGAGTGCGATCACTGCCTCCAGCCAGTCGTTCTCGATGATCCAGCGCCGGATCTCCGACTCCCCGGACCCGGCCGCCCCCGTGAATAGTGGCGAGCCGTTGAAGACAATGGCCAGGCGACTCCCACCTTCGGCTCACCGGCTTCATGTGGGCGATCATGTGCTGGAGGAACAGGAACGACCCGTCGTTGATGCGAGGTAGCCCGGCGCCGAACCGACCAGCGAACCCGAGGGAGTCGTGTTCGGACTGGACCTCGTCCTGGACCTTCTTCCACTCGACGCCGAACGGTGGGTTGGCGAGAAAGTAGTCGAACGTCTGGCCCTTGTGGCCATCGAAGGAGAAGGAGTTCCCAGACACGATGTGGGAGGCGTCCTGGCCCTTAACCATCATGTCGGAACGACAGATGGCATAGGTCTCGTCATTGAGTTCCTGGCCAAAGACTTCGAGGCGGGCATGGGGGTTGAGCGAGCGGAGGTGGTCCTCAGCCACGGACAACATCCCGCCTGTGCCGCACGCCGGGTCGAAGAGGGTGCGTACGACGCCGGGTCCAGTTAGTGCGGCATCGTCTTCGGCAAAGAGGAGATTCACCATCAAGCGGATGACCTCACGAGGAGTGAAGTGCTCGCCCGCCGTCTCGTTGGACAGTTCCGAGAATCGCCGGATCAGTTCCTCATACAGGTAGCCCATCTCCAGGTTGGAGACGGCATCGGGATGCAGGTCGACATCGGCGAACTTCGACACGACCTGATAGAGCAGGTTGGCTTTCGCCAACCGATTGATCTGGACATGGAAGTCGAACTTGTCGATCACGTCCCTGGCGGCAGGGCTGAAACTGGCGATGTAGCCCTCCAGGTTTCCGGCGATCTGACCGGGATCACCGAGGAGCAAGCGGAAGTTGAGGGGCGACGTGTTGTAGAAGTGCTGACCGGCCACGTTCTCCAGGACCGGTTCGACGTTGTCGACCTTTCCACGGAGCCGCTCAGCACGGGCAAGGACCTCGGCCTTGGTGGGTTCGAGGACGCAATCCAGGCGGCGGAGGACGGTGAGCGGGAGGATGACCTTGCCGTACTCGGACTGCTTGTAGTCACCACGCAGAAGGTCGGCGACCGACCAGATGAAAGCGGCGTGGTTGGTGATGGTCGTGTCCGCCATAGTCAGGTTCTGCTTCCGATCGGGGTGATGCTGGAGATCATTCTTGCCGGTGATGGCGAGAAGGTGACGAACCCGGTCCTGGTTCCGGCGCCAGCCTGGTCACCTTGGCATCAGAACCTGGTCCAACTTCGCGCCGATGTGGGCGATGGCGTCGGCGGACAACGGCCCCGGTTCTTGAATCAACTTCCTCAACACGATCGGGGCCGTGAGCCACACGCCCTCGTGCTTGTACGGCTTCCCCCCAAGAAAGCGAATGGCGGCTCGACTCCCCCAGTCACCCTCGACGAACACCAGGGCCGGATGGACAGGGATACTTCGATCGCCGATGACCCCAGCCACCGGGATGACGAGGCTATAAATCTTTCTGATGGTCGCCGTCCGATCCTGCCCACCAACAGTCAGCCGCATGTTCGCGCTAGTGGACAGGGTCTTCGACTTGTAGACGATCTTCCCCTCCCACATCTTCGAGTCGATGATCCACACGCCCGACGATGCAACAACTACGTGATCGATGTTGGCATTGCCGCCCGGAACCGGGTCGGTCATTCAGAATCACCTCGCCGTCAGTCAGGTGCTCGTGAAGGTACCGATCCATAAGGTACTCGCCAGTCGCGCCCTTTAAGCCATTGGACCCGTTGGGTCCGGTGAAGTCCATGAGGGTCGACGTTCCCCCGATGGGGTCAGGCCGAAGGGCCGGAGGTAGATCAATGGAGGGAACGGGGATCGGTTGAGTTCCACCCGGACCGCACGATGCGCAACGCGCCTTCTGCATCTCCGGGTTGTGCCAACCCTTGGCGTGCTTCGC
The DNA here is from genome assembly GCA_963841925.1 of uncultured Acidimicrobiales bacterium. Lineage (GTDB taxonomy): Bacteria > Actinomycetota > Acidimicrobiia > Acidimicrobiales > RAAP-2 > Bog-756. The sequence goes on from CAWJER010000012.1 coordinate 81,501, forward strand.
GATCGTTCCCCCGCACGCCATACACGTTCCGCCATATTGCAGGGGCCGGAACCGCCAGACCTCGCCACCAGAGTTGCTCGTCATGCCTTCCGCCATAGGTAGGGAGGTCGGCAGTATTCCCGTCCAACTTGACGGTCGAAGTGCCTGCTTGGACCTCCCCGGTACAATGGGACTGCATCATCAAGAGCAGTCGAGAGTCCCGGCTCTTTGACACTGCCCCAACCGGCCGAGAGGCACGGTGGGAACGCCGGGTTCGATGAGGAGGTCCCGGTATGCCCTCGAAAGCGATCGCGTCTTTGGATGCCTGGCTGCGATATTGCGAAGGCAAAGCAACTCGGCACTACACGTTGGAGTCCCGAACTCACGTGTGCAGGTCCCCAAATGCAGAGGGTCCCGTCGGTTGCCCCTCGTCCGTAGCCGACCGGACTAACCGCCTCGTAGCCCCACGGTTCAGCGTTTTTCTCGGCCCGGAATGTCCACCTTCATTTCAATGCCGTCTAGCAGTTGGCCAGGCCGTACATCGAGGGCTTTTGCGAGACGAAGGATCCCGTCGAGCGAGATGTTCCGCTCACCTCGCTCGGTGTCCCCGACATAAGTCGGGTGCATCCCAGCAACTTCACCGAGACGCTCTTGCGTCCATTCGAGGTCCGAGCGAGAAGCACGGACTCGTCGGCCAAACTCCTCCCGCCAGAGCGGCTTTTCAGCGGACACCATTGCCCGTTCATCCCACTTCGGGGCAGACTATGAGTCCACAGGCGATGAGTGGGATTATCGAGGCGAGGGGATTCGCATGATGGCAGTCGAACGGCAGCGGGGCCTTGGCTATGACCCCGTGAACGGGCGCCCCTACCTCCAGGAGTACTTCTCCCCCGAGACACCCGAGTGTCCCGTCTGCCATCGCGTGTCACGGATGACAGTTGAACGGCATCGCTACAACTTTTGGGTCGAAGGTCTGGCTATCGAGGCCGCACTTCCCGAGTTGAGCGACGCCGAACGAGCACAGATCGTCACCGGCATCCACGCGTGATGCGCGGCGCGAGTCGGTGTCGTCGACCGACAGGCTCAGCCTCCAACGCTGTTTGACGCGGGGGTATCTGACTCATGAAACCGGTCATCGGAAAACCTCCCAGAGACTCCTCGGACGAAGAGTTGAGCGTGTGGTGCCGAGGCTTTATTCGTCAGGCACTGGATCCGATGGGACCAACAGTGATTCGGACATCCGGGCGCCACAAGATTCTCCGCTAGTGCAGTCGAATGACGAGGGCCAGTCGGCAAGAAAACCTTCGAGCCTAGAGACGAAATCAGAGGCCACCGGAAAAGCCTCACGCATGTTCGATTCGTCACCTGGCACCATCACCGGCCTCTGCCTCGACTACAGCAACGGCCGATTGTCCTGGCCAGAACTGCTCCAGGCCCTCACCGTCTTCCAGACGCCCGCCAACCCCGAATGGACCACGATCCGCTGGCTCCCGAGGCCGACTCCGAGGACTGGGACTATTACGTCCCGGGTTCGTGGGACGAGGTGCAGGAAGCACGGGCGACCGGCCTCCTCACTTCGGAGGAACTGGACGCGATCGGCTCCGCCGCCCGCGTCCACCACAGCGCCACACCGTAGGTCGATAGACCACCACGGACTCGCGAAACATCCACATAAGCACGTGGAATCCACGCCGAATAGGCGGCAAGGACGCTGCATCGAGCATCAACCCTCAGGCGTGCTGTTTCGCCGATCGACCGAGATGGCCAGTCTCCGGAGACGGGATCGCTCAACCTCATTTGACGACATGCCGATGGTGAAGGTGACACAGGGCGATCGAACTCCGTCGATCGAAGAGGGCTTCGGCCTCGACTACCTCACAAAGGCGAAACGTGATGGCGGACGTACTCCAAGGTTGGCAAGCCGACCCTACCGGGCGGCACGAGGCCCGATATTTCACTGACGGCCACTCGACCTCTCTCGTGAGCGATGGCGGCAAGGAATCGGTGGACGAGTTGCCTGCCCCCCCGGCACCACTAGATGACAATGGGCAGGAATCTCAATCCCTAGTTGGCACCGAAGGGGGAGTGAGATGGAAAGTCGATCCCGCAGGACGCCGTCAGATCGACCCGGATGGGAACATGCAGGGATGGCACCCGGATCCCGATCGCCGTTACGTCGAGCGGTGGTTTGTAGACAACGAACCGACGACACGCGTACGGAACGCCGACGACCAATGGCATCAGGACTCAACGAGTGCCTATCGGTTCGTCTTCGTTGAACCCGGTCCGATGCCAGGCGCTGCTTATGAGGGAAACATCGCCCAACGTGTCTCTTCGATGGACCAGATTTCTGGTCGCACTCGGTCTGAGATTGTAGGTGCTTTGGGTCAGGCAAACCGGGTAGACGATACAACTTCCAGCCGGACAGTCCTCACTTGGAAGAACGACAGGTCGGACGTACCCCACTGGCACTTTGACTTTGTCTTCGACGAAAACGATCTGTGCCGAGGCGTAAAGGGGACTTCGATTCCCCCCTCGGTTCGCCCCCAGTTGCGGCGGCCACACCATCGGCTCCGCTCAGAACGGGTACCAATGGGTTGAGCATCGCTGCACTCGTGCTGGGACTCGTGCCAGTGATCCCGTTCGTTGGCTTGCTACTCGCCATCATTTTCGGAGGCGTCGCTCGCAAGCAGATCAAGGAAAGCGAAGGTCGTCAGACCGGCATCGGGATGGCGACATGGGGCATCGTGTTGGGAATCGTGGCGATGGTGGGCACGGTCGTCGTCGTGATTGTGCTTGTCGCCGCAGCCCACAGCGCCAACGTGTCTTACAACAACGGCTTCGCCGCAGGAAGTAGCGAGAACAATCAGGGAATCCAGACTCTCCTCAACTCTTCCGGCGGTAACGGCGAGTCGGCAGCCGTGTACTGCAATCAGCAAGGATCAAGTGATCCTGATCCGGTTCAGCTTTGCGTCGGCTCGTTGGTGGATGGAGTAGTCAAGGCAGTTAGGCATCTGAGGTTCAGAAACTAAGGACGAGAGGTCCGGGGCGGGTCCCATCGCCGATTCCAGGCCGCGACGTGGCGGATCGACGACCTCCAGCCAGTGTGGGCGACGATTCTGAGGTCGCCGATTTTGCCCACCCCCCTCCCATCAGAGGTGGCCGGCTAGTGACCATCGGCGACTTGGCGCTGAGCGCCATAACATTCGCCAACCATGTAACCCAAGGCCATTGACAGCCATCGTCGGACGGCAGAACAGGAATAACACCATGGCAATCTTCCTTCTCACTTGGAACCCAACGCTCTGGATCATGGATGACGACGAGTACCGACAACAGGTGGATGACACATCATCAGGGATTTCAGTTTCCGGCCGCTGGAGCATCGGGAGTCGGACCGGAGGTGTGTCAAAAGGTGACCTTGCTTTCCTTGTTCGCCAGCACTCGGAGCGAGGGATCATTGCCTCCGGCCGCTTCCAGGACGGCGTTTCGCAGGACGACCACTGGGACGGGTCGGACCGGCAGGCGACTACGGCTTGGTCGAGTGGAATGTGTGGCTTCCGGTGGAGGATCGGCTGGTGGTCGAAGACCTGATGATCGAGGTGCCAAACGTTCCGTGGAACTCCCTACTGGGATCGGGGGTCAAGGTCAGCAATGACTCAGAGGCCGACCTGCTAAGTGTTTGGGAATCGCACCTGGAGGACGTCGGTCGCCTGGGGTTTCGGTCACCCGACGAGTTGCCAGGCGGGGAAACGTACCCCGTCGGTGCAGCGCAACGAGTCGAAGTCAACCGGTACGAACGCGACCCTCGTGCAAGAGCAGCCGCTCTCGAAGCACACGGCTTCGACTGCATTGTCTGCGGCTTCAACTTTGAGAGCGCATACGGAGAGAGAGGGCATGAGTACGTTCATGTCCACCACTTAGTGGAACTATCGACCCTGCCCGAAGGCAGCCAACCAGGTGGACCCGCTGAAGGACCTGGTCCCGGTGTGCGCGAACTGCCACGCCATGATCCACCGGAGACAGCCAGCACTAGCGCCAGACCAACTGCGGGCACTGCTTGCAAATCCGTAGGTCAGACTCCAGGCAGGCCCTTCGTATGTGGATCCGAGCGGCGAATCGGTTCCCGTCGACCGGCGTCACAACGATCTTGGCGGGGTTCTGCTTCGGCCACGGTGCCGCACCCGAGGCCAGTAGCCACCTGCCAACGTCCGCCGACCTCACTTCGCTACACCGCCGCCAGAAGGAATCGCTCAGATTGATCGCTGTTGGCCCGGCCCCGTCGAGGTCGACAACGACGCTGTCCCACTGAATGCTCGAAGTAGCGGTCGCGATCGTTGGCCGTGAACTTGATCCCGTATCCCGCCGGTGAGTGGGGATCGCCCCCGCCGTGCCATCCCAAAGCGATCACGGTGGCACGATACCGCGAGGGTCGTTGGATCAAAATCACATCGAGCGGGAAGGCACCTGGGATCCGATCCGACCGCATCCCGCACCGAGTGGAAGGCTGTCGCTCATGTCACCACCCCGGCGGACCGACGTGCGTCCCTATCAAGAACTCATCTATCCGACTCGGAAAGCAGTGGCCAATCTTGGCGGATCTGCCAAGGCTGGCGAAATCACCGCTCGGGTTCTTGAAGACATCGGCTCCACTGAAGACGAGATTGCAATCACATACCCGGGTCGACCCAAGTTCGATCCTGATCGATCGGCTGGAGTGGGCGCGGTCTTACGCAAAACTCGGAGGAATCCTGGATACTCCCCAGCGTGGGTTGTACGTACTGTCGACCCTCGGGAGAAGCATCCTGGCCCTTCCCGCCGAAGAAGGCATCGCCTTCGTATTGGAAATGAACCGTGCAGTTCGCGGAAGTCGCGGAAAGTCCCGATCAGAGGAAGACCAACAGGCTCCGGCGGTCGAAGATGACGAAGTGTTGCCCGAGGACACGGGATGGACCGGTCCACTTTTCACGCGGCTGCACCACCTCACTCCTGAGGGCTTCGAGGAGTTCGTGGATGTATCTGCTCAGAACTTATGACCTCGAACTGACACGCATCGGTGGATCCTGCGATGAGGGCATCGACGGGTATCGCGGATAGCCCCGATTAGCCCGGTGCTCTCATCTCGGGTCGCGGTTCAAGCCAAGAGGTACGACCCGACCAGGGCCATCGGGCGCGAGGTCGTCGCGCTCTTCCAGCGAGACGCAGCGGCGGCTGGCGCGGAACGCGCCGTGCTCGTTACCCTGGGGCGTTACACGGAAGCCGCTCTATTGGCCTCCATCGCCATGACACCACTCGTCGACCTGATCCACGGCGAGAAGTTGTGCGAGTTGGTCAGAGAAAAGAGATCGGGCTGCGAATCGTGCCTCAGGTCGACGAAAAGTGGTTCGACCGGTTTGACAGCCTGGGGTGAGGTAGCAGGTCGGGCAGACAGGGACCTGGACACCGGACCATCCCTCCGCTCAGTTACTCGCCCAGGACGTAGCGTCTTTAAATGGACGAGATTCCAGGGTGGACGCCCGAGTTACACCAGTCCGTGAAAGACATCGTGCGTATTGTCGGTGAGAGGCTTCCACTTCTCACGACCGACATCAGGCTCCCTCAATCACGTCAGTTGGCAGCCGCGTACCTCGCCAGAGTTCGACGCCTCGTGATTGCGATGGATGTGCTCTACGAAGCCTCCCAAACTGATGCCCTCGGAGGGACCCTGCGGATCTGCCTCGAAGCCTGGATCACGGGAATGTGGGTCCTCGCCGAAGGCCAGGATGCGGTCGACATCTTCTTGCTCATCATGTTGTCATTAGCAACCGACTCATCGCCCGGGCCGGACTGGATCTGGAACCTACTTTGAACCGACGGATGAGGGAGGCAAACTGCCTCCGGTGCCGGACAGGTTCCGTGCAGTCGAGGCACAGTTGGTCAGCGAGGGCGACGCCAAGGATGGCGAACTCCTATGGACCTACGAACTCGTCTACGGCGGAGAGTCGGCAGCGGGAATCCACGCTGGTTTCGCCTCCGTGAGTGGCCACCTTGTTGACCAGCCAAACTGGACCGGGATCGCCGCCGATCGGCAGGAGGTCGGCGACGGTTCGGGATTGTTGTTGTGGGCGACGCCACTTCTAGCAATGCTCGCCCGCCGGGTGTTCAAGAGTTTCGGCGTCGGAGTCGAGGAACTGAATCGGCTCGGTGAACCGATTTACAGATTGGCGTTGGGACCAAACGAGGCGTTCAGTTCCGGTGCCTGAGGAGTCGGGCAGGCCCCGCCATCGCGGGGGATCGAATCAGTAGGCTCTGACCCTGTGAATGGCGTGACCTTGGCTACCGTTGTTCTTGCCATCGTCACAGCCGGACTCGTCGTAGTGACCTCGCTTCAGGTCTGGCTCGCCCGCAGCGCCCGAGATCAAGTTGTTCTGGCCGCTGTTGGCTGACCCGATGGCACGACCAAAAGGTGAAGATCCGGAGACTATTCAGTTCGGCGCTCCGGGAAGGGCAACCGTGTCGGTTCCACCGGGATGCCTCTACTTCAGTGAACCCGGTCAGGGGGCGTTTCAGTTTTCAGTCGCGTTTGAGAACATCGGTACCGGAGTGGCAATTATCCACGCCGCACACACGGAGCCTGCATTTCACGGTGATGTCGCACGCGTCTCGCAAGTTCGCCCCTGTCGGTTTTTCCTCATTCGAGTGAACGTCTCTGTCCTTGGCGGAATGGTGGGGAGTGACCGATTTGCCGATAACTGGTGGGCGATGGATGGAATCTCCTGAATCATTGACTACACGGATGCCAGCGGTCTCGGTTACGTTAGTCGAGTCGGGCCGAATCCGCCAATACGCCACACAGGGGCCATTCGTCCAGCACATCACCGTCACGCTGATGAGGCATTGGTTATGGAGGAACACCGTCACGACGGGAAGCGCCTCCTATTAATAGTGGGTTGAGTGGGTCGGAGGTTCCATGGACTGACAGACCCGACTGTTAGCGTCGCTCCATGGCGGACATTGCGTTCAATCGAGTCGTGTCGGACGCTCTCCTCGACAGTCTGAAGGTCGGTGGACCATTCAACGGTTTGGTCGACACCCGGCGGATGCACGCTGATCGGGTGGACATTCAACTTTGACGGTTAGGAGCGGGATGTCAAGACCGCCTCCTCGCCCGGCCCCCGATCATGGGCCTCGCTCTGTGTTGGCCTCACTTCGATCCTCGACCTCGAAGAGCGGGGTGGCATGTTTCGGGTGACCGCTCACTCGACCCACCGGGACCGTGGGAAGATTCGACGACGCCTGGGCGGTTTGGCGCTCTCAGGATGCCCTCGCCTATGACTGGCCGGCCATCACCCACTACCTCAATACAATCGGCGACGGGCACAAGGTGGCGTCGACAATCGCTACTGGGGGCGAGAAGGAAACGTGCAGATCGGCCATCGCTTCCGGTCACTCTGCCCTCTACGGATGCGTCCAGCGAGAGGCCGTTCTCACCTTTCCCAGTGAATCCGTCCAACGTGCGATCGAGGAGCCAGTCCGTCGAGGTGTCGTAGATCCAATCCTGAACTGCGGTCGCAACGACGCCTGGTGGCCCGGCGTGCGTGATGGCGGTTCCGTTCCAAGAACGGGCAACGAACTCGATGCCATCGGATGCGAATCGGCGGAAACCTTCTGGCCATCGAGGTGAAACCAGTCGACGAAATGGAAAGGGATCACGTGGGGACCTGCCCAGGTTCAGATGTACGTGGAACTTCTCTCCAAATGGTTGGACGTTGATCCGTCTGCAATCGACGTTCTCAACAAAATGCCGCCCTGCAATGTCTGGCAACTTCGACCTCCTCGACGAGCGTTGGGGACAGCAGCTCCGCCAACGCTGAACAGATCCGGATCGTGCCGGTACTGGCGCTCGGCCCAGGGAAACTCTCTCCCCGAGGCGACTAAGAAGGCTGGCAGCCGTTGCAGACGTGCTCCACACTCGTCAGATCGCCACGCCGAGGGTCCAACTCCTGGAGGTGTGGCAGGTTGATCATCTTGGTAACCCAGTGATGGTCTGGAAGCCTTCCGCCGAGGATGGTCCGCAGGTCGGGCTGGGCTGACGGTCCATTTCCAACCGATGCCCCCACGGGCGCTCAACATAGTGTTAGGATGACACCGCTCAGGAACGTTGGCGGAGCCGACGTGATGGGGAGGGGTGTTCCGCCGGAGGCGGTGGGACTCGATGGCGGAGCGGGCGCAGTGATGTGATCGCATGGGGTTGACGCAAAAGGCCCGGGCCTCAGTTGACATGAGATGCCTGAGCCGGGGCTGGGTCCTCCAGTCCGATCCGCGCTGATTGAGCAATAGCCATTCAAAGACCCTGTATCCCGCGACTACCAGAGGAGCCACAGCCGCGGAAGGCGGCTCATTGGCCCGGTGAGCCATCTGATTTCGAAGTCGGACACTTCTGTTCGATCTGGTTCCAGAGTTCGAGGTCATCTTTTCGGAGGCTCCTGACCTAATACGGCCTTCGCAATGTGATCGAACAAGTCGCTGGCCGGTTGTTGAAATACCCTGGGCTTGTCAAAAACCACACTGAGGAGAGGCGCCATTCCAGGCTCGACACGCTCAACAAGCGTTTGGCGGACACGAGATTCACAGGCCATGGCCGCCAATACGACGGCCAGACCAGGCTTAGGACTCGCCGTCCGAAGTACCCAGTACGCTGCCTGCGCCAGGAGAATCTCGGGGGTGGCAATATCGCCCCGAAGCGTCCGATCAAGAGCATTTCGATCGAAAGCCGGGTAACCCGACCGCGATGGAGGGCTTGGGTTTACCGGCACGCCAAGTGGGATTTCTCTCCCAGTACCAATCTCCACGACTGTAAAGGCCCGGGCAGGTGGAACGTCGCGGGCTGATTCCAACCACAGGCTGGCAATACCGGATTCCGTCGGTTAGTCGGGGTGGCCGCAGCGTGGAGTGCACCGACTGCGTCATTTATGACGCTCTGGTCCTCTGGGCCTTCGCCGGACCCATTCTCATTCCGACATCCAGGTCTGTACAAAGAACCGAGGACTCACTGCCACTGGATTCTGGGGTCGTGCCCGGATCTTCCGTTGTACCCGGGAGATTTGACTTCGTTCGACTCACGATGGGAAACGACAAGTAGACGGTGTGACCCGCTACCTCTATTGAGGACACTTCCCCCGCAAGGTCGGGAGCGATCCAGCACATGCGTCCTATGGTTTTGGTTCCCCGGGCGCGAACTGCCCTGTGATTCCTTACGATCGTCGTCATGCACCCCCAACATACCCAGGGGTTTTGCAGAAGGGTTGGGCCACGGTGACCCCGAGCATGGAGTTGACCCTGGGCACTTGGCCTCGCCGGACCGAAGGGACAGCATGAGGGGATAAATGCCGTGGCCCCAAGGGCCGGGGGTAGATGACGATCCCAAGCGAACTCCCAAAAGGCTTCGGCATGAGCCGAGAGTCCCTCCTCGGCCTTTGGCCCTGGTTGCGCTTCAAGCAGCCAACAGACCCCAGCGGATGCCACGAGGATCAGTCATCCTGGGTGTCATGCAAGCGAGTGAGCAGGCAAGCCACAGGCACGCCGTTGCGCTCTGGTCGGCCCAGAATGTTGCGGGTATGAGGAATGGGGGGCGGCTCACTGAATCGGTCGTGCTTCCCCGATGAGATTGTGCGGTCCAAACCTGCCATTGACCTGAATTGGTCACGATTCTGTGGGACCCATCTGCTTGGAATACACGCCTATCCAGAGGCATACGAGGGGCAGGTAAACGACAACCGGAGAGCCAGCGAGGTGAGTACCCTCCTCGGACGACGCTTTTCGGCGGGGTTGGAGAAACCTGGGTCGCACCTCGTGCACTGAACACCGGCGATCTTTCCTCACTGCCTCGCCGAATGGTTGGCGACACTGTCGAGTCGTTGGACAAGTGGATCAGATCGCAGTCGCTGCCTGTGCCATCCCACCCCCCGCTCATCGAACCGAACCACGTAGCCACCGAACTTGGCCAACTCCCAATCCGGGTCACGCTCTTTCGGATGCCAGGTACTCCCGATGATGACGGTCGTCTTCGAATCGTCTTCGGGCGGGACCGCACGATTGAAGAGAAGCGAAGATCGCGCATCCGCAAGGCTCTCCTCGACAAGGCCCCAAAGTTGGAGGACGCTAGATCGGACGGAGCAATCACGGTGCTGGCCCTCGAATCGAACGATTACGTACTCTCCAACTCTTCGGAGATTGCGCGGATTCTCCACGCCACCGCGCCGACTGTTGAGGTACCCATTCCAGATGTCATCATCATTGTCGACACAAGTCCGGGCGTCGGTTCCTGGTCAAGTTCCTCGGTCAAGTTTGGAGACTGGTGGTCGGATGCCGCCGTGTACCGACCGCCCGACGACTTCCTGCTGTTCTGAACCTGATCTTCCCGAACGGCCATCTAGCGCCCCCTTCCGCAGCACCTGGGCATAACCAGCGGCGACGCCAGCGGTTGTCAGACTCGGGCATGTCAAACCGTGACCTGCCCATAACCGAGGTTCAGTTTCGCAACATCCTCGCCGAATCCCTAACGGCTGCGGCTCAGTCCCTCCGTCATTCGAGACCGGGGCGAGGCTGCGGTTCAGCCGATCCAGTGCAGTCGAGGGTTGAAGAGTTCATAGCGGAACCAGTGGCGCGGGGTTGCTCTGAGCATGACAGAGGCGGCCGAAGCACTCGGTGTCGGACGAACAACCGTCTACAAACTGACATCGAGCGGGCAGTTGCCGTCGGTTCAGATTGGCAACCGCCGCCTCATTCCGGTCCACAGTCTGGAAGATTGGATACGAGGGTTGCCCACATCTGCGGACTAGGTCCACCTGACTCGGCCGAGAGGGCGTTCACGTCCTACTCCTGTTGCCTCTGGGTGAACGAGAACCCCAGTGACCTCAGAGTGGTCGTCCCCGAAAATCACGGCAAGCCCATGCGATCGGGCCTCGCCCATGCAATCGTTGCTAGCCCAGGTCCTTCTTTATAGGGGCTTGCGATGATCGCATGGGCAAGGAGCGACTCATTCCGGCTCCGCTGATTCGGATGCCCGCCTGCGCCGGAATCGCTCCACCACGTTCCTGAGTAGGTACTCCAACTCCACTTGGTGCTCCTCCGGCGCACGCCCGAGGTCAAGCCGAACACCGAACGTGTCGAAGGCCTCGGTCCTGAATGTCTCCTCCAGTTCACCGATGTCGCACTCGGTCAGGCCGTGCAGCGACACCAGGTCAGAGTCGGGAACTTCGGGGACTTGACCGGCTTCCAGTCCTTCGACCATCCATGGTGCTTCGTGTCCCGGAACCCACAACACGTCATCCCGAAAGAACGCTTCAAGTACCTCATCAACCAGCCGCCACGGGCCTCCAGAGCGCAGGAGCAGTCCTACCGGGCAACGGCCGATTCCCGACGAACGTCACCCGACCGAACACATCCCGATACGCAGAAGTAGTTGCCGCCGGACTTCCGGTAACGGGCGTGGCCAAGAACCCGACCCGAAGAGGTTCTCATCCCACTCCGGCAACACCGCACGAACAACTCAACTTCATCGTTGGTGGCCGTCAGGAAATCCGCTAGCAAAAGGTCCGCCATCTCCTGGCCACAGTTCTCGCACGCCCACGATCGACAGTCTTGCGTCAGCGTCACCCGGGAAAACGACGACGTGCTCATCAGTTTCCGCTTGACTGGGCAAATGGGGCCGAAGCCGTCCTTCAACCGCACGCATGCTCGACGGCATCAACACAATGCCAAGGTCCGTTCTGCCAACCTCTCCATCATCGATCTGACCTGGCCGACCGAATCGTGCGCCGCTGAATCTCCCTCACGACAACGGGCCAGTAATAGTCGTGTTGGGTCGTGAACGTCTCCAAATCCCGACGTTTCGGTGGTGTCTCCGGCCACGAGGGATGGGTTGGATACCGCGCGGTTCGGCGTAGGCGTCTTCGACGAAATCGACAATCGCTTCGATGCCATCCCCAGGATCAGGGGGACCTTCGAAATCCGTATTGAATAGGCCATATATGCTAAGTTCAGTCACGTTGTTCTCCTACTGTGCTGGTTGAAGACAGCGAGTCAGTTGCGACGAAAGCCACCCCTTGCCGGGTGGCTTTCGTCATATTCAGGCGGCCGACGAGACGGGCGTGCCCATCGCTCTCATCTCGGCCTCCTGGACGAACTCCTCCAGCGCCACGGCGGGCACCTTCAGGCTTGATCCCGGAAATCGAACAGCGGGCAGAATACCGCCTTTGACCAGCCCATATGCAGCCGTGCGGGACACTCCCAGCACCCCGCAAACGTCTCGGATCGAAAGGAACTTCTGGTCCATCTCAGCCTCCTTGGTTGATGTCGCTATGGATCCATTGCGTGCGACGTGTACCAGTCTGCACACAAGAGAGGCGGCATTGTCCACGATTGCTAAGCGATTTTTTTGGGGATTGAGTTTTGGCTGAAATCGGGAGTCTATTTCTCATTCCTATGTTGACTACAGTCACGTGACTGGATTCAGTTATGCCGGTTTAGTAAACGAACCGGGGTCAAAGTCCCGCTATGCGGTTCAACCCGCCTCCGCCACTGCTTTCACCGTGCTCGGGTACCACCGCTGCCCGCCCTGAGCAGTCGCCACACCATCTGCCATCAGCCCCTCAGCAATCGCCGCCAGCGTCCTACCGGTCCCCCGCTCCTCCACGATCCTCGCTCGCAGCGCCTCGTCGAGCACTCGCGGTCTACCCAACTTCACGCCCTGAGCCTTCTTCACCGCCAACGCATCCTTCGTCCGCTGGCCGATCAGCCGCCGCTCGAACTGTGCGAACGTCGCCATCACGTTGGCGACCATCTCCCCTGACGGCGTTGTGGTGTCGACGCCCAGGTCCAGGATCACGAGCGCCCAGCCACCGGTCCTCGCATCCTCCATGAGGGCCGCAAAGTCCAGGAGCGACCGGGATAGACGATCCAACTTGGCCACGACCAGGGCGGCGGCTTCATGGCTCTTGGACGGCGTCCAGGGCCTCCTGGAGGGCCGGACGGCCGACCATGGACTTGGCGCTGGCCCCGGCGTCCTCGAAAACCTCAGTCAGTTCCCAACCCCGGCGCTCGCACTCGGCGACGATGGCAGCCCTGCTGGGCTTCGAGGCCGAGTCCGGAGGAGGCTTGCTCGTCAGTGGATACTCGGATGTATCCGACAACCCGGGTCGTATCGGAGTCGCTCCGGGTTGTCGTCTGTCGCTTGGGTGTACTCAACTCACCCGAGATTGTACAACAAACGACCGTTTGGTGTACAACTCAGGCCTCGTTTGCGATGCGATATTCGTTACTCTTTGCCACATGACCTACGAAAACTCGTGATGAACACGACGTCGAGGAGCGAGGGAAACAACCCCCGAACCCTCCACCGCCTCCTCGGCAATCAAAAGAGCCACCTCCTCCCCCGCCGCCCAACCGTCAAGACGTACAGGAGAACTAGGAGCGATCGGTGGCCGACGACGACTCCAACATCGTGAAAAAGGGCGGAAAGCAGCCTCCACGACCGCCCGACCCTCCGAGGCGATCAGAGGCTCCTCCTCCTCCTCCTCCGCCTCCTCCTCGTAGAGATACTCCTCCTGGCCGTTAGCGGACATGCCCTCGACTATTGGAGGTCTATTACTCTTCGTCGCCTTCTTGACGCCTGGATTCACCTATTACATTCAACGTCGCAGGTTCGTGGAGGAGCGTAGCGAGTCGACCCTCATTGAAACGGCTCGGTTAGTCAGCGTTTCCGTAGTCACAAACTTGGCCGCAATCGCTCTATTCGCCCTGGTTAGACACTTCGTTCCCCACCACACACCGAACCCTGAAGCGATTGCCGCCCAAGGGTCAGGTACTTCAAAGGCAAGGCCGGGTTACTTGGTTCTTTGGGGTGTTCTGCTTCTCGCGACGTCGACAATCCTTGCCTTCCTCTCTTGCTCAAGCTGAGCCGCACTTCGATCAACATCAAGTGGCGTCGACATCGTCAACACCTCCGCCTGGAATCGCTACCTGGGCGATGATTCGGTGATTCCCATGGGACGACGCCCTTTGTGGGCTTGTCCCTTCGCGAACGGAACCTACGTGAGCGGATTCATTGACTGGATCAGCACCGAGTTGGACGAAGTTCAAGATAGGGACCTTGTTCTCGCATCTCCGATCACGATCCGGACCAACGAAATCAGCCAAAAAAGCCTGTTTCCACGGCTTGTCGTCTCGGCCAGAGATATTCAACGAATGGCGATCCGTACATCCCGTACAGCGCGACTGCGGGAGATGCGCCAGAGGCAACACCAATATCGACAGCAAGCAACCGGCGAACGGGCCTCTGGAAGCCGGTCCGCCAAGCACCGGCGATGCCGCCGCCTCCCCGTCCTGACCAGCAAACCGCGGCCTGCCACTGCTCTTCCCAACTTGACTGCTCTCCACCGAGTCCACCTGAGGTAAGTGCATGGCCCTTCCCAATGACCCTCTGCGCGGTCATGTTTCCCTTGGTCGTTGCGACCAGCGACCTCACGCGTAAGCGTGGAGGTTCTTAGGGACCGGATTCCTGGTGGACCACGACGTATTGATGACGGCTGACCATGTGCTCCGAGACATCCACCTCGAAGGCGACGAGTTGATCGTGGGGGTGATCCTTGGTCGTGGTCTTCAGGTTTGTCCTGTGACGCACGTGGCCTTGAACGCTGACCACGACATTGCCGTTGGCTCGATCGTGGGGTTGCCCGACGACAGCGACTTCCTGCACATTGACCCGACCGACGGAATCCGGTACAACCTCGACGTTCTAACCGTTGAGTTCAGTGGTGTGAAGGAACACATCCCCCGTGAAGACGGGAGCGAGGCAATGGACCTAGACCCGAGTTTTCGGAAGGGACACCAAGTCAGAACACATCGAGAGACACTTGGGTTCGGCAGTCCGACAGAGTGTGTCGACCTTTCGTATCCCGCATTGAAGGGCGCAAGCGGTGCTCCCGTCATCGAAGACGGAACAGGTTTAGTCGTAGGCATGGTGGTGTCGAACGTGGAGCGACACCTAATGCCTGCCCAGACGGAGACGGTCTATCACTCAGACGGCGAACAGGTGAGCGAGGACATCCGGTATTTCTTGCCCTCAGGGTTGGCGGTGCGAGCGATGCACCTGAGAACGGCCGTCTGGCCGACTACCACCTGGAACTAGACATCCCCAGGGCCGTTCGAGAGCGACGGCGTTGCGAGGTACCGACTGTTGCCGGGCGTTGGTTCGAGGGTCTACCGACGCCCGGCCGATGCCCCCCTGTGACGTCCCAGGACGGCTGGTTCCACGACGTCTCAACGTCAGACGACTTCACGTTGAACGAGTGTGCCCTGCACGACTGGTCCGTAGCCGGTCACCCCATCACGTTCGGATTTGCCCCACTGGACATCGTGGGGACCACCTAGGACATCGAACCCAATCGGGTGATGGGCATACGGATTGTGCAAAACCGTGAGTTTCACAATGCGGGCCTCTTCGACGTATGCCCGGGTCGACGAAAGGTCAGTCTCAATCTCCCGAATCGCCGACAACATTGCCACCTGATCCCTCCGAGTGCTGGCGAGCCGTCGACCGGGCCGCCATGACGGCTCGACTCCAAGGCGGTCCGCCATTGCCTGTTCGACTCGCCAGTAAGTCGGATCGAACACAGTCAGGATTGCCATCGTGCTCGAGAGAGCGGAACTGCGTCGGTTGAACTCGGCCTCCTGCCTAGACCTAAGACGGTGGGAGCATCACCGCCCGTTGATCCCATCGGGACCTGAATCGACACGTCGCCGAACATTGCGCCAGCCACGAACTCGGGCACGAACGGAACGTCGGCGTTCGTCCCCGCCAAAACGAAGACGAATGGAAGTCCCGCACGGCCGACGGCTTTCACCTGTTTGGCTTTGCGGCCTGCAAAGGATCGGCGAAGTGCCGTATACGAATCGAGCCGACCTCCTCCCTCTGGAAATCGATTCTCGGGTTCGTAAACTTCAAAGCCCGAACGATCCGCCTGGGGATGCTCTCGACGAGGAAGTCCGGATTGCGTCCGTTGACATTCGGCTCGGCACTGGAAGACGATGCCACGCTGCCTGAGGTAGGCGGCAACAATATCTCGCCGGGTGACTTCACGTCGCCATTATCTCAGTTGGCTTCGGACTCGGCGGCGGCTCTTGGATTCTGATCACCGGCATTTGTCCGTGCCGGACGGCGTGCCCCACCCATCCCGCGTTTAGGGCCGTCAGGCCGTTGCCTCACTTCGCCTACATGAAACACAAACGACCGCAGCGAGGGGGGTCCAGAATGATTCGTCAGCCAAGAGGCCCATCGCCTCATCGAACGGGCCTGAGCGACTACTGGGAGTCCACTCGATGCAGCGAACTCCGGGTCGGTGAGGCGATGCTCCACAGACCGGAACGTGTAGGTCCAAATGCGGCCTCCGGCGACTTGCCACGAAGCATCGAGGAATCGATTGAGACATCGATGCTGTCCACGGCTAGCCGGGAGACTGTGTCGGGCATGGTCCGTGCCCAAGTCCAGTTTGCCACCAGCGCACTGACGACTTCGAAGAGCGCCGGTGAGGTCACACCAGCGAGAGGAAAATAGTCGGCCTCTTCTAGCAGGAGGCATCCCCCTGGTCGAAGAGCCTCGACGAGTCGGGCGATGATCACGTGGGCTCCATCGATGTGCATGAGCACATTTCGGGTGTGGATCAAGTCAAGTGACGCCGGGGGAAGATCGAGTTCTTCGATGGTGGTTTCGATGATGGTGACGTTGGATCGACCAGTCAAGTGTTTCAGGAGCGTCACATCTCGATCAACTGCCATCACCGAGCCTCGAACTCCGACTTGATCGGCCAGCCAACTCACCATCGAGCCCCCACCTGCCCCCAACTCGGCACATTTCCACCCTTGCTCGACGGGAAGATCATTGAGGAGACGGATAGACCGAGGATCGGCGATCGCTTCGAGCAAGCGAAGGCGGTTGCCCTCGTCGGCAAGGGAGTTGTCGAACCAGTAGCGATCTTCCATGTCGGCAGTATCGCAGCCACCTTGGTCGGCTACCGACCGAACCGAGAGTTATCCAAACGACCGAATGTGCCGGGCAGAGGGCAGTCGATATTTGGGGCGGCGATCCCCGTCTTGGTCACAACCAGCGTGATCGTGAACTTTCAGGACGAGCCCGCGTCATCCGCCACAACCGTGTGCGCGGTTCCACCTCAGCGGCAGTTGGCCGGTGGCAAGCGGCACGGTGACGACTCTGGCCTCGAATGTGAAGACCCCGGGCGCTCCGCCCACTATCGCCCTACGCGTACCCATACGCTCCGTCGATCTGGACGACCATTTCGGGAGTCACCTCTGACGCGGCCTCCATGGAAGAACTCCAGGGTCCTTGGGGTCGTACCCTTCGTCGACCTCGCCACTTCTACTGGTGGGAACCGCTACCCCGGTGAGGCGGATGAGCGCCCCATAAGCATCGAGATATTTAGTGATGAGTCCGGGATCGGTCATCACATCGGCGGCCATCAACCCCGCGAAGATTCTGTCCAGCGCCTCGTTGAGTTGGATGACCCGCCTGAAGATGACTTCGACGGATCGCTCGTCATTGGTGAGAACTCGCGCTTGATCCGGGCAGCATCTTGGTGACTGTCGACCTCTCCAGACCACACTCCGCCGCGATTTCGACGTGCGTGTGGCCCTCCACGTACATGGAGAGGACGCGGCCCCTCAGGCGAGTGTTCTCGACCTCTTCGCGACCCTTTCGAGGGGGACCTGGGCGATCGGGACCGGCCATGGTTCCATTGTGGACGAGAACGTCTCGGTGCCCGTGGACTGGTCGACTCGTAGCCGACGGGCCTCGTGCCCGATGTGCACGAGTCGCAACCGAGACGGACCCCGGCGGGCATCCCAAAAAATAGACCTCTGGCGGGTTGACCGGTCCAGGAGTAAGATCGCGTGGGTTTTATCCCAGGCTCCTTCAGGTCACCGGCTAATCACCGGGAGAGGTCGAGAGCAAGTAAAGGGCGCCGGTACAGCGGCGTCCTTTGCGCGTGTTGGCGGAGAGAGTGGGATTCGAACCCACGGGGGAATCACCCCCAGCGGAGTTACAGTCCGCCCCATTCGGCCGCTCTGGCACCTCTCCAGATTCAAAGTGTCAGAACGGCTCCTCGCTGTAGCCGTAGCCGCTGTCAACGGGAACTGATGGGGCCGTAGTGATCGCCTTCTCCGCTTCGTGGTAGCGGTACATCACATTCTGATTCCGAAAGGGACGCCCCTTGACTACGTGCCCATCATCGACGGCGACCAAGCGTTCGAGCGCAGCCCTGACCGCATTCGGTGGATTCGTGGATTCTGGGAGCAGCCCTTGCTCTTCCAGACTCTCGACCATGTCCACCACACTGAACCACCTGTCCTCCTCGACCTGAAGAACAGAGAGGACGGCTTCCGCTCCTCGCAGGGGACGCTGCGTGGATTCGGCAACCTTCAACTCCCACTGGTCTTCCCACTCCTTCTCTTCCTCCGCCAGTTCGGGGAACCGCTTCAGGACGCCCTGAATGATCAACTGCGACGACTCAATGGTGGCTTGTGCGACCTTCTGGCTCTCACGAGCGTCCTGTCGGTCAATCTGAGCGTTCCGCAGCAACTCTCTGGCCTGGCTCTTCTCCATACTGCGTTAGTATACTACGGTGGAACTAGATCAACAACGGACTATGCCGATGGAGTATGGGAATGGAGTTGGTAGCGGGCTGGTACTCCGTATCCCTTGTGGTTCAGACCCGCCGGGTTTCGGTGGGCTGCGCGCTTAGAAACGACTCCGCACCGGCCCCGGAGTTGGCAGATCCCGCCTGAGCGTCGATAGACCCCGCCGAGTAGCCACACAGGGACGAGCAGTAGCGGAAGTCGTATTCGGCAGTCATTTGGCCATCGTGACAGCCTCGACCAAGGACCGTCGGACCGTCCGGTCGTCTATGTGACTCCGACGGACACGGCGGAGATGCCCGCTCAAACCAGTCTCGCCCTCCGTCGCGGGCGATCGGCACGCCAAGGCGTCGCCCCAGGGTGTCATATTGAAGTCATACTAGAATGGTCGACATGGCAGTCCACCTCGTACATCCTGGGTCCATGGAACCCACACAGAACCAGGACGCCCGCCTGCTCCGAGTGGAGGATGCGGCACGTTTGCTCAGCATCAGCCGGAGCAAGGTCTATGAACTTCTGAAGGCTCGACGAATCGCCTCGGTCCATATTGGAAAGTCGGTGCGCATCCCCGCCCAGGAGGTCACAGAGTTCGTTGAGCGACTGGCGGCCGGTGAGGACGGGACCGGCGAGGACGGGACGAAGTGACCATTCGAGGAGAGCGGCCCAGTGGGTCCAACGAGGCGCTCCGCTGGGACCTCTCCGGATTGGCAAGCGACGGAGCACTTGGCGTACCCAGGGATCGGGATTCCTGGACGACACCCACAGCGGTTTGGCTCAGCGGCGGGATGATTCGGTGGAACATCGCCTCACCTCAACGCAAAGTGAACCCATCAAAGAGCCTCTTGGACGATTTCGTCGGCTTGGGTAGGGCATCTGACGAAGCGATTCTTACTTTCGCGAGCATCAATGGGATCTGCGTGATCTGCCAGCGTCATCGCCTCCCAATCGTGCACAGCCGATTAATCGGTGAATACACCTTGGACGTGCCCTACTCCTGCGACGAGTTCGCTGACCCGATCCCAGGTACGCCCACAGGGTGGTATCGAGAACTTGCACTCTGGTGTCGGTCGGCACTGAATGTCGCAGCCCAACTCCATGATGGGAAGGTGGGATCGGAGGCGGATTGGAAAATCCTCGATCCAGACTTCGATCCGCTGGCCGATGTTCTCGCTGGCCCGAGGTTTCGATCGAAAACGCCCAACGAAAATGAGCAGGTGGCTGACCAACGTGAGCACTTGTCAGGACTCCTTGATCAGTGGCTCGACCTCACCGGAGTCCGCACCCGGTTGGAATGGGAGCGGCGCCCAGAGTTGCGCGTGCGATCCGGAAACGTCATCGGCGCCGTGATGACCTCCCTGGTGCTCGCCATCACCCAGTCGAAAGGGCTGGCGACCTGCACGTCATGCGGGAGGGCGTACCCGCCCAAACGGCAACCATCCCAGAATCGGCGGAACTACTGCCGGGATGAACCATGTCAACGAGCGATGCGTCGGGACGCGCAACGGGACCGTCGGAGCAGAGCGAAGAGAGGCGAAACAGATGAGCAATAGGCGCAGAGGTAGTGGAGAAGGGACGATACGAAAGAGGGCTGACGGTCGGTGGGAGGCGCGGGTTGCTCTAGGGAGCGTGAGCGGAAGGGAAAAGTCAAAGTCGATCTACGGCCGGACACGCCGGGATGTGGCCGACAAACTGAGGTCGGCGCAAACCGCAGCCGACCAAGGCACCCTCATCGCTGATGAACGACTCACGTTGAATGATTGGTTCAAACATTGGACCGACACTGTGCTGGTCAATCGCGTGGCGAACGGATCGCTATCCGAGTCGACTCGCAACAACTACAAGGACACCGTGAGACTCCACCTGACGCCCATTGTTGGTCGCATCAGGGTGACGAGGTTGGAGCCGTCGGACGTGGATTCACTCATCGCTGCCAAGCGTGCCGATGGTTACTCCTCCAACAGCCTCAGGTTGATCCGCTCGACGTTGCGGAAAGCCCTCCAGGACGCCATGAAGACCGGCCTCGTCTCCCGAAACGTCGTTGCATTGAGCGAGCCAATACACGTCACCCGACGCGCGCCACAGTGGCTCTCCAAGCAGGACGCCCGGAATCTCCTTCAGGAGGTGTCCGGAGACAGGTTGGAAGCCCTCTACGTAGTGATGCTCTCGCTCGGCCTTCGTCGTGGTGAGGCCCTCGGGTTGTGGTGGTCCGACATCGACTTCGGCCACGAGACAGTCAGGATCGGACGGTCGCTGAAGTGGGTCAAGTGCACACCAGACGCCGCCGGGCAGTACCCCAATGGTCGACGGACGAAGCCGGACTTCGGTTCGCCGAAGACAGCCGAATCGTGGAGGACTCAGAACCTGCCTGCACCTTGCCGCCAGGCTCTCCTGGCTCATCGGCGCCGCCAACGGCTGGAAAGGCAAGCAATCGGATCGTGGAGTGACGACGAACTCGTCTTTACTACTCCGGTCGGCACTCCTATCGACCCTGCCAACTTCGCCAAGGCGTTCAAGGCGCACTGCATCAGGGCCGGTTTGGGAAACCGGAACCTTCACCAACTTCGCCACAGCGCCGCAACCCTGCTCCTGGCCCAGGACCTACCGCTGCATGAGGTCAGCGAGTTCCTCGGTCACACGAGCATCACGATCACCAAAGATGTTTACGGCCACCTCGCACCAGAACTTCGGAAGGCGGCCGCCGACGCCATGGAAAGCGCACTCTGGGGACCGGCGGCGGACGAACGGCGTGCGAGTTAAGTGGTCAAACAAGTGGTCAAACGGGCCGATCCAGTTGGCCCCTCCTCGCCGACAACCCTGTGAACTGCATGTACTTGGCTCCGGGGGTGAGACTCGAACTCACAACCCTCTGATTAACAGTCAGATGCTCTGCCGATTGAGCTACCCCGGAAACGACCCCGCCACGCCCGTCCCGCTCTCCACGAGCGGCCCCGGCGTGCCAGAGGAGATTAGCCGTTCGCCACCGCTCCCCGGATCCCGGATGCACGCAGGTGCGAATCGGGGCACAATGGCGGCCGTGAAGTTCCGCGTCGTCGCAGCCGCCGCTTTTGCCGCCGGGTTCGCTCTCGGGTCCCGGGCGCGGGGTGCCCGCCTCCGGGTCGTCGCCGACGACGGATCGACCGTCCGTCCCCGCTCCCGTCCCGGGCGGACCGGCGGCATCCCCTCCAAGGCCCGTGCCGTGATCGTCCTCGGGACCGTCCGGGCACGGGACGCCGTCAGTGTCCGCCTGGGCTGGCGCGACGGCGAGGAAGCCACGGACGCGCTCGTGATCGAGATGGCGGGCGACCTCGCCACGGCCATCAACGGCCGCCGCACACTCGTCGGCTGACGGTCCCGACCCCCGCCGACAGTGAGTTCCGGGCCCTTTCCGGTGCCCTGGCGGCGGCGGGGTGCGTGGCCGCGGACGACGAGGCCGCCGAGCTGCTGGCCGCCGCCGGCGGGCCCGACGTCCTCGCCTCGATGCTGGCCCGCCGGGTGGCCGGTGAGCCTCTCGCCTGGATCACCGGCACCACCTCGTTCTGCGGGCTGACGGTCCGCATCCGTCCTGGCGTCTACGTGCCCCGGTGGCAGTCCGAGGTCCTCGCCCGCACCGCCGCCGATCTCCTTCCCGAACGGGGCACAGCCGTCGACCTGTGCACCGGGGCCGGGGCCGTGGCGATGGTCCTCGCCGCCGTCCGACCCGCTGCCCGAGTGATGGCGACCGAGTCGGACCCGGTGGCCGCGGCCTGCGCCCGGGCCAACGGCGTGGACGTGGTCCTGGGCGATCTCGATGCCCCACTGCCCGCCGAACTGGCCGGACAGGTCGACGTCCTCGTCGGAGTGGTGCCCTACGTGCCCCGGGACGCCCTCCACCTCCTCCCCCGGGACGTGGTCGCCCACGAGCCGAGGGCGGCCCTGGACGGTGGCGAGGACGGGCTGGATCCGATCACCCGGACCGTCGCCGTCAGCACACGATGGGTCGCCCCGGGAGGCTGGCTGCTGCTCGAGGCCGGCGGTGGTCAGTTCCCCGGGGTCGAGGCCCAGTTCACTCGGGCCGGTTACGAGGTGATCCGGGTGCTGGAAGACGGCGACGGCGACCCGCGGGCCGTGTGCGGACGGCTCACCGACCCGACCGGCGGTCGGACCTAGGCCTCTTCGAGGTAGTCGCGCAGCAGCTGGGCCGACTCGGGTCGGCGCAGCTTGGCCAGCGTCTTGGCCTCGATCTGACGGATCCGTTCGCGGGTCACACCGAAGGCCTTGCCCACCTCTTCGAGCGTGCGGATCTTCCCGTCCTCGAGCCCGAACCGAAGCCGGACGACGTCCTGCTCGCGCGGGGTCAGGTGGTTCAGCGCGTCGCGCAGGGCGGCATCGAGCATGAGCCGGGTGGCGGCATCGCCGGGCACCACCGCCTCACGGTCCTCGATGATGTCGCTGAGGCTGAAGTCCTCCTCGTCGCCGATGGGCTGCTCCAGTGAGATCGTGTCCTGGTTGATCCGGAGGATCTCCCGTACCCGGTCCACCGACAGGTCGACCAGGGCGGCGAGTTCCTCGTTGGTGGGCTCACGCCCGACCTCCTGGTGGAATTGGCGCTGCGCCCACACCACCTTGTGGATGGTCTCGACCATGTGGACGGGGATCCGGATGGTTCGGGCCTGATCGGCGATGGCCCGGGTGATGGCCTGTCGGATCCACCAGGTGGCGTACGTCGAGAATTTGAAGCCCTTGGTGTGGTCGAACTTCTCGACCGCCCGCATCAGGCCGAGGTTCCCCTCCTGGATGAGGTCGAGGAAGGCCAGGCCGCGGTTGCGATACCGCTTGGCGATCGAGACCACCAGGCGGAGGTTCGCCTCGATGAGCTGATCCTTCGCCTCGTGTCCCCGGCGCACCAGCCGCTGGTCGGCCTTCCGCTCCACCCGGGAGGTGGTGCCGGTGATCTCGTCCTCCTGGAGGCGCATGGCCGCCTCGGTGCCGGCCAGGATCCGCTCGGCCAGCTCGACCTCGAGCGCGGCGTCGAGCAGCTTCACCTTGCCGATCTCCTTGAGGTACATGTGCACCGGATCGGCGGCCGAGCCACGGAAGCTGTCACCCTCGGAGAACCCGCCCGAGGCGGGGGTGGTCGCTGCGCGCGACCGGCGCGGCGTCGGCTTCTTCGCGGGTGCGGCCTCGGCTGGGGGAACGGGCACCAGCCGGACCTTCGCCTCCGGCCGCGTGTCAGCGGTGGGGGGCACGGTGGACACCGTCGTCATGGGGACGATGGTCGACTCGCCGGTGTCGTAGGTGAATTCGATGCCGGCTTCGCGGATGCGCTCGACCACGCCCACGATGAGATCGGCGCTCAGCTCGACGGACTCCAGGACCGACACCACGTCGTCCTGGGTCAGACCGCCCTTGGCGCGACCCAGCCGCAGGAGTGACTCGAACTCGGCCGCGGCCAGCGCGTCCTCGGCGGCGAGGATGTCCGGGGCGGACAGCTCGTCGGCGACGAGGGGGCCGGCGGTCGGCAGTGCCGGGCCGGAGGTCGGCTCGTCGGCACCATCGGCGCCGGGGTACAACGAGACGACCCTCTTCGAGGTCATAGGTCCTGCCCGGATCCGCTGGTTCGTGCCCTCACCAGCAGCCACGCTACCAACCGGCGCGAGGCCTCTGCTGCGGTGCCCGGATCGTCCAGTTCCTGGAGCCTGGCGGCCACGTCGGCGGCCTCCTCCATGGCCCGGGTGGAGGTGCGGGCCTCGACGGCCAGCTGGGGGAGCTCCCGACGGACGACGTCGCGAACCAGCTGGTCGACCACCTCGTCGGGCTCCGAACGGGGCTCCTCGACGGTGAGCCGGACCAGCAGCGCCTGGACCCGACGGGGCGCCGAGTCGATGGCCACACCCAGATCGTCGGCCTCGACCAGTGCGGCGAAGGCGGCGCGTTGGACCGGGTCGCTGAACAACTCGCCCTCCAGCCTGTCACCCATGTCCTCGGGGCGGTGGATGGCCAGGCGGAGAGCCTCGAGCCCGGGACGGAACTCGGGCGTCGTGGACGCGCGGACCGACCCACCACCCGATTCGGCGCCGTCGTCCCACTCGTCCCACTCCGGCTCCGGGCCGGCGGGCGGGCCGTCGTACCCGCGTGGGTCCCGGTCCTCGTCTGGGCCGGCCGAGCGTACCGGCGTGCGCTCCGATCGGGAATGGGCGGTGCGGGGTCCCTCGCGTCGGATCCGCTCGAGCCGGTCGCGCAGCGATGCGGGCTCCAGACGGCACCGCTCGGCTACCTGCATCACGTACTGGTCGCGGACCAGGTCGTCGGGGTGCTCGGCAACGGCGGCGAGCGCGTGGTCGGCGGCCCGGGCCCGTCCCTCGGGCGTCGACAGGTCGGCGGCGTCCAGGATCCGCTCGAGTCGGAACTGCAGGAACGGCTTCGCCCCCGAGACGGCCGCCCGCAGTGCGGCCGGATCACTACGGGCCAGGTCGGCGGGGTCGGAACCGGGTGGGAGGGCGGCCACGGCGACGTCGATCTCGAGGGTGCGCTCCCACTCGTAGAAGCGCCCGGCGGCCGACTGCCCGGCACCGTCGGCGTCGAAGGCCAGGACCACGCGGGTGGCGAAGTTCTTCAACAGGCGTACATGCTCCTCGGCCAGTGCGGTGCCACAGGTGGCCACGGCCCGGGGAACGCCCGCCTCGAAGAACCCGATCACGTCCGTATACCCTTCGCACACCACGACCTCGCCCGAGGCGATCACGTCCTGTTTGGCCCAATTGAGGGCGTAGAGCGTGCGGCGCTTGGAGTAGATGGGCGTCTCGGTGGAGTTCTTGTACTTCGCCGGGTCGCTGCTCCCCGGCAATACGCGGCCGCCGAGGGCCACCGGGTTGCCCGAGGGGTCGCAGATCGGGAACAGCACACGGGAGCGGAAGGCGTCCTGGATCCGACCGCGTTCGTTGAGGAACCCGAGACCGGCGCCGGTGGCCACGTCCTCGCTCAGGTGCAGCGCCGTGCACAGCGCGTCCCATCCGTCGGGAGCCCATCCCAGGCGGAATTTGCGCACGATCTCACCGTCGTAACCACGGCTCCGCAGGTAGTCACGAGCCTGACCCGCATCGGCCCCGGTCAGCAGGCGCTGGTGGTACCACTCGGTGGCTCGCTCCATGGCCTCGAGCAGGACCTTCCGCTTCTGCGTTTCGCGCCCACCGCCGTCCTCGCGGATGGTGATCCCGGCCCTGTCGGCCAGCCTGCGCACGGCATCGACGAAGTCGAGGTGCTCCATCTCCCGCACGAAGGTGATGGCGTCGCCGCTCTTCTGACAGCCGAAGCAGTAGTAGAAGCCCTCTTCGGCATTGACGCTGAACGAGGGTGACTTCTCGGTATGGAAGGGGCACAGGCCGACCCAGCGCTGGCCCTGACGCTTCAGCGCGGCGTGCTCACCGATCAGGGCGACGATGTCTGTCGCCGCCCGCACCCGGGCCACGTCCTCGTCCGGGATGCCCATGGTGACGACGGTACCGCGTCAGCGCGACGTCCGGCCCCGGCGGGCCGGCGCGGGCGAGGGTCCGGCCCCGGCGGGCCGGCGCGGGCGAGGGTCCGGCCCCGGCGGGCCGGCGCGGGCGAGGGTCCGGCCCCGGCGCGGCTCCGTGCGGACCGCCCCGATGGGCTCAGCGCCGGGAGGCGGCCTTCTTCGCCGGTGCCTTCCGGACCGCAGTCCGCTTGGCTGGCTCCTTCGCCGCCCGTGCGGCCCGGGCCCTGTCCCGCTCGCCGGTGAGGCCGGCCAGCACGGCCTGCGCAGCGGCCAGTCGGGCGATCGGGACGCGGAAGGGCGAGCAGCTCACGTAGTCGAGGCCGGCGGCCGCGAACGTCTGGATCGACTCGGGGTCCCCGCCGTGCTCGCCACACACGCCGACCTTGAGGTCCGGCCTGGTGGCCCGGCCACGCTCGGTGCCGAGCCGGACCAGCTCGCCCACGCCGTCGGCGTCCACCACCTCGAACGGATTCCGCTTGAGCAGGCCCTCCTCGAGGTAGGCGGACATCATCCGGCCCTCCACGTCATCGCGGCTGAAGCCGAAGGTCATCTGGGTGAGGTCGTTCGTCCCGAACGAGAAGAATTCGGCCTCCTCGGCGATCTCACCGGCCCGGAGGGCGGCCCGGGGCGTCTCGATCATGGTCCCGATCAGCACCTCGAGGTCTCCCGTCGCCGCCTTGGCGCCCCGCTTGGTCGGCGCGGCGTCGGCGCGGGCGGCCTCGATGGCGGAAACCACCCAGGACCGGGCCAGGGCCAGCTCCTCTCGCGACACGGTAAGCGGGATCATGATCTCCACGATGGGGTGCCCGCCGGCGGCCACACGGTCCAAGGCGGCCTCCATGAGGGCACGCACCTGCATGGCGTACAGGCCGGGCTTGATGACCCCGAGTCGCACACCACGGGTGCCGAGCATCGGGTTGAACTCGTGCCAGAGCTTGGCCGCCGCGAACAGGGCGGCCTCCTCGGAGGTGAGGCCGACGGTCGCCTCCTTGATGGCGAGCTCCACGGTGTCGGGCAGGAATTCGTGGAGTGGCGGGTCCAGCAACCGGATGGTGACCGGTAGGCCGTCCATGGCCTCGAGGATCTCGAGGAAGTCCGCCTTCTGGGCCACCCGCAGGGCCTCGAGCGCCCGCTCCTCCTCGGCCGGGCTGTCGGCCAGGATCATGCGGCGCACGACCGGTAGCCGGTCCTCGGCGAGGAACATGTGCTCGGTCCGGCACAGGCCGATCCCTTCGGCACCGAGGTTCCGGGCGTTCGTGGCGTCCGGGCCGTTGTCGGCGTTGGCGCGCACACCCAGGTGGCCGGCACGGATCTCGTCCGCCCACCCCAGGATCAGGTCGAACTCGGGCGGCGTCTCGCCCTGGATGACCTCGACCTGGCCCAGCACCACCGTGCCGTTGGTGCCGTCGACCGAGATCCAGTCACCCTCGGCCACCTCGACCCCACCCACGCTGAACGAGCTCGGGCCGATACGCAGGGCCTCCGCACCGACCACAGCCGGCTTGCCCCAGCCGCGGGCGACGACGGCAGCGTGGCTGACCAGTCCCCCGCGGGCGGTCAGGATGCCCTGGGCGGCCAGCATGCCGTGGACGTCCTCGGGCGACGTCTCGCTGCGGACGAGCACGACGGCCTCGCCCCGCTCGGCCGCCTCCTGGGCGTCGTCGGCGGTCAGGTAGACGCGGCCCACGGCGGCGCCCGGCGAGGCGCCCAGGCCCTTGACCAGGACCTTGTGACCGGTGGAGGCGAACTGGGGGTGGAGGACCTGCTCCAGGTGCTCACCGGTGATCCGGCCGAGCGCCTCGTCCCTCGTAAGCTTGATGGCCCGCTCCGACACCATGTCGACGGCCATGCGCAGAGCGGCCCGTCCGGTGCGCTTGCCCACCCGGGTCTGCAGCATCCAGAGCTTGCCCTGCTCGATGGTGAACTCGGTATCGCACATGTCCCGGTAGTGGTGCTCGAGGCGGGCGAAGATGGCCAGGAGCTCCTTGTGGATCTTCGGGAAGGCATCGGCCAACGCCGATAGCGGCTCGGTGTTGCGGATGCCGGCCACGACGTCCTCGCCCTGGGCGTTGACCAGGAAGTCGCCGTACTCACCCTTGGCACCGGTGGCCGGGTCACGGGTGAACCCGACGCCTGTGCCCGAGTTGTCGTCGCGGTTGCCGAACACCATGGCCTGGACGTTGACTGCGGTCCCGAGGTCGTGGGCGATCCGCTCCCGCACCCGGTAGGCGATGGCACGGGGACCGTTCCAGGAGGCGAACACGGCCTCGATGGCGCCGCGGAGCTGCTCCTCGGGGTCCTGGGGGAAGGGCTTGCCGGTGTGCCGCTCCACGATCTGCTGGTAGGCCTCGACCAGGTAGCGGAGGAGTTCGACCGGGATCCCGGCATCCGACTCGGTGCCGGCGAGCTCCTTGGCCGCGTCGAGGAGGGAGTCGAACTCCTCACCGGGCACACCGAGGACGATGCGGCCGTACATGGCCACGAATCGGCGGTACGAGTCGTAGGCGAACCGCTCGTCGTCGGTCTGGCGGGCCAGGCCCTCCACCGACTTGTCGTTGAGGCCGAGGTTGAGGACCGTGTCCATCATCCCGGGCATGGAGAACTTGGCGCCCGAGCGCACCGACACCAACAGCGGGTCCTCGGCGTCGCCGATGTGCTTGCCCATGGTCTTCTCCAGGCGGGCGCGGGCCCGGCCGATCTCGGCCGTCAGGCCCTCGGGCCAACCGTCCTCCATGTACGCCCGGCACGCCGTCGTGGCGATGGTGAAGCCCGGGGGCACCGGCAGGCCCAGTACCGACGTCATCTCGGCCAGGTTGGCCCCCTTGCCGCCGAGGAGGTCCTTCATCTCCATCGGCGGCTTGCGATGGGAGTGGTCGAAGTCGAAGACGAACGGCATCGGGAAGGGTCTCCTAGGGGGATACGGGGTAGGGAACGACCGGCACACGGCCTGCGCGCCGACCTGCAAGCCTACTCCCGCACCATCCTCCTGGCGGCGTTTCCCTCCTCGGACGCGAGGGGGAGCGCCGCCCGGCCCTCCGCGATCGGATCAGGTCGACGGGTGGTCGTCCTCACCGGTCACGACGATCGGCTCCGGCCGGCGCCGGGCCCGCTCACCGACCAGGAGCCCACCACCCGTGACCACCAGCACCAGGCCGATCCCGAGGGGGACCCGGACATCGGTTCCGGTCGCAGCCAGCGTGCCGCCCGGCGTCCCGGTCTCGTCGGCCGCCACCCCGCCGGCAGCGGTGGTGGTGGTCGGTGCGACCGTGGTCGTGGGCGACGGTGGTGTCGCCGTGAAGGCGTTGGTGAACGCACAGGTGGCCTGCGGTGCCACCGTGGACAATGCGACCTCGATGGTGGCACCAGATGCAGGACCGACGGCGTTGGTGCAGGAGATCGATTGTGGGGCCCAGGTCCCGCTGGCCGTGTCGTCTGGCCCTTCCTCCGTGATCAGGTAGGCCTGGGCGACCCCGGTCGTCCCGACCCCCAGCTGGTCCAACGGGTCGCCGGTGGCGGTGACGGCCACGCCCGGAGCGGTCGTGACGGCGTTCACCAGCAGCTGGGTGGGGTCGATGGGCGCGTCGCCGTCGGCCGGGTTCGGTACCGGGGTCACCACGAAGTCGGTGGTGCCCACCCCCCCGACCGTCGTCTTCGTGATGACGATGCTCCCGGCCGGGGTGAACGTGTTGGTGAAGGTACAGGCCAGCGACTGGTTGTCGGCGCTGGCATAGACATCCTGGGTGACGTCGGGCGGCTGGCTCACGCCATTGCAGTCGAAGGCGGTCACCGCCCAACTTCCTGCGGGCGTCGTCGGCGGCAGCTGTTCCGTCACGACGTAGGGATCGGTGAAGGACGGGGGGGTGTCGACGACGTCACAGACATCCGTCGACGTACACGCCTCGACCGGCACACCTTCGATCTCGGTGGTCGCCGACAGATCGTAGGTGTTGGAGGCGGGTGGCGGTGGTGGCGGCCCCGGCGTGGTCACCGTGATCGGGAAAGGCCCGCCGACTCCGCCGATCGTCTGCTTCAGTACGGTCAGGTCCACCACGTTCCTGCTGTCCGTGTACACGCAGCTCGCCGTGTCACCCGGGGCCAGGTCCACCGTGATCAGGCCGTTGGCGCTGAACGTGGCCGACGGCGCCGGTGTCGACCCGTTGGAGCTGAACGTGCTGTCCCCGTTCAGCGACGAGCAGACCGCCGTGTTGAAGGTGTAGCCGGCCGGCGGCAGGTAGTCCGGTGCGAGCCCCTCCTGAAAGTTCCAGTCGACGTTGGAGTCCCTGGTGAACGAGGTGGAGCCCCCGGCCGGCACATCGAACGTGTTTCCCGGGTTGTAGGAGACCGATCCGGTGAACGGGAAACTCGGGGTGCTCGATCCGGCATTGGCGAGCACCTTGCTGATCGTGATGACACCGGGCTTCGGGGGGAGTGCGACGGCGTAGTAGTAGCAGAAGACGTGGGTCTGGCCCGAGGGGAATCCGGCCCACTCGACGTTGTCACCATTCAGGTTGTCGATCGCGCAGCGCAGGGCGCCGAAGGCGTACCGGTCGGGGAACGCGGTGTTCCCCAGCGGATCGGTGGGCGTCCCTCCCTGGACCCACAACTGGTGTTGGGCGGCCTGGGTCACCTGGGCCGCCGACAGCGTGGTGGTGACGGCACCGGCGATGTTCGTGCCCGTCGGGTTGCCAGACGTGTCGAGGAGGGGAACCGAGGCCTGGGTCGTGAACGGCGGCGACACCGGGTCCGACACCCGGGACAGGTTGGTGCC
Source organism: uncultured Acidimicrobiales bacterium (assembly GCA_963841925.1). GTDB lineage: Bacteria > Actinomycetota > Acidimicrobiia > Acidimicrobiales > RAAP-2 > Bog-756. The sequence goes on from CAWJER010000012.1 coordinate 112,427, forward strand.
CGGGGTCACCCCGTTGATCCCGTCGCCGAACGTGAAGTCCCACCCGGTCAGCGCAGTGCAGTTGGGCTGGTTGGGGGTCTCGACGGAGGGCGAAATGGGCTGACCGGAGACGTACGCCGTGTCCGCGCCGAGGTCCTGCAGGCTCTCCTGGATGTTGTTCCGAGCCAGGTTGGCGGTGATGTCCTGGTAGGTCGGGCACTGGCGGGCCACGAACGTGACCAGGTAATTGTCGGCGGACGCCGCCTGGGCCGGCGTGCCGGGAGCGGCCACCGCGGCGAGCAGCACGGCCACCGGGGCGAGCGCCACGAGGGCGACACCGAGTGTCCGGAGACGGCTCCGGCGGAGCTTGTGGTCCACGGGACGATGGTGCCACACCGACTACGCCAACCACGGGGATGGGGACGGCGGGGATGGGGACGGCGGGGATGGGGACGTCGGGGATGGGGTCGCCGCGATGTCCTCGTGCCGATCGTCGGCTCAGGTGGCGTCCATCCGCCGGCGGAGCTCGGCCGCCAGTCCGTCGACCGGGACCCGGACCTGCTCGGTGGTGTCGCGGTCGCGCACCGTCACGGCGTGGTCCTCCAACGAATCGAAGTCGACCGTGACGCACCACGGGGTGCCGACCTCATCCTGTCGCCGGTAGCGCTTGCCGATCGACTGGGTCGTGTCGAAGTCGCACATGAAGTGGGGCTGGAGCAGTCCGAGCACCGATCGGGACAGTGGCTCGAGCGACTCCTTCTTCGAGAGCGGGAGCACCGCCACCTGGTAGGGGGCGAGCTTCGGGTGAAGGCGCAGCAGCGTGCGGGCATCGCCCCCGACCTCGTCCTCGGTGTACGCCGAGAGAAGGAACGCCATCATGGTCCGGGTGGCGCCCGCCGCCGGCTCGATCACGTGGGGCACGTAGCGCTCGTTGGTCGCCTGGTCGTAGTACTCGAGCTTCTCGCCCGAGGCGGCGGCATGGGCCTTGAGGTCGAAGTCGGAGCGGTTGGCGATGCCCTCGAGCTCGTCCCACCCCCACGGGAAGAGGAATTCGACGTCGGCGGTCCCCGACGAGTAGTGGGACAGCTCGCTGGTCTCGTGGTGACGCAGGCGCAGCTCGTCCTCGTGGATACCCAGGGCGAGGTACCACCGGAAGCGTTCCTGGAGCCAGTATTCGAACCAATGCTGCGCCTCGTCCGGCGGCACGAAGTACTCCATCTCCATCTGCTCGAACTCCCGGGTCCGGAACACGAAGTTCTGGGGGGTGATCTCGTTGCGGAAGGACTTGCCGACCTGGGCGATGCCGAAGGGCGGCTTCATGCGCGTGGTCTGGAGCACGTTCGAGAAGTTGATGAACATGCCCTGGGCCGTTTCGGGACGGAGGTAGGCGACGGCACCCTCGTCCTCGAGGGGACCGGCGTGGGTCTTGAACATGAGGTTGAACGCCCGGGCCTCGGTGAACTCGGTCGAGCCGCATGCAGGGCAGACCCCGCCGATCTTGTCCTCGCGCCAACGCTGGTGGCACTTCATGCAGTCGACCAACGGATCGGTGAACGTGGCCAGGTGGCCGGACGCTGCCCACACGGCGGGTGGCGACAGGATGGCGGCGTCCAGACCGACGACGTCGTCGCGTCGCTGCACCATGGACTCCCACCAGGCGTTCTTGACGTTGCGGAGCAGGTTGACGCCGAGCGGTCCGTAGTCGTAGGTGGAGCGGAATCCTCCATAGATCTCGGCCGACTGGAAGATGAAGCCACGCCGCTTGCACAGGCCGACCACCTTCTCCATCAGGTCGGCACGGTCGGAGGGCACGTCGGGGTGGGTGTCGGGGGTGGCTTCCGGCTCGGGCATAGGCGGCAAGCGTACCGGGTGCTCTACAGGCAACGGTCAGCCGGCCCCTCCTCGACCCGGGTCTCGGGGACCGGGGTCGGGATCGAGTTCGGGGTCGGGGTCGGCCAGGTAGCCCGTGACGGCATTGGCCAGCAGTCGGCCCCTCACGGTCAGCACGGCGCGTCCGCCGGTTCGGGCCACCAGGCCCTCGAGGTCCGCATGCTCGGGCAGGGACCGGTCCGGCACCCCGGTCGAGGTGCGTAACGCCAGGGCCAGCGCCTCGAAGCGGCGTCGACCGGCGTCGAGTTGCTCCTCGCCGGCGACCGTCGACGCGTCAGCGTCCACCAGGGACACGTACCGGTCCGGGGTGCGGACGTTCCACCACCGCCGGCCCGCCCGGTGGGAGTGGGCGGCCGAGCCGATCCCCCGGTAGTCGCCCTGATCCCAGTACAGCTGATTGTGCCGGCACTCGTGTCCCGGCCGGGCCCAGTTCGAGATCTCCTCCCACCGGTACCCGGCGCCCGACAGGATGAGGTCCGCTGCCTCGTACCGATCGGCCTGGACGTCGTCTTCGGGGTGGCGGTCGGGTGACCGGTCCAGTGGAGTGCCGGGCTCGACGGTCAGCGCGTAGGCGCTGACGTGTGGCGGGGGTGACGGGAGCCCCAGCACATCGGACAGGCTCGCTTCCCAGTCCTCGTCGCGCTCCCCCGCCCCGCCCATGATCAGGTCCATGTTCCACGACGTGAACCCGGCACCGGCCACCAGTGCGGCGGCGCTGGCCACATGGTCCGGACCGTGGCGGCGCCCGAGGCCTTCCAGGACGTGGGCCACCGTGGACTGCACGCCGATTGATATCCGGTTGACGCCGGCGTCCCGGTAGGTGGTGAGCAGCTCAGCCGTCACGTCCTCGGGATTGCACTCGACCGTCACCTCGGCGCCTGCGACGACAGGCACCGCCCCGAGCACCTCCGCCAGCAGGTCGGCCGGGAGCCGGGAGGGCGTACCACCCCCCACGAAGACCGAGGTGGCCGGAGCCAGGCCCTCGCGCTCGACGGCCCGCACCAGTTCGGCCACACACGCCGCCGCATACGCCTCCATCAGGTGGTCGCGGTCGGTGTAGGTGGCGAACGCGGAGTAGTCGCACCGGTGCCTACAGAACGGGACGTGCACGTAGACGCCGAACCCGTCACCGCCGTCGGCGGGCACCTCCGTCCCCACCCCCGTGCCCCAGGTCACTCCGGCCCGATCGCTGCGGTGGCGACGCTCCCGCCTGCCCCGCCCGTCCGGACCGCCACCCGAGCCTTGGCCTCCTCCCACCGGGCCAGGGCCTCGACCCGTTCGACCGGATGGTCGACGATCGGATCCGGGTACCGGTTCGTCCCGTACTCCGGCACGTACCGGTCCACGTAGGCGCCGTCGGGGTCGAAGCGCTCGGACTGCCGGTCGGGGTTGAACACGCGGTGGAACGGTGCAGCGTCGGTGCCGGTTCCTGCCACCCACTGCCACCCGTGGTTGTTGGAGGCCAGGTCGCCGTCGATCAGCTGGTCGAGGAAGTGGACGGCGCCCCGGCGCCAGTCGAGGTGGAGGTCCTTCACCAGGAACGAGGCGGTCACCATGCGGACACGGTTGTGCATCCAGCCCTCGGCGAGGAGCTGGCGCATCCCGGCATCGACCAGCGGATACCCGGTGCGCCCGGCGGCCCAGGCGGCGAACCGGTCGTCGGCCTCCGGGCCCTCGTCCCAGCGGAGGGCCGCACCGGCCGGGACCAGCGACTGCCACGCAGACCCCGGCCGGTGCCAGAGCACATCGGCGTAGAACTCCCGCCAGGCCAGCTCGGCGCGGAACGCGTCCCCCGACTGGCCCCGAGGCAGACGGGCCAGGACCTGGCGGGGGTGGACGGTGCCGAAGCGCAGGTGGTGCGACAGCCGGGACGTGCCCGCCCGGTCGGGGCGGTCCCGTTCCCCGGCGTAGTCGTCGACGGGACCGTCGAGAAAGGTGTCCAGCGCCGCGGCCGCGGCCGCCTCCCCCGCCGCCGGCAGGGTCGCCGTCACCAGCGACGGGTCGGGTTCGAGCTCGTCGAGGACCACGTCGGAGATGCCCCGGACCCAGTCCACCCCCAACGGTGGACCGGTCGGCGCCGACGGGTCGTGGGCGGCCCAGGCCCGGGCGAACGGGGTGAAGACCTGGTAGGGCCGCCCCGTACCGGTGAGCACCCGACCGGGAGCCACCGCGTACGGCGAGCCCACCAGCCGGAGCGACCGGCCAGCGCCGTCCAGGGCGGCCGCCACCCGCGCATCGCGCCGCCGGCCGTAGGGAGCGCAGTCCCCGGTGGCGAAGACCACCGGGGCGCCGACCTCGGCGGCGGCGGCGGCCACCACGTCGTCGGGTCGGCCCCGGCGCAGCGCGAGGACACCGCCCAGCGACGCGTCGAGCGCAGCCAGGGTGCGTACCAGGTAGGCCCGACGGTTCGGCCCGCCCGAGGCCATCAGGCCGACGTCCACCACGAACAGGGGGAGCACACCGCCACCGAGCGATCGGGCCTCGTCGACCGCGGCCAGCAGGGCCGGGTGGTCGGTGAGGCGGAGGTCGCGGCGGAACCACAGGACGACCGGAGGTGGCGCTCCCGCGGCCGTCGGGGCGGAGGGGGTCACCGGTGCGCGGTCCCGGTCAGGAGACCTGGCCGGACCGGACCGACCGGAGGCGACGGTCGAGGTGGGCCTCCATGGCCTCCGTGGCCAGCAGCGTCACCTCATCGGTGGTCGCCGTGCGCGGTTCGGCAGAGCACCCCGGACAACCCACCGCCGAGCGTCCGGCGCAGAAGCGCGAGCCCGTCGGTCGACAGCGGCCGGCCCCGCCGGCACGACCGGCACAGGACGCCACCCTCCACGATGTCGAAGGCGACCAGCTGCGCGTCGTCGTCCTGGCCGCACGACACGCAGACGTCCAGCATGGGGGCCGAGCCCTCGAGGGCCAGGACCTTGAGGAAGAACGCCGGGGCCACCATGGGCGAGTTCTGCTCGGCCAGCGCGGCGAGCGCGCCGACGGCCATCTGGTACAGCCGGGGGTTGGCGTGGCGCTCCTGGCCGACCTGGTCGACGACCTCCAGCATGGAGAGCGCCGCCGACACCCGGTCGAGGTCCTCGCGGACCGCACGGAACGTGTCGATGACCTCGACCTGGTTGATGGTGTCGAGATCGCCCCGCCCCTGCCAGCCGAGCAGGGCGACGTGGCTCAGGGGCTCGAGGCGGGACCCGAACTTGGAGGTCGTGCGGCGCACGCCCTTGGCGACGGCGCGGACCTTGCCGTGATGCTCGGTCATCAGGGTCACGATCCGGTCCGCCTCGCCCAGCCGGATGGTGCGGAGCACCACCCCCCGGTCGCGGAACTGGGTCATCGACCGGGACCGGGCTCCCCGGCCCGGGTGCCGTCGGCACCGTCCTCCGGGACCGTCGGGGTACCCTCGCCACGCAGCATCGACACGGGCACCGGATCGAGGTCGGGTCGGTTGAACCGGGGCGCCGACCGGCCCGGCCGCCGCCCGCTCACCAGGTTGCCCGCCCCGATGAGGACCACCAGCACCGCGGGGATCACGACGAACGGAGCCGCCCCGGTGAACCCGGCATGCCAGGCCAGTACCACGCCCGCGTAGACGACGAGACCGACCACCCAACCGGTCACGATCCACACCCCACCGGCATCGTCGCGCACTCGCTCGGGATCGTCGATCCGGTCCCTCATGTCACACCGCCGAATCGGCGCTGCCGGCGTTGGAAGTCGCGCACGGCGGCGAACAGGTGGGTGCGCCGGAAGTCGGGCCACAGCACCTCGTCGAAGACCAGCTCGCTGTAGGCCAACTGCCACAGCAGGAAATTGGAGACCCGGTGCTCGCCCGAGGTCCGGATGACCAGGTCCGGGTCGGGCTGGTCGGGAAAGTAGAGGTGGGAGCGGATGGCCTTCTCGGTGACCTTGTCGGGCTTGACGCCGTCGGCCACCAGATCCTTGACCGCGTCGACGATCTCGGCCCGGCCGCCGTAGTTGAACGCCATGGTCAACGTGCAGCGCCGGTTGCCCTTGGTCAGCTCGATCGACTCGTCCATCCGCTTCAGGACCCGCTTGGGCACCCGCCAGTCCCGCCGTCCGGCGAACCGGATGCGCACGCCCTTGTCGTTCAGCTCGTCACGGCGCCGCAGCAGGAGGCTCTCGTTGAACCCCATCAGGTAACGGACCTCGTCGGGCGGCCGACGCCAGTTCTCGGTGGAGAAGGCGTACATGGTGATCCAGGGGATCCCGAGCTCGAGCGCCCCCTCGACCGCGTCGAGCAGGGCGGCCTCACCGGCGGCGTGACCCTCGGTGCGGGGCAGGCCGCGACGGGCGGCCCATCGGCCGTTGCCGTCCATCACGCATGCCACGTGGGCGGGGATCGGTCCGTCGGCCACGTCGGCGGCCGTCAGGACCGCCTCCCCGGCCGCGTCCCCTGCGCTCCCCTGATCGTTGTGCACCCTTCGAACCTATCCCGTCGGCCGCCCCGACCGTGCCGAACGGGCGCCTCACCGACCCCCGCCGCGGACCACCTCCGTCGCCTCCGGGGAACCGATGGTTGAGCCACCGGCCGACGGCGACTAGACCCTCCCCATGACCCCGTGGGCCGCCCTGGCCATCTTTGCGGCAGGGCTGGGTGCCGGGACCGTCAACGTCATCGTCGGGTCCGGATCGCTGATCACGTTCCCGACGCTGCTGGCGCTGGGCTATCCACCGGTGCTGGCCAACGTCTCGAACAACGTCGGCCTGGTCCCCGGCAGTGTGAGCGCCGTGCACGCCTACCGTCGTGAGCTGGTCGGCCAGCGGTCCCGGCTGCTGACGCTCGGCCCCGCCTCGCTGGCCGGCGGGCTGACCGGGGCGGTCATCCTGCTCGCCCTCCCCCACAGTGTGTTCAAGGCCGCCGTGCCGGTGCTCGTCCTGATCGCGGCGGGCCTGATGGCGATCCAACCCCGGGTGACGACGTGGCTCTCCGCCCGCGGGGAGCGCCACGTCCACGGAGGGGCGCCGCTGGTCGTCGGCGTGTTCCTGACCGGGATCTACGGGGGCTACTTCGGCGCCGCCCAGGGAGTCATCCTCATGTCCCTACTGGCGATCTTCATCGACGACGACCTCCAGCGCCTGAACGGGACGAAGAACGCGCTGGCTCTCGTCGTCAACGCCGTGGCGGGTGTCGTGTTCATCCTGGTCGCCCACATCTCGTGGTCCGTGGCCGGCCTGATCGCCGCCGGATCCATCCTCGGCGGCCAGCTCGGAGGGCACTACGGGCGACGCCTGCCGACCGCCGTCCTGCGGAGCTGCGTCGTGGTGGTCGGCGTGTCGGTCTCGATCGTCCTCTTCGTGGCCTGGCACTGATGGGACCCGACACGACCGGTCCGGACCGGGACGGGCCCGGGCGCAGGGTGGCTGACGGGCCAATGACCGAGATCGTCGACGGCGACACGACGTGGCGGTTCGACGATGCCTTCCTGACCTCCCGTTGGACGTGCATCTGGGGACGGGGCTGCCTCGGCATCCTCGACGAGCCGGCCGCCGAGCTCGGTCAGGGGTGCTGCTCCGTCGGCGCCGAGCTCGACGGCGTCGACGAGGCCATGCGCGTCTCGGCCCTGGCCGACACGCTCGGGCCCGAACGCTTCCAGTTCCACGACGAGGCGCGGTCCGGCGGGTTGTTCGCCCAGGGGATCGTCTCCGACAGCGGTCCGGCCGCCACCCGGGTGGTCGCCGGCGCCTGCATCTTCCTCAACCGACCCGGGTTCGCCGGTGGGTCCGGGTGCGCCCTCCACCTCGCCGCTGTCGAGGCCGGCGAGTCGCCCATCGACTGGAAGCCGTCGGTGTGCTGGCAGTTGCCCCTCCGGATCGACTGGTCCGAGGACGGAAACGGCGGCGAGGTGGCGACCGTGCGCCGATGGGGCCGCGCCGACTGGGGTCCCGAGGGTGAGACCATGGCGTGGTGCTGCACGGAGGGCGACCGGGCCTACGTCGGTGACCGGCCCGTGGTCGAGTCCCTGGGCGAGGAACTCGAGGCCGTCGTGGGCACCCCCGTCTACATCGAGCTAACCCGTCGGCTGTCCGGCCGGTAGGCATCGGAGGGACCCGCGCCGCCCGGTAGTGTCGGCGGATGCCCGACGAGGTCGTCGACACCCTGCGCGCCGTGGCCGCTTCCCTGCCCGGTGGGGGTGAGTCCCGGCCCGGACAGGAGGAGATGGCCGGCCTCGTGGCCGCGTCCGTGGCCGGCGGGCGCAATCTGGTCGTCCAGGCCGGCACGGGCACCGGCAAGTCCCTCGCCTACCTGGTACCGGCCGCCCTGTCGGGCGAGCGGGTGGTCGTGGCGACCGCCACCAAGGCCCTGCAGGACCAGCTGGCCGACAAGGACCTTCCGCTCGTGGCCGGCGCCACCGACAACGGTCTCACGTTCGCCGTGCTGAAAGGTCGGAGCAACTACGTGTGCCGCCAGCGGGTGTCCGAGATCGGTGGGGGCGGAGGCCAGCTCACCCTCGAGCCCGGGTCGGCCGACCCGCCTGACGCCGACGACACGTTGACCCCGGGTCCGGACATCGACGCCTCCGACCCGGCCACCATCGCCGACCAGGTGCGGAGCCTGGTCCGGTGGGCCGGGGACACGACGACGGGCGACCGGGCCGAGCTGCCGTTCGAGCCGCACTTCCGCGCCTGGGCCATGGTGTCGACGACGGCCCGGGAGTGTCCCGGTGCGTTCCGTTGCCCGTCCGGCCGGAACTGCTTCGCCGAGGACGCCCGGGCCCGGGCCGCTGAGGCCGACGTCGTGGTGGTGAACACCCACCTGTACGGCGCCCACCTGGCCAGCGGCGGTGCGGTTCTGCCCGAGCATGCTGTGGTGGTGTTCGACGAGGCCCACGAGGTCGAGGACGTGATGACCGACAGCCTCGGGCTCGAGGTCGGCCCCGGTCGGTTCCGGGCGCTGGCCACCGCGGCCAGGCCGGTCATGGACGGCGACGACGGGGCGGCCCGGGCTGTCGAGGCCGTGACCCAGGTGGCCGACGTGTTCCACCGGGTCCTCCGGCCGTGGTCGGGCAGGCGGATCCCCCACCACGAACTGGCGGACGGGGTCGACCCCGCTCGAGCCGGCGCCGCCGCCTCCCCCGGCCGAGGAGCCCCAGGGGCTCGAGCTCGGGCTGTCCCCGGTGCCGAAGGCGGTCAGGCGGGCACCCGCGCCGACGTCGACCCCCGTCCCGGCGACAGCCGGCGTCGGGGCCGACCCGGCCATCGGCACGCTGCTTGCCCTGGCCACCGGACGGGTGGGCCGGCTGGTCGACCACCTGCGTCGGGCCGAGCGGGAGGCCGGGGACAACGAGCCGATGGCCGAGCGGTCCCGGCGTGACCGGGTGCTGCTGGCCGCCGGGCACCTGGCGTCGGACCTGGCCCGCCTGGCCCTGCTGGGCGAGGGCGAGGTGGCGTGGGTGGAGGACGGGTCCCGCCAGCCGTCGCTCCGTGTCTCCCCCGTCGACGTCGGCCCGGTCCTGTCCGAACGACTGTGGGGCCAGGTCACCGGGGTGCTCACCTCGGCCACCATTCCCATCGGCCTGGCCGAGCGGCTGGGCATGCCGGCGGACTCGACGGACACCGTCGACGTCGGCAGCCCGTTCGACTACCGCACCCACTCGCTCCTCTATGTGGCCAAGTCGCTGCCCGACCGTCGGTCACCCGAGGCGGAGCCGGCCATGCACGACGAGCTCGAGGTCCTGATCAACGCGGCGGGCGGGCGCACGCTGGCGCTCTTCACCAGCTGGCGGGCCATGCGGGGCGCCGTCGAGGCGCTCACCGACAGGCTGGCGTACCCGATCCTCACCCAGTCGGACCTGCCCAAGCCGGCCCTGATCGAGGCGTTCCGCTCCGACGAGTCGGCCTGCCTGTTCGCCACCCTGGGGTTCTGGCAGGGCGTGGATATCCCCGGTCGCACGCTCAGCCTGGTCACCATCGACCGCATCCCGTTCCCGCGACCGGACGACCCGGTGCTCGAGGCCCGTCGGGAGCTGGCCGGCAGCGGCGCGTTCGGCGTGGTGGACCTGCCCCGTGCCGGCACCCTGCTGGCCCAGGGGGCGGGGCGGCTGATCCGCTCGTCGTCCGACCGCGGGGTGGTGGCCGTGCTCGACAGCCGACTGGCCACCGCCCGCTACCGCGGCACGCTGCTCGAGCGGGTCCCGCCCATGAAGCGCACCCTCGACCGCGACGAGGTGGTGGGGTTCCTGGAGGACATCGCCGCATCGGCCCGGGACGACCCTGCCTGACGGGCCGCCGGTCCGGCACCGTACGATGGGCACCATGGCCGGCCGGACGCCGAGACGGTGGATCGCACCCCCGAGGTGGACGGGCGCGATCACGGACTACTTCGACCGGCGGGTCGACCGGGTGGCCGGCTCGCCCGAGAAGGCCGTGGCCATGACCGACGCGTGGGTCGCCAAGGCACAGAAGCGGTACGGGTCGGACTCCTGGAAGACGGTCAACACCGTCGAGGCGGCGGCCAAGCGTCGCGATGCGGCCGGTGACCACAGCGGGGCCCTCGGACTGCGGCTCCAGGTCCTGGCCAAGCGTCGCTCCCACCTCGGACCCGAGCACCGCCAGACCCTGAGCGCCGAGTACGCACTGGCCGGCACCCTGCTCGGGCTCGACGAGCCGGAGCAGGCCCGGCCGTACGCCGACCACGCCCTCGAGTCCTACATGGTCGAGCTCGGCCCCGACGACCCGGTGACGCTGGCCGCGCTCGAACGGAGCGCACGGATCCAGCTCCAGTTGGGCGAGACCACCGAGGGGATCTTCAAGTACCGGCGGGCCGTCGCCGGGTTCCGCTCCCTGGGTGACGAGGTACGGGCCGAGCGGGTGACCGTCAATCTCGGGCGCCTGCTGCTGCTCCGGGGCGAATTGGTGGACGCCCTCGACGTGTTCCGGGAGCTGGTCGACGTCCAGGGACTCCGGCTCGGTCCCGACGATCCCGCCACCCTGGCGTCGTTGCGGGATCTCGCTCTGACCCTGGCCCGCCTGGGACGGCTGCGCGAGGCCAAGGTCGTCGCGCAGAACCTGGTGGATGCCATGACCCGGGTCCATGGGCCCGACCACGCGTCGACGACCGACGCCTCGCAGCTGCTCGACCGGATCGAGGCCTCGCTCCCGTCGGAATAGTCGCCCCCGTCGGAGCGATGGTGCGACGCGTGGGGAGTCGGATCGGGACCGGGCTCAGCGTCCGGTGCTCGCCTCCAGCTGGTGCTCGATCCGGTCGACCATGGCTCCCAGGGTGAAGTTCCGCACAACATGGCCCCGGCACACCGCCGCCAGGCCGGGGTCGTCCGTGCGCCAGTCTCGAAGCTCGGTCAGCCGTCGGGCCAGCTCGTCGGCGTCCCCGCGAGGGACCAGGAACCGGGTGAACTGTCCGGTCAGCACCTCGGGAATGCCACCGACGGCGGACGCCACTGCCGGGCGACCGGTGGAGAGCGCCTCGACCACCACCCGGCCGAACGGCTCGTCCCAGACCGACGGGACGGCGACGACGTCGGAGGCGTGCAGCGGGGTGACGACATCGGGCCGCTGGGGAAGCCAGGTGACGGCCGCCCCGCGTAGACGGAGTCGAAGCACCTTCAGATAGTCGACCGTGGTCGGCGAACCGACGACCAGAAGGTGGACCTCGGTGCCGGCGGCCCGCATCAGGTCGGTGGCGTCGAGGAGTACCTCGATCCCCTTCGTCGGGTCCATCCGCCCGTAGGTGAGCACCACGAACGCGTCGGCGTCGATCCCCAGGGCCAGGCGTGCCGCACTGCGATCACCTTCGTCCCCGAAGGGGTAGTCTCCCGGGTCGATCCCGTTGTGGACGACCTCCACCCTCGAGGACGGGAACCCGCCGGCTACCAGCTCGTCCCGCAGGAACGCCGAGACGGCGAAAAGGGAGTGAGGTCTGCGGCCGAGCACGGCATTGACCGTCCGGTGGGTACATCCGGTGAGACCGTGGAGGTGGGTGACGACCGGGCACCGGGCCCTGACGCCGGTGGCCAGAGCCCACGGAAGTGTCTGCATCCGGTGCGAGTACACGACGTCGGGGTGCGTCGCCGCCCCTGTCCGCACGGCGGAAACCAGCGGCCCGACCGCTGTCGGCACACCTGCCAGGTGCAGGTCGAGGACGGGTACCTCTACCGTTCGCGCTCCGGCCGCTTCGTAGCCGCCTCGGAACGGACCGTCCTCCACATAGGCCACGTGCACCTCGTGACCCCGTCGGCACAGTTCCTCGGTGGTCTGCAGCGTCTGGACCGTGATGCCGTTCGTCGGTCCCAGGTCCTGCACGTTCGACAGAATGCGCACACCCCTCCTTCCGTCCACCAAGGAACTGTGCCGACGAGGCTCGGCACCGCACCAAGGAATAGTGGCATGCGGCAGGTGACAACAGGCGCGGACGCCTGCGGTCCGGCGGGACCGGCCTCAGAAGCCCAGTCGGTCCAGCGAGTCCTCGCGCTGCTGCCACCGCTTCTCCACCCGGACGAACAGTTCGAGGTAGGCGCCGGGCTCCATCTGCTCACGTACGGCCGTCCCGACCTCCTTCAGCGTGGACCCGCCCTTTCCGATGACGATGCCCTTCTGCGAGTCGCGCTCGACCAGGATCTCGCACCGCACCCGGGGCCACTCCCACTCGGTCACCCGGCAGGCGATGGAGTGCGGGAGTTCGTCGGCCACCCGGTGGAGCAGCTCCTCGCGCACCAGGTCGGCCACCCAGAACGCCTCGGCCACGTCGGTGACCATGCCGTCGGGGTAGTACTGGGGGCCCTCGGGCATGCGCTCCACCAGGGCGTCCACCAGGCCGGGAACGCCTTCGCCGGTGGCGGCCGACACAGGGAAGTACTCGACGGGCACCGGGTCGCCACCGTCGTCGGCATCGAGCTCGCCGACGACGGCCGACACCCGCGTCAGGTGGCCGAGGACCCCGTCGCCCCCCACCTTGTCGATCTTGTTGACCACCACCATCAGCGTCGGGCGGCCCACCGCTTCCGGGTCGCCGCCACCGAGTTCCACGGTGAGTGCCGCGGCACTGGCCATGGCCCGCATCCGCTGGACCGAGTGGCCCAGTACCATCCTGTCGCCCGGGCCCACCGCCCCGGTGGCCTCGACCAACGCCACCACGGCGTCGACATCGTCGAGCGACGAGGTGGCCGACTCGTTCATGCGCTCCCCCAGAGCCGTCTTCGGCTTGTGCAGTCCGGGGGTGTCGACGAACACCAGCTGCGCCTCGGGCCGGTTGAGCACCCCGCGCACCTGGGACCGGGTGGTGTTGGGTCGGGGAGACACGATCGACACCTTCGTACCGACGATGGCGTTCACCAACGTGGACTTGCCCACGTTGGGTCGGCCCACGACCGCCACGAAGCCCGAACGGAACGGCCTCATCCGTCGTCGGCCGCTGCGGCCGCCATCGGTACGATCGTCACCCGCTCGATGCGTCGGCCGTTCACCCGGTCGACCACGAGTCGCAGCCCGTCGGCAGTGACCGTCTCGCCGGCCACGGGCACGTGGCCCAGCAGGTCGAATACCAGTCCGCCCACGGTGTCCCATGCACCCGTGGGCAGGCGGGCGTCGAGCAGGTCGTTGACCTCGTCGACCGGCAGCCGGGCGCTGACCCGCAGCCCGCCGCCGGCCAGCTGCTCGACCGGGGTCTCCTCGACGTCGAACTCGTCGACGATCTCGCCCACCAGCTCCTCGATCAGGTCCTCCAGCGTGACCAGGCCGGCTGTCCCGCCGTACTCGTTGACCACCACGGCCAGGTGGAACTTGTCCGACTGCATCTCACGCATGAGGTCCGAGACCCGCTTCGTCTCCGGCACGAAGTGCGCCTCGCGCAGGTGCGACCCGACCGGCTCGCCGCCCCGGTTGGCCCGGACCTCCTGGATCAGGTCCTTGGTGTAGGCGATCCCGACCACGTCGTCGATCTGCTGCTCGACGGCCGGCATCCGGCTCCGCCCCGCCTCGAGCGCGACGTCGAGCGCGGACTCGACCGTCTCGTCGGCGGCGATGGTGACCATGTCGGTCCGGGGCACCATCACCTCGCGCACGACGGTGTCGCCGAACTCGATGATGGAGTGGATGAGCGCCCGTTCCTCCGTCTCGATCACGTCGCCCTCGACGGCGACGTCGGCCATGGCCAGCAGCTCGGACTCGGTGACCAGCGCTCCGGCGTAGCCCCCCTGTTGGCCGATGAAGAGGTTGGCCAGTCCGTTGAGTCCGCCCGACACCCAGCGGACCGGGGGGAACCGGATGACGGCCGACACCAGGGGCGCACTGAACAGCGCGGCCCGCTCGGGGTGCTGGACGGCCCAGTTCTTCGGTACCGCCTCGGCGAACACGAAGATGACCACGATCTCGAAGACGGTGGCGGCGGCCACGCCCCAGGCGCCGAACCACCGTACGGCCAGGATCCCGACCAGCGTCGCCACCACCAGCTGGCAGATCAGCACGAGCAGCAGGACCGGGTTGAGGAAGCCCTGGGGGTCCTCGGTCAGGCGCACGAGCACCTTGGACCCGCGCTTGCCCTCGTCGGCCAGGCTCCTGGCCTTGGCCCGGCCCATGCGCACCAGGGCCGTCTCGGCCAGTGCCAGGAGCCCGCAGGCCACGAGCAGAACCACCACCACGACGGTCAGGATCCCGTCCTCGGGGGTGAAGGCGGCGGCGGTCATCCGGTCGCCGGGTCGAGCACCGGGGGGACCCGGTAGAAGCGGTCGAGGAGCTGCTGCTCGCGCCGCTCCATGCGCTCGGCCTCCTCGTCGCCGACGTGGTCCATGCCGAGCAGGTGCAGGATCCCGTGCACCACGAGCAGGGCGATCTCGTCGTCGAACGTGGCCGCGTGCTCGACGGCGTTGGCGGCGGCCACCGTCGGGCAGATCACGACGTCACCGAGGAGCAGGTGGCGTCCGGTCGGTGCCTCGATGGACGCCGGCCCGGTGCCGCCCTCGTCCGGTGAACGGCCGCTCCGGTCGATCTCGTCCTCGATGGGGAACGAGAGGACGTCGGTCGGGCCCTGCTTGTCGAGGAACCGCTCGTTGAGTGCGGCGATCGACGCCTCGTCCATGAAGAGCAACGACACCTCCGTGTCCTCGGTGATCCCCTCAGCCTCGAGCACCGCCCGGGCCAGTGCGGCCCACCGGTCGACGGCCACCGGGTGGTCGGACTGCTCGTCGGCGGCGTAGATGTCGAGGGTCACGACACGGCCGGTACGTCGCCGGATCCAACCGGGGCGCCTTCGGACGGGACGCTCGAGGAGGCGCCGTGGGACGGGGCGCTCGTGGAGGCGCCGTCGGACGAGCCGTGGGACGGGACGCTCGAGGAGGCGCCGTGGGACGGGGCGCTCGTGGACGATGTCCGGTCGGACCCGGAAGCCCCCTTGTTGTCGTAGGCGGTGACGATGTCGGCCACGATCTTGTGACGCACGACGTCCTGGGCCTTCAGGTGCACGAAGGCGAGATCGGGCACACCGCCCAGGACGGCCTCGAGGCCCACGAGGCCGGAGCGGCCACCGGGGATGTCCACCTGGGTCATATCGCCGGTGACGACCGCCTTGGATCCGAAGCCGATGCGGGTGAGGAACATCTTCATCTGCTCGGGGCTCGTGTTCTGGGCCTCGTCCAGGATGATGAACGAGTTGTTGAGCGTCCGGCCCCGCATGAAGGCGAGTGGCGCCACCTCGACCGCCCCCTTGTCGATGAGCCGCTGGGCACCCTCGGCCTCCAGCAGGTCGTGGAGGGCGTCGTAGAGGGGACGCAGGTACGGGTCGACCTTGGCCAGCATGTCGCCCGGCAGGAAGCCGAGGCGCTCCCCGGCCTCGACGGCCGGTCGGGTCAGGATGATGCGGCTGACCTGGCGGGCCTGGAGTGCCTGGACCGCCAGTGCGACGGCCAGGTAGGACTTGCCCGTCCCGGCGGGACCGATGCCGAAGGTGACGATGTTGCTCCGGATGGCATCGGCGTAGGCCTTCTGGCCTCCGGTCTTCGGGCGCACGGCCCGGCCCCGGGACGAGCGCACGAGCTCGCTGGTGAGGACCTCGGACGGGCGCACGTCGTCGTGCAGCATGTCGATCGTTCGGTTGAGCTGAACGGCGTCGAGGCCCTGGCCGGACTCGAGCAGGATGATCAGCTCGTGGAAGAGGGAGGCGACCCGCTCGGCCGAGGCCGACCCGTCGGGACCGGTCCCCTCGATGGAGACCTCGTTGCCCCGCACGGCGATGCGGACGTCGGGGAACGCGCCCTCGATCTGACGGAGCAGCTCATCGCGCTGGCCGAGGAGACCGGCCATGAGGTGGTTGCCGGGAACGAGGATCTTTACCGGGGTGCCTGCCACGTGCGCTCTGACTGCGACCCTACCAGCGGGCCGGGACATCCCGGACGCATCGGGCCGTGCCGTCAGGTCACCTGGACGGCCGATCGGGAACCGTCAGCCGGGGGGCCAGTCGAACAGACGCCCGCCGAGCAGGTGGACGTGGAGGTGGGGCACCGTGTTCGACGCGTCCGGTCCCACGTTGAACGTGAGCCGGTAGCCGCGCTCCTCACCTCCGATGCCCTCGGCGTCGGCGACGGCCTTGGCCGCCACCAGTAGGGCGGCGATGTCCTCGGCGTCGTCCGGGCCCACCGTCGAGGCGTTCACGATGTGGTTGCGGGGAACCACGAGGATGTGGACCGGGGCCTGGGGAGCGATGTCCCGGAAGGCCACCGTGCGCTCGTCCCGCCGGACCACGTCGGCCGGGACGTCACCGGCCACGATGCCGCAGAACAGGCAGTCCGGGTCGGTCGTCATGCCTCCCGGCTCATCCTTCGGCGGCCAGCGGCTGCCGCTGGGCACCGCTGTCGTTCCCGTGGCCGTTCCCGTTCCCGTCGCTCCGCCCCTCGCCGTGGACGACACGGGTCGGGCCCTTCACCTCGGGATAGAGGTGCTCGAGGCTGCCGGGCACGATGCGGCTCGATTCGATGAAGGCGTCCACGTCTGACTCCTGGAGGCGGATGACCCGGCCGAACTTGTACGCGGCCAGTCCACCTTCGTCGATGAACCGGTAGAGGCTGCGCAGAGTCACCCCGAGGCGCTCGGCCGCCTCCTTGGTGCTCAGCCAGCTGATCGGGTCACGGCCGGCGTCGGTCATCAGACCGCGACGAGCAGCCCGAGCTCGTCCAGGCGGGCACCCATGCTGTCCGGGGTGACCCCGAATAGGCAGGCGATGGCCCGCACGTCCTCGGCCCGGATGGTGATCATCCGGCCGTTGAAGTCCTGGCGATGGACCTGGATCATGCTGAGGAACCGGCGCAGCAGGTCCCGCTCGGGGCCGCTGACCGTGTGGAGCTTGGTCAGGTCGATGGCCACCTTGTCGGGGACCGTCGAGGCCGGAGTGGACGATCGCCCGTTGGTCGCACGATCGTCGGAGGATCCCGCCGCGCCCCAGCGGCCACCCGGCGTGGCGTCGTCGTTGGGCAGCAGCTGGTCCACCGGCACGTCGTAGAGCTTGGCCAGGCGCTGCAACCGGGGCACCGAGATGGCGCGTTCCCCCCGCTCGTAGGCACCCAGTACGGATGCCTTGAACTCCTGGTCGGACATGGCCTCGACCGCCTGCAGCGACAGCCGCATCTGTTTGCGCATCGCCCGCAGCCGCGACCCCACGGCACGGGCGTAGGCGACCCGGGCCGCCTCCTCCTGCTCGTCATCGTCGATTGCGACGACTGCCTTCTCCGTCAGCGTCATGGTCAAGCCCTCCGCTCCCACAGATTGCGCCCCTCGAGCCCGGATTCGCAGACCGAACCCGCTGTCGAGCTTCCGTCCCACTCAGCGTGGCCGAATCGCCGTCCGGTCACGTGCTGTGTGAATTCCCTTAGAAGAACAGTTTTCCTCACGGAGCGTGGTTACGCAAGGGGTAGAACCACCCCATTGCGGAGGGCACACAGGAGGGCTGCGGCCGTGACGGCAGCCGTCTCGGCCCGCAGCACGGTGGCCCCGAGGCCCACGGTGGGGCCGAACCCGTCCCGCTCGCCCGGCTCCCACCCACCCTCGGGGCCCACGGCCAGGACCGGGCGGTCGAGGCCGAGGGGGGCCGGGCCCCCGGCATCGGCGAGGGTCACCGGTGATCCCGCCACGCCGGCCACGTCCTCGAGGCGGCACACGTCGGTGACCTCCGGCAGCCGGGCGCGTCGGCACTGCGACGCCGCCTCGCGGACCACCCTTCGCAGTCGCTCGACCGATCTGGCCGCCCGGTCGCCGTCCCAGCGGACCACCGAGCGTGAGGTTCGCAGTGGCACGATCCGGTCGACCCCGAGCTCGGTGAGCTTCTGGGCCACCCACTCGGGGCGGTCGCCCTTGGTCGGGGCGAAGGCCACGGTCACCTCGGGGACGGGGACGGGCTCGACCACGGCGGGTCCGTCCGGCACCAGCAGTCCCGACGGGTCGGCGCCCCGGGATCCCTTCGCCGCCACCGACGCCGCGATGCGGCACGGTACCCACCTGCCGGCGCCGTCGGCAGCGATCACCGGCTCACCGGCTCGCAGACGAAGCACGTCGAGAAGGTGGCGGAGGTCCGCGTCACCGATCACGGGCTCGGCCGGGTCGGGCACGAACACCAGGGCGGAGGCGGCCACCAGGAGCGGATCGGGAGCCGAGGGCTTGCCCGCCCGGGGGTCGGGGGGTTGCCGATCGGCCCCCGCTCCGCCCGGGGGCACGGTCAGCTGAGGGCCGAGCGGAGCTTGGAGAACAGGCCCTCGGGTTGCGGGGCCTCGCCGAGCTCCTCCGAACGGGCGGCGGCCAGGGCAGCCAGCAGCTCGCGCTGCTGCCCGTCCAGATCGGTCGGCGTGTCGACCTGGACGTGGATGTGGAGGTCCCCCCGGCCCCGGCCCCGCAGCTTCGGTACGCCGAGCCCTCTGATGGTGAGGACGGTCCCGGTCTGGGTCGCGGTGGCGATGGCCAGCTCCCGGGCGTCGTCGAGCGTGTCGAAGGGCACACTGCCGCCGAGGGCGGCAAGCGTCATGGGTACGTGGACGGTGGCGTGCAGGTCGACGCCCGATCGCTGGAACACCTCGTCCGGCGTCACCGCCAGATGGACGAAGAGGGAGCCGTTGGGGCCGCCCCGGAACCCGGCGGGGCCGTGCCCGGCCAGGCGCAGGGTCGAGCCGTCGTCGACTCCGGCCGGGATGTCGACGGTGAGAGTGCGGGTCTCGGTCCGCCGGCCCTCGCCGCGGCAGTCGGCGCACGGGGTCTCGATCGACTGGCCCGTGCCCTGGCACCGGTTGCACGGCACAGCGGTGATGACCTGGCCGAGGATGGACTGGCGCACCCGCCGCAGCTCGCCGGCACCCTGGCAGTCCGGACACCGAACCACCGAGGTACCCGGCTGCGCGCCCGTTCCCTCGCACGTGTCGCAGTGCACCGGCGTGGTCACGTCGACCTGGCGCTGGACCCCGAAGACGGCCTCACGGAAGGTGAGCTCGACCACCAGTTCGGCATCGGGTCCGGGGATCGGGCCACTGCCTCGCCGTCCACCGGGGGCACCACCCATGCCGTTGAAGAAGGCGTCGAACAGGTCGCCCAGGCCGCCGGCGCCGAACGGGTCGCCTCCGGCCGGCCCCCCCGTACCCTGGCCGGACACGCCGGCACGGCCGAACCGGTCGTAGCGGGCCCGCCGTTCGGGGTCGCTCAGCACCTCGTAGGCCAGACTGATCTCCTTGAAGTGCTCGCCGTCGGCGTCGTCGTCACCGTGGTTGGCATCCGGGTGGTGTTCCCGGGCCTTGGCCCGATAGGCCCGCTTCAACTCCTCGTCGGTGGCATCTCGGCCCACGCCCAGCAGCTCGTAGAGGTCCGTGTCGTTCATCGCGCCGCCTCGCCAAGGCGCTCACCGAGTCGGTCGCCCACCATGCGGGCGGCGGCCAGGGCCAGGGGGTAGTTCATCCGGGTGGGCCCGAGCAGGCCGATGGTGCCCGCCTCGATGCCGTCGATGGACACCGGCATCACCACGATGGCGCACGACGCCAGGGGCTCCACGCCGTGCTCGGTCCCGATGGCCACGGTCAGTCCCGTGTCGAGGATGTCGCGCAGGAGTGACACCACGACCAGCTGCTGCTCCAGGATGGTCAGGACGGAGCGGACGGTGTCGACGGCGTCGAACGCGGCCGCCATGCGCGACGACCCGCCGACGAACAGCTGATCATGGCCGTCCGCCTCGCCCAGGGAGCGCAGCGCTGCCACCCCGGAGGCCACCACCGCGTCCACCGCGGGACTGCCGCTCGGGGCCGCCATCGTCGACACCTGGGCCAGGGGGAGCCCGAGCACTTGGGCGGCCAGGCGGCCGCCGGCCTCGGACACCACGGCGTCGTCGGCGTCGTCGGGAAGTTCGATCGACTGCTTCTGCACGGCCCCGTCGGCCAGGACGACCACGACGAGGGCCAGTCGGTGACCCAGTCCCACCAGCTGCACCGAACGGACGGCGGCCTGCTCGTGGGACGGGCCGACGACCATGGCCGTGCAGTCGGTGAGGTCGGCCAGCAGCCCGGACGTCCGCTCGAGCATCCCCTCGATCTCGCCGTGGGCCTGGTCGAAGAATTGGCGGACCTGGTGGCGACCGTTGGGGTCGAGGGGCCCGGGACCGCCCAGCTGATCCACGAAGAAGCGGTAGCCCTTGTCGGTCGGGATGCGGCCGGCGCTGGTGTGAGGCTGGGTCAGGTAGCCCTCACGCTCGAGCGCGGCCATGTCGGACCGGACGGTGGCCGAGGACACGCTGACACCGGGGGCGTCCACCACGTGCTGGGATCCGACGGGCTGGGCCGACCCGATGTACTCGGTCACGACCGCGTTGAGGATCGCCGCCTTTCGGGCGTCGAGATCCCCCGTCCGAGGATGGGCCTGGTCGCTGGTGCGCTCGTCGGGTGTCGGCATCGTGTGGTCGCCAGTGGTGGGGACCGGGCGGGCGGTGGCCCGGCGGTCCGATCGCTGTTGGCACTCCATCCTAGTGAGTGCTTACGCGCTCCGACCGACCACCCCCCGTCGCCGTGAGGACCAGGGCGGTCGGCGCCGGTGTGCGGCGCCGGATCAGGCCGTGGCGATGAACATGCGCTCGGTCATGGCCGGGCCGAGGGCGATGGCTGCGTCGCCGAGGATCAGCGTCAGCGTGCCGTCGGGAGCCCGCGACTGGACGACGGCTGTGGTGCCCGGGGTCAGCCCGTTGTCGCCGAGGTAGGTGAGCGAGTCCGCCTCGTGCTCGACGCTCTCGGTGATGCGGACCAGGCGCACGTGCTCCCCCGGCTGCGCCTCCGCCAGGCGGCGCTGTGCCGCCGCGTCGGGCACCACTCCGGGAATCGGGTTGCCGTGCGGGCAGGTCGTCGGGTGGTCGAGCAGCACGACCAGCCGTGCCTCGACATCGTCGCTGATCACGTGCTCCCACCGGCCGGCTTCGATGTGGGCCTTGTCCCAGTCGAGCCCGATGATGTCGACCAGGAGCCGCTCGGCCAGGCGGTGCTTGCGGACAACCCCCTCCGCCAGGGCGGTGCCGGCCGGCGACATCGAGATGCGCCGACCCGAGCGCACGATGAGGCCATCGGCCTCGAGGCGGTCGAGCATCTCCGATACGGAGGGTGCCGCCTTGCCCAACCGCTCGGCCAGGCGGGCCTGGATCACCGGGATCCCCTCCTCCTCGAGTGCGAAGATCGTCTCGAGGTACTCCTCGACCGGCGGATGGAAGCGGTCAAGCACACCGTGATCCTACGGCACCGGCGGTGTGGTCGCTCCGGTGCCGGCGACGGCACCCGACCCGGTGACCTCGGTGAAGATGCGGCCCCCACCCGGCACCGACGACCACGTCCCCAGTACGGTCCGCTCCGCTCATGCCCCCTCCACGGGGTGGCGCCCCGTCGATCGGGTGGCGCCGTCCGCCCCACCGGAGGCCACCGGAGGTCCGGGCGGTACGGTGGGGTCCGTGGACATCAACCCGGGACCGGATCCCGGCGACGCCGACGCCGGTCACCCGGAGGGAGGGGCGCCGTACGCTCCGGACGACGTGACGGGGGACGGCCACGGCTCCGGAAACGGCCCGACCGCCGCCGCGGACGGCGACTCGTCGTCTGACGCTGCGGACGGGGCAACGGCCGACGCGGCCGACGGCGACCCCGGTCCCCACGACCCCCTCCGGTTCAACCAGTGGATGAAGCGGTCCGCGACCGGGGCCGTGCTGTCGGGCATCGCCCTCGGACTGCAGCAGGCACTCGAGCCCAAGCGCGAGCTGCCCGCCTTCGTGATGGAGGCGCCGGGCGGGCCCGAGGACCCCGACGCCCCGATCACCCTGCACTTCGACCCCGACGACCCGACCAAGACGGTCGCCGTCATCCGGGGACCGGGCGGCCTCGCCTCCCCGGCGGCCGGGACGGCGGCTCCGGACGGTGGCACCGACGACCCCACGGACGACGCCAGTCGCTAGTACCCGGCCGGGCACCGGCGATGGCTCCCGGGCCCCGGAGCGATCCGGGCCCGAAGCTACACTCGGCCATGCCCCGGCGCCGCCTCGTACACGCAGGGGCGGGCGCCCTTCGCCCCGAGCGGTCGTGCCCCTCCCGATGACCAACCGCCTGGCCCTGGCGGCCCTTGCCGTGGAGCAGCCCATGGGCCAGCAGGTCTACGAGCGCCAGCTGGTCGACGGTGCCGCCGCCGCCCTCGGACCCGACGCGCCGGACTGGGAGGTGAGCCACTTCGAGGTGTCGTCGCTCCGATCCCCCGTGCGGGCCGACGCACGGATCCCGGCGCGCCTGCTCGCCGGCCCGTCCCCGAGCGTGCGGCGAGCCGTCGGTCGCCTCCTGTACCGGAGGTTCGACATCGTCCACCGGCTCGACCTCCGCCTGCCCCCGGCGCCGCACCCCGAGATCCTGACCGTCCACGACGTCGTCCCGTGGATCTTCGCCGACGAGGGCCTGCCGCCCTCGGACGGTGCCTCGAGTGCCCGGCGGGCCGACGTGGTCATCTGCCCGTCGCAGTTCTCGGCCGACGAGGTGACCGCCAGGTTCGGGGTGGCGAAGGCGGTGGCGATCCCCAATGGTGTCAGCCCCGAGTTCCAGCGGGCGGAGCCGCTGCCGGGCGCACGGCTCGCCGAGCTCGGTGTCCCCCGGCCGTTCGTGCTGCACGCCGGCGGGTGCACGGACCGGAAGAACCTGGTCGGACTGGCCGACGCATGGACCCTCGTCCACCAGTCCCGTACCGATGTCACGCTGGTGCTCATGGGCCCGGCCGACGAGCGCCGCGACCGGCTGTTCGCCCCGCTACCGGCGACCCTGCGCGTCGGGTGGGTGGACGGCCCGACCGCCCGTGGGCTCATGGCGTCCGCGTCGGCCATCGTCGTCCCCTCGGTGTACGAGGGGTTCGGGTTGCCGGCGCTGGAGGGAATGGCCGTGGGCGTCCCCGTCGTGGCCGCCGACCGGAGTTCGCTCCCCGAGGTGTGCGGCGATGCCGCCTACCTGGTCGAGCCGGACGGCCGTGGCCTGGCCGACGGGATCGAGGCGGCGCTGGCCCACGGGTCGGACACCACCGCCATGGTGGAGCGTGGTCGACGGAGGGCAGCGGAATTCACCTGGGAGCGCAGCCTCGCTGCCCACGCGGCGATCTGGCGCTCGTACGGCTGACGGTCCCTCGGATTCGGTCCGGGGGGCCTGCACGATCCTGGGGAGCCGGGTCCCGCGGGAGTACGGTGCATCCATGAAGTTTGTGACCAACGTGCACGGCACGGCACCGGTTGGGGGCGTTGAACTGCACGTCTTCCAGATGACCCAGGCCCTGGCCCAGCGCGGGCACGACATCCACCTGCTGTACTCCGAGAAGGGATCGCTCGACGCCGAGTACCGCCAGTTCTGTGCCTCCGTCACCCAGGTCCCGACCGTCGACTACTGGTTCCCCGAAGGGCGTCGGGGCCGCGTCCAGGGTCTGGCCGCACTGGCGCCGACGGTGTGGGCCGCGTCGCGTCGCCGTCCCGAGGTCATCTACGGGAACCGCATCTACTCGACCGGCTGGGCCGTGCCCGCCGGCATGCTCACCCGTGCCCCGGTCGTCTGCCACCTGCACGGTCACACCGACCTGCGGCCGAAGGACATCGCATTCCTGAACCGGCACGTGGCCCGGTTCGTCCCCGTGTCCCACTTCGTGGCCGACCTGTGGGTGGCGTCGGGCCTCGACCCCGCCAAGACGACCACGGTGCACAACGCCATCGACCCAGCCGACTACCCGCCCGGCGGCCCGGACGAGCGCGCCGCGGCCCGGCTCGAGCTCGGGATCCCCGACGACGTCTTCGTGGTCACCTACGTGGGTCGGCTCGACCGTGAGAAGGGCGTCGACGTCCTCCTCCGGGCCTGGAGGCGTCTCGGTCTGGGGCCCGACGAGGGCCGCCTCCTGATCGTCGGCTCCTCCACGGTCGACCACGACGGCGGAGCGAACCTCGCCGAGCTCCAGGATTTGGTCGACGACAGCGTGTCGATGCTGGGCAGCCGCCGCGACGTGGTGACCCCGCGGTATGCGGCCGACGTCTGCGCCGTCCCCTCGCGCTTCCTGGAGCCGTTCGGCAGGACGGTGATCGAAGGCCTGTCCACCGGTCGCCCGGTCGTCGCCTCGCGCATCGGCGGGATCCCGGAGATCCTCGACGGCGACCTCGAGTACCTGCTCGTCACGCCCGAGGACGTGGACGACCTGGCCGACCGGTTCCGATCGCTCATGACCTGGCACGACGACGACCCGGGATTGGCTGAGCGCTGCATCGAACGCGTCCAGAGATCGTTCCTCCTGGAACAGGCCGTCGACCGGGTCGAGGACATCCTGCAAACGGTCGCCGGCTGACCCGCCGGCCCCGCCCCGGACGCACGCCGACCACCTGGACGACCGCAGCCCACCGCGGGTGGGCCTCCGACCCGCCCGGGACGTCAGCCGGAGCGGCGGTCGAGCCGCGCCAGCCGTGCTCCGGCCACCAGGCCGGAGCACGTGGCGGCCAGGACGACCCCCGTGCGCAGGAAGGCCGCCCCACCCGCCTTGGCGGCACCGCCGGCGTCGTGCTCCTTCGCCCGACTCGCGGCCCGGCGGGTCCGAACCGTGAAGTCACCGAGGGCGGCTCTGGTCGAGGACGTCAGGTAGCGCCTCACGACGGGCGCGCCGAGACCGAAATTGCGGACGAGGAGGATGAAGTGGTTCTTCTGCGCCCAGTAGGTGTAGCGGAGGTCGAACCGCTGTCCCTTGGCGTAGGGCGCGGCCACGTGCTCCACGACGGCGTCCGGGGTGAAGACGAGGCGGAAGCCGGCGTGCGCGACGCGTAGGCAGAGGTCGGTCTCCTCCCTGATGCAGGTGCCGGCGTAGCCGTCGCGGATGCCGCCCAACGCCACGATGACTGAGCGCCTGAACGCCATGTTGGCTCCGAGCAGGTGGTCCACGTCGACCACGTTTCCGGGATCGGCGGCGAAGTTGCCGGTCAGGCTCCCGTCGTCGAGGAGGCGACCGATGGCATCCACACCCTCGGTCAGCTCGCCCGGCTGACCCCGGATCTGCCGTCCGCCGACACCCCCGACCGTGGGGTCGTCGAAGTTGGGGAGCAGCCGTTCGAGCCACTCCGGCTCGGCGAAGGCGTCGTCGTCGAGGAAGGCGAGGATCTCGCCGTCCGCAAGTTCGAACGCCATGTTGCGTGCCGTGGCCGTGGCTCCCCGGCCGGCGGAGCACACCTCGTACCGCACCCACGGGTAGCGGTCCCGGACGAGATCGGCGGTGTCCCGACTGGTCGACGAGTCCACCACGATCACCTCGAGCGGCGGGACCGTCTGCGCCGCCAGGTGGTCCAGGCAGCGGACCACGAAGTCCGGGCGTTCGTAGGTGACCACGGCCACCGACACGGTGGGCAGCGTCACGGCCCGTTCCCGGTGACGGCGACCGGCACGCGTGTCGACCGCAACCAGGTGGGTGCACCCACGACGTCCGGCGACCTGCGCATCGGCGTCAGCAGGGTCGTCAGGTGGGGATGCCGGCACCGGCTGACCCACCGGTCGATCTCCCGGTGCCAGTCGATCTCGTGTGCATGACCCGACGTGAGGGACTTGGCCCGCATGTCCGTTTCGGACCGAATCCACGAGAAGTGCCAGATGGTGTCCTCCGGCCGCACCTGCTCGTCCACCCGGGTGTCACGGGAATGGGCCGGATCGGTGTTCCGGGGGCCGAAGTCGACGTGCCACGTGGGCACCTTGCACTGTCTGGCCAGGGTGAGCGTGGTGCCCGCCCGCACGGCCACGGGACCCGGGTAGCCGGCCGTGATGCCCCACAGCCTGCGGCATCGCTCGAGATAGCGGTCACCGCCCACGTGGCCGTAGAGCCACCTGGCCGGGTAGTCGAGCGCGTCCTTGCCGGCCTCGTCGGCTCGGACGAGCGACTCCAAGAACCGCGGCGGGTTTCCGAGTACCTCGTCGGTGTCGATCTGGAGCACCCAGTCGACCTCCTGGCCAAAGGTGGCGATGCCCACGTTCCGCTCGGCCGTCTCGATGACCAGCAGCTCGGCGTCGGAGCTGTGGAAGTCACCCGGGACGAGGACGACCTTGCCGTCCACGTCGACCTCCTCGACCACCGACAGCAGGGGCTCGAGCACCAACGGTTGCCTCGACCAGCTCAATCCGGCTTCGTCGTAGAGGACGACGATGCGGTCGACCAGGTCGTAGTAGGAGCGGATGCTCTGCGCCAGGAACGCCGGATCGGCCAGGAGCACGTAGGCCCCGATCCGCAAGTGGCGCGCCGTTCCCGACGACGGGACACTCGCCCCCCGATCGGCGGCGGGAGTGGTCGGGAGATCGTTCATCGTCCGGACAAGGTACACCGGGGCCGACGATCGTCACGGAACCGGGGCCGCCGTACGTCGGCCGTACCGGAGGCACCCGAAGCCCACGGGGAGTCGTGACAGGCAGGCGGACGCCCCATCGCCGGCCGGGACACCTTCGACCCCCGACACTCTGTCCTCACGTGCCTGGCGCGTGGGTCGCGGAACGGACACGGACGGGCTGTCCCACTCCCATTAGGCTCCATTGGCCGGTGTCCGGGCTGTCGGCACGGTGCATGGGGAGGAGGTCAGGGTGTTCGGTCCAGTGCAGTCCCGTCGGGACCCGCGGCGCCACGGCTTCATGTTTCTCCACCCGGTGCCGATGACCACACCATGGACTCCAGCGTGGCCCACCGGGCCGTCGATCCCGGCGACGAGCGCCACGCCGCGCCCGGCCATGACCCGGGCCATCCGCTCCGGTCGGAGCACGCCAGCGCGGTGAGGGCCGAGCCCACATGGTTCGGGCCTGACGACCGGCCCCTGTTCGGCTGGATGCACCTTCCCCGGACCACGACGGCGAGGGGTGTCGCCGTGATCTGTCCCCCCTTGGGGCGCGAGGGGGCCAATGCCCAGTGGGCACTCCAGACTGCGGCGGACCAACTGGCCGAGCTCGGGGTCGCCGCGTTCCGTTTCTCCTACGCCGGGACCGGAGACTCGGCCGGTGGGTTCGACGATCCGGGTCGGCTGGCTGACTGGCTCTCCAGCGTCGACGAGGCCGTCCGCTTCGCCCGTGCCTGCGCGCCCGGCCCCGTCGTCCTCGTGGGCATGCGCATGGGAGCACTACTGGCCGGGCGGGCGGTCGCCGACGGCGCCGACGTCGACGGCCTGGTCCAGTGGGACCCGTACGTGTCGGGCAACGAATTCCTGCGTCAGGAGCGGACCCTGTTGTCCGCCGGCTACGGGGCGCCACAGCTCGGCGACGGATCCGTCGCCGGACCGGCGTTCACGTTCTCCCCGGCCACGGTCGCCGAGCTGTCCAACCTGACGCTCGAGCCGTGTGACTCGCTCGGCGAGCACAGGACACTGGTCCTGGCCCGCCGAGGTTCGGGCAAGCTGGCCCAGGCCCGGGCCAGGTTCGACGGGCGTGCCGTCGACTGGATCGAGGTCGAGGGTCAACCGGAGCTCCTGGACGTCCCACCCGACATGACCGTGCTGCCGGCCACGGCGATCAAGACCCTCGTCGAGTGGACGTCCGGCGTCGCCGATGGTCCTGAGGCGCCCGTGACCCTGATCCCGTCGCCGGCGGCGACCGTCGAACGGCTGGGCGACGGTAGCTCCATCGTGGAGGCGGCGGCGTGGTTGGGACCCAACCGTCTCTTCGCCGTGATTACCGAGCCGGCGGCCCGCCAGGTGTCCCCCACCCCCGACCCTCCCGGTCACCGTGCGGCATCGGGCACCCCGACGCTGGTGCTCCTGTCCGCCGGGGCACTCGACCACACCGGCCCGGGCCGCATGTGGGTCGACCTGGCCCGACACTTCGCCCGGGTGGGATTCCGCACGGTGAGGGTCGACTTCGACGGGATCGGCGAGACGTTCGGACGGCCCGGCCAGGCCCGGAACGTGCCCGCCGCGCCCGAGATACTCGAGGACGTCGTGGACCTCGCCGGGGCGTTGGGGGATCCCGACGGCACGGACCTCGTCTACCTGGGGCTCTCCTCGGGCGGCTACCACGCACTCGAGGCCGGGCTTCGCCTCCATCTACGGGGCGTGTGCGCCATCAATCCCGGACTGACCGGCAGGATGCCCGAACACGACCAGGGTCCCGTGGACCCGCGTCGCCTGGCCTACAAGCCCATGCCGGCCCCGCTGGCCACCTTGGCCGTGCGTCACCGTCGGGTGGCCCGGACCATCTGGCGGTCGCTGCTCTCGGTACTGGTCGGTGCGTCTCCCCACGCAATCCTGGCCGGCCTCGGCCGCCGCGGGACGCCCCTGCTCCTCATCGCCAGCGAGGACGATGCCAAGCAGTTCGAGACATCCGTCTTCTGGGCCGTCAGCGAGCGGCGGCGCCATCGGCGCGGCATGCTCGACTTCGTGGTCGTCCCCGGCGCCGACCACTCGCTCTACACGGTCGACGGCCAGACCCAGGCGTATCCGGTCCTGTCCGACTGGATCGAGGCGCGGTACGGGAAGGCTCACCCGAGCCAGTGAGCGGTGCCGTCCGGGCGGCGCCACGTACGCCGGGACGCCCGAACGGCGTCCTCTGACGACGGATCGCCACCGGCCCGCCGGCGCCGTGCTCAGATCACGTCGGCGAACCCGCGCTCCATCTGCTCGAAGGCGATGGCGCTCCCCAGGAACACGGCTATGGGGACGGCGATCGAGAGGGCGAACTCCCAGGGGGCCGGCGCCGGCTGCTTGGCCAGCGACCACTGGAATTCCTGCATGGTCCAGGTCAGCGGATTGATCTGGAAGAAGACCTTGAAGCTGTGCACGGCGCTCAGGGGGTAGGCGATGGGGGTGGCGTAGAGCAGGAACTGCAGCATGAAGGGGACGAAGTAGTTGACGTCCCGATACCGGACCGTGAGCGCGGAGGTGATCAGCCCGATGCCACTGGCCAGCAGGACGAGCATGATCGCCCAGATCGGCGTCAGCAGGGCCTGGAGTCCGGGATTGACCCCGTAGGCGATCCACAGGACACCCAGGAACGCCAGCGACACCACGAAGTCCACGAGGTTGGAGTACACCGTCGCCAGGGGGACCAGCATGCGCGGGAAGAAGACCTTGGACACGAGGTCACGGTTGGCGACCAGCGAACCCTGGGCCCGGCTCAGGATCCCGCTGAACAGGTTCCAGGCCATCAGGCCGACGAAACTGAACACCAGATAGGGGACGCCGGTGGTCGTGAGGTGGGCGACACGGTTGAAGACGAGGGTGAAGACCAGCGCCGTGAGCAGTGGCTGGAGTACCACCCAGACGACACCGAGGAGTGTCTGCCGGTAGCGGAGGGTCACGTCGCGGGCGCCGAACCGGTAGAGCACCTCGCGTGCCTCCCAGAGCTCGTTCGTCCTGGGGAGCGAGAACCTTCCCGGTGGGGTGATGACGATCTTGGCCATGGGTCCTCAGGTCTGCGAGTAGTCGAACTCGGGGAACACGACGCCGTGGTCGGTCCCGTCCGGCGAGGTCATGTGGGGGTAGGGGGACACCGGCAGCACCTGGAATTGGCAGGCCTGCTCCCAGATGTCCGTGGCCTGACCACCGGCACAGACGCGTACATCGACGGTATAGGCCCCTGGCTTGAGCCACGGGGTACGCAGGAGCATGCGTCCCTGGGCCTCGGTCGCCGGATCGAGCCAGAAGTCGACGACCCGTGAGTCGCACTGGGCGATGACCATGCCGTCCTCGTTGTTGATGAAGCACGAGAGGTAGTAGCGACTGCCGAACGCGGCATTGGCGCCGATGGCGAACTCGATCACCACGTCGTCTCCGGGCTTGACCATGTCGGAGCCCATCGACACCTCGGCAAACCGGAGCTCGCCGGTCCCGGGACGGTGCGCCGCCACCTTGAGGACCGGCGCCTCACGGATGAAGCTCCGCTTGTACTCCTCCATCGCCTTCTCGACCGTCCCGTGCAGCACCAGGTGGCCGGCGCTCAGGTAGAGCGCCGAGTTGCAGAGGTCGGACACCGTCTGCAACTGGTGACTGACGAGCACCACCGTGCGGCCGTCCCGCGCCACCTCGCGCATCTTCCGCAGGCACTTGGCCTGGAAGTCCGAGTCGCCCACGGCCAGCACCTCGTCGACCACGAGGATCTCGGAGTCGAGGTGTGCCGCCACGGCAAAGGCCAGGCGGATGTACATGCCGGTGGAGTAGCGCTTGACCTGGGTGTCGAGGAAGCGCTCGGTCCCGGCGAACTCGACGATGGCGTCGAAGCGCTGGTCGATCTCCTTACGCCGCATGCCGAGCAGCGTCCCGTTGAGGTACACGTTCTCCCGGCCGGTCAGCTCGGGATGGAATCCCGTCCCGACCTCCAGGAGACTGCCCACGCGACCGCCGAGCTCGATGCGCCCGGTCGTCGGCGCCGTGATCCGGTTGATGATCTTGAGGAGGGTGCTCTTGCCCGCACCGTTGCGCCCGATGATGCCCACGACCTCGCCCCAGCCGATGTCGAACGACACGTCGTGGAGCGCCTCGAACTGCTCGGGGCGCTTCTTTCCCCGCCTGATCCGCTTGATGACCGCCTCGGCGGCATACGAGTCCTTGTCCTCCTGGCGGAGGATCCGGTAGGTCTTGGACAGATCGCGTACCGAGATGGAGGGATCGCCGGACACCGCGGGCATCCTAGACGCTGGGCTCGCGCCCAGGCTCATCCGGGACAGCCGCCGGCCTTCAGTCGTCGAGCTTGAGCGCGGAGACGAAGGCCTCCTGAGGGACTTCGACCCGTCCGATGTTCTTCATCTTCTTCTTCCCCTCCTTCTGCTTCTCCAGCAGCTTGCGCTTGCGGGTGATGTCACCGCCGTAGCACTTGGCCAGCACGTCCTTGCGCCGGGCCTTGACCGTCTCGCGGGCGAGCACCCTGCCCCCGATGGCAGCCTGGATGGGGACCTCGAACATCTGACGCGGGATGAGCTCCTTGAGCTTCTCGGTCATCCGACGGCCGTAGAAGTCGGCCTGGGACTTGTGGACGATGGTCGAGAAGGCGTCGACCGGCACACGGTTGATCAGCAGGTCGACCTTGACCAGGTCCGAGGTGGCGTAGCCGCTGGGCTCGTAGTCGAGGCTGGCGTACCCCTTGGTCCGGCTCTTCAGCTGGTCGAAGAAGTTGACCACCACTTCGGCGAGCGGGATCACGTAGACGAACTCGACCCGATCGGGTGACAGGTAGTCCATCTTGACCATCTCGGCCCGTTTGCCCTGGCACAGCTCCATGATCGTGCCGGTGTACTCGGCCGGGGTGAGGATCGTCGCCCGCAGCATCGGCTCGTCGACGTGGTCGAGGGCGGCCGGCTCGGGCAGTTCGCTCGGGTTGTCCACGTCGACCTCGGTCCCGTTGGTGAGGAATGCCCGGTAGGCGACCGACGGAGCCGTGGCGATCAGCGAGAGGTCGAACTCACGCTCGAGGCGCTCGCGGACGATCTCCATGTGGAGCAGTCCGAGGAAGCCACATCGGAAGCCGAACCCGAGCGCCCGCGACGACTCCGGCTCGTAGGTGAAGCTGGCGTCGTTGAGCCGCAGCTTCTCGAGCGCATCGCGCAGGTCGGGCAGCTCGTCCCCGTCGATGGGGAACAGCCCGCAGAACACCATGGGCTTGGGATCGCGATAACCGTCGAGCGCGGTCTGGGCCGGGTGGGCGGCGGTGGTAACCGTCTCCCCCGACCGGGCGCCACCCACGTCCTTGATGCCGGCGATGAGGTAGCCGACCTCGCCGGGGCCGAGTTCGTCGACCGGGACGGTCACCGGCGTGCGGATCCCGATCTCCTCGATCTCGTGGTTGGCGCCGGCCTGCATGAACCTCAGCCGGTCCGACGAGGTGAGCGTGCCGTCCATCACCCGGATGGAGCTCACCACCCCACGGTACTGGTCGTAGGCCGAGTCGAAGATGAGTGCCCGCAGCGGGGCCCCGGGGTCCCCGGTCGGCGCCGGGATGCGGGCGACGATGGCGTCGAGCAGCTCGGGCACCCCTTCGCCGGTCTTGGCCGAGATGTGCATGATGTCCGTGGCCGGCAGCCCGAGGACCGTCTCGATCTCGGCGGCGCAGCGCTCGGGGTCGGCAGCCGGCAGGTCGATCTTGTTCAGGACGGCCACGATCTCGAGGTCGTTCTCCAGGGCCTGGTAGCAGTTGGCCAGGGTCTGGGCCTGGATCCCCTGGGAGGCGTCGACGAGGAGGACGGCCCCTTCGCAGGCGGCCAGCGAACGGCTGACCTCGTAGCCGAAGTCGACGTGGCCCGGGGTGTCGATCAGGTGGAGGGTGTGGTCGCGCCACGGGACCCGGACGTTCTGCGCCTTGATGGTGATACCCCGCTCACGCTCGATGTCCATCGAGTCCAGGTACTGCTCACGCATCAACCGGGGGTCGACGGCCCCGGTCAGCTCCAGAATGCGGTCGGACAGGGTCGACTTCCCGTGGTCGACGTGACTGATGATGGAGAAGTTGCGGATACGGTCGATGGGGAGCACGGGGAGACCAGCGTACCCAAGGCAGGGCGGGACCCACTCCGGACGACGCGCGGGTCGGGCCCGGTGGGCCCGACCGGAACCGAACTGCTATCCTGCACTGTCTCCCGGTAGGCGATCCCCGGAAGGGATCCCCGGGGAAACCACGCAGCCCGTGGCGCCCGCCCGTTCGTGGCGCCCGGAACCGACCCAGCAAGGACGACGAGGACGAGCAGTGGCCAACATCCGTAGCCAGATCAAGCGCAACCGCCAGACCGTCAAGCGCCAGGCCCGCAACAAGGCCGTCCGGTCCGAACTGCGCACCCGCACCAAGAGGGCGAACGCCGCCGTCGCCGAGGACGTCGAGTCCGCCGAGGAGTCGATCCGGCTGGCCGTCAAGCGGATCGACAAGGCGGCCGCCAAGGGTGTCATCCACAAGAACCAGGCGGCGAACCGGAAGTCCAAGCTGATGAAGCGTGCCGCCAGGGCGACTGCCGACGCCTGAGCCCCTCCGGTGGGGTGGGGCCGGCTGAGCCCACCGCCACCCGGTCGCGCTGGCCCGTCGCACCCGCCGTCGCGGGAGTTGTTCCGTCGCGACCCGCCTCATTACACTCTCGTCATGCGACCGGCACCGGCCCCGTGCACCGCCGGCCCGGCAGCGGCAGCGCCGTCGGATGGCCGGGCAGCGCCGTCGGATGAAGGTCCACTTCGCCCGGACGCGGGTCCCGAACGGGGCCTCCATCGTGGACACCATGATCGACCGGCTGGCCGGGCAGGCCGAGCCGCAGCGCCACGTCGGCACGGCGGACCCGGCCGAGGCCGACGTCATCCTCTTCCCGGACTGCCACCTGCTCGGTCTGGACTGGCGGCTCACCGCCATCGCCACGACCGACCTCGCACGCCGCTACCCCGAGAAGGTCGCGGTGTACGACGAGCGCGACGTGCCGTGGTGCCGGTTCCCGGGGATCTACGTCAGCATGCCGTCGCCGTGTTTCGACCGGACGTGGCAGGTGGCGGGCTCCTATTACACCATCGAGGATCCAACCACCAGGCTCGACGGCGGCACGTCGTCCATCGAACAGGACCTCCTCTTCGGCTTCGTCGGCGGCCGGACCCATCCGTGCCGCGACGCCGTCTTCGCACTCGACGCGGACCGGGCCCACGTCGAGTCCACCGAGGGCTTCGTGTTCTACGACCCGACCTCGCTCCACTTCGCCGAGCGGCGGCGGAACTTCGCCGAGATCGTCTTCCGGTCGAAGTTCGTCCTGTGCCCCCGCGGCTGGGGTACCTCCTCGATCCGACTGTACGAGACGATGGCGGCGGGACGCGCTCCGGTGATCATCGCCGACGAGTGGGTACCGCCCACCGGTCCCGACTGGAGCGCCTTCTCGATCACGTGGCCGGAGGGACGGATCGCCGAACTGCCGCGGATCCTGGCCGAGCGCGAGGCGGACGCCGAGGAGATGGGGCGCCGCGCCCGCCTGGCCTTCGACTCCTGGTTCGCGCCCGCAGTCGTCCTCTCGCGACAGCTCGACCAGCTCGAGGAGCGACTCCGGCCCGGGGGCTTCGTCGGATTCCCCTCCGGTGGGGTGAAGGACGCTCAGTACCGACGGGCCCTGGTCGCCAACGCCAGGACCAGGTACCACGAGGTCAAGGCGAAGGTCGCCGGCGTCGTCAGGCGCTAACCCGCCACCGGCCGCCCGCCACCCGCCGCCGGCGCTGTCGTCCCGCTTGCCGCGCCCCGGCCCGTGGCGCCCGGCCCGGACCGGCTCAGCCCTCGGCGATCTCCTCGATCAGCTCCGGCCCGTCGTTGCGCACGTTGCCGACCTCGCGCCCGACGGCACGGTGCACCAGCGTGCCGGCCGGTGACGGGACGAGCAGCGACTCGAGCTCCGGCTTGTCCCTGTTGGTCGGGTCGAGCCACTCCTCGAGGACCTCGTGTTCCAGAACGACCGGCATCCGGTGGTGGATGTCGCCCATGTCGGCCCCGGCCTCGGTGGTGATGACCGTACAGGTGCGCAGTGCGGGACGATCCCCTTCGGCCGGATCCGGGGCCCCGGGACCCCCCCACCACTGCTCCCACAGACCGGCGAGCGCCAGCGGCCGCCCGTCGGCCCGGGTGAAGTAGTAGGGCTGCTTCGTCTTCCCGTCGCCCGGCTTCCACTCGTAGAAGCCGTCCGCCACGACGGCGAGCCGGCGAGCCGTGAACGCGGCGCGGAACGAGGGCTTGGACGCCACCGTCTCGGCCCGCGCGTTGAAGGTGCGGCTCCCGGACGCCGGGTCCTTGGCCCACACGGGCACGAGGCCCCACCGGTAGCGGCCGAGCTCACGGTGCCCACCGTCGCCGTCGGGCGCCTCGGCCACCGCCAGCACCGGCCGCATCGGGCCGACGTTCCAGCTCGGCCGCCCCACAGGGTCCATGCCGAGCTCGAGCTGTGCATCGAATATCCGGGCCAGGAAGTCCGGCTCCGAATAGAGGGCGATTCGTCCGCACATGGTGGCCCAGCCTACGGCACCCTCTGTGGACCTACCTCGGCGGGTAGTAGTAGAACGAGCCGTCGCACCGGTAGCCGTGGGTCGAGCTGTTGACCGACGGGTCGTCGACCCTCTGGAACCTCCCCTGGACCACCTGGGTCATGACGTAGCAGTACCCGGGGACCTTGTCGGCCGGGTTGGCCGTGGTGATCAGGTAGTTGCCGTTGTACGCGGTGATCTTGCGGAGCTGGGCCAGCACGCTCCCCCGTGTCGGGTTCTTGCCCGCCGCGGTGAACGCCTGGGAGAACAGCTGGGCCGACAGCCATCCGAAGAGCGTGTAGAGGTCGGGCTTGAATCCGGGCGAGGACTTCTGGACCCACGTGAGGAACGTACTGACCGCCGGGATGGTCGTGGCATCCTCACCGAGGTACATCGCCGTGGGCTGGTAGAGGTAGTCGCCGTCGGTGGCCGCGGCCCCTCCCGAGTCGGGGATCAACTGCTCCGAGTAGGTGGAGGCCCCGAACACCAGCACCGGGTGGAAGTCCTGCTGGTTGAGGGCCTTCACCACGGCCGCCGCGTAGTTCTCGGGCATCTGTTCGAGGAACAGGATCTTCACCCCGTCCTGCTTCATGGCCAGCACGTTCTGGGTGAAGTCCGTCTGGGTGATGTCGAACTGCTGGTCGTAGATCACGTTGTACCCGAGCGACTGCATGGCGGCCTTCTCGCCGCCCCACTTGACGATGGCCGACGGCTGGTCGGCCACGAGAGTGGCGGCGTACTTGACGTCGGACGGGAACTTGGACTTGAAGTACATCAGCCCCCCCGTGGGCCAGCCGATGGCCGCCGGGTCGGGGCTGAAGCTGTTCGGCAGGTTGGCGGCCGCCAGGTCGAGCGACACGGTGACGTTGGGGACCGACGGGTCGGCGGCCAGGACCGTCTCGCCGTAGCTGTCCTGGAGGGAGAATCCGCCGACGGCGGCGAAGTCCTTCTGGGCGGCCTGCTCCGTCTCCTGCTTGTTGGGCGCCCCCTGGTAGCCGTCGTCGTAGGAGTCGACCAGGAGCTTGCGCCCGTTGAGGCCGCCCGTCGAGTTCACGTAGTCGGCGTAGGCCTGGGTGCCGACCAGCGCGCCCTTGAACAGGCCGGCGTACAGCGTCGACACGTTGCCGACGGTGACCGACGACGACGTGAGTCCGGTGGTGTCACTGAAGGCGGTGGCCGGGATCGGCGCCTTGCCACCATTGCCCCCACCGCCGGACGTGGTCGTCGTTGTCGACGCCTGCGTGCGACGAGCACGCGGTCAGCGTGGCCGCCAGGGCCAGGCCCACCGCGGCCAACGCCGCCGTGCGTCGCCCCCGTCCATCCCTCGGTCCGTCGAAGGCTCGGCTCATGGTCGTCTCCCCCTAGTCCTGGCTGCACCGGCAGTTCGTGGACCTGTCCCCCCGGTGTGATGCGACACGTCGAACTCTAGAGAATTGCGGCGGCCCCCGCGTGGGAGGGCATCAGCCCTCGGAGGACTCGTGACGGGTCCGCATGCGGTGGAGCGCGGCGACCCGGTCGCTGTCGATGTTGACGAACACCCCGACGGCCTCGACGGTGACCTTCCCGTTCTGGCGGAGCACGCCCCGGCTGTGGGTCCGGCGCTCGGCGACGTCGGTCACCTGCGACTCGAACAGCGACTCCACACCGATCAGCGTGGGCCGGCGGTACCGGATGGTGAGCTCGACCGTGGGCCCCGCTGCGTCGGCCAGCACGTTGGCCGCCGTCAGGATGATGTCGAAGGCGGCAGCCAGCGCTGCGCCGTGGACCCACCCCGGCGCACCCTCGTAGGTCGGGGTGAACACGGCCCGCCCTCGGGCCACCGGCGGGTCGAACCAGAGGTCGATCGGGGGGGCCAGCGGGTTGCACGGCCCGACCACCATGTCGAAGGGCATGGAGTCGACGAGGCTGGTCCCGTCATCGATTGCGCCGTCCGGACCGTCGAACCTCGGCACCGGTTCCGAGTCGTCGGGGACGGCGAACTCCAGGCTGTCCGATACGGCGTCGATCCGGGCAGTGGCCTCGGCCAGGACTCCTGCTGCCGGCGCCGACGTGACGGTGAGCTCCATCAGCCGGCGCACGGCGGAGGCGAGTTCCTCGCGGCCGCCCCCACTCCAGGGGCGACCGGGCGGGCCGACCCGACGGGGCGGGCCCTCGCCCGCCGATCTGCCGTTGGGCGCCTGGTCAGGCACGGTCGCCACCGAACCGCTCCACCAGTGCGGCATGCCTGTCGAGCACGGCCAGTACCTCTGACCGGACTCCGCTCGGGACCCGCAGGACCACCTCGTCGACCCCGAGGCCGGCGAAATGCTCGAGCTTGGCATCCGTCGGGATCGTCCCGAACGGCACCACCCGGGCCTCGCCGGGGTCGCGTCCCGCGTCCTCGAATGCCTGGTGCAGTCGGGGGATCGCCTCGCCCATACCGGAGCCTCCGACGGGCATCCACCCGTCGCCGTACTCGGCGATGGCGGTGAAGTTGGACGCGGTGGCGCCACCACCCAACAGGACCGGCACCCGACCCCGGACGGGCTTCGGCCAGCTGAAGCACGGATCGAGGTCGGTGAACTCCCCGTGGTACTCGGCCCGGTCGTCACGCCACAGGGCCTGCATGCACAGCACGTGGTCGCGGGCGACCCGGCGGCGGGCGGTGAAGTCGACCCCGTGATCGGCTGCCTCCTCGCGATTCCACCCGAAGCCGATCCCGAGGACGGCCCGGCCTCCACTCAGGTGGTCGAGGGTGGCCACCTGTTTGGCGAGGACGACCGGGTCGTGCTGGGCGACCAGTGTCACGCCCGTGCCGAGGAGCAGCTGCATGGTCACCGGCACCGCGGTCGCCAGGGACACGAAGGGATCGAGGCTCCTCTTGTAGTCGTCGGCCCGGACGCCCTCGACCAGCGCCGGCGGACGGTCGGCCCGCACCGGAAGGTGGGTGTGCTCCGGAAGGTACAGCGAGGTGAATCCCCGCTCCTCCGCTGCCGTGGCCAGCTCCGCGGGTGGGAGGTCGCGGTCGGTCAGGAAACAGGTGACCCCGAGGCGCACGGCCCCTCAGTCCCCGAGCCCGGCCGCCAGATGCGACCCCGGATTGACCGACGGGTCGGCGAAGAGCGCGGCGAACGCCGCCTCCTCGCGCCGACGGGCATCCGCCACGGCCGTCCCCCGGCCCGCGAGCATGAGCCGCTTGATCTGGCGGGTGGCGTGCGCCGGGAACGACGCGATGGTCCGGGCCAGCTCGAGCGTCTCGGCCAGCACGGTCCCGTCGGGGCACGTGCGCAGGGCCAACCCCGACGCCACCGCGGTCTCGGCCGTGATCCACTCCGACGCCAGCAGCGCGGCCGCCGCCTGCTGCCACCCCATGCGGGCGGGCAGGAGGACGCTGGAGCCGGCCTCGGGCGGCACGCCCATCTGGGCGA
Organism: uncultured Acidimicrobiales bacterium; assembly: GCA_963841925.1. Taxonomy (GTDB): domain Bacteria; phylum Actinomycetota; class Acidimicrobiia; order Acidimicrobiales; family RAAP-2; genus Bog-756. The sequence goes on from CAWJER010000012.1 coordinate 151,112, forward strand.
AGGGGACGCGCAGCCGGGCGCTCTCGTCCAGCAGCACCAGGTCGACGTGTCCCAGGATCGAGCAGCCGAGGCCCATCCCCACCCCGTGGACGGCAGCCAGCAACGGCTTGTCGAAGTGCACCAGGAGGTCGAGCAGGTCCTGGAACCCGAGCCCGGCGCCCGCATCGGCGTCACCGGTGGCGATGGCGACCATCTCACGCAGGTCCTGGCCGGACGTGAATGCCTTGCCCCGGCCGGTCAGGACGACGGCGTGCACCTCGTCGTCCTCCAGCGCGCCCGAGAGCGCGCCGGCCACGGCGCGGTACATGGCCGTGTCGAAGGCGTTGCGGGCCTCGGGCCGGTCGAAGGCGATGACCAGTACCTCGTCGACGAACTCGAGCTCGATCCGGTGGTCGTCGGCCGGGCTCACCGCGGGCTCCCCGGACGGGCCGTCACGGGCGCACCACCTGGCCACCGTCGACGTTGAACACGTGGCCGGTGATCCACGACGCCTCGTCGGACAGCAGGAACAGGCACATCCCGACCAGGTCCGAGGTCTGACCCATCCGCTTGAGGGCCAGGCCGGCCAGGATCGGCTGCATGAAGGCGTCGGGCACCACGGTCCGTGACGCCTCGGTGTCGATCGGCCCCGGGGCGATGGCGTTGGTGCGGATGTTGTCCCCACCGAGTTCGTGGGCCATCTGCTGGGTGATGGAGTTCACGCCTGCCTTGGCCAGTCCGTAGAAGCCGGCATACAGGTAGGCGGCCGTCGAGGACTGGTTGACGATGGCGCCCCCGCCCCGAGCCTTCATGGCCGGGTAGCAGGCCCGCACACAGTTGAGGGCGCCGAGCATGTTCACCGACAGGAACCGGTTGAGGTACTCCCAGTCCACGGTGAGCAGCAGGTCGAGCTTCATGCCGCCGAAGATGGCGGCATTGTTCACGAGGTAGTCGATGCCGCCGAACTCGGCCACCGCGGCCGCGGCCATGGCCTCGGCCGACGCCGGGTCGGCCACGTCGACGGCGGTGCCGAAGGCCGAGCCGCCCGCGCCGCGGATCCCCTCGGCCACGGCGGTGGCCCTGTCGGCGTCGATGTCGGCGACGACCACGGACGCGCCGGCGGCGGCCAAGGCCTCGGCGTAGGCCTGGCCGATCCCCCCGGCGGACCCGGTGACGATGGCCACCTTGCCGGAGAAGTCGAAGGTGGTGGTGGGTGCGGTGTCGCTCATGGTCAGTCCCTTTCGGTGGTGGCGTCGGCGGCCGAAGCCGCCTTGCGGCGCTGGGCGATGATCTTCTCGGCGGCGGCGTTGACCCCCGTCGACAGTGGCCAGCCGATGTAGTGGGCGAGGTGCAGGACGAGCTCGCGCACCTGCTCCTCGGTGAGTTCACCCCGCTCCAGCGCCGCCCCGAACTGGATCTCGAGCAGCGGCGCCTGACCGAGGGTGGCCAGCACCCCGATGGTCAGCATGCGCCGGTCCCGGACGTCGAGCGCCTCGCGTGTCCAGATGGCTCCGAACAGGTGGTCGACGGTGACGTCGACGTACGGGCCCTCGATGGAGTCCGGGTCCACACTGAACCCGTAGACCTCGTCCATCTTGGCCCGGCCCGCGACGCGGGCCTCCCCGCCTGTTCCACTCATCGTGCCGTCACTCCCCTTCGTAGTCGTCCTGCCGCTCCCACCCGGTGCGTCCGGGTCACGCCGGCTCGGCCAGCGATTTGGTCTCCAGGTACTCCTCGAATCCGGCGACCCCGGACTCACGTCCGACGCCCGACTGTCTATACCCCCCGAAGGGCACGTCGGGACTGAACCACAGTCCACCGTTGACCCCGATGGTGCCGGTGCGGATGCGGTTGGCCACCCCGACCGCCCGATCGCGGTCGGACCCCCACACCGAACCGGACAGTCCGTAGGTCGAGTCGTTGGCAATGGCCACGGCGTCGTCGTCCCCGTCGTGGGGGATCACGACCAGTACCGGACCGAAGATCTCCTCCTGGGCCACCCGGGACGAGTTGGGCAGTCCCACGATGAGAGTGGGCTCCACGAAGAAGCCGGCGTCGAGTCCCTCGGGCCGACCGCCACCGAGCACGAACGTGCCGCCCTCTTCGGACGCCAGTCGCAGGTACCCTTCGACCCGGTCACGCTGGCGGGCGCTGATCAGCGGGCCGCACATGGTGCCCGGGTCGGTCGGGTCGGCGGCCGGCAGCATGGCCATGACCTTCGACGTCGACTCGACCGCCTCGTCGAACTGTGCCCGGGGCACGATCAGTCGGGTCGTGATGGCGCACCCCTGCCCGGCGTGGGTGCACACGGTGAACGCCGCCGTGGCGCACGCCCCCCGCAGGTCGGCGTCGTCCAGGATCACGAAGGCGGACTTGCCGCCGAGCTCCAAGAAGACCTTCTTGATGGTCTCCGCCGCCGACGCCATCACCTTGCGCCCGGTGGCCGTGGAGCCGGTGAAGCTGACCTGGTCGACCCGGGGGTCGGTCGACAGGATGGCCCCGAGCGCGTGGTCCGACGACGGGACGATGTTGACCACACCGGGCGGGATGTCGGTCTCCTCGGCGATCAGCCGGCCGAGCACGGTGGCGCACCACGGCGTGTCCGGGGCGGGCTTCAGGACGACCGTGTTGCCGGCGGCCAGCGCCGGTCCGAGCTTCGCCAGGTTGATCTGATGGGGCACGTTCCACGGAGTGATGGCCCCGACCACGCCGGTCGCCTCGCGGCGCACCCACCGGTGGGACGGTATCCCGAGCGGCTCGGCGTTGCCGAGGTCGGTCTCCCACTCGTAGGCCTCGGCCAGGTCGGCGATCCAGCCGAGCGACCCGACAGGGGTGTCGAGCTGGGCCGAGTGTGTGAACGACAGGGGCGAGCCCGTTTCCGCCACCGTCATGGCCCGGACGGCGTCGGCGTTGTGCTCGAATGCCGCCTGCAGCTGGCGAATCCCGGCGACGCGGCGGGCCACGTTCGTCGACCAGTCGGTGGTGTCGAAGGCTCGGCGGGCCGCGGCAACGGCGTCGTCCATGTCCGATGCGTCCCCGTCGGCGGCGACCCCGAGCACCTCACCGGTCGCCGGGTTCACCGTCTCGAACACGCCACCCGATCGGGCGGCACGGAGTTCGCCCCCGATGAGCAGTCGCTCCTCGCCGATCACCGCAGAGGTGCCTGTCGTGCTCATCGTCCGTCCTCCTTGTTGCCGTTGATCTCGGCGACACCGAAGATGTCGTCGCAGTGCGATTCGGTAAGTGCCGCCATCGGCAGGTCCACGTCGAGGTCTGCGGCCAGGGCGAGGGCCGCCTCGAGGTCCTTGTGGGCCAGAGCGGCGCCTGCCTGCATGGCCTGCACGAGGCCCGGGTGGTCGTCCCCGGTCATCGGCGCCACCGTGGACCGGAACATGAGGGTCGATGCCCCACCGATGAGCGCATCGCTGGCCTTGACCACCTGGGCCAGTTTTGCCAGCTCGATCCCGGCCGCCTCGGCCAGCACCTGGCCTTCGTAGGCGGCCAACCATCCGCCGTACTGCACGAGGTTCCGGGCCAGCTTGGCGGCGAGCCCGGCACCGAAGGGCCCCATGGTGACGGTCAGCGAACCGATGGCGTCGAACAGCGGCGCCAGGCCAGCGATGACGTCGGCGTCACCTCCGGCCATGCACACCAGGTTGCCGGTGGCCGCCGCGCTCGGCCCCCCGCTCACCCCGCAGTCGACCACCGGGACGCCAATCGCGGCCGCCTCGGCGCCGACGGCCGCCACGCAGGAGGTGGTGATGGTGCTCACCACCACGAAGGTGGTGCCGGGGCCGCCGGCGACCAGTGCCCCGTCGGGTCCCGACAGCACGGCGTGCACCTGCGCGTCGTTCACCACCGCCACCACCACGATGTCGGCCAGCCGGGCGGCCTCGGCCGGTGATGCGGCCACGGTGGCGTGGTCGGCGTGCCGGTCGGTGGCCTCGGACAGGACGTCGCAGACGACGAGAGGCAGCCCGGCGGCACGGACGCTGGTGGCCACGCCGTCCCCGATGGCGCCCAGGCCGATCACGGCGATGGCGGGACCGGCTCCGTCCCCCGGAGCCCCGACGGGCGCGTGCTCTTCTGCGGACACTGGATCTCCCCCGTTGCTGGACACGTGTCTGGACTATAGTATGGACACATGACCGATTCCAACGCCGGGGTCACCGGACACCGCTCGTGACCTCGCCGGCCACACTTCCCGATGCCGAGCAGGCCGAGGTCGACGTCGAGGCCACGCGCCGCCGGCTGACCGCCCGCCAGGCCGAGGTCGTGGCCAACCTTGTCCGCGCCGCAGAGGAGGAGACCGAGGACGTCGGCTACGCCGGACTGACCGTCCGGAACGTGGCCCGGCGGGCCGGCGTGGCACCGGCCACGGCCTACACCTACTTCAGCTCGAAGGACCACCTCCTGGCCGAGGTGCTCTGGCGCCGGATGGAGGCGCTGCCCGCCGTGGACGCGGACGGTTCGACGTCCGTCGGCGAACGGGTCGAGCACACGATCCGCGCCATGATCCCCTTCGCCGGCCAGAGCACCGTACTGATCGACGCCTGCACCATCGCCCTCATCAGTCCGAGCCCGGACGTGGCCCACCTACGCGACCGGATCGGCAGCCTGACGCACCGGCGCCTGGCCGCATCCGTCGGACCGGACGTCGACGCCCGGGTCGTGCGGGTACTCGAGACGTCCTACTCCGGCGCCCTGCTGGCCGCCGGGACCGGGCACCGGTCGTTCCTCGACATCCCCGCCTTCGTCGCCGACGCCGCCGAACTCCTCGTCGCCGGGGCGGCGGCGACCACTGCAGACACGACGAGGAAGAAGGGGGCCAAGCGATGACCACGATCGACGTCCGCGACCCTGTCACGTACAACCCCTACGCCTACGAGATGCACGAGGACCCCTACCCGACCTACGCCCGACTGCGGGCCGAGGCACCCGTCTACCGCAGCGACGAGTTCGACTTCTGGGCGCTGACGCGCCACGAGGACGTGCTCGGTGCATTCCGCAACGTCGATGCCTTCTCCAACGCCTGGGGGGTGTCGCTGGACCCGTCGGCCTTCGGCCCCGAGGCCCACCGGACCATGTCGTTCCTGGCGCTCGACCCACCCAAGCACACCCGGATGCGGTCGCTGGTGGGCAAGGGGTTCACCCCGACCAAGGTCAACGCCATGGAGGGGCGGATCCGCGAGATCACCCTCGAGCACCTCCTGCCCGCCCTGGATGCGGGGAGCTTCGACTTCGTGGAGGACTTCGCCGGCAAGGTCCCCATGGACGTGATCTCGGAACTGGTCGGCGTTCCGGTGGCCGACCGGGCAGAGCTGCGCCGCCTGGCCGACCTCGTGCTGCACCGCGACGACGGCGTGTTCGACGTGCCCCAGGAGGGGATGGACGCTGCGCTGACGCTCGTCGGCTACTACCAGGAGATGGTCGACGAGCGTCGCCGGGCACGGCGGGACGACCTGACGTCGGCCCTGATCGACGCCGAGATCGACGGTGACCGCCTGAGCGACGAGGAGATCGTGGCCTTCCTCTTCCTCATGGTCGTGGCCGGCAACGAGACGACCACCAAGCTCCTCGCCAACGCCTGGTACTGGGGGTGGCGGAACCCCGACGAGCGGGCGAAGCCCTTCGCCGACCACTCCCGGGTGGCCGACTGGGCGGAGGAGACGCTGCGCTTCGACACGTCCAGCCAGATGCTCCTGCGCGTGACCCGGCAGCCGATCGAGTACCACGGAACGTCCATCGCCGAGGGTGAGCGCGTCCTGCTGCTCGCCGGGTCGGCCAATCGCGACGGCACCGTATTCCCGGACCCGGACCGCTACGACCTGGACCGGGACACGACCAAGCTGGTCAGCTTCGGAAGCGGACGGCACTTCTGCATGGGCGCGCCGCTCGCCCGGCTCGAGGCCCGCGTGGCGCTGGGCGAGCTGGTCTCCCGGGTCGCCGACTACGACGTGGACCCCGACGGCGTCCGCCGGGTCCACTCCATCAACGTCCGCGGGCTCGCCGTCCTGCCGACCACGGTCACACGGCGCTGATGCCGAGGTTCCCGCCGAATCCCGACGTGCGGCCCGCCGTGGTCACCGGTGCCTCGTCCGGGATCGGCCGCGCCACCGCCGTCGCCCTGGCCGCGCAGGGCCACCCGGTCGTCCTCGGGGCCCGCAGGGTGTCCGAGTGCGAGGACGCGGCGGCCGCCATCCGGTCCGACGGGGGTGAGGCCGTCGCCATCCACCTCGACCTGGCGGACGGCGCATCGGTCGAGCGGTTCGCACGGGCCGCCGTCGACACCCTGGGCGCGGTAGAGATCGTCGTGTCCAATGCCGGCCAGAACATGGCCGGCGCCGTGCTCGACACCGATCCGGCCTCGCTCGACGCCGTACTGTCGGTGAACATCACCGGCACCCACCGCCTCGTGCGTGCGCTGCTGCCCGACATGGTCGGCCGTCGGCGGGGCGACATCGTCTTCGTCACCTCGGACGTGGCCGAGCGGCCCCGGCCGACCATGGCCGCCTACGTCACCTCCAAATGGGGCCTCGAGGGCTACGCTCACTCGCTCCAGATGGAGCTCGAGGGAACCGGCGTCCGGGCCACCATCCTGCGACCCGGACCCACACTGACCGGGATGGGCATGGACTGGGACCCGGACGTGACCGCCGAGGTGATCGAGCAGTGGGCGTCGTGGGGCTTCGCCCGCCACTCGAACTTCATGCGCCCGGCGGGCGTCGCCGAGGCGGTCTGTGCCGTCGTAGGCCTTCCCCGCGGCGTGCACACCACCGTGATCGAACTGCAGCCCGAAGCACCGATCGAACCACACAGCGCAAACGAGGAGACACCATGACCGCCACCGTCGATCAGCAGCAGCCACCGAGGGTCTCGGGCGGAGAAGGGGAGAACGGTCACCTCGAGGAGTTGCGGGTGAACCCGATCGCACTGCTCGAGCGGGTGCGCGCCGAGTGCGGCGACGTCGGGCGGTTCGGGCTCGGCGGCAGGGAGGTCGTCCTCCTGAGCGGCGCCGAGGCGAACGAGTTCTTCTTCCGCGCTCCCGACGAGGTGCTCGACCAGGCCGAGGCCTACCCCTTCATGACGCCGGTGTTCGGCGAGGGCGTGATCTTCGACGCCTCGCCGGAACGACGCCGCGAGATGCTCCACAACCAGGCGCTGCGGGACAAGTTCATGCGGGGCCACGCCGCCACCATCGCCGCCGAGGTGGAGCGGATGGTCGCCCGGTGGGACGACGAGGGCGAATTCGACCTGCTCGACTGGTTCGCCGAGCTCACCATCTACACGTCGTCATCGTGCCTGGTGGGCAAGCGGTTCCGTGAGCAGTTGACGGGCAGGTTCGCCGAGTTGTACCACGACCTCGAACGGGGCACCGACGCGGTGGCGTTCGTCGACCCGTATGCGGACATCGAGAGCTTCCGACGCCGCGACGCGGCCAGGGTCGAGATGGTCGGCCTGATCCAGGAGATCATGGACGGGCGGCTGGCGGGCGAGCCGCCCGACGACGAGGACCGGGACCTGCTGGACGTGCTGATGTCGGTCCGGGACGACGACGGCGCGCTCCGCTTCAGCGCCGACCAGGTGACCGGGGTGTTCATCTCGATGATGTTCGCCGGTCACCACACCACGTCCACCACCGCGTCGTGGATGATCATCGAACTGCTGAAGCGGCCCGACGAGCTGGCACGCGTGATCACCGAGCTCGACGGCCTCTACGCCAACGGCGAGGAGGTCAGCTACCAGGCGCTGCGCGAGATGCCGTGGCTCGAGGCGTCACTGAAGGAGACGCTCCGGCTGCACCCGCCGCTGATCCTCCTGCTGCGGGTGGCGAAGGAGGACATCGAGTTCCGGGAGTTCGCCATCCACACCGGGGAGATGGTGGGGGCCTCGCCCTGGGTCTCCAACCGGATCGCCGAGGACTTCGCCGAGGCCGACCGATTCGACCCGTCCCGCTACATCGCTCCACGCGAGGAGGACCGGCTCAACCCGTGGACGTGGATCCCCTTCGGGGCCGGGCGCCACCGCTGCGTGGGACAGGCGTTCGCCCTGATGCAACTGAAGGCCATCTTCTCGGTGCTGTTCGAGCAGTGGGAGTTCGAACTCGCCCAGCCGGCCGAGGACTACGTGGCCGACCTGTCCAAGATGGTCATCCAGCTCGAGCAGCCGTGCACCGTCCGCTACCGCCGGCGGGACCGTGCGGCGACGGGGCGGCGGGACTGATGCACGTCTCCGTCGATCCCGACCTCTGCCAGGGGCACGGCGTCTGCGAGTCCGAGGCGCCCGCCGTGTTCGAGCTGTCCAAGAACCACAAGGTGACCATCCTGGACGAGCAGCCGCCGGACGATCTGCGTGCCCAGGTGGAAGCTGCCGTACGGTACTGCCCGACATCCGCACTCACCATCACCGACTAGTCGCAACCGAACAGGAGTCACCATGCCGTCGTACCCACGCAGTGAGCTCGAGGAGATGATGCAGCGCTGGCTGGACCTCAATCTCCGGTGTGAGGAGGAGCTGAACTGGCTACCCCTCGCCGACATGTACACCGAGGACGCCACCTACGGCTGGAACGTCGGCCCCAACGACGAATTCATGGCGGTGGGCCGCGACCAGATCCGCGAGCTGGCCGTGGGCCTGGAGATGGAGGGCCTCGGCGGGTGGACCTATCCGTACATGCGGATCCTCATCGATGACGTCCAGGGGGAGATCCTCGGGCTGTGGAAGCAGGTCGCCGACGCCACCCGACCGGACGGCAGCCACTACGAGATCGCCGGACTCGGAGGCAGCTGGTTCCGGTATGCCGGCGACTTCCGGTGGAGCTGGCAGCGGGACTTCTTCGACGTGGGGAACGCCACCGCCGCCTACATCGAGATGATCCAGGCCGATGCGCTCAGCCCGGGCATGAAGGCCCGCATCGAGAAGATGTCCTCCGGCCGCCAGCCCGGCCACTACCCGGTCGGGAAGGCGCCCGCCGGGCTGTGGGAGGGCGTGGAGCCGACGGTGCTCGGGGGCAGCTGAGGCCGCACGCCCGTTCCCCCGGCTGGACCGGTGCACGGCCCCCCGTTCGGCCGCCGGCCCGCGCCCGGCATGCTGGGCCCGCGCACCCGTTCCGCCGCCCCGACCGAGCACGGACGCGTCGCGGACACCGGGCGAGGAGTCCGTCTGGGACTATCCCCGGCCGCACCGACTCGAGCCCGCCGCCGACCGCATCCGTGTCGTGTTCGCCGGTGTCACCATCGCCGCCACCGCCTACCGGGTGCTCGAGACGAGCCACCCGCCCAACTACTACCTGCCCCCGACCGACTTCGTGGACGGTGTCCTGGTGCGCACCCGGCGTGCCTCCTGGTGCGAGTGGAAGGGCGAGGCCCACGACTTCGACGTGGTGGCCGGCGGCCGGACCGCCCCCGAGGCCGCCTGGGCCTACGACCGGCCCGTCCCCCGGCTTCGCCCCCATCGCCGGGTACGTGGCCGTCTACGCCGGCCCGATGGACGCCTGCCACGTCGGCGACGAGCTCGTGATGCCCCAGCCCGGCGGGTTCTACGGCGGCTGGGTCACCGACGGCGTGAGCGGACCCTTCGAGGGTGGGCCCGGCACGGACGGCTGGTAGCCGCGGACGTCGGTCATGGTCGGTCTGCGCCGGCACGCGTAGGTTGTCGGGAATGGCCACCCACCCCCCAGCCCCCGCCTACGACCTCGAGCGGGTGAGTGAGGCCGAGTCGCGCCTCTTCGGCACCGTGCGCGCCCTCGACGACACCGCCATGCGGGCGACTTCGCTGCTTCCGGACTGGTCCGTCGGCCACCTGCTCACCCACCTGGCCCGCAACGCCGACAGCCACGTCCGTCGGACGGAGGCCTCCGTCGAGGGCGTGATGGTGGACCAGTACCCGGGTGGGCCGTCCGAGCGGGCCGCCGAGATCGAGGCCGGAGCCGGCCGACGGGCCGCCACCATCGCCGAGGACGTGGCCGTGTCGTCGGCGCGCATGCTCGAGGCCTGGGCCGGGGTACCCGACCGCGCCTGGTCCGGCGTGACCCGTGACGCCAGCGGGCTCGAGCGCCCGCTGGCCCAGCTCCCCGGTCGTCGCTGGTTCGAAGTCGAGGTCCACCTGGTCGACCTCGGGCACCGGGCCGACCCACCGCGACTGGTCCGACGCCTTCGTGGCCGCCCGTCTCCCGCAGATCCGCGACGGCCTGGGCGCCCGGCTGGCCGAGGGGGCCACCGCGCCCCCGGCGGGCACGCTGGACGAGCGGGACGAGCTGGCCTGGCTGTACGGACGCTTCGTCCGCACCGACCTGCCGGCCCTCGGCCCCTGGTCGTGACCGACACCGGCCGGTCTGTCCGCGGGCCCCGTGGCCACCGGGGCGGCCGGTGACCATCGCCGAGATCCTCGGGCTGCTCATCGGGGTCGTCCTGATCGCAGCCGTCGCCGACCGCCTGCGCGTCGCCTACCCGATCCTGCTCGTCATCGCCGGCCTCGTGGTCGCCGTCCTGCCCTTCGCCCACCGGGTGCAGCTCCAGCCGGACCTCATCCTGCTGGTGTTCCTGCCGCCGCTGATCTACGACGCGTCGCTCGACACCTCGGCCCGGGAGCTCCGCACCCACTGGCGGCCGATCCTGCTGCTCGCCGTCGGTCTCGTGCTCGCCACCATGACGCTGGTGGCCGTCGTGTTCCACCTCCTGGTCCCCCAGTCGAGCTGGGGTGAGGCGTTCGCGCTCGGCGCCATCGTGTCGCCCCCGACTCGGTGGCGGCCACCCAGATCGCCGGAAAGCTCGGGCTGCCCCGCAGCCTGGTGACCATCCTGGGGGGCGAGGGTCTGATGAACGACGCCACCGCCCTGACCGCCTATCAGGTGGCCGTGGCCTCCGTGGCCACCTCCCTGACCGTGGCCGACGTGGCCGCCCGGTTCCTGTTCGCCGTGCTCACCGGGATCGGCATCGGGCTGGCCGTCGGATGGGTCGGCACGCGGCTGCTGCGCTTCACCGAGACGGCGGTGATCGAGAACACCACGCTCCTCATCCTCCCCTTCGCCGCGTACCTGCCGGCCGACAAGGTGGACGCGTCGGGGGTGCTCGCCGTGGTGGCCTGCGGCCTCTACTTCGGGCGGTACGGCTCGACGTCGCTGACCGCCGGGGCACGGCTGCAGCAGCGCCAGATCTGGGATCTGATCGTCTTCCTGCTGACCGGCCTCTCGTTCCTCCTCGTCGGGCTCGAACTGCGCCCCGTCCTCGAGGCGCTGACGGCCCGGACGTCGGAATCGCTGGTCATCGAGTCGCTGGCCGTGGTCGGCGCCGTCGTGGTGCTGCGCATGGTGTGGATGTTCGGGGTGACCGCGCTGCCCGGCGGCAGACACCTGTTCAGTGCCAACCAGGGCACGCCCTCCACCTGGCGGGAGACGACCGTCGTCGGCTGGGCCGGCATGCGCGGGGCCATCAGCCTGGCGGCCGCCCTGGCCCTGCCGACGTCGTTTGCCGAGCGTGACCTGGTGCTCTTCCTGACCTTCGCCGTCATCGTGGCGACACTCGTCGGACAGGGCCTGACCCTGCCCCCGCTCATCCGGAGGCTGGGACTGGTCAGCCGGGACCAGCAGGACCTGGTGCTGATGGCCGAGGCCCGGCGGCGGCTCATCGTGCTGGCGCTCGCCCGTATGGACGAACTGGCCGCGGAGGACGGGACCCCCGATGCCGTGACCCAGCGGCTGAGGTCCGGCTACGAGGCGCTGCTCGACCAGGTCGACCGGCGGCTCGACACCCTCGGTGCCGACGGGGGCGACGGCGACGACCGACGCCCGGCGGGGCGGACGACGGCGCCTACGGGGCCGAGGCGGCACTGCGCCGGAAGGTGATCGCCGTCGAGCGCGACGAACTGGACCGGATGGTGTCCAGGCGGAAGGTCAGCCGCGCCGGTGGCCGAGGAGGTCCGCGCCGCCCTCGACGTCGACGAGACGACGATGCGCCCCTGACGGCGCCCTGGCGCACCGCCCGACGGTGCCCGGGCGCGCCGATGGGGCGCCTCCGTCGAGAGGCGCCCCTCGGGTACAGGTTGCTGCGTTGAACACCGAGAGGCCCGTACGGCGCCGGATGGGACCACGGTCCGGCTAGGTACTCGCGGTGGGTGTCTGGCTGGGATTCGCCAGGTGGTACAGCGAGCCGCCTCAGCGGCCAGCCACCTCCAGGGTCCCGAATCGTTGACTGCTCAGTTGGACCACCTCCTCTCTCTGGTCCGCTCATCGTAGCAATCGGCGCGCGCCGAACCGGGTCATCCGTCGCCGACGTGAACAGGGTGTTTCCTGGACGAGGGGCCGAGGGCCGCCGGTGGCCCGGGACGACGTCCCCCCAGGGGCGGGCAGGCTAGGTGGACACCTGTCCGGCGGTTCGTCTGGACACCTGTCCAGACCGTCACCTACGATGACCCGGTGACCACTGTGGGCAGGCCGTCGTGAGCAGCGGGCCCGGTCTGGAACGGCTGAGCCGCGCCGAGCTCGCCCGGCTGGTCCCGGAATACCTGCTCGCCGGTCACCTGATCGACCGCGCCGGCATGCCCCATCTGATCGGCGCGTTCGGACGCGACGGGATGCGCGACATCGCCATCGAGGAGTGGATGGGAGCCAGCCCCGTCTACACCCGACGGATGCAGCAGACGCTCGGGTTCGAGGGCGACTCGGTCGAGACCATCTTCAAGGGGATGCAGATCGACGTCGGTGCCCCGCCGCAGTTCATGGACTTCCGGTACGTGGTCGACCGACCACGACCACGGCGAGTTCTGGCTGGACCACTGCGGCGCACTGATGGACGTCGAGCCGATGGGCCCCGACTACGTCACGGCGATGTGCCACGACATCGAGGACCCGACCTTCGATGCCACGGCGACCGCATCCAACGCCCGGGCCCAGGTCCGCCCGATCCACCGTCCGCCGCGGGTGCCCGCCGACCGGTCGCCGCACTGCGCCTGGACGGTGGTCATCGCCGACGACCACCCGGCGGTCCCCGTGCCCGACGAGGCCGTGGCCATGGCCGCCACCCGTGCCGCCGCACTGGTGCTCGCCCCCATCGACCCGGGCGAACCCGGTCGGCACGACTACTCGGGCCCCCTCGTCGCCGACCTCGACTTCGCCGACTGGTCGGGCTCCGCCCTGCGCCGCATCGCCGGCGAGGTGTGCGTACAGGGCCATCTCCTCGCCCTGTCGTTCCGGGCGGCGGTCGCCGCCAGGACGACGACCCCCGAGGATGCCGTGGACTTCGGTCGCCACCAGTTCACCGGTGTGGCCGGCGTGGCCGCCGAGCGGATCCGCGATGCCCTCGGCCTGCCGCCCACGCTCGACGGTGCCGCCACCCTGCTCGGCGTGCATCCGGGTCTGCTCCCCTACGAGTACGTCCGCTGCGACGTCGAGCCCGGCGAGCGCCTGTTCGTCAGGATCGGCCGGGACACCGACGCCATGGCCGACGGCGCCTGGCCGTCGATGGTCGACGGCGACCACCTCGGTCCGCTCGACGCCGTCGTCCGGGTGCTCGACGACCACCTGCGGTGCGAGCCCGTCTCCGACGACGCCACCGCACTGGTCGTCGAGGTCGTCCGTGGTGACTCGCCGACGCCCGAGTCCGGCGACGTGCTGCTGACCCGGTTCAGCACCGGTGCCGACTTCACCTTCGAGGCGCGGGGCACGCCTGTGGAACTGCGGTCGGGCGCCACGCCGCGCCCGTAGCGCCGGCCCCACGACCGGTGGGCGGCCGGCCCGGCGGGGTCATCGCGTCAGGGCCGCAGCAGCACCTTCACGCACTCGGCACTGCGTGCGGCCACCGCCGCATAGGCCGAGGCGGCATCGTCGAGCGCGAACTCGTGGGTGAAGATGCCGTCGGTACGCAGCCGCCCGTGCTGGACGAGCGGCACGAGCTCCTTCCACGTCCGGTGGACCGGGGCCGTGGTCATCCGCAGCGTCACGCTGCGGAACAGCGTCAGGAGGGCGGGGAACGGGTAGGGCTCGAGGTCGTGCACCCCGACGACGGAGACGGTGCCACCGGCCCGCACGCAGGCCAGCGCGTCGTCCAGCGTGGTGTCGTGGGCCACCGCATCGATGACGGCGTCCGCTCCCCGGCCTCCGGTCGCCTCGAGCACCGACTCGACCGTGGGCCCTTCGACCGGCTCGGCACCGGAGTCCTCCGCCCGGTCCCGACGGCCGGCCACGGGGTCGACGGCCAGCACCCTGCCGGCCCCCAGGGCGAGCGCAGACCGGACCGCACAGAGGCCGACCGCCCCGAGGCCGAGGACGACGACGGTACCGCCCGGGTCGAATTCGGCACGCTGGGCCCCGGCCCACCCCGTGGACAGGTTGTCGGTGAGGAGCAACGCCGCTTCGTCGTCCATCCCCTCCGGGATCCGGAGGAGCTGGAAGTCGGCGGCCGGCACGGCGACAGCCGTGGCCTGGCCGGCCGGCAGCATGCCCGAACCGAAGACCTTCGGGCCCTCGACGCAGCGCACCGGATCCCCCGTGGCACATCCGTCGCAGTCTCCGCAACCGGCCACGGACGCCGTCAGCACCCGGTCCCCCACCCGGAACCGCCGCACGTCGGGCCCCACCTCCACCACGGTGCCGAGGAACTCGTGGCCCACCGGGATCGCCGTGCCGAGATCGATGTCTCCGTCGTAGAAGTGCATGTCGGACCCGCAGATGGCGGTGGCGTCCACCGAGACGACGGCCCCCCCGGGTCCGGGCACGTCCGGCTCCGGGGCCTCGGCGACGACCACACGTCCCGGTCCCTCGATCATCACGTGTCGCACGGTTCCCCCTGGTCGGATCGGTGGCGGACCCGGATCAGCGGTTCCGGTCGTTGAGTACTGTGGCACACCGGTCCGGGGTGGGACAGGGGTGGGCGTCGCCGACGCCCGGGTCCCCGGCGACCGCAGGAGAGGTGCTGGAGATGCGCAACCCCCATGCTGGCGAGCCGTTCGACACGCCCGACGAGGAGATCGCCGAGGCGCTCCTCGACGTGAGCATCCCGACCCTGCTGCTCTCCCTCGTCCACATGACCGGCGACCCGGACCTCATCCGGGGCCGGCTCCGACCCGCCGGACTGTTCCTCAACGAGGTCCAGGGCTACATGAGCGAGGAGGACAGGGCCGAGGCCCGGGCACTCGCCCTCGAGGTGATCCGCGACTACCGGGACCGGGGCTGTCCCGAGCCCGAGCCCGTCACCGCCGAGCTGCTGCACGAGATGATGACGTGGCTGGTGTGCGAGGACGTCCCCCAGGAGTACGTCCCCCTGCTCATGGAGGAGATGGAGCTCGACGGGCGCGACGCCCGGAGGGTGGATCCTGTCGGGGACCCGGCCGACCGGGCCGCCTTCCCCGTCGTCGTCATCGGCTGCGGCCAGTCCGGGCTGCTGGCCGGCATCCGGCTCCAGGAGGCCGGGATCCCCTTCACGATCGTGGAGAAGAACGCGGGCGTGGGCGGAACCTGGTGGGAGAACTCGTACCCGGGTGCCCGCGTGGACGTCGGGAACCACTTCTACTGCTACAGCTTCGAGCCGAGCGACCACTGGACCGAGTTTCAAGCTCGCGCTTGCCGTTTGGAGTCACGATGGTGGCTACGTCACCCACCCGCTTGCCGACCAGGCCGCGCCCGATAGGCGAGGTGGTTGAAATTAACCCTTTGGAGACGTCGGATTCCTCGCTGGTGACCAGGCGGTACACAATCTCTTCGTCTTTGGTCGAGTCGTAGACAACGACCGTGGAGCCGAAGCCGGTCTTGTCTCTGGGAATGTTGGTGAGATTGACGAGTGAAAGCTCGGCCATGCGTCGCTTGAGCTGTCCGAGGCGGGCATTGACAAAATCCTGGCGCTGTTTCGCCATGTGATACTCGGCGTTCTCAGACAGATCGCCCATGGCCACGGCTTTCTTGATCTCCGCGGGAAGCTCGTGGGCGAGCTCATGCTCAAGAATTTTGATCTCGTCGAGAAGCTGTTTTTTAATGTGCTCGGGCATCAAAAGTCCAACGCGGGGAGCGGGGATGCTCCATCCGCAAGAGATGAAAGAACGTTTTTTCTCAGTTTCATTATACGCGGGGGGAGGGGGGCGGCTTCGGGCTAATGGCTTCCAACTTAGTGCCATCAGTCTTCGGCTGCTTGGAGACGGAGGGTTCAATGTTGTCGAGGAAAGACTGGAGGATGAGCGTGGCGGCTACCTGATCGACCACGGGGCGGTGTTGCTGGCGGGCGTGGCCGGCTTCATACAGGATCTGATGGGCGTAATGGGTGGTCAAGCGCTCATCGCAGAGATGGATGGGCAGGCTCGTCAAATGTGCGAGCTCCGCTGCAAAGGCCTGAATTCTGGCAGCTTGCGGGCTTTGCTTGCCGGTGAGGTGCAGAGGGTTGCCCACAACTATGCCTGCCACGGCAAACCGCCGGGCCAGCCGGGCGAGGGAGCGCAGGTCGTCCCGTGAAATGCTGGTTCCGCTTCGCCTTCGCTCGAGGGTGAGCACGGGTTGGGCGGTAAGGCCAAGCTCATCTGAAACGGCAACCCCAATGCGGCGATTGCCCACGTCGAGACCCAGATAGCGCGGGTGAGGCCCTGTTTCCAAGGTTTTGCTCCTTTAAGAGTCCCGGTTTCAGGTCTTGCACTGGGTTGTGGACTCGAGTGCTGGCTTCCAGCTTATAGCTCAGTGGTACCGAATCTGTACCGGGCGACGTCAATGGGTACCCGATACAATCAAAATAGAGAGTCCCGTGGGGATTCTACGAGTCTTAAGTTCATGAAGGGTCAACAGAAACGGGATGGCAAGGCGCACAGGGAAGGGCAGAAAAAAGAAGAGATCCAGTGGGGTTGGCGTGCTGCTGGGGATGTTTCTGCTTGCGCTGCTGGCGGTTGCCGGGGTGGGCTGGCTGATTCTGGCTCCCTACGGACCGGGGACCGAGACCTTTGTTGAAGTAACTCCGGGGTCCTCTACGACACGCATTGGGCAGCAATTGGAAGGTGCCGGGGTGGTGCGGAGTCAGTTTGGGTTCGATTTGTTGCGTTTCTGGAAGCGAGGAGTACTCCGAGCCGGCGAGTACCGGTTCGATCATCCGGCGCCCGCAACCGAGGTCTATGCTCGCATCGCGCGCGGAGACGTTTTTACCAAGACGCTGACGGTGCCCGAAGGCGCAAACATTTTTGATATTGCGGCGCGCGTGCAGGAAGCAGGGTTTGGCACACGGCAGGAGTTTCTGGATGCAGCGGTGGGACAAACAGGTCTGGTGTCCGACCTGGACCCTGGAGCGAAGAGTTTGGAGGGTTACCTTTTTCCGGACACATACCGTCTGGGGAGCAAGACACCTCCGGCGCAGATCGCGGCCGCGATGGTGAAGAGATTCCGCGCCGTCGCGGGCCAACTGGGACTAAAAGAGAATGTGCACGATGTAGTCACAATTGCTTCGCTTGTTGAACGGGAGACGGCAGTGGACGCCGAGCGGCCTCTGGTGGCGAGTGTACTGATAAACAGGCTTGGGAAGAAGATGCCTCTGATGACCGACCCGGCTGTGATCTACGGGCTGGAGCTCGAGGGGCGGTGGCGGGGCGAACTCGGAAAGAGCGACCTGACGAGCGACACAGCTTACAACACTTATCTGCACGGTGGCCTGCCGCCAGGTCCTGTGGCGAACCCTGGGGCGCGGTCGCTTCGAGCTGCCATGGAGCCGGCGAACACGGACTATTTCTACTTTGTGGCGGCAGGGGCCAATGCGCAGGGGCAATCGTTGTTTTCGAACACCCTGGAGGAACACGACAAGCAGGTGGCCGAGTACAGGCATGCGCTGAAGAAGGCCGGTGAACGATGAGTGCGGTGCGGAAGGCGACTGGAAGCAACGTGATGAGGGCAATCTGCCGAGCGGCTTCGATAACCGCATTGGCGCCTTCGCTGCTGCTCTCCGGCTGCTTCATATTCTTCACGACGCGCAAACTGCCCGTGCCTATGGCGCCGGCGGTGGTACAGACGGTGACGCCGGATCAGCTTGTGGCGCGGCTGAATCAACGCTGGGCGGCACTGGATACGATGACCGCAAAAGTGGAGATGCTGACCAGCGTACTGAAGACGAAGGAAGGCCTGGCAAAGGACTACACGCGAGTCGGCGGCATCATTGTGATGAAGAAGTCGGCGATGCTGAGGGTGCTGGGACGCGCTCCGGTGATCGGGTTGGAACTGTTCGATATGGCCAGCGACGGCAAGACCTTCACCTTGTACATTCCATCGAAGAACATTGCCTACAAGGGCTCCACCAAGGTGAGCAAGAAATCGGCGAACCAGTACGAGAACCTGCGGCCGGGGTTCTTTCTGGACGCTCTGGTAGTACGAGGATTGGAACCGGACGAATTCTACTCGGTGACCTCGGATTCAGAAACAATCGAAGATGCAGCCAAGAAGCACCTTTATTTTGTGCCGGAATATGTTCTGAGTGTTACGCGGCATATGGCCGGGAGCCATCGGGACCAGCCAGTGCGCGTCATCACCTTTCACCGTGAGGATCTTCTTCCGTATGAACAGGACCTTTACGACGGCGAGGGCAACCTGGAAACACATGTCATCTATCGCGACTACAGGGATTTTGGCTCCGGGTTCTATCCGGCGACGGTGACGATCAAGCGGCCTCTCGAGGACTCGCAGATTGTGATGCTGGTTGAGAAGGTGTCTGAAAATGTGCCCGTGCCTCCGGACGAATTCGAGGTGCATGTGCCGCCTGAGGCGGAGATCAAGAACCTGGAATAGCACGGCTGAAATATGCAATCACAAATCGAAGGGTGTCCGCAGGACGCTCCTTGAACCGTTGCCGGAAGCGATGGTTGGTTTGAAGGCAACGCATTGGAGACTTCCCGACACATCGGAAGCACTTGAGGTTGGTCCCGTAGTTGCCAAGGCGCACTATTGCGGTGGCGGGTTGCGCGGCACACTGGGTGTCCCGCCCGCGGGCATGCCCATCACGTTGACCGCGGTTGCGGTAAAAATTCCATCCCTGAGGGCGCCCTCGGCGCGGACCATGTCGCCTACCTGGATATCGGCCAGGGTGATGGGTTCGCGGCGCTTGCGGAGGGTGGTATTTTCGTCAGCAACGAAGGCAAGGGGCAGATTATCGATGGAGCCGGTGATGGTGACTTTAACGCCGTCGATGGCTGTAACCTTGCCCATCATCCAGGTTTTGCCGTAGTTGGCGCGCATTTCTTCCATTTGCTTCGCGCGCTCGGGGTCAAGCTGGACAATGGCAACTGCTCCTACGGATTTAGCTGAGGCATCGACCTCGCCCATGGCGCCCACGGCATCCCCGACCTTGATGTCAGTGGGTTTGATCTGCTCCGGTGGATTGCCGCCGCGGCCCATGCCTCCCCCAGCGCCAGACCCGATGCCGCCTCCACCGCCCATGCGCTGACCGCCGTCTCTTCCCTGTCCCGCGCCGCGGATGCTGGCGGGTTGCTTGATAAAGCGGGTGTTGGCGCTGAAATGGACGGTGTAGATTTCGCCGTTATCAGACTTGACGGTGTAGTGATCGGCGGCAACTTCAGTCACCGTACCCATAATTCCGCTGCTACCGCGCGATGCCCATACCGCCGCCAAAGCCTCCCCGTCCACCACGCTGGCCGTAACCACCCGCTCCGTCTGCATTGCCATTGTCCTGTGAGGCGCGGGGAGCGGCATTCGCACCCCGGACATCTGTGGAGCCAAGTGCGAGCGCGAACGCGATGATTGGCAATAGACGGGATTTCACGATAGCTCCTGGAACCGGGTTTGCTTGCCCTGCTCCGATAGACGGTAAAGATGGGCCCGGAGACGACGGGGAACGGTTCATGCGGGTCTTCGCGTCACTGAGGCGTGCTTTGGGCGGCGATTAACTGCTGGAAGGCAGGAAGCTCGCGAAGACTGGCAAAACTGCCGTCGCCGGCAATTTTCTTGGGGTTGGTGTAGCCCTCGTTGAGTGCCAGGCGGAGGTTCTGGATGGCGCAGTCGGGGTTTCCGGCGCTGACGCAGCCTTTGGCCATGTAGTAGTGCATCGCGCCGCGGTCCTGGGCGGAGGCCGGATTCTGGACGCTCGCGCCGGAGCTCGGCTCGAAGATCTGCGGGTCGATCTTCAGTGCAGACTGGTAAGCCGTCCCAGCCCTTTTTGTATTTGTGTTGCGCGAGCTGATTGGAGCCGAGGTTTCTGAGAACCAAGGCGGAGTGGGGTTCGATTTTGAGGGCTTTGCGATAGTAGCGCTCGGCCGTCCCATATTGCTTAAGGGAGTCGTAAACGGTGGCCAGATTGTTAAGAACTGTCGCATTGCGGGGATCGAGCTTGAGCGAGGCGTTATAGCAGCGAGTGGCGTCCTTCGAGGTTGAACATCATCTGGTAGGCGATGCCCATCTTGTTCCAGACACCCGCAGAGGGATTGGTGACTTTGGCATAGGCGGCAATGGCGGCCTGGTAGCGCTGGTGCGCGGAGAGCGAGTCGCCAATTTGCTCGGGGGTGGGCGGGTCGATGGAGGCTGGCGGGGATGGGCTGCGTTGCGAGGTCGGCTGTGCCGGCGACTGGGGCGAGGCTGCGGGCTGGGCTTGAGCGGGGCGGAGGGCGCTGGAGCGGGCGTCTGGGCAGACAAACGCCTGGGGCGCGGCCATGAAGACTGCAAGCAGGGCGATGGCGGGCAGCCAACGAGCATTGATCAAATCTGGACATATTCCTCCCGGCAAATTCCCCTCCAGAAAGGGAATTCACGGGCGAACGAACAGTTCGCAACCGTCCAATGGCATTAGACCACCAAATGGAGGCGACGGCGAGCGAGAGCAAAGAAGAATCCGTTTGCTGGCACGCAAATCTAAGGTAAGTAAGGCGTGCGGGTTCGGGATACACTCTTTTGAAGTGCGGAGGAGAGCGCGATGAGGACATCGGCATGCGGACGAGTGCGCAGGCGGAGTTGGGCGCCCGTTTTGGCGCGGCGCGGCGGCGGACGCTGGAGTTGTGCGCCGGGCTGACCGCGGAGGACATGATGGTGCAGTCGTGTCCGGAGGCTTCGCCGGCCAAGTGGCACCTGGCGCATACAGCATGGTTCTTCGAGTCGTTTGTGCTGCGCGAGTTTTTGCCGGGTTACCGGCTATTCAATAAGGATTTTCCCTGGCTGTTCAACAGCTACTACGAGGGATTTTCGGCGATTCCCGAGAAGCGGTTGCGCGCCGTATTTGCGCGGCCGGCGCTGGAGGAGATTTTGCTGCTACCGCGAGCATGTGGACGAGGGAATGGAGCGGTTGATCGAGGCGGGCGCGGAGGCCGAGGCGCTGCGGCGAATTGAGCTGGGCGTGAACCACGAGGAGCAGCACCAGGAACTGCTGCTGACCGATATTCTGCATGCGTTTTTTACGAATCCGCTGAGGCCGGTTTATCGAGCGGGGACGGACTTGATTCCCAGATCTCGAGAGCGAGATCTGGGGCAGCTCACGAAGTTCAAGGGACCAGACCGCTGCACTGGAGTTCGAGCAGTTTGAGGGCGGGCTGCGGGAGGTTGGGCACGGGGGCGAGGGATTTTGCTTTGACAATGAACTTCCGCGGCACAGGGTTTGGCTGGAGCCGTTTGCGATGGCGCGGCGGCTGGTGACTTGCGGCGAGTTTGCCGAGTTCATGGCCGATGGCGGCTACAGCAGGCCGGAGCTTTGGCTTTCGGCGGGCTGGAATGCGGTGAAGAGCAATGGGTGGCGCGCGCCGCTCTACTGGACGAACGAAGGCGGCGCGTGGAGCGTCTTTACTTTGCGCGGCGAGTTGCCGTTGAAAGAGCTGGAAACGACTCCGGTGAGCCACGTAAGCTTTTACGAGGCCGATGCCTATGCGCGCTGGGCGGGACGGCGGCTGCCGACGGAGTTTGAGTGGGAGACCGCGGCCGAGGGTCAGCCAGTGGAAGGGAATCTGCTGGATTCGGGGTTGTTGATGCCGTCAACTCGCGAGGATTTCCTCCAAAACGAGCACGCGCACGAAGTGGCTTTGGAGATTGTTGGGAGTGGACGGCCAGCGCTTACCTGGGCTATCCGGGGTTTCGGCCGCTGGAGGGAGCACTGGGCGAGTACAACGGCAAGTTCATGAGCGGACAGATGGTACTGCGCGGCGGCTCGTGCGTTACGCCGGCGGCGCACATTCGCGCGAGTTACCGGAATTTCTTTGCGCCGGAGACGCGTGGCAGTTTTCCGGAATTCGGTTGACTTCTTTGTAACCTTTTTGAGGTAAGTCGCATCCAAAGGACCGGATGACAACTTTCGTCTTCCCCACGACTGCTGTACAAATTGAGGACTTGCGCCGCCAACCAACGAGCCGTCAACGACCTTGCTGTCGACGAGGGAGTTGCCGCGGCGGTGCGCGCGGGCCTCAGTTCCGAACCCAAGCGGCTGCCGCCATGGCTGTTTTACGATGCGGCTGGGTCGCGGCTGTTCGACGAGATCACCGCGCGGCCTGAGTACTACCTGACGCGGACAGAGCGCGGCATTTTGCAGGCGCATGCGCGAGCAAGATGATTGCGCGGGCCGCGGAAGGGGCCGGCTGCGGATCACGGAGCTGGGCGCCGGTTCGGCAGACAAGACGCGGCTGCTGCTGAAAGCTGCGGTTGCGCAACAGGGGAAGGTTGGTCTACGAGCCGGTGGATGTCTCGGCCAGCGCGCTGGATGCGGCAAGGGAGCGAATCGAGCGGGAGATTGACGGAGTCGCTGTGGCTCCGCAGGTGATGGACTACACGCATGGGAATGGGCATGGCCTGGAGTTGTTGCCGACTGAGGCGGGCGAGCGGCGGCTGGTGCTCTATATCGGATCGAGCATCGGCAACTTCGATCCGCCGGAGGCGATGCGGCTGCTGCGTCGCGTGCGGGCAGGGCTGAGACCGGGAGACGGACTGTTGCTGGGCGTGGACCTGGTGAAAGACGAGGCGACGCTGCTGGCTGCCTATGACGATGTGGCCGGGCGTGACGGCGGAATTTAACCTGAACCTGCTGACGAGACTGAACCGGGAACTGGGAGCGGAGTTTTATCTGGAGAGCTTCGAGCACCGGGCGGTTTGGAACGAGGCAGGGTCGCGGATTGAGATGCACCTGGAGAGCCGGATTGAGCAGAGGGTTCGGCTGGGGGCGCTGGATATGGAAGTGGAGTTTGCCGAGGGCGAGACCATCCACACGGAAAACAGCTACAAGTACCGGCCCGGCCAGGCAGAGGCGATGCTGGCGGAGGCTGGGTTTGCCGCGGCTGGAAGTTGGACGGACGAACGCGGGTGGTTTGGGGTTTGTCTGGGGCGGGCGGTTTAGCAAAAGCTTGCCCGAGGTATGGCGGCTGGCTCGAACCGCACACCTGATTCAACTCTTGAAATCGTGGCGACCTAGCCTACCAGCGCCAAGGCGGCTGTTCCTTTGCGGGGCGGGACGAAGTTGTCGGCGCGGGAGGCGATGGCGAGCTTTTCGCGGCTAAGGAGCTTGCGAATCTGGCCGCGGGCGTGGTCGGCCCAGGGGCCGCGGTTGTCGAGCCGCACATAGGCCTGCCAGTGGCGCAGGGCGGGGCGATGCTGGGCTTTGCGCTCGTAGGCCAGGGCCAGATTGTAGTGGGCGTCCGCATAGCGGGGCGCGAGAGCGACGGCCTGGCAGTAAGCGGCGATGGACTCATCCGGGCGATCGAGCTCGTCGAGCACGTTGCCGAGATCGAAGTAGGCGAGCACGTAGCCGGGATCGGCTATGGTGGCGCGGCGGTAGAACTCTTCAGCCCGGGCATACTGGCGAAGATGGAAGTGCAGCGTGCCGAGGTTGATGCTGGCCGGCGCATAGTCCGGATCGAGTTCGAGAATCTCTTCGTAGAGAGCGATGGCGCGGCCTTTTTCGCCGGATTCTTCTGCCTGAACCGCGGCAAGGAATCGTTCCTGGATGCCGTTGGGCTCGGCGGCCGGATTTCGGAGCGAGGCCGGATCGGAGCGAGCGCGGAATCGCGGTCGAACTGGTCGGGCTTTTCAAAGCGCTCAAAGTCGAAGAGCAACTGGCGGCGAATGGGATCGACCATGGCGCCGTGATGGCGGAAGGCGAGGCGCGTGCCGGTGCGCACGAGGCAGGCTTCAAGCAGCGGGTTGGCCATGCCGGCCACAGCTTTCATGGCAAGGATGGAATCGCGGATGGAGGCGGCGGGAACATCGTCTTCGCGCAGGATGCGCAGGGTTCTGAGCTGACCCAGATCCTGGAATGTGTAGGACTGCTGCTGGGGGATGAGTCCGGCTCTTTCCCACCCTTGCAACTGATGGGTACTGATTTGCAAGATGCGCAGAACGTCCTGACGGCTATAGCTGGTCACTCTTGAGCACTCCCACAGCGTCTGTGCGCATTGCACTGGGCTGTTGAATTCCCATTCTGAACTCGTTCCCTGAATTGGAATTTCCGGCTCAGGTCGCCCGAACGTAGCTCCTGGAACAGTTACGGAGAAACCGCTTTAGCTGCGATTATGCCAAGAGTCGGGGTGGATAAGCAGTCCGGAATTAGGGTGGCAAGCAGAAACCCGTGGATAACAGTTGTCTGACTTGGTTCAAATCGCGCGGGAGGGGTGAGTTGCCAACAGAGGGCAGCAGTGCATTGAGGCGTGAGCAGATGAATCGATCCTGCATTGGGACGCGGCGATGAGTCTCAGCCTGGTTTTTGGGCGTGCTGAATTACGTTCCCTGAATTCCAACCGATGAACTAATATTGACGGCGTGTGCGAGATCGGAACAAAGAAGTTGGACGAAGTATGCTCGGGCCCCTGTGCAATCGAAAATCCGATTCGCGCTCGATGAGCACTTGACGGTGCTTTCGGTCGGCGATGGCATCGAGTCGTTACTTGGTTATTGTGCTGAGGATTTCCTCACGTCCAGAGTGACTCTGTGGGACCGTGTCCACGCAGAGGATGCCGACATTGCCAGCATGCTGTCTTCCCCCAGCCTTGACGAAAAATCCGGAACCTTCAACATCCGCCTTCGTCACGCCGATGGACGGATACGCTGTGTCAGAGGGGAGTACACCAGGAAACCAGCGATGATTGGAGAGGAAGCGCTCCTCGATCTTCTGTTGCAGGATGCAAAGAGTCTTTGGAAGGGCCCGGACACCGAACCGCTGACGGCTCACTCCAGGGCGCTGATGGAAAACACCGACGACTTCATCTTCTTCAAGGATCGGAACCATGTATTTACCGGCGCGAGCCGGAATTTTGGCGTGCCCTTTGGCCCTGATCGAGAAAGCCTGAATGTGCTTGGGCAGACCGACTATGACTTGTTCCCGGAGAAGTACGCAGATATTTTTTACCGCCTTGAAAAACAGGTCTTCGGGGGCACTCCAGTTGCAAGTGAACTGCATGAGTCACTCAAACCGGACGGGACTCTAGCCTGGCTGGACAATCATAAATATCCGATAAGGGATGAGGATGGGGAGATCGTCGGACTGTTCGGCGTCTCGCGTGACCTGACGGAGCACATGAAGGCTGAGCAGGCGCTGCGCGAGAGCGAGGAGTCTCTGAAAGAGTCCCAAAGAATCGCCGGGCTGGGCACCTATACAGGAGACCTCGCGAGCGGAGATTGGACGAGTTCGGACGTTTTCGACGAATTGTTCGGAATCGACCAGGAATATCCGCGCACTCTTGAGGGATGGGCCGGCATGCTTCATCCAGACGATCGCGCCATGATGGTTGCCTATATGGAGAACGAGATCCTTGGCCAGAAGATGGCTTTCAACAAGGAATATCGCATCGTTCGACATTCAGACGGGGCGGTCCGCTGGGTGCACGACCTGGGCAGGCTGGAATTTGATGCCCAAGGGCGGCCAATGAAGATGCACGGTAACGTCCACGACATCACCGAACGCAGGCGGGCTGAACAGGCGCTTCGCGAGAGCGAGGAACTGCTGCGCGAGGCACAGAGGATCGCCGGCCTGGGCAGCTATGTCACGGACATTCTTGCAGGGACGTGGACAAGTTCGGAGGTTATGGACACGTTGTTCGGGATCGGCAAGGAGTATGAGCGCACGGTTGAGGGATGGGGCGCACTGGTCCATCCCGATGACCGAGCGGGCATGGTTGGCTATTTTGTGGATGAAGTCATTGGCCGGCGCATGCCATTTGACCGGGAGTACCGCATCGTTCGCCAGTCCGATGGGGAGGTACGGTGGGTACACGGCCTGGGGCGGCTTGACTTCAACGCCGAAGGACAGCCCGCGAAGATGCTCGGCACCATCAAGGACATTACGGAGCGCAAGCAGATTGAGCTGGCTCTGCGCGAGAGCGAGGAATTGTTAAGAGAGGCACAGAAGATCGCCGGAATTGGCAGCTTTGTGGCAGACTTCGCGACAGGTGCCGCGAAGCGGTCGGAAGTCTTGCTCGAGCTCCTTGGAATCGGCAAGGACTATGACTCCAGTTTCGCAGGCTGGTTGGCCCTGATTCATCCCGATGACCGCCCGAGGATCGCTGAAAATCTGGCGAATCAGGCTTCCGGTCGAGGCGCCCCGTTCACCCAGGAATTTCGGATCATACGGCCCACGGACCAGGCGCTTCGCTGGATGCAGTCGCAAGGCAGGCTGGAGTTCGATGCATTTGGGAAGCTGACTATTTTCCGTGGAGCGGTTCAGGACATTACCGAACGCAGGCAGGCGGAAGTGGCGATTCGCGAGAGCAAGGAGCTGCTGCAACTATTTATTGAACATGCGCCGGCGGGCCTGGCCATGTTCGACCGCGAAATGCGCTATCTGGCGGCAAGCCGGCGCTGGATGGAGATGCATGCGCTCCTGAACCGGGAGGTGATAGGGCACTCGGAATACGAGGTGTTTCCAGAGCTGCCGGAAAGTTGGAAAGAGGAACACCGCCGGGCACTTGCGGGAGAGGCTCTTCCGTTAGACGAGCGAAGCAAGCTGCTCGGAGATGGCAGGCTGGCATGGATCAGGCGGGAGGTAATTCCCTGGCGGACGGGCGATGGCGCCATAGGCGGCATCATCATTTTCTCAGATGACATTACTCACCAAAGGGAGAATGAGGAACGCGTGCGGTTGGCGGCCAGCGTGTTTGCGAACGCTCGCGAAGGCATAACCATCACCGACTCCGCCGGGACCATCCTCGAAGTAAACGACATGTTCACCCGAATCACTGGCTACTCACGCGAGGAGGCAATCGGCAAGAATTCGCGCCTGCTCAAATCGGGCGTGCAGAGCGAGGAGTTTTACGCCAACATGTGGCGAAGCCTTCTTGAAGAGGGCCAATGGTCTGGAGAGATCTGGAATCGAAACAAGAGAGGCGAGGTGTTCGCGGAGACATTGACGATTAACGCAGTTCGCGATCCAAGCGGAAACCTGCTGCACTACGTAGCAATATTCTCCGACGTGACCCAAATCAAGGAGCACGAGCGGGAACTTGAACACGTGGCCAACTTCGATGTGCTGACGAGCCTGCCCAACCGAACCCTGCTTGCTGACCGGTTGCGACAGGCCATGACTGTGCCAATCCGGGAAGATCGGCTGATTGCGGTCGCATATCTTGACCTGGACGGTTTCAAGGGCATCAACGACCTGTATGGTCATGACGCCGGCGACCGCCTGCTGACTTCGCTGGCGTTTAACATGAAGTGCGCTTTGCGCAAGGGCGACACGCTTGCGCGGCTGGGCGGTGACGAATTTGTCGCCGTAATGCTCGATCTGGAAGATGTTGGAGCAAGCGTGCCGGTGCTCAATCGACTTCTGGAGGCCGCTTCAGAACTTGTGCAGGTTGGCGACCTTTCGCTGAACGTGACAGCCAGCGTGGGAGTGGCTTTTTATCGGCAGAAGGATGATGTCGATGCCGATTTGCTGCTCCGCCAGGCCGATCAGGCCATGTATCAGGCTAAGCTGGCAGGCGGCCATCGCTACCACATCTTCGATCCCGAACACGATCAGATTGTCCGCGGCCGGCACGAGAACCTTGAGCGGATTCGCCAGGCGATGACGGCGCACGAATTTGTACTTTATTACCAGCCCAAGGTGAACATGCGTACCGGGAAGGTGGTCGGAGCCGAGGCTCTGATCCGTTGGCAACATCCCGAACGGGGATTGCTGCCGCCGGGTTTATTTCTACCAGTGATTGAAGAGCATCCGCTGGCAGTCGAGTTGGGCGAGTGGGTCATCGACACTGCTCTTTCTCAGATTGAATGCTGGAGTGCGGCAGGGCTTGAAATGCCAGTCAGCGTAAATGTGGGCGCCCAGCAACTGCAGCAGCCGGATTTTGTCGATCGACTGAGTGCGCTTCTCTCGGCCCACCCAAGTGTTAAAGCGTCCAGCCTCGAACTGGAGGTGCTGGAGACCAGTGCCCTGCAGGACGTTGTCAAGACTTCGCAGGTTCTGACTGCCTGCCATAGCATCGGCGTGTCGTTTGCCCTGGATGATTTTGGAACCGGCTACTCCTCGCTGACCTATCTGAAGCGGCTGCCCGCCAGCATTTTGAAGATCGATCAAAGCTTTGTGAGCGACATGCTGGAAGACCCTGAGAATCTGAATATCCTTGAGGGCATTCTTGGGCTGGGGTCGGCCTTTCATCGTCAAGTGATCGCCGAAGGGGTAGAAACGGTCGAGCACGGACTGATGCTGCTCCGTTTGGGCTGTGAACTCGCACAGGGCTACGGAATTGCCCGGCCCATGCCAGCACGCGACTTGCCCGGCTGGTTGGCTGCGTGGCGGCCCGATATGCGCTGGGCCGAGGTGCCGCCCGTCCATTCAGGCAACCGAGCACTGCTGTACGCCTTTGTGGAGCACCGGGCATGGATTGCCGCCTTTGATTCCTTCCTCCAGGGCAAGCGCCATGCACCCCCGGCGCTCGATCAGCGGCAGTGCCGGTTCGGCGCGTGGCTCGACGCCGAGGGGCAGGCAGGCCGCGGCCAGCACTTGGCTTATCGTTCCATCGATACCATTCATCGGCAGTTCCATGCGCTGGCCGCGGCCATCGTCGCGTCGCAGGCCCAGGGCAGGAGCTCGGAGGGAATCGGCCGCATGGGCGAACTGCACAAGCTCGGCGAGGCTCTTCTGGAGCAGTTGGAGAAGTTAATGCAGTGGCCCTAGTGCAGCTTTGAGAGCCGGTCTTGCACTTGTAATCGAGAGATGATCCGCGCAGCTCGAGGCGAATATCGCCCTCCTGCGCCGAGTTTCCAGGCATTCAAGTGCCCAATAGAGCCTTTCGCGAGACCCGCGACGCGAATGGCCTCGGTTCGCAATGAGCCATTGCGCGGCGGAGTCCGTCTTTGTGATTGGGTTGTCTTTCGAGTGGGGATGAAAGTGGAGCCGAAAGTCGGACTCGAACCGACGACCTGCTGATTACGAATCAGCTGCTCTACCAACTGAGCTACTTCGGCCTGCTGTTTCGATTGTATCGTTGCGCCGGTGGAAGGTAAAGTTAGGCTCTGCGGGTTACGCGTCCGTCGGCACCCGAATGCTGGTCTTATATTTCAGGCGAGGTGAACCATGACCATTCTGGCACAGACTGTACAGCTTGCATTCAGGATCGCGATCGTATGGACCGGCGGGTTTCTGCTGGCGGCGGCGGTGAACACACTGCTGCCCGACAAGGTGGGCGTTACGCTCTACGGTAAAGAGACCGCGCTGCTGGTTCCCTTCAACCGCATAGGATTCTGGACTTGTCTTCTGGCCGCGGTGACGGTGACGGCCCTGGTGGTTTTGCGGGCCATGCTTTCCGACATAGGCTGGCGGTCATTCAATTAGATAGTGAGCGATTCAAGGCACAAGACGTCACCGGGACGTTACATTGAAGTGCAGTTATACTTCTCTCCATGCAGAACGATCCGCTCGTGGAATGGCAGAGGCTCACTGAGACTTACGGCGAAATGTACGACGATGAGCTGCTCGAGTTGTCCGCCGATTCAGCTAATCTGACCGATCAGGCGCGCCAGGTACTCGGGAACGAAATGAGGAAGCGCGGTTTGAATGAGCCACGGGCGAAGCAGACGCCAGGAAGACCAATCGATCCGTTGATCGATCGAGCGGCCATTGCGCTTGACGCCGATCCAGGAGCGTCTGTGCTTGTTCCCGATGGCTTGGAGACAGGAGATGACGGCGGGGATCGCGCAGCACCGCAAGAGTACACGTGGAAGACACTGCTGTGCGTGTGCGACGGCCAGGAAAAAGCATGGCAAATCCGCGAGATGTTGAGACAGGCAGGAATTGAGAATTGGGTTGAGGGACCTGGAGGTTCGTATTCTCCCTATTCTCAGTTAGACCAGAGCGCTCCCCGCATTCTGGTGCCGGCAGACAGGCTTGATGAGGCTCGTGAGATCGCTGTGAAGCCAGTCCCAAGAGAGATAGCCGAGCAATTTCAGATGCAGTTGCCGGAGTTCGATCTGCCGGTCTGTCCGAACTGTGGCGCGGGCGACCCGGCCCTTGAAGACGTGGACCCCGTCAATTCCTGGATTTGCGAGTCCTGCGGGAAGCAGTGGAAAGAATCGCCAGCAGACCTGGAGGACGGCCCGGAAAAGTCCAAATCCTGACCCCCAAAAACGGAAAGAGCCGCCCGGCAACAGGGCAGCTCTTCCCTCAGGGAGAATAGTTCCAACGGAGGCAAAACCATCAGAACTTTCTGGCTGCATAGTAGGAGCGGGGGAAAGCGGTGTCAAGGACAAATCTTGGTCGAAATAACTTATTTAATTTCATATAGTTATAGGAGGCGTGGCGGTGCGAGAGCGGGGGCGTTTTTCGATGTATGTTCGCCTTTGATTTTGCGGGTTTTGCCGTCATTTAGGGGTGTTTCTTCCTATTTATGCCCTGATTTCCACAGGCAAACCCGGCCATTAACCCTCTGGATGCGGACCTTTGATCGGTTCAAGCCTTTCGACCCATTCATCCCGCAAATCGATGCGGATAAACTCCTCGTCGAAAACCGATGAGGCTGGTTTTCCTCGCATGATGCGGAAGAGGGCCCGGCCACCGCCGAGGAAAAATCCGAGCAGAAGGGCCGCGCTGGCGCCAACGATCACAATGGCGGCAATGCTCATCAAGACCTTTGCGGTTTTTGTTACCTCCGATTCGGTTGGCTGGGGAATCGAGGTAAGGTTGGCCTCGAAATGGACCATCTCGAGGAGCTTGTGGCTCTCGTCTGGAATGGCGTCGCCGCTGACGATGGCCACCAGCGGCCCGCTGCGCCGGACTTCGAGCGAAGCCAGGTCGGAGTCTTGTAGCAGCTTGGTCCATGGCGGCTGGGCCTTACTCCCGGCTTTGATGTAATCGCGAATCCTGGGTTCCTGCGCTTCAGCCATCTGTGGCGTTGGATAGTCGATGATGGTGAGTGTTGCAGGGCCGGATGTGAGCGAGTAGTTTGCCGTGACTGTCTCGGCGCCGCGGTCGAAGCCGACGAGATCCGGCGGCAACACACCACCTCCGCCTGCGTAGCCCATGGGACCGATGGCGTAGTGAGTGGTTTGTCCATCGAGCGAACCTTGGGGCAAGTTCGCCAGGATGGGCGGCATCAGAGCTCTGGTTCCCGGCGGGCTGGGCAGATGGCCGGCCAGCTCGCGCATTTCTCCGGCGGACATGGGGCCGATGTGCGAGAAGGTTGCATCGACAACGGTATCGCCTTTCCAGAAGAGAACGCGGTTGTGGTCGGAGGTTGCGCCAGCGCCGATGTCTTCCTTGGACCACCCATTCTTGCGGTAGAAGGAGTAAGCGCCGTAGGCACCGCTGGCATCCTGGAATCGCAGCGCGCGGACGGTGAGCGTTTCGTCTTCGCGCTTGTAGGTGACAGAGGCGCCGCCCGCGTAGTCGTACTCTTTGAGAGCGACGGCGTTGGACGGATCGGCCTGTGCGGCATCGGAGAGAGATTTGGGCGGCGCTGTCTCAACCCACCCGTCCAGCGCTTCGGGCAGAAGCGCCCTGGGAGATGGCGGAAGCACGACAGATGTGACAGCTTCCTTGGCAGCGGGCTTGCCGGCTACATTTCCGGACGCAGCGGTTTTTGCCGGCAGGACCTGCGCGGCGGCATAGGCTGCGTTCCCGGCCAATAGGGCCGAGCAAACCAAAACTTGAATCCAACGCATGAATGTGCTCCGTGTTCAGGACACTTCGACTTGAGGAAGCTCTGTCTTCAAGGGTACACGCCCCGCTAGCCGCAACTGGCGGCTGGTTCCCTGTTTACTTGGACACTGAGGGTGGGGGAAAGGTTCCCGCAAATCTGGGTTGGTTGGCGTTCCAGGGCGTGAGGCGGGGAAGCCAACGGGGCACATTGCGCTTGTACTGCGGGTACTCTTCAGGATAGCGGCGAATGAGTGAAGGTTCCTCGTAGAAATGGACGAAGAGATCAAAGCCGATGCAGACCAGCATTGCTTCGATCGTGAGTCCGCGGTTCCAGAAGAGAATCGCTTCGCCGATGAGCGCAAGCGTGACGCCGACATACATGGGATTTCGGACATAGCGGTAAAGCCCGCTCACGACCAGGCGCTCAGGAGGAGCGACCGGCACAAGCGTACCTCTGCCCGTAAAGATGAAGCGGCGGATGGATTCGAGCAGCGGCACCAGACCGGCAAGGATGAGCACGACGGCAACGATTCTCAGCACCAACGGCTCGCCGGCGGGAATGTGAAAGTGCGTGATCCTCATGGGCAGATAGACGAACAGTATTCCCGGACCGCCGAAGACGGTAAACAAAATGGACACGATTACATTGCGGCGATGAGAAGCCATTTGCCCGCACTTTCGAGTGTGCTGGTCTCAGACGGCGTCGGTCGAGGCGGGATAAAGTGTATCTCCCAATTGCTTGTAGCGGCCGCCGTAGAAGATGAGCGCGTACTCTCGAATCCCAGTACTCAGCGGTCCACCGAGACAGATGCCGGCCAGCAAGGCGAAGCCGAATGCAAGCACGCCGAAGAAAACCTGGAGAAGCACGCCGACAAGCCAGGATGCGCCTGTCGAATCCGCGAATGTTGAGTGAATCCCAAACTCGACCGCTGCAAGCGAACCGGCCAGGATGAGTCCTGGGATCATGAACAAGATGAACAAGGCGATGGTAGCGACAATCGGCAGCGCCACCCGCAGCAGAGCGTATACAAAAAACTCTCTCTTCTCGGCCTTGATGCGCGTCCACACTTCGCTCCAGGCTTCACCCGCGGTCGCGTCATCGAGCGCGATGTGCGGCAGCATGCAATCACGCAAAATCAGGTCGGCCAGCATCGCGGAGAGGGCCAGCAAAAGGAGGATCGGAATCAGGGGAAGAACGAGAGACAGCAACAGTCCAATGTCGAGATGGCTCCCGCGTTGAGATTCTTGAAACAAGCGCCAAAATCCCGCTCCGAATGGAATGGCCAATAGTCCTACCAGCAGCAAGAAGCAGAATCCCACGGCAAGGTTGAGCCAGAAGAAACGCGCCGCCTGGGATTGATAGATCGACCAGCCGGGGCGAATCTCGGTTGAGTTGTGGATAAGGCAATGAAAATAGGCGAACCGCAGGCGGGTGACCAGGTAGAAGATAACACCCGCCAGAATGAGGCCGAGCAGAACGGCCGCCACGATCGCTGCGATCTGAACGGGTGCAAGTGAAGTGGGCGCTGAATCGGCGAGATGGAGCACGGACCATCTGTGGCGGTCACCGATGTGCGACGTCGAATGGACGTTGTGCGACGAGGACTTGAAGTTGCTGCCCAGCCCTTCGGTGACGATGGCGACCAGGCCGAGCTTCAGATAGGTTCCCCAGGTGAACGGCCTGAAGAGGAACTCCCTGGTGCGTTGAACGGCGAGCGAAACGGAATCGGCGGCGGAGATGGCGCGCATAGGTGACCTTTCCGGGGCAGGACACAGCGTACCACGGAATTACGCAAGATTCTACGGGCGAAGTTCCGCAGTCGGGATGCGGAGATCGCGGCCCACCAGGCGTCGAAGGCGGCCAGCGAGCGCTCGCACACGATGCGATGGCGCTCCTTCTTGTCGCGGACCTTCTTGCGCATCTCTTCTTCGAGCGGCTCCAGCAGGTCGAAGGTGATGTTGGCGGGTTGAAAGTCCTTAGGGTCGGCGTGGGTGATGTAGTGGACCAGCGAGCCGAGGGCGGAGGCGCGGGGAACGGGCGTGGGCTCTTCTCCGCGGACCAGCGCAGCCGCGTAGATGCCGGCCAGCATGCCGGTGGCGATGGATTCCGTGTAGCCTTCGACGCCGGAAAGCTGTCCGGCGAAAAGAATCGCGCGGGCTCTTTTTGAGGCGCAGGTTTTCGTCGAGCAGGAGCGGCGCGCAGATGTACGTATTGCGATGAATCTGGCCGTAGCGGAGGAAGCGCGCGTTCTCAAGGCCGGGAATCAGGCGCAGGACGCGGGCCTGTTCGCCAAACTTCAAATGGTTCTGGAAACCGACGAGGTTGTAGCTGTCGGCGCGCAGATTCTCCTTGCGCAGTTGCACGACGGCCCAGGGGGTCTTGCCGGTGCGCGGGTCGCGCAGGCCTACCGGCTTCATGGGGCCAAAGCGCAGAGTGTCGCGGCCGCGCCGGGCCAGCACCTCGATGGGCAGACAGCCTTCGAAGTAGTCGAGCTTCTCCCACTCTTTGGCTTCGGCGGCCTCGGCGGCCAGCAGCGCATCCAGAAAGCGGTCGAACTCCTCGCGGTCCATGGGGCAGTTGATGTAGTCGGCGGTGCCCTTGTCCCAGCGGGCGGCCATGTAGACGCGATTCATGTCGATGGATTCGGCATCGACGATGGGCGAGATGGAATCGTAGAAAGCCAGGTGGCCGGAGCCGGTGAGGCGCTCGATCTCGCGGCTCAGCGCATCGGAGGTGAGAGGGCCGGTAGCGAGAATGGTGCAGCTTCGCGCCGTCTTGATTTTGGTTGAGGAATCGCCGAGACTCGTGACTTCTTCGCGGAAGACGCGAATGGACGGTTCGGCGGCGATGGCCTCGGAGATGAGCCGGGAAAACTCGACGCGATCCACGGCCAGCGCGTGGCCGGCGGGGACGGCGGTCTGATCTGCAATGCGCAAAAGCGCGAACCGGCGCGGCGCATCTCCTGCTTGAGCAGCCAGGGCGCAGTGTTCGGCGATTCGCTCTTGAGCGAGTTGGAGCAGACCAGTTCGCCAAAATCGGTGGTCTGGTGGGCGGGGGTCAGGCGCGGCTTCCCGTCGACCACGGCGCGCATCTCGTAAAGATCCACTGCGCAGCCGAGCCGCGCAGCGGTAAGCGCGGCCTCGGGGCCGGCCAGTCCGCCGCCGATCACGCGAATCTTCACTGTCGGATGCCGGATGGCTCCGGACGCGGCGTGCTCGGGCTGCCGCTGTGCCATGCAGCGGTACCGTCGCCAGCCGGCCAGGCGGTGAGCGCCTCGCCGCTCGACGCGCACATTGCGCCATTCGTCCAGGAATTCGGCGCCCATGGCCTTATAGAAGTCGATGGCCGGGGTATTCCAGTCCAGGACCTCCCATTGCAGGCGCTGGCAGCCCTTCTGGACGGCGATGGCGGCCACCTGCTGCAGCAGCGCCTTGCCGATGCCCAGGCCGCGAAACTCCGGATGGACGAACAGGTCCTCGAGATAGATCCCGGCGCCCCATCCAGGTGGAGTAGTTGAAGAAATAGAGCGCAAAGCCGGCCGGCTGGCCGTCGTGGTCGGCGATCAGGCAGAAATAGATGGGGTTAGGCCCAAATCCGTCGCGCAGCAGGCCTTCCTCGGTCGCGGTCACGGCGTCCGGTGCGCGCTCGAGGCGGCCAGGGCGCGAATGAAGGCGAGAATCTGCGGAACATCCGCCGCGGTCGCCGTCCGAATCGTGGTTGCCATGCTCTTTATTTTAGAGTGTGATACGGGCCACACCAGACGGCCATGGACGCACTACCATGGAAGAAGAATTTATTCCGGGCAGGACTCAGCGGGAGATCCACGGCTGCGGAGATGCAACCCGGCGCCGGCTCAGCGTCCACATGATAGGGTATGCGCAGCTGCAGATGCTGCGGTCGGTCCAGATTCCAGCAATGCCCCCTTGTGCCGGGTGCGCAATTGGATTTAACTTTGGTTTTGCCAGGAAACGCAATCTGCGCGACGGGCATTCGAGCGCGGTAACGGTCCTGCCGCAGGGTGAACCGAGAACTGGGGTTTTGCGGATTTCGCGCAGGATGGATGCCGGGAAGGATGGTTCACAAAGGCGGCTTGCCGGAGAGGAAGCGATGGCCTTCCCGGCTGGTATTGAGAAGACACGATTTTTTGAGCGCGCTGCCACTATGGTTCGCGCTGCTCCCAAGGAGAAGAAAATGAAACGCAGCTTTTCACTTTGGCTGGGCCTGCTGGCCTTTGCCCTATTGCCCGCATTTGCACAAACGCCGCTGGACCCACAGGTAAGATTCACGGCCGCGTGATCAATCCGACCGGCGCAGCCCCAGGGCGACGGCACGGTGAGCCTGTCGACCGACGGTGGCGCTACCTTGAAGTACACATTTCCGGTGGGCGCGGATGGCAACTATGCCGGCGAGGCCCCTCCGGGCACCTATTCGGCCATTTACCGCGCGGCCGATACACCGCCGGCAAGATGGTGGACATGTACCGGGGCGTAAAGATCGTCGAAGGCCAGGATGTGGCGCAGGACATTGACATGTCGCGTCAGGAATACGTCGACAAGATGCCGGCGGACCAGAAGAAGGCCCTGGAAGAGCTCAAGAAACAGAACGCGGAAGCGATCAAGGCGAACCAGGTTATCAACACTCTCAACGCCGATCTGAAGGTTGTGAACCAGGACATCAAGGACGCTGAGAGCGCACGCAACCAGGCCGCTCAGGATCTGGGGGCGGCCGCTACCCGCGACGCCGTGGAAGCCAAGGCGACGGATATCAGGACTGCAAAATACACCGAGATCGAAACCATGATGACCAAGGACACCGGGATCATGCCCGACCAGTCCATTCTGTGGACGAACCTGGCGCGCGCGGAATTGGGTCTGAAAAAGTATGACGATGCGGAACCAACTACAGAAAGGCCCTTGCTCTGGAGACCAACCCAAAGAAGCCGAAGCCGGAGGTTATCGGCGTGGCCGATGCCGGCCTGGGCGAGTTTACGCGCGGCAGGGCAAGGTTACCGAAGCCAATGCCGCATTTGATGCCGCGGCCAAGGCCGATCCTACAAGGGCTGCCTTCCACCTGCGGAATGAAGCGGTCATTTTCTTCCAGGAACGGAAATGCCGATGCCCAGGTGGCAGCCGCGGACGAGGCGCTTGCGATCGATCCGAACCAGGCCGATTCTCTACTACATCAAGGGTCAGGGGCTGATTCAGAAGGCCACGGTCGATCCGAAGACCAACCGGATCGTGCTTCCTCCCGACTGCACGGAGGCCTACCAGCGGTACCTGGCGCTGGCTCCGACAGGTCCCTACGCCGCAGAGGTAAGGGGATTCTGGATCAGGCGGGAGAGAAGATCAACTCCAACTACAGGGCCCCCAAGAAGTAGCAAGCTGAACTACCTGGTTCTCTCCTGAAGGGCGTGTCCGGTTGCCGGACGCGCCCTTCGCGTTTTGCGGAGCTTCGGTGAGCTGCTCCCGTCATGCTTCCGCTCTTGAAATGCTTCGGGACCACTGCAAACCTCTACAATCCAATGATGAGTTCAAGTCTGCCCAGCTACGAGGAAGCGCGGCGCAGGTGGCCGCCTACGCCGGGCAGCTTGGCCGGTTGCGGCCCTCGGTGGAACGGGTGGAGCTTGGGCGAGCGCCAGGCCGGGTGCTTGCGAGGCCCCTTGGCGCCGATCGCGATCAGCCGCCCTTTGCCCGCTCGACCCGCGATGGCTTTGCCTGCCGCGCAGTAGAGGCTCCGCGCATGTGCCGCTCCCTTTGCGGTGCACACGCGCGCAGGCGAAGCGCCAGCCGCGGAGCTGCCGCCGGGTCGGCCTGGAGATCATGACTGGCGCTCCTGTTCCCGCAGGGCGCAGATGCTGTGGCGATGCTGGAGCATGTGGAGATAACCAACGGGCAAGTACTTCTCGCGCCGAAGCGCAGCCTTGCGGAAGCGATGGGACACGTCGGGGAGCCGGACGATATCGCGTACGGCGTGTTATACCTTGCCTCCGACGAATCGAAGTTCGTCACGGGTTCGGAATTGGTGATCGACGGCGGGTATACCGCACGATAGATAATAGAACCTGGTAACGCGCGGGGACTTGCGCGGAAACGGAGAACGTTGTATATTTGTACATTCAAATGTATAAATATACAATATGAAGTACGACTCTATCCATTGCCGGCGCGTCCGGATACACCGGTGGAGACTTGCTGGTGATGCTTCTGCTGTAACTGCTCGTCGAATTGCGCCATGTGTATGCGCGGACCGCGGCGGGGAAGAATATCGCCGACGAGCGCCCCGCGCTTACAAAACTGACTGATTTGGCGTACGAACCGTCGAAACACGGTGGCGCAGGACGACAGCGACGATCTGTTTATCGCCTTGCCGCACGGCGAATCCCAAAAAATCGTGCCGCAATTTGCCGGCAAAAAAAAAATTATCGATCTCGGCGGCGACTTCCGGCTGCGCGACTCCGGGCTGTTCCGCGAATACTATCATGCGGATCACACCGCGCCGGAATTGCTTGCGAACGCAATCTACGGGTTGCCGGGAACTCAACGCGGCACACAATCCGGATCGCCTCGTTCGTCGCCAATCCGGGCTGTTATCCCACCGCCGCGATACTTGCACTCGCACCGCTTGCGGCGGAACGCCTGTTGCCTCGTGACGTCGCAATCGTTTCGTTATCGGGAGTTTCCGGCGCCGGGAAAACCCCGACCCCATCGACCCATTTTCCCGAAGCGAACGAATCCGTTTCCGCCTACAAAGTCGGGGTACACCAGCATACGCCGGAGATCGAACAGGCGCTCACCAGGCTCGCCGGTTCGCCCGTCACTGCAACATTCATTCCGCATCTGCTGCCGATTACGCGCGGCATCCATACGACCATCGCGCTGCCCGAATTGAATAATTATACATTAGCGGCCGTCCGGGGATCATACGCCCGGTTTTATGTCGGCGCACCTTTTGTTCGGCTGCTGCCGAATCCCCCGCGTATCCGGGATTCGGCATATACGAACTTCTGCGACATCCACGTCGCATTCGATGCCCACGCCCGCACATTCGTCATCCTCTCGACAATCGACAATTTGGTGAAAGGTGCCGCGGGACAGGCGATTCAAAACATGAACCTCATGCTCGGTCCTGCCTGAAACGGCGGGACTGCGATAATTTTCAGACACGTACTTATTATATGAACGAACCAACATTCCACGTTCCAAAGGGATTCGCCGCGGCGGGAATCTATTGCGGATTAAAAAAATCAAAGAAAGACCTCGCACTTATCGTTTCCGATCCGCCTGCACTTGCCGCCGGAGTGTACACGCAAAATAAAAGCTGCGCAGCGCCAGTCTTCCCCCTAAAAACATTGGACTAAATTGTTGTATTGTGCATCATTGTGAATAGTGGATGGCTATGCATGACAGGTGGGTGATCGTAGTCTGTTGATGGCGGGCTTTGTCGGAGCAATTGGATGGTTGTGGGAGCAGTGTCCGAAGTTTGCCTTGGGTGATTGGATAGGGATACCTTTCTGTGGGATAAAGAATTGAACATATATAGTGACTGCTGGTGGTTGCAGTGAGCTGTTGCTTGTGATGATTTCAATTAACGAGACTGGCGAGGTGATTATTATGATGTACTCAAATTGATTGGAGGATTTAATGCTCTAGATGGCGTCGACGACGATTCTCAATTGTGAGCTTGAAATTATCGCACTCAAGATGGTGGAAGCCACCACGTCGGTTTGTGATCATGTGTGCATCGGTCAAGGGCACATTTCGGTATATTGTTCATGTGATGGAGGGGAGTGCTTTCAACATCACCGTTGATGGTGAGATGAGACGATCAGATGTCGGTGTTGCTGAAAATGCTCGAGGTGATATGTCGAATATGATGATATGCGCGTTGCCGAAAAAACTTGAATCAGATGCGGCTTGTGTATTAGATTGTTTGTGATGAAAAAGTGCAATAAAGTTCATTCAAAATTCTGTTTGTTAGTTATCAATTTGAACATTCCGCTTGCATTGCTGTGGCTTCATTGCAGATTGAATCTGGAAAAATCATGTTTGCATGGCATGCCAATTGGGTCATTGACGGCGGTGGATTTGAATATTGATTTTTCATCGACGGAATGAAATCGGCTGCGGCATGCAGGCGCTCTAAATTATGAATTATTGATTAAGTGGGCATGAAGGAGTCGTCGTGATAGATATCATGATTACTTCACCGCACACTGGCGTGTGCAATGGAGGAAAATTTTGGACGCGCTACTTCCGGAAAGACTATTATGTGGTCATCTATGTAGTCATGTTCAGAATGCAAATTGATGAAATGATCTGTATAAACATTGAAAAACTAACACTGATTGAGTACTTCACATCCAGATTTTGAGCAAGATGTTTGTTGTGAATATGGCGCGCTGTGATGGTGGATCGTTCGTATGATGTTGCGTAGGACGACGCTGCCGAAAAAAAAGGCATTCGGATTGTGTCGTGATGGCGCGGGAGGCAGACGACTCGATCTCGCCGCGAATCTGATGTCTCAATTGCTGTTTGACATGTGAACGCGACGATGACAGGGCCGTTGTGATGTGTGCAGATGGCGGTCGGATGCAAGTTGAGGAGGAGCATTGTCGCCATGGACGACCGGTTTCGGCGGCGGCGACTGCTCGTGCTGCGGCGCGGACTGCACGACTCGACGACTCAAGCGATGATTGTCGGGGGTTTGGTGGAAGAATTTCACGCGACTCCGCGCTCCGCCGCCCTGTTGCATAACAAATCCACATGGCTGGGTTGCGTCGTCGTGTTGTCATGAGTCATTACACATCAAATGCCGACGCGGCCAAAAAATATATTGTCGCCATTGTGCTTGAAGGTGAAAAATTATTATTAGCTATGTTGAATATGTTGTGGTTGATTTGCCTGTTAAATCCATAAACAAAGCGGGAGCCGCTGTGGTCTCGTGGAATGTATTGATGAGAAGTGGAAACTACTATCTAGTCCTCCATGTGTTTGAGTATATTCATGGCGCGTGACAATTTATTGTTGAACGGCATCTGGGCATTGCTTTGGAACATTCATCATCGGCGTTGACCACTTGTCCGCAACCGACACGACGGATAAACGACTCATTTCGATAGCCGGTTTCCAACAC
>CAWJER010000013.1:0-271609 GCA_963841925.1 uncultured Acidimicrobiales bacterium
AGGGAGCCGCCGCTAGCGAATGCCGCAGCCTCCTCACTCGTGGCGAGTTTCAATCCGCACGTTGAGTCAGTTGCGTCAGCATCTGGACGAGACCGTCAAGCCGCTTAGGGCCAAGCTCACCTGCCAATGTCTCGTCCATGGTCCGCACCGCCTCTCCAATGATCATGGCGGCCTGCCGCCCTTTGGCCGAGAGCCGAAGGTCGGTCCTACGTCGATCGACAGCGTTGGGCGTTCGATCCACGAAACCCAACGTCACCAAGGCGTCGACGAGTTTTGACACCGCCTGTTTGCTGACACCCATCTCGGCGATCAGTTGGCCGGCGTCGCTACCCCCCCTCGACAGAATCATCAGCGCCCAGTAGCCGGGCTGCGGCAACTCGTCGAGCCCACGCTCCGACAAACAGTCGCTGATAGCAATCCGGTAGCGCTGGCTAGTTCGACGCAACAGCCAGGGCAATGTCACCTGTCCGAGCAAGGGCTCGTGGCCAACGGACGGCGCCGGACTAGCTCTATTAGTCATATCGGTTGACAGTCTACTATGGGGACTAGATGATAAGGTGGGTCAACAGCTAAGGAGCAGCCCGATGCCCTACGGCACTGGTCCCATGATCAGACAAGCCTTCATTGGAGCAACCCGATGGCAGCGCTACCTCATCGGTGTCGCCATGGTTGTCGGCGGCGTTGCACTCGTGGCGCTGGGGCACTTCACGGGCGGGTTGTTGGCTGTCGCCGGCGCTTTTCTGCTGTGGCGCATGGTTCGCGGCCAGCTCCGTCGCCCACAGGCGACGCCAGAGTCAAGTCCCCCAGGTGAGTGAGCGTGATCCGCTCGTCTCACCCCTCCTTCGTCAATGAATACGAGCGGCA
Organism: uncultured Acidimicrobiales bacterium; assembly: GCA_963841925.1. Classification (GTDB taxonomy): domain Bacteria; phylum Actinomycetota; class Acidimicrobiia; order Acidimicrobiales; family RAAP-2; genus Bog-756. Next base: position 865 of record CAWJER010000013.1, read on the forward strand.
CCCCAGGGCTACCCGCGAACCCGGGGGCAGTGCGGCAGGGCGAGCATTGCTGAGGAAGGTCCGGTGTGGTGCGAAGCTCCCCATTGAAACTTCCCACAAGAGCCCATCCTCGTTGTGGTTGACCATGTTCCTCGCCGCTTTCACCCTGGCCGCCTGCTCGTCGACAACCACCACTTCGCCCACCACCACGGCGACTCCGGTCGGCACCAATACGGCCTGGGTCAAAGACAGTACGAATGCACTGAATGTCTTCCTGCCCGACGAGGACAGCATCTACTGGTTCGATGGCTACGGCACCGCCAACGGTGCACATACCGTGGTCAGCGGCCAGGTGCCCACGGCGAGGTACTGGTCGTTCACGGCCTATCCCGTACCGCAGAACGATCAACGCCAGCACCTGCACGACACGCAGATCGACCAGTCCGACGGGCGATACACGCTCACCATCGCCCAGAACTGCGCCGACGTGAGCGGCACCTGTATGACCATGGGCGCCACGGATGGCGGTACCCTCGTCATGCGTCTCTATGTGCCGGTCGACATCGACGGGGCCGGCGCCGGCGGCGTGCCGCTCCCCACGGTCGGATTCGTAGACCAATCGGGCAAGGAGATCTCCCTCGACCAGGCCGCCGGGAATCCCGCCATCGGCCAGGTGGTCGCCAACTACCGTGACCAACACGGTGCGATCCCTGCCGATCTGGCCCAGACCTACCCACCGGCCGCGCCCGTACCCGTTCCGGTGACAAGCCCTACTCCGGTCGGCGGTGTCTCTTACGGCACCGGCCCCTATGCCAATCCCGACAACATCTACGAACACATCGCCTACACAACGACTCGAGGGAACCTCGTTGTCACCGCGAAGGCCCCCACCTACCAGACCGACTCCAATCCGAAAGCGAACGATCTGGCCCGCACGGCTGACCAGCGCCCACAGGTGCGCTACTGGTCGCTGTGTACCACGCTGAAGGGGCGCCACACCGGTGACTGCCTGCGTGACGAACAGATCTCGATCCCAGCCGGCAGCGACACCTTCACGGCCATCGTGTCACCTACGTGCCCGGTCGCCGGCTACGTGAACTGCCTGCTGGCTGGACCCGAGCCGCTCCAGAGTTCGCTCGCGTATCGGAATCTCCTGCCAAGTGCCAGCTTCAAGCCGATCGCGTTTACCGGGCCGTACCGCATGACTGCCACCTATGTGGGCCGCAATAACTGACCTTGATAAGGCTTGGCTCCGTCGCCGCTAACCCCCTACTGGAATTAACCCGATCTTGCGCGCCCGACAAGGGGTTCGAACATAGAGGACGAGCGGATAGGCGACCGTCAGCTGCCCCACCGGTTCCGCCAGTCGATGAGCTTCGCCGTGAGCAGCAGCGTGACCGCGAGGGCCATCTGAGCGAGTCGGTGCGATGGCGAGCGGTCGGTGCTCCGTCGCAACTGGCCGAAGTTCGAGAGCCATGAGTTGGTTCGCTCGACCGGCCAGCGCGGCTCGATGAGTGCATGGACCGGTGGCCTGTGCTGCCCTCTCTTGTTGTCCCGTCGTTGTCGTGCGCAGATCACGTCATCGAGGCCGTACTGGCGACAGGTGGCCCTGACTCCTGCGCTGTCGTAGCCACGATCGAGGTGGAGTGTTTCGATGTCGACGAGCAGGCCTCGTTCCGCTGCCGCATGCAGGGTCGGGGGGAACAGGACGTTGTCGTGACGGTTGGCACCGTTGGTCGCCCAGCCGATCGGAATGCCCGTTCGGTCGGTCAGGATCGACCACTTCCAGCCCAGTTTCCCCCGGTCAACCGGATTCTTGCCCGTTCCCTCACCCCCGCCCGGTGCCTTGTGCTGGGAGCCGTCGAGGGCGACGTCGGCGAGGTCCAGGCCGATGATCTTGTCGTAGGCGGCGAGGGCTTCGTCCACCAGGCGATCGAAGACCCCGGCCTGCTGCCACTCGTCCCGCCGGGACCGTAAGGTCGTGTCGGAAACCTGGCCATCGACGAGCTGTTCGGCATCCACCCACGAGCAGCCGGTCACCAGCCGGATGAGCATGGCTCGGAAGCAGGTCCTGTCGGGCGTTCGACGCCGATGACAGCCGAGGGGATGGGACTTGGGTCTTGCCGGCAGTAGCGGTTCCACCGCAGCCCAGACAGCATCGAACACGTCGGGCTCGAGCGCGCGGACGATGTGGGGGACCTCCACTTGGTCGTTGGATGGGGTGCACCCGACAGCCAAATTGGGACCGTGCAACGGCCGGTGGATGGTCACCTATCCGCGCGGCCTCATAGTCCCATCGCCTCCACCCGTTGTCGGAATCACAACGTTTTCGCTGGTAGGTGGGTATTTTTGCCATCCGTTCGCCAATCGAGGCAAAAGTCGATGTTCGAACCCCCTGCTGACCAGGGAGAACGCCCCCACCAGTTGATTCGCCCTGTCGGACAGTTCAGATTTCGTTTCCACCAGGACGGGTCGGACGAAGCCTCGCAATGAGGTAGTCACACGGAATGGCGATTCCCTCTTCTGTTGGAAGCGCCATCGTCTCGGTCAGCGAGTGGACGTCGGCGAGGAGAGCATCCCACCGCTGCTCCCTGACGAGCCGGGGCTTCTCGGCCATTACGTGGCCAGCAGCCTTGACCATGAATTCCGCAGCCTCCTCCGCTGTTGGGAAGTCCAGCTTCAACCGCTCGACAGAATGATCCGTCAAGCGCAGGCTGTGGCGGGCACCGAGATCCCCCAGGGAATCTGCGTCTCCCCATCTGCTCGGTGGTCCGGAGCTGGCCGGGGGTGGCGGCAGATACGGCGAAAGGGCCGGACCCATGGCCGGCATGAAGCTGCCAGGCACCCATGATGCCAGGACAACGCGGCCCGAAGGAATGACAGTCCTGGCTAGTTCCCTCATGGCGACCTCGTGGTCGGCGGCGTACATGACCCCGAAGACGGAGAGGACAGCAGATGCAGACTGGTCGGGAACCGGCAGGGTTCCGACATCGGCATTCACCCAACGGATCACCAAGCCCGCTGACGAGCACCGCTTGGAGGCGATGTCCAGCAAAGTCTGCTCGAAGTCGATGCCCACCACCTGCGCCCCCCGACCGGCGGCCAGAAGTGCCGCGTTGCCGGTCCCGGTGGCGACATCGAGCACGGTATCGGACGCCTCGATCCCTGCAGCCTCCACGACACGATGTGCCACCGGCTCGAGTCGCACTGCCATGCGGGGGTAGTCACCGACGGCCCAGGTGGTCATGGGAGCCTCCTTGGTGGTTTCAGATATGAGGTTGAGCGGAGTCGGACTGCCATCGCCGGGAGCTCCACACCAAGCCCGGTGGCTCCACGACGAGTGGTGCGCCCGATCAACGAGCACCTTCGATCTCGAAGTCCAGCAGTCGACCGATGGCTGACCCGACGTCGCGCATCGGACCTGCCGACCGCGTGGCCCTGGCCAAGACGAACCCGCCTTCGACTGCCGCGATGAGAAGTGTCGCGAGCTGCACAGCATGCTCACCACCGACTCCCGCTCGGCTCAGCTGCTCCTCGATGGCAACTTTCCACTGATCGAATGCCTTCGCCGCCGCGTTGAGCACCGCATCCGAATCGGGGGACTCGAGGACGGCGGGAGCGATAGGACAACCGAACGCACCGCCTGTTCCCTCCAGTGCGGCGACACACACGTCGACGAAGGCATTGACCGCCTCGAGTGGCGAAGAGGAACGATCTCCAAGTGTCCGGATCATCTGTTCGACGTTGTCACCGCTGCTCGTCACCACGGCGACGGCTAGTTCCTCCTTGCCCCCAGGGAAGTGGTGGTAGATCGTGCCTCGAGTAGCCCCGGCCCGCTCCAGGACTTCCGTGAATCCGGTCGCCGTCACCCCGTGGTGTCGGTAGCTGATCTTGGCGGCATCGATCATGCGTTGACGGGTGTCCGTTCGCTTCCCCATCTGCCCTTACCGGCCCTCTCGTAGCGCGGGGAAGACCTCGGTGGTCAGGAGCCGCATCGATTCGACGGCGTACTCGTGGGGCATGCCGAACCAGTTGGTGCGGAATCCGAAGTCCGTCATGTGGAGATCGTCGATCCAGGGGATGAGCATGGCGATGCAGTCGTCGGGCGTGCCGATGATGAAGCGCTCGACTTCCAGAAGCTCGAAGGGAATGGCGAAGCTCTCGTCGCCCGGAAGCGCCTTGTCCTGACCCCAGGCGGCGTACGCGTCGTATTTGGCGCCAAGGAACGGTCGCGCGATCTCGAGCGCTCGTTGGCGGGTCGGAGCACAGAAGATCTCCCGGGCCACCGATGTCCGAGACGATGCAGGGAGTCCAGCCTCTTGACGGGCTGCTGCGAAGAGGTCGAGCTGCCGAGCGACCGTCGAATAGGTGGCGTGAGGATTTATCATCCATCCATCCGACTGCAGAGCCGCTCGGACGACGGCCTTGTCAGCGTTTGCAGCCATGAGGATGGGAGGCCGAGGCTCCTGGAGGGGCCGGGTCGAAATCGGCGTCCCCTTCACCTGACACCAAGGGAGATCGACCACCGGCTCATTGCTCGTCCATAGCTCCTTGAGTGCCGCGAGGTTTCCCTCGAACCGCTCGACCATGCGCTTCCGATCGATCCCGAAGGCCAGGTACTCCTCATCCCGATAGCCGAGGCCGGCGCCGAAGACGAGCCGCCCGCCGGACAGCACGTCGATGGAGGCGAACTGCTCGGCGGTGGCCACCGGATTGTGGAGGGCCAGCAAGTTGATGGAAACGACCAGAGACATGTCACCCGTCCGGTCGATGAGGCGCCCAAGCATGGCTACCTGGTCGATGCCGTGCAGCCACGCTCCAGTGAGGAAGTGTTGGGTAACCGCCACTCCGTCCCATCCGAAATCACGTGCCGCGTCGGCAATGCTCAGTTCGCCGTCGATCTGGGCGGTCAGGTCGCCCCCGAGAGCGTGCTGGTTGGTGACCACTGCACAGAACCGCAGCGGACTGCCGGCACTCTCTGGGGCGTTCACCAGTAGCCCTTCATCAGTTCAGAGGCCCACTGCGGTTGGACGACCGGACCCCGCGGTCCGAACTCTCGCATGTATGGCTTGATGTCCAGTACGGGAGTTCCCACCACTGCGTCCAGGCCCCGAACTTCGAGCCAGCCCGGACCAACGTCGACCAACTCGCATGTTGTGATTCCGATCCGGTTGGGACGGTCCTTCGCCCGCTGGGCCAGGATGCCGACGCTCGGCCAGTCCTGTCTCCCTCGGGGGTGCCGGTCACCTCGACAGATGGAGTCCTCGCCGACCCGGTCGAAAATGAACACGACCTCCACGTGGGAGAACGCCTCGAGACCTCGTGTGGCCGTCTTCTCCAGAACCTCGTCATGCAGCTCGATGTGCGCGCACACCGAGCCCCAATTGTCGTCCACGACCTCTGTTCGGCCGCCGACGACACGTCCGACCGCGGTCATTGGTGCGAGCTGCATCCGACTCTCCTTTACTAGTATGACTATCCTATCATCTAGGCGAGAGAATACAAGGATGTATGTACTAGCAAAATAAGTGGGCTGGTCAGGCCATCGGATGCGCTTGGGACGGGAGGGGGTTCGAACGTAGTCCCATCAGTTCCGACCCCGACCTTGCAGTGGGTCGCGAAGCGCCCGGATTCGGCGCCTGCTGACACCTTCGTCGCATTACCCCAGGTCAGCGGCCCAGGAGGGGTTCGAACATAGTCGCATAACCTCCACCGACGTTGTAGGGAATACAACGACGTCTTCCCCGCCTGACAAGGGTTCTCGACGTTCATTCCGCCACCTGAGGCAAACGGCGATGTTCGAACCCGGGTACTTCGGGCGCATCGACACGATTGGGTCTGCAGTCCCTAGCGTCCACGCCGTGGGGGCAGCCGCATCCGAAGCGCACCAGGCCGCGATTCGAACAACAGCGGTGGGTCCATCACGGCAGCTTCGCCGTCGAGGGCAATCTCGACCGGACCGCCTGAGTCGACACGCAGCCTCGGGGTGGTCCACGCCCGCACCGGAGCGAGGTGTTGGATGGCGCCAGCCCGCTCGGCGGCAATGACGGCTGCCATCTCATCGGGCACTCGGAATACGGCGGCGATCACGCCTAGGAGCCCGCTGTCCATCCGGCTGCGGGTTCCTTGACCCCCCAGGGTCACTGGTCCGTACGGGTTGTTCGAGACCAACAGCACATGTGCCCCTTCCCACGTGGCACCATCAGGTCCCATGAACCGGAGGTCGAACGGCTCCGATCCCGGACCCAGCATCCCGGGGAGAAGTTCCACCACCGTCTGGGCCTTCTCCTCCCGGTACTGGGGTGATTGGACGATTCGTCCGTAGAGTCCCAGGGATGCGGCGTTGAGGTAGTCACGTCCGTTGACGCTCGCCAGGTCGATGCGTCGCTCCACCGGATTCCCGAAGGCGTCGAGAGCGCCCACGACGTCGCGCCGGTCGAGACCGATGTCAGCCGCGAAGTGATTGCGGGTGCCCGCCGGGACGCACACAAAGGGCACGTCGCCTGCCGCCGCGGCCGCTGCCACCGCGGACTGGGATCCGTCGCCTCCCGCCATACCGATCACCTCGGCGCCTGCGGTCACTTCCGCCGAAGCCAGCGCCCGCACGTCGTCACCAGGCATCATGACCACGGGGACGATCCCCCGCGAAAGGCATTCAGCGACCAAGTTGACGCGGCCGGCCTTCCCCTCACCGGCCTTCGGGTTCACGAACAGGACGCGACGGCCGGACCGAGGGGCCATGGGCAAGCCTACGCCGACTGCACTCAGTCAGCGGTTCGAACGGGCCATCAGCGGCAGCCGTCAACCTGGGGCGCCTCGCCCAAGGGGCGGGACGGTCACACCTGTGCCGACGTCGGATCGATCCACGCAAGGATGGAGCAGGGCGGGCAGCCTCCTGCGACTCTGCCGGTACCGAACACGTTCCTTGTTGTAACATCATCTGTTGTAACATTGACTTTGCCGACCAGTTGCTCGCCCCGTGGTGGAGCGGCGGGACGATCGACGTGGGAGGGAGCAGTGTCACCGGGTAAGACCGAGCAGAGGCTGAAGACGGACGTCCTCGTGGTGGGGGGTGGGGGTGCGGGCCTCACGGCCTCGATGCTCCTCTCGAAGATGGGGGTCGACCATCAGCTCGTGAGCGCCTTGCCCGACACGTCGGTGCTCCCCAAGGCGCACGTCCTCGGCCAGAGGGCGATGGAGGTCCTCGGCGACTGCGGTGTGGCCGACGCCATCTACGCGGTGGGCACTCCCCCCGAACAGCTGCGCCGCACGTCCTTCTACGCAGGCTTCGCGGGTCACCCCGATGCCGGTCGCGTCCTGTTCTCCCAGGAGTCCTGGGGTGCGGGTGGAGAGGACCCCGACTGGGTCGCGGCCAGCCCCAAGCTCACGACGAACCTTCCCCAGATCCGCCTCGAGCCACTGATGAAGGCCCGGGCCGAGGAGTTCGCGCCGGGCCGCATCCGCTTCTTCCACGAGGTCACCGCGCTGAAGGAGGCCGACGACGCCGTCATCGCCACGGTCACCGACCTCGCGGACGAGCGCACGTTCGAGATCGAGGCCCGCTACGTCCTCGGTTGCGACGGTGGCCGCACGGTCGGAAGACTCGTCGGGATCGAGCTCGAAGGGCTCCTCGAGGTGGGTCGCACCGCCACGGTCCACCTGGCGGCGGACCTCTCCCAGTGGGCGGAGGAGTCCGACGTGCTGTTGCGTTGGGTGTTCTGCCCTGCCAACGCGAAGCTCGTCGTGCTCGCCCCAATGGGGCCGACGCGCTGGGGTGGCGAGAGCGAGGAGTGGGTCGTCCACGTCACCTACGAGCTCGACGACCAGCGAGCCCTCGACGACATCGCAGTCCTGGAGGACGTACGCGAGGCGCTGGGGATCGGCGACCACCCGCTGGACATCAAGCTCATCACCCGCTGGACGATCAGCGGAGTCCTCGCCGACCGCTTCCGGTCCGGTCGCGTCTTCGTGGTGGGCGACGCCGCCCACCGGCACCCGCCGACGGGCGGCCTCGGCCTGGTCAGCGCCATCCACGACGCCCAGAACCTGTGCTGGAAACTGGACCTCGTGCTCCGGGGGGTGGCCCACGAGAGCCTGCTGGACACCTACGAAGCTGAACGGCGACCGGTAGACGCACGCAACGTGCAGCGCTCCCTCGAGAACGCACTCGGCTACGCCGTGATGGCCCAGGCCATGGGGATCGACGACGTGTACGCGACCGCCGAAGAGCGCTGGGCCCGCCTGGCCCGGCTGTGGAGCGACACGCCCGAGGATGCCGGACATCGCCGCGCCGTGCGGGACCTGATGGCGGCGCAGTCCCAGGAGTTCCACGAGCACGACGTCGAGTACGGCTACCACCACCGGTCAGCCGCAGTGATCGACGATGGGAGCCCCGAACCTCCCGAGCGGAACTTCCGCATGTTCGTTCCTTCGACCCGCCCCGGCTGTCCGCTTCCTCACGCGTGGGTCGAGGACGACCACTTCCGCCGCATGTCCTCGCTCGACCTGGTGTCCGTCGACCGCTTCACCCTTCTGGCCGGAGAGCTCGGCGAGCACTGGCGGGATGCTGCCACCGTCGTGGCGACGGAGCTTGGCGTCCAGATCGACGCCTGGTGCATCGGCCACGCGTCGGGCGACCTGCGCGACCCCAGGCTGCGATTCGAGCGGGTGCGTGAATTTGGGCCCGAGGGTGCCATACTCGTGCGTCCCGACCGATGCATCGCCTTCCGCTCGATGGGCCGAGTCGAGGACCCGGTCGGGGTCCTGCGTTCCGCCATGGCACAGGTGCTGGCGGGAGCGGCATGAGCGGGAGCGAGCCGCGGCGCGACTGGATCGGACGCGAGACCTACCTTCTGGTCGAGCTGCTCAGCCAGCGCCTGCTCGGGGAGCTCGATGCGGTGTGCCGCTCCCACGGACTGACCGCGGCGCAGTACCCCGTGCTGTGGGTGACCTGCCTGCATGCGGACACCGAGGGGATCACGCTGGGATCGATCTCCGACGGGCTGGTGACCGACGCGTCGGATGTCAGTCGGCTGGTCACCCGGCTCGAGGCGGCAGGTCTCGTGGAGCGCACGAGATCGCAGACTGATCGTCGGGTGGTGCGCGTCAGGCCTACCGAGCGCGGCCGCACCTTGTTCGAGCATGCGACTGCTGAGGTCAAGGCCCTCCACCGGAGGCAGTTCTCCGGATTCGGTGACGACGATCTCGAGCAGCTCCATTCGCTCCTCAACCGAGCCTTCTGGGCCGACGTGCAGCTCAACACCACCGGGGCCGTGTCGTGACGGGCGGTTGGATCGACCTGCACCACCATCTCCTGCCCCCGCCACTCACCAAGGAGCTGGGCGACACGGCCGTGACGGAGGTGGCGGGCCGGACGATTCCGGAGTGGAGGCCGGACATCTCCCTCGACGTCATGGACCGGGTGGGCATCGACAGGGCCATCTTGTCGGTGTCTGCCACCGGGGTCCACTTCGGGGACGACGCCCGCGCCAGGCGGCTGGCGCGGGCGTGCAACGACTACGGAGCCGGCGTCGCCGCCGATTCCCCTGATCGCTTCGGCTACTTCGCCAGCCTGCCGCTTCCCGACGTGGACGGTTCGCTCGACGAGCTGGCTCATGTCTTCGACGTCCTCGACGCCGACGGCCTGGTCCTGCAGAGCTCGAACTCCGACGGGTCGTACCTGGGGGATCCGCGCTTCGATCCGGTGCTAGCGGAGCTCGACCGGCGGGAGGCCCTAGTGTTCGTGCATCCTGCCGTCCCCGTCTCCTCATCGGGACTCGACCTCGACATTCCCGCCTTCGGCCTGGAGTTCACGTTCGACACCACCAGGGCTGCCTTCAATCTGGCGTATTCGGGGGCCCTCGAGCGGTTCCCGAACATCACGTGGGTCCTTGCGCACGCCGGCGGCACGGTGCCGTACCTGATCGGCCGCTTCTCGTTGCTCTGGGCGGTCGACGACGAGCTCGTCGAACGGGCACCGCAGGGTGTGGTGGCCTACATGTCGCGCCTGTACTACGACACTGCGCTCTCGGCGAACCCTCACGCGCTCTCGTCGCTGGCCGAGCTCGTCGGCTGGGACCACGTCGTCTTCGGCAGTGACTTCCCGTTCGCCCCCGAGCTGGTCGCACAACTGTCGGTCCTGAGCCTCGATTCCGACCCGCGATTCGACACCCGTGCACTCGAGGGGATCAGGCGCACGAACGCCCTGCGGCTGCTCCACCGTGACCACTGATCAGCCCGGGTCCGCCGCACCCAGGTCACGGCACCGGGGATGCCCCGGCCACCGGCCTCTTCGCCGGCCGTGATGGGTCGCGGCGGAGCGAAGGTCTCGTAGGGCCGGCAACGGAGCACGACGCGGTACTCCTCGTGGGCCATCGACTCGAAGAACGGTGGGGTGTCCTCGCTGACCGGCTCACCCGACATGCGACCGGCCACACCCATCAGGACGTCCACCGCGAGCTCGCGGTCGCTGTCGACCAAGGCGTCGGCGTGGATCTGCAGGTACACCCATGACCAGCGCTCATCGAGTACGCAACGGCTGATCATCGGGTCCCGGACGACAGCACGTGCCTCGGCCCGTCCAGCCGTGGTGGAGACGAGCAGTTCGTCCTAAGCCGTCGGGACGCAGCAGACGACCGACAGTGCCGGTCCGGCGTGGAGTCGTGCATGGCCGAGCACGCAGGAGCGGTGAGAGCGCACGATGAGACGTCGCTCGGAGGCCGGCATGTCCCGGTCGGTCGGGACGGTGAGCGGATCAGGGTTGATAGGCATCAGCACGGGTCGCACCTCCGCTTCGGGGTGGGCGGTTCATCCAATGCCACCGCGCTCGGCGCGCCGGGACATTCATCGGGACGCCGGAGCTACAGGGACGATCCTCAACGGCACCGAGGCGAAGGCTCTGATCATGTTGTTGAGTTTGCGGACCGGTGTCCCTGCCAGCTCGATACGCTCTACCCGGCGGGCCAGAGCCACCAGCACCGCGGTCGCCTCCAGTCTCGCCAGCCCCATTCCGGCGCAGGCGTGCTCGCCGAAGCCGAAGGCCACGTGCGAGGCGTTCGGCCGCTCGATGTCGAAGCCCTCCGGATCGTCCCAGTAGCGCTCATCGCGATTGGCCGACGCGTAGCTCACCAGGACCCGGGATCCGGCCGGGAGTTCGACGCCCCCGATCTCCACGGCCCGCGTGGCGACCCTGGTGAAGCCGGTGACCGGGCTCTCGAGGCGGATGGCCTCGTCGAACGCCTGCCTGGCCCGCCCGGGATCCTCCCGCAGGTGCTGCCACTGCATCGGATGCTCGGCGAGCAACCAGAGGGCGCTGCCGAGGCCGCTGATCGTCGTGTCGAGGGAAGGGCCGAGGTAGTCGATGATCGCCATGGGACACTGTGCGGCACGGAGATCGCCCCGAGCCACGGCGTCGAGTATGCCCCCGGCCATCGAGTCCTCTGGCAACTCGCTGGAGGCGACCTCCTGGGCGAACGCCGCCATGTCGACGATGTCGGGCGCCGCTGCATCCGTTCGCCCGTTGGGTGGTCCGAGCCCGTTGAACGTCGCCGCAGCCCAGTCCAGCAACTTCTCCCGACCCGCCTCGGGCCAGCCGAGGAGGTCGGGAACCCACGTGGTGGGGAGCACCTCCGCGACGTCCGCGACGGCATCGAAGACACCCTGCTCGACCAGGCGGTCGGCGAGCTCGGCCGCGCGCGACCAGCTTCCGGGCGCAGATCGGCGAGTGCCTTCGGCGTCAGCGGCCGGCTTATCACACTGCGGAGGCGCGCGTGGACATCGCCGTCACTCATGAGCGTCGTGCCCTGACCGAGTTCGTTGACGACGTCGTTCAGACCGACGCCCTGACCTGAGCAAAATGCGTCCGCGTCCGCCAGGACGGCCCGGACCTCCTCGTAACGGGTGACGGCATAGACACCATGTGCCTCGAGCCAGACGACGGGGCCGAGATCCCGCATGGTGCGATAGTGCGCGTACGGCTCGGCGAGCGCGTCATCGACGTACAGGTCGGCGTCGTAGACCGGGATCGCATCGGTGCCACTCATGACACGAACAGCATCGAAAGCACGGCGTCGACATGGCGCTCCACCTCGGACGAATCGACCGGGTCGACACCGGTCAGCAATCTGCATTCGGGTGCCAGCACGAAGATGGTGGCCACCGCCCCAGTCAACAGGTAGTAGAGGTGCGCGATGGGGATGTCGCGCACCTTGCCGGCTGCCACGAGGGGTTCGAGCAGCGCCACCGTCCCCTCGTACAGCGGTCGGATGTGTACTTCGACGAGCCATCCGAGCCGGTCGCCCTCGGATTTGCACTCCTGCATGATGATCCGGTGCAGCTGCGGGTGCTCCGCCGAGAAGTGGACGAAGTCCGCCACCACCAGCTTGGCCACCGTCTCGTCATCCACGCCGCGCAGTCCGGCGACACGCTCCGCCAGCGAGCGCGCCAGGTCCTCGAAGAGTTGCCCGACAGCCGTCCGCCACAGCTCCTCCTTGCTTCCGAAATGATAGGTCAGCAGGGGCTGCTGCACGCCGGCCCGCTCGGCGATCGAGCGGGTGCTGGCCCCCTCGAACGACCGCTCCGAGAACAGGTCGAGGGCGGCGGCGAGGATCTTCTCCCGCGTGCCGTCGGCCGAGGGTCGCTGCACCCGTTCGTCTGCGGTCCTGGACACCATGCCAAGACACTATCGATTGATCTACTTGATTGCCATTTGATTGTTCATGTGATACATCTCTTGTGTTCCGGGTCCGATCCTTGGCCCGCGGCTCAGGCGACATAGGGGAAATGCACATGTTTCGACTGGTGAACGTCGGGGGCAGGCCGGCCCTCGAGTACGGGGGCGGCTACTACGACGTTGCCCGGCTGGCCGATGACGACTCGCTCGCGACTGCGGCGTCGTGCCTGGCGCGTTCGAGGAGCTGCACGAGTTCGCGCTGCGCTGTGAAGAAGCCGAGCCGGACGGTCGCCTCGACGAGGTCATCCTCGGCCCACCAGTACCCGACGCCCGGCAGGTCTTCGGCATCGGCCTCAACTACAGGAGCCACGCCGAGGAGAGCGGGATGGAACTGCCGCCGGCGCCCCTCACGTTCGCCAAGTTCCCCAGTTGCCTGGCCGGACCGGTGGCAGACGTCCCGCTGTCAGGGGCCACCGTCGACTACGAGGCCGAGGTCGTCGTGGTCATCGGCCGGACGTGCAGCGACGTCCCCGCGGACGCCGCATGGGGGGTGGTGGCGGGCGTCACCGCCGGCCAGGACATCTCCGACCGCGAGGTGCAACTCACCGGTTCGCCGCCACAGTTCTGCCTGGGCAAGAGCTTCGGTGCCTACGGGCCGACGGGACCCGCCGTCGTCTCCCTCGACGCCTTCGACGATCCTGACGACATCGCCCTGCGCTGCGAGGTGTGGGGCGAGGTGGTCCAGGAGTCGTCGACGGCGCAGTTGATCTTCAGTGTGCCGCAGCTCGTCTCGTACCTGTCTTCGATCTGCGCGCTCTCGCCCGGTGACCTCATCTTCACTGGGACTCCGGACGGCGTCGGCATGGCCCGTGGCCGCTTCCTCGCTCGGGGAGACGAGATCGTGACCAGGGTCGAGGGCGTGGGCGAGCTCCGCAACCGCTGCACCGGGCCCCAAGGAGGCACCCGCTGATGGGACTGCACCGACTGCTCGGCTTCACGACCGCCGTCCCCGACCCCGGGGGCCTCGCCGCCTTCTACGGCGAGCTCGGACTCGGTGGCAGCCCGACCACGGGGTTCACAGGGACCGACGGCGGCTCTTCGGTCCTCGTGGACGAGGGCGAGTTCCGCCGGCTCGTCCGGGTCGAATTCGGCTGCGACGGACCCGAGGACATAGATGCGGTGGCTCGCCGGCTCACCGACGGGGGTGCGACGCCGGTCGTCGGCCACGGCGAGGTGCGGGTCGTCGAGCCTGCGAGCCGGGTCGAGTTGGTGGTCCGGGTGGCCGATCCCGCCCCGGTGCCCCTACCGGGTTCGCTCGTCGTGCCGAACGCCCCGGGCGCCACGGTCCGGGCGGACGAACGAGCCCCAGCGGTGTTCGCCGGTCCCCGACCGCCACGCCGCCTCGGTCACCTGGTGATCGGCACGCCTGCCATCGGCGCGACCCGGGACCTCCTGGTGCAGGGGATCGGGCTCAAGATGAGTGACGAGATCGACGGTGTCATCGCCTTCCTGCGGTGTTCACCGGACCACCACAACGTGGCCCTGGTCGAGTCCCCGGTCCCGCTCCTGCAGCACTACTCCTGGGAGTGCGACGACATCGATCACGTTGGCCACAGCGCGTCCGCCCTGTTGCGTCCCGACCCCTCCCGTCACACGTGGGGGTTGGGTCGGCACTTCGCAGGCTCGAACTTCTACTGGTACCTGCGCGACCCGGCCGGCTCCTACCTCGAGCTCTACTCGGACCTGGACCAGATCCTCGACGACGAGGCGTGGGAGCACCGGGGACGCACAACGTTCGACGTCGAGCACGTCGCCAACTCGTGGGGGCCCGACCTCCCGCTCGAGTTCATCGTGCCACCCGATCTCGACCAGCTCCAGGCCGCGTGGGCTGACCGGTGAGCGCCGCGTTTCCCGATCGGGTCGACGTGGTGGTCGTCGGCGCCGGACCGGTCGGCTGCGCGCTCTCGCTGCTCCTCGGGGCACGCGGTAGGAGTGTGCTGCTGGTCGAGCGCCACAACGGGCCGTACCCGCTCCCGCGCGCCGTGCACTTCGACGACGAGACGGCACGGATCCTCCAGGCCTGTGGCCTCGGGGGGGAGCTGTCCGGGCTTTCCGAGCCGGCCACGACCTACGAGTGGCGCAATGGCGAAGGCCTGCCGTTGCTGCGATTCGAGACACCGCTCCAAGGCCGGCAGGGCTGGCCGTCGGCCAACATGTTCAACCAGCCGGATCTCGAGGACCGGCTCTTCGACCGTGTGGAGGCCACCGAGCACGTGTCGCTCCAATGGGGTCACGCAGCAGTCGGGATCGGTCAGGATGGTGACGGAGCCTGGGTCGAGGTCGAGCCGGCGGACAGTGGTGCCCGTCGGCGCGTCGGCGCGTCCTACGTCGTGGGTTGCGACGGTGCCAACAGCACGGTACGCGAGCTGCTCGGCATGACCTTCGACGACCGTGGCTTCTACTACGACTGGCTGGTCGTGGACGTCGCCCTCGACGAACCGCGGGTCTTCGACCCCCCGAACCTCCAGGTGTGCGACCCAGGCCGGCCCACCACGATGGTCTCGGGCGGTCCGGGCCGTCGGCGATGGGAGTTCATGTGCCTCCCCGGCGAGTCGCTCGAGACGCTCGACGAGGAGGCCGCCGCATGGAAGTTCCTCGAGCCGTGGGACGTCCGCCCCGACAACGCCACGATGGTCCGTCACGCCGGGTACCGATTCCGCGCCCGGTGGGCGACCAGGTGGCACGACGCGAGGATCTTCGTGGCTGGAGACGCAGCCCACCAGACGCCTCCCTTTGCAGGCCAGGGCATGTGCGCGGGGCTGCGTGACGCCGCCAACCTGGCTTGGAAGCTCGAGTACGCGCTGGGCCACCCGGGGGCGACGGCGCTCCTCGAGACCTACGACACCGAACGCATCCCCCAGGCCGCCTCCGTGATCGAGGTGGCCACCGAGCTCGGACGGGTGATCTGCATTCCCGATGTCGAGGAGGCCCGCACCCGCGACGAGCAGATGGCACCGCTCGTCCCGCCCGCCGGCAGCACCCCCGCCCCACCGATGCCCGGCATCTCCGGGGGCATTCTCACCGACTCGGCGGCGGCGGGCGAGCTCTTCATCCAGGCCACCGTACGAGCCGGGGGCGCAGAAGGACGCCTGGACGACATCGTCGGCCCAGGGTGGCACCTGGTGACCATGGGCCACCCCATCGATCCGGGCGGCGAGGCGGCCGCCTGGTTCGAGTCGATCGGTGGCCGCTGCATCGCAATGGGCGCAACGGTCGAGGACGTCGAAGGGCGCTACGGCCGATGGTTCGCCGACCATGGCGTCGCCGCCGTCCTCGAGCGCCCGGACTTCGCCATCTTCGGGACCGCCGCCACCGACAGTGACGTCGCCGAACTGGTCGGAAGGCTCCGTTGTCAGCTCGAAGCCCCGCAGGAATCGCCGGAGACATCGTGATCACGGCACTGGACCTGACCAACCGTGTGGTGGTCGTGACAGGGTCGACGAGCGGCATCGGGGAGGCCGTGGCGCGCCGACTCGCTGCGTGCGGTGCGGCTGTGGTCGTGAATTCGGCCCGATCGGGTACAGCCGGCCGGAGCCTCGCCAGGGAACTTCCCGACGCGCTCTACGTCGGCGGTGACATTGCTGATCCGAGCACCGCCGAGGCGCTGGTGCGAGCCGCTTCCGATCGCTGGGGCCGGCTCGACGGACTCGTGAACAACGCCGCTGTCACGACCGAGGTCCCGCTCCACGACATCGACGCCGTGACGCCAGCGCACTGGGAACGTGTCCTGTCCGTGAATGTCATCGGGACGTTCCTCGTCTCACAGGCCGTGCTGCCACTACTCAGAGAATCGGATGACGGGTGGATCATCAACGTCACCTCGATCGCCGGTGTGCGACAGACCGGGAGCTCGCTCCCTTACGCGGTCTCCAAAGCCGCCGTGGACCACTTGACGACCGTCATGGCCAAGTTCGCGGGCGGAAAGGTCCGCGTCAACGCCGTCGCGCCCGGGCTGGTCGACACACCGTGGACCGAGGGATGGGACGCGCAGCGTGAGCTCGTTGCGGCGGCAGCACCCCTTTGCCGTACGGCCTCGACCGACGATATCGCCGACGCCTGCATCGGAGTCGTCGGATCGCGCTATCTGACCGGCCAAACCATCGTCGTCGACGGCGGGCTGAGCCTGATGATCTGATTGGACCTCGATCAGGACACACCCCGGGGGTTGATGCAACTCCCCGCGCATCCAGTCCGGACCATCGAGATCCCCGGAACGCCCTCCAGTCCAGTACTTCGAAGTCAGCGTAGGGGCGTCCAGATCCGGCCGTCACCCGGAACACGGTTGTAGCGAGCACTCGCGATGTTGAGCCGCTCAGGGGGACTCAGAACCGGTGTCTCGAGAAGCACAGCCGCCTCCTGCCACCGGTGGGATTGTTCGACGCAGACGGTGTTCCGGTCAGGGGTTCTGACAACGTCCCATCGTCGTCACCGTTCCGGTACCGATCCCGATGCCGCTGCTCGGACAGGCGTGCACGCAGGCTACGGGTGACGGTATCGAGCCACCACAACCGCCCTCGGTGGAATACTCTCGACCCTTCCGACGTCTCCGGAGGTTCCATCATGGCCAGGATCGAGTTCGGCGGGAAGATCGGGGACGACTGGCGCACTTCGGAGCCGTGGTGGCCGCCTCTCCCCACGCCTCCCGACGGTGCGCCCAATGTGGTGCTCATCGTGCTCGACGACGTAGGGTTCGCGCAGCTCGGCTGCTACGGGTCCGATATCGACACCCCTGTCATCGACGGCCTGGCCGCGGACGGTATTCGGCTCGGGAATTTCCACACGACGGCACTCTGTTCTCCGACCCGCGCCTGCCTGCTCACGGGACGGAACCACCACCGCAGCGGCATGGGCCGCGTCGCCGACCTGGCCATCGGTTTCCCCGGGTACTGGGGCCGGCCTCCACGTGAGAACGGCTTCCTGTCCGAGATCCTCCGGGCCAACGGATACGCAACCTATGCCGTGGGCAAGTGGCACCTGAGCCCCGAAGGGGAGACCAACATGGCGGCGTCGCGGCTCACGTGGCCCCTCGGTCGCGGATTCGACCGTTGGTACGGATTCCACGGCGGGGAGGCACACCAGTTCGCACCCGCCCTGTACCACGACAACCACAGCTTCCGGCAAGGACGTACCGTCGAGGAGGGGTACCACCTGAGCGCCGACCTGGCCGATCGGGCCATCGAGTTCCTCGGTGACCTGCGGGCCGTCGATGCAGAGCAGCCGTTCTTCCTCTATTTCGCCACTGGGGCCTGCCATTCACCCCACCATGCGCCACAGGAATGGATCGAGCGGTACGCGGGTCACTTCGCCCAGGGGTGGGACAGCTGGCGCGAGAAGACCTTCGCCCGACAGCGCGCCCTCGGCATCGTCTCCGGGGGCACCGAGCTCTCCCCCCGTCCTCCCTGGGTCCCGAGCTGGGACAGCCTCGACGAGCGCCAGCGGGCGCTGGCGGAGCGGTTCATGGAGTGCTTCGCCGCCTACCTCTCCTACACAGACCAGCAGATCGGGCGCGTCCTCGACTTCATCGCTGACCTCGGCGACGAGGACGACACGGTGGTCATCCTCGTGTCGGACAACGGCGCCAGCTCCGAAGGCGGCAGGGAGGGCACCATCAACGAGGGCCGGTTGTCGAACTTCGAGAGTTCGGGCGTCGATGAGATGTACCGGCGGATCGATGAGATCGGCGGCCCCCTAAGCCACAACAACTACCCCTGGGGATGGACCATGGCGGGAAACACGCCGTTCAAGCGTTGGAAGCGCGAGGTTCACGAGGGCGGCGTCGCGGATCCCTGCATCGTCCGGGTCCCCGCGTCGAGGCGGTCCGGCGCAGGTGGGATCCGCCGACAGTACGCCCACGCCATCGACATTCTGCCCACCGTGCTGGAGCTGGTCGGCATCGACCCGCCCCCCGAGATCGACGGGATCGTCCAGTCGCACCTCGACGGCACCAGCTTCGCTTACGTGTTCGACGAAGGCGGTGCCGACGAGCCCGGCCGGCACCGCACGCAACACTTCGAGATGCTCGGATCGCGGGCGATCTATCACGACGGCTGGAAGGCGGTGACCTACCACCCGGTCGGGCCGATCTACGACGATGGTCTACGGGCCAGTGCATCCTTCGACGACGACGTCTGGGAGCTCTACCACGTGGCCGAAGACGTGTCCGAGGTCCACGACCGCGCCGCCGAATTCCCGGCGAAGGTGGCCGAGCTCGTGTCGCTGTGGTGGGAGGAAGCGAGACGCAATGACGTGCTCCCCCTCGACAACCGCGTCCTCGAGGCAGTCGTCCACAAGCACGACAGGCGGCGCCTCCAGCAGACCTACCGATACTTCCAGGGCGGCGCCCAGGTGCCCGAGTGGGTGGCGGCCGACGTGCGAAACCGCTCCCACCAGATTTCTGTCACGGTCGAGATCCCCGAAGGCGTCGTCCCATCGGGCGTGCTCCTCGCGCTCGGCTGCGCCATGGGCGGGTGGTCCCTGCACCTCCTCGACGGCCGGCTGCGCTACGTGCACAATCTGCACAGCCAGCGGCTCTACGCGGTCACCGCCGACACGGTGCTCGGTTCAGGCCCGCACGACCTCGAATTCCGGTTCGACAAGGACGAGGGCGCTGGTGGGCGGGCTGCCCTCGTCGTGGATGGACGCCTCGCGGGGGAGGCTGACATCAGGCGCTTCGCTCCGGTCACCTTCAACGAGGTCGGCATCGGTCTCACCTGCGGCTACGAGTGGGGCCCCTCGGTGGGCGGCGACTACGAGGCGCCATTCGCGTTCAACGGCACCATCGTCCGCGCCGAGGTCACTGCGACAGGCCCGGTGCAGCGCGATGCGGTGGCGGAGGTGGCGGCGATCCTGGCGACCCAGTAGAGGTATGGGCGGTGATCGAAGCAGAAGGCGGGCGGGCGGTGTGCGCTGTTCTTCGGACATGAAGGGGAATGACCTCGTGGAGCCCCATCCGGAGACGAGCCGTTCCCGCGCGCTCCGAGGGGCTCGAACATAGGCCCCCGCTCTACGGGATCGGCGCAGCCGGAGTCGATCCGGTGGATGTCGCCTGTCCGATCCGGCCGTCATCGGACCCGACGGGCAGCTGAGACGCTCACCCACTGCCGAGCAGGCGGCGTCCCGTCCTGAAGAACGTGACGACATCGTTCGTGTGGTCGGAGATGGTCACTCGGGTCTGCTGTCGGTGAGGGTGGAGGCGGGTCGGTTCGGCCGGCCAGCCGGGTGGAGCCAGGAGCGTGGCCGCCGGCGCCGGGCCCGGCGATCACCCAACCGGACCGGACACGGTGGGCGACTCGGCGGCGGCCTTCAACTGACCGAGGGTGTGCTCCATGGCCCCGGCCAGTTCCTTGCAGCGGTTGGTCGGGACGTCGACGATACGGGCCCAGGTGGGGATCCACCGGACGTCGTAGGACTCGGTCACCCGCGTTCCGCCCTCGACCTGCTCGAAGTCGTAGCGCCACTCGGTCGACTCCCGGCCGCCCTCCTCGGTGACGAAGGCGAACGAGCGTCCCCGCTCGGCAATCACGACCCGGCCTCGGCGCGACCAGCGCATGAGTCCGGCGGGGCCGCCCTTGTTGTGGCCGACGAAGGTGGCGCCCTCGGTCGGGGCCGTCGAGCCGTCGGTCCACTCGACCTTCTGGCACTCGGGGCTCCACTCCCCCATACGGGGCAGGTCGGCCACGAGGTCGTAGACCTCCTCGGCCGCTGCCAGGATCGTGGCCTGACGACGGTCCGTCGTCAGCCACCAGCGTCCGTTCTTGGGGGGCATGGCATCCTCCATCCTCTGAGGTCATCCGGGCGGGGCCGGTGGACCTTGCCGTCGGTACGTCGCTTAAGTTATTAGCATTAGCTCATGATGTCAAGCACATTATGTGCTACTATGGACGTGTGGCGGTCGAACAGGTGGTACGCGTTCCGGCGGGAGCCCCGACCGGTGACCGGCGCGCCCGCCGACGCCAGGAGACCATCTCGGAGATCCTCGACATCGCGCTGGACGTGATGACCGAGGAAGGGGTCAACGGCCTGAGCCTGGCCGAGGTCGCCCGCCGGCTGGGCGTCCAGCCCCCGTCGATCTACAAGTACTTCGCGTCGATCATGGCCGTCTACGACGCGCTCTTCCTGCGGGGCCAGGTCGAGCACCTCGAGGTCCTCCGGGCCGGCATGGCCACCGGAGGAACCGGGCTCGATGCACTGACCACTGGTCTGGAGGCGAGCGGCCGGTGGCTGCTCGAGCACCGGGCGCTCGCCCAGCTCCTGTTCTGGCGGCCGGTGCCGAACTTCACCCCTTCTGCGGAGGCATTCGCACCGAGTCAGGAGATGGTGCGCATCCAGCGGGAGGCACTGGCGGGTGCCGTCGCCGCCGGTCAGCTCGGTCCAGGCGCCGACAGCGACGAGGCCGTCTTCCTGGTGTCGATCTTCATTACGGGCGCGCTCACCCAGGCCATGGCCAACGAGCCCGAACTCCCGTGGGGCGAAGGGCGGTTCACGCCCCTGTTCCCGCTGATCATGGCGCATCTGGCGGACATCTACCCTCCAGGGTGAGCACGCCCTCGGGGCCACCGCTCGCGGCCCCCACCAACAGTCCCGACCCGGTCGGCGGGCGACCGGACGGTCACATCGATCGACTGCCGGTCCCGGGCGCGGGGACGGCGTCGATGCGGACGAAGAGGTCGGCGAGGGATTCGACGAACGTCGCGCGATCGATGACCAGCTGGCCCCCGTGCCACGCGAGGCACAGCTCGCCCAAGGCGCCCATCTGGGCATAGGCCACGAGACGGGTGCGCAGATCCGCGGAGGGATCGTCGCCGTCGGGGGCCATGCCGACGATGGCGACGTCGAGGATCTGGCGCCGGTAGGGGCTGAGCGCTCCACCGTGGGTCTCGGTGAGGAGCACCCGGGCCAGGCACGCGTCGTCCACCAGTGCACCGACGAACGCCTCGAGCCACGCCTGCGGCGAGCGGTCGTCGGTAGTGGGGCGGTAGGGCTCGACACATCGGGTCATCACGACGATGGCGTGGTCGACGACGGCGCTCTCCAACTCGGCGAGTGACCCGAAGCTCTCGTAGAAGTACCGCTTGGTGAGGCCGGCGGCCCGGCACACCCGACCGACCCCGAGTGCCCCCGCGCCCTCGCTGCCGGCGATACCGTAGGCCGCCTCGACCAGGCGGGACCGTCGATCGATGCGCCGGTCGGCGGCGCTCACACCCTTGAACGGCTTTGTGACCTGGTACTCCATAGCGAGAGTACCTTAGTTGACACCCACTGGTATCAGACCGTACGGTCCTTGACACTGTCTGGTATCAAACAAGGAGGCCCGACACCATGTCGCCGATGCCGGTCGATGCCCACCTGGATCTGAGCGACCCCGACCTCCTGGCCGAACGGCTGCCGCTCGACGAGTTCGCGTGGCTCCGCCGGCATCAGCCGGTCCGGTGGAATCCGCAGGCTTCCGACGACGCCCACTACGGCGACGGCGGATACTGGGCGGTCATGCGTCATGCCGACGTGACCGGCGTGACCCGGAGCGAGGGGTGGTCGGTGGAGGCGAACTCCGCGTTCATCCGTCGGCTCGACCCTTCCGACCCGAGCGGTGCGTCCACCAGGAACCTGCTCCTCTGCATGGACCCACCACGACATACCCGGGTTCGCCGGGTGGGGAACCGGTGCTTCACGCCGCGGGCGCTCGCCGGGCTGGAGGACGACCTGCGCGAACGGGCCCACCGCATCGTCTGGGCGGCCAAGCAGTCCGGGACCGGGGACTTCGTCGTGGACGTCGCCCGCCACCTCCCACTCCAGGCCATCGCCTGCCTCATGGGCATCCCCGAGTCCGATCATCAGCAGCTGTTCGAGTGGAGCGACCAGATGGCGGGGAGCGAGGATCCGGAGTACGCCACCAGTGACGTCACCGGCGTCATGGAGATGTTCATGTACGCCCACGCCGCTGCCGAGCAGCGCCTCGACCACGACTTCGGTGACGTCACCAGCCGACTGGTCCAGCCGGATGCGCAGGGGCAGCGGTTGACGAGTGAGGAGTACGCCTTCTTCTTCATGATCCTGTCCGTGGCCGGCAACGAGACGACTCGGCAGTCGATCACCCACGGCATGCTGGCGTTCCTGGAGCACCCGGACCAGTGGGAGCGCTGGCGGGACGAACGGCCGGCGACCGCCATCGACGAGATCCTTCGCTGGTCCTCGCCGGCGGTCGCCCTCCAACGGACGGCCACCGCCGACACCGAGGTTGCCGGCCACCCAGTACATGAGGGTGAACGGGTGGCCCTGTACTTCGCCTCGGCCAACTTCGACGAGGAGGCCTTCGACGATCCGCGCCGTTTCGACATCGGGCGCTCCCCGAACGCCCACGTCACCTTCGGTGCCGGTGGCTCCCACTACTGCATCGGGGCGAACCTCTCGCGATTGGAGCTGAAGGTGATGTTCGACGTGCTCGCCGACGAGATGGCCGACGTGAGCCTGGTGGGATCACCACAACGACTGCGGTCATCCTGGCTGAACGGCATCAAGCACCTGCCCGTCGAGTACGGAGGAATCCGATGACAGCAGCGTCAGCGTGGACGGCGACCCGGCTGGGATCCCCCACGGACGTCCTGGAGATCCGGACCGTCGAGGTGGGCGAGCCCGGCGTCAACCAGGTGCGCATCGAGGTGGAGGCATTCTGCCTCGACTTCAACGACGTCGACACCATCCGCGGACGGTACGGACTCCTCCGGTTCGAACCCCCCTTCGTCGTCGGGATGGCCGCCGCCGGAACCGTGGAGGAAGCCGGACCCGGCTGCGACGCGCTGCTCGGTCAGCGCGTGGTCGGCACGACGGCCGGCGTGCAGGGGGGATACGCATCACGGGCCATCATCGACGGGGCCACCCTCCAACGCCTTCCGGCTTGGCTCGGCAGCACCGACGCGATGGCCATGTTCTTCCCGTTCCAGCTGAGCTACCTCGCCCTGTGCATCCGCGGACGCCTGGCCCCAGGTGATGTCGTCCTGGTCCACGCCGCCGCAGGCGGGGCCGGATCGGCTGCCGTCCAACTGGCCAAGGCGGTCGGTGCCACGGTGATCGCAACGGCGGGAACGGACGAGAAGGTGGAGTTCTGCCACTCGCTGGGGGCCGACTACGGGGTGAACTACCGCGCCGATGACTTCGTCGCCTATGTCGACGACGTCACCAATGGACGCGGTGTCGACGTGGCGTTCGACACGGTCGGGGGAGCTATCACGACCGAGACGTTCCGGGTCATGGCGTTCAACGGCCGGCATCTCGTGATCGGATTCGCCTCCGACATCGGGGCCGAGGAGCGCCCGATCTCCCTGCAGCCCGGCATCTACGGGAATTTCGACCTCGTCGGGATCTGCTTCGCCTACGTCGAGTCGCCTCGCCCAGCCCGCGCCTTCGGAATGAACTTCGCCTCGTCCGCCGAGGGCATCGAGGTGTGGAGTCGGATCCTGCATCTCGCCCACGCCGGGACGATCAGACCGGTCATCGGGGAGGTCATCGAATTTGCGGAGGTGCCCGGATGGCTCGAGAGACTGGAGGCACGTGAAACCACCGGTCGGATCGTCGTGCGACCCCCCTCGACCGCACCGTAGAGATCTCGATCTGCCGGCGCGGCGGGCGGGCGGCGTCCACGGCCGTCACCGATCCGGCGAGCGGTGGCTACTCGGATGCCCCCGACGTGTGCGAGCTCGGGACCGCACGCCTCGGCCTGCGCTCCTGACCCCGTCCACGCATGTGCTGCGGACTTCGTGGAGCACACCGGGGCTGGACGCAGTGATTGGTATCATGCGCGAGCCGAAATCGGGAAGGTGTGAGCTGATGGGCGTGACGTTCGGAGGCCGGATCGGCCGCGACTGGCGGGATTCGGAGCCCTGGTGGCCCCCGGAACCCACTCCACCCGACGGAGCGCCCAACGTCGTTCTGATCGTGCTCGATGACGTCGGCTTCGCCCAGCTGGGCTGCTACGGCTCGGCCATCGACACGCCCGTCATCGATCGACTGGCCGGCAACGGGGTCAGGCTGGCCAACTTCCACACCACCGCGCTCTGTTCCCCCACCCGCGCCTGTCTGCTGACCGGTCGAAATCACCACCGCAACGCCATGGGCCGCGTGGCCGACCTGGCCACCGGGTTCCCGGGGTACTGGGGCAGGCCGCCACGCGAAAACGGCTTTCTCTCCGAAGTCCTCCGCTCATCGGGATATGCCACCTACGCCGTGGGCAAGTGGCATCTCACTCCCGACGACGAGGGCAACATGGCTTCGTCACGCGCCACCTGGCCGCTGGGACGGGGCTTCGACCGCTGGTACGGCTTCCACGGGGGCGAGACCCACCAATTCGTCCCCGCCCTCTACCACGACAACCATTCGATCCGTCCACCCAAGTCGGTGGAGGAGGGCTACCACCTGACCACCGACCTGACCGATCGGGCCATCGAGTTCGTCGGCGACCTGCGGGCAGTCGACGCCGACCGACCCTTCTTCCTGTACTTCGCCCCCGGCGCCTGCCACTCCCCCCACCAGGCCCCACGGCCGTGGATCGAGCGCTACCGCGGCACCTTCGACGAGGGCTGGGACCACCTGCGCGACCGTATCCACGCCCGACAGTTGGAGACGGGTGTCATCCCCCACGGCACGGCGCTGTCGCCTCGGCCGGTGTGGGTGCGGCCGTGGGCTGACCTGAGCGAGGCCGAGCAGACGGTGGCCGCCCGGTTCATGGAGTGCTTCGCCGGCTTCCTCTCCCACACCGACGCGGAAATCGGTCGGCTGGTCGCATTCCTCGACGAGCTCGGCGAACTCGAGAACACGCTGATCGTCCTGGTCTCGGACAACGGAGCCAGCTCGGAAGGTGGTTCCGAGGGTTCCATCAACGACATCCGCCTGAGCAACATGGATCCGGCCGGTATCGAGGAGATGCAGGAGAGGATCGACCAGATCGGGGGACCGCTCACCCACAACAACTACCCGTGGGGCTGGACGATGGCCGGCAACACCCCGTTCAAGCGATGGAAGCGCGAAGTGCACGAAGGAGGGGTGGCCGACCCCTGCATCGTGCACTGGCCCAGTGGCGAGATCGACGAGGGATCGGTACGACACCAATTCGTCCATGCCGTCGATGTGTTCCCGAGCGTGCTCGAGATGGTCGGTGTGGCACCGCCCGAGACGATCGACTCGGTGGCACAGTCACACATCGACGGGGTGAGCTTCTCGTACCTGCTCGGCCTCAACGGCGGGGCGGCACCGGAGCGGCACCTGACCCAGCATTTCGAGATGTTCGGGTCCCGGGCCATCTACCACCAGGGCTGGAAGGCGGTCACCTTCCATCCGGTCGGGCCGCTCTACCCCGACGGGCTCAACCCCAATGCGCCCTTCGATGACGACGTCTGGGAGCTCTACCACGTCGAGGCGGACGTCTCGGAGACCGAGGACCTCGCACGGGAGCACCCCGAGCGGCTGCGCGAGATGATCGAATTGTGGTGGTCCGAGGCCGAGCGCAACCAGGTGCTGCCCCTGGACAACCGCGTCCTGTGGGCCCTGGTGCACCCGAAGCCCGATGCCCGACGCCAACGGGATCACTTCCGCTACTTCCAGGACGGGGCGCAGGTTCCCGAGTCGGTGGCCGTCAATGTCCGCAATCGCTCGCACGCCCTCGTGGTCGACATCACCGTCCCCGACCGGGTGGTCCCCGAAGGCACACTGGTCGCCCTCGGTTCGGCCCTGGGCGGGTGGTCCCTCCACTTCCGGGGCGGGCGGCCCCGCTACGTCCACAACCTGTACGGCAAGGAACTGCACCTGATCGCCTCCGAGGAGATGGTCGGACCGGGTACCCACTCCATCGAGTACGCCTTCGACAAGGACGACGGTCTGGGCGGGACGGGTACGCTCCGATGCGACGGTCGGATCGTGGCCCAGGGCTCGATCAGCCGTTTCACCCCTCAAGCCTTCAACGGTGTCGGCGTAGGCCTGACCTGCGGCTACGAGTGGGGACCGGCGGTCGGGAACGACTACGTCGCCCCGGACCGCTTCAACGCGACCATCGACCGGGCCGTCGTGGAGACCAGGGGTCCGATCGTGCGCGATCCGATGGCCGAGATCGAGGCGATCCTGGCCCAGCAGTAACCCGTCCGCCCGAATCCGTGGACCGACGTCGCGCTGACGAAGACGGACCGTCCACCGGCATGCCGCTGATGCCCGGCCGGGTTCAGGACGGTGCCCCGATCGACGGGAGCATCGTCCACAGGGCCCGGGCCGCAGGATTGATCGGTTCGGGAGCGACGACCTGGGCGGCGACGGTCCAGTACCAGCTGCCGGAGCTGATGGTGATCAGTTGGAGGTCGGGGCGGAGGCGCACGAGTCCCTCAGGCACCAGAGCGACGCCCAGACCGGCCTCGACGATGTCGAGGAGGGTATCGCTGTCGTTCACTTCCAGGTCGACCTCCGGCTCCAGGTCGGCCGAACGCATGGCCTTGTCCACCAGGGCCCTGACCCCCCATCCGACCGGGAAACCGACCTGTTCGCGTTCGGCGACCTCGGCCAGGCCGATGGTGTCCCGTCCGCCCCACTGGTCGTCGGTCCGGCATACCGCCACCAGGCGTGAGCGGACCACGGGCACGCTGACGAGGTCGCGAGGCGTCTCGTCGGCGGCGGTGGCGAAGGTGATGTCGAGGGCGCCGTCGCGAAGGAGCTGCACCAGGTCGGCCGAGCTGGCGTGTCGGAGGTTGAGGCGGATTCCGGGATAGGTGGCGTGATAGCGGGCGAGGAGCCCGGCCAGGTCGAAGATGGACGCGGCCTGGATGACCCCGAGGTCCACGGTGCCATGCTCCAGGCCCTCGACCGACATGACCGCGTCCTCGGCGGCACGCGCCGACGCCAGTGTCCGTCTCGCCTCGGGCAGCAGCGCGGAACCGGCGGGGGTGAGGGCGACCCGTCGGGTGGTGCGCACGAACAGCGGGGCGCGCAATTCCCGCTCCAGTGAGCGGACCGTGGCGGACAGTCCCGACTGGGCGACGTACAGGCGGGCGGCGGCCCGGGTGAAGTTGCGCTCCTCGGCCACCGCAACGAACGCCTCCAGCTGGCGAAGCTCCATTCAGTCAGTTTAGTGCTCATTGTTAGCGGATATTGCTCTTGGACTTCTGAATGAACCGGGCGGATGATGACCGCAGGACAAGGAGGAGCTCCCCATGAGACACCCGGTCACGTCGATCTACCGCCACCGACCACCCGTGACCGGGAGTGCCGTGACGGGGGGAACGCCGACGAGCCGACCGTTGGGGCGACCACTCGGGCGGCCGTCCGGCGGCCCCGCATGGCTTTGGGACTGATCCTGACCGTGTCGTTCATGGTGGTCCTCGACTTCAGCATCGTGAACGTGGCCCTGGCGGCCATCGAGCGTGAGCTGCACGCCGGCTCCACCTCGGTCCAGTGGGTGATCACGGCCTACGCCATCACCTTCGGTGGTCTGCTGGTCCTCGGCGGGAGGATGGGCGACCTGTGGGGCCGTCGACGAATGTTCGTCGTCGGCCTCGTCGTGTTCTCACTGGCGTCACTGCTCGGCGGCCTGGCCGGGGATCTGGCGATCCTGGTCACGGCCAGGGCCGTCCAGGGCATCGGCGCCGCCATCGTCGCGCCCGCGGCCCTCTCACTCATCACCACGAGTGTGCCCGAGGGTCCGGCACGCACCCGTGCGTTGGGCTACTACGGGGCCACCGCCTCGATCGGCTACGTCGCCGGACTCGTTCTCGGAGGCATCCTCGTGCAGTACCTCGACTGGCGGGCGGTCCTGTGGGTGAACGTGCCCATCGGCCTCGGGGCTGCCGTGCTCACCCCCTACCTCGTGGCCCGTCCGGCCCCGACGGGTGGGGGCCGCCGCCTGGACGTCGCCGGTGCCCTCCTGGTCACCGGCAGCGTGGCCGCCGCCGTGTACGGGATCTCGACGGCGCCCGTCGCCGGTTGGGTGTCGGGCCCGACGACGGTGGCGCTGGCGTTGGCGGTGGTGCTCGGCGCCGCGTTCGTGGCCGTCGAGCGCCGTCACCCCACCCCCTTGGTCCGGCTGGGGGTCTTCCGCCTGCGGGCACTCCGGACCGCCAATCTCTACACGCTCATGATCGGTGCCTGGTCCGCCGGGGAACTCCTGGTCATGTCGCTCTATCTCCAGCAGGGTGCCCACTACTCGCCGCTCGTGACGGGCCTGGCCATCGCACCCCAGGGGATCGCCGGATTCCTGGGCTCCTCCCGCGGCGCCCGGGTCATCCGACGCATCGGGCTCCGCTCCTTCCTGGTCGTGTCGGCCGCGGCCGCGACAGGAGGGCTGCTGCTGCTCGGGTCGGTGCTCGGGTGGCACAACTACCCGCTGCTGCTGACGGGGTTCGTGCTCGTCGGCTACGGCACATCGACCGGCGCGTTCGGTGCGACGGTGGCGGCCACGCAGGGGATCGGCGACGCCGAGCAGGGTCTGGCCGGCGGCCTGGTCAATATGAGCCGGCAGGTCGGGGCGGCCATCGGGGTGGCGGTGGTCGCCGCGATGATCGGGAGCGGCACGACGTCAGGAGTCTCCGTCGCCGACGATCGCGCCGCGGTGTTGGCCGCCGCGGTGGGGGCGACGGTCGCCATCGTCATCGCAGGGCGTGGGATCGCCCGACGAGTTCACGTCACGCCCACAGGAGAGCTCGCATCGGAGCCCCTCGGGTCGGTGCCGCTCGGCTCACGGTCCGGGCCGACCAACCGCGCCGGTACCGACACAGAGCGCTACGGACTGCGCGACGCCGGTGGGGTCGGGGCCGAAGTGGCATCGTACCCGCGTGCCATCGTCGGGTCGTACCAGCTGGTCGGCGCCTGTGCCGCGTGCGGGTCGGCCGACTTCCCGGGACTCTCGACCGATCACCGACCCCGAACGACAAGGAGCAGGCAATGAAGCACACCATCCTGGGCAGGAGCGGTCTGGACGTGTCCCGCATCGCCTTCGGTACCTGGCAGCTGGGGGAGAGTGGGGACCGACCGACACGGAGGCGGCGCACGCGGTCCATTCGGCGAGCGGCCGAGCTGGGGGTCACGTTCTTCGACACGGCCCAGGCCTACGGGTTCGGACGCTCCGAGCAGCTGTTGGCGGCGGACTTGCGCGGCCTTCCCCGCGAGCAGTTCGTCATCGCCTCCAAGGGCGGCCTCCGGTCCACGGGCACGGGCCTCCTCCGGGACTCCAGCCCACGGTGGCTCCACGATGGGGTCGAAGCCAGCCTGCGGTCGTTGGACACCGACTACATCGACCTGTACCAGGTGCACTGGCCCGATCCCTCCACTGCATTCGACGAGTCGGCCACGGCGCTCGGCAAGCTGGTCGCCGACGGCAAGGTCCGCCACGTCGGCGTGTCGAACTTCGACGTCCCGCAGATGGAGGCGTTCAGCGCCACGTTGCCGGTGGAGACGTTGCAGCCGCCCTGCAACCTGTTCAGGCGGGACATCGAATCCGAGCTCCTGCCCTACGCGGAGGCCGCCGACATCGGCGTCCTGGTCTACGGGCCGCTGGCCCACGGACTCCTGGGCGGGCACCTGGGTCCGGAGACCCGCTTCGCTCCGGATGACTGGCGCTCGCGGAGCCCCATGTTCCACGGGGACGTGTTCCAGCGCAACCTGCACGCCGTCGAGCGTCTCCGGCGGCTGGCCGACGCAGAGCTGGGTGTCACTCTCGCCCAGCTGGCCATCGGGTGGACCCTGGCGAACCCGGCGGTCGACGTGGCCATCGTCGGAACCCGCGATCCCCGACACGTCGACGAATCGGTCGCCGCGGCCGAGCTCGAGCTCGAGCTCGACAATGCCGTACTCGCACTGATCGACCAGATCATGCGCGAGGCCGTGCCGGTGGCCGGCCCGTCACCCGAGGGAATGTGAGAGGAGGCCGTCATGACCATGCATACGATCGAGCGCCCACTGGCTTCTGCGGCAACGACCTCGGCGTGGGTCACCGGGGAGGAACCGGTCGGACGAGCCGTCGTCTGGACCGCGGCGATCACGGCCCTCGGTGGCCTGCTCTTCGGCTACGACACCGGTGTGGTCTCGGGCGCACTGCTCTTCCTCCACACGACCTTCGGGAACGTGACGTCGTTCGACAAGGAGCTCGTCACCGGGCCCCTGCTGGTGGGCGCAGCCGTGGGTGCCTTCGGTTCGGGCAAGGTGTCCGACATGATCGGCCGACGACCGGTGATCCTGGTCACGGCGGCGCTCTTCGTGGTGGGAGTACTGGGAGCACCCGCATCCCCGGACCTGTGGTTCCTCATCGTCAT
The DNA here is from genome assembly GCA_963841925.1 of uncultured Acidimicrobiales bacterium. Classification (GTDB taxonomy): domain Bacteria; phylum Actinomycetota; class Acidimicrobiia; order Acidimicrobiales; family RAAP-2; genus Bog-756. Next base: position 31,846 of record CAWJER010000013.1, read on the forward strand.
GAGGTTCGTCATCGGACTGGCCGTCGGCTCGGCGTCGATGTCCGTTCCCCTGTACATCAGTGAGGTGGCGCCTCCCCGGGTCCGGGGGGCGCTGGTGAGCTTCAACCAGCTCGCCCTCACGACGGGAATCCTCGTCGCCTACCTCTTCGACTACGCCCTGAGCTCGAGCGCCGACTGGAGGCTCATGTTCGGACTGGCCGCCATCCCCGGCGTCCTGCTCTTCGTCGGGATGCTGACCCGGACCGAGAGCCCGGCCTGGTTGGCCACCCACCGGCGCATCCCCGAGGCCCGCAGGGTGCTGGCCCGGGTGCGTAGTCGCGACCACGACATCGACGGTGAGATCGAGGACATCCGATCGGTGGACGAGCGTTCGGGTGGCTACCGTCAACTCCTCACGCCCGACATCCGCAAACTGGTGGTGATCGGCGTCCTGCTGGCGGTGTTCCAGCAGATCACGGGGATCAACACGGTCATCTACTACGCGCCCACGCTGCTCCACCAGGCCGGGCTCGGAGACTCGGCCTCGTTGCTGGCCAACGTGAGGATCGGCGTCGTGAACGTGGGGATGACCGTGATGGCCATCTGCCTCATCGACGGGGTCGGGCGACGCGTGCTGCTTCTGACCGGCACCGCCGGGATGGTCGTCGCCCTGTTCGCCGTGGCCCTGACGTTCGCCGTCAGCGGAGGTGCCCTGGGGGAGACGGCAGCGACCGTCGCTGTGGCGAGCCTCGTCGTCTACACCGGCTCGTTCGCCATCGGCCTCGGCCCGGTGTTCTGGCTGCTGATCAGCGAGATCGACCCGGTGCGTGTCCGGGGGAAGGCGATGAGCATCACCACGGTCGCAAACTGGGGCGCGAACTTCGTCGTGGCCATCTCCTTCCTCACGCTGCTCAACGCCATCTCCGGTGCGGGACGTTCCTCCTGACGGGATGCCTGAGTGTCGTCGCACTTGGCTACTTCTGGAGGAAGGTCCCCGAGACACGGGGGCTCACCCTGGGCGAGATCGGGCGGGAGATGCAGGGCGCAGGTGCACGACTCGAGATCGGGACTGCACACACGGAAGGAGTCGGACGATGAGCTCCAGGCAACAGACGGTGCGCTCGTCACCGCGGGTCGCGATCATCGGCACGGGCACCATGGGCACGGCCATGGGGACTCGCCTGCTCGGCTCCGGAGTCGACGTGCACGCCTGGTCCCGCCACCGGGGATCGACGGCAGCGTTGGTCGACCACGGCGCCACGGCCCACGACACGGCGGCCGACGCCGAGGCCGGCGCCGATGTCGTGATCACCATGCTCCCGACGGCGGATGCGACGGCTGAGGTGATGATCGAGGAATCGACGCTGCCAGCCATGCCCGCCATGTCCACCTGGGTCCAGATGGCGACCATCGGCGTCGAGGCGACCGAGCACCTGGCGAGGCAGACGCTGGCCCGGCGGAAGGACGTCGCCTACGTCGATGCACCGGTCTCGGGGAGCCGGGTCCCGGCGGAGACGGGCCAGCTCCTGATCCTGGCGTCCGGCCCCCGAACGGCGGTCACGGCGCTTGAGCCCGTCGTCCGGATCCTGGGAAGGGAGACGCTCTACCTGGGTACTGCGGGTGCAGGCAGCCGGATGAAGCTGGTGTTGAACACGTGGTTGGCCCTCCAGACCGAGGGAGCCGCCGAGGCGGCGGCCCTGGCCGAGCGCCTGGGGATCCACTCCACGGATCTCTTCGCTGCGTTACGCGACAATCCGCTGGCGTCGCCGTACGCGGTGGGCAAGCTCACCAGGATGGTCGAGCGCGACTTCGACCCGGACTTGGCGCTGGACTGGGCGCTGAAGGACCTCGACCTGGTCGCCGCCGCAGGTGGATCGGACGCCGCACCGATCTCCACGGTCATCGCCGAGCGGTGGCGCGGGCTCGTCGGCGACGGATCGAGCGGTTACGACGTGAGTGCGGCCCGCATCGGGCTCGGGCCCGCGACTCCCGTTGGTGCGAGCACCCGCGCACTCTCGGCATCGACACACCCGTAGGTGTGCGAGGAGTAGCCGTTCGTGTGGCGTCACGGCGGCGGGATCGGCCGGTGGCGTACCCGTCATGTGACCAGGTGGAGCCACTTCCCCTGGCCCGCGACCCGGGTCGTGAGGTCAGGCGACCTCGCTTCTGCGCGGCAGCACCCAGCCAGGGCGCGGGAAGTGGCAGGTGTAGCCGTTCGGGTAGTGCTCGAGATAGTCCTGATGCTCGGGTTCGGCTTCCCAGAAGGGCCCTGCAGGGGTGACTTCGGTGACCACCTCGCCGGGCCACAGCTTCGATGCGTCGACGTCGGCGATGGTGTCCTCGGCCACCCGGCGTTGGGTGTCGTCGAGGTAGTAGATCGCCGAACGGTAGCTCGTGCCCACGTCGTTCCCCTGACGATCGACCGTCGTGGGATCGTGGATCTGGAAGAAGAACTCGAGGAGTTGCCGATACGTCGTCGTCTCGGGATCGAACGTGATCTCGATCGCTTCGGCGTGGTTCCCGTGATTGCGATACGTGGCGTGAGCCACGTCGCCGCCGGCGTAGCCGACGCGGGTCGAGAGCACGCCGGGGCGCTTGCGGATGAGGTCCTGCATTCCCCAGAAGCAACCCCCGGCCAGGACGGCCTGTTCGGTGCGTTGGCTCATCGGCCCACCTCCTCGTGCTCGACTGGCGCTTCGACCAGTTTCCCATACCGACCACGGCCGCAGGCCACGACACCCTCGTTGTGCCGGCCGCAATCGGTGAGCCGGCCCGCAGGCGTCAGAGCTCCGGAGTCGGTGCGCTCCCGGCCACCTTCCATTCCGGCCTGCGCAGCCGATCCATGAGGAACGGCGGAACGATCCCGATCACGAGGATCCCCGCCAGGACGAGGAGGGCGTAGAGGAGCCTGTTCGAATGCCCGAACTGGGAGGGTGCGACGAAGCCGATCATCAGAGCGGCCAGCGACGACACGATGCCGACGGTGCAGAGCACGAAGAGGGCCGGCGCCCGGTACCCGCGGGTGTGACCCGGCTGCTTGCGACGCAGCCTGACCGCGGCGATGAACATCAGCACGTACATGATGAGATAGATCTGCGTGGCCATCACGGCGAAGATCCAGTAGTCGCGTGAGACGTCGGGTACGAAGGCGTAGAGCAGCGCGATCACGGTGATCACCGTCGCCTGTCCCGTCAGGATCCGCATCTCGATGCCCTTGCCGTTCACCTTCTGGAAGAAGGGGGGCAGGAAGCCCTGCTCACGACCGATCCGGAGCAACCCTTCGGAGGGACCGTCGAGCCAGCACATCATCCCGGCCAGGGCCCCGACGGCGAGTGCGACGGCGACCAGCGGTGTGGCGAACCCGATCCCGAAGTGATCGAACAGACTGGTGAAGGCCTGCATGATGCCGGCGGTGAAGCTGATCCGCCTCTCGGGGATCACCCATGCGATCGTCAGGGTGGGGAGGATGAAGATGGCGAGGACGAGTGCCATGGCCAGGAAGATGGACCTGGGGAACTCCTTGCCGGGATTCCGGAGGTCGTCGACGTGCACGGCATTCACCTCGATACCGGCGTAGGTGAAGAAGCTGTTGACCACCAGGACCACACTGGCGATCCCCGACCACGCCGGCAGCAGGTGGTGCGTGTTCATCGGCGCAGCCGAGTGGTTCCCCTGCAGGAGGTAGGCGATCCCGAGAGCGACCAGGATCGCCCCCGGGATCAGGGTCCCGAGCAGCGTCCCACTCGAGGAGAGCTTCGCCACCAGTCCGACTCCCCGCGAGGAGATGAGGACCCCTCCCCAGAACAGGCTGATGATGACCACTGCGTTGTAGACGCCGTTGGCGGCCAGGCTCGGGTCGATGACGTAGGCGAGCGTCCCGGCCACGTAGGCGAGCAGGGCGGGGTAGTAGAAGATCGTCTGGGCGAACTCGCACCAGACGGCCAGAAGCCCCATCGGTGCCGACACGCCCTCGCGCACCCAGTTGTAGACACCCCCCTCCCAGCCGGAGGCCAACTCGGCGGCGACCAGGGACACGGGGATCAGGAACACGAACGCGGGAAGGACGTAGAGGAATACCGAGGCGAGGCCGAAGACGGAGGTGGCCGGCGCCGATCCGAGGTAGCCGACGGATCCCACCGTCATCATCGCCAGCACGGACCAGGAGATGTAGCGCCGAGGGGGAGCTTTGGCCGACCCGGGGGACACGCCGGCCGCCATGTGGTCGGTGATCTCCCCCCTGGAGACCGTGGGCCGCGGATGACGGCGACTTCGCACCCACATCGACTACGGACCCACCTCTCCCACTCGACCCGTGGCCACGTTAGGTCGGAGCGGGGGACGTCGTTCGACCCATCCGGAGGACAGGAGTGCCACAGGGGAGGCCCCCGGTTCCCTGGGGCACAGGTCATCATGATCCTGGGCCGAGCTTCGGGGCGGGGCCCGTTCCGAACTCCCGTACGTCCCGGGGGCGACCCGAGTCAGCCCGTGAGCGCCACGGAGCGCCAGGTTGCGCCCCCGTCACTCGACTCGAAGAGGCCGCCGGCAAGGAGCGCGTAGGCGCGGAGCGGGTCGCTGAACCCCACCCACGAGACCGCTGTCGGGCCCGACCCAGACAGGACCACAGCGTAGGTGCCGCCTCCGTTCGTCGTCCGCACCAGTGCCCCTCCCAGCGGCTCCGGCGGGCGCGAGGCGAGGACGACCGATGACGAGGCCGCGGCCAGCTGCAACGAGTTGGGGAACGGTCCGTTCGACGTGGCGACACGCCAGGTCACACCGCCGTCGGTCGACAGCACCGCCTCGGCCATCATGCCCGTCGGACACGCGGCCCACAGCGCCGATGTCCCATCGGCAGCGACCGTCAGCGAGCCCCCGAGACCGGCCGTGCACGGGTCGACCCGTTGGCTGAACCGGGCCCCCTGATCGGCGGCGAACAGTAGGACCTGGTCCCCGTTGCCGCCGAGAAGGTTCAGGTTCGGCCCACTGAGCGCGAACCGTGCCCCGTAACCGAGAGGGACGGGCGTCGGGACCTGGCGCCACTGCTGTGAACCCACCGGAGCAGTCAGGAGCTCGTTCGACGTGCTGTCGTCGGAGCCCGCCCCTGTGACCAGCGCATACGCCTCGCCGTCGGCGGCCTCGAGTTCGGTGGCCTGCCCCGGGACGGCGACGTTCGCCCAGGTCGCCCCGGCGTCGGCCGTCTGCCACAGTTCGGGGTCGAAGGCATAGCCGTCCCGGGAGCTGACGAAGCGGAGCTGCGTCACGTCGCTCGTGCCCACCGGCGGGCTCGGGATGCCGGCGAACACCGAGCCCCCGTCGGTGGTGCGGACAATGGCGCTGCAGGTCCCTGATCCGGTGAGGCATCGAGCGGTCCCGAGCATCCACCATGCATCCAGGCTCACCGCTGTGAACGAGGCGGCTTGGAAGCCCGTCGGGACCGGGCCACCCGGTGGGCTGATCACGGGCACGGAGGTCGTGGTCGACACGGGGCTGGTCCGGGTGGGAGCGACGGTGGTCGGGGATGTGGACCGTGGCGAGGGGCCGTCGTGGTGCCGCACGCGGCACCGGTCAGGGCGAGCACGGCAACGGCGACACCGGCCAGGGGGCCGGCGCGTGGGGTCCGTTTCGTGTGTCTGCCCGTGGCAGCTGGATGCATGGAGTTCCGTTCGGCCGGAGGAGGAGACCCTCGTCACCTTGTACACCCGGCCGTGCACCTGCCAGAAGGGGCGGACGTCCCATCACCACCGGAGCTGGCCGGCCCGAGGTCGCCGGAACCCGCTCGCCCCGGGCCCACACCACCCGCAATTGCCCCGGTTCACACGTCTGCGCCGGCTTCCCCCGGTTCAGCGGGCCGTGAGCGGTTCGCCCAGCCTCCCGCCGCTCCCCCATGGCCTCCGACTAGGGGGCGTCGGCGCGGCAGGTTCGCAGTCCGACGTCGGCCGCCGATGACCACATGTCGTCGATGGCGACGACCTCCCGGCCGGCACGACGCAGCAACGACGCTCCGAGCACGGCACGGTACCCGGCGGCACAGTGCAGCCAGAGGGTCCCCTCGGGAAGGCACGTCTCGTCGAGTCGATGGACCGGTACGTGGAGGGCACCCTCGAGGTGGCCGGCGTCCCACTCCTCGGTCCGCCGAACGTCGATGACCGTCACATCGTCGGTCCACTCGGTGGCCAGCTCACCGAAGGACGCCAGACGGAGCCGGTCGGACCGGGCCCCGGGTGTGGGGACGGCCGTTCCCACGGGAAGGTCGAGACCGATGTGGGCCAGGAGGTCCCGCGCCCGGGACAGCTCGGCGTCATCCGACGCCACCAGGGCGAACGGGGCCTCCCACGGCATCGTCCACCCGACGTAGGTGGCGAACGGACCGTCCAGTCCGGCGTTCACCGTGCCCGGCACGTGACCGTCGGCGAAGGTCGCCCGCGGTCGTACATCGATGACCCACATCCGTGTCGCCAGTTCACCGATGTCACCGTCCGCGAGGGTCGGGACGGGATCCCGGTAGGAGGCGGGCTGCAGCCCCAGTCGATTGCGGGTGGCCATGTGGGCGAAGTAGCTCGGGTACTCACCGAATCCGGCGAGCAAGGTCTTGACGAAGGTCTCGCAGTCGAGGTGTGCGGCGGGATTGGCGACGCGCTCGGCCCCGATCGTCGTCTCCGTGCCGCTGCACGGGTTGGACGAGCAGAAGCTCCCGAATCCGTGTGTCGGGTGGACACCGGCGTCGTGGGGCAGATTGTCGAGCATCCACCGGACCGAGGACCACTGGGCGGACGCCAGACTGGCGGCCAGGCCGGCGCCGAGCAGGTCGGTCCGGCCGACCGTGCCGATGAGCAGGGACCCACCGGTGAAGACGGCGCACGCATCACCCTCGGACACGATGAAGCTCTGATGGAGCTGCGTGTGTCCAGGGGTGTCCTTCACCGTCAGGGTCAACGCTCCGATGGTGAACCGGTCTCCGTCCACGATGCCGCGGGCACCCCGGACGTGCTCGTCGGCGCACACCGCGTAGACGGCGCCGGTCTCCTGGGCCAGTTCGGGCCCGCCGCTCACGTGGTCGTTGTGCAGATGGGTGTCCACGACCAGTTCGAGCCGCAGGCCCCGTGACCGGACGAGCTCCACCACCTCGGCCACGGGACGGGGCGGATCGATGGCGACGGCCCGTGCACCGTCGGTGACCACGTACGCCTGGTTTCCCAGGTCCGAGGCGTCGACGGGGATGACCTCCATCACGCGCCCACGGCGGCCGGGGCCCGCCCGAGCGTCCGGGCGAGTGCTGCGGCCTGGCAGCGGATGTCGGGCACGGCGGTGGTCTCCCAGTGACGGCCACGACGCAGGGGCCCGACCAGCCACAGTCTCCGATCGGTGCCCGGGATGCTCCCGTCCTCATCGGTGTCCAGCCCCAGGGCGAGAGGTCCCGGCCGCACCACACCGCTGTCCAGCAGCGTCCCGATCAGTCGATGACCCGACCGGCGGACATCGGGTTGCGGGCCGCTGCAGTTGATGACCGCCCCGAACCGGACCCTGCAGTCGCCCAGTTCGACGTCGATGCCGCCACGGGTGGTCCGCGCCGAGCGGACGCCTCCGGCTGCGATGACGAGGTGGCCGGTCGCCTGCATGTCGGACACGCGTGCGGCGACCGACGGTGCCATCCGATGGCGCAGCACCTCCCACCGGCGTTGGAGGTGACGGAGCAGCCGGCGGCGCTCCACCTCCGTCAGATCGCCCCACACCGTGTCGGTGAGGGGCCTCAGCCCATCGACCACCTGGCGCCAGTCACCGGCCTCGCTGGCTGTCGTCCGCGCCCACTCGACCAGCGAACGCGCCGAGAGGTGTGTCGGTGGGACGATCGGCGGTGAGGAGAAGGGTTCGTCCGGATGGCACGAGGGGAGCAGCCCGTGCCGCGAGGTGGCCACCACCTGCCGGTGGCCGGCCGCACCCAGGCTGAGGGCGACGTCCACCGCGGTGAGTCCCGTCCCGACGAGGAGCACCGGCTCCTCGGGTCGGACACCGGCGAGGGCGCCCGGTGCCCAGGGGTCGACGACCCACCTTCGGCCCGAGCCACCCAGTGGGACCGGCCACTGCTGGGGGGACGGACCAGGGGCGAGGACGACACGGTCGCAGGTCACGACGGAGCCGCTCTCCAGTACGACCCTCACCCGGTCACCTGCCGGCACGACGTCGAGCGCCTCGGCGCGGACGTGGTCGACCGGTCCGAGCAGCGAGCGGAGGTACTCGCCGTACCAGGCCCGGGGGAGGAACGCCCGGCCGTCGGTGTCGGACAACCGATGGGCCCACAGCGTGAAGTGGTCGGGCTCATCGGGAATGGCACTCATGCCGGCTGCCCGGACGTTGAGCAGGTGTCCGGGGTCGGTGGTCCCGTAGGCGACCCCGCGCCCGAGCCCGGCGCGCGGCTCGACGATGACCACGCGGTCGGCACCGGCGACCGGTGCAGGAGGTGGATCGCAGCCAGGGTCCCGGATGCGCCACCGCCGATGATGCCGACCGTTTCGGGACGAGTGCTCATGGACCCGATGATAAACCTACTTATCCGATAGGGAAAGCCTACTAAATGGGATCGGATTAGTCGGGTATCGCTCGCCGCACCCTGCCGCTCGCACCGTTCCGCGGTATCGACCCAGGTCAGCCGGTCAGAGCGCGGGCGACCACCGTCCCGCAGTGCCCATCCGGTGCTGCCCACATCGGCCCCGGACTCCCGAAGCGTGGGACCGGATCCGATGTGGTTCCGACCGGCGGGGGCCGATCAGCGCCGCCTTCGGGCCCGGCGGTGCCTCACCGACCCGGGGCGAGGCCGACGGCTGCGTCGGCCCGCTCGCGCAGCTTGTTCTTCGCCACCTTGTCGAGCGTGGCCCTCGGGAACTCGTCGACCACGTAGACGGCCCGCGGTACCTTGAAGTCGGCCAGCACGGAGGCGCACGCCTCGATGATCGCCCCGGCGAAGACCTCGTCGTCGGCTTCCGCTCCGGGTCCCTTGATGACGAAGGCCACCGGCACCTCGCTGAGCATCTCGTGGGACTGGGCCACCACAGCCACATCGGCGATCCCCGGCACCTGTCGGCAGGCGTCCTCCACCTCGCGGGCGGAGACGTTCTCACCGCCCACCTTGAGCACGTCGGCATCGCGGTCGCAGTAGACGTAGTTCCCTCCTTCGGCCAGCCGGACCACGTCACCGGTCCTGAACCAGCCGTCGGGGGTGAAGCTCTTGGCCATCGCCTCGGGATTGTCGTAGTACTCCAGGAACAGCTGAACGCCCCGGGTGCCTCGTACCCACAGTTCGCCCGGCCTGCCGTCCGTGCAGATCTCCCCGGTCTCGCGGTCGACGATCAACAGCTCGTAGCCGGGTGTCGGCTTGCCCATCGATCCCTTCGGGACCATGCGGCCCGGATTGTCGTTGGTGGCATGGATCACGGTCTCGGTCATGCCGTATGCCGGTACCACCCGGAATCCCAGCCAGGCTTCGAGCTCGGGGACGATGAGGCCGAAGACCCCGACCTTGACCGAGTGCTCGGGGATGGGCTGACCGGCGATGGCCGAGTACACGAACGGGATCAGCGACAGGTGGGTGACATGGTGCTTGGTCACGACCTCCCAGAACCGCGTGGACGAGAACTTGGGCTGGAGCACCACCGTCCCCCCGACCCCCAATGTCGTCCAGAACGACCAACTCTGGGCGTTGACGTGGAAGAACGGGAGGAAGACCAGGTACGTGTCCTCGTGACCCATGGAGATGTTGGCCGGACCGACCCGGGCCGCCCACAGTGCGTTGGCATGGGTGTGCACCACCGCCTTGGGCTGCGACGTGGTCCCCGAGGTGAACAGGATCCCGACCGGAGCCATCGGCTCGGGCGCACGGTGAGGTGCGTCGTCGGGCCGCCCCACGAGTGAGTCGAACGGCGCGGACCGTGGGTCACCGTGAGTGGTGGCGGAGGGCTCCTGGTCGTCCGCCGTGACCACGATCCATGCGAGGTCCGGCCCGGCCGCGGCAACCATCGGAGCGAACGACGGCTGGGTGACGGCCCCGACGCAACCGGTCTTGGCGATGAAGAACTCGAGCTCCGCCTGGACCGATCGGGTGTTGGTGGTGACCCCGACGGCGCCGACCACGGCACAGGCGTACCAGGCGAGAACCATCTCGGGACAGTTGTCGGCATGGATCAGGACCCGGTCACCGTGTTCCACACCTCGTGCGGCCAGGCCGGCGGCGATGCACCGGACGTCGTGCCAGAACTCTGCGTACGTCCACTGACGGCCGCCGTCCCCACGGGGCTCCCAGATGAGGAACGTCTTGTCCGGATGCGAGTCGGCCCACCACTCGAGCATCCAGGGGATGTCCTGGCCCGCGAACTGGAACTCCGCAGCCTGACCCTCGTCCATCATGCCTTCCTCTCCTGCTCTCGACGGCGAACGCGGCCCGCCCGGCGGATCCCGGGGGATCCCTCGGACGGCCGCCAGACGCGGCTGACCACCCCGTCACCTGGATCGACGGCATCCTCGGCTACGACCGTCGTCCGGGAACGACGCGTTCTTCGGACATGCGCAACCTACCGGACTCGTCCGGGCCGGGACCCCGCGCCGGTGGGGACGCGGAGTCCCGCGGACGTGATCACGGGGCTGTCGACCTGGAAGGACCGGGTCGACACGCGGCCCGTTCCGGCGCACGGGGCCCTTCAGCCGCCCACACCTACGACGGGACGGTTCAGCGCGCTGTCCACCCTGGTCACCCAGGGCGGGGGCGCCGCCGAAGGGGAACACACCACCGCCGCCCGCCGACAGCCAGTAGCCGTCACCGGCTTGGTCGGCCACGATGCCCACGATGGGCCGATCGAGGTTGGTGGACCCCGTCGACCCGTCGAACGGGGCGTCCCCGTAGGCGAAGACCCCACCGTCGGCCGCCACCAGCCAGTAGCCCTTGCCGTCCGGGGTGGCGGCCATGCCCACGACGGACTGGTCGAGGTGCAGGTCGGCGCCCGATCCGAGGTAGCGGGCGTCCCCGTAGGCGAAGACCCCACCGTCGGCCGCCACCAGCCAGTAGCCCTTGGCGGCCTGGGTGGCGGCCATGCCCACGACGGGCTGGTCGAGGTGCAGGTCGGTCCCGGACCCGTAGAAGGGGGCGTCCCCGTAGGCGAAGACCCCTCCGTCGGCCGCCACCAGCCAGTAGCCCTTGCCGTCCGGGGTGGCGGCCATGCCCACGACGGGCTGGTCGAGGTGCAGGTCGGTCCCGGACCCGTAGAAGGGGGCGTCCCCGTAGGCGAAGACCCCACCGTCGGCGGCCACCAGCCAGTAGCCCTTGCCGTCCGGGGTGGCGGCCATGCCCACGACGGGCTGGTCGAGGTGCAGGTCGGTCCCGGACCCGTAGAAGGGGGCGTCCCCGTAGGCGAAGACCCCACCGTCGGCGGCCACCAGCCAGTAGCCGGCACGGGCCGAAGGTGCGGTCGTCGGTGGGGCCGGACTGGTCACCACGATGGTGCCCTGGTCCTGCGGTGCCGCGGCAAAGTTCGCGTTTCCGCCCTGGTTGGCGTCCACCACGCAGCTACCCGACCCGTCGAAGGCCAGATCGGAGCCGTTGTCACCGGACACGCTGCACACCCCGGATCCGCTGGTCGGGTCGACGGTGAAGACGACCGGGAGGCCCGACGCCCCGCCGGTGGCCGACAGCGTGAGCGAGGTCCCCACGGTGCCCGTCGGTGGCGGGTGGAACGAGATCGCCTGCGGCGACGCACCGGTGACCGTGATCGAGCCTGCGGTGTAGGAGATCGAGTAGTCGGCGTCGGTGGCGCCCGAGCAGGTCACGGGGTAGGCCGCCGGCGGACTCGTCGACGTCGCCGTCGTGGTGCAGGTGGCGGGGGTGGTGAGCGACGAGACCGTGTCGCCGTTCACGAAGCCCTGGTAGGTCGGGGTCAGGACGGGGATGGCGTCGCCCTGGGCCAGGGCCAGTGACGGTGCCACCACCGTCAAGGGGGCCGCTCCCACCGTGATCGACCCCGCGTCGTACGAGACGGCGTAGTCGGCGTCGACGCCGCCCGAGCAGGTCACCGGGTACGAGGCGGGTGGGCTCGACGACGTCGCCGTCGTGGTGCAGGTGGCCGGCGTGGTGAGTGACGAGGCGGTGTCGCCGTTCACGAAGCCCTGGTAGGTCGGGGTCAGGCTGGGCACCTGCCCGCCGTAGCCCATGGTCGGGCTCGGCGCCCGCACCGTCAGGGGAGCCGGTGCCACGGTGATCGATCCTGCGGTGTAGGAGATCGAGTAGTCGGCGTCGGTGGCGCCCGAGCAGATCACCGGGTAGGTGGCGGGCGGGCTCGACGACGTGGCCGTCGTGGTGCAGGTGGCCGGCGCGGTGAGTGACGAGGCGGTGTCGCCGTTCACGAAGCCCTGGTAGGTCGGGGTCAGGGTGGGCACCTGGCCGCCGTAGTCCGTCGTGAGTGAAGGCCCGATCACGTCCAACGGCGACGTGCCGGTACCTGTCGAGTAGGTGTACCGGTCGGCACCGGATGTTCCCGAGACGTTGCCCCCTCGGCCGACCTCCACGTCGACGGTTCCGGTGCCCGGTGGGGCCGTCACGGTGATCTGCGTGTCGGAGTCGATGGTGTAGTCGGTGACCGGAGTGCCGCCGAAGAGGACGCCGTTGGCCCCCGAGAACCCGGTGCCGGTGACGGTGACGGTGGTGCCTCCGGTGCCGGCACCGCTGCCGGGTGAGACCGCGGTCACCGTCGGCGCGGCCGGTCCCGGCACCAACTCGGGCAGGCTGCCGATCGTCGGTCCAGGCGGTGCGTCCCCGGGGCCCACACCCACGCCGAACAGGTAGATGCCACCGGGCGTGGACGTGCTGTCCTGGACGTTGATGTCGGAGACTCCGGCCACACTGCCATCGGCCGAGAGCGACAGGTCGGTGCCGTACCAACCGCTGTTCGTCGACGCCCGAAGCGCCGATCGTGCCGCCCACGTCCCGCCGACGTCCTGGAAGACCCAGGCCGCGTTCAGGTCCGGAGCGCCCGCGCTGCATCCACTGCACGCGGGCACCGAGTCCTGGCTGTCGGCCACCAGGACTTCGGACCCGTTCCCGTTGGCCGAGAGACCGGACACGGCGCCGGAACTTCCTCCGGTCTGGCCGAATTGGCGGCCGACGTAGTCCTGCTGTTGCGCCTCGGGCGCGCTCGAGGGCAGCCACCGGCGTCGGCTCCGTGGCCCAGTGGTTCGCCGTGGTCAGGACGTAGACACCCGACGACGTGCCGAAGAGCACACTCGAACCGGGTTCCAAGGACACCGCCTGGCTGTTGGTGGGCACCGCGCAGTCCGAGGCTACGAAGGCCGAGTTGCCGTCACCGGAGAGGGCTACGGAGAACCCGATGAATTCGCTCGACGCGGCAGCTGTCCCCGGTCTGCGAGCAGTTGTCGTGCTGGAACGTCGACTGCAGGGCCCAGGTGCCGCCGCTGTCGCTGTAGAAGTAGACGGCCCCCTCGCCGGCGTCGGGCCTGGCGCAGCCCGTCGGCGTCGGTCCGGCGACGTCGTCGGCCCCGACGGCGATGGTCTGGCCGTCGGTGGACATCGCCGCGCTGGCCCCGACCTTATCGGTACCGGCCTGGGCGCCCAGGCCCCCCTGGAGGACGGCCTGCTGGGACCAGGTGCCGCCCACGTCGGCGAAGACCACCGCCCCGTAGCCCGTCTGGTCGACCATGGCCACCGTCCCGTCGGCGGAGAGAGCGAGGCCGCCGCTACCGAACCACGGAGCGTTGGCGCCCTCGTTGGGGTACCCGGCGTCCCCCGCCGGCGGGTCGAGCTCCGCCTCCTCGGACCACACCCCACCGGACTCGTGCATCACCCACACCGCGTCGGTGACCGTGCCGGTCGTCTGGTCGCTGACGGTCCCGGCGATCAGGGCGGTCGTCCCGTCGGCGGAGACGGCCAGGGCCTCGCCGAAGTCGCCCGTGGCGCTGTCGGCGGTGCCGGCGGTGGGGGGCACGATCATGGCCGAGGGGACCCACCCGGTCCCGGTCGAGGTGAGGACCTCCACTGAGCCCCGGTTCCCCGGCGACGCGGAGGCGCCGCCGTCCTGGGTGAACGCCGAGCCCCCATCGGCGGTGACCAGCGCGGTGCTGTCGTCGGCGGCGACGGCCACCACGGTGCCGAACCCACCGCGCTCCCCGCTCTGCCCGATGCCGACGTCGGAGGCCCAGCCTCCGGGCGCCTGGTTGGCCGGCACCGGCGTGGCCTGCTCGAGGGCCAGGCTGATCTGCCCCTTGAGCTGGGACAGGCTCGGTGTGGTCGACGACGAGACGGTGGCCGTTGCACAGTCCCCGCTCACCACCACCGGGTCGGAGAACTGCTGCCAGGCGGACAGTGAGTTGTCCCACCAGACCAGGCCCGTGGGGACCACCGGCCCGCACACGTCGAGATCGACCGAGCCGAATGCGCTCGACGAGGCGGTGGACAGGTTGGCGTAGGTCTCGCCGTCGGTCAGGTTGGGGCCGACACCGTTGCTCCCCGGCGAGTCGAAGACGGTGACCGTGCCCGCACCCTGCCCGGTGGCGGAGACGGCTCCGTCCACGGTCGAGGCGACGGCCGACCCCGAGGAGGACGCGCTGGTGGCGGTGTCGGAGTCCCCCTGGCCGGCGACGACGGGGAACCCGTCGGACAGCAGGGCGAACGGGGTGCCGTCTAGCTGCGACAGGGTGGGCGAGCTGGTCGCCGAGATGGTGGCGGTGGTGCAGTCCCCGCCGCTCGACCCCTGGGGGGTGACCGGCTGCCAGGCCGCGGCGGTCGCGTTCCACCAGTCCAGCCCTCCGGGTTGCGAGCCACCGCACACGGTGACGACCACCTGGGTGAACGAGCTGCCCGGACCGGTCGACACGTCCACGAACGTCTGTCCGTCCGCCAGGCCGCCCTCGGGATTGTCGGCGTAGTCACCCACGGTCACGGTGCCGATCCCGTAGCCGGTGGCGGACACGTCGAGGCCGGGGACGGTGGCGGTGGCGGTGCCGCTCGCCGAGGTGCTGGTGGCGGACACGTCGCCGGCCTCGGTGATCCCCTGCCCGACCACGGCGTTCGACGGGGACGAGGCCGGGCCGTCGCCGTAGGCGTTGGCGGCGACGACGGTGAAGGTCTCGGACACACCGGGCTTCATCTCGTGGACCACGTACTGGGTCGGCACGACCGTGCCGGCCGGTGGTCCGGTCAGTTCGACGGGCAGGTTCTCCTGGCCCCCACTGGTCGTGACGTAGTAGTTGGTGATCGGCCCGGCGCCGGTGTCCACGGGTGGCGCCCACGATAGCGTCGCCTCCCCCTGGGCGGGATCCGAGAGGGTGGCGGTGACGAGGATGGGTGCGGCGGGTACCGCAGCCGCAGCAGCGTCGACGACGAGGGTGGTCGAGTACGTGGCCGTCTGGGACGTCTGGGTGGCGGTGATCCCGATGGGGTAGCTACCGGCGACCGTCGGGGCTCCTTCGGTCGCCTCCAGCTGCCCACCGGGGGTGAGGGTGAAGTCCGAGGGCAGCCCGGTGGCCGACCAGGTCGTCCCGCCGCTCCCGCCGGTCACCTTGAGCGTGGTGACCGGGTAGGTGGATCCGACCACGCCGACCGGCGGGGTGGCGGGTGTGATCGACAGCGTGGGTTGCCCACTGGCCACCACCACCCATGTCAGGTCCTCGTCGGCCGTCTGGGAGGCGGGGGACGCGTCCGTCACCTGGGCGGTGAAGCTGTAGGCCCCGGGCGTGGCGATGGACCCGTCGAACTCACCCGACGAGGTGAGGGACATGGTGGCGGGCAGGTCGTCACCGGCACCGGTCACGACGGACCAGGTCAACGGCCCGATCCCCCCGACCGGCGTGAGGCCCACGGTGAGGTCCTGAGCGGAGCCGGCGGTGATGGTCGGCAGCGTGGTGGGGAAGATGGTGAGCAGGGGGACCACGGTCACCTCGAGGCTGGTGGAGGTCGACGAGGCGAAGGGACCCGACCCCGAGAAGACTGCCGAGTACTCGTCCGGAGCGCTGGTCCCATTGGTGATGGTGTCCGTCTCGGACAGGTCCACGGTGCAGTCCGCCGAACCGGTGTCCGGGTCGACGGCCACCGCCTCGCACCCGCTGATCGGCCCCGACGGTCCGCTGAAGGCCACCGAGCCGCTCGAGGGTACCGGGTCGACCTTGGCGGTGAGATCGGTAGTCTCCCCCGTGGTGCCCTGCACCCCGCCCCCGTCGAGGGGCGTCAGGTCCGGAGCCGTGAGGGAGGTCGTCGTCACCGTCGCCCCCACGAAGGAGTAGGCCGCCCCGGCGTACGTCGCCTCGTTGGCCGATCCCGCCACGCCCCCGGGAGCGCTGGCGAACGTGGTGGACCCGTCCGCCGAGATGCCCACGGAGGACCCGAACAGGTCGTCGGGCGCGCCGTCGGGGGCGGTGTAGTCGGACACCTGGTTCTCGTCGGTCCAGCCCGAGGCCGGCTCGGTGAACAGCTCGGCCTTGCCGGCGTCGCTCTGGCCTCCGACCGTGGCGCCCGGGGCCCCTGCGACCACGTCCTGGCCGTTGGCCGAGCTGGCCAGTGACCATCCCAGGCCCTTCACGTTCGACTCGGTGGAGTTCAGCTCGGCGACCTGTGCGAAGTCCGGCACGGCCGGATTGGGGGTGTTGTGGAAGACGTAGACGGCTCCGCCGTCGTTGTCGTGCGTCGGGTCGCCCACGAACGCGGTGTCGCCGTTCTCGTCCAGGGCCATCCCGGCGCCGAAGTCCTCGTACTGGCAGTGCGGGCTGGTGGCGCACTCGACGCCGTCGTCCTCGGCGATGTACTGGGATTCGACGTCGGCACCGGTCACGTCGTCAGGTGTAGGGCTCCAGTCGATGGAGCCGTCGATGCCCTCGCTCCCCGTGAAGATGTCGGCCGACTCGTTGACGCTGAAGTCGGGCGAGTCCGAAGAGTCGAAGTCGTCGTCGTCGGACACCACGGCGACCTCGCCGTTTCCGGACAGGGCGATCGACTCGCCGAAGGTCTCGTTCCAGCTCGTGCACTCCCCTTGGTTTCCGGTGTCGGAACACGCAGGGGAGGACTTCCCCACGTGGGGGTCCACGTTGGGATCGGCGATCGCCCCCGTGTAGGTGAAGCTGGTGGTGCCCAGGCGGGCGAATTCGTACACTTCGCCGAGGCTCTCGATGAAGTTCTCCGCGGTGGACGCAGCCTCGAGGATCGTGTTCTGGCGGTTGGGGTCGGCGACGAGCAGCTCATTGCCGGAGCCGTCGAGGGCTATCGCCTCGTGGGGATAGGACGCGCTCCCGCTGCCACCGGAATCGTCGATGCCGGTGTCGAGGACCCCGGGCGGCAGGCTCGCCCCGGTCAGGCCGGAAGACGGCTCTCCGGCGGAAACCCACGCGCCGTTCTCCAGGACGAACGTGGCCACCTCGATCGACCAGGTGCCGGGATCGGCAAAGGTGAAGGTCGGATCCACCGCCAGGGAGGCGGCGGCGACGGTGCCGTCACCCGACATCGTCACCTTGTCGCCGAGGACGACGGCACCCGGACAGGACACGTCGCTACAGCCTGTCAGTCCGAGATCACCGGGTTGGAACGACGCCGTCTGCGTCCAGATCCCGCTGCCGGGGTCTAGGGACCAGAACGACACGGTGCCGGGCTCGCAGCCCGCCGAGGCCGAGATGTACCCGTCGCAGGCGCCGGGCGCGCCGACCACGGCGGTGTACCCGTCGCTGGACAGACCGGTGGAGATCCCCAGCAGACCGCCCCCGGGCGCGGTCGGACTGGTGATCTCCGCGGTGCTCCGGTCCACCTGAAGGGTGATGGCACAGCTGTCGTACGGTCCCGTCGGGGGGAGGGAGCCGGTGCCGGTGCCGGTGAGGCTCGACCCCTGGACCACGACGTGCAGCGACGACGGGAGGATGCCCGCCGTGTCCGTCGTCCCCAGGATGCTCTTCCATTCCTGCGGTGTCGGTTCGTAGGTGAGCGTGGGGCCTTCCACCGTGGTCTGCAGAGGTGACGTGGCGAGGAGCTTGTCCCAGTTCCCGCTCCAGTACTCCACGTAGAACTGGGTGAGTGGGTTCGCCTCGCCGGCGCCGGCGGTGCTCCAGGAAACCACGGGCGGGGTGTCGGTCTGGACGACGCTGTCGTTCACCGGGCCGGCGATGGTCGGCGCGACCGCCTGGTCGGTGAGGACGCAGGCGAAGCTGTCGGCCACCTCGGCCTGGGGCACGTCAGCCTGGGAGTCTTCGGAAAACGGCACCGAATTGTCCGCCGACAGCAGGATGGGCACGGCGGCGGTGAGGGTCTGCTGCCCACTGTCGAGGTTCGCGGCGAGTGCCTGGATGATGGCGGTGTCGTCCATCCCGACGGTGGTGAAGAGCTGCCAGAGCGTGCGTCCGACGCTGGCCTCGTCGTCCTGGCCCGCCGATGCCGGGTTGTCATCGGCGGCGAAGTTCACGTTGGTCCCGGTCCCCACGTCGATGTAGTCCCCGGCCGCCGTGTCGGGGATGTCGAGTGCCGACACGTCGTCGAACTGCTCGGCGGCGAGGGCGACGAAGTCGGCGAACCCGTCGGCCCAGGCCTGTTCCGTGCCCAGCAGGAGGCTCGGTGGACTGTAGAGGGCGGAATCGTCCTTCCCGAAGGCCTGGGGCTCCGTCGGTACGATACTGATGCCCAGCGAACTGCCGACCCACATGCCGTACTGGTGCAGGATGACGTCCCAGGCGAAGGTGTCCAGTCCCTGGATCTGGATCGTGGGGTTCGATCCGCTGGCGGAGCCGAAGCCCGGACAGGTCGGCTGCGCGGTGTACTGGCTCTGGTTGGCGCACGTCGGGTACTCGACGTTGAGGTTCGTGAGCAGGTCCGCCCTGCCCCCGGCGGCCGGTCCGATGTGCGAGGAGTAGCGACCTGCCGTGACCACGGCGTCGGCGACGGCGAATGCGGTGTCGTTGGGAAAATCGATCGAGTCGTTGTTGGCGGTCATGTCGATCTCCACGGGCGCGCCTGTTGCCGTAACCGGCGGCTGTCCCGTCCGGCCGAGCTCGGTGACGGTGGAGTCCATGTACTGCACCGGAGTCGGCGCCCCGGCCGAAGCGGGCGCGCCGTGGACCTGGTAGATCCCGGGTTCCTCGGCCAACACACGGATGAACAGCTCCCGGGCCGTGCCGTCGGTCCGACTCGTAGGTACCGAGGCGCTGTACCCACCCGAGCTGTCGGTGATGACCGACGTGATCACCGTTCCACCGCCCGCAGCGCCGTCGGCATCGACGATCTCCACCGTCACGTCTCGGGAGGGGTGGACGGCCGAGTCGACGTCGGTGTAGTCGATCGTGCCGGAAACGGTCGTGTTCCCGAGCAGGGAATTGGGGTGGTCCGTGCTCGCTGACGTCACCACCCGCACAGTCGCCCCGCCACCCTGGATGGCCGCGAGCTGCTGGCCGTAGGCGCTCGGCGTGAGGGACTCCCGGTGGAGATCGAGCAGTGTGGTGCGGGCGACGATCATGCCGCTCGGCGAGAAGGTGACGGTGGTCCCGTCGCCGGCGAATGCGAGGTCGTACTCACCGGCGACCGCATGCCCGCCGGCTTCCACGCCCTCGACCGACGCGTGCAGGTTGCCGATGCCCTGGCCGCTCACGGTGACCGGCACCGTGACGACCTGGCCTCCACGGGTCAGGTGCCCCACGGTCACCGTGTCGGGCCCGTCCACCGCCACGGGGCCGGAGGTCGTGACGGTGACGGCGACGTCGTGAAGGGGTTCCACCGCCCACAATCGGAGCCGGGTGTCGGCCGTGGAGCCCGCACGGGCATCGGCTCGGCTCATCCAACGGCCACCGATGACGTCCGCGAAGGTTGTCGCCGCCGGCTTCGACGATGCCGAACCGCGTGATGCCTGCACGGTGGACACCGAGTCGTCGGAGGTCGGACCGGTCGATGCCCGTGAGGTGGACGGGGGAGTGGCCGACGCCGCCATCGGACCCAGCGATCGGGAGTCGGTCGCGCCGAGCGCGACGACGAGCGAAGCGGCCGCCACCAGGCGGATCCACCTTGCTCCGGACATCCCGCCTCCAATCCCCGCCCTGGATGGTGGATCCCGTGCGGCTGTCGTACCGGGTCGCAATACATCGGCAGAGCCGGCTGCTCGCACTGCAAATTAGGAGGGCCGGGTCGTGGATGAATCCGTAGAATCCGCAGGAATTGCGCTCGCCGGACAGGAACCGGCGGGTGTCGCGATCAGGACGGGTCGACCGTTTCCGGGCCGATTCGGATCCCCGGTGTGTAGAGTTCGCGGGTGGCGACGGCGCGACTTCCGGCGGGACGCACGCGGGAGATCGAGCGGCTCGAGCAATTCCTGGATGACCTGACCCGTGGCTCGCGATCCCTCCTCCTCGAGGGCGAAGTGGGCATCGGTAAGACGACCCTGTTGGACTGGGTCACGTCGTCCGCGGAGGACCGTTCCTGGCGGGTGCTTTCCGCCAGTCCTGTCGAGGCCGAACTTCCCTGGGAGTTCGCCGCCCTGACGGACCTGCTCGGGAGCCTGCCCCGTACGGCCACCGTGCACCTCCCCCCGTCCAGCAACAGGCGCTGGACGTCGTCGTCTTCCGCTCCGAGCCCCCCGACGGTTCGGTCGACGGTCTGACCCTCGCCACGGCGGTGCTCTCGGTGCTGCGCTCTCTGGCGGACGCGTCACCCGTGGTGCTGGCGATCGACGACCTTCCGTGGCTGGACCCCCCGTCGGCCCGCATCCTCGAGTTCGTCATGCGGCGCACCGGGGACGCTCCCATCGGACTGGTCGGAACGGTACGCACGGCCTGGGAGTCCCATCGGTCACCTCTCTTCACCGACGGCATGTCCCCGGATCGGGTCGATCGGCTCACCGTCGGGCGCCTCGACACCGAGGCGATCAGCCGGGTGCTGGCCGATCGGGATCCCAACGCAACGAGGGGACCCAGACTGCGGGAGATCTACCGCTGGTCGGGTGGCAATCCGCTGTTCGCCCTGCAGCTCGTCAGCGTGGCGTCGGGGGACTTCGCCACCTGGTCGATGCCGTCGGTCGGGGTTCCCGATGCGCTCCGGAACGTGATCGGTGACCGGCTCCGAACGCTGTCACCGGCGACCCGAGACGTGCTCCTCGTGGCCGCGTTGTCGAACTCACCGACGATCGAGACGGCCATGACGGCGGCCCGGGACGAGGCAACGGCCCGCGGTGCGCTGCAGGACGGCGCGGGCGCGGGCATCATCGTCATCCGTGGTGACGCGCTCCATTTCGCTCATCCCCTGATCCGTGCCGTGGTCGCCGACGCCGCCTCACCGGCGGAGCGTCGCCAGGCCCACCTCCGACTGGCCGGTGGGAGCAGCAGCCCCGAGGAGCGTGCCCGCCATCTGGCACTCGGTTCCGAAGGACCTGACGAGGCGGTCGCCGCGGCGGTCGAGGAGGCAGCGGTGGTGGCGAGTGGTCGGGGGGGCAACGAGATCGCCGCGGACCTCGCCGCCCTCGCCGTCGAACTCACGCCCGCGGTCGATGCCACCTCCCGCAGGCGCCGCTCCGTCCTCGAAGCCGACTACCGCTTCCTGGCCGCGGACCCGTATCGAGCCTGTGAGCTGCTCGAATCCGTCGTCGCCACCGAGTCACCGGGTCCTGGGCGTGCGGAGTACCTCCGTCGCCTGGCCCGCTACGCCACCCACCGGGGGGATCCCGCCACCGCTTGGGTCGAGCGACTCTCCTCTGCGTTCGAGGAGGCAGGGGACGATCCGGACCTCCGGGGCGCCATCGCGCTGGACCTCGCCGTCGCGCTCAGCAACGTCGGCGAGCAGAGCCGTGCCGCCGAGTACGGTGCCGTGGCTCTGGCGCTTGCCGTCGAGTCCGGCGACGCCATTCGCGAGAGTCAGATCTGCGCCGGATTGGCCTACAGCACCCTCGTGGCCGGTGGTGGCCTGGTGCGCGAGCTGGTCGATCGGGCGCTGGCCGGTCCCGCTCAGCCGGCCGGACTGAGCATGGAGCTGAGGCCGCGCTTCGTGATCGCACGGGCGCTGTACTTCGCCGAGGACTTCTCCAGGGCGCGGGACCTCTTCGAGGACGAGCTGGCGAGCGCCCGCAACGAGGGGATCAAGCCCGGATTGGCACTGCTGCTCGGGAGCCTGGCCCAACTGGAGATCCTGACCGGACGATGGGGAAGGGCCGAACAGCTGCTCGACGAGCTCAGTGGATACGGCGACGACACCCCGGTCGTCGCCGTCGCCACCGGCACGCGCGGGTTGCTCCAGGTCTGCCGGGGAGAGTTGGACGAAGGCCGGAGAGCGATCGACACCGCAATCGCGACCGCCTTCACCGTGAACATGCCGATCTTCGTGCTCGAGCACGCCTATGGGCTGGGCATCGCCTGTGCCCTGGGAGACGCCGCCGTGGCCCACGAGCAGTTGGCTCCGTTCGTGGCGCTGGCTAGGTCGGCCGTCAGCACGGACCCCTCCCTCCTCCGTTGTGTCCCCGACGAGCTGAGTGCCCTCGTCCGGCTCGGCGATCTCGACGCCGCGTCGGACCTCCTCGCCTACTTCGAGCATTGCGCAGCCGATGTCGACAGGCCCTGGGTGACGGCCGCGACCAGCCGATGCCGGGCACTGCTGTTGGCGGCAGGCGGCGACACCGTCGGGGCGACGGCCGAGGCCGAGCGGGCGCTCGATCAGCACGATCGGAGCCGGGAACCGTTCGAGGAGGCCCGTACCCTCCTGGTGGCCGGGGAGGTCTTCCGGCGGGCGCGGGCCAAGCGCAAGGCAGGAGAAGCACTCGGCCGCGCCATCGAGATCTTCGACGAGCTCGGGAGCCCACCCTGGGCACGGCATGCCCACGCCGAGCTCGACAGGGTCGGCCTCCGCGGTGCCGGCTCCGCGACGACAGGGCATGAACTGACGGCCGCCGAGCGCGACGTGGTGGAGCTCGTGATTTCCGGGCTGACCAACCGCGAGGTGGCCGAACAGCTCTTCATGGCCCAGCGGACCGTCGAATCACACCTGTCCCACGCCTACCGGAAGCTCGGGGTCCACTCCCGGACCCAGCTGGCGAAGGCCTACTCCCCACCGACCGGGTGATCCACGCCGGCGAGCGGTGGCGACGGGATCGCCCCGCACCTCCTCCCCACGGGGTGGAGCACGTGGGATGCGGCGGAAGCCGAGATGGACCGACGTTGTCCGTGATGCGGTTCGTGGCCCCGGCGGTCGGTCGGGCCCGGGCGATGCGGACGGGGCGTGCCGAGGCCGCCACTGTCCTCCGGTCCTCCGGTCCCGACCACCCGTCGATTCCGCCCGCGCTATCGTCCATCGGGACCACATGAGCCACCGGTGACACTCGAAGGGGACCGTTGACCCGATTCATCGAAAGCACCATCACGTTCCCGTACAAGCGGTCGCTCGGACCTGTCGTGGGGGCGTTCATGACCGCCCTCACCGAGAAGCGGATCCTCGGGATCCGCTGCGACGACGCCGTGCTGGTGCCGCCCATGGAGTGGGACCCGGCGACCGGTGCCGAGCTCCCCCACGAGTTCGTCGAGGTGGGTCCGGCGGGGACGGTCGAGTCGTGGACCTGGGTGGCCACGCCATCGGAGCAACACCCGCTCGAGCGGCCCTTCGCCTTCGCGCTGATCCGTCTGGACGGTGCGACCACACCCCTGCTGCACGCCGTGGACGCCGGCGCGCCGGAAGCCGTGTCCGAGGGGATGCGGGTCGCCCCCAGGTGGCGGGGCACCCGGGAGGGGCGCATCGACGACATCATCTGCTTCGTCCCCGGCGAGGCGGTCCAGACCGAGGGTGAGGACACCGGCGGGTCCACCGAGCCGGTGACCCGGATGGACTACCTGGCCTCGATCACCTACCGGAACCCGGTACCGGAGGCCGCCGACCGGGCCACCGAGGCGTCCCGGGAGCACCGACTGCTGGGCCTGCGCTGCCCGGACTGCGGAAGGGTCTACGCGGGCGGGCGCGGCTACTGCCCGGTCGACGCCATCGCCCTCGGACCCGAGTGCGAGGTCGACCTGCCCCACACGGGCACCATCGCCAATTACGCCATCGTCACCCCGGTGCAGTATCCGGGCCAGACGGAGACCGAGCCCTTCGTCCGGGCCTTCGTCCTCCTGGACGGCACCGACGTGATCATCCCCTACGCGGCGGTGTTCGAGCTGCCCGCCGACCAGATGAGGGTGGGCATACGGGTCGACGCCGTGTGGGCGTCGCCGGCGGAGGAGACCGAGGAAGGTGGTGGCATGGGCGGGAGCTGGGGGTCACTGCTCGGCTGGATCCCCAACGGCGAACCCGACCTCGACGACCCCGACCTCGTGAACCGGATCTTCTGACCATGGGCGCACCCTCCACCGACATCGCCGTCATCGGCTGGGCCCAGACCCCCATGGTCAGGCACACCGACAAGTCCGAGACCCAGCTGCTGATGGAGGTCATCACCGACGCCATCGCGCCGCTCGGGCTGAGCCGGGCCGACATCGACTTCACCTGCCTGGGGAGCTGTGACTACATCACCGGCCAGGCGTTCTCCTTCGTCTCCAACCTGGACGCCATCGGAGCCTGGCCTCCCAAGCGGGACTCCCACGTGGAGATGGACGGTGCCTGGGCCCTCTACGAGGCGTGGCTGCGTCTGCAGGAGGGGGACATCGAGATCGCCGTGGTCACCGGGTCCGGCCGCTCCTCCACCGGCGATCCGGCCCTCATCTACCCCATGGAGATGGACCCGTACTTCCTGGCCCCACTGGGTGCCGACCCGCTCACCTTCGCCGCCCTCCAGGCCCGGGCGGTGATCGCCGCGGGCATCGCCGACGAGCGCTCGATGGCCGAGGTGGCGGTCCGGGCCCGCGGTTCAGGTGACGTCGAGTCCCTCCTGGGCGAGGCGTTCATCCGCGAGCCCCTCCGCCGACACGACGTACCCCCGATCACGGACGGGGCCGCCGCCATGGTGCTGGCCACCGGTGACCGGGCCCGCCGGCTGGTGGAGCGACCGGCCTACATCACCGGGTTCGACCACCGGACCGAGTGCCACGACCCGTCCTTCCGGGCCCTGGACGACTCACCGTCCACCCGGATCGCCGCCGACGCCGCCGGACTGGGCGACGGTCCCGTCGAGGTGGCCGAGCTCCAGGCTGCCTTCACCCACGAGGAGCTGCTCCTGCGCAGCGTCCTCGGCCTGGGTGACGACGTGGCCGTGAACGCCTCCGGCGGGGCCCTCAGGGAGAACCCCATCATGGCCACCGGGCTGTGCCGGGTGGGACATGCCGCCGACCACATCTTCGGGGGTGGGAAACGGGCCCTGGCCCACGCCACGTCCGGGCCGTGCCTGCAACAGAACCTGGTCTGCATCCTGGAGGGACGGTCGTGAGCACTCCCCCGGTCGCCGTGGTCGGCGTGGGCCAGACCCACCACAGGTCCCGCCGACTCGACGTGTCCTTCGGCGGCCTCGTGCGCGAGGCCGTCTTCCGGGCCCTCGACGACGCCCAGATGTCTCTGGCCGACATCGACGCCGTGGTGCTGGGCAAGGCACCCGACCTCTTCGAGGGCGTGATGAAACCGGAGCTCTACCTGTCCGACGCCCTCGGCGCGGTGGGCAAGCCGATGTTCCGGGTCCACACGGCCGGATCGGTCGGGGGCACGACCGCCATCGTGGCCGCCAGCCACGTCCAGGCGGGCAAGCACCGGACGGTGCTGGCCGTCGCCTTCGAGAAGCAGTCCGAGGGCAACGCCCAGTTCGCCCTGGGCAGCGGGAAGGGCGCCTCGCTGGGTGCCGGAGGCGCCTTCGCTCCGTTCATCCGGGCCTACATCCAACGCAGCGGTGCCCCCGAGCACATCGGGTGGAAGGTGGCGGTCAAGGACCGGCTCAACGCACTGAAGAACCCCTACGCCCACCTCCGGATCGAGGACATCTCGATCGAGAAGGTCAAGGCGTCTCCGATGATGTGGGAGCCCACCCGGTTCCTCGAGTCGTGCCCGTCGTCCGACGGGGCCTGCGCCGTGGTCATCACCGACGAGGCCGGAGGCAACGCCGCTTCGGCCGACGGCCGGCCACCGGCGTGGATCCTGGCCTCCTCGTCACGTTCCGAACCACCGAGCTTTCCCGGCCGCGATCCGGTGCGGCCCGCCGCCGCCCTCCAGTGCGCCGCCGACGTCTACGCCGGCGCCGGCATCACCGATCCGCGGCGCCAGATCGACACCGCCGAGCTGTACGTCCCCTTCTCGTGGCTCGAGCCCATCTGGCTGGAGGCCTTCGGCCTGGCCGAGGAGGGCGAGGGGTGGAAGCTCGTCGACGACGGCACCACCGAGCTGGGCGGCTCCCTACCCGTCAACGCCTCCGGAGGCGTACTCTCCAGCAATCCCATCGGCGCTTCGGGACTGCTGCGGTTCGCCGAGGCGGCCAACCAGGTGCGGGGCGCGGCCGGCGAGCACCAGGTGGACGGGGCCAAGGTGGCCATCGGCATGGCGTACGGCGCCAACAACCAGTACTTCAGCACCTGGGCGGTCGGGAGTTCGCTGCACCCCTTCGACTAGGGGCCGGCTCCGGACGGGGCGCCGACCGGAGCCGTGGTCAACGCTGGGCCCGACCAGGTCCCGCTCCGACGCGCCATCGGACCGGCACGGCGCCGAGCGACCCGGCCGACCCCGGTACGGGGCCGGCCGGGTGCTCCTGCACGGGGATCAGCAGGTCGACTGGCCGGAGGCGCCCAGTGCGTACACCGACCCGGCCTGCGTCGCCTCCCAGTAGCCGTAGCCGGCGGCCGCATTGGGAGCCGAGATACCGGCCAGGGGCGAGGTGTCGGCTGCCGAATAGCCCAGACCGAAGTACTGGGCGGAGCCGAAGTTGAGGAGGAACGCACGGTTGCTGCTGGCGATCAGGTAGCCCGACCCGTCGGTGGCCGCAGCGAAGGCGGAGAAGTTGTTGGCCGCCACGCCGTCCTGGCTGACCGGTCCGCCACCGAGGTAGCGGGCGTCACCGTAGGAGAAGACCCCCGCATCGGCAGCTACGAGCCAGTAGCCCTTGCCGTCGTGGGTCGTCCCCATGGCGACCACCGGCTGGTTCAGCCGGATGTTGCCCGTGGACCCGTAGAACTGGGCGTCGCCGTAGCTGAACACACCGCCGTCGCTGGCAACCAGCCAGTAGCCACCGCCATCCGGTGTCGCCGCCATGCCCACGATGGGCTGGTTGAGCCGGATGTTGCCCGTGGACCCGTAGAACTGGGCGTCGCCGTAGCTGAACACGCCACCATCGCTGGCGACCAGCCAGTAGCCGTGGCCGTCCACCGTCGACGCCATGCCCACGATGGGCTGGTTCAGCCGGATATTGCCCGTGGAGCCGTAGAACTGGGCGTCGCCGAAGCTGAACACACCACCGTCGCTGGCGACCAGCCAGTAGCCACCGTTGTCGGGTGCGGCGGTGATGCCCACGATCGGGCGGTTCAGTGTCTGGCCGGCCAGCGATCCATGGCAGGCCAGCGGCACGACCCGGGCGGTGGGTGTTCCGGCGGCGGCAGGTGCCACACCGCCGACTCCGGCCGTCAGGAGTGCTGCGACGGCGACGGCCCCGGCGAGGAGACGCCCGATGAGTGACTGTTCCAAGGTTTCCATGATGAGCTCCTGTTCGCGTGATGGATGGCTTGCTGCTGGGTGCTTTCCGTCGCCGGACGATGATCGACCCCGCCGGGGCCCGGACCCCGTACCGACACGACCTGTCCGGATCGTCAGGTGGTGCACCTCCGAACCCAGCTGCGATGACCATGGGAGGGCATGCGACCCACCGGGGACGATGACCCCGGGGAGACGCCCCAGTCTCCACCACTGGTACACCGCTCGTCCGATCCAGCGCGGGGGACCGGCCACCCGTCGGGCAGGCCGTCGAGAAGCGGCCGGACCAATGTTGACTTGCCGGAGCCGGCGTCGCCCCCGAGCCAGACCACCTGCGACCGTCCAACTGCCGCCCAGGCGGCTTCGGACCGGAGGGCGTCCCGCTCCTCGCCGCGCCCCTCGGTCCCGTCGCCTGCTGGGTGGGTCACCGGTGTCATCCACCCTCCTACACGGGCTGCGGGCCAGCGTGTCGCTGGACAACCCGCTCAGCCCTCGCGGCCGATTGCTGTGCAGCAGGGGAAGTCTAGGGCCGCCCGTCTGGGGGGTCCGTCCTCACGTGATCGATGCCGCGGCCGTCCCTCCCGGCCGTCCCCCGTCCGTCGCCATCTGGCCGTCGCCATCCGTCCGTCGCCACTTGGCCGTCGCCACTCGAGGGACCGACGAGCGCCCCGGACGCGACGGCACCTGGCCGGGTGTCTCCGACGGCACGCCGGGTCCCCGGGACGGGTGGGCCTGCTTCCGGTCGGGTCCTCAGCCGGCGTCCGCCGGCGCGTCGGGCCCGACGACACCTCCGGCACTGACGACCGCCAGGCGGTCGAGGTAGTGGTCCCACCCGCCGGTGTGGTCGCCCACGGCATCTTCGGGCAGCCCGCGGTGGACCAGCCGGACCCTCGTCTTGTCGCCGTCGGGGATGAGGGTGATCTCCACCTCGGTGGAGCCGGCCGGAATCGGATGGTCGGGCTCGTCCCACCCGAAGGTGAACACCACCTTGTAGTCGGGGACCACCTCGACGAACTCACCGACGCCGGGGTGCCTGCCCTGGGCCAGTACCCGGTACGCGCCCCCGACGCGGGGGTCGAGGTCGGCCTCGGTCCCCATCCACCGGACGTGTTCGGCCGGATCGGTCAGGAAGGGGAAGATCGTGGCGGGGCTCGCCTCCATCACGACCTCTCGAGTCAGTTCAGCCATCGGTTGTTCCTCTCTCTCGTTCGGCCGATTCGGCCAGGTGTTGCAGTCGGTGCAGGCTTCCGGTCCAGTACTCGTCCAGGAACCGTCGGAGCCGGTCCATCTGGGCGTGGTTGGCCCGGTACAGCCGGCGGGTCCCGTCTCGCCGCTCGAGCAGGAGCTCGGCCTCGCGCAGGACACCCAGGTGCTGGGAGACCGCTGACCGGGTCACGTCGTCGAAGCGGGAGGCGATCTGTGTCGCCGGCAGCTCGTCGTCCCACACCAGCCGGAGGATCTCCCGCCTGCGGGGTTCGGCCAGGGCCTTGAGGGCTGCGTCCACGCCTTTATAGTAAGTCTTTGCTTACGTTAGTGTCCACTATCGGACTGGGGCCACCGCCATCGTGGGCCGGTCCGGACGGGACGGGGCACGGCTGCCCACCACGTGTCGGCGAGGGACTACGCGTCGTCCAGGCTGCGACGCACGAACCCGTCGAAGCTCGTCGGGGCGCGACCCAGGAGCCACGTCAGCACGTTCGGATTGCCGGTGATGCCGTAGCGCCCGTAGTGGTCGAAGAGTCGGGTCATGGCATCGTGGCGGTAGTCGTCCACCTCGCCCGGTCCCGCCGAGGCGCCCCCTCCCGGTGGCAGTTCGGTGCGCTCGGCTGCGACGGTGCGCCCCGAGACGGTGCCGATGATCCGGGCGAGCTCGTGGACGTCGCAGTAGTCCGTCCCGCAGAGCTCGTAGGTGGCGTAGTGGTGACGGGGGTCACCGACCACCAGGGCCGCCACCTCGGCCACGTCCTCCATGTCGACATGGGCGAGCCGGGTGTCGAGCGCATACGGCTGACGCAGCACACCTTCGGCGGCAACGCCCCGGACGTCGGTGTTCTGCATGTAGTGCATGGGTTGGAGGATGGTGAACGGCAGCCGCGACAGCAGTACCAGGCGCTCCACGGCCAGCTTGGCCTGATGGTTGAGGAGGGGCTCGAGCTGCGGGTGGGTCACCGAGAACTGCACGAGGTGCTCGACCCCCTCCCGGCGGGCGGCACCCACGACTGCGTGGCCCATCTCGGCCTCCCGGGGGTGCAGGGGAGGCCCGATGTGGATGACCGCACGGACGCCGTGGACCGCCCGCTGCAGGTCATCGGGGTCGAGCAGGTCGCCGACCACGGCCTCGGCGGCCCCCCCACCGGTCAGCTGCTCGACGTCGGGATCGATGTCGAACGCCCGCACCCGGCGGCCGGACCGCCACAGGGCGCCGACCACGCTCCGGCCGGTGCGTCCGTTGGCCGCGGTGACGAGGATCATCCCGGCGGCGTCCCCGCGGTGCCCCCGGTCGCCGGACCCTCCGCGGGGGGTGCGTCCACCGCGGGCCCGTGATCGGGCGGCGCGGCCGGTCCCCGGGACTGCCGGGCGAGCAGGGCACCCCAGCCCTCGGCGTCACCCGGGGTGATCGCCCGGGGCGGATCGGCCACCAGCACGTGGGCCTCCCCGGTCCGGATGGCCAGGACGATGGCCTCGGCCACCAGCTCGGGAGGGTCCGGGATGATCGTCCGGGCACCGGCGACCAGGTGCCCGGCCCGCAGGTGCTGGTGGAACTCGGTCGCCGTCACCGACGGGTAGACGACAGACACCTCGACCCCGGTTCCGGCCAGCTCGAGCCGAGCCACCTGGGAGAGCATGTTGAGGGCGGCCTTGGTGGCCGAATAGCCACCCAGCCCCGCGAACACCCGCAGCGATGTGGCCGAGCTCACGTTGACGATGGCTCCGGCGCCCGTGCTCCGCATCGACGGCAGCACCGCCTGCATCCCCCTCAGGGGTGCGACGACGTTCAGCTCGAAGACAGCCCGCAGGTCGGCGGGGTCCAACTCCTCGAGGGGCACGTGGAGCCCCTGACCGGCGTTGTTCACCAGGACGTCCACCCGGCCGAAGTCCTCGAGCGCCCGGCCCACCAGGTGCTCGACGTCGCCGGCCGCCGTCACATCGGTGGTGACGACGGACGACCGCGGCAGGGTGCGGGCCAGGGACTCGAGGCGATCGGTCCGGCGTGCGGCCAGGACGACCGTCGCCCCCAGGCCGGTGAGCCGTCGCGCCGTCGCCTCACCGATGCCCGACGACGCCCCGGTGACGATGCACACCGCCCGTTCGATCTCCACCTGGCTCCTCCGCTACTCGGTCCGGGACAGGCCGCGGAAGGCGAGCACGAAGAACACGGCGGCGAACACGACGACGATCCCCAATTCGATGCCGATGGGAAGCGAGTAGCCGAAGAGGGTGACGTTGGTGGGGAAGCGGGCCCGGGCCGCCGGGGACATGTCCTGGGCGGCGAAGACCACCTGGCGGAACGGGGCGATGGCGTAGGTGAGCGGGTTCAGGCGGGTGATCACCGTGAGCCAGCCCGGCAGGCCGTTGAGCGGGAAGAGCGCGCCGGACAGGAACAGCATGGGCATCAACAGCATCTGCATCACGACCTGGAACGACTCCATCTTCTGGATGCGACTGGCCACGAACACGCCGAAGGTGGTCATGGCCACGGCCATCAGGAGCTCGAGGGCGATCATCTGCACGACGAGCAGCGGCGTCAGGTGGATGCCCACCAGCGGGGCCAGCACCAGCATGATCGTGCCCTGGACGGCGGCCACCGTGGCGCCGCCCGCCGTCTTGCCGAGGACGAGCGAGACCCGACTGACCGGTGCCACCAGCATCTCGCGCAGGAAGCCGAACTCGCGGTCCCAGACGATGGACAGCGCCGAGAACATCGCCGTCATGACCACGCTCATGGCCACCACACCGGGGTAGACGAACTGTCGGAAGTTGAACCCACCGGTGGTGCCCACCAACCCGCTCATGCCGTAGCCGAGCACGAAGAGGAACAGCACCGGTTGGATCAGCCCGCTCACGATCCGGGTCCGGGTCCGGACATAGCGGATGAGCTCCCGCTCCCAGACCATCCCGACCACCCGGATCTCGTCGGACACCACGGTGTCGGGGGCACCCGGTACGAGCGCGTCGGTCGCCTCCCCCGGTGCCGGGGCCGTGGAACCGGTGGTGGACAGCGTCTTCATCGTCCCTCCTCAGCCTCTCCGGGCGCCACGGGCCCGGGCGATCATGGGCACGGCCTCGCCGTGCTGCTCCCGGATCTCCCGCCCGGTGTAGTGCAGGAACACGTCGTCGAGGGTGGGGCGATGGGCCCGCACCGTGCGCACGGGTACGCCGGCTGCAGCCACGATGGGGCCGACGGCCGCCTCCTCGTCGGCCACGAAGGCGGTGAGCCCCCGCTCGGTGTGCTCCACGGTGTAGCCGGCTCGCTGCAGGGCTTCCAGGGCGGCGGCGTCGTCCGCTGTCTCGATGGCCACCGTGTCCGTCCCGACCGAGGCCTTCAGCACGTCGGGCGTGTCGAGGGCGATGATCGAGCCGTGGTCGATGATGGCGATCCGCTCGGCGTACTCGGCCTCGTCCATGTAGTGCGTGGTGAGGAAGATCGTCACCCCTTCCTCCATCCGCAGGCGCTGGATGTCGTCCCAGATGAGGGTCCGGGTCTGGGGGTCGAGCCCGACCGTCGGCTCGTCGAGGAAGAGGATCCTGGGTGTATGGAGCATGCCCCGGGCGATCTCGAGGCGCCGGGCCATTCCGCCCGAGTACGTCGACACCAGGTCCTTGCGACGGTCCGAGAGCGCCACCAGCTCCATGACCCGGGTGATGCGGGCCTCGACCTGCCTGTGGGGCACCCCGTAGAGGACGGCATGGAACCGCAGGTTCTCCTCGGCGGTGAGCTGGTCGTCGAGCGTCTGCTCCTGGAAGACGAGGCCGATGTGGCGACGGACCGACTTCGCCTGGGAGGCGATGTCGAAGCCGGCGACCCAGGCGCGTCCGGAGGTGGGCTGGGCCAGGGTGCACAGCATCTTGATGGTCGTCGACTTCCCCGCGCCGTTCGGTCCCAGGAACGCGAAGATCTCCCCCTGCCCCACCGAGAAGTCGACGCCGTCGACGGCGACGAGGTCGTCGTAGCGCTTGGTGAGACCGCGGACGTCGACAGCCGGTCCCCCTGCGTCACCCGGACGGGTCCGCACGGCGCCACCGGCACGATCCGTGTCCATTCGCCACCTCTCTCCCGACTCCCGGACCCACCGGGTCGGAGGGGGAGCCCCGAGCCCCGGCCCTACCCGGATTCTGCAGGCAGACAACGGGTGCCACCAGGGCCGTTGGTCACCTGGCGCAACGGCCCGGCGACACCGCCGGCCCCTCTCCGTCGGAGCACGGGGAACGGCGACGCCGACGGGACCAACGACCCTGGTGGACGCAGTCGACTGGGTTCACCATGTCCGGTGGGACCGAGTCGGGCGCACGCAGTACTACTGCGTGACGGCGGCTCCACGATGAGCGGAGGCCGGTATGGGCATGTTGCTTCTCCTCGGCGCCATGACGCTGACCGCCGGACTGTGGCGGTCGCTGCTCCGCGCCAGCGACTGGTCGTCCGGAACCGGCCCGCGGAACGGCGGCCATCGGGTGCAGCGTGATGCTGCTCGGGGTGTCGTCGTACCCGACCGGGTGCCGACCGAATGGGTCGATGCCTACCGCACCGAACAGGACGGCTGACCGCTAGCGGGACCGGCTCGGGCCACTCGGGACCATCCGTCCCCCGATGGGTCGTCGGCCCCTGCTGCGCCGCCGATCCCGGCGAGGCCGGACGGATCGAGATCGCTTCGCACCCCGGGAAGGGTCAGTGCGCGGGAAGGGTCAGTGCGCCCTCGGGTCCCCCGCCGGGAACTTGAGGAACTCCTGGACGGTCGCCCAACCCGGCAGCGGCTGCGCGATCCGCTGGACGCACGGACCGAACTTCAGCGCCTTCGCCTCGGTGCACTTCGGGAGTAGGCCCACGTACTGGGTCTGTCCGTTGATGAGCACCGGCAACGTGGTGGTCCCGTCGGCCTGGGTGAACGGGTTGTTGGCCTCGAAGCAGATCTTGAGGTGGGCACCGCGCGGTCCCAGGAGCTCGTGGCGCGGGAAGGTCACCTTGATCTGGATCAGGGTGTTGTCGGGGATGCCGGTCGTGGACACGGTCGTGACCTGCGGGGCGTAGTCGTAGCCGGCACCGCAGTACAACGTGCCGTTCGACAGGCCCACGGTCAGGGATCCCGTGGTCGACGTCGTGGTCGCACTGGCCGTCTGGAGGCCGGTCGCCACGGTCCCGGTGCTGCAACTCCCAGTGCACTGGACCGTCACCTGTTGGGCGTTGACCTCGATCGGATCGCTGACGGTACTGGTGATGCCGTCGATGGTCACCGATACGGTGACCGTGAAGTCACCGCTCACGGTGTAGGTGTTGGCCCCCGCCACCTCGAAGGTGTTCCCCTGGGGACCGGACCCGGTCTGGGTGATGGTGCCCGGGGTGATCTGCTCGATGTTGTTGGACTGGGCGCCCCAGTCGATCGAGGCCGTGAAGGACGTCGGCGTCGTGGTGCCGTCCGCGTCGGTAAAGGTGGCGACCACACCCTGGTACTGGGTTCCCTGGATTGCCGACCCGACGTTGTAGGCGGCGAGCGTGACCGGTTGCACGATCACCGTCGCCGTCGACGTGCCCGATCCCTGCACCGGGATGGCGGTCGTGACGGTGTCGGTGACCGTGACGGTGGTCGGGAACGACGCCGCGCTCGCGTAGCTGTGCGAACTGGCGGCGGTGACCACGTAGGGGGTGCCCAGTCCGTTGGGCTGGGCGACCGTGGCCGGGACCACCGGGCTACCGTCACCCCAGTCGATGGTGGCGCTGAAGTCCGTGGCCGGAGACGTCGAGTAGCCGTCGGTGAAGGTGCCCAGCTGTCCGCTGAAGGGGATGTTCAGGAACGGTGACAGAGCGGTCGCCGTCACCGCGATGTCGGACTGCAGCGCGATCGAGGTCACCGAGATCGGCGCGCTGGCCAGGCTGAAGTAGTCGAATCGGTTGGGCCTCACACCACCGGCGAAGGTGACCGTGCCGTCGGTCGTGCTCCCACCCGTGGTGGAGAAGGACGTGCCCGGGCCCTCGTAGCCGGTCGGGCCGTTCTGATTGGGTCCGAAGCAGGGGGTCGGGTAGACGGAGCAGACCCCGTCGCCGGTCAGGGCGAAGGCGCCGGAGCCGGCCGACCCGTGGAGCGAGACGCTGCTCACCAGCGCGTCGGAATCGTTGACGATCCCTATGAGGACACCGGTGCTGGACATCGCCGGCTGACTGGCGTCGGTGGACACCGAGGTCGAACCGTCGGGATTGACCGTGATCAGCACCTGGCAGCTGGCGTCGGCGCCGGCGGCCGGGCACTGGTTGAACGGGGGGGAGGCAGCGTCGGACGACTCGGGCAGGGCCACGGCGGACAGCACCGACATGACGAGGACACCGGCTGCCGCCAGGCTGAGGATTCGCTTGTTGATCCGCACGGGCTCGTCCCTTCCTGCTGAGAGGCAGCCTCCGGTCGCCTGCCCTGGACCCTTCGGGTTCCACGGCCTCCGAGAGGGACACACCGCCTCTTTGTGTCCGTCGGTAACAGTAGGGCGCGCCGTCCAGCGGGTCAACCTCACCGAGCGTGTCACGTGCCCCTCATCACCGTGGGTGGCGAGATCCGCGCCCAGCGGAGCGGGGGTCAGCCGTCGGAGGACGCGCTCACGTGCTGGTGGCGGAGCGATCGGTGCCGCCCGAGAACTCGGTCCCGTTGCCGAGGAGGTCTCCGACCCTCTCCACGCCCAGACCCCGCAGCGTGCTCTCCGCCTCCGCACGGAAGGCCCGGACGTCCCAGCCGACCGGAGCGTCGGGCCAGGACCCCATGACCCACAGGGTGAGAGCCACTTCGTGGCTGGCGTCCCGGGACCTCGCCGCGGCCAGGCTGAGCTCCAGCGCGGTTGCGGCACCTTCGGGATCGCCCGAGCGCGCCAGTCCGGCACCGCGCACCCGGTGGAGCAGGGGGAGCTGGGCCGACACCCCTCCGAGCGACCGTGCCTGGGCCAGCGCCTCATCGGCCGCCACCAGTGCGGCCCCGAGATCGCCGGACAGCAGCAGGCACTCGGCCAGGCGCGCGTCGGCCTCGAGCGCATCCGCCTGGCTGCCGATGGCGCGGAACTCCGAGCGCGCCTCCTCGAGGAGCCGCCGTGCCCCGTCCGAGTCGCCACGTCCCTCGGCCACACGGGCGAGCAGGGCCGACGCGGAGCCCACCCCGGCGCGGTAGCCGGCGCTCCGCCACTCCCGCGATGCCTCGGCCAGGAGCTCCTCCGCCTCGTCGAACCGACCCTGGTCCACATAGATCTCGCCGATGTTGTACTGCTGGAACGCCACCTTCATCGGGTTGCCCGCCCGCTGGGCGATGACCAGGCTGCGACGGTAGAAGTCCAGTGCGCCGGGCCAGTCGCCCTTCCAGTAGGCGGACATGCCGAGCGTGTTCGTGGTGCTGGACTGCCCGTGGAGGTCGCCGAGCTCCTCGTAGATGGCCAGGGCCCGCGCCGTGTTGACAGGCTCGTCCACCCGGCCCAGCTCCATGTTCGCCCAGTCGAGCACCCACAGCGCCTCGGCCAGGGCGACCTGCTCCCCTGCCGCTTCCGCCTCGGCGACGGCGCGGGTGCACCAGGCGATCGACCGCGTGTGGTGGCCGGCCTCCTGGCAGAAGCGTCCGTACCAGCTCAACAGCTCGGCACGCAGGCGGGCCGCCTCGCTCCCCCCAACCCCGTCGAGCAGGCCCAGACCCTTGGTGATCCATCGGAGCGCCATGGCGTACCGGTCGAGCCAACCCTGGACACGGGCCAGCTTCAGGATGATCCGTGCTTCGGCCACCGGATCTCCCTGGACCAGGCGACGGGAGGCGCGGTAGGCGGCGGCGGCGGCCGCGTAGTTCCCGATGCGGCTGCGGGCGTCACCGAGCTCCTCGTGAGCCCGGGCCATCTCCTCCGCCAGTCGGTTGCCCGTCCTGCGCCCCGCCACGATGGCGCGCTCGAAGAAGTCCGCCGCCTCGAAGTTGGCGTAGACGCCCTTCGCCCGGTTGGCGGCCATGAGGGAGTAGTCCCACGCCTCGTCCCAGCGCTGCCCGTTCAGGTAGTGGAACGAGAGGATCTCGGGTTGGGTGTCACCGGCGTCCCACGTGCTCTTGCGGATGGTGTCCGCCGCCGTCACGTGGATCCGACGGCGCTGCCGGAACGACAGCCCGTCGTAGGCGCTGTCCCGCAGCAGGGTGTTCCGGAACCCGATCGTGCCCCCTCCGTCCCGGACGAGGAACTCGTCCAGCCGGCGCCAGACGGGATCGGACGCATGGGGGAAGTCGTCGAGCACCTCGCGGGCGAGCTCGACGGGGAACGACTGACCGAGGACCGCCAGCTGCCGGAGCAGGTACCGGTCATCGGTGGAGAGGCTGTCGATCCGGGCGGCGATGACGTCGTCGATGGTGTCCGGGAGCTCGTCCACGTCCCCACCCCCCACCGTGGCGGCGACGAGTTCCCGTAGGAAGAGTGGGCTGCCGCCCGACCGCGCCACGACGGCGTCGATCTGGTGCCCCGTCAGGGTCGACCCGCCTGCGGCCAGGATGGCCAGCTGCCTGGCCGCCTCCGCGTCCAGTGGACCGAGGTCGAGGTGGGAGGCGACTTCCTCGGGGGCGACGAACCCGGCATCGCCGGGGCGCCGCGACACGACGGTCAGCCAGGTCGAGGCCGGCGCCGCCGCGGCCAGGTGTGCGAACAGGTCGGCCGACGCCTCGTCCATGAAGTGCGCGTCGTCGACGCACAACAGGCCCGAGGGCGGCAGGATCCCGGCCAGGAGCTCGATGACGGCCTGGGCCAGGCGCGGACGCCGGTACTCCTCGTCGAGCTCCCTGGTCTCGTCGGTGTCCTCGATCTGCAGACCGACGGCCTGGGCCACGAGCGGCGCCCAGGGCAGGACGCCGGGGGCGCGCTCCTCGACGGTGGCCAGGAACTGTGCGGCGATCACCGCGCCCGAACCGGTCGGCGGCAGGTCCAGGAGCTCACGCAGCAGCCGACGGACGACCAGGTAGGGGGTGGAGGCGTCGTAGACCTGGCACGACACGGCCAGCTGCGTCCGGTCGGCCAGCCGGGCCCGGACCTCGCCCACCAGCCGGGTCTTGCCCACACCCGGGTCCCCGACGATCTCGACCATGCGACCCGAGCCGGCAGCGGCCTCCGCCGCCCATCCGGCGAGCGCGGCGAGCTCGGCCTCGTGCCCCACGAACGGGTAGCTCTCGGTCGGAAGCTCGTCCTGCTCACCGACGACCTCCCCCATCAGGAAGGCGCGGACCGGCTTGGCCTTCCCCTTCACGAAGAAGGGCTCGAGCTCCTCGGTGGCGAACGACGTCCGCGACCGGCCCAGCACCTCGGGGGCGGTGACGATCTGGCCCGGTGACGCCTTGGCCATCAGACGTGCGGCGAGGTTGACGGCGTCGCCCATGACGGTGAACGTCCGTCGGTAGGGAGGGCCGATCTCGCCCACGAAGACCGCTCCCCGGTTCACCCCCATCCGGATCGGCAGCCGGCCACCGGCGTCCATGACCTCGCGGAGCGTCAGCAGCATCCGGTGCTCGTCGTCCCCCATGGTGGACGGAGCTCCGGCGGTCAGGATGATCTTCCCTCCGTCGTGGTCGACGTCCGTGGCCAGGAACGTGACCTGATTGCGGTCGGCGGCCGCCTGGACGTTGCGCACCAGCTCGTCGAGCTGGGCGGCGGCCTCGGCCGGCCCGGCGGCCTCGACCAGTTCGTCGGTCCCGTCGAAGTGGATGAACGCGACCGTCACCCGGCGGTGCTCCGGCTCCTGGTGGACGGCCCGCAGCACCTCGCGCAGCGCC
The DNA here is from genome assembly GCA_963841925.1 of uncultured Acidimicrobiales bacterium. Classification (GTDB taxonomy): domain Bacteria; phylum Actinomycetota; class Acidimicrobiia; order Acidimicrobiales; family RAAP-2; genus Bog-756. Next base: position 70,354 of record CAWJER010000013.1, read on the forward strand.
ACCGGTATCCCCGAGACGATGTCGGCGTCGGGATCGACTGGCTCGAACGGCACGAAGGAGTCGACCGGCACGTCCGGGGCCCGGCGGAGGAGGAACCCCGGTCCCTTCGCCCCGCCGATGACGCCGGTGCGCAGGGCGGCGGCGGTCACCGGGCTCACCACGATCTCCCCGGCGTCGGCGGTGCCCTCCATGGTCACGGTCGTGCTGGCCGCCGGACCGGTGACGATGAGCTCGCGGTGGGAGCCACCGACCAGGAAGAAGTGGAAGTCGCCCGAGTGCACGCCCACCGACATCCGTAGGGAGACCTTCTGGCCGAGGACCGTCAGTCGGCCCACGGTCCGGAGTGCCCGACGCATCTCGACGGCGGCCCGGCACCCGCGCGCCTCGTGGGCCTCACCCGAGAAGTAGAGGAGCAGGGCGTCGCCCCCGAACTTCAGCAGACGCCCGCCGTAGGCCACGGCCAGATCGAGGAGGGCCACGAAGCACGCACCGATGGTGGCGGTCAGCTCTTCGGCCCCCACCTTGCCGTGGCGGGCCAGACCCTCCGACAGCTTCGTGAAGCCGGAGATGTCGACGAACACGACGGTCCCCGGCTCGACCCGGTAGGTGGCGGCGGACCGGCTCGTCAGCCAGTCGATGCTGAGCCTCGGCAGGTACGGCGCCAGCACCACGGTGTCCGCGCTCCCGGCCGCGACGCGGTCCCCACCCGTCGGCGCGACCGGGTCGGGCTCGTCGGTCCCTCGGGAGCTGGTTCCGGGTGACATCTCGCTCCATGTTCCCATGACCGACCGATCCTCGGAACGCGTCACCGGACGGAGGCCTGTGCGCAAGGCGTTCCGGGCCGCCCCGTGCCTCTCGTCGACAACCTCTGAGGTGCGGTTTAGAGTGCGTCCATGTTCGCGACGGTGGTGGTCGGTGCCGACGACTCACCGACGGCCGCGCAGGCCGTCGACGTCGCCATGCAGCTGGTCGGCCTGTCCGGCGGGAGCCTCCACGTGGTGTCGGCGTACAAGCCGGTAGCAGGGTCCTCCGCGGGCGTACCCTCCGAATTCGACGGCGCCGTCCCACCCGACGGCCGGGTGCGCAGCGTGCTCGACGACCTGTCGGCCCGGGCCCGGGCCCGCGGCGTCACCGTGGAGACCCACGACCATCGGGGCGACCCCGCCCGGGCCGTCCAGGACGTGGCCGACCGGGTGTCCGCCGACCTGATCGTGACCGGCTCGAAGGGGATGAACCGGCGCATCCTGTCCAGCGTCCCCGACACGATCGCCCACCGGGCGTCGTGTGCCGTCCTCATCGTCAAGACCGACTGAATCGTCAAGACGGAACGACCCCGAAGTCCTGACCCCGTGAACCCGGCGCCGCCGGATCAACCCCAAGGAGCACACATGTACAGCAGCATTGTCGTGGGCGTCGACGACTCGCCGACGGCCAGCAGGGCATTCGAACAGGCTGTCGAGTTCGCCAAGATGTCCGGAGGGACGCTCCACATCGTGACGGCGTACAAGCCGAAGGCGACCAGCGAGGCCGACGTACCCGACGAATTCCGCTACACCATGGCGTCGACCGGCGATGCCGACGTCCTGCTGCGCAGGCTGGCCGATCAGGCGGGGGCGGCCGGTGTCGCCACCGAGGTCCACGCGGCGACGGCCGACCCGGCCGACGCCCTCATCGGCGTCGCCGACCGGGAGAAGGCCGACCTGATCGTCGTGGGGAACAAGGGCATGAAGGGTGCCCGCAGGGTGCTCGGCAGCGTGCCGAACTCGGTCGCCCACCGGGCGAACTGCTCGGTCCTGATCCTGCCCACGACCTGAGCAGGCCGACCCGCCACACGGCGCGACAGCCGCACGTGCGGTAAGAATGCAGGGCCTGCGGCGTCGACAGGCGCCAGAAGAGAGACGGAGGATCGGTCCATGAGCGGCAAGTCAGGCAGCGGTGTCCCCACCAGGATCGTCGTCGGGACCGACGGCTCGGAAACCGCCGAGCGGGCGGTCAACAAGGCGGCGGCACTGGCCAAGGCCGTGGGCGCCGAACTGATCATCATCTCCGCGTTCAACAACCGGGCGCCGGCCGGAGTGGCCGCCGCCGGCATCTCGATCGATTCGGGCTGGGTCGCCGCTGCACAGGACTCGGCCGAGAGCGTGGCCAGGGAGGCCGCCGAACGGGCCAAGTCCGACGGTGTCGCCAGCGTGTCGTACCAGGCGGTGGCCGGCGAGCCGTCGGAGGCGCTGATCCACGTCACCCAGGAACAGGAGGCCGACCTCCTCGTCGTCGGTTCGAAGGGCATGCAGTCGACGGCACGGTTCCTGCTCGGGCCCATCGCCAACAAGGTGTCGCGCAAGGTCGACTGCGACCTGCTCATCGTCGAGACCTCCGAGTAGCGCGCCGGGGCGCGGGCCCTCCCCGGCGCCGGAACGGGGAGGTGCACGACTCCGGGTGGTCGGACCCCTATGCCCGACTCTTCGACCGCTGGCGGGTACGCTGGCCACCGAGGGGCCTGCGAGTGCGAGGCGGCGGATGCATCTCCGAGTGGGCGACCGGCTGTTGGTGACCGAACGAGGTGGGGACGAGTCCGGCCGGGTCTGCCGCGTCCTGTCCATCCGGGGCCCCGAGGGTGCGCCACCCTACGTGGTGCTCCGCTACGACACCGGGCACGAGGAGCTCCTCGTGCCGGATGCCGACCTCGTGATCCGCGTACTCACCGACGCCCAGGTCTGACCGCGCCGCCATCGGGGCGCACTAGCCACCCCCGCGTGACCGGGGTGTGACACCAGGGTGAATTCCTGGTGTCCATGACGTAGTGCCTGGTGACAGCCCCTGTCGACCGTGGTCCGGCCACGGCCCCTGCGCTACCGTCAGGCGGTGATCCGAACGCTCAAGGACGCCGTCCGCTCCGTCGTCCACGGCGAGATCGTCATGTGGCCCGCCGTGCTCGCCGGCCTGGCCGCTGCCGTCATCTCGTACTGCGTCGGCTCGGTGCATCTGAACCTGAGCGTCGAGGTCGCCCTGGCCAGCATGACCACCTTCCTGTTCGGCGTACTGCTGGCCTTCACCATCGCCCGCACCCGCGAGCGGCTCACCACGGTCCGCGAACTGATGGCCCGCGGGAACTCGTCCCTCCAGTCGATCCACCAGATGATGGCGGTCTTCCCGGAACCGGATCGCTCCCGGATCCGTGGCCTCGTGGACGCCCAGCTGACCAGCCAGATCGACTACCGGCTGGCCGACAACCACCTGTCGTCGCCCGCGCACGAGGCACTGGTCGACGCCGTGTACGCCATCGAACCGACCACCCGCCAGGAAGAGGTGATCTACCGGAAGCTGGTGGAACTGTGCATCCAGATGGGAGCCGAACGGGCGCTCATCGACACCACCACCGGCCAGTCCCTCATGCCCGTCGAGTGGATCGGGATGCTCCTGCTGCTGGCCATGATCGTGGGGCTCATCACCGTGATGCCCGGCGGAACCGTCTGGGGCGCGCTCGTCTCCGGGGTCCTGACCGGAACTCTGGTCACCCTCCTCATCGTGCTGCGCCAGCTCGACCGGCTCGTCTGGCACGAGCGGGCGTCCATCTGGGAACCGACGGCGCGCCTGTTCCAGAGCATCGGCCTGGACCCCTACGTGCCCCGGCACGTCATCGACAGCGGGCGGTACGTCCCGTCGGGCCGCATCCGGGTCGTCGACTACCCGGACACCTACCCCGACCGCTCGCACAAGGTCGTGACCGTCGCCGACTTCGGCGACGGTCCGGGTGCGCCACCCCGGCCGCGCACCACCGCTGCCCTGCCCACCCTCTGAGGGGCGCATCCAGCGCCGGCGGGCGCACGGCCGCCACGCCTCGGTCCCGCTCCGGGCGACCGGGGTCCCTCTCCCCTGCGATCGGGCGGTGGGCCTGACCCCGATCCACCTCGGGGCCGAGATCGCCGACGAGCGTGGCGCCCGGGCCGGGTCGACCCCCGTCACGGGGTCGTCACCGGCGGTCGCCCTCGGTCCGCTCGAGGTCGACCGCGACCGCAGGACCACGGTCGGCTGACCATGACGGGCGCGCCGTCGGTCCCGACGGTCGCCGATAGGGTCGTCGGGCATGGACGCCCGTGGCCAGATCGAGGAGGCGCGAGCCGTCGGGAAGGCGGTGACCGCCGGCGGGATCGAGCACGTCCGCACCCAGGCCCTGACCCAGGTCCGACGGTCGATGGGCATGACCCGTGAGCCCCCGCCGGCGTGCACCGACCCGGCGCTCGCCTACTTCGCCCCCGACTCGGTCGTCCGCCGGATCCACGGGGACCTTCCGTCGATGCTCATCGGCGGGCTGTCGGCCCTCCTCTTCCAGATGCTCCACCCGCTGGCCATGGCCGGGGTCGCCCAGCACTCCCAGTACCGCAGCGACCCGCTCGGCAGACTCGAACGGACGGCCTCCTTCCTGGGGACGACCACCTTCGGCACCCGTGACGAGGCCCGGGACGCCGTCGAGCGGGTCCGCCGGGTGCACGTCCGGGTGACCGGGACGGCACGCGACGGCCGCCACTACTCGGCGGCCGATCCCGACCTCCTGACCTGGGTCCACTGCGCCGAGGTCTCGAGCTTCCTGGCCGCCACCCGTGCCTACGCGCCGGTGCGGCCCACTCCCACCGAGGAGGACGACTACCTGGACCAGATGGCAGCCGTGGCCCACGACCTCGGCGCAGTGGACGTCCCCCGTTCGGTGGCCCGGCTCGACGCCTACTTCACCGAGGTCCGGCCCCGCCTGGCCTTCACCCCCGAGGCCCGCACGGCCCGCAACTTCGTCCTGCGAGGCGTCGGGCGCTGGCCCCACGAGGTCGCCACCTACGGACTCCTGGTGGGCGCCGCCCAGGGCGTGCTGCCCACATGGGCACGGCGCCAACTCCGGCTGCCGGCGCTCCCGGCCGGTGACCGACTGGCGGTCCGCCCCTCCGCCCGACTCCTCGGCACCGCCTTCCGGTGGGTGGTCACGCCTCCGGCGACCCACGACCCGGGCCGGGCCCCGACCGTCCGGGGGGGCCACTCAGGCGGACCGGCCGGACAGGAGGGACGTCACCGGTCGGTGGTCACCGGCCAGTGACAGCACCTCCTCGAAGCCGTCGTGCAGGCACGCCGCGAGCTTCTCGGGGTCAGGGACCGCGGCCGTGTCGATGGTGCAGCCCACGCAGCACGTCCCCTGGTAGGAGACGAGCGTCACGTTGACGGCCGCCCCGGTGGTGGGACCGAAGGCGTAGTACCCACGGACGGGCGCACCGGCCAGGTAGATCGGCACGGGCACGCCGGGCACGTTGGACGCCACGAAGTCGACGTGCTTCAGGATGGACCCGATGACGCCCGACGGAAGCAGGTTGAGGAAGCCCGCCACCGTGTCCGACAGCGGCAGCGCCTCCTCGTAGCGGGCAGCACGGCACCGCCACCCGGTCATGCGCATCCGGGCGCCCGGATCGGCCACACCGACAGGGAGGACGAACCGCTCCAGTGTGATCCGATTGCCTCCCTCGGGATCGCCATCGTGGCGGAGCGAGATCGGCATGGTGACCCGGAGTTCGTCGACCGGCGCCCCGTGCAGCTCGTGGTAGCGGCGCAGACCCCCGGTGACCGAAGCGACGAATGCGTCGTTGACGGTGCCGTCGACGGCGGCGGCCGCCCGCTTGAGGTCGGCGAGGTCCACCTCGAAGTGTTCGAGTCGGCGCCCCAGGCTCCTCCCGGTCATGATCGGCGACAGGGTGTCGGACACCGGGGCGACGAACCGCCCCAGCGAACTCGCCGTGGCCAGCACATCGAGCGTGGTCCGTACCGGGTGGCGGACCACGGTGCGGGCCAGGGGCACGACGCCGGCGATCCCGTCGCGGGCGGCGCCGACGACCCGGCCGAGCGAGTGGCCCAGCGCCCCCCGGGCGAGCCCGACACCGGTCGGCATTGGCACGGTCGCCGGCACCGGCACCTCGTCGACCTCGCCCGGCTCGGGTGTCGTCTCGAAGACGAGCAGGGCGAGCTGCATACCGCCGATGCCGTCCGTGAGCGAGTGGTGGACCTTCATCACCAGGGCGGAGCGGTCACCCTCGAGGCCCTCGATCAGGGTCATGGCCCACAGCGGCCGGGACGGGTCGAACTCGGTCATGGCCTCGATCCGGGCGAACTCCACCACCGTCTCCGCCGTGTGCGGCGGCGGCGCCTCGAACCGGCGGAGGTGCAGCGACAGGTCGAACTCGCAGTCCACCCACTGGGGGGTGGACAGGCTGGCGGGCGAGGGCACGGGCCGTTGGCGGAACCTCGGGGCCATCCGGGTGGCCCGCTCCAGCCGTGCGGTCACCACATCGAAGTCCGGCCGGCCGTCCAGCCAGGCGACCGCCACGATGGTGGACCGCAGACCCGGGTCGTGCTCCATGTTCCAGGCCAACGCGTCGGGATCCCGCATGAACTGCCCGTCGTCGACTCCCATGGCCACCCTCCCATCTCCCCTGGCGCGAACTTACGGCCACGACGCCCCGGGGTCCACGGGCCGAAGGTCCCGTTTCGCGTCACGGGCGGCGTCCGACCGCCCGCACCGCGTCCCTGTCGGCCCCCGGGCCGCTGACCAGGGGCGGAGGGGCGGCTGGACCCTTCACGCCCCGTCCCCGTAACATGGTCGTCTTGTGCTGCACTCCGGTTCGACCCCGCTGACGGGGCCAGACACCGCCGGGTCGGCCCGTCGAACCATCCGGGCCCTCTGCCTCCCCGTGCTCGTGATCCTCGCCGCCCTCCCCCTCGGGGCGGCGCCGCGCCTCGCCGGAGCCGACACCGTCACCAGCCTGCAGTCGCAGGCGGCCACGATCGCCCACGACCTGGTGCTTGAGCAGCTCCAGGTGGACGCCGCCCAGCAGCTGACCTCGGTCGCCGCCGCCCGGGTCGCCGCCGACCAACAGGCCATCACCCAGCTCGACCAGCAGCTGGCCACCGACCAGCAGGCCATCGCCCGGCACCTCCAGGTCGTCCAGACCCAGGCCATCCGCTCCTACGTCGACTCGGGGGCGGACTCCACCGGCGCCGACGCCTCCCTGTTCGCCGGCGGCACCTCCCAGGCCCAGGCAGCCAGTGAGTACACCGACCTCGCCGTGGGGACGATCACCTCCGACCTGGCCCAGCTGCACACGGCCCAGCACACGCTGCAGGTCCAACAGGCCCAGCTCCAGGCCCGTCAGAGCAAGGACCGGGCCGACGAGGGCCTCCGGTCCACCGCGCTCGGACAGGCCACCACGGACGCCACGCAGCTCCAGGCCGAGCAGGCCCAGGTCACCGGGCAGCTGGCCTCGGCCGTGGCCGCACAGCAGGCGGCCCAGGCCAAGGCGGCGGCTGCGGCGGTGGCGAGCGCCGCCCGTGCAGCCCGGCCGGCACCCGCGCCCGCGGCCAGCCCGGCGGCCACCATCCCGCCGTCGACGGCCGTGGCCGCCACCCCGGCGCCGTCCACGGCCCCGGTGGCGGCGTCGACGGGTTCCGCTCCGTCGGGCAACCCGTACCCCGCTCTGGCCGATCCGTCGCTCAACGGCTTCCTGTCCTGTGTCGTCCAGGCCGAGTCCGGCGGGGACTACGGCATCGTGTCCCCGAGCGGCACCTACATGGGGGCATTCCAGTTCAGCCAGTCCACGTGGAACTCAGCCGCCCAGGCGGCGGGTCTCGGGCTCCTGGTCGGGGTGCCGCCGAACCTGGCCACCCGGGCCGAGCAGGACACGGTGGCCGTGGCCCTCTTCGCCATGGACGGCCAGCAGCCCTGGCTCGGCGACCGCTGCAGCTGACGCGTACCTTCCTCCCCACCGACCCGATCGGGCCGGGCGTCAGCCGGCCAGGTGGTGCAGTACGGCGACGGCCGTCCGCTCGCCGCTGAACATCGCCCCCTGGAGCGAAGCCGTGTCCCGGTGGTCACCGCACACGAACCTCCCGCCGCCGAGTGCGACCCGTCGTCGGGGGTCGAAGGGAGGATCCTGGCGGGGCTGACCGTGGCGGACCACGTCGGTGCGCAGGTGCTCCCAGTCGGCCGTGGATGCGTCGAACCATCCCGCCTCGACCACCGTGCACTCGACGCCCGACCCGGCCAGGTCGTGGACGCAGACCTGACCGGCCATGCCCGCGCCGACCACGAGGACGTCGCCCACCGGGACGGCCCGGGCGGTGTCCCCGTCACCGCAGCGTGCACCGGCCGGTGCCGGCGCACGCCGGGCACGGGCCGGCGGTGCCGGCGACGTGGGCCAGGCAGTGGGTGACCCTCCGGTCGATGATGTCCATCAGCAGCGGGTGGGGGCCCAGCGGGGCCGCCACCAGCCAGCGGACCCCGGGATGGCGGGCCGACGCCTCGGCGGCCAGGGCCGGGATGTCCCGGTCCCAGTGGTTCCCCGGACCGAGGAAGTAGGGGGCGAGGACGACGGTGGCGGCACCGGCGGCGACGCACCGGTCGAAGGCGGTGCCGATCGACGGCTCGGCCAGCTCCATGTGGGCCGGCTCGACGATCGGGAACCCCAGCCGCTCGGCCGACGAGCGGACGAAGGCCTCCATCGACTCGTTCGACACCGATCGGCGGGACCCGTGGTCGACGACGATGACGGCGAGCGGCTCGGGGACGCCCGATGTGGGCAGGTCACCGGTGCCGTGTCCGGTCCCGTCGCTGGTCGGCCGCTCCATTGGCCCACAGACTAGGCCGCAGCCGGGGATGCTCCCCCCGTGCCCCTCAGCGGCGAAGGGCACGCTCCAGGTCCAGCAGTGCCGTCTTGCGGTCCGGTCCGCCGCCGTAGCCGCCGAGTGACCCGTCGGCGGCGATGACCCGGTGGCACGGCACGATCACGGCGATCGGATTGCGCCCGTTGGCCAGGCCCACGGCCCGCGCCGCCTTCGGGTTCCCGACCCGGCGGGCGAGCTCCCCGTAGCTGATGGTGGTGCCGTAGGGGATGGCGGTGAGCTGGTTCCACACGGCCAGCTGGAACTCGGTGCCACCGAGCCGCATCGGGACGTCGAACCCGGTGCGGTCACCGGCGAAGTACTCGTCGATCTGGGTGCGCACGTCGGCCAGGGAGGCGTCGTCCCTGCGGGCCCCGGGGGGGACGGCGGTGGCGTGGGCCTGGTCCTCCATGACCAGGTGGGTGAGGTGGCCCTGACGGGCCACCAGGGTGAGCGGCCCGATCGGACTCGGGTGGACCGAGAACACGACGGGGTCGTCACCGTCACCGGTCCGGGGCATCGGGGATGCGGTCGGTTCAGGCATGGGCGCGTCGGCTCCTCTGGTTCGTTCGGTCGGATCGGAGTGAAGGAGCGGGGTCGCCATGGTCGGTGTCGCCGCTGGCGGGCTCCGGTGGGATGCGGTCGGAGGCGGACCGGTCGGACGGGCGGCGTGGCACCGGACCACCGGGGTCGGTGCCACGGGGAGGCCACTCGGTGATCGGATGGCCGGTCGCCGCCCACAGGTGCTGGACGGCGTAGGCCCGCCAGGGGCGCCATCGCCGGGCCGGGTCCGCCAGCCGACGGGCGTCGGACGGTAGCCCGAGGCGAGCCGCCCCCCGCCGGACCCCGAGGTCCCCGACCGGGAAGGCATCCGGGTCGCCGAGCGCCCGCATGGCCACCATCTCGACCGTCCACGACCCGACGCCCGGCAACGACGCCAGGACCTGTCGGACTTCCTCCCGGTCGGCACCCGGACCGAGGTCGAGCCGGCGGGAGACCAGTGCGTCGACCAGCGCGGCGAGGGTCCGGGCCCGTCCGCCGGGGAGTCGGGGTGCGGCTCCGACCAGCTGGTCCGCCGTGGGGAACAGGTGGGTGAGGCCACCCGATGGGCTGTCCAGTGGCTCGCCGCACGCCGCCGCCAGGTCGCCGGCCGTCGTGCGGGCCGACGCCGTCGAGACCTGCTGGCCCAGGACGGCGCGCACGGCGAACTCGTCGCCGTCGACGGTCCGGGGCACGCGGCGGCCGGGCGACGCCGCCACCGACTCGGCCAGGTGCGGGTCATCGGCCAGGACCCGGTCGACCGCCTCGGGGTCGGCGTCGAGGTCGAGGAGCCGACGGCAGCGGGCGATGGCCGGGGTCAGGTCGGCGAGGTCGGCGAGGTCGACCCGACAGGCGATGTGGCCGGGGGTCGGGGTCAGGGCCACGACAGCGGGCCCGTGGGCCAACCGGAGCGTCCTGCGGTAGGTGGCGCCGTCCACCTCCTCGATCCCGGGGACTGCCGTGGCCGCCAGGTGCCCGAACAGGGTGTCGGGGCACAGCGGCACCCGGAACGGGAGTCGGAGGGTGATCCTGCCGGCCCGGTCGGCGTCCAGGGTCGGACCCGGCGCCGCCGCCCGGAGCGCCGACGGCGGGACGGCGAACACGGCCCGCACGGTGTCGTTGAACTGCCGGATACTGGAGAAGCCGGCGGCAAAGGCGATCTCGGTCATGGGCAGGTCGGTCGTCTCCACGAGCAGCCGGGCGGTCTGGGCCCTCTGGGCCCGGGCCAGCGCCAGGGGACCGGCCCCCACCTCGGCCACCAGCAGGCGCTCCAGCTGGCGCACCCCGTAGCCCAGCCGAGACGCCAGTCCCTGGACACCGGACCGGTCGACGACACCGTCGGCGATCAGCCGCATGGCCCGGGCCACCGCGTCGGCCCGTCCGTCCCACTCGGGCGAGCCCGGCGTGGCCTCGGGTCGGCAGCGCTTGCAGGCGCGGAACCCGGCCCGCTGGGCGGCGGCGGACGTGGGGAGGAACCGGACGTTCCGCCGCAGCGGCGTGCGGGCCGGGCAGCTCGGCCGGCAGTAGATCCCGGTGGAGGTCACCGCCGTCACGAACCAGCCGTCGAAGCGCGGGTCGCGCGACTGCAGGGCGAGGTAGCAGCGGTCGGGGTCGTCGTGCACCGTGCCAGTCTGCACGCCCCGGACCTCGGGAACTAGCGGGAACCCGACATGACAGTCGAGGCACCGGCACCCGCCCGTCCCCCGGACCCCGGGTAGCGTCGGGGCGGGCAGCGGAGATGCCACTGCCGGGGAGGCACATGCGTGGGGTCCGTCCACCGTCCGCACCGTTGGAGCACCGCGGCCCGGTGGTCCGCCGTCGGCGTCGCCGTGGCCACTGCCCTGGCGACCGCCGTGACGACCGGCGCCATGACCGGCGCGGCGACAACCCTCGCCGGTGCCGCCGGCCCGGCCGCCCCGGTCGGCCAGGCCGCCCCCTACCTGGCCCTCGGCTGGGGTGATCCGCCGTCGCCCACCACGGTCATGGCGGCGACCGGCGTCCGGCAGTTCACACTCGCCTTCATGCTGGCCGGCCGCGGCTGTACGCCGGCATGGGACGGCACCCGTCCCCTGCTCGGAGGCAGCGACGCCGCGTCGATCGCCGCCATCCGCGCCGCCGGGGGCGACGTGTCCGTCTCGTTCGGCGGCTGGTCGGGCCGGAAGCTCGGCGCCGTGTGCAGGACACCCGCCGCGCTGGCCGCCGCCTACGAGCAGGCGGTCGACGCCTACGGGCTCCACGCCGTCGACATCGACATCGAGCACGGCGAGTTCGCCAGCGCCCGCATCCGACTCCGCGTCGTCACCGCCCTGAGCCAGCTCCAGGCGGCGCGGCCCGGCGTGGCCATCTCCATCACGTTCGGGACGACGCCGACGGGGCCCGACGCCGCCGGCCGGAGCCTGATCGCGGACGCCGCCGGGCTGGGGTTCCAGCCGTTCGCCTGGACGATCATGCCCTTCGACTTCGGCGCGCCCGAGCCCGACATGGGCGCCACCACCGTGGCGGCCGCCGAGGGGCTGCACACCGACCTCATGGCCGCCTACGGCGAGGACTCCGCACAGGCCTACGCCCACCTCGGCATCTCGTCCATGAACGGGCGGACCGACGAAGCCGACGAGACGGTCTCGCCCGCCGACTTCACGACGATCCTCGACTTCGCCCAGGCCGACCACATCGCCCGCCTGACCTTCTGGATGGTCGACCGGGACCGGCCGTGCCCGGCCGGCGTGGCACCGGGCGACACGTGCAGCGGTATCGCCCAGGCCGACTGGGCGTTCACCTCGCTCGACGCCCGGTTCGCCGGATGAGGCGCCCCATACCGAGCCCGTGCCTCAGCGCTCGTCGGCCGCCCGCCAGCAGTACCACGCCACCAGACTGCGGTAGGGGCGGAACGGCTCGCCCAGCCCGTCGAGTGCCCCGGGAGAGGGCACGTCGTTCAGGCCCCAGGCCCGGGCGAACCCGGCCCGGACGCCGTAGTCGCCGACGGGCCACACGTCGAGGCGGCCCAGCGTGCTCATCAGGAACATCTGGGCCGTCCAGGGGCCGACGCCCCGGACCACGGTCAGGTGGGTGACGACCTGGTCGTCCGACAGCCGCCCGATGCGGTCGAGGGCGATCCCGCCCGAGGCGACCCTGTCGGCCAGGTCCAGGATGGAGGCGGCCTTGGATCCGCTCAGCCCGCAGGAGCGGAGCACCGGCTCCGGGGTGGCGAGCACGCGCTCGGCGCAGACGTCCCCGTCCAGCGCGTCGACGAAGCGGCCGTGGATGGACGCGGCGGCCCGACCGGCGAGCTGCTGGTAGACGATGTTGCGGGCGAGGTCACCGAAGCGACGGTCGACGGGTACACGCCGCCGAGCCGGCGGGGGCCCGTGCCGCTCGACCAGGCCGGCCAGGACCGGGTCGGCGCCGGCCAGATCGGTCACGGCGGCAGCGAGGGGGGTCGTCGGCACGACCACGATGATGCCAGGCGGGCGCCACGGCCGGCGCCCGGGCGTAGGCTCCCCTGCGGGCGCACCGGTGCACCCGGACCAGAGGAGGACGCATGGACGGCGACGTCGTATCGGTCGAGCGGGTCATCCCCGCCGGGCCCGGAGCCATCTTCGCCCTCATCGCCGACGCCGCCCGGCACCCCGAGATCGACGGCTCGGGCACGGTGAAGCAGGTGAAGCCGGACGCTCCGCAGGTCCTCAGCCTGGGTGCCTCGTTCGGCATGTCCATGCAGGCGGGCATCAAGTACTCGATGGTGTCGACCGTGATCGAGTTCGAGCCGGACCGCCGCATCGCCTGGCAGAGTCGGCCTGGCGGGTTCGTCGGCAAGTTCGTCGCCGGCCGGATCTGGCGCTACGAGCTCGAGCCGGTCGAGGGTGGGACCCGGGTGCGCGAGAGCTGGGACATCAGCCAGGACCGCCAACGGGCGCTCCTGCGCCTGGGTGGACTGCCCGACAAGACGGCCGCCAACATGGCCAAGACGCTGCGGCGGATCGAGGAGATGGTCACCGCCACATGACCGGGGCGGAAGGAACCGGACCCGGCCGGCGTTGACCCCGCTGTGACGACGCTCTCCGTTCTCGATCTCGCCACCGTGGCGAAGGGCGCCACCGCGGCGGACGCTCTGGCTGACACCACGCGCCTGGCCGGCGTCGTCGAGTCCCTCGGCTACCAGCGGATGTGGGTGGCCGAGCACCACGGCATGCCGTCCGTGGCGAGTTCCGCCCCCGCCGTCCTGGTCGGCCATCTGGCCGACGCCACCACGACCCTGCGGGTGGGCGCCGGTGGCGTCATGCTCCCCAACCACGCCCCGCTGGTCGTGGCCGAGCAGTTCGCCACCCTGGAGGCGCTGCACCCCGGTCGGATCGACCTGGGCCTGGGGCGCGCCCCGGGCACGGACCCGGCCACGGCCCGGGCGCTGCGGCGCCGTGCCGACGTGGGCGCCGAGCGGTTCCCCGAGGACGTCGTCGAGCTCCTGAACTACCTCGTCGACCACGACGGTCCCGACACCGTCCCGGCGCCGATGCCCGGACGGGGGTACCTGCCCCAGGTGTGGCTGCTCGGCTCGTCGACGTTCAGCGCCCAGCTCGCCGGGATGCTCGGCCTGCCCTTCAGCTTCGCCTTCCACTTCGCCCCCGCCCTGGTGGACGAGGCGGTCGCCCTGTACCGGTCGAACTTCCGCAGCACCGGCCTGCTCGACGAGCCCCACCTCATGGTGGCCGCCTCCGTCCTGTGTGCCGACAGCGACGAGGAGGCCCGGTGGCTGGCCGGCCCGTCGGCGCTCACCATGCTGCAGTTGCGCACCGGGAGGCTGGGTCCGGTGGTCAGCCCCGAGGAGGCTGCCGCCTACCCCTACAGCGACCAGGAGCGTGCCGTGGTGGAGGCGGCGACGGCCGACCACGCCATCGGTGACCCCGACACGGTGCACCGGCGCCTGGCGGCCCTCGTCGAACGAACGGGGGCCGACGAGCTCATGGTGTCCACGCGCGCCCACTCGTTCGATGCCCGGGCCCGGTCGCTGACACTGGTGGCCGAGCGCTGGGGCGCCCCCTCCGTGGCGGCCTGACCGACCGGGCCGGTCAGAGCCCGGCGGCGTCGGCCAGGACCTCGGCGCCGAGCAGCGCCAGGTGGTCGAGATCGGCCAGGTCGAGCACCTGGAGGTAGACCCGGCCCGTGCCGATGGCGGCGAACCGCTCGAGCTTGGCCGTGACCTCGGCCGGCGTGCCGCACAGGCCGTGCTCGCGCAGCTCGTCCACCTGGCGGCCGACGGCGGCGGCCCGCCGGGCGATCTGGGCCTCGTCCGTACCGCAGCACACGACCTGTGCCACCGAGAGCTCCAGGGTGGCCGGGTCCCGGTCCTGGGCACGGCAGGCGGCGCGCGCCAGGTCGAACTGGGGAGCCGTCTCCTCGGGGGTGGCGAAGCCGAGGTTGAACTCGGCGGCGTAGGTGGCGGCCAGCCGGGGAGTGCGCTTCGCTCCCCACCCCCCGATGATGATCGGAGGCCCCGGCCGCTGGACCGGCTTGGGGAGCGCCGGGCTGTCGGCCAGCGAGTAGTGGGCCCCCTCGAAGTCGAAGTGGGCACCGTCCGGCGTCGACCACAGTCCGGTCAGCACGGCCAGCTGCTCCTCGAACCGCTCGAACCGCTCACCCAGCGGGGGGAAGGGGATGCCGTAGGCGGTGTGCTCGGCGTCGTACCAGCCCGTGCCGATCCCGAGTTCGACGCGTCCGCCGCTCATGGCGTCCACCTGGGCGACGGCGATGGCGAGGGGGCCCGGGAGACGGAACGTGGCCGCCGTCATCAGCGTGCCCAGTCGGATGGTGCTCGTCTCGCGGGCCAGGCCGGCCAGCGTGATCCATGCGTCGGTGGGCCCGGGCAGGCCGGTGGCGTCGCCCATCTTCAGGTAGTGGTCACTGCGGAAGAATCCGCTGAATCCGTGCGCCTCGGCGGCCCGGGCCACGGCCAGCAGGGCGTCGTAGGAAGCACCCTGCTGGGGTTCGGTGAAGATGCGGAGGTCCATGACCCCGGTCTAGCCGGAACGCACGGGCGGCGCAGGTGGCGCGGGCGGCGCCGGCGTCCCCGGACTCAGCCGATCGACAGGCCGTGTCCGAACGCACCCTCGTCGGGCAGCGTGTCCCCGCCCACCGTGCCGTCGAGCACGCCCTCGTCGATCTCCGCGTCGGCCGAGCCGACCTCGCCCATCGACATGGCCAGGTCCTCACTCGGCCGCTGGAGTCCGGACGCCGACCGGAGCGGGAGCTGCTTGAGGAACAGGGTGACGACCAGCATGACCACGGCGATCGGCACCCCGACCAGGAACACGGTGTGGAGCGACCGCACGAACGAGTCCAGGATCCCGTGCTGCACGGGCGGGGGGAACGCGTGGAGCTCGGCCGGGCTCATGGAGAAGCTGCCGTTGACGTGAATGGCCGATGCCGCGGCGCCCGGGACAAGGAGCGGGATCCAGTGGGTAAGCCCGGCGATGAAGATGGCGCCGAACAGCGACGTCCCGAAGGCACCGCCCAGCGACCGGAAGAAGGTGACCGCCGCCGTGCCCGTGCCGACCGAATTCGCTGGCACGGCGTTCTGGGTGGCGAGGATCATGATCTGCATCGTCATGCCCATGCCGGCCCCGAGCACGATCACGTAGAGGCTCATCGTCAGGTGCGGCGTGTGCAGCCCGAGGTGCGACAGGAGCCACATCCCGATGATGACGAGCACCGAGCCGACGATCGGCATCGGCTTGTACTTGCCGGTCCGGCTCACGATCTGGCCCGAGGCGATCGACGACACCAGGAGCCCGAGCATGAGCGGGATCATCAGGAGGCCCGACACCATGATCGAGACCCCATCGACCAGCTGCAGGTAGAGCGGCAGGTAGATGATGGCGCCGAACATGACCATCGACAGCAGGAAGCTGACGGTGGCGGACGTCCGGAAGACCCCGATGCGGAAGAGCGACGGGGGCAGGATGGGCTCGGCGGCGTAGTGCTCCCACACGACGAAGGCGCCGATGAACGCGGTCGAGGTCAGGCCGAGCCCGATGATCGCCGGCGACGACCACGGGTACTGCGTCCCGCCCCAGACCGTGACCAGGAGGGCCGACGTGACCCCCACCATCATGAGGCCGGCGCCCAGGAAATCGATCCGGTGCGACTGCCGCCGGAAGGGGAGCTTCAGCACCGCCGAGGTGACCACCAGGGCCAGGATGCCGATGGGGATGTTGATGTAGAAGATCCACCGCCACGACAGGTACGTGGTGAACACGCCGCCGAGCAACGGTCCGGCGATCGACGACAGCGCGAACGTGGCCCCGAAGTACCCCTGGTACCGGCCCCGCTCGCGGGGCGAGACGACGTCGGCGATGATCGTCATGGCCATGGCCATCAGTCCGCCCGCCCCCAGGCCCTGGATGCCCCGGAACGCCACCAGCTCGAGCATGTTCTGACTCAGGCCGGCCAGGGCCGAGCCGACCAGGAAGACGACGATGGCGAACTGGAAGATCCCCTTGCGACCGAACTGGTCCGACAGCTTGCCGTAGAGCGGCGTCGAGATGGTTGACGTCAGCAGGTAGGCCGTGACGACCCAGCTCATGTGGTTCAGGCCGTGCAGGCTGTTCACGATGGTCGGCAGGGCGGTCCCGACGATGGTCTGGTCGAGGGCGGCCAGGAACATGCCGAGCATGAGGCCACTGAAGACGAGGAGGATCTGGCGGTGGGTCAGGGCCACCACCGTGCCGTCGGCGCCGACGCCGGGCAGGGCCTTCGTCGGCTCGTCCCCCGTCGACTCGGCTGTCCCGTCGCGTCCCTGGGTGTCGCCTCTCGGTGGCGTGTCGATGCTCATCGGATCCCCTCGTCGTTGTGGCGTACGTGCTGGAGGCCGGCGCCGAGGCGCAGCAGGCTGCCGGCGAGGGCATTGCGCTCCTCGTCGGTCCAGTCGGCGATGGCCTCGGCCAACACCCGGCGTCGGGCCTCGGACACCGACTCCAGGACCGCCGTTCCCCGATCGGTGAGGCTGAGCAGGGCCGCCCTCCCGTCGGCAGGGTCGGGCGCCTTGGCCAGCAGGCCGGCGGACACCAGGTCCCGTACCTGACGGCTGATGGTGGACAGGTCGAGCTCGACCGAGTCGGCGATCTCGGACAGCCGTACCGGGGCGGACTCGGACACCCGCACCAGGAGCCAGTGGCCCGTCCGGTTGATGGAGACCCCGTCGGGCAGCGCATCGGTGGGCACCTCGAGCCGGAGGATGGCCCGGCCCACACGGGTGAGGGACCGCTCGAGCCCGGCGGCGACGCGCTCCACGGGTGCGGCGGTCGCCGGATCTGCGGTGTCGGAGGTGTGTGGGCTCACAGCGCTGTCCTGGGCTCGGGTTGCCGGTTCGGTCCGGGCACCCTGACGGTCGGGGGCTGTGACGCTCCCCGCCATCTAGGTGCTTGTAACAAGCAACTATATCAGCTGTCCGGGTTCGGGCGTTTCCGGGGCGCTCACCGGGAGGGCTCGGTGGCGCCCCCGACGGCGCACGGGGCCAGCGCACGCCCCATGACCAGGGCGCCCACGACCCGGGCGCCGGCCAGGCGCAGGGTGGCCGCCGCGCTCTGGGCCGCCGCACCCGTGGTCGTGGTGTCGTCGAAGACCAGGACGGGCAGGTCGGCAAGACCGGCCCGCTCCACCCCTGGCGCCAGGGTGAACACGTCACGGCCGGCACGGAGGTGCCCACCGGTCCCCGGCCCCCGGACGAGCAGCCTCCGGTGGCGGTCGGCCAGGAACGGGACGGCGTCGGCCAGGCCCTCGGCCGGCGCCCCGCCCGGCCGCGACGTCGAGGGGACGGTCGTCACCACGGCCCACGGGACCAGTCGCCCCACCGGACCGTCGAGCCCGCCATCGCAGCGCACGGCGAGCTGGTCCACCAGCTCGACCCGGCTGCGGTCCCGGACCTCGGCCACCGCTGCGTCCTTGTAGGCGCGGAGCCGACGATGGGTGCCGTCCCCCACCCGGTACTCGCACAGGGCCACCAGCGGCACGAGGGGCAGTCGGAGCTGGCCGGCCACCGTCCGGCAGCAGTAGCAGACAGGGGGACATCGGGCTCTCCCTCCGTGGACGGCCCGGCCGCACACGCGGCACCGGGGCACGGGACCGGGTGGTGGGTCCGTGGGGGTGGTGGACGGGCAGGCGCGCACGGTACTCCTCGGTCGGATGGCGTCGGGCGGCCCCGGGGCGGGGCCGCGATCGGCTGGCGACCGACGGTCGCCACCTCGCCGAACCTCAAGGCGCGGGAGCGGCCTCCGGGTCGTCCGGTCGGTGCAGCAGGAAGGTGCCGGTCGACCGGCTCACCAGCTGTCCTCTGTCATCGGTCACCGACGCCTCGGCGTAGGCGACCTGCCGGGCCATCCGGACCACCTCGCCCCGGAGCCGGTAGGTCTCCCCCAGCACCGCCGGGCGCATGGTCTCCACCTTCATCTCCAGGGTGGCCCGCGTCCGGGACCGGGCCGGCAGCGCCGCGTTGATGGCGAAGTTCATGGCGGCGTCCAACAGGAGACCGTGCACACCGGCCTGCACGATCCCGTGCGGGTTGCAGGCGGGCGGGGCGGGCGCGAAGGTCCCGGTGACCCAGCCGAGGTCCTCACCGTCCACCCCGTAGGCGTCGAACGACGCCCCCACGGTGCCGATGAGCTCCATGCCCCCGTCACCCAGCCAGCGGTCCATGTCCTTGATCCGACCCGTCATGGCACGAACCGTAGCGCCGGGATGGGACAGTGACGCCGGTGGCGTCCGGCCCGGACGGCCACCGTGCCGGCTGCCGCGCACCGCCCCGTCCGCACGGGACCGGTCCCTGCCTAGTGGCCCGGACCCGCCTGCCCGGTGGCCGCGATGGACCCGTCCCGGTAGGCTCCGTGCAGGGCGTCCCTCGGGAAGGCCCCACGGGGCACCCCGTCCCGCAGCACCCAATGACCCGATCACGGCCGGCAGGAACCGTTCCGCCGGACCTCGGAAGGAGACGCACCATGACCGACGCCGTCATCATCGACGCCGTACGCACCCCGGGGGGCAAGCGCAACGGCAAGCTCCGCAACTGGCACGCAGCAGACCTCGCCTCCGAGCCGCTGAAGGCCCTCGTCGAGCGAAACGACCTCGACCCGGTCCTCGTGGACGACGTGATCATGGGCTGCGTCATGCAGGTCGGTGAGCAGTCGCTCAACGTGGGGCGCAACGCCGTCCTGGCCGCCGGGTTCCCCGAGTCCGTGCCCGCCACCACCCTCGACCGCCAGTGCGGCTCGAGTCAGCAGGCCCTGCACTTCGGGGCCCAGGGCGTCATCGCCGGCGCCTACGACGTCGTCATCGGCGGCGGCGTCGAGGTGATGAGCCGCACCCCGATGGGCTCCTCGGTCGTCCGCGAGCTGGGCTACCCGTTCGGCCCCCGGATGATGGCCCGCTACGCGGAGCGCGGCGGACTGGTCGGCCAGGGTGAGGGCGCCGAGCTGATCGCCGAGCAGTGGGGCATCTCCCGTAAGGAGATGGACGAGTTCTCGGTCCGCTCGCACCAGCGCGCCGCCCAGGCCACGGCCGAGGGCCGTTTCGAGCGCGAGCTGATCCCGGTGGCGATCAAGGACGACGAGCGCAACGACACCGACGAGCTGATCACCACGGACGAGGGCATCCGCCCCGATTCCTCGCTCGAGACCCTGGCCAACCTGAAGCCGGCATTCCGGGCCGAGAACGGCGCCGTGACCGCCGGCAACTCGTCCCAGATCACCGACGGCGCCTCCGGTGTCCTCGTGATGAGCGACGCCAAGGCCGCCGAACTCGGCCTCACCCCCCGGGCCCGGTTCCACTCGTTCGCGGTGGCCGGGAGCGACCCGATCACCATGCTGACGGGCCCGATTCCGGCGACGAGGATGGCCCTGCAGCGGGGCGGGCTGACCATGGACGACATCGACGTGATCGAGATCAACGAGGCCTTCGCCTCGGTTCCGATCGCCTGGGCCAAGGAGCTGGATGTCGATCTCGAGCGGGTCAACGTCAACGGTGGCGCCATCGCCCTCGGCCACCCGCTCGGAGCCTCGGGCGCGAAGCTCATGGCCACGCTGCTCAACGAGCTCGAGCGCACCAACGGCCGCTACGGCCTGCTGACGATGTGCGAGGGCGGCGGCATGGCCAACGCCACCATCATCGAGCGCCTGGGCTGATCCCCGGGCACGGTGTCGCCTTACGCCGACGTGAGTGCGGACGACCGGCCCCCCGGGGCCGGTCGTCCCCATTGGGCCGGCGGTCGACCCGATCGGGGGCGTCGCCGACCCCGGGCGGGCGCGCCGGTCCGGAGCCGGCTCAGTGGTAGCGGGTCGCCAGCAGGAGGCCGACGAAGATGGCCCCGATGGCGGCGATCAGCCACGCATTGTCGACCCCGCCGGGGAGCAGTCCCGCATAGTTCAAGATGACGATCAGGACGCCGAGGGCGAACATGGCGATGATCAGGACCCCGAGCCACCGGGGGCTGGTCTTCTGGCTCCGGTCGATGGGCGGTGTGTAGCGGTTGCTCTGCACCGACCCGGACGCGGCAGCCGCCCCCTTGCCCGAGGCGGTCACCCGACCGGTCGTCGACCGGCCCTTCTTCTGAGCCTTGCCCGGACCCTGTTTGGCCGTGGATGCCATGGCCGCACATTAGCCAGAGTCGGGGACGCTCAGGAACCGGGAGGGGGGACCCCCGGCGGGCGGTACGATCGTGCTCCCATGGCGACCCGGGTGCTGGTCATCGACAATTACGACTCGTTCGTCTACAACCTCGTGCAAGAGCTGGGTGAGCTGGGCGCCGAACCGGTGGTCTACCGCAACGACGCCATCGACATCGCCGGGATCCGGGCCGAGGCGCCCGACGCCGTCCTGATCTCACCGGGGCCCGGACGGCCGGAGGACGCCGGGATCTCGATCGCCGTCGTCCGCGAGCTGGCCGGCGAGATCCCGATCCTGGGCGTGTGCCTGGGCCATCAGGCCATCGGCCAGGCCTACGGCGGTGACGTCGTGTCCGCTCCGACCCTGATGCACGGCAAGACGTCGGCCATCCACCACGGGGGCCAGGGCGTGTTCACCGGGCTCCCCGATCCGTTCGTCGCCACCCGCTACCACTCGCTCGTCGTGGAGCCGTCGACCGTCCCCGACGTGCTCGAGGTGACGGCGCGCACGGTCGACGGGGTCGTCATGGGCCTCCGCCACCGCACACTCAGGGTGGAGGGCGTGCAGTTCCACCCCGAGTCGCTGCTCACGCTCGAGGGACCCTCGCTGCTCGCCAACTTCCTGGCGTCCGCCGCCTGACGACGGGGCCGACGGTCCGCCGGGCCGTCAGCCCTGGCCCTGGCCTTGCCCCTGGCCCTGTCCACTGACGGTCGATGACGTCGTCGTCGACGACGGGGTCGTCGTCGACGTGGTCGACGAGGTCGTCGTGGTGGTGGGCGGCGGCGGACCCGACGAGACGGCGATGTCGACGGAGCTGCCGGGCGACACCGAGGCACCGGTTCCCGGGTTCGACGACACGACCAGGCCGGCGGCGTACTGGGCCGAATTCACCGAGGTCACGTTGCCCACGTTGAGCCCGGCGTTGCCCAGGGTCTGCCCGGCGACGGCCTCCGACAGGCCCACCAGGGACGGCACCGTCACGTTGGCCGGGCCCGACGACACGGTCAGCGTCACCGTCGAGCCCTGGTTGACCTTGGTGCCCGAGGCCGGGTTGCTGCTCAGCACCGTGCCCTTGAGCGCCGTGCTGGTTCGGTAGACGACGGTCGACTGGAGGCCGGCACTGGTGAGGATTGCCGCGGCGTTGGTCTGGGTGGTGTTGCTCAGGCCATCGGGGACCGTCACCTGGATCGGCGGCGGCACCTCGGCCACCTTCAGCGTGATGGTGTCACCCTTCTTGACCAGCGCGTCCGGTCCCGGGTCGGTCGAGATCACCGTTCCTGCCGTGTCGTTCGAGACCTGCTGGACCTGGTTGACGCTCAGTCCGTCGGCCCGCAGGGTGGCCGTCGCCACCTGGGACTGCTGACCCACGACGTTCGGAAGGTTGAACGAGGCGTCCCCGCCGAAGTAGCCGAGGTTGCGACCGAGGAAGTAGCCGGCGACGGCGAGGATCACGAGCAGGACGACCAGCGCGATGGCGTAGTTGCGGGTCCGGTTGGAGCCCGCCTCGTCGGGGGCCTCGCCGCCCGCATCAGGGTCCGAACCGTCCGGAGGTCCCACCGCACCCACGGCCCGGGTGGCGTCCATGGCGGCCACGGCGCCCATGGTGGTGGTGGCCCCGGCCACGCCGATGATGCCGGTGGTGTCCTCCATGGCCAGCACGCTCCGGCCCTCGTTGAACCGCAGCAGGTCGGCCCGGAGCTCCTCGGCCGTGGCGTAGCGGTGGGACGGGTCCTTGGCCATCGACTTGAGGATGATGGCCTCGAACGTCGGTGGGATCTGCGGGTTCAGCTCGCGGGGGGCGGGGGGATTGTCCCGGACGTGCTTGGAGGCCACCGCCACCGGCGAGTCACCGAGGAAGGGCGGGCGTCCGGTCACCATCTCGAAGAGCACGACACCGAGGGAGTAGATGTCGCTCCGTGAGTCGACACCGAGGCCTTCGGCCTGCTCGGGTGAGAAGTAGGTGGCGGTGCCCATCACGGCACCGGTCTGGGTGA
Organism: uncultured Acidimicrobiales bacterium; assembly: GCA_963841925.1. Classification (GTDB taxonomy): domain Bacteria; phylum Actinomycetota; class Acidimicrobiia; order Acidimicrobiales; family RAAP-2; genus Bog-756. The sequence continues at coordinate 93,219 of CAWJER010000013.1, forward strand.
GGCTCTCCTCGGTGTTGACCGCCCGTGCGATCCCGAAGTCGGTGACCTTCACCTGGCCGTCGTCGGTGATCAGCACGTTGCCGGGCTTGACGTCGCGGTGGACAACGCCGTTCTTGTGGGCATAGCCGAGCGCTGCGGCCACGTGGGCGCCGATGTCGGCGGTCCGCTCGGCCGACAGGGGGCCCGCGGACTTGAGGATCGACGAGAGCGGCCGGCCGTCGATGTACTCCATGACGATGAAGTAGGTGCCCGTGTCCTCGCCCCAGTCGAACACGGGGACGATGTTCGGGTGGGACAGGTTGGCCGCCGCCTGTGCCTCACGGCGGAATCGCTCGACGAACGACCGGTCCACCGACAGCTCGGGAAACAGGACCTTGAGGGCTACGGGGCGGTCGAGCAACCGGTCGTGGGCGCGGTAGACCTCGGCCATGCCGCCTCGGGCGATCAGATGGTTGAGTTCGTAGCGCTCGGAGAAGACACGCGGCGTCTGGGACGGGTCCATGTGGGTCAAAGCCTATGCCTGCTATCGCTCGGGTCCGGTGTACTCATCGGTGCTGCAACGGTGCAGTGGCGGGGACCACCGGTTCGGCTCACGGCGTCTCCGCCAGTGCGTCGCCGAGGATGGTCCTCGTCGGGGGCCCCGACACTTCGGCGCCGGTGCTGCTGCCGGGCTGGTTGGGGACCACGACGGCCACGGCCACCTTCGGGTTGTTGGCCGGGGCGAAGGCGATCATCCAGTCGTTGGTGAGGGATGCGTTGGGTCCCGTCTCGGCCGTGCCGGTCTTGGCCGCCACGTTCCACAGCGGCGGGAAGACCCCGGCGGCCGTCCCCGACGTCACCACGCCCTGCATCAACGACGTGACGGCGGCGGCGGTCAGCGGGTTGGTCGCCGTGAGCCACGGGTGGGGCTGGTAGGTCGTGACCAGCGCACCCGACGAGTCGTGGATGTCGCGCATCACGTGAGGGGTCATGATCACCCCGCGGTCGGCGAAGCCGTCGGCCACGAGCGCCATCTGCAGAGCCGTGGCCACGACGTCCTGCTGGCCGAAGGCCGAGTACGCCTGGGACGGCTTGTTCACGTTGAAGGCGGCCCCGGCGGGGAAGCTCGACACTCCGGCACCGGGGATGTCGATCGGGACGTTCTGGTTGAACCCGAAGGCCTGGGCCTCCGAGGTCAGCGACGTGCCACCGAGGTCCATGCCGAGGGTGGCGAAGGCGGTGTCGCACGACTGGGGAAGCGTGACGGTGATCACGCCACCGCAGGATTCGTGGACGCCGCCGACACCGGCGTAGTTGCAGAGCTGCTTGTTCGACTGCGGCAGCGCGATGCACTGGGCGACGGGCACGTCCAGCTTGGCCAGCGCCGGCTGGTGGTCGTAGACGGCGGCCGAGGTCACGGTCTTGAACGTCGACCCGGGCAGGAACCCGTACTGGAAGGTCCGCGAGACGAGCGGGCTCTGTGCGCTCGTGGGGTCGTCCGCCGTCCACGAGTACTTCTCGGTCGTGACGTTCGGGGACACCAGCGGCTGGGGGTCGAAGGTCGGATTGCCGTACATGGCCTCGATGGCCCCGGTCTTGACGTTGATGACGACGGCGCCCGCCTGCGGTGCCTTGGTGTCGTCGACGGCCTGGGCCACCTGGTTCTGCAGCGTCGTCGTGATGGTCAACGTGACGTTGCCGGTCGTCGTGCGGTTGGTCAACAGGTCGCGCAGCGTCTTGGCCGGCCGGGTGTGCGACTCCAGGTAGCTGTTGTACTCGTCCTCGATCCCGGTCCTGCCGTAGATGATCGAGTCGTACCCCACGATCTGCGAGAACGGGACCGCGGTGTTCGGGTTGTAGACCCGTTGGTACTTGTAGTACCCGGTCGACGGGACCGAGCTGGCGAGCACGATCCCGTCGGCGGACAGGATGTCGCCGCGGGCGTCGTTGCGTGCGACCGCCAGTACCCGGGGGTTCTCGTGGGCCGTGGCCAGGCTGTTCGCCTTGAGGATCTGAATGTTGTTGAGCTGGAGGAACAGGACCACGAAGCACAGCATCATGAACACGCCGAGCCGGCGGATGCGCCGCTCCATCAGGGCGCCTTCGTGGTGGTCGTGGTGCCTCCCGTCGACGGTGCCGTCGTGCTCGACGTGGTACAGCCGGGAGCGGTCGGGTTCTGGGTGCAGACGGCCTGCAGCTGCGTGGCCACCAGCCCGGACACGTACGTCTGGGCGGCCTGGAGCGAGTCCTCCTGGATCCCGGTCACGAGTCCGGGGACGGCGTAGGCCGGGATGTCCGCCGTCGTCACCCCGGTGCGCTCCACCCGCACCGGCTTGTAGAGGACCCCACTTCCGAGCCGCCCGTGGTAGATCATCAGCTCGTTCTGGTTGATCTGCACGTAGTAGGCGTTGGTGTCGTACCAGCGGACCGCGTACCAGGCGCCGGAGAGGATGGCGGCGACAAGCACCACGAAGAGGACCGTGCGGAAGGTGATCAGCCGGCGTCCACGTGCCGCACGCCGGGCCTTGCGACGGGCCCGCCACCGGTCACGGAACTTCGGCTTGAGCGGCTCGGGCCCCGGCAGCAGCGCCACGTCCCCCTCGCCCTCCGGAGCCGAACCGGGCTGTGCGCCGGTGTCGGGCTCGGCGGCCGTACGGAAGTCGGCGGCCACGGCGGCGACGGCCGGGACGGGCTCGTCGTCACCGGCCTGCTCGTCGTCGAGGACGACGTCGACGACGACGACGGTGATGTTGTCGCTGCCACCGTGGGTGCGGGCCGCCCGGACCAACAGGTCGGCGGCCACCTGCGGGTCGGGCACGGTGGCCAGGACCTCGGTCAGCTGGACCTCGTCGAGCTCGTTGGTGAGCCCGTCGGAGCAGAGCAGGAACCGGTCACCCCGGGTCGGTTGGATCCGCCACAGGTCGACGGCCACGTCGTCGGCGACCCCCAGCGCCCGGGTCAGGATATGGCGGTGGGGGTGCACGGCGGCTTCGGACTGGCTGATCTCGCCGCTCCGGACCATCTCCTCGGCCAGGCTGTGGTCGTCGGTGATCTGGGTGAGTTCGCCGTCGTGGAACCGGTAGGACCGGGAGTCACCCACGTTGACCAGGGCGATGACGTCCCGGCCGTCCTCGTTGACCAGGGCGGCGGCCGTCAGCGTCGTCCCCATGCCCCGCAGTTCGGGATTGTCCATGCTGTGCTCGAAGACGACCCGGTTGGCCTCCGTGACCGCCTCGGACAGGCCCGCCCCGGACGGCTTCGCCCCGAAGGCCACGGTCAGGGTGTCCACGGCCAGGCGGGCGGCGACCTCGCCGCCGGCATGCCCACCCATGCCGTCGGCTACGGCGAACAGGGTGCCCGTCTCCACGGCGAGGTCCTGGTTGACCGAGCGCACCAGGCCCGTGTCGGTCGCCGAACCGGAGCGGAGCAACGTCATGTCAGCGCCCGACCTCGAACACAGTGCCCCCGACCTGGAGCAGGTCGCCCTTCTGGAGCTTGGTCCGCTCGTCGATCCGCACCGTGTTCACCCAGGTGCCGTTGGTGGATCCGAGGTCCTCGGCCCACAGGTCACCGTCCAGGCGGAACAGCCGTGCGTGGAGGTTCGACGCATAGGAGTCGTAGTCGATGGGGACGCCACAGCCGGCGGCCCGGCCGACGGTGACCTCCTCGCCGACGTCGTACACGCGGCCCGCCTGGTCGTCCGGCCGGATCACATGGAGGCGCAGGGCCCGACGGCGCTTGCCGTCCACCACCGGGTCGACGTCCTTGCCCCGCCGGCGCTTGCGCTTGAGCGGTCGCACCTCCACCCACACCGCCCGGACGACCCACATGAAGAAGAGCCAGAGCAGGAGGATCACGCCGAACCCCAGCAGCCGGAGCAGCGGGGTGTTGTCGATGGGAGCGGGTGCGGTGGACGCGAGGAGTGAGATCACGGTCGGGTGTCGGGGATCACGAGGTCTCGAAGCGGAGCACGGTCGTCCCGATGACGATCTGATCGCCGTCGTTGAGCAGCCGCTCGCGCACCGTGGCCCCATTGACCCTCGTGCCGTTGGTCGAGTTCAGGTCGACCACGACCACGTCGTTCCCGTTGCGCCGGATCTCGGCGTGGCGCCGGCTCGCATTGGGGTCGTTGACGACGATGGTGCTCTCGGGAAGGCGTCCGATCGTGATGGCCTCGGGACCGAGCACGACCCGCATACCGTCGGCGAGCACCACGGAGGCGGCCGGCAGCCCCTGGGGGCCCTCATGGACGTCCGAGACCACGGCGAAGCGGCCACGACGCTGGCGGGGGTCCTCCACCACCGACACCGTGACCGGCCCGACGAACACGTACTCCTCGGTCCGGGCGTGCTCGTGGGCCGCCTCCTCGAGCTCGCGCACCAGCGCGTCCAGGAACGATTCGAAGCGGTCGAAGTCCGAGGCGGACAGGTGGACCACGAAGGCGTTGGGCGCGATGAGGCCGTGCACCCCCAGGCGGCGCTTGAGGTCCATCTCCCTGGTCAGCCGTCGCCCGATCTCCACGGGGTGAAGCTCGCCCCGGAAGGCCTTGGAGAGGGTGCCGTCGACCATGCGCTCGAGGCGCCCTTCGAACTTCTGAAGTCCCATGTCGGCGTCAGCCTACCGGTGTCTACCCCCTGGTAGGGGGTACGGGGAGGGAGATCGGCCACGGGCACGAACGGGCACGGCCCACCTCCTCCCCGCCAGGTCGGGCGAGGAGGCCGGACGGCCGCCGACCACGCCCGACGACCTGTCGTGGTGCCGGGCGCCTGAATTCGGCCGACGGAACTTCGGGTAGCCTCTACCGGTCGCTCGGGCGAGTGGCGGAATTGGCAGACGCGGAGGATTCAGGTTCCTGTGTCCGAAAGGATGTGGGGGTTCAAGTCCCCCCTCGCCCACCTGGGGGTGTCGACAGAACCAGGCGGTTCGCGTCGACAAAACCCACCCAGAACCGTGTGGCCGGGCACCGTGGGGTGGTCAATGGGGGCTAGTACACCTCAGCGCCGGCCTGAAGTCCCTGCCGGCGGGGCCCACGGTGCGCACCTCCCCCAGGATTGCCGCCCCTGTGCGCGCCGGAACCACCGGGGTCACCGCAGCGGTGGTGCGATCGCCTCTCTCAGGCGGCGGTCGGCGGATCCGGATCGGAACTCCCGCTGACCGCCGTGGGCGGCGGCGGCACCTCCGGGAGCCACTCGTCGAGGGCCCGGGTCCGGCGTCGACGGGGACGCCGGCGGAACGTTCCCGCGGCCTCGGCGGCGGCCCGGACGAGGAAGCTGTCGATCTTGCGAAGGTTGGCGGCGCAGAACAGAAGGGCTACGAAGACGCTCTGGGCGGCCACCCCGTGGATCCTCCGGCGCTGCGGATCACCGAGGGCCTCCTGGGCCCCGTCCTTGGCAAAACCGTGGACCCTGTGGGGGCCGAGAATGTCATCCGGGTACTCTGACCAGGGAGACTTGAGCATTCGTTGCGCCTGCAACAGTGTGGGAAATCCGGGCCAATAGTGTGGGAACCGGTGGCCAAACCGATGCCGAACCGCCTGGCCAACAGGGTTCTGTCGGTAGCCCACCTGGGGGTACCGACAGAACCAAGTGGCTCGCGTCGACAGAACCCACCTCATGCGGGTCCGCCTGGGGGTTCGGGACGGATGTCGGGCCTTCGCCGGGTCTTTCTGGGCATTGCGAGCCGACCTCGGACACCTGTGGGTGCCGAGAATGTCATCCGGGTACCTTGAACAGGACTTTCGAGGAATGGCCCGGGAAGACGAAACTGGAACATGGCCCTCTCGTTTCTCTACATCGCCTTCACCAGGATTCTCCAATTGGTACGCCTGAGCTGGCGAGACAACAACGAGTTGGCGATCGAGGTCGTCATGCTCCGCCATGAGGTTGCCGTGCTTCGCCGTCAGGTCGCCCGACCGGCTCTTCATCCCCCGGATCGTGCTCTGCTCGCCGGGCTGGGAAGACTGCTCGACCGCCGGCGTCGAACAAGGTTCTTCGTGCAACCCGAGACGCTGCTGCGGTGGCACCGGGACCTGGTTCGGCGCAGATGGGCCTATGCCCACCGCCCGGGTCGACCGAGCATTCCCACCGGCACGGTGTCGATCATCCTCCGACTGGCCCGGGAGAACCCCACCTGGGGCTACCGCCGGATCCAAGGGGAGTTGGCGACAATGGGTGTCGTCCTCGCTCCTTCAAGCGTCTGGACCATCCTGCGCCGCCACGGTGTCGACCCGTCACCGATGCGGAGTGGTCCGACCTGGGCGGAGTTCCTCTCTTCCCAGGCGTCATCGATGCTGGCCTGCGACTTCTTCTCGGTCGACACGGTGCTGCTGAAGCGCCTCTACGTACTCTTCTTCATCGAGCTCGGCACCCGACGGGTGTATGTGACGGGGGTCACCGCTCATCCGTCCGGTTGTTGGGTGGTCCAACAGGCGAGGAACCTGACGATGGCGCTGCAAGATCGGGTTCATCCCGTCCGGTTCCTGATCCGAGACCGGGACACCAAGTTCACCTCAAGCTTCGACGAGGTCTTCAGGGCCGAAGGCATCCGGATCATCCGCGCGCCGGTCAGGGCTCCCCGAGCTAATGCCTTCGCAGAGCGCTTCGTCGGGACGGTCCGTCGTGAGTGCCTCGACCGGATGCTGATCCTCGGTCGTCGACATCTGGAACGAGTCCTGGCCGAGTACGTGGTCCACTACAACGAGCACCGGCCGCACCGAGCTCTGGGTCAACTGGCCCCGCTCAGCGTGGAATCAGCGCCGCCCATCAGCGATCCCGAGCCATCGAAGGTGCGTAGCACCGACGCTGTCTTCGGCCTGATCCATGAATACGCGTTAGCGGCGTGAGCTGGGCGGATGGGATTCTCGGCACCCACAAGCTGACCTACCCGTCTCTCCCGTGTTGGAACGTCTCGCTCTCCAGCCTGCGTCCTGACCTACAGACCGAGCAGGGCGCGGATCCGATCGACATCGAAGGTGCCGATCGACGGCGAGGTGGAGGCCCGGCGATCGAACTCGGCCAGCAGGGCCACCAGGTCCTCACGACGGGTGGGATCGTTGAAGGCGTCACGGGGGCTGAGCCCGCCGAGTGCTGGGATCGGCTCCTCAACCCACTTGCGCTCCTGCTCGAGCATCAGGTTCTTCATGACCTGGCGGATCTCGTCCGGCATGTCGGAGGTGTCGTCCCCTGCGAGCCAGGTCGATCCCTGCGACATCGCTGTCGACACCGAACTCGTGTTCAGTTCGTCGAGTGAGGTCCGGACGCTGTCGATCACCTCGAACGAAACGCCCTCGAGTGTCAGCAGACGCTCGAGAGCCTCCTCGGACCGGATGACGGAGTTCGTCTCGACCACGAGGTCCCCACCGTCCCGGCGCAGCACGGCCCGCACCACCTGCTCGCCGTCGATGTCGACGGTGTCGTTCCACGATCCGGACTCGACCGGCCCGAATTCTCGGTCCAGCACACCCGCCAAGCGGTCCCACTCCACGGCGGCAGGCCGCAGGGTGGTTATGCACAGGACGAGATCATGTCCCTCGCGGTTGCGAATCGTGGGTGGGCGCGAGATCCAGGCCAGCCAGGCGGCCACGTCCTCGCTCGCGCAGCCACCGTCCAGCAGCTGCAGCACCGACTCGCGGTGCGACGGCGACACGGGCAGGACCACTCCCACGATCTGGAGCTGCGAGCCGGCCGGGGCGATCCGGGTCAGTAGATAGGTGCCGGGTGCGAGGCTTCGGGACACAGTCCGCTCGGACACGACCATCTGTTCGCCTGTGCGAGTATCCCGCACGGTCAGGGTCGACCCCGGATCCGCATCGACCACCTCGTAGAGCTCGAGCCTGACGTTCGACCACCCCTGGAGCAGGAGAAGTTCGTCGTCGGGCAACAGGTAGCCACGGGTATCCATGAACTCCTGGAAGACGTCCGGCTCCCAGGCGACGACGTCGACCAGCACCGGAAGCACGTTCTCGGTGACCTCGCCTCCCATCGCCTCGATGCTGTCGACCAGTTCGGAGATCCGACCCCGTCGCACCGGCCGGAGCGCGAACCGCTCGAGCTTCTGACTGAGCCAGCCCGCCCGCTGCTCGATGGTCGTCCTGCTGCCGTCGATGCAGCACTGCTTGTACCGCTTTCCCGATCCGCACGGGCACGGGTCGTTGCGGCCGACCTTGTTCGTGCCCGCCGCCGAAGGGGTTGCCTGTTCGACCAGGTAGTCGAACTCGGGATCACCCGGACCCGCACCTGCACGCTGGAGGAGCGAGGACGCCCGGGCCGCATCGCCCCGGTCGGCCACGTACCACGCGTACTCTGCAAGCGCGGCCGAGTAGTCGGGATCGAGTTGCACCGCCTGCGCAAGATACCCCTCAGCGGCTTCGATGTCCCGATCGCGCTCGGCGTTCATCGCCAGCAGGAAGTGACCGGGCGCTCGGGCGGACCGTGGCTGGTCGATCAGCTGGGCGGCGAATCCGGCGAGTGACGCGCTCCCCTTACCCGAATCCTCGAGGACGAAGTCGACGAAGGCCTGGCTGACCGGCTCGTGGAGGAGCGCCTTGGACGCCGTGCGCCTGGTGGCCTGATCGAGGGGATCGGTATCCAGTGAGGCCGACCACGCGCTTCGCACGATGTCGAACGATTCCGCACAGCACAGGCTGAACCCCCAACGGTCAGCCACCGCCTCGACCAGGTCGTCCAGGTAGCGCTGGCCGGGAGGCGCCCACTCCTCTTCGGCCGGACCGAACCAGGCCCCGCGGCGCTCGAATCCCAGCTCCTCGAGGAGGGCTCCCACCGGCCGCGTCGGGTGGCGGAAGAGTGACGGATCAGCCATCAGCGCACCGATCACCGCCTCGTCGGCCTCGAACCCCACACCGGGAACGGTGATCGTCGCGATCGACGCACGAAGGCCGTCGAGTTCCGCCGCATCGTCGGTGACGTCCGGGTCCGTCTCGATCACCAGCTCGGTGCCCCGGCGACCGAACGCAGCGAGCCCCGGGCCGTCGATCGCTTCCAGCCAACCGGACGGACCGACCAACGAACCGTTCTCGTCCGTACCTTGGGCGTCCGGAGGGAACGCCACCACACAGGTGCCCCCTCCCGGAAGCCGGAAGCCGGGGCAGCCGTCCACATCGATGGCGCCGAGGTCCGGAGTCAGCGTGACGGCTCCGTGGTCGAGCTCCGCCCGGCTGATCTCGTGGGTGAGGGTGATGCCGTCAAGAAGTTGTTCTGTCGAGCCGACCATCCCGCCGAACTCGCAGAAGGCGTCCGACTCCTCGAGCGCGAAGGCGACCTCGTCCCTCCGGTCGTCCGGATGGAGGCCATCCATGTGGTCGAGGAAGCCCCCGCGCAGCAGGGCGTCGACCAATCCGTCCAGCGTCATCGGACCCCCCGTGAGCAGCAACAGGGCTGCGGCACGGAGGTGGTCGTCGGCGAGTTCGGGGCGATCCACGGAAGAGACGGTACTGCCTGCGATCCGGTCGGCCACACGCGACCGGTAGCCGTGCATTCCAACCACCCAGGTCGTGCCGCGCGACGAAGCGTCGTAGGAGATCGGAGCACCTGACGGGAACGGTGCGGACTCCATACCGTCAACGGGATCGCCTACGGGCGCCCGCGAACGTGAGGCTCTGGGTGTGGTCGACCTGGGGGTAGATCGACAGCCTGATGCGGTGACGCGCGCCTGATGCGAGGGCGGGAGGTCCACCCCTCCGTGATAGCCACCAGTCGGGACAGGCCGTCGTCATCGGCCCACCCGGATCAACATCTGTCCGGGCCGCGGGCTACGGACCGATGGCGGAGAGCGACTCGGGCCAAGATGGGTTTTGTAGTACAATTTCTGCGTGGAGGTACTCCGATCAGCGCATCGGCACGGGATCGAGCCACCCGACATGGAACACGCACTACGGAACGCAATCGTCGTGGAAGAGGTCGCTGAGGATCCGGTCCGATATTTGGTCCTGGGTCCAGACAGGTCGGCAAACCTCCTCGAGTTGATCGTGATGGATCGGCCACAAGGGCCAGCGATCATCCACGCCATGGCCATGACCGAGCAGTACCGCTCACTTCTACCTGGAGAAACGACGTGATGAAGACCACACATGGGACGAAGGCAGATGGAACGCCGATCACCGATGAGATGATCGAGGCGATGGCCGACGAGGCCGAGCGCGGTTACGACGTTGAGGAACTGCGACGTCGTCGCGGCGGACGGCCAGCTTTGGGTTCATCTCCATCGACAGTCGAGTCAGTTCGTCTCGATCCTGAACTGAAGCGGGATCTGCTTCTGAGGGCAGCTGCCAAAGGGGTCAGCGTGTCCGAGGCTATCCGCGAGGCGCTCCGTCAGTACGTTCAAGCCAGTTAGATCTCCCTCGGCACCTGCGGATGCCGGAAATGTCATCCGCGCCGTGACCAGGGGCTATCCATGACTGGTTGTCTGCACAACAATGTGGGAAATCGAGACAACTAACGTGGGAAATCGCTCCGGCCGGGGCGCAGTCGGTCCAAGTCAAGTGAGTTCTGTCGCCACCCCACCTGGGGGTACCGACAGAACTGACCGGTTCGCGTCGACGAGACCCTTCTCACGCGGGTCCGCCTGAGGGCTCGGGGCAGATGTCCGGCCTTCGCCGGGTCTTTCCGGGCGTCGCAAGCCGACCTCAGTCACCCCTTCCACTGTCCGTGTCCGCTCGGGGTTCACTCCGGACGCGACGGAACCACCGGGGTGTTCTCTTCGCCGGGAGATGGCCTGTCTCAGGCGATCAACGGAGGATCCGGGTCGCCGCGGCACTGTTGCGTTCAGCGCCACTTCGCCTGGCCGCCTCGGAGCTCGCGCCCCGGCCGTTGACGGCCGAGGCTGTCGCCGTGAAGGACCACCGACACACTCACCCGAATCAGCCGCCCAAGCCAGCATTCGCCGGTTTCCGATTCCCACCAGAGGTCATCCTGATCGCTGTGCGCTGGTACCTGCGCTACGGACTCTCCTATCGGGATCTTGAGGAACCCCTCGCCGAAGGCGGCATCGAAGCAGTCCATGTGACCCTGTTCCGATGGGTTCAGCGCTTCACTCCCTTCCTCATCGATGCAGCGCGTCCGTGCCGGCACAGCGTGGGTAGTCACGGGTTTGTCGACGAGACGTACGTGAAGGTGTCTGGGCCTTGGCGATACGTCTACCGGGCCGCTGACCAATGCGGGCAGGTCATCGACGTGTTCGTATCCAAGAGGCGAGACCTGAAGGCCGCCACGAAGTTCTTCGCCGATGCAATCGGTACCCATGGTGAGCCGGCAGAGACCACCACCGACCGGGCCCACGCATTGGTCCGCGTGGTCACGGATCTCCTGCCAGCCGCTCTGCGCGACACTACCCAGTACGCCGACAATCGGATCGAAGCTGACCACGGACGGCTCAAGGCAAGACTTCGCCCGATGCGGGGACTCAAACGGGACCGAACCGCGAGTGTTGTTGTCCGAGGGCGGCATTCATCCAGAACCTGCGGCGCGGCCACTGCGAACTCGGGGTGCATGCACGACCCGGTCTGACTCTTGCCGCAGAATTCGACGGGCTCGGGCTGGTGATCTGAGCGGCACATCTCACCGAGGCTGGTCCACACGCGCCCGAGGATCAGCCAAAGCAACAGAGCCCTCTTAGCGGACGATGGTCACCGGACAAGGCGAATGCAGGGAGCACTTCTGACTGACGGAGCCGAGCAGGAGGCCCTTAAACCCCCCGAGGCCTCTCGAACCAATGACGAGAAGGGCAGCTCCGTCGCTGGCTTCGATGAGCGCATTTGCAGGAGACTCTTCGTGCGTTCCGCTCGTCGTGGTCACCCCAGGTGCCACCTCGGCAACGTGAGCCACCGCCGTGACGATCTCTCGATCCATGGTCCTCTGGACCTCTTCCGCGGTAATGAACTCGTAGCCCGGCTCATAGGCGGTATGAATGTCCAGAACAGCACCCCTCAGATCTGCCTCCACTGCCGCATACTCTAGGGCCCTCATCGAATGCTCTGAGCCGTCAAACCCGACGACGATTCTCTGGCCGTCTTCCGCACTTTCAGAACCCGATTGTTGTTCGCTTGGCATTGTTGTCCCGCCTCTCCGAGTTGCGACTCCTTCAAGAGTCCCACACTCGGCAAGCTAATGCTGACGGCCGAACGCGTCAATCATGGATCGGCAAGTAGTCCAGGTGGCACAGACATGAGAGTCCCGAATTGGCAAATGTGGATGCGGGTGGCTGCCATCGCGTCACATGAGGGAGTCGGCCGCGGAACCACGGGACCGCACCACTGGACCCCGAACGTCGCTGCAGCCGAGCGTCGGTCGCTATCCCCGTGACGGGCGGGCGTGGGAGCGATAGGCGGTTGTCTGCCGTCCGAGTGGTCCGGAGGCTTCCGGATGCCGAAGATGACTGGTAGATCCGCGTGCGGGATGTGGCCTTCGGCCCTACATCGCGAGCTCTGGCCGACCTACCCTGCGTGAAGGTGCCGCGTTCGCGTTGGTCACCACTGGGGAGCGGAGGGATCGGGGACTCAGACTCCGAGGTGCCTTCCGCAAGCAGCACAGGGTGGGGAGGACGTGGATGGTGATAGCCACGACAGAGACGGCGGATACTCGCCAACGCAGGCCGTGGTATGCCCTAGGAAACAGGCAACTCGACACCTATCCAAAGACCATTCCACGCCTAGGGTATTTGGGGATCGTGACCCTGACAACCATCATGCTCTACTACCTCTACTATGAGGAGGGGGCCCTTACCCCGTTGATGTTGCCCTACTATCATATGTCGTTCCAGTACTTCCTCTACCTGCTCGTGGTGTCAAATGCAATCGGTGCATTTTCTGCATTGATCGGAGGTCTATCGGATAGGCTGGGGCGAGCCAATATGACGATATATGGTACCTTGGTCGTCGCTCTGGTCCAGCTCCTCATCATCGGCATCCACTCCAAGTTCGGATTCGCTCTGGCCTACTGCGTCATCGGATTCGTGGAGGGGGTGATCCTCGTATCCACACCGGCGATGATGCGCGATTTCTCGCCACAGATGGGCAGAGGTGCCGCCATGGGCTTCTGGGCACTCGGCCCGACCATGGGCAGCCTGGCTGCGAGCCTCGTCGCCACCCACACCCTCACTCACCTTCACCCGTGGCAGGACCAGTTCTTGATCTCGGGGATGGTGTGCCTCGGCGTGGTGGTTATCTCATTCTTCTTCCTTCGGGAGCTGTCTCCACAGCTTCGCGACCAGCTCATGGTCTCCGAAGGCGACCGGGCTCTAGTCGAAGCCAAAGCAAGGGGCATCTCGCACGAGGAACTGATCACCGCCACGGTTCATCCATACCGGTCCATGCTTCGACTCGACCTGATCTCGTCGTCCCTGGCGATCTCGTTGCTTCTGCTCTTCTACTTCGCGTCAGTCAGCATCCTCACCCTCTACTGGGTCGTCGTGTTCGGTCGTTCGACTCCCGATGCCAACGGGATCAACGTGTGGTATGCCGCTGTTCTCTCGGGAACGCTCGTCCTGTTCGGGGTGCTGTCCGACCTGCTCCGCGTGCGAAAGCCGTTCATGTTGGTCGGGGCTATCGCATGCATCGTCATGACCGCGTTCCTGATCCTGCAGACGGATCATCCCGAGACGGGGTACTACTCGAACGTTCTGGTCATCGTGCTGCTCGCCGTATCCATCGCGTGTGCCTACTCGCCATGGATGGCTGGCTACACCGAGCAAATCGAATGGCACAATCCGGCCCTTACGGCTTCAGGCTTGGCGATATGGGGGTGGATTCTGCGTATCGTCGTGGCAGTATCCTTCCTGGTCCTCCCGTGGGTGATCACCACGTCGACGACGCTGGTCGACAACCAGGGAGCGGCCGCCACGTTGCAGGACATCCAGGCGGCCGTGCCCTACGCTCCCTCCACTACGGCTTGTTCAACGAAGGCCGCACCAGCCGGTGTCATCGCCAAGTTGATGGCCACCGACGAGCCGGGGCCTCAGACACTGGCCAAGGCGATCGTGTCTTGCGACCAATCTCACAACCTGGCGACAGCGCTCGCCTCGGTGGGCGGGCTCGGCAACCCGCAGGTCGTCGGGCTCCTCGCCTACAACCCATTGGCGATCGCCATCGAAAAGGGGCAGCCGGTAAGCGATGGCGAGATCGCAGCCAAGGTGAGTACCCACTCGAAGGATCTCGGCAACCTGCTTCTCGCGGAGAAGAAGCTCATCCCCACGCAGAAGGCTTCGCCCAACGAGTGGAAACGCTGGTGGTGGGTCTGCCTCGGAGGGCAGGTCATATTCGGATTGCTGGTATTCACCATGCGGGGGCCCTGGAGCCCGAGAACCGCCAAACGCGATTTCGAGGACCACGAGCGCATCGTGAGAGAGGAACTCGAGAAGCTCGAGCGGGAGAACGCCTTCATGGAGCCGATGACATCGACAACGTCAACATGAAGCGGACCAGGCCACGAGACTGCAACAGTCCATCGCCCCCTAAGACCAAGCTGGTGCGCGTTCCCATTCACGACCAGATCTGAACTGCCCCGGGTTCCATCGAGACTCTGGCCTGTCCCGGAATTGGTGGAGCTGACTGACCGCCCTCACGCCACTGTCGTCGGTGTCCGTCGAGCCTCGAACTCGATCGGAGACATCATGCCAAGCGCCGAGTGGCGACGCTGGCGATCGTGGACGATCTCGATGTAGTCGAACATCGCCGAGGCAAGCTCGACACGTGCCTTCCATCGCCTGCGATCGAGGAGCTCGACCTGCATCCGGCTCCAGAACGACCCGATCATGGCGTTGTCGTAGCAATTGCCGACCGATCCCATCGATGGCAGCAGGCCGGAGTCGACGGCTCGCCGGGTGAAGACCCAGGATGTGAATTGACCGGGCTCAGCCGGTCGTCGTGGATCACCGTCGATCCGTCAGACTTGCGCTGATCGATGGCCATGCCGGGTGCGTTGGTCACGGGTGTTGCTGACGGGCTGGCTTCGATCGACCAGCCGACCACCCGCCTCGGGAAGGCGTCGAGCACGACGGCGCAGTGGATCTTGCCCCCCCCTGATCGGGTCCTCGGTGACGTCGATCACCTAGAGGCGGTTCGGATGGTCACGGTTGAACTGGCGCTCGACGAGGTCTAAGGCTGTGGCCAGGTTCAGGACCGGGCGAAACCGCGGACGCCCCGAGATCCCCTGGATGCCGGCTCGGTGCATCAAGAGTTCGACCGCTCCGTGGCTGACCTGGATGCCATGCACCAGTGTGAGCTCGGCGTGGAACCGGCAGGCCGGCTGGATGGGCAGCTGCTCGTCGGCCATCACCGCGATCGCCGCCCACCTCCTCTTGGGTCCGTTGAGCCCTTCAGCAGCTCCGTGGAGTGGCGGTGGATCTGCAGTTCGGTCTCGAGTTCCCTGATCCTGCACTTGGCCGCCGCCAGCTCGCCACGTTCGCTGGTCGTCAGACCGGCCTCGTCACCTCGATCGATCCGCTCCTGGCGGCGCCAGTTGCAGATCGTCTGTCCGGTGACGCCGAGATCGCGGGCGACATCTGCCACCTTGCGGCCCGATGCCACGGGTTCGAGCACCCGCTGTCGGAACTCTGCGGGGTATCCCCTTCTTGCCGTGCTGCCCTCCCTATCGGGACAGCGGCATCAAGGTCCAGTGGTCCAACTCCACGAAGGTCGGGCACACCACGGTTCCTTGCGCAGCCGCACGATCGCTTCCTCGACCACTTCGCTCGTCCGCTCCGGCGAGCGAACCGGACCCCAACACCGCCTGGAGGGCGACCTCGACGAGCACGGCATCGACGACCATCCGACGGAGCACCATGGACGTACCTTCCAAAGAGCGTGTCTGCCATGTCTCGCGACATGCTGTCCAGAATGTCCTGAACTCGCACACCCCCCCTCGCCCACGCATGGGGTACCCACAGAACCCGTGGGTTCGCGTCGACTGGAACTCCTTCAGTTGGACCTGCCTGGGGTTCGGGACGGTTGTGGGCCTCCTCGCGGAACTCCTGCGTGCTCGATGCAACAGCGCCGTTGAGAGCGGGGCGGAAACGGGTAGTTCGCCCCTGGTCCTGCATGCGCCTCCGGCGCATACTGATGGTGTGGGATTCGAAGGGTTCCAGGAGTTGGGAGTCCGGTCGGGTTCCCGAAGGAGGCGCTTATGGGTACTAGACATGAAGAGCCATCCTGAGAGCGGATGGCAAGGGGATTGACCGGCAGTCGTTCCGGTAGGCCCAACGAGACGATCGGCAAGCAGCTCGGAGTGTGAGCGTTGCGACGGCACGGGGCAAGGAGGCCCCAGTTGGTTGCCATTCCCCGAAGTGTCCGCTCTCGGAGTACAAGTGAGTAAAGCGCCCGATCCCCGTCAGTTCGTGGGACGGGCGCTTTCGCGTGGGGCACAGTCTCGTTCTTCGTTCCGGCAGCCCACGCGTCAGGCCTGTCTCACCTGCCCGTTGCAGGACTCCTCGGATCATCCGGGTCGCATCGTCGAGGCTCCCGGTGTCCGACACCCGTTCGACCTGGTCGGTTCGGAAGCTCGAGATACACGCGCCGCGTCAGCAGCCGGGCGCTACGGGGATTGTCAGACCAGCGGAACGAACGCGAATCCGGGATGCGTTCTTGTCCGGTACTCGTCCTCTGCGGCCTGTGTGACCTCGAGGATGTCGTACCCCACGGGAATGACCAACTTGGCTGGAATCGCCAACTGGTCCAGCAATTCGACTGGAAGTTCCCGCGCTGGCGCTCACCAGGATCCTGGAATAGGGAGCGTGTTCCCGTAGGCCGTACTCCTGACCCGCCTGGAAGAACAACGCATTCTCAAAACCGAGGCGCCGGCAGTTGTCTCGACCGAATGTCACCAACTCCGGTATGCGCTCGACGGCGTAGACGGTGCCCTGCGGTCCGACGATGTGTGCGAGCAGCGCGGTGGTCCATCCCGAACCGGACCCGACGTCCAGGACCACGTCCCCGGGCATCGGATCCAGCCAGGAAACCATGAGTCGTACGGTGGTGGGCTGACTGATCGTCTGACCGAACCCGATGGGCAACGGGGCGTCCACGTCTGCCTGCTCACGGAACTGAGGGACGACGAAATCGGCGCGTGACACCATCCGCAAGGCTTCCTGGACCCTATCCATGCTGCTGAGTCTCGCGTTTCGCCGTGGACGCCGAGAAACCATCCGAGCAGGTGATCGATCGTCGTCACCTCGATTCTGGTTCGGGTCCATGACGGAGGACCCATCAGGCGCTCCCTGGCCTCACCGGCAGCCAGCCCTGTCGTCCCACGGGTCCGAAGGACCTCGTCACCTGACTGAGACGTGGCGCCGTGCTTCCCACAGGTCGCTACCTGGAAGCGACGACGATTCGGATCCACGAGGGTGCGGGTTGGTGCGGGTCAACTCCAGTGGTCAGCGCGGCAAGTCCCACCCGAACCCACAGGTGCGCGTCCCACGGCCAATCGACGCAACAGCGCCTCCGGACGGAGCAGCGTCCTCGAGCAGATGCGAGAAGTGGCCGGCGTCGTCGCTCCTCCCTGTTCACGCGGTCCTTGTCATGACAGCTTCCAGTTGTGAGGTCCCAGGTGGAGGCGCACGCCGAAGTGGCCGATGTCACCGTGCGCGCGCTCCGCAGCCCCCGACGATCGTCGCTCGGCAACTCGCCTCCCCCGAGCGTTTGACGGCCTCTGCGATCTCCGGGCCGTACCGTGCCGCGTCGGACCGCGGAGGTCGCCCACAGGTCGGTCGTCGATCGTCACGGCGACGGCCCTGGGGTCGTCAGCGTCCGCAGGCTCCGGAACGAGATGTGCCACCGTGTCCATCCGCACGCCGCCGTAGTGGCGTCGTCCCCCGGTGAGTTCGAGGAGGACATCCTGGTAGATGGCATCCCCCACCACGTGGACCTCCTCGGCACCCGACAGCGTGACGCCGGTCACGGGATGTGGAGTGCCATCCCCCGTCGTCCTGTCGAGCGTCGTCGTCGGTCGCAGCGGTGCATCCACGAGGCGGCGCAGGCGGCCACTTCCGCCACCGCGCCCGCAACCGAAGCAGTAGAAGCGGCAACCCTCGGCATCGATGTGCAGCGAGGGGTGGTGGTCGTCGTGGAACGGGCACAGATAGTTGCGGTCGCCGGTCTGGAGCCGAATGCCGGCCCGGGCCCACAGGTCTGCGAACTCGGCCCGCTCGCCCGTGGTGCGCTCCGGCCTCGGGTGTGGCACCGCAAGCGCCGCCGTTGGGGCGGACGACGGGTGGCCAGCCGTGACCCGGAGCCACTGGGGGAGGTCGGCCGGCAGAATCTCGCCGGGTGCGCACCCCGACTCCCACGCGTAGGTGCGGCCGGACACGTGCCTGCTGGGTGGGCTGACCACGAGCCCGCCGTCGCCCTTGAGGTCGAGACCAGGGGCGATCGGGCCGGACGGGACGCTCCCGCCGGGATGACGGAAGTAAAGGTGCTGACCGCCTCCCCCCGTGAGCGATTCGACGGTGCGCGGCAGCGCGCCGTGCTCGGCCTCGAGGGCGGCCAGTGATTCTCCACCACCGTGACGCGGGTCCACGTCGAGCACCACCAGCTCGGACACCACTCCGGTGACGATGCCCACGTTTGCATCGGGCCACCTTCGCCACCACCGCTGCACCTGCTCGATTCCGGCAGCATCCACCATGCGCTGCCTCCAGGGGCCGTGAGGGTGCTTGCCCGGCGCCGGGCACTCGCTGTGACCACACGAACAGCGTCCCGCCGTGACGCTGTGCACCGGGACGACCGACCACCCCTGTGCCACGGCCTCGAGGGCTGCTCGGGCCCCCTGTGTCGGCGCTTGGCCTTTGTCAACGGGCACGGTCAGGTCACCGCACCGGCATTGCGGACGTCCTCGACGAGGGCGACGAGCCGGTCGAAGTGAGAGCCCTTCCAGTAGATCCGGGCGCACTGGGTACACCGATGGAATTCATCGAATTCCCGTCGCGTGCGCAGTGGCAGGCGACACTCCACTTCCTCCTTCGCCACCGGCTCGAGCACGCCGTTGCACGCCAGGCACCTGCCGAAGGGGGCGATCGCCTCGACGAGGTCGAACCGCCGCAGGACCTCGATGGTCTGTCGGCGACGGTCGGTGGCCCGCACGAGATATCCGCGGGCAACCTTGGCGCGCTTCAATACGCCCCGATCCCTGGTCAGCAGGGTCCGTTGCTCGGCCACCGAGATCTCCACCATCTCCTCGTCCGCGATGTCGTTCCGCCAGACGCAATCGAAGCCGAGGAGCCGCAAGGATCGGGCCAACCGACCGAGATGGACGTCCAGAACGAAACGGGGCTCTCGAAGCGCCGGTGGATCCAGCCGTACGAGCGCCGGACCGGGCGGCACCCCGCCTGGCGGGAAGACGCTGCATCCGGTCACCGTCCTGCAGGTGACAGGAGAAGTCCACCGACTCGTCGTTCACCACGATCACGGCGATCTCGGTGTGGGGAATGCCCAACGACTCGGCGAGATCCTTGACCGTTGTGCCGGCGGCCACCTCGGTCGCGATGGCTCCTCCACGACGTTTCGGCGCGAGGAGGTCGTCCAAACCATCGAAAAAGCGGACGTCGACGCGGAGGAGCATCGCTGTCGAGCCTAGGGTCCGTGGTTGCGGGTCGGGTTGCCGACGCCATCACCACGCCCGCCAGGCGGGGATGCCAAGGGATGGAAGTCCGCTTGGCCTCAGCACGGGGCTGCGATGTGGGTTCGGGACAGTTGCCCCCGCCGGACGGACCTCGCCTACCCACCCCTCCTGCCAACCGGTTGCTCCAGGGGGCGGCAAGGCCACGGGCGTCACCTTCGACAGATGTAACAGCACCGTCAGCTGCGGTGCCTGTGTACGTTCTCGGTATGGCATCTCGTGACGAAGCGCCCGCCGCGGTACTCCTCGATGCGGGCGGCGTGTTCGTCCTCCCGGACCCTGATCGCATCCTGGGGGCCTTCGCCAGGGCGGAGTGCTCGGTGGGACGAGAGGTATTGGCCGACGCCCACTACCGAGCCGCAGTGCGGTTCGGGACCCATGTCGACGTCGAAGCGAACTGGTCCGGGGCGTGGCTCGACTACCTCCAGACCTACGTTGCCGAGTGCGGTGTACCGCCAGACTGGCGAGAGGAGGCCCACTTCCACATCGACAGCGAGTTCGCCGACGCCGCACTCTGGATCGAGCCCGTACCGGCGAGCCGTGGCGGCCTGAAGGCACTGGCTGACACAGGAGTCCGCCTCGGCATCGTCTCCAATGCCGACGGATTGATGGCCCAGCGCCTCGCCGAACTCGAGCTCTGCCAGGTGGGTCCCGGAATCGGGGTGGAGATCGAATGCGTCGTGGACTCCGGCAATGTCGGCGTCATGAAGCCCGACCCCCGGATCTTCGAAGCTGCCGTCGACCTCCTCGGACTGCGTGCCGACCAGGTCTGGTATGTGGGTGACATGCCTGCGATCGACGTCGTCGGCGCCCGGAGGGCCGGGATCCGCCCGTTCCTCATGGATCCACTGGGCCTGCACCTCGACGCCGACTACGACCGAGTCGCCTCTCTGGCCGAACTGTCCGAACTGATCACGGCCTTGTCGTCCCATATGCCACCGGCGTGACCGGCTCCACGGACTTCTCACTTGCGTCGGCGCGGCGTGCCGCCGACGAGGGCACGCTGGCCGAATGGGTGGTCGACTTCTTGGCCAGTCCCGGTAGCGACAACCCTCAGCTCGCTGCCGCACTCGGCTTCAGCGACGCCACATTTCTCGGACCGGTTCCATTCGAGCTCGACCGACTCACGCCGATGGCCGGCCCCGACCAGGGTCGAGTGGCCGTTCCCGTCCCCAGGGAGGTCTGGGAGTCTGATGTGGGAGCGATGGAGCACAGCTTCGAGGAGGGGTGGCGCCCTCCGCCGTTGCTCGTGTCCCACCGAGACGGCAGGTACTACCTGGAGGACGGGAATCACCGCTACGAGACGCTCCGTCGAAATGGCGCGACCCACGCCTGGGCCATCCTGCTCTTCGCCAACGAGGCGGAACGGGACCAGTACCTCGAGGGACACGGCCGGACAGGCGATCGCCCAGATGCCGACGAGATCGCTCCACTACAGCAGACGGAGACGCCGGAGACTCCGTCCTGACCAGGGATGGTGCTGTTGCATTGAGGGCGACGCCGCTCGGGCGCAGCCGGGTTCGTGCCCGAGCCTCTGACAGGCGAGGCCGCAGGAGTGATACGCCGGCACCACGGGCGAACTGTTCAATCGCCTAGGTCGGCGTTCGCCGGGTTCCGGTTCCCGAGGCTGGCCGGCTCGCGTCCGACGGTCGACCGGTGCAACAGTGCCCTCGGTACGGATCTTCCCCACGCCGCCCGGTCCTTCCTCGACGCCCAGGAACCGGATGTCGGGAAGTCCGATCATCCACACGAACACGCGCACACGCCCCGGGATCCGCCTAAACGACCCCGCTCAGATCCGAAGTGCCGGGAATGGGGCAGTTCGACTCTGGCCGCACCCCCTCGCCAGTCGAAGACTGGGCCCATGGATGTCCACACGATCCTCCCGATGCGGTGGGCAAACCGGGTGACCCTGGATCCCGAGAGGCCGACTGGCTGACATGGAAGCACACGACCGTGGACGGCAGGACCGCGGCCTACGGCGAGGCGGGCGAGGGGCCGCCTGTCGCCTTCCTCCACGGCTGGGGCCTCGATCACAAGGCCTACAAGCGGGCCCTGTCCCGCCTCGTCACCGTCGGCGTCCACGTGGTCGCCCCCGCTCTGCCCGGATTCGGCGGGACCGCCGCGCTGCCCCGGGGCGCCGCCGACCTGGACGGGTTCGTCCGGTGGGTGCAGCTCTTCCTTGACCAGGTAGGAATCGACGAACCGGCGCTGATGATGGGACACTCCTTCGGCGGTGGTGTGGCCATCCGCTTCGCTCACGAGCACACGGACCGGTGCCGGGCGCTCGTGCTGGTCAACTCGATCGGCGGCTCGGCCTGGACCCACAAGGGGTCGACCATCCGCTCGATGGCCGAGCGCCCCCTGTGGGACTGGGGGATCCACCTCCCGGCCGACATCTTCCCGGTCCGGCAGGCACGGAAGGTCCTCCCGGTCATCGTGGCCGAGGCCCTACCCAACCTCCTCGCGATCCTCGATCCTTCTGGGAGGCGGCCGGAGTGGCACGTCGCGCCGACCTCACCACGGAACTCGACGACCTCCGTCAGCGTGGTCTGCCGGTCGCGGTCCTGTGGGGCCGGAGCGATCAGATCATCACCCAGGACTCGTTCGAGGCGATGTGCCTCGCCCTCGGCAGCCCTCATGTCGTCACCGTGCCGGGGACCCACAGCTGGCTGATCGCCGACCCTGACGCCTTCGGCGAGGTCATGACCAACGTGCTCGACGTTGTCGGCCTGACGCACCTGGACGAGACTGCCTGACCCAGGGCCTTCCGGTCCCAGGCCGTGCCCCAACGGGGCGACAGCGGCGTCCACCGTGGGGGACACTCTGGCGTGCACCTGTTCGTGGCCGTGTGGCCGGACGAGGCAACTGTGACGCGTCTGTCCTCCTTGGAGCTACCGTCCACCCCGGCCCTGCGGCTGGTCCGGCCCGACGAGTGGCACGTCACCCTCCGATTCCTGGGCGGCGTCGACGAGCGGCTCGTTCCGGGGCTGCTCGACGCGCTCGGGTCGGCCGCACGGACCCTGACGGGGCCCATCCACGCCGTCCTCGGACCGGGCACGGCGTGGTTCGCCGGAGGACGGGTCCTGCAGGTCCCCGTCGCGGGCGTCGACGGCCTCGCCGCCGCCGTGCGCTCCGACACGATGCCGGTCGTCCCCCAACGGAACGCGGGCGAGGTGCCATTCGTAGGTCACCTGACCGTCGCGCGGGCAACCGGGGCCGGCCCCGACAACGCCACCCGGTCCGCCCTGGCCGGGATCTCGTGCTCCTCGTCATTCCGCGTCGATGCCGTCCACCTGGTCGGGTCGCCCCGCACGCCCTCCGGGCCCCGCTACGTGGACCTCGGGAGTGCTTCCCTGCCGGCTGGCTGAGGTGCCCTCTACGGCATATGGCCGCCACGCGTCACCCGCCAGCTCGGCGAGCTCCGGCGACGCCGCACACGGGCACTATCGAACTGGCCCGGCGGCGGGTGGGGCTTGTTCCAGGGCCTGGGTGCCGAGAATCCCATCCGCAGCCTCGACCAGGAGTCCTTGAGGGTGGTTGCAAAGCCAACGATATGGGAATCTGTGGGCAACGGCGTGGGAAGCGGCCACGGCCAGTGCGCAGTCGGCCCTGGTCAGCCGAGTTTCGTCACCACCCCACCTGAGGGTACCGACAGAACTAGGCGGTTCGC
This sequence comes from uncultured Acidimicrobiales bacterium, assembly GCA_963841925.1. Taxonomy (GTDB): domain Bacteria; phylum Actinomycetota; class Acidimicrobiia; order Acidimicrobiales; family RAAP-2; genus Bog-756. Next base: position 116,487 of record CAWJER010000013.1, read on the forward strand.
GTCGACAGAAGCCGCTTCACAAGCGCCTCGTTGGGGGTTCGGGAGGGGATGTCAGCCCCGCGCCGGGAAGTCCGGACCTACGCAGCCGGCATCGGACGCCCCGATTGCCTGTCCGCACTCGCCGAGAACTGGCCCTGGCCGCGACGAAATCGCCGGGGCGGTCACCTCAGCGGGAGATCGCCTGTCGCAGGCGGTCAGAGGAGGATCCGGGTCGGCACTGGCTCCATCCGCTGTGCCGCTGACAGCTGCCTTCGACGCCGGGGCCCACGTTGTGAGCGACCTGGTCATCCGCCGGGACGGCAGCTTGCGGAGCTTCTTCTCGCCAGCGGCCTTCCGCGTCAGGAGCTCGTTCATCGTGCGGATGTTCGCCGCAAACAGCTGGAAGGCCACGAGCATGCTCTGGGCGGCGACACCCCTCATGCGGCGGCGCTCCGGATCGTCGATGGCCTCACGGGCGCCGCCCATGAACACCACCTCAGCAGGTGTCCACGATGTCCTGGGACATGGTGTCCACCAAGTCATGGAACCGGACACCTCCCTCTCCGCTGATATCGCCTGTGCCGTAAGCCGTCGCTGATGAGCAGGTGCTGGGGCGCTGAGTCCCGCACCTACGCGCTCGCGTCTGTTCCAGAACTCCGAACGAATCACACTTCCACCGCAGAATCGGGACCGATACTGGCCACGAGGTCATCCCTACGCCGATGCTGGGGAGCTTGGGTGAGAGGAATCAGAGTGCCGCGGCCCGTGCCAATGTTCACTCGGGCCATTCCGGATGTCCCAGCCCACCAGGGCTGTGCCGTCACCTCACTCTGGAGGCGGGCACAAGCGAGCGCCCAGTGGCCAGTGGCCCCCGGCTTCCGGTGGCCTACGCTTCGCCCATGGCGACCTTCCGGGCCCGGAATCGTTCATGAGCACAGGTACCGCACTGGTGGTGGGTGGCACCGGTCCGACCGGGATCTGGGTCGTCGGCGGTCTGGTGGAGCGAGGCTGGCAGGTCACCATCCTCCACCGAGGCCTCCACGAGGCACCCGAGACGCCCCCGCAGGTGGAGCATCTCCACGCCGACCCCTACGACGAGGACTCGGTTCGGGAGATCCTGGCCGGCCGGACATTCGACCTCACCCTGGCCATGTACGGGCGGGTCCGGCGCCTGGCCAGCCTGCTCCAGAGCCGGACCGGGCGGTTCGTGGCCATCGGGGGTGTGCCGGCCGTCCGGGGGTGGATGAACCCCTGGCTCTTCGACCCCCCGGGTCTGCCCATCCCGCTCTACGCGGAGGCCCCGAAGGTCGCCGAGCCGTCCGAGGACGAGAAGGGCTACCGGGTGGCCCGAACCGAGGAGGCCGTCCTCGAGGCCCACCCCGACGGGACCGTCTTCCGCTACCCCTACGCCTACGGGCCCTACCAACTGGTGCCCCGCGAGTGGTCGGTGGTGCGGCGGATCCTCGACGGCCGTCGCCGGATGGTGATTCCCGACGACGGCCTGACCCTCCACCACCACGGCTACACCCGCAACCTGGCCCACGCCGTCCTGCTGGGGGTCGATCGCCCGGAGGCGGCCGCTGGGCAGATCTTCAACTGCGGCGACGAGGAGGTCCTCTCGCTGCGACAGTGGATCGAGCTGTGCGCCGCCGCCCTCGGCGCCGAGCTGGAGCTGATCTCGATGCCGTGGGAGCTGGCCACGCCGGCCCGCCCACTCCTGGCCCAACCGTCGCCGACCCACAGGGTCCTCGACCTCGGTCCGCTGCGCGACGTGCTCGGCTACCGCGACCTGGTACCGGCCCGGGATGCCGTGCCCGAGACGGCCCGGTGGCTGGCCGACCACCGGCCAGAGCCAGGCGGGCAGGAGGAGATGGTCCTCACCGATCCCTTCGATTACACCGCCGAGGATCGCCTCATCGACGGCTGGCAGGCCCTGCGCAACTCGTTCCCGGCCGTCGAGTTCACCGTGGCCCCCGGGTGGGGGTTGGCCTACAGCGGGCCGGAGGGTCGGCCCCGGACACAGAAGGAGTACGTACCGTGACCGGACCCATGGAGGGCGTGACCGTCCTCGACCTCTCGATCGCCCTGACTGGGCCGTACGCGGCGGCCCTCCTGGCCGACCAGGGGGCAGAGGTGGTCAAGGTGGAGCGCCCCGGGATCGGGGACATCGCCCGGTGGATCGGGGTGGCCGTCAACGGGATGAGCTCGCTCTACCTGGTGTGCAACCGGGGCAAGCGCGGGATCGCCGTCGACCTCCAACAGCCCGACGGGGTGGCCATCGTGCGGGAACTGGCAGACGCGGTCCGACGTGGTGATCCAGAACTTCCGTCCCGGGGTGCTCGACCGGTTGGGCCTCGGGTACGAGGACGTGCGTGCCGTCAATCCCGACGTGGTCTACGCCTCCCTCACCGGATTCGGATCCGAGGGGCCCTACCGTGACCGCTCGGCCTACGACACGGTCATGCAGGCCTACGGCGGCTTCGCCACCAGCCAGGCCGACCCGGACAACGCGGAGCCCGCCTTCGTCCAGCAGACGGCGGCCGACAAGATCACCGCCCTGTACGCCGCCCAGGCCATCACGGCCGCGCTCTTTACCCGGGAGCGAGGCCACGGGGGCCAGCACCTCGAAGTCTCGATGATGGACTCTGTGGTCTCCTTCCTGTGGGCCGACTCGGCCGCCAACCAGGTCCTGCTGGCCGCAGACGGCTCACAGCCCTCGAGCTTCGTGTCCGGCTTCCGGCCCATGCGCTTCACTGACGGCTGGGGGATCGTGACACCCACCTCCGACGACGACTTCGCCGGGATGCGCCGGGCGCTCGAGGTCGACGGGTACGACGACCCGGCCGTCGCCACCATCGGCCAGCGCATCGTCAACCGGGAGGCGATGGCCGCCATCATGGATCGGATCTACACGAACGCCGCCACCATGGGGCGCGACGAGGCAACCGTCCGCCTGGAGGAGGAGCGGGTGCCCTTCGCCATGATCCTGGCCCCCGAGGAGCTGGTAGACGACCCCCATGCAGTGGCCGTCGGCCTCTTCGAGCTCCAGGAGCACCACGTGGTCGGCCCGGTCCGCATGCCCCGCCACCCGGCCCGCTTCGCCGGAACCCCGGCCACCCTCACCGACAGCTCGCCGGGGCTCGGCCAGCACACCGACGAGATCCTCGCCGAGCTGGGGATGGCCGACCGGGTGGCGGAGCTACGGGCCGCCGGCGTGGTGGCCTGACCTGCCATGGCAGTTCGGGGCCTGCGGCGGGCGCTGCTGCCGACGGGGGATGCATGCCGTCACCGAGGTCAAGCCCGCCGGGAATCGCCGAGGTAACCCGAGCGACACTCCCGAACTTCTGGGTGCCGAGAATCCCATCCCGTGGTTGCCGAGAACGTCATCCGAAGCCGATGGTCAGGTACCCTTCCATCTTCATTGTTCTCACAACAATGTGGGGAATCGGGAGCCGTAGCGTGGGAGATGCATTCAGCCGGGCCACTGTCCTCCCAGCCCAATGGCGTTCTGTCGGTAGCCCACCCTGGGGTACCGGCAGAACCGGCGGGTTGACGTCGACAACACTCCGGCACACGGGGCTGCCGATGCGGAACTGACAGGGTAGTGGGCCCGATCTGCACGGAATTGCCGTGGGCGAACGCCCTGGTGCACCCGCCGAGGACCCGATCGACGCGCCCGACCGGCTCGCGGACGCAACTGGGCCCCGAATGGTTGGTCACCGGGATTGCGGGGCCGGCAGGTGGTCAGCCGGGGGGTCCGGATCACTGACGGTCGGTGTTCCCTGGAAACCCACCGTGAAGTTGTCCGTGACGGGTCGGCACGGAGGTGTCCGGCGGTTTCCTGGCCGGTGCCCAGGTGGCGAGGTACGCGGTCGTCCGCCGGCAAGTCCGACTGGTGGATGCCGGCGACGGTCGCTCCGCGCTGACGAGCGGGAGCTTCTCGGACCGACGGCGAGGAGCGACCCGCGCGGCGAGGCGACCGACCTCCTCGTTCTCCTCGTCGAAGGCATGTTCGGGACAGCCGTGATCCGCACACCGCCAATGTCGAAGCCTCCGAGCGACCAGCACGGGTGCTCGACCGCTCTGGTCAGCGTGAGCTCGACCTTGACGGCCTCGAGTCCGGTCACGACGGCTCCACCGGTTGATCACGAGGGCGTCACCGGCGGCATCTCGATCAGGATGCGAAACGGGTCCCCGACTGACTCGTCGTACTCGTCGCACCCAAGGACTTCTGCACCCTCGACCCCGGACAGGATCGCCACCGTTGCCGGGGAGTCACCAACCGCATCACGCTCGATCTCCGGACGATGCGTCGGCACATCCCAGGTGAGCCGCAGTGTGTCCAAGCCCCCTCAGATTCGGAGAGCCGGTGATCTCCTGGCGGCGATCCTGTACTGCACGGCCGCTCGCACACCTGCTGCACGCGTTCTTCGAATTGAATGAGAGCTGACGCTCGGATTCCGCCGGGGTCGGCGTTCGGAGTCTCGTTGCCTGGCCGAACTCAGGTACACCGAGACGGGGAGGTCAACTTGAGTGCCGGTGAGTCACGTTGCCGTTGACGACTGGACATGACCCGGTGCCAGCCGATTCCCCAGCAGGAGTCACCGACTCCATAGTGGAAGCACACGAGGCCATCGTCGTCGGAGCGGGTTCTGCCGGACTTGCTGCTGCCTTTGCCTTGACCAGGCGCGGTATCGAAACGGCCGTTATCGAGGCTTCCGATGCAGTGGGGGCACGTTGGAGGACAAGGTACGCCGAATTGCGACTCAACTCGTGGCGGCCGATGTCAAAGCTCCAAGGCAGGGGCATGGCACGAAGCTGCGGACGGTATCCAGGTCGCGACGACGTGGCCGCGTATCTGGAGGATTTCGCGCACCGTCACCAGATCCTTGTGCACGTTGACACTGCACTCGTCAAGGTTCAGAGCTCCGGTGCCCTATGGCGGCTGGAGACGTCTACCCACCCGATGGTCGCTCGCTACGTGGTCATCGCCACTGGCTGGGATGCGGTGCCCGTGACTCCGCACTGGCCGGGAAGGGAAACGTTCACTCCGGAACTGATTCATTCCTCCGAATTCCGGTCTGCCCGAGACTACCGAGATCGGCACGTACTGGTGGTGGGAGCCGGCAACTCAGGCATCGACATTGCCGGCCACCTCGTACGAGCCGGAACACGGGTGACAGTTTCGATGCGAAACGCGCCCAATCTCTCTACACGGGAGGTCTTCGGCCTTCCGGGCAAGCCACTCCTCGTCCATCTGACCGACCACCTCCCGATCAGGCTGGCCGACTTCTCTTCTTGATTGCACAACGACTGACGTTCGGGGACCTCCGCCGCTTTGGGATTCCGCCCGCCCCCGAGGGACCGTACGCGAGCCAGCGGCTACGCGGTATCAACCCAGCCGTCGACGATGGCTTCATCGAAGCACTGAAGAGCGGAGACGCCACCGTCGTCGCCGAAGTGCGGAGTCTCGAAGGCGCAGATGCGGTGCTCGTCGATGGAACTCGTCTTCAGCCCGATTCTGTCATCACCACGAGGGCTATCGGCGAGGACTGGAGCCACTGGTCGGTCATTTGGGGGTGCTGCAAGCTGACGGGGCTCCGATCTGCCCTGCAGGTGCCCCCGAGCACCCGAAGGCGCCGCGCCTCTACTTCTGTGGAATGTGGGCCCCGATCAGTGGTCAGATTCGCGTTGGCCCGATCCACGCACGGCGCATCGCCCGAGCCGCTGCCCGCGACCGTCGAAATCCTCTGGGTGCCGAGAATGTATCCGTACGCCCGACCATGGCTATTGCTGATTAGTCGCCTCCACCACAATGAGGGGCGTCGAGAGCCGTAGCGTGGGAAACGGCTTCGGTAGGGTCGAGGACGGACCGGGTCGATCCAGTTCTGTCGATCCTCCACGCGGGGCAATCGACATTGCTGGCGGGTTCGCGTCGACAGAGCCCTGGCCGAACGGTGTGGACGGACACTCATTGGGGGACTGTGGATTGGTGCGCGCCTTTGCCGTCCTGCCACCTCGGCCGGAGGAGACCACTGGGTGCCCACGGAAGGCGTCGCCGCCGGGACACGCTGGTGCCACCAACGTCACCGCTGCAGTGGTCCGTTCGCCTCTCTCGGGTGGCGGGGGTCCGGGTCGCACACCCCCGAGCTCGCTCCACGCAGGAGCGCCGGAGCATCCGACTGAACGGCGGGCTACTGACCGGCCATCCCGACGATCGGCTTGTTCAGGGTGAGCGCCCCGGTCGACCCGTAGAAGCCGGCGTCGCCGTAGGCGAAGACGCCGCCGTCACTGGCGACCAGCCAGTAGCCCTTGCCGTCCTGGGTGGTGGCCATCCCGACGATCGGCTTGTTCAGGGTGAGCGCCCCGGTCGACCCGTAGAAGCCGGCGTCGCCGTAGGCGAAGACGCCGCCGTCACTGGCGACCAGCCAGTAGCCCTTGCCGTCCTGGGTGGTGGCCATCCCGACGATCGGCCTGTTCAGGGTGAGCGCCCCGGTCGACCCGTAGAAGCCGGCGTCGCCGTAGGCGAAGACGCCGCCGTCACTGGCGACCAGCCAGTAGCCCTTGCCGTCCTGGGTGGTGGCCATCCCGACGATCGGCCTGTTCAGGGTGAGCGCCCCGGTCGACCCGTAGAAGCCGGCGTCGCCGTAGGCGAAGACGCCGCCGTCACTGGCGACCAGCCAGTAGCCCTTGCCGTCCTGGGTGGTGGCCATCCCGACGATCGGCTTGTTCAGGGTGAGCGCCCCGGTCGACCCGTAGAAGCCGGCGTCGCCGTAGGCGAAGACGCCGCCGTCACTGGCGACCAGCCAGTAGCCCTTGCCGTCCTGGGTGGTGGCCATCCCGACGATCGGCCTGTTCAGGGTGAGCGCCCCGGTCGACCCGTAGAAGCCGGCGTCGCCGTAGGCGAAGACGCCGCCGTCACTGGCGACCAGCCGATAACCCGGGGCACCGGAGACGCCAGCGAACACCGTCCCGGTCAATTGTGAGAGCGAAGGGCTGGTTGACGAGTTCAGGGTCACGCTCAGGCACGCCGGAGAGCCTGGCGAATAGGTCGGGCCCGGTGCACCGACGACGGGCACCCAGGCCGCTCCGTCGAGCCATTGCAAGGTGGTGGCGCCGCTCAGGTTGCAGTCGGTGACGGTCACCGAGCTGAAGGAACTCCCCGCGGAGAGGGAGACGTCGAAGTACTCACCCGAAGCCTGGAAACTGGGCGACGGTCCGGGATTCGACGCGAACTGGGCCACCGTCAGTCCCCCGACACCGTTCCCCGTCACGGTGGTCTGCACGTTGGTGGCTGTGGCCGAACCGGTCGGGCTGTCGGAGACGGCGCTGGCCGAACTGGTCGAACCTGCAGGCGGCGGCGGGACGGACGGGAGGACCGAGAAGGTCTGCGCGGTTCCGTCAGCACCCAGATAGTCCGTTCCCGCGGCGACGTGGGCCGTGAGTGAGCAGGTTCCCACACCGGCATAGGACACCACTGAGCCGCTCACGGTGCACACGCCTGTCGAGTTCGACGTCACCGACGTGGCCCCGTCCCCCGTGGTGCTGACGGCGGCGGTGAAGCCGCCTCCGTCGGTCCCGCTGGCCGGCAGGTTCGAGATGGACGGCGTGGTGGGTGTCAGCTTCGACACCGTGAGCGACACGGAGTTCGTCGAGGTCGATCCGAGGTAGGAGCCGTCCGTGTCGAAGAAGGTCGCCGTGATCGGGGAGTACGAGGCGGCAGGAAGCGTCGTCGACGTGTCGCAGTTCGTCGCCGGCAGCGTGATGGTGCACAGATCGGGATTGCCTGTCGAGCTGAACACCACCGTACCCGTCGCCGGGCCCGGGAGGCCCGACTCGGCGAGCGTCGCCGCTGTCCCGGGGGAGACCGTGACCGACGAGCCGGCGTTGACGGTGATCGAGAAGGACGTCGGAGTCTTCTGGTTCAGGGTGACGTCGGCCGGCCCCGAACTGGGGCTGCCGTTGATCGAGGTGATCACCCCGCCCGAGACCACCACGGTGATGGAGGTGGGGGCGTCGGTGGTGTCACCGTTGGGCGGACCAGCGGTGACGATCCAGGTGCCGTCGGCGACGTGGACGCCGTAGTGGCCGTTCATGTCGGTGTTGGTGAAGGTGCCGTTGGGCGAGTTCTGCTCCTGCACCTGCACGTTGGTGTTGGTGGCCGGGGTGGTGCCGTTCGACTCGAACACCGTGCCGGTCAGGTTGGCCACCTGCAGGGTGACGTCGGCCGGCCCCGAACTGGGGCTGCCGTTGATCGAGGTGATCACCCCGCCCGAGACCACCACGGTGATGGAGGTGGGGGCGTCGGTGGTGTCACCGTTGGGCGGACCAGCGGTGACGATCCAGGTGCCGTCGGCGACGTGGACGCCGTAGTGGCCGTTCATGTCGGTGTTGGTGAAGGTGCCGTTGGGCGAGTTCTGCTCCTGCACCTGCACGTTGGTGTTGGTGGCCGGGGTGGTGCCGTTCGACTCGACCACCGTGCCGGTCAGGTTGGCCACCTGCAGGGTGACGTCGGCCGGCCCCGAACTGGGGCTGCCGTTGATCGAGGTGATCACCCCGCCCGAGACCACCACGGTGATGGAGGTGGTGGCGTCGGTGGTGTCACCGTTGGGTGGAGTGGCGGTGACGATCCAGGTGCCGTCGGCCACGTGGACGCCGTAGTGGCCGTTCATGTCGGTGTTGGTGAAGGTGCCGTTGGGCGAGTTCTGCTGCTGCACCTGGACGTTGGTGTTGGCGGCCGGGGTGGTGCCGTTCGACTCGACCACCGTGCCGGTCAGGTTGGCCACCTGCAGGGTGACGTCGGCCGGCCCCGAACTGGGGCTGCCGTTGATCGAGGTGATCACCCCGCCCGAGACCACCACGGTGATGGAGGTGGTGGCGTCGGTGGTGTCACCGTTGGGTGGAGTGGCGGTGACGATCCAGGTGCCGTCGGCCACGTGGACGCCGTAGTGGCCGTTCATGTCGGTGTTGGTGAAGGTGCCGTTGGGCGAGTTCTGCTGCTGCACCTGGACGTTGGTGTTGGTGGCCGGGGTGGTGCCGTTCGACTCGAACACCGTGCCGGTCAGGTTGGCCACCTGCAGGGTGATGTTCGCCGGCCCCGAACTGGGATTGCCGTTGATCGAGGTGATCACCCCGCCCGAGACCACCACGGTGATGGAGGTGGTGGCGTCGGTGGTGTCACCGTTGGGTGGCTGGGCCGTGATGACCCAGGTGCCGTCGGCCACGTGGACGCCGTAGTGGCCGTTCACGTCGGTGTTTGTGCCGATCGGCTGGGTGAACGAGCCCTGCTCCTGCGCCGACACTCCGGTGTTCGCGGCCGGGGTGGTGCCGTTGGACTCGACCACCGTGCCGGTCAGGTTGGCCACCTGCAGGGTGATGTTCGCCGGCCCCGAACTGGGGCTGCCGTTGATCGACGTGATCACCCCGCCCGAGACCACCACGGTGATGGAGGTGGGGGCGTCGGTGGTGTCACCGGTGGGCGGACCAGCGGTGACGACCCAGGTGCCGTCGGCGACGTGGACGCCGTAGTGGCCGTTCATGTCGGTGCCGGTGCCGGTGCCGTTGGGCGAGTTCTGCTGCTGCACCTGGACGTTGGTGTCGGCGGCCGGGGTGGTGCCGTTCGACTCGACCACCGTGCCGGTCAGGTTTGCCGTCTGCAGGGTGACGTCGGCCGGCCCCGAACTGGGGCTGCCGTTGATCGACGTGATCACCCCGCCGGAGACCACCACGGTGATGGAGGTGGCGGCGTCGGTGGTGTCACCGTTGGGCGGACCAGCGGTGACGATCCAGGTGCCGTCGGCCACGTGGACGCCGTAGTGGCCGTTCATGTCGGTGTTGGTGAAGGTGCCGTTGGGCGAGTTCTGCTGCTGCACCTGGACGTTGGTATCGGCGGCCGGAGTGGTGCCGTTGGACTCGACCACCGTGCCGGTCAGGTTGGCCACCTGCAGGGTGATGTCGGGCGGATTCGGGCCGGAGGTGATCACCCCGCCGGAGACCACCACGGTGATGGAGGTGGCGGCGTCCGTGCTGTCACCGTTGGGTGGCTGGGCCGTGATGATCCAGGTGCCGTCGGCCACGTGGACGCCGTAGTGGCCGTTCATGTCGGTGTTGGTGCAGGTGCCGTTGGGCGAGTTCTGCTGCTGCACCTGGACGTTGGTATCGGCGGCCGGAGTGGTGCCGTTGGACTCGACCACCGTGCCGGTCAGGTTGGCCACCTGCAGGGTGATGTCGGGCGGATTCGGGCCGGAGGTGATCACCCCGCCGGAGACCACCACGGTGATGGAGGTGGCGGCGTCCGTGCTGTCACCGTTGGGTGGCTGGGCCGTGATGACCCACGTGCCGTCGGCCACGTGGACGCCGTAGTGGCCGTTCATGTCGGTGTTGGTGCCGGTGCCGTTGGGCGAGTTCTGCTGCTGCACCTGGACGTTGGTGTCGGCGGCCGGGGTGGTGCCGTTGGACTCAGAGACCGTGCCGGACAGGTTGGCCACCTGCAGGGTGATGTCGGGCGGATTCGGGCCGGAGGTGATCGCCCCGCCCGAGACCACCACGGTGATGGAGGTGGCGGCGTCGGCGCTGTCACCGTTGGGTGGCTGGGCCGTGATGACCCACGTGCCGTCGGCCACGTCGATGCCGTACAGGCCGCTCGAATCGGTGGTGGTGAAGGTGCCGTTGGGCGAGTTCTGCTGCTGCACCTGGACGTTGGTGTCGGCGGCCGGGGTGGTGCCGTCGGACTCGAGCACCGTGCCGGACAGGGTGCTGGTGGCCGCACCTGCCGGAACCTGCGACACGCCCAGTGACAAGACGCCGGCGGCAATGACGACGACCACTGCGGATATGACGCTCGTACGTCTCGCCATGGGGCCCGACTTGAGCGTCCGGCTTCGAGAAGACGAGAGAGGGTCAGGGGCTCCTTGGCTTCCACGCTCGAACATGGCCATGGCCCTCTTCCTCATCAATTTCCGTCCGGTTGGCCGGAAACACGCATGAAGGTGATGTTGCCCACCTACATGGATCGCATCCTCACCCAGTTGCCTACGAGTAAGTAGAGGCATTCGTCACGAGAGTTCACCCCGACCCCGTACTGACCGTGGCCGCGTCCGCAGTGGGGCCCTTCTGTCGTGCGAGAGCGGCGTTGCGCTGGCGGATCCACGGCAGCGTGCCGGACTACTCGGCCCCCTGCGTGCACCATCCGCAAGTGCATCCCTCGGAGGAGTGGGTGCTCGACCGGCGGGAGATCGGGACGTTCCTGTTCACCTCCCAGCAGTCCGACCACGAGCAGGAGGATCGGGCGACCAATTGAGGGCGTAGGTTCCACGCTCGCCGTCCGTCGCCGCGACCAGGGAGTCGTCGGTTCCTGCTGAGCCGGCGATGATTCGGGAGGGCCGCACCGACAACGTGGGGGACGGCCACCTCGCCGGTGCCGAATCTCCCGGTCACGTGGGATCTGTAGGTAGCCCACGTGGAGGTACCGACATCACGAGCCCCGTCCAGGCGGATCATGGAGCGACGCGCAGGCGATACTTCTGGATGCGGGCAGTGTCCGCGGTGACGGGAGCATGCTTACCGGCCTGGTGCCGTGAGACCGCCCTGGCAACCCCCGATCGGCCCCGTCGGCGTGCCTCGGGGCGCACCGAATCCACCGGATTCGATTCCTCGAACCGACCCAGTCCGTGGATGCGACAGCGGTCAGCCCCCGCCGTCCGGTGGTCAGCGGCCCTTCCACACCGGCGCCCGCTTGTCGACGAACGCCCGCGCTCCTTCCTTCGCATCCTCACTCCCGAACACGCCTGGTTGCATCTCGCTCTGGAGCGCCCATACCTCCTCGTCCGTCCTCGATGCCGCGGCACGCATGAGCCTCCGGGTCGCCTGCACGCCGAGCGGGCCGTTGGCGGCGATGCGCTCCGCCAGCTCCACCGCAGTGTGCAGGACGTCACCCTGGGGAACCACACGGTTCACCAGGCCCAGCTCCGAAGCCCGCCCGGCGTCGATGACGTCACCGGTCATGCCCAGTTCGAGGGCGATGGCGAGGGGGATCCTGCGCGGGAGGAACACACCCCCACCGGCGGCGAACAGACCCCGTTTGGCCTCGGGGATCCCGAATCGGGCCTCCTCGGACGCCACGATCAGGTCACAGGCCATGAGGAGCTCGAACCCTCCGGCCACAGCCGTGGCATTGGCCGCCCCGATCACCGGAGTGGAGAAGCCACCATGGATGAAGGTGGAGAACGCCTCCATCCCTGCCTTCTGGTCGTCGCCGGGGGTCATGCCATCCTCGGCGAAGGCGCGGAGGTCCATACCGGCACAGAACGCCCGGTCCCCTGTCCCCGTCAGCACGACCGCCCGCACCTGTTCGTCCGCCTCGGCTTCCCGTAGGCCCCCGCCGATGCCTGCCATGACCGCCACGTTCATGGCGTTGCGGGCCTCCGGCCGGTTGATGCGGATCGTCACGATGGCGCCCGAGCGGTCGATGACCACCTCGTCCTTCGGATCATCTGTCACGGTCGAAACGTATCCTGATCGGGACGTGGGTCGCAGGTCCGACGCCGCCCGGGGGTGCCGGTCGGGCGGCCAGGTTGGCCTCCACCACCTACACCGATCCGGGGCCCGTCGACCACCCGGCTACGGGGACCGGAAGGCGATGACGCCGGACGCCGTCCCACCCGCAGAGGTCCCCACACCCGTCAGTACGGTCCCGCCGGAGATGGCCACTCCGCTCCAGCACGGGCCGGGAAGGGCGAGCTTGGCGAGCAGGACCCCGCTGGTGGCATCGCGTACCTGGACGGTCGGATCGAAGACCTGGCACGAGAACGTCATTCCGCCGCTGACGGTGGTGGCACCGAAGGAGCGGGCGTTCGAGGCGTGCCAGAGGATCCTGCCGGAGGTGGCGTCGATGGCAAAGAAGCTCGGATTCGACTGGGTGGTGCGATCACCGGGGCTTCCCGGGCTGCACCCCGGGGGGGACGACAGGTCTCCGATGCCGGTCGCCCCGTAGACGACCGATCCGGCGAGCGCCGGGCTCCCGATGAACCCACCGGCCGACCCGCCGAAGACCACCCTCGTCGACCACCGGATGGACCCGGTGGCGGGATCGAGCGAGACGTAGCGGCCGTCCTTGCCGAAGGCGCCCAGGAAGTCCGGGGTGCCGTCCGGGGCCAGTCCGACATTGGTGCCCACTTCGTCGAAGTCACAGGTCCGGTTCGGCCCGCCCACGCTCGTCGTCCACTGCACCGAACCGGTACGGGCGTCGAGCGCCACGACGCGCTCGGCCGTGGCGGTCTGGACGTTGCCGTCGTTGCAGTCGGCCACGGTGAACACGATGTCGTCCAGGCCCGGCAGGTAGCTGCCCGAGGACCAGACCCCGCCGCAGCCGTCGTCCAGGACGGTCCCTCTCGAGTCGACGTCCGTCTGGTGGACCCAGACGGGATCGCCCGTGAGGAGGCTGGCCGCCACGATGTATCCGCGCTCACCGGGCTGACCGTCCGTGTCCGTCCCGAAGTAGACGTTCCCATGCTCGACGATGGGCGACGAGAAGATCCGGGTCGGATCGGTGGTCGGGCTCGGTGGGCGCTCGGGAAGTCCGTCGTAGACGTGCTTCCAGTAGAGCTGCCCGGTGTCCGCGTCGATGGCGTAAAGGGTGTACCCACCTCCGAAGATGACGAGGTTCGGACGGCTCCCGTCGCCGGGCTCGTACCAGGCGGTCGACGTCACCAGGCCGCCGTCGGAGTCGTTGGTGCGCGGCTGCTGGCCCGGGTACGGCGTGACCCCGGTCTGGGAGTCAAGTTGGAACGACCAACGCAAGGTCCCAGTGGCCACATCGACGGCGTAGAACTTCGTGTCCCACGATCCGAAGTAGGCCACGCCACCGACAACCGTCGGGGTGGCGGTGACCGCGTCCCCGGTGGGGAAGAACCATGCCTCGCGGAGCGAGCCGACGGTCGAGGGGGTGAGGGCGGTGGGACCGGTGAAGGCGTGCTGGGGCCCGTTTCCGTAGCTCGCCCAACTTCCGGACGGCAGCGACGACCGGCCCGTCGAGGCGTTGGACCTGACCAGGGTGTCGGTACCGGCCGAGCAACCCGCCGCCGCCACGATGACTGCCAGCAGGACTCCCCAACGCGCCGGCCGGAGGGGTCGGGAGACCCGGTGGAACACGGTCATTCCCCTTCGGACGGGCTCTCGGGTGTCGGCAGCGGGGTCGGATGGTCCGGGAAGGGGCACACCTGTCGACTGGGGACGCAGATGGTGACACTGGTCGGGAAGGCGAAGTGCCCGGCGACCGTGGTCGCCGACCCCGGCGTCCGACCGGGTCCGAACCGCACGGACATGACCCGGCCCTGGTAGTTCGTGGGCCCGCAATTGGTGAGCGTGCCCGAACAGGTGATGTGGATGTCCACGAAGTAGAGGGTGCCGTCGGGGGCGAAGGCCATGCCGAAGGGGTTGAACCCGTTCGGGTCACTGCCGAAGGTGGCGAGGGACTCACCGGTGATGCTCGGCCGGTCCACCGGGGTCCCGTTCGCCGTGAACCACTTGATCACGGCGTCGTCGGCGCCGCCGCCGAAGATCGACGAGATGGCGTAGCAGTCACACGTCGGGTCGTGGGCGACGCCCATCGGCACCGGCAGGTCGTTCGTGGTCGCCTGGAAGAACACCGACGACCGGATGGCGGACCGCGGGTAGCGGCCGTCGGGGCACTGGGAGGCGCTGGTGGGGAAGGACGAATGATCGAACTCGAGCACGTTCCCGGGGAACCCACCCGAGGCCGATCCCGCCTGGGGCACCAGTACGTCGCCGTTCGCCAGGGTGGTCATCATGCCGGGCTGGGAGAGCCCTCCCGAGCCGTCGGTGTGATTCGGCCCTACTCCCCCGGTGTCGGGCCCGTAGAGCACGCATGCGGAGGTGTAGGACGGCGCGAACCACTCCACCAGACGACCGTTGGTGGGAATGGGGAACGAGCCCTGTGCCGTCCCGATGTCGCTGGCGAAGATGTTGTGCTCACCGTCGATGGCGCACCCGGTGTAGGTGGACTGGCCGTTGTACACGCCGGTGCTGTCCGCCGGTGCGTCCTGACCCGGCAGCCCGGGAGCCATCCGGAAGGGCCCGGGGACGTACAGCGTCTTCCCGGTGAACCCACCGTTGACGTTGTTCATCTCCTCGCTGTCCGCCGGCTGCTTGAACGGGAGGTTCGGGGGACCCCCGGGGTTGAGCTGGCTCGGATTGGTCGGGTCCGAGCCCCCGATGAAGCGACCGGAGCCGTCGTTGAGCACGCAGGTCTGCCCGTTGAGGTCCCACGGGGCCATGAGCTGTCCCTGCGACCGGCTGGCCGAGCTGTAGTAGTCGACCTCCTCGTCCTGGTCCCAGTAGACGAGATAGCCCGACTTCGGGGCGGACGATGTCGTGGCGGTCGTGCCGTTCGACGCCGGAGCCGCCGCCGAGCTGCACCCGGCCAGGATCAGCGTGGCGACCACGAGGGCTCCGAGGAACCGACGGCGCCGGCCGACGCCACGGCGACCACCGGGGAGGGTCGAGGGGGCGCCGTTCACGACGGACCGCCTCCGGTCGGGCCGGGCAGCGCACGGACGCAGTTGTCGGCCGTGTCGGACACCCGCAGCGAGCCGTCCGGAGCCACGGCGACACCGAGCGGGGCCGAGAGGGCCACGGTACCGGCCGGTTCCGGCGACCGTCGGGTCGTCTCGCAGCCTGCCGTACCCCCGCCCGCGATCGAGGCGATCTCGCCGGCCACCATCGATTGGCCGTAGAAGGTCCCGGACGAGTCGGCCACGACCGAGACCATGTCGGCCGCCGAGTCGGCGATGACCAGGTTCCCGGCCCGGTCGACGGCGACACCGGCGGGAGAGGAGAGCTCGGCGGCCACCGCGGGCCCACCGGCGCCCGACGTTCCCTGGGTGCCGTCGCCGGCGACGGTGTACATGTCGCCGGTGGTCATGGAGGCCCCGTAGTAGGTCCCGGCGGAGGCGGCAACCACCCGCACCCGTTCACCGAGGTAGTCCCCCACCACCAGGTTCCCGTGGGCATCGACGGCCACGCCCACCGGCTGGTCGATCGAGGCCGAGGTGGCCGGTCCGCCATCACCGGCGCTGCTCGGGGATCCCGTGCCGGCCACGGTGTAGATGCGGCCGGAGACCACCCGCCGGCCGAAGACCGTGCCGGTCGCACCGGCGATGAGCCGGACGCGGTTTCCGTAGAACTCGGTGACGAAGACGTCTCCGGTGGAGTCGAGCGCCACACCCTCGGGGGCATAGAGCTCGGCGGCGGCCGCGGGTCCGCCGTCGCCCGTGCTTCCGACGGCTCCGGTCCCGGCCAGCACGTACAGGTCACCGGCGGTCATCGCCCGGCCGTAGAACTCGCCGCTCGTAGCGGCCACGACGAGGACGCGGTTGCCGGCGAACTCGGCGACGAGCAGGTTGCCGTGGGCATCGAACGCCACCCCCGACGGGGCGTCGAGCTCCGCGTCCCGGCCGGGTCCGCCAACTCCACCGGAGCCGGCCTCACCCGTGCCGGCCACGGTGGTGATGTCGCCGGCGACCAACGACTGCCCGAAGTCCTGTGTGGTCCGTGCCGGGACGATTCGTACCCGGTTGTTGTTCTGGTCGGCCACGGCGACGTCGCCGGACCCGCTGACGGCCACCCCGGTGGGCAGGTTGAGGAGCGCGCCGGGCGCCGGGCGCCCGTCGCCCGAGTACCCGCCGAGGCGTCCACTGCCGGCCACGGTTCGGATCGTGCCTGCGGCCACGTGGCGACCGAAGGTGGTCCCCGTGCGCGATGCGACGACCCGGACCCGGTGGTTCCCGGTGTCGGCCACGACGAGATCACCGTTGCCCTCGACCAGCACCGCCCCGGGGTGGTCGAGGGCGGCCTGCCCGGCGGGTCCACCGTCGCCGCTGAAGCCGGCGGTACCCGTGCCGGCGACCGTGTAGATGTCACCCGGTCGCACGGTCCGCCCGAGGACGGACCCCGATCCGACGGCCACGATCCGCACGCGGTCGTTCCCCGTGTCGGCGAGGACGAGGTCGCCACGTCCGTCGATGGCGACGCCGGCCGGTCGGTCGAGCTCCGCCCGGGTGGCCGGACCGCCGTCCCCTGCGAATCCGGCGCGACCCGTGCCGGCCACGGTGTAGATGTCCCCGGCGGTCATGGGGATCCCGTAGAAGGTACCGTCCCTGGCCGCCACGACCCGCACCTGATCGTTCCCGAGATCCGCCACGACGAGATTGCCGTGGCTGTCGACGGCCAGGCCGTCCGGCTGGTCCAGCTCGGCCTGGAGCGCCCGACCGCCGTCACCCGACGACCCGGTGGTCCCGGTGCCGGCGACGGTGTAGATGTCCCCGGCGGTCATGGGGATCCCGTAGAAGGTGCCGTCCGTGGCCGCCACGACCCGGACGGCGGCGTTGCCCGAGTCGCAGATCACGAGGTTGCCGGAGTCGTCCAGGGCGATGCCGGCGGGGTAGGCCAGCTCGGCCGCGGCTGCCGGCCCGCCGTCACCGCTGTAGCCCCAGGTGCCGTCGCCGGCCACGGAGGAGATGGTTCCGGCGGTCGTCGGCTGGCCGAAGCGGGTGCCGCTGGTTGCCGTCACCACACGGACCCGGTTGTTCTGGTCGTCGGCCAGGTACGTGTCCCCGGCTCCGTCGGTCACGAGCCCGTCCGGCGTGTTGCACGAGGCGTCCGTGGCCGGGCCTCCGTCCCCCCGTACCCCGAGGTGGCGATGTCCCCGGCGCACGCCACCGTGGTCTCGGTTCCCGACGGGGTGAGGGACCGGACGACCATGGCCGTCCCGTCCCCGATGTCGAGCGCTCCCGAGCCCGTGGTCGCCAACGACACCGGATCCTGGGCGATCGTCGGTCCCGGGCCGACCCCGGTGCCTCCGATGACGGTCGACACCTCCGCCCCGGTAGCCGGGGATGACGGCGCGGCAGACGCCGGGGGAGCAGCGAGGACGGACGTCGTGACGAGCGCGGCGGCCAGAACCACCGGACACGGCCAGCGGCGGCGGGCTCCCCGCCGACCCTCCCCCCGGGCGCTCACGGTCCGGAGGGCCGACGCGTCGTGGCGCGACCCACCGATCTCTCCCTCCATGCTCCCCCTTCACTCCTCCGGCTCCCCGGCTCCCCGGCTCCCCGGCTCCGGAAACACGGCGAGGCACCGATCCCGAGACCCTAATCCAGCGGGTGCCGGCGTCGCAGGGCTCACCGACACTGCCGGTGCCTACTGGTCGACCGTCGCCGTCATCCCCTTCCGCCACGTGCCAGAGCGGCCACAGCTGCCTTGGCCTCGGTGCTCGTCGCCCAGTCGAACTCCGGCGCCACGGCCGTGAAGCGCGCCGAGGCGTTGACGATCATCGCTCGACGGACCTGGACGAGAGTCCGCACGGCGGTCTGCGGGTTCCCGAGAATCTGACGCGCCAGCTCTTCGGCTCCGTCGACGTGCTCGCCGTCCTCGGCAAGGCGTGTCAGCGCGCCGCCGGCCATGGCCTCCTCGGCCGTGAACATGCGCCCGGTCATGGCGACGTCGTAGGCGAAGGCCGGCGCGCCCAGCTGGGGAATCAGGCCCGGCATGGCCAGGCCGATCTTCGTCTCGGTGACCTGGAACCTCGCGTTGCGGGCGGCGACGACATGGTCGCAGAGCAGTGCCGTGGCCAGTGCGTGGCCGAGGCAGTACCCGTGCACAGCGGCGATGACCGGCTTCCAGTGCTCGCACTCGAGAAATGCCTCGCGCTCCGTCGTCCGACCGGCCGTCGACCCTTCATCCATGGAGCGCTGCAGGCGAGCGCTGACATCGCCCCCGCTCGAGAAGGAGCTGCCCTGGCCGAAGAGGATGGCGATCTCGGCGGTGCCGTCGGCATCCAGGCGCCGCAGGGCCTCGCTCAGCGCCTGGAGGTCCTCGTCGCGGAAGGCGTTGTGCTTCTCACGACGCTCGAAGCTGATGTAGGCGATGCGGTTCCGCACGTTGTAGCCGACGGTCATGGGGGAAGGCTTCCCGATGCCGATCCCGCCGTCAAGGGGCTCGGTCTCATGGGTCGACAGGTTGGAGTCCGTCGACCGGCCCTGGCGGGGACGGTCGAACGGCCGCGCCCGGCGGGGCACTGGTCGACGGTCTCGAATGGGGCCTCCAGCGGGCCCGACCTCCTGGCGCACGCCGGGTGTGCACGGTCGCCCGGGCGGTGCCCGACGGACTCGGGATCTTCGTGGACGGCGGAGCTAACCTGGTGACGGCCTCATCGGAGGGGGGCCGACCGGTGGTGATGGGGAAGCCGTCGATGCTCCGGCGGCAGCGAATATCGGACAAGAGGCGAGGCGCGTGCGCTTCGGCGGTGCTCGACTGTGACCGGACTCAGGACGCGTCCTCGAGCCAAGAACTGGGGGAACCATGGGCATGACGACATCCAACGGGCTGCGGCGTAGGTGGATCCGGGCGACACTGGCATCGGGTCTGCTGGCGGTCACCGTGTGCACGGGGGTCGGCCTGGCCGCTCCTGCCGCCCACGCGTCCACGCCGCTCGACTACGTGGCCCTGGGCGATTCCTATTCGGCCGGCCCACTGGACGGACCGACGACGGGCGATCTCCTGTGTCTGCAGTCTTCGGCGAGCTACCCCTACGACACGGCGTCCTACCTCGGGTCGGCACTCACCGACGTGTCCTGCTCGGGAGCGGACTCGGCCGATGTGACGTCCTCGTCGCAGTACCCCGGAGTCCGACCGCAGGTCGACGCCCTGTCGTCGTCCACGCAGCTGGTGACGTTGACCGACGGCGGCAACGACAACGACCTGTTCGTCTCCGCCCTGCTGGCATGTGGGGTCACCGACATCCTCGACATCTTCAACATCGGCACGCCGTGCAAGGCCCTCTACGGGAGCACCTTCGCCAACGAGGTGGCGGCCGACGCTTCGACCCTGGGGAGCACCTTCGCCACGGTCCGGGCCGACGCCCCGAACGCCCAGGTGTACGTCCTCGGCTACCCGGACATACTTCCGTCGAGCGGGGGCTGCTATCCGACGGTGCCGCTCACCAACGGCGACACGTCCTACCTGAACAGCCTGGAGCTGGATCTGAACTCGACGATCCAGTCCGAGGCGGCCGCCGCCGGTGTGCACTTCGTCTCGACCTACAGCCAGTTCGTGGGTCACGGTTCGTGCGCCAGCGGGTCGAGGCAGTGGATCAATGCCATCATCTCGACGTCCGGGGGCATCTCGGTGCACCCCAATGGCACCGGCGAACAGGAGATGGCCGACATCCTCGAGTCGGCCCTGGCGGCCAACGGGATCTCCTGACCCGCCGACCGCCGCTGCAGACCTGACCGGCAGCATCCGGGCGGCCGCAGCCCGGCCTTCGTTCGTTGCGAGTGTCGGCAATGATGAGGGGATGACGACGATCGACGGTTGGGTCGCCCCCGGGTTCGAGGCGGTGCGCGACGTCTTCGAGGCCAATTTCGACGCCGGCACCGAGGACGGCGCGGCCTTTGCCGCCTACCACCGGGGTCGGGCCGTCGTCGACCTGTGGGGTGGGACCGCGGACACGACCACCGGCAGGGCCTGGGACGAGGACACGATGGTCCTGACCTACTCGACCACCAAGGGCGCGACGGCCATGTGCGCCAACCGGTTGGCCGAGCAGGGCCTGCTCGACGTCGACGCACCGGTCGCCCGGTACTGGCCGGAGTTCGCCCAGGCCGGAAAGGAGGCGGTGACCGTCGCCGACCTGCTGTCCCACCGGGCCGGGCTGGCCTGGATCGACGGGACGATGTCGTTCGAGGACGTCCTGGCCTGGGACCCCGTGGTCGAGGCGCTGGCCCGCCAGGCGCCTTCCTGGGAGCCGGGCTCCGTCCACGGCTACCACGCCGTCACCTTCGGCTACCTGGTGGGGGAGGTCGTCCGGCGGATCAGCGGTCGGTCGCTGGGCACCTACTTCCGCGAGGAGATCGCCGGTCCCCTCGGTGCCGACTGGTACATCGGGTTGCCCGCCGAGCTCGAGCCCCGCGTCGCCCGGCTGGTGCCCTTCGCCGCCGGGCCCGACGGGAGCCCCTTCGACCTGCTCGGATCCTTGGCCTCGGGGTCGACCGACGATCCGGCCATGGCCGAGCTCGTCGCCCAGCTGGCCGAGTACCTCGGCCCCGAGGGGACCTTGACCAGGGCCCTTTCCGCGCCGGGCGGGGCACTGGCCGCCCCGGCCGTGTGGGACGATCCGCGCCTGCACGCCGCCGAGATCCCCGCGGCCAACGGGATCTGCGACGCCCGCTCCCTGGCCCGGGTCTACGGTGCCTGCGTCGGTGCCGTGACCACCACCGACGGCACTCCGTTCCGGGTGCTCGGCGCCGTACAGTTGGACAGGGCGCTCGTCCAGCAGACCCAGGGGCCCGACCGCGTGCTGGTGGGGATGGACATCCAGTGGGGGCTGGGATTCATGCTGCACGTCGGTACGCTCGCCCTGGCGGGCATCGGAGGACCCCGGTCCTTCGGGCACTTCGGCATGGGTGGCTCCGTGGGCTGGGCCGACCCCGACCTCGAGCTGGGCCTCGGGTACGTGATGAACCGGATGAGTCTCGGGGCGACAGGCGACAACCGCAGCGCAGACCTCATCCACGCCACGCTCAGCGCCATCGGCGACTCCCGCACGCCGGCGCACTAGACGCCGGCCTCGAGGATCAGCGGGCCGGCGGCTGCGCACGGCCGGACGGGCCCACCCACCCGGGGCCCACCGATGCCCTCAGTCTGCCTCCCGGCGCTCCAGCTCGTGGCGGAGCCAACCGTTCTCCCAGAAGCTGACGTCGCCGCCGTGGTCGAGGAGGTGGCGGTGGGCGGCGACCAGCACGTCCCGGGCCCTCGGGTCGTCGGGCACATGCGACTCGACGGCCTCGGCCACCCGGATGGCCACCACGGCGTCGCCGCGTGCCAACGCCTCCTCGGCACGCCCGACAGCGGCATCCACGCCGGCGGCGGCAACGAGCTCGGCGAGCGCCGCGCCGCTCGAGTCCGGGTACATCTCGGTGGTGGACCGGAGTTGGAACCATCCGACGTACGTTTCCCACAGTGTGCGTACGGCCCATGCCACTTTGCCGTAGCCCTGGCCGACACGCAGATGGGCGGGGAGCTCGATCTCGCGCATCAGCGTCCACACGTCGGTCCCGGCGTTGAAGCCGTCGACTGCCCGGCGGTGGACGTAGTCCACCGCCCCGTGGAGCCGCTCGAGCGATGCGTCGATGAGTTCTTCGCCGACAACGGGGTCGTGGCGCCCGGTGACCAGTACCTCGGGTTGCAGCTCGCGCAGGCGCCGCACGGTCGCCAGGTAGGCCTCCGCGGACCGGTACCTGTCACCCCGCAAGGTGTTCAGGTTCGGGAAGTGGGGGAACAGTGGGCCCAGCAGGTTGCTGATCAGTGCGGTGCGGTGCTCGGGAAGCCACACGATGCAGCTGTCGACCGTCTCCCCCACGGACGCGATGAGCTCCATCCGGAGCCCGTCGACGCTGAGGACGAGACGGTCGTGGAACGTGATGTCCGGCGTCGGGGCGTCCTGCCGCATCGGGACACCCGGGTTCTCCTCGGCGATGCGGACGGCATCGGTTCCCAGCATGTCGAACCAGATGCCGGCGGTGCGCATCCGCAGGGCCTGGATGCGGGCGTCGTCGGCCTGGCACGCCAGGTTGTTCGCCTGGGCGATGTAGGTGGTGCCCGACTCACGGAAGAGGCCCACGCCCCCGACGTGGTCGACGTGGGCCTGGGTGGTGACGATGTGATGGGTGGGCCCGGACCGGACGGCGTCGAACACCCGCTTGTGGTGGGGTGCCTCGAAGCCCAGGCCCGTGTTGACGATCACCCGTCCGCCGTCCGTGAGGAGGAGGTACGCAGCGGTCGTGCCACCTGAGCGGAAGATGGTGTCGGAGATCCGGTGTGCCGGGTCCTCGTAGGCGGGCGTGAGCAGCTCCCTGCCCGGCCGTTCGTCGATCAGGCGGTCGACCTGGTCCTGGATGGTCATGTGACCTCGATCCTGGTGTCGAAGCGGTCGAAGTAGAAGCCGAACGGAGCACGCACCTCGTCAGGTGTGACGGAGAAATCGCGTCTCAAGTCGTACACGACGCGGCCCTCCCCACCCCTCGGGTGAGAACGGCGATGGGCATCGATCTGTCGCCGTGCCTCCTGCGTCAGTTCCAGCCCGGCCACGTCGTGGATGCGCTGCAGGGTCCCCAGCTCGTCGGCCATGTAGCGGTCGAAGTAGACGTCGACGGTGCGGTCGACCGGGAGGAGGTGACGGTCCCGCACCGATGACTCCAGCAGCCGGCGGATGCGGTCGGTCCAGTATCCGACGTACCACTCCGGCACGGTGTGCCGGTAGGCCATGCGGGCCGAGTACGCCATCATCGTCGCCGTGGACTGCACGACCGCCACCGGATCCCGGTGGGTGACCACGAACGTGGCGTCCGGGAACACCGACAGCAGCGGGCCGATCTGCTCGAGGTGTTGCGGCGACTTGAGCACCCAGCGCTCGCGGGGCCGCAGCCACTGCAGGATCTGCAGCGCCGTCCTCATGTACCGGTAGTGCGGCGTCTGGTCGTGGGAGAGGTGGTGGTCCCGCCACTTCGGCGCCCGGGACACCCATTCCTGGTTGTACGAGGCGAAGTCTGGGAGCTGCAGCTCGATCTCCTCGTGGATGTGGTCCGGCTCCATCGGGTGCATGGCCTCCACGTGCGGCACCGTCGCCCGCATCGCCTCCCACATCCCGTTGCACCGGGTCCATCGGGGATCGACACCGTCGACCCCGCCGGTCTCGCGGGGATCCGGAACGGGCTCATAGCTCTCCCACAGTGGCATCGACCGGAACCGTTGGTCGGCACCGAGCAGGTTGACCAGGTTGGTCGTCCCCGACCGGGGCAGGCCCATGACGATGACAGGCCGCTCGAAGGGTACGTCGTGGATCTCGGGGCGCCGTTGCAGGAGGTCGGTGATCCGCAGGCGGTTCGACGCGTACCGCACGGCGTTGCCGAACAGGATCAGCCGAGCCAGTCCCACGGCATCGGGATCCTCGTCCATCTCGGACAGCCAGAGGCCCAAGCGCTCGTGGAAGTCGTCCGGGCCGAAGTCGTCGAGCCCGGTCTCACCCGTGGCGCGCTCCAGGACCGCGTCGACGGTGAGGTCGGTGTGCTGTGACTCGCCGTAGGCCAGGGCGGAACGCTGGAGGTCGCTCAGGACGGGCTCGGCCAGGTCGTCGATACGGATCTCGTGGCTCATCGGGACTCGTCGCTCATCGGCACGGCTGCTGCGATCAGAGCGCCAGGTACCCGCCGTCGACGGCGAGCACCGATCCGGTCGTGTAGGCCGATGTGTCACTGGCCAGGAACAGCACGGCTGCCGCGACCTCGTCGACGCTGCCCATGCGTTGGATGGCGGCCTTGCGTAGCTCGGCCTCGACCATCCCCTCGAACGCCCGCATCGGCGCCGTCATCGGTGTGTCGATGAGCCCCGGGGCGACGGCGTTGACCCGGATACCGTCGCCGACCCAGTGGACGGCCAGGTTCCGGGTGAGGGCCAGCAACGCCGCCTTGGCGGCCGAGTAACCGGGCACGATGGTCGTCGACCGGAAGGCCGTCATGGACACGACGTTGGTCACACTTGCGCCACCGGCCATCGTGCTGGCGGCGAGCACGGAGCGACAGCGCGTGGTCAGGCGCATGGCTCCTTCGACGTTGAGGTCGAGCGCGGCGGAGAATCCGTCGGGGTCCCACTCGTCCCTGCCATCGGGGAAGTTGGCACCGGCGTTGTTCACCAGAACGTCGAGCGACGAGATGCTCCCCGCCAGCCGGTCGACGGCCTGCCCGTTGCGCATGTCGAGCTGGTGGTAGCCGAAGCGCTCGAGCGCCGTGTCGTAGTCGGAGGTCGACGGACGGGTACCGGTCACGGTGACCGTCGCACCTGCGTCGGCGAACGCCGAAGCGGTGGCGAAGCCGATCCCGCTGGTCCCTCCCGTCACGAGGACCTCGGTACCGGTGAAGTCGAATCGGCAGCGGTTGGTCATCACTCGGTCCCCATCGTGATCATCACCTTGCCGCAGTCCTTCGAGTCCTCGAGAAGGCACAGTCCCTCGTGGAACCCCTCGAGTGGGAACCGGTGGGTGATCAATGACGACAGGTCACGACGCTCGAGCAGCTCGATGGCGTCCTCGAACCGGGGCGGGTACTCCATCGACCCGCGGATCGTGAACTGCTTCATCAGCAACATGAGGAAGTTGGTCGGGATCGGCCGGTAGTGCAGGGCCACCACGGACATGCGTCCACCGACCCGACCGTGCTGGAGGATGTCGCCGATCACCTGGTCGGCCCCCGACGCCTCGATGAACGCGTCGGTGGCCGGGGTCGGCCCGAACATGAACGGCGACGTGCCGTGCAACCGGGCGAGCTCCTCCCAGACGTCGATCGTGGTCGGGTCGAGCACCGCCTGGGCACCCAGGCCCTCGGCCAGCGCAAGTCGCCGCGGACTGAGGTCGACGGCTACGACCT
Source organism: uncultured Acidimicrobiales bacterium (assembly GCA_963841925.1). Taxonomy (GTDB): domain Bacteria; phylum Actinomycetota; class Acidimicrobiia; order Acidimicrobiales; family RAAP-2; genus Bog-756. Next base: position 141,959 of record CAWJER010000013.1, read on the forward strand.
CGCGGATGCCCCGGTCGACCATCGTGGCGATGGCCATCAGTCCGATGGGGCCGCACCCGAACACGGCCACCTTGTCCCCTGGAGCCACGTCGGCCTGGTTGACGGCCTGCATGCCCACACCGAGCGGCTCGGCGAGCGCCGCCGACGTGAGCGGCACACCGTCGGGCACGGGGAACACCCGCTCGCCCAGCCGTGCACTGCGCAGCAGCAGTGACGGCGTCAGCCCACCCTCGGTGCCCCCGCTCCCGATCTTTCCGTGGTCACCGGCCCCGGGGTTGACGATGACCCGGTCGCCGACGCCGATGTCCTCGATCCCTGCACCCACCCAGTCGACGGTGCCAGCCAGTTCGTGGCCGAGCGGCATGGGCTGATCCGTCGGCCCAGCCAGTCCTCCCATGTGCACCCAGGACACGTCGGATCCACAGATTCCGCACGCGGCCACCTGCACCACGATGTCCTCGGGCCCGGGGTCCGGCGGGTCGACGTCGTCCAGGCGGACGTCGTCCGGACCGTGGACCCGGATCTGCTTCATGGGGTCACCGGGCCTCCCACCCGACAGGAACGGTCCGCCGGACGGATGCCGTCGACAGTCTCGGACTCCACCTCGGCACGCCCTCCTCCCCCGGCAGCTCGACGGTCACGCGCAGGACGGCGTGGAGTCGGGCGTCACGGGGCTGTCCCGCCTTCACGTCCTCGGACACGGTCGCCTGCGGCGTCTCGTCAGTCACCCTAACGGAGTCGCCGTCCTCGCTCCCGGGTCCGCTGGGTCAGATTCGACATCCAGAAGACTCCCCTGTCTGGCCACGTGGCTCGCCCCCGGGAGCGACATGCGGTTGTAGCCCGGAACGTCGACATGGGGAGAGTCCAGGTAAACCTTCGCCTCCGGCGGCTGCCTGAATCTGCCGTGGCTCCAGCGCAGCTCGATGTGACCGCGGACCTCACGGTGTGATCCGCCGCGCAGGTCGACATACCCGGCTCCCCAGCCGACGCGGGGTTGGCCGAAGTCCTGCGGTTCGACTTCGAAGTTCTCCAGGCGGTAGTTCTGACGCCAATCCCACGGCGTGTCGACGCGCAGCCGCATGGAGTCCCGACCGTCGCTGCCCAGTACGAAGTAGGGGGCCGATCCGATCCGGAGCAGCCGCCAGAGCATCGCCGCCTTGTCGGTGCCTTGCAGCGATCTCCTCCAGATCCGCGCCGTTCCCTCGCTGACGGCCCGGCAGAACTCCCTGTGCTGGTCCTGCGTGCCGTCCGGCCACGTCCGACCGTCGAGCAACGGGGAGAGTCGTTTCCTGTCGGCCACGTCGAGGTCGGTGACCAGGGCGGGGAAGCCCGGAACACCCAGGGCGTCGACCGCTGCCCGGTACAGGGCCTGGTACTCGACCGGAGCGACCCGCTCGTACCAGTCACGCCGGTCGCCGAGGTGACGAAAGGTCAAGAGGCCCTCGGCCAGCCGGGCGGGGCCGGCATTCTGGAGAACCCTGGAGAGGTACTTGCAGCTCACGAGGTAGACGTGGTCGACCCGCAGGTCGAGGGGGACGGCCTCGTCGCCGGGAAGCTTGTGGCCGCCGGTCCACTCGATCCGCCGGGGGATCCGTCCCGCCAGTGCCTCGTCCGCCTCGAGGAAGGCCTGTCCGTTGGCGAATCCGGAGGCGAAGCCGTCGGCGTGGGCGCCGGAGGCGTGGAGCTCCCGGAGGCGACTCCACGTCGCATCGTCAAGCGACGAGAGCGACTCCGGCCTGGAGGCCAGGACCGCTTCGATGGTGGGAACGCCCACCATGCCCAGCGCAGTGGCGAGCTCGGTGACGAGTGTCCTGTCCGACGGCATCTAGCCGGCGCCACGCCCTCGCTCGGCATAGCCCGTGAGCCGCGCCTGCGCGATCGGGTCGAGGATCTCGATCACGTCGAAGACCGGTTTGCCGCGCCCCAGGACGACGCTCAGTGCGGTGTGGCCCGCACTCCCCTTGGTGGGGGCGTCGGTGGTGAGCAGCACCAGCGGCAACTCCGCGTTCGCCTGACTCAGTACCGCTGCCTTGCCGAGCGCCTTCCAGAGTGTGTCGGTCCTCGTCAGACCCGATCGGTTCGAGGTGAAGGCCCCGGACACGTCGAAGGCCCAGTCCTCGCCGTTCCTGTCCGTGGCGAGGTGGCTGAGCTCGATGCCGAGCCCGGGTGGCTTCACCCCTGACCGGATGTTCACGAAGCCGCTCTCCTCCAGGACGAGCTTGGCGAGGTCCTTGGCGAGTCGTCCTTCCCTGACGGCTCGTGCCTGGAGGTCCCCGTCCTCCTCGGCTGACGGGACGGCGGGGAGCCGCACCTTGGAGTTCGAGCCGGTGCCCTTCCCCAGGCGCCCTGTTTCGGCCTCGATCCGGGCACTCGCCTGTTCGACGTAGGCAGGGTCGTTGTCGAATCCGACGTAGTGCCGAGCCGTCTGCAGGGCCGCTAGGGCGGTGCTGCCCGAACCCATGAACGGATCGAGCACGAGGTCCCCTTCATAGGTGTACAGCTCGATGAGTCGCCTGGGTAGGTCCACCGGAAACGGAGCGGGGTGCCCGACGCGGGTGGCGCTCTCGGGTGGGATCTCCCACAAGTCGGTGGTCGCCTCGAGGAACTCGTCGCGGGAGACGGTCGCCGTCGAGGGCAGGCCCTCCGCCAGACGTTGCTTCGGCGTGAGCGCTCGATCGAACCGCCCCTTGCTGGCGATGACGATCCGCTCGGTCACATCCCGCAGAACCGGATTGCTGGGTCGCTGGAAGGTACCCCAGGCGCACGATCCGCCGGCCGCCCGGCCCTTCCACCAGACGACCTCGCCCCGCATCAGGAGGCCCAGGTCCTGGAAGATCCCGGTCACGTCCCCGGCCAGGGAGCGATACGGCCGGCGACCGAGATTGGCGACGTTGACGGCGATCCGACCACCGGGCTCCAGTACCCGGACACACTCCTCGAACACGCCCTTCAACAGGGCCAGGTACTCGAAGTAGGAGCCCGGGACCCCGTTCTCCCCCAGACTCTCCTCGTATTCCTTACCGGCGAAGTAGGGGGGTGAGGTCACCACGAGCGCCACCGAGTTCGATGCCACGGCACTCATGTCCCGCGCGTCGTGGACGTGGATCGTGTCGCGCTCCACGGGCGGGACCACGTTTGCCTCCGACGACACCACGGGCGGCACGAAGCGCTCGTAGAAAGCGGACGCGTCGTGGCTCTCGCGTCGGGACGACCCGAATCTGGCGGTCGTCGTCGGCCTGCGCAGGCGACGGATCGGCTCCTCGGCTGACGAAAGGGCGGTCACGCGCTCCGTCCCATCGACGTGGACCTCGAGAACAGCGCGGCATCTTCCTCGGGACCGGCTGAGTGGGCCAGCAGCTCGTCGACGGCGCGGTTGATCAGGTAGTTGACCGAGACGTCACGGGCACGGGCAAGACGTCGCAGCTCCGCATGCACCGACACCGGCAGCCGGATGGCGGTGGCCACGCGATCCTCGTCGTAGATCCTCGGTCGGGCCATGGCCGAACCCTACCGGGGGGGTGTGCCTCCCCGGCGGATACCGCGCGTAGAAATACGCGCCTTTGCTGACCCACCCCGGGCGGCACGCTCTCCATCGGCCTGCGCTCCACCCGACGAGGTGGCGCCGCCCCCGGCCTGCGACGCGCCAGCGGGCGCCCCCCGCCACGGTGCGTACTCCGGCTAAAGATCGGCGGTCAGCCTGCCGATGCGAGACCATGACCTCGGGTCCCCCCCTAGGCTGCCGCGGGCGGCGGCCCCTCGGCGCGGGCCGACGACCAGGCGTGACCGGGCCCACGACGACGTGGTGAGGGGACTCCGGTTCGGCGTCGCCCTCGTGATCGTCGCCGCCGTCGCCGGCGTGGGACCGGTCGGCGGGCACTCGTCGGCACTGGCCGCGACCGCCACCGGGAGCATCGGCGTCGACGCCGACCAGGGTGGCAGCAGCTGGTACCAGGACCAGACCGCCCTCACCCCCCAGGCGGTGCAAGGAGGCTCGTTCGGCCAGCTGTTCGGCACCCAGCTCCAGGGTGACATCCAGGCCCAGCCTCTGGTGGCGGGCGGTGTCCTCCTGTCGGAGACGGAGCAGAACATGGCCTACGGGCTCGATCCGGCCACCGGGGCCGTCCTCTGGTCGCACAGCCTCGGGACCCCGTTCAGCTCGGCGGCGCTGGGCTGCTCGGACCTCCCGAGCGTGGGCGTGACCGGCACGCCGGTGGTCGACACCTCCACCGACATCGAGTACTTCCTGTCGAAGACCTACGTGTCGGGCGACTCGGGCCCCGCCGAGTACTTCATGCACGCCCTCGACGTGGCCACCGGAGCCGAGGAGCCCAACTTTCCCGTGCTCATCTCGGGCACCGCCTCGAACGACCCGCTCCAGACGTTCAGCGCCACCTACCAGCTGCAGCGTCCGGGGCTGTTGCTCATGAACGGCGTGGTCTACGCCGCCTTCGGCTCGCACTGCGATTTCACCCCGACCCACGGATGGGTGGTGGGCGTCAGCACCGCCGGAGCCGTGACCACGCTGTGGAGCAGCGAGTCCGGTATCGAGACGGGTGACGGCGAAGGGGGGATCTGGTCCCCGGGCGCACTCCGTTCCGACGGTCCCGGCCGGCTCGTCGTGACCACGGGCAACGGCTACGACCCGACGGCCCCCGTCGCCGGCGATGCCGACCCGCCCCCGGGACAGCTGGCCGAGGCGGTGGTCCGGTTGGCGGTCCAGCCCAACGGCTCCCTCGAGACGAAGGACTTCTTCGTCCCGCTGGACGCCAACGCGCTCAACCAGATCGACGGGGACCTGGGTTCGGGCTCGCCGGTCATGCTCCCCAGCCAGTTCTCCACCCCCGCCTATCCCCATCTCGCCGTGGCGATCGGCAAGGAGGGGTACCTCTACGTCCTGGACGCCGACGACCTCGGCGGCTACGAACAGGGCCCCGACGGCAGCGATGACGTCCTGGCCCGGCTCGGTCCCGTCCAGGGGGTGTGGGGGTCGCCGGCGGTGTGGGGTGGCGACGGGGGCTACCTCTACGTCGTGACCAACGGTGGATCGGCGACCGGTGCGCCCGGCGCCACGGACGGGAAGCTCCTGGCGTGGAAGTTCGGGGTCGACGGCTCGGGCAGGCCCACGTTCGCCCTCGTGGGGTCGAGTGCGGACGCCTTCGGCTACAGCTCGAGCTCCCCGGTGGTCACCTCGTCGGGGGCGACTTCGGGCACGGACGTCCTCTGGGTCAACTGGGCGGACGGCCCGGGGTCGACCAACGCCCAGCTGCGGGCCTACGACCCGATCCCGAACGCCGACGGGACCCTGACCCAGCTGTGGAGCGCCCCGAGCGGGGCGTCGGTCAAGCTGAGCGAGCCGGGCGTGGGGGGCAACCGCATCTACATCGGCGCCGCCGACGGCATGCTGCGCGGGTTCGGCTCGCCCGTCCAGGCCCCGCTCGCCGGGGGATCCCTCTCCTTTGCCGACACGTCGGTGGGAGCGCAGGCGACCCAGACCGACACCTTCACGGCCGACACCGCGGTGACCGTCTCGGCCGTGTCCGTCTCCGGCTCCTCGTTCTCGGTGGGCGCCACCGGCCCCGCGCTCCCGGTCTCCCTCCTGGCCGGCCAGACGCTCTCGGTGCCGGTGACGTTCACCCCGACCACCTACGGCATCGTCGGGGCGACGCTGACGGTGACCACCGGTGCGGGGCCCTACTCCGTGGGACTCGACGGGACTGGTCTGTCCGCCGCCGCCCGACTGGATGTGTCCCCCGCGTCGATCAGCTACGAGGGCACCGCCGTGGGGAGCACGGTGACCGAGAACGCCGCCTTCACCAACGACGGGAACGAGGACCTGACGGTGACCGGTGACACGTTGCCTACCGCACCGTTCACGGTGGGCGGGATCCCCACCACGGGGACGGTACTCACGCCCGGAGCGTCCGTGTCGGTGTCCATCTCGTTCGCGCCCACGGCGACGGGCTCGTTCGTGGAAGCGTTCACGCTGGCCAGCGATACCGGTGGATCGGCCACCGTGAACCTGTCGGGAACGGCGGGAGCCCCGGCCCAACTGCAGATCACACGGACGGGCGTCGCATTCGGTGCCGAGTCCGTGGGCCAGAGCGTGACCCGCGAGTTCGTCGTCACCAACGCGGGCGGGACGCCGCTCACGATCACCAAGTCCAAGCCGCCCGCCCTCGGTCCGTTCACCGCCGTCACCCAACTGGCCGAGGGGAGCACCATCCAGGCGGACCAGTCCGTGACCGAGATGGTCACCTTCGCACCCACCGCCGCAGGGACGTTCACGGACAGCTGGCCGCTCAACGGCTCCGGCAATTCCGTCCTGACCACGGTGAGCTTCACCGGGACGGGCGTGGCCGGGCCACCGGAGCCCGGTGCGGTGCAGCTGGCCAATTGGACTCCCCGGGGCACCGCCGCCCTCGACGGGAACACCGTGGCCCTCACGACGACGGCATCGGCATTCGAGGTCGGCACGTTGGCCTCTCCGGTCGCCGTGCCCACCGACGGCCTGACCGTGGACTTCGACGCCGACATCGGGGGTGGCACCGGGGCCAACGGGATGACCCTCACCTTCGCCAGCCCCACCTCGCACACCTTCCTGGGCCAGGCCGGCGGTTCGCTCGGCTATTCGGGGATCAGCGGCGTGGCCGTGGGTCTGGCCGACTTCAAGCAGGGGGCCGACCCGTCGGGGAACTTCGTGGGCATCGCCGACGGGGGGCCCGTCTCCGGCATTCCGCGGTGGGTGGCCACCGACACCGCCGTACCCGCCCTGCAGAACACCACCAGCCACGTGCAGGTGACCGTGGACGGCACCCAGCTGACCGTGTGGGTGGGCGGGTCCCAGGTGCTCCAGACCACGGTGGCCGACCTGCCCCCCGTGGCCGACCTGGTGTTCACGGCGGCCACCGGCGGCCTGACCGACGACTTCGTGGTCCAGAACGTGGCCGTCACCACAGCCCAGCCGTACCCGCTCCCGCCGGCACTCGGGGGGTGGACGACCCACGGCACCGCCGCACTGGTCGGCAGCGAGGTCTCGCTCACCTCGACCACCCCGACCTTCCAGACCGGTTCGATCGTGTCACCGGTCGCCGTGCCCACCGACGGCCTGACCGTGGACTTCGACGCCGACATCGGGGGTGGCACCGGGGCCAACGGGATGACCCTCACCTTCGCCAGCCCCACCTCGCACACCTTCCTGGGCCAGGCCGGCGGTTCGCTCGGCTATTCGGGGATCAGCGGCGTGGCCGTGGGTCTGGCCGACTTCAAGCAGGGGGCCGACCCGTCGGGGAACTTCGTGGGCATCGCCGACGGGGGGCCCGTCTCCGGCATTCCGCGGTGGGTGGCCACCGACACCGCCGTACCCGCCCTGCAGAACACCACCAGCCACGTGCAGGTGACCGTGGACGGCACCCAGCTGACCGTGTGGGTGGGCGGGTCCCAGGTGCTCCAGACCACGGTGGCCGACCTGCCCCCCGTGGCCGACCTGGTGTTCACGGCGGCCACCGGCGGCCTGACCGACGACTTCGTGGTCCGCAACGCGGTGTTCTCCCGTTGACCGGCGACGTCCTCCGGTCGTCCCGGCAGGCCGTCGTCCTCACGGGCGCCGGCCGCGGATGTGGCGGTCTCAGCTCCCCGAGATCGACACGTTGCTGACGCTGTGGATGTCGGTGAGGGCGCCGGTGCTCCCGGTGAATCCCACCAGCACCTTGGGACCGACGGTGACGGACTGGTCAATGACCTGCGTGCCGTCGATGGTCACGGTCAGGACCCCGGCGTCCAGCACGATGCCCACCTGATCGGGGCCCAGGAGCGAGCGGACGGCGGAATTGGTGCTGAGCCAGTGGAGTTCGGGCTGTCCCTGCCCGGACAGGGGGCCGTCGGTCACTCCCACGAAGTTGGCGGAGGGGTTCCCGGGGTCCTGCTCGGTGTCGAGGGCCACGGCCACACCCGGGATCCCCGAAAAGCCGAGGCCGGCGCCCGATGCGCCCACTGATGTGGGGGAATCGGAGGCGTCGGCGAGCACGAACGCCGTGCCGTTGCCACCTGTCCCGCTGCCGATGAACGACGTGAAGGAGACGGCCAGGTACGCCGAGCTCACCGGTGTGGGCCAGAAGGACGAGCCGGCCTGGTTCAGGGCGGCTCCCGAGGTGAGGTGCAACTCCCCGTTGGTGGCCACCACCGTCGTCCCGTCGTAGGCCCACCCCCGCAGGCTCGGATCGCCGATGACGCCGCTGCCGGAGAACGCAACCGTCTGGGAGCCCTGACCGTCGTCGGCGGCGATCACCCACTGGTCACCCATCGAGCCGACATCGTTCGGGGCGAAGGCCACCGTCTCCACGAGCGACGTTCCGGCCGCCAGCGTGGTCCCTACCGGCAGCGATGACGTGGCCGTGAACTCCCCGAGCATCGGTGGCTGCGACTGGGTGATGGTCAGCGTGCTCCCCCCGACGTTGCTCACCTGGAACGACTGGGCCGAGGACTCGCCGAGACGGACCGAGCCGTAGGCGAGGGAGAGCGGTGTGATCTCCAACAGTGACGGTGGTGTGGCGGTCCCGGTCAGCGCCACCTGCTGGCTTCCCCCGTCGCTGACCACGGTGAGGCTGTCGGTGAACTGACCGACGGCTGACGGTGCGAACGACACCGACGCGGTGACCTGGGCCCCCGGCTGGATGACCTGGCCCGCCACCGGGGCCCCGGTCACGACGAAGGGAGTGGACGGCAGCGTCACCGAGGCCACGGTGACCGGGCCGGACCCGAGGTTGACGAAGCCGACCGTGCTGGTCGACTGGCCTCCGGGCTCGACGCCGGTGTAACTGAGGGCACCCGTCGTGTCGGAGAGACTGGGCCCGAGGTTCTCGCCGGTGGCACTGAGATTCACCACGGCCTGCCGAGCCCCGGCGGTGGCGACGGTCACGGTGCCCCCGGTCGGGCCGGCGACCACCGGGTCGAAGGTGACCGGGACGGTGATCGAGCCTCCGGCGGGCAGTGACACCGGGAGTGCCGCGCTCGGCGCCCCGAGGGCGAACGGGCCCGTGGCCGCGAGGGACTGGACGATCACAGGGCTCTGCGCGGTCACGGTGAGCGTCTGGGACGTCGACTGACCGACGACCGTCGGCGCGAAGGTCGGGGGCGGTGCGGTGACCGGCGAGGTGACGCCGGAGAACGCCGCGCCGAGCTGTGCCAGCGTCGGACCGGCGGGATCGGTGCCCGCCGCGGTGGCGAGGAGCTGGGGTTCACCCATCCAGTCGGCGATGAAGAAGTTCAGACGGAGGGCCTGGGCCATGCAGAACTGCATGGTGGCCAAGGTGCCGGTCCCGGTGTTCTCCCCTCCGAGCAGGATCGGTGTGCCGGCCACCAACGATGCCAGGAAGTCCGCCGGGTCCTCGAGCTGGGGGGTGGGCAGCACCGTCTGGGCATCGAGGTAGGTGGTGTAGGCCACCGAGTGGGACGGATCGGGAAGCGCGTGGAGGAGATCGTTCCAGTCCAGGCCCTCGTTGTACTCGCTGTACTTCTCCGCATCACCCGACGTGGACGGGGCCAACAGTGCGGCCTCGACCGCAGTGGCGGCGCCGGGCCGCTGGCCCCATCCCGGCAGCAGGAGGAGCTCCCGGGTGGCGAAGTCGGTCCGGAGTTGGCCGTTCAGCCACACCGAGTAGTTGATGAGGTTCTCGTTGTAGGCGCCGAGGAAGGTGGTGGCCTGGGCGGGCGTGCCCGTGCCCGGCACCCACCCACGGACGGACGACACCAGTCCGGCCTGGGTCGAGGCATCGTAGGCCCAGTAGCTGTTGGTGTCCCCGTCGTACACGGCGTCCGGGTAGCGGATCTCGCCCAGGGGGCCACCGCCCTGGCGGACGGCGATCAGACTGCCGGGAGGGATCTGGGTCCCCAGCCAGTGGAGGTAGTAGCCCTGGGCCGACCGGACCGACGTGTCCGTCACGGCGTTGGCCACGTTGTTGCCCGAGGCGCCGGGACCGGTGTAGACGTCCCCGTACTGGTTGACGAAGCGGGTCCCCCCCGGCAAGGAGAACACCCAGTTCGGCGTGTACTGGAGCCCGGGGTCCAGCACCACCTCCAGACCGGCCGACCGGGCGGCGGCGATCTCCGTCAGGATCTGCTGGATGTAGGAGGAGGAGAACACGCCGCGGGTGGCCTCCGCCGTGCTCCACGCCACCGGGATGGTCACCGAGTCGACGCCGGCGGCGGCCTCCGACGCGAAGTTGGGTGTGGTGGCCTGGAGCAGCCCGAGGTCGGGTGCAACCGATCCGGTGGCATCCGAGTCACCGCCCGGTGCGAAGGCGAAGGAGCCGGCGAGCACGCAGACCAGGACGGCGAGGACGGCACCGGCCCGGAACGTCCGCGAACTCGGGGTCAACGGGGGAACCCTGGGCGCATGGCCCCCTATCGGCACGGACGTCGGTCGACTTGAGGAGCCTTCCCCACCACGTGCCCGACGGCGTCAACAGCCGTGGCAATGTTCCCCGCCCGGGGAGCGGGTCGAGGCGGTAGCCTCGCGACTCACCACTTCGGCCTCGGCGGCCCCCGGAAAGCGTGCGACTCGATCCTCACTCCGTGGGTGCACACCGATCATGTGAAGATCTAGGGGGACGATGAGTTCGACAGCCGTCGTGTGTGCCGGCGGGCTCGACGTGGCCCCGACAAACCCGGCGTCCCCGGTGTCCCTGGCCGTGGACGGTGGGCCGCGGCGTCCGTGGGCACATGCATCGCCCGGACGGACGCGCGTCGCCGACGCGAACGACGGGACCTCCTGACGCGTGCCACCGATCCGCTGGGTCTGCGTCTCGGACATGCACCTCGGGGCGCTGAACAGCATCCTGACCGCCGTCGTACCGACCGGTGACGCCGTCGACCAGTCCACCGTGTCACCGGTCATGGACGCGCTGTGCGCCGCGCTGGCGGCCCTGCGCCGTCCCGGGGAGGATCCACCGCAGCTGGTCGTCCTCGGCGATCTCTTCGAACTGGCCCTGTCCTCGTCGGACGACGCTGCCGCCACCTTCGCCCAGCTGGTGGCCGGGCTGGCGCCGGGCCGGACCGGTGCCGCCGTCTCCCCGGACATCCGGTTCCTGGCCGGCAACCACGACCACCACCTGTGGAGCCGGGCCCGGGGCGAGCACTACGTCGACTACGTCGCCCAGCAGCCCCACGACTCGCCGCTGCGGGCCGAGCACTTCGCCACGCCCCTGCTCGCCGCCAACGAGCCGGTGCCCGTCCGGGACCGCTTCATCGAGATGCTGGCGGCCCACGCCGATCCGGCGGTTCCGGTGTCCGTGACGCAGAGCTACCCGAACCTCGGGATCACCGAGGGCACCGGTCGACGGGCGGTGGTGCTCTCCCACGGCCATTTCGTCGAGCCGCTCTACCGGATGATGTCGATGCTCGACCTCGTCTTCCAGAGTCAGCGGCCAGGCCCGGCACAGGCCTGGCACCTCGAGGCCGACAACGGCGGCTGGATCGACTTCTTCTGGTCGTCGATGGGCGACAGCGGAGACGTCGGCCGCTACACACGGACCCTGTACGAGTCGTTGCAGTCCAAGCGGGCCGTCGAGGACGAGATCGCATCCATCCGTCGGGCCGTCACGGGGGCCGGCGGACACCGCACCCCCGCGTCCTGGTTCCGCGGACTGGCCGCCGAGGTCGCGTTGCGGGGGGCGGTGGGGGGCGTGTTCCTGCGCGAGCGACACGTTCCCGAGGTGCTGTCCGAGCACGCGCGCCAGGGCCTCACCGACTACATCGGGGGCGCCGTCGGCCACCAGGTGGCCGACGAGATCGGCCGGCCGGACCAGCTGACCTTCGTGTTCGGGCACACGCACAAGCCCTTCGTCGAATCGCTGACCACCCCGGCCGGACCGGTCGTCCCGGTCGTGAACACCGGCGGGTGGGTGGTCGACTCGGAGCATCCCGAGGCGACCAAGGGTGCCGCCGTCGTCCTCATCGACGGGGAGATGAACGTCGCCGTCCTCCGCTGCTACATCCAGGGTCCGGGCGCTGACGCCTACCGGGTCCAGTTGCAGAGCGGCTCGGGGCCCGGCCCCAACCCGCTCGTCGAGGAGCTGGCCGGGATGGTCGACCCACGCCGGGACCCCTGGTCCGCCCTGGGCGAGGCCATCGAGACGACGGTGGCCCAACGCCGTCAGGGGCTCTCCGAGCGACTCGGTGCCGAGGAGTCCGAGCTCGAACTCTCCGACGGGCCGGCCCGTCGGATCCTCCACGCCGTCGAGCGGCGACTGACCGGGAAAGGGGTCCACTGATGCAACGGCTGTCCAAGGAACCGGAGGAGCTCGAGCCCCACTACGACGTCGTCGTCGTGGGCTCGGGGTACGGCGGGAGCATCGCCGCGTGCCGACTCGCCCGGGCCGGGCGCTCGGTGGCGCTGCTCGAGCGCGGCCGCGAGCTGCATCCCGGCGAGTACCCGACGACCAAGGAGGCCGCCCTGCGGGAGGTCCAGGCCACCCTGCCCGGCGAGTCCGGTCTCTCGGACAACGGGCTGTACTGGTTCCACGTCAACGAGGGCATCAGCGTGTTTTCGGGTTGCGGGCTCGGCGGCACCTCACTGGTCAACGCCAACGTGTCGCTCGAACCCGACGACCGGGTGCTGGCCGACCCCCGCTGGCCCGACGCCCTGCGCGCCGACACGGTGGGCCTCCAGGCCGGGTACGAGCGGGCCCGCACCATGCTCGACCCGTCCACGTACCCCGATTCGTACCCCGCGCTCGACAAGATGGCTGCGCTGCGGGTGGCGGCCGGGGACGACCGCTGGTACCCGACCCCCGTCAACGTGACCTTCCGGGCCGGCCCGAACGCGGCCGGCATCCACCAGGAGGCCTGCACCGGTTGTGGCGACTGCGTCACCGGCTGCAACTACGGGGCCAAGAACACGGTGCTGATGAACTACCTGCCGGACGCCGTGGCCCACGGCGCCCGGATCTTCTGCGGCATGGACGTGCGCTGGATCGAACAGGCCCACGACGGTCCCCCGTGGGTGGTGCGCGTCCAGCCGATCGGCCAGGGGAGGGACCGGTTCGAGGCGCCGCCACTGGTCGTCTCGGCCGACACGGTCGTGCTGGCGGCGGGGACCCTCGGCACCACCGGGATCCTGCTGCGCTCGGCCGAGGAGGGCCTGCCCGTGTCGGGCCAGCTCGGCAAGCACTTCACCGGGAACGGGGACGTGCTCGGGTTCGCCTACCGGGCGGGCGCGGACGTGAACGGTGTGGGCGCCGGTGACCGGCGACCCGACGAGACGCATCCCCCGGGGCCCTGCATCACCTCGGTCATCGACCAGCGACCGGGCCGACCGGTCAGCCAGGGCATCGTCGTCGAGGACGCCGTGGTCCCCGGAGCGATCGCCGACCTGCTTCCGGTCGAGCTGGCCGCGCAGACCCTTCCGGACTGGCTGCAACGGAGGCTGCCCGGGGGCGGGCCCCTGTCCTGGCTGACCAGCCTCGTCACCGGAGGGCGCAAGGGGTTCACCCGACACCTCCAGACGTTCCTGGTGATGGGCAACGACGACGACGAGGGCACCCTGGTCCTGGACGGCGACCGGGTGCGCATCGAATGGCCCGGGGTGGGGACCACGCCGTTCTACGAGCATGCCAACCGGTCGTTGCGCACCGCGGCAGGCAACGGTGGGGGCGTGTTCCTCGAGAATCCACTGTGGTCCAAGACGTTGGGCCACAGTCTCGTCACGGTGCACCCGCTCGGCGGGTGCGTCATGGCCGACCGGTCCGAGGACGGGGTGGTGGACCACCAGGGTGCGGTCTTCGCCGCGAAGAGCGGCTCCGAGGTCCACGAGGGGCTCTACGCCTGGGACGGCTCGATCGTGCCCTGCCCGCTCGGGGTCAATCCACTGCTCACCATCTCGGCGCTGGCCGAACGGGCCGCCGCGCTGGTGGCGGCCGAGCACAGGTGGACCGTCGACTCGAGGCCCGCGGCTCCCGGGCGGGCCGACGCCCTCGGGCGGGAGGGACCACAGCGACGTCCCGGCCTCCGGTTCACCGAGAAGATGAACGGCTGGTGGGCACCGGCGACCGGGGGTGAGGAGGTGGCGACCGGGGACCTGGAGCCGTACGTGCGCGCCTATGCGACCGGCAAGGACGCCGGCGCCAGCTCGGCCGTCTCCTTCGTGCTCACCCTGTCGACGGACGACATCGCCGCCGAGATCGCCCGCACGGACAATCCGATGACGGCGGTCGGCACGCTGCAGATTCCGGCGCTGTCGGGCGATCCGCTCGAGGTCGCCGACGGTCGGTTCCAGCTCCTCGTGGCCGACGGTTACGTCGACACCGGGGTGAGGCACATGTGGTACCGCTTGCCGGCCGTGGCCTCCGACGGGGCCCGGTACCATTTCGAGGGATTCAAGGTCGTCAAGCCCGGCGACGTCGCCGACGTGTGGCCCGACACCACGACCCTGTACGTGACCCTCCGCCGTGAGGGCCCGGACGGACCGGTGCTGGGCCGGGGGGTGCTTCGGATCGAAGCGGAGGACTTCGCCAGGCAGCTCGCCACGATGTCCGTGACGGGCCCGGTGGGCACGATCGAGCGCTTGGAGCTCACGGCCCGGTTCGCACGCACGTTCGCCGGCTCGCTCGCCGGGGACTACGCCCACGTCATCCATCGCTCCTCGCCGCTCAACTCGGCGGCGCCACCTCGACACCACCGCCCGCTCGACGTACCGGCGCGTCGCCAGTTCGCCTATCGGACCGCTGACGGAGTGGACCTCCACCTCACACGCTACGAGGGTGGGACCCGGGGACCGGTGGTGCTGGCCCACGGCATGGGCAATTCCCTGTGCTTCTCACTCGACACGATGGCACCGACACTCCTCGAGTACCTGGTCAGCAACGACTTCGACGTCTGGGTCCAGGAGTGGCGGTCCTCGAGCCTGTTGCCGAGCGCGCGGACCCAGTTCACGGGTGAGGACCCGGTGCGCTTCGACCATCCCGATGCCCTGGCCCTCGTCCGGGCCGCGACCGGGCGCCACGACGTCCACGTGATCGGCCACTGCGTGGGAGCGCTGTCCTGGACGATGGCCACCCTGGCCGGCACCGTCGATCCGGCATCGCTGTTCTGCTCGTCGGTGAGCGCCCATCCGGTGGCCCCCGCGCTCACCCGGGCCAAGGTCGGTCTGCACCTGGGCGAGCTCTTGCACCGGGCGGGGGTGGGCATCCTCACCACGGACTCGACGACCGACGAATCGTGGCGGGCCAAGCTGGTCGACAAGGCGCTCCACCTGTACCCGATACCCGGTGCCGAGGAGTGCGACCAGGACGTGTGTCGCCGGGTCGCCTTCATCTACGGCCCCGCCGTCCACCACCTCAACCTCAACGAGGCGACACACCTGGCCCTGCACGAGCTGTGGGGCCCCACCAACACGACGATGATGGACCACCTGTCGCGGTGCGCACGGGCCGAACGGGTCCTCACCGCCGACGGCACCGACGGCTACCTCCCCCACCTGGAGCGCCTGCAGATCCCCATCACCTTCCTGAGTGGGATGCGCAACCTGGTCTGGCTCCCCGAGTCGACCAAGCGGACGCACGACCTCCTGGTCGGCGAGTTCGGCGCCGATCGGTACCGACTCGTCCAGGTTCCCGACTACGGACACCAGGATGTCTTCCAGGGAGCCGAGGCCTCCCAGGACACCTTCCCGTCCTTCCTCGACCACCTCGACCGGGTGGGAGCCTGACCGAGGTGTGTCCAGGGCGGCGGGCCGACCGCGGCAGGACCGGGTCGCCGTGCCCCACGACTGCGGGCCTGCAGCCGGTCAGTCGACGTCGAGTGCTCCGAGGGCCGCTTCGGCCCGTCGCGCCACCTCGCCATAGCCGCGCTCGACGGCCACGGCCCGCGCTCGGGTGAAGTCGGCGACGGCCGCCTCCACGTCGCCGTCACGGCCGCGTGCAACCAGCATCCGTCCGTGTTCGAGGCGAGTACGGGCCAGGTGGAACGGTGCCGGGACACGTGTGTCGAGGTCGAGCGCCGTAGCGAAGTGGCGGTCCGCGTCGTCGTAGCGCCCGAGCATCGTGGCCAGTGCACCCAGGTAGTGGGCGATGGGCCCCTCGGCACGGATGCCCATGTAGGCCATCTGGTCGGGCCACGGCTCGAGAGTCTCGTAGAGCACGGCGGCCGCACTGACGTCGTCGAGCACGATGGCGGTCTCCGCGTACGTCACAATTGCGCTCGTCCACAGGAGGTCGGAAGGGATGTTCTGGAACTTCACGGCCACGGCGGCGTCCAGGAGTTCCTGGGCGCGATCGTGCCGACCGCACTGGGCGGCGGCCCGGGCCACGCTGGCGTAGAAGGCCGGCACCCCCGGGTTGTCCACCGCGCTCGCCTCGAGCTGCACCAGCGCGTCGCCCGAGGTGCCGCGCTGCCACATGGCGTGGTTCATCGCTCCGCCGAAATACGGCGCGGCATCGGGCTGGCCGCTCTCGGTACCGAGCGCGAAGGCCTCGGCGGCCAGCCGCTCGCCCTCGGCGATGTCGCCGTCCAGCAAGGCCCACTGGGCCGCCGCGTAGGTGGCCATCCACCGCATGACCGGCTGACCGATCTCCTGGGCCAGCGCCGACATCTCGTCGAACAGCGCCCGGCTCTCGACCAGCAGCCCCGCCTCGAACGCGGCCCGCATCCGGTGACCCACGGCCCAGAAGCTGGCCGCCGGGTCACCGACTTCGGCGGCAAGCTCGACGCCCAGAGCGGTATCGGCCAGGCGCTCGTCCAGGTTGGACGGAGCCCGTACGGTCTCCACGATCAGGTTCATGACGTTGAGCATCGTGGCCGGATCACCCAACCGTTCGGCCATGCCCTTGGCCTCGCGCATCAAGGCGACCCGGCTGTCGAAGTCGGTGCTGAAGGTCACCTCGGTGGCGAGTGTGGCCAGGAGCAGGGCGCGCCACGACGAGTCGGCGTCGTCCAGGCGGCCCAGCGCCGCCTCCAGGGCGGCGATGCGCCCGACGTCCGCCCGGCCGAGCGCCGAGTAGTAGCCGCGGTTGTTGGCCAGGGCGGCACGAGCCATGCGCTCGGGATCGTCGAGCGCCGCCGCCAGCTCCCCCGCCTCCAGGAGGGTGTCGCGGAACCCGGTGTCGCCGACGAGGCGCTTGGCCGTCCCGAGGGCGACCAGGAGGTCGACCCGCTCGGCGCCGGCGTCGGGTCGGTTCGACCCCTGGAGCACCAGCGCCTGATCGAACCAGCGGACGGCCTCGTCGGGGGCGAGCGACTCCAGGGCGACCTGGCCGGCCCGTATGCAGTAGCGCAGGGCCCGCTCCTCGTCGCCCGCCTCGAGCCAGTGGTGGGCGAGCGCACCCGCCTGCCCGGGGGAGTCGCCATGGCGCTGTTCGAGGACCTCGGCCACCCTGTGGTGGGCCCGGCGCTGTCGGGCCCGGCCCAGCCGGTCGTACAGCGTGTACTGGATGAGGGAGTGGTTGAAGGTGAACGTACCGGGAGCCTCACCGGTCTCGGCCACAAGAGTGGCGCTCACGGCGGACTCGAGGCTGTCAAGCGCCTCGTCCTCGCTGATCCCCGCCACCTCGCCGAGGACGCCGGCGTCGAAGTCGCGTCCGATCACCGAGGCCAGGCCCAGGACATGTTCGGTCGCGGGACCGAGCCGTCGCACCCGCTGGCCGACGACCTCGTGGATGCTCTTGGGAAGACCCGAGCGCACCATGGCCTCGTCGGCCGACCAGTGTCCGGCCGCGCTCTGCGTCAGGGCCCCGGACTCGACGAGGTGCCGAAGCATCGTCCACACGAAGAACGGGTTACCCCCGGTGTCCTTGCTCAGTGCCACGGCCAGACCGCTGTGGGCCTCGTCGAGCGGTTCACCGGCGGCCGACTCGATCAACGCCACGACGTCGTCCACCGAGAGTCCGGTGAGCTCCAGCCGCGACACCCCACGTTCACGTCGCAGAGCGGCGAGCGTGTCGCCGAGCGGATGTCCTCGCCCGAGATCGGAGGTGCGATAGGTGCCGACCACCACGAGCTGTCCGTACTCGGTGGAGTCGGCGACGTGTCGGAGCAGCTGCAGCGTGGGCCGGTCGGCCCAGTGCAGGTCGTCGAGGGCGATCAACAGCGGGGCGTGCCGCGAGGCGAGGGCGAGGAGACCGGTCGCCGCCCCGACGGTCAGGTACCGCTCCGTGTCCGGGTCGCTCGAGCGGGGCGCCGGACAGCCCGGCATCCGTCGCAGCAGCGTCGGCACCATCCGCGCCAGCTCCCCGCCGTGCGCCTCGATGTGGTCCTGCAGGACATCGGCCGGACCCTGGTCGACATACGTCGTCAGCGCCTCCAGGAACGGCTGGTACGGGACCCCGAGATCCTCCTCGCACCGACCGTAGAGCACGGTCCAGCCCCGTTCATGGGCCTCGCGGGCGACGA
Organism: uncultured Acidimicrobiales bacterium; assembly: GCA_963841925.1. Lineage (GTDB taxonomy): Bacteria > Actinomycetota > Acidimicrobiia > Acidimicrobiales > RAAP-2 > Bog-756. The sequence goes on from CAWJER010000013.1 coordinate 160,337, forward strand.
CCGAGGTGAGGGCCGTCTTGCCGATGCCCGGCTCCCCGCCGATGAGCACCACTTGACGCCGACCGGCCAACGCCTCGCCCAGGGCGGACGAGAGCTCCTGGCGCTCGTCCCGACGACCGAAGAATCCCGGTCCACCCCCGGCCAGCCGCACGGACAGGGGGATCCTGGGCCCGTCCGACGTCACGATTTCCCAGGACATGTCGAGGGTGGGCACCGGCTCGGGCAGACCCTTCAGCTCGAGGTCCCCGACCGGGGAGAACGCCTGCACCGCACGGCGCCCGGCCATGGCCCGGACCAGGGACGCCACCAGCACCTGACCCGCTTCGGCCCGGGCACACAGCCGGGCCGCCTCCACGACCGGATCGCCGAAGAAGTCGTCGTCCTCGGCCACGACCTCACCGGCCGACATCCCCACCCGCAATGCCAGCGGTCGGCCCGTCGTGCGCGCCAGGCGCGTGACACCCTGTTGCATGGCGGCAGCGGCGGCCAGCGCTCCCGACGGGCTGGAGAACACCACCATCAGACCGTCGCCGAGGTTCTTCACCTCCGATCCGCTGTGAGCGGTCAGGGCCTCGCGCAATGTGGCGAAGTAACCCCGACGGAGCTCGTCGGCCTCGTCCGGAACGAGCAGTGACGACAGGGCCGTCGAACCGACCATGTCGGTGAACACCACGATCAGCGTCTCCGTGCTCATCTTCACTCCGCCAGAACGAGGGGCAGTCCAAATCTAGACGGGCGGGCGGGCTCTGGGTGCGGTGACGGGGAACGGAAGCGCCACCTCAGCCGAGCACGGCTTCCTCCCGTGCGTGGAGTCCGGCCAACAGCTGCTCGACCAGATCCCCACCGAAGGCATCGCCCATCATCGTCACCAGGCGGGTGAGCGGGAAGGGGCCGATCATCCGAAGCGTCTCCGGGTCGTCGAGGAGCGGGGTCATGTCACCTGCCGGGGCGGAGCGGAGCGCCTCCAGCAGGATCCCGCGGCCGACCGGGTGCTCCAGCCACTCGGCCAGGGTGCTGGAGCGCACGAGTGGGAGCGACGGGGACGGGCCCTCCACCACGACCGTCGCCGAGATGCGCAGATCGCGTGGACGACGCACCGACCGCCAGCCCGAACGTGCCGGGCTCGAGCACCCAGCCCCCGGCCCGGCGGGACCAGCGGGAGAAGTCTCGGTCCCTCAGCAGGAACGACACGACCTCCGACTCACCGGGGGCGAGCTTCGCCGTGGCGAATCCCCTGAGCTCTCGCTCGATGCGCGGCGGCGGGGCGTCCGACCGGCCGAGGTACAGCTGCACGACCTCCTTGCCGGCCAGGGTTCCCGTGTTGGCGACTCGGAGCGACACCCGCGCACGGGGGCGCCCACGCCAGTTCGCTCCGACCCCGGGCCCGTCGACCGGATGCACCTCGAGATCGGAGTACTCGAACGTCGTGTACGACAGGCCGTGTCCGAACGGGAAGCTGACCTCGCGCCGGACCGCGTCGTAGTGCCGGTACCCGACGAAGACCCCCTCGCCGTAGCGGACCTCCCCGTCCTCGCCCGGAAAGTTCACATACGCCGGAGTGTCCGTCAGCGCCAACGGGATCGTCTCGGCGAGCCGACCCGACGGGTTGACGTCACCCACGAGCACGTCGACGATCGCCCTGCCTCCGGCCTGCCCGCCGAGCCACCCCTCGAGGATGGCCCCGGCGTGGCGCTCCCACGGGTGGGTCGCCACGACCCCTCCGTTGGCTAGGACCACCACCACCTGCCCGTTGACGGCGGCGACCGACTCCAACACTCGGAGCTGCGCCGCAGGGAGCTCCATATGGGCGCGGTCGAAGCCCTCGGACTCGTCACTCGGCGGCAGACCGAGGAACACGATGACCGGCCCGGACCCGGAGGCCACGTCGACGGCCTCGGCGTGCAGGACTTCCTCGTCCGCCTCGGGGTCATCGACCCCGAACCCGAGAGCGAAGTCGACCCTCACCTCCGGACCCAGGCGGCGACGCAGGGCACTCAGCGCGTCGTCGACCCTTGTCGGGTTCACCTTGGAGCTGCCCGCGCCCTGGAAGCGGGGGGTGCGGGCGAATTCCCCGATGACGGCGATCCGCTCCACCGCCGTCGGCAGCGGCAGGAGTGGGCCGTCGTTCTTGAGCAGGACGATGCACGCCCCCGCCACCTCACGGGCCAGGTGGTGGTGGGCCTCGGCATCGAACCGGTCGACGCTCTCGGATCCTGGGAGCGCACGCTGGAGCAGCTGCAGCAGGCGCCCCACGGCGGTGTCGAGGGCCCCCTCCTCCAGGTCGCCGGACTCGAGGGCCGCCAGAATCTTCGCCGGTCCCACACCGTTCGACGAGGGCATCTCGAGATCGAGGCCGGCGGACACGGCCGCCACCGGATCGTCGACGGCACCCCAGTCCGACATGACCAGACCGTCGAATCCCCATTCACCACGCAGCACGTCGGTCAGCAGCCACCGGTCCTGGGACGCGTAGACCCCGTTGACACGGTTGTAGCTGCACATGACGGTCCACGGGTGCACCTCCTCGACCACGTGCTCGAACGCGGCCAGGTAGATCTCCCTCAGGGTGCGGCCGTCGACGGTGGCACTGATCCGCAGACGATCGGTCTCCTGGTTGTTGACGGCGAAGTGCTTCAGGGAGGCGCCGACACCCTGGCTCTGGATGCCGTGCACCATGGCGGCGCCGAGTTCCCCGGACAGGAGCGGGTCCTCCGAGAAGTACTCGAAGTTCCGCCCGCACAGCGGTGACCGCTTGATGTTGATCCCGGGTCCGAGCACCACGGCGACGTCCTGCGCCCGAGCCTCCTCACCGATCGCCACACCGACCCTCCGGACGAGCTCGATGTCCCACGATGCTCCCAGGGCGGCGGCCGGCGGGAAGCAGGTGGCGGGGACACTCGCCCCGACGCCGACGTGATCGCCGTCGGCCGCCTGCTTACGCAGCCCGTGCGGTCCGTCGCTCACCATGATCGACGGAATGCCGAGGTGCTCGATCGAGTGGGTGTGCCAGAAGTCCGATCCACTGACCAGCGATGCCTTCTCCTCCACACTGAGGGCGGCGAGCAGGGCCGGGACGTCGACGCGGGTCATGCGAACCTCTTTCGGAAAGGGTGGGCACCCGCAGGCTAATTCCCGATCTGCGCCTACTGCTCCGCCACTACAGCACCAGGGTCTGCCGGGTCGTCACCCCACGTAGACCGGCCGGGGATTCGGGACGGACGTTGAGGCTCAGGCGGCGGGCGATCGCGGATCGGCGCCAAGGAATGCGGCACCGCCGAAGGCGAAGACGCCACCGTCCGATCCGGTCATCCAGTACCCGTTGCCGTCTTGTGTCGCCTCGATCCCATCGATCGGCCCATTCAGGTGATGACCACTCTGCGACCCGAAGAACGGGGCGGCGCCGAAGGCGAAGACACCACCGTCCGCTGCGGCCAGCCAGTAGCCGGTTCCGTCCGGGGTGGCGGCGATCCCCACGACCGGGGCCTCCAGGTGCTCGGCCCCCGTCGATCCTTCGAATCCGGCGTCACCGAAGGAGAAGACGCCACCGTCCGCAGCCACCAGCCAGTAGCCCTGTCCATTCGACGTGGCGGCCATTCCGACCACCGGCTCATTCAGGTGTTGCCCACCCTCGGAGCCGAAGAACCGGGCGTCACCGAAGGCGAAGACACCGCCGTCCGCAGCCACCAACCAGTAGCCCTGTCCGTCCGGAGTCGAGGTCATACCGACGATCGGCTGGTCCAGGTGGAGCCCTCCCTCGGACCCGAAGAACCGGGCGTCACCGAAGGCGAAGACACCGCCGTCCGAGCCGACGAGCCAGTACCCCTGTCCGTCCCATGTCGAGGTCATGCCGACGATCGGTGCGGCCGGGGCCCTGTCCATGGGCGTCCCGAACGTGCGTGCGGTGCCGAACGCAGTCACCGTTCCTTCGGAGCCGGCGACCCAGTACCCATCGCCGTCTGGAGTGACCGCCATCCGCCGTGAATTCGAGGCTCGTGGGCAGGACCACCACGGTGACCGCCTCGGGGGAGCGCTGCCCGTGGGAGTCGGTCACGGTGACCGTCACGTCGAAGGTCCCCGACACCGTCGGGACTCCGCTGATTAGCCCGCCGGTCGAAAGGTCCACTCCCGCCGGCAGATCCCCTCCGGTGAGCGACCACAGATAGGGACCGGTACCGCCGCTGACGGCCAGTTGGTTGCTGACGGAAACACCCTCGTCTCCGGTGATGGACCCGCCGTTTGCCGCCGAGGGTTCACTGGCGACGGTGACGGTCTCGGACTGGCTGGCCGACTGGCCCAGCGAGTCGGTCACCACCAGGTCGAAGGTGGAGGTGCCGTCCGAGGTGGGCGTGCCCGAGACCTCGCCGGTGGTGGTGTCGAGGGTGAGACCGGCCGGCAGGGTCCCGTTGGCAACGGACCAGGTGTCAGGACCGGTGCCGCCCGAGGTAGTCGGCACGGCGTCGTAGGCAACGCCGACCTCACCGGCACTCAAGGCCGGACGACGAGATGGCCGGGTCCGTGGCGACGGTGACGGTCTCGGACTGGCTGGCCGACTGGCCCAGCGAGTCGGTCACCACCAGGTCGAAGGTGGAGGTGCCGTCCGAGGTGGGCGTGCCCGAGACCTCGCCGGTGGTGGTGTCGAGGGTGAGACCGGCCGGCAGGGTCCCGTTGGCAACGGACCAGGTGTCAGGACCGGTGCCGCCCGAGGTCGTCGGCACGGCGTCGTAGGCAACGCCGACCTCACCGGCACCGAAGGCGGACGAGGTGATGGCCGGGTCCGTGGCGACGGTGACGGTCTCGGACTGGCTGGCCGACTGGCCCAGCGAGTCGGTCACCACCAGGTCGAAGGTGGAGGTGCCGTCCGAGGTGGGCGTGCCCGAGACCTCGCCGGTGGTGGTGTCGAGGGTGAGACCGGCCGGCAGGGTTCCACTGGCAACGGACCAGGTGTCAGGACCGGTGCCGCCCGAGGTCGTCGGCACGGCGTCGTAGGCAACGCCGACCTCACCGGCACCGAAGGCGGACGAGGTGATGGCCGGGTCCGTGGCGACGGTGACGGTCTCGGACTGGCTGGCCGACTGGCCCAGCGAGTCGGTCACCACCAGGTCGAAGGTGGAGGTGCCGTCCGAGGTGGGCGTGCCCGAGACCTCGCCGGTGGTGGTGTCGAGGGTGAGACCGGCCGGCAGGGTTCCACTGGAGATGGACCAGGTGGCAGGACCGGTGCCGCCCGAGGTCGTCGGCACGGCGTCGTAGGCAACGCCGACCTCACCGGCACCGAAGGCGGACGAGGTGATGGCCGGATCCGTGGCGACGGTGACGGTCTCGGACTGGCTGGCCGACTGGCCCAGCGAGTCGGTCACCACCAGGTCGAAGGTGGAGGTGCCGTCCGAGGTGGGCGTGCCCGAGACCTCGCCGGTGGTGGTGTCGAGGGTGAGCCCGGCCGGCAGGGTCCCACTGGAGATGGACCAGGTGTCTGGACCGGTGCCGCCCGAGGTCGTCGGCACGGCGTCGTAGGCAACGCCGACCTCACCGGCACTCGAGTGCCGGACGAGGTGATGGCCGGGTCCGTGGCGACGGTGACGGTCTCGGACTGGCTGGCCGACTGGCCCAGCGAGTCGGTCACCACCAGGTCGAAGGTGGAGGTGCCGTCCGAGGTGGGCGTGCCCGAGACCTCGCCGGTGGTGGTGTCGAGGGTGAGACCGGCCGGCAGGGTCCCGTTGGCAACGGACCAGGTGTCTGGACCGGTGCCGCCCGAGGTCATCGGCACGGCGTCGTAGGCAACGCCGACCTCACCGGCACCGAAGGCGGACGAGGTGATGGCCGGGTCCGTGGCGACGGTGACGGTCTCGGACTGGCTGGCCGACTGGCCCAGCGAGTCGGTCACCACCAGGTCGAAGGTGGAGGTGCCGTCCGAGGTGGGCGTGCCGGACACCTCGCCGGTGGTGGTGTCGAGGGTGAGACCGGCCGGCAGGGTCCCGTTGGCAACGGACCAGGTGTCAGGACCGGTGCCGCCCGAGGTCGTCGGCACGGCGTCGTAGGCAACGCCGACCTCACCGGCACCGAAGGCGGACGAGGTGATGGCCGGGTCCGTGGCGACGGTGACGGTCTCGGACTGGCTGGCCGACTGGCCCAGCGAGTCGGTCACCACCAGGTCGAAGGTGGAGGTGCCGTCCGAGGTGGGCGTGCCCGAGACCTCGCCGGTGGTGGTGTCGAGGGTGAGACCGGCCGGCAGGGTCCCGTTGGCAACGGACCAGGTGGCAGGACCGGTGCCGCCCGAGGTCGTCGGCACGGCGTCGTAGGCAACGCCGACCTCACCGGCACCGAAGGCGGACGAGGTGATGGCCGGGTCCGTGGCGACGGTGACGGTCTCGGACTGGCTGGCCGACTGGCCCAGCGAGTCGGTCACCACCAGGTCGAAGGTGGAGGTGCCGTCCGAGGTGGGCGTGCCGGACACCTCGCCGGTGGTGGTGTCGAGGGTGAGACCGGCCGGCAGGGTTCCACTGGAGATGGACCAGGTGTCTGGACCGGTGCCGCCCGAGGTCGTCGGCACGGCGTCGTAGGCAACGCCGACCTCGCCAGCGCCTGCTGCAGGCGAGGTGATCGCTGGAACCGTGGTGATCGCCACGGACTCCGCCTGGGTCGCCGTGCCGCCCACACTGTCGGTCACGACCAGATCGAAGGCCGACGTACCTGTCACCACAGGTGTCCCGGTCACCGCACCCGTGGAGGCCGCGATCGTGAGGCCGGCCGGCAGTGTGCCGTTGGTGACCGTCCACGCGTCCGGCCCGCTCCCACCGGAGACCGTCGGGTCGGCCGAATAGGCGACGCCGACTTCCCCTCCGCCGAGGGCGCCCGAAGTGATGGACGGGCCCTCAGGGGTGACTCCTGCGGAAGGCGCGCTGGCCGGGCCCGTGCCGCTGGAATTCACGGCGTAGACCTCGAACGTGTAGTCCGTGCCGTTCGTCAGGCCGGTGACGGTGGTGGACGTCGACGTCGACGTCCCGTTGGCGAACTGGGTGTAGGCGCCCCCCGAAGAGAACCAGATCGTGTAGTTGGTGATCGGGCCCCCACCCGTGCTGCCCGGGGTCCAGGACAACGCCACCCGACCGTCCCCGGCGACGCCGGTTACGGCGGATACGGCGCCTGGGTCGAGCCCGGGCTGCGCTGGGACACGCGGCGAGGAGCGATCGCTCCACCCGGCGGCATTTTCCGACTGGATCGAGACGTAGTACGTCGTTCCGTTGGTCAGACCGGTGATGGTGCAGGAGGTGGTGTCCCCCACGGCGAGCAGCGTGGTCGTGGTGCAGGTCGACCCCTGCTGGGTCCCGCCGGTCAGCGAGCTGAAGGCGGTCGCCTGTGCCTCGGTGATCGCTGACCCCCCGTTGGCGGGAACGGTCCAGCTGACTGCGACCTGGCCGTTCTCGGCGTTGGCGAAGATCGTCGAGGTGGATACGGCGCTCGGATAGGTGTACGGCGTGCCCGTCTCCGTGTTGGTGGACACCGCCCCGGGACCGGCGGCGCTGACGGCCCGGAGCGACACCGTGTAGCTGGTGCCGTCGGTGAGGCCGTCGATCGTGAGCGGCGATGCCGTTCCGACCGCCGTGGTCCACGTGGTTCCACCGTCGAGTGAGTACTGGTACGAGGTGATCGGGTCGCCCCCGGCCGAGCCGGCGGCGAAGCTCACCGAGACGAAGGAGTCCCCCACCGTGATGCCGGTGAGCGTCGGTGCCGCGGGCCGCGCGATCGCGGTGACGGCCTGGAGTGGGTTCGAGACGGGGCCCGACCCGGCGGCGTTGGTGGCGACCACGCCGATGAAGTAGGTCGTGCCGTTGGTCAGCCCGGTGACGGGGCAGGACAGTGCCGCCGTCGTGCAGGGTGTGCCCACCGCGGTGGTGCCGGCCGAACTCGTGTACGCCGTGGCGGTGTATCCCGTGACGGCCGATCCACCGTTGGAGGAGGGTGCCGTCCAGCTCACGTCGGCTGAGGAGGAGTCGCTGGCGGCGACCACGTCGGTCGGGGCTCCGGGCACCGAGATGGGCGTGGCGTTCTGCGGCGCCGACGGGGCTCCCGTGCCGATGGTGTTGTCGGCCCTGACCGTGACGGAGTAGGAGGTGCCGTTCACCAGGCCGGGGATCGAGAAGGTCGAACTCGTCGTGCCCGTGGAGACGTAGGCGCCGCCGTCGAGCGAGTAGTCGACGCCCGTGATCGGTGCACCGCCGTTGTCGCCGACGACGGCGTGGACGGTGATCACCCCGTCACCCGGGACGAGGGTGACCGTGGGAGCGGCCGGTGCCGAGGCCGGCGCCACGTTCACCGGCGAAGATGGCAGGGAGGCGCCGATGCTGTTGACGGCGCGGATCTCCACCGGGTAGCTGGTGCCATTGGCGATCGTTGTCGAGCCGTCGGTCGACAGGGCGTCGATGACCAGCTGTCCTCCGGACGTCGCCTCCGTCCACCACGTCGCCCCTCCGTCCGTCGAGTACTGGTACGAGCTGATCGGGCTGCCTCCCGTCGACGCCTCGGTGAAGTCCACGGTGATGGAGTCGTTCCCGCGGGTGGTGGAAGTGACCGCGGGCTGCCCGGGGACGGTGGCGGGCACGCCCGTTCCCGCCGGCGAGGGCTGCGAGTCACCGACCGAGTTCACCGCCAGGACCTGGATCGAGTAATTCGTGCCGTTGACCAGACCGCCCACACTGAAGCTCGTCCCCTGCGACCCGTCCGGGGTCCACGGGCCCCCGTCGACCGAGTACTCGTAGCCCGTGATGGCGGATCCGCCGTTGGGCGGTGACGCGAAGGTCACGCCGAGTCCCCCGTCCTCGGGTACGACCGAGGTGATCGTCGGGGCACCCGGGTCGCTGGCCGGGATCCCGGACGCCACTGCCGAACCGGGTCCGTCCCCGGCGGAGTTGACCGCCCGGATCTCGACGTCGTAGGTGACCCCGTTGGTCAGCGGCGTGCTGCCGTCCGTCGAGAGCGCATCGATGGTCATGGTCGCCGCAGTGGCCGGTTGGCCGTCCGTGCGCGCCTGCCAGGTCGCGCCACCGTCGGTCGAGTACTGGTAGCCGGTGACCGGGGAGCCGCCATCGTTCGCCGGTGCGTCGAACGAAACCGTCAGCGCCTCGTCGGACGGGACCATCCCCTCGGCCCCGGTGGTGATCGTCGGCGCGCCGGGCGTCGTGTACGGGGTCCCGGACTGGGGCGCCGAGGCGTTCCCGTCACCCACGGCGTTGACCGCACGGACCTCGATCGGGTAGGTCGTCCCGTCGCTGAGAGCCGTCACCCCATCGGTGGAGAGCGCCTCGACCGTGCAGGTCTCGGTCGAGTTACCTCCCTCCTGGCAGGGTGTACCCGACGAGCCCTCCGAGTACCAGGTGGTCCCCCCGTCCGTCGACCAGTCGTAGTCGCTGATGGGCGAGCCTCCGCTCGACGGCGTCGCGAACGTGACGTGCAGCGCCCGGTCGCCCGGGACGATCGACGAGATGACCGGTGCCGCGGGGACCGCGGGGGTCGTGAACGACGTGGTCGTCGGGGCCCCGGGACCGCTCACGTTGACCGCCTCGAGCTCCAGTATGTAGCCGGTCCCGTTCGAGAGTCCGGTCAAGGTGAGCGGGCTCGTCGTCGACGTGGTGGTCCAGGTCGTCCCGCCGTTGGTGCTGTACCGGTAGCCGGTCAGTGGGCTGCCCCCCAGGCCGCCGGGCACGAAGGAGATCGATGCAGTGCCCGGGCCGACCTGGGTCGACGTGACGGTAGGGGCGCCGGGAACGGCCACCGGGGTCTGGGTCATCGGATTCGAGGCACTTCCGGTGCCGACGGCGTTGACCGCCTCGATCTCCACGGCGTAGGCGGTCCCGTCGGTGAGGCCGGGGATCGTCAGCGGGCTCGCTGTGGCGGGGCTCGGCAGCCACGGGCCGGACCCGTTCAGCTGGTAGACGTACCCGGTGATCGGGGTGCTCGTCGACGGAGCCGTGAAGACGACCTGCAGCGCGCCGTCCTCCGGATTGATCGATGTGATGGTCGGTGCGCCGGGCGGGCCGGAGGGTGTCAACGTGCCCGACGGCGGTGAGAACGGTCCGTCACCCACGGCGTTGACCGCTTCGACCTCGAAGATGTAGCCAGTGCCGTTGACCAGGCCGGTCACGGTCGCCGACGTGGCGGTCGCCCCGGTGTCGTCCGTCGTCCAGGTGCTCCCCCCGTTGCTCGAGTACTGGACCACGTAGTCGCTCACCGGCGCCGCCCCGGTCGATCCTGGCGCCGTCCACTGGAGCCCTACGCTGGCGTTGCCTGGCGTGCCCGTCACCGAGGTCGGTGCGCTGGCCACACCGGTCGAGTAGGTGATGGTGACCGAGCCGTCATACGCCGCGCCCGGGTCGGCGAACGTGTCCGTGCCCGCCGGCACGCCCGTGTCGGTATCGGAGTAGTAGGCGTCGATCGAGCTGAGGCCCGCGAATCCGCCGGTCGAGTTCTCCCCCGGACTCCCACCCTGGCCGTACCACTCGTCCGAGCTTCCCGATCCGAACTGGACGTTCCCGGCGGACCCGCCGGCGGCACCGCCACCCCCGCCTGCGCCGCCGCCTCCGTCACAGCCGGCCTCGCTGTTCGGTGCACCGGTGGAGAAGTACTGGTCCGCATTGCTCCCGTTGGTCGACCCGCCACACATCGTGAAGACGGCGATGCCGGGCTGGCCCTGGGTCGTGTCGGCCGCCAGGGGCGTCGGGCTCTCGATGGTGTTGGACGAGCTGCAGCCGGTCGTGCACCCTGCGGGGATCCCGTAGGTGATGGCCGTCGGGGCGGACTGTGCCACGTAGGAGGCGAGTCCGATCTGCCCGCGGACGAGTGTGTACTGCCCGGAGCCTCCGTCCCCGCCTCCGCCGCCGGCGACGATGGTTCCCACGCTCGTCGGCGCTCCGGCCGAGCTCCCGATCTCGACGGCCGTGGCCGCTCCACCCGCACCTCCGTACCCGGAGCAGCCGTTGGGGCCGGGTGCACCACCCGTTCCGCCGTCGTACTGGGACAGTGGGTTGATCCCGCCGGCGGCGTCGTCGACGTCGGTCGGTGACGACGCGTCGTTACCCTTGGTGCACCCCGTGTGGAGCGGCTCGTCGGCACCGGACCCGACCCCGATGGTCAGATAGTCACCAGGGGTGACTGGAACCGAGCCGGAGACCTCACCCTGGTACCCGCCGGGGGGCGGGTTCCCCGAGCTGTCGGCGCCTCCCCATCCTCCCTGGCCACCGACGGCGGTGACCGTCAGCGACGTGACATCGGCCGGGACGGTGAATCCCTGGAGACTGCCGTTGTCGAAGCCGAAGGTCTGCGTCACCGTGGTCGGGGTGGCGGCCCCAGCAGGGGCGAGCGTGCCCAGGTCGGTCGAGGCGACAGCGATGCCGGGTACCACGACCAGGGCTGCAGCCAGCATCGGGCCGGTCCGTCGGAACCAGTGGAGGATGCCGTTGCCCCGCCGATGGACGGAGGGGGTCTGGTGCTGCGCCGCCGGGCTGAGTTCTGTAGTCACCCGATGGATTTCGGATCATCCGATCGCGTTCTTTAGGGAATCGACTGATCCGATGGCTCCTGCGCCCGGGACGGCCAGGCGTCGGTGCCTCACGGCTGACGCCCGATCCGGAGGTCCCGACGGAGGCGACCCGAGCGTGGGGGGACGGGCACCGGAGCGGGGAGCGCACCGGTTGTCATGGGCAGCACCAGGCGTGGCAGATTGTACGCGTGGCGATCATGAGGGGGGAAGCCGGGCACGGCCGCCCGTGGACGGCCTCGACCGCGGTGTTGACCACGGCCCATCACGGATTCGAGTTGACCAGCGGGATCGGCCTCGTGCTCCAACCCGAACTGGGGTTGACCGGTTCCGCAGCGTTCTGGGGGACCCAACTGCCCGCCTGGCTGGTGATCGCCCTCCGCGGTGGCAGCCGCTGGGACCGGCTGCTCGCCGTGTGGTCCGGGGCGGCCCTGGCCGGTGTGCTCGTGCACTTCCTGGAGTGGCCACTGCGCCGCAACCGATTCGGGATCCCCGTCCTGGCCGAGGCCGAGGGACTCGGCCCGACCGGCCTGTCCGTCTACAACGCCATCCTCCACGCATGGGGAGCCTCCTCGGCACTGTCGATCCTGCTCGAGATCCCCCGGGGCAGGCGGCGCTGGGCGCTGGTGGGACTCGCCACACTCCCGCTCCAACGGGTGTCGGCCGCCCGCCACTTCACGTGGCTGGCCCGTGAGGCCGGGGCCGCTCCCGCCTGGTGGAACCGGGCGATGGCCCGGTCGTGACCGTACCCGGGTAGGTGGACCGCTCAGGCGGTGTCCTGGGGCTCCACGGACATGGCCGCCGTCTGGCGTGCCGCCTCCACCTCGTGACCCGCCCACTGGGCCGAGATCCCCCACGTACGGGCGATGGCCGACTTGGTCATGCCCTCGGACACCCCGAGCAGCATCAGCGCCAGCCGGGCGTCGTGCCGGAGCCGCTCGTACTCGGCGACGGCGTCGGTCAGCCGCTTGCGGGTCGACGACGCGTCGGCAGCCTCGAAGGACTCCTCCACGCTGGCTCCCGATTCGAGGCTCCCGCAGATTGCCAGCGAACGTGCCTCCGCCTCGTCGATGGCAACCCGTAGTGCGTGCATCTGCGCGACCGCCGTGCGTGTCCGCACGATCGCCAGTCGGCGTTGCGGATCCATCAGCTCCCCCGCTCTTGGCCGCGTCACCCACTGTCAGGGTTCGGTACCCCCAGTGTGGACGACCGAAAGCAGATCAAGACGACTTGATATTCGTGATTCTCGCGCTCGGGGGGGGTGTTGTCACCGGGAGTGTGCCCGGGCTCCCGGTCCAGGTGACCGGCGGTGTCGGGTCAGGTCACCCGCGAGCCGCCGATGTCCGGCGCCCCACCGGGCCGCCCGACGGCGTCGGGACTGAAGGGCGACCACGAGCCCGTGTCGACGTGGTTGCCCACGTCGACATCCAGGAGCACGCCGGTGATCGCCGCCGCCTCGTCGGACAGGAGGAACGCCACCGCCGCGGCCACGTCGGTTGCCTCGGTCAGCCGCCCCAGGAGCATGCGGCTCCCGGCGGCGGCCCCGCCGTCGGCTCCCCACAGGTCCCGGGTCGCCTCGGTGCGGGTGAGTCCCGGGCTGACCGCGTTCACCCGGACACCCCGTCGGCCCAGGTCGTTGGCCAGCGTGCGGGTGAGCGTGTTGAGTGCCGACTTGGCTGCGGCGTAGGCGGCCATCGACGGCGTCGTCTTCTGGGGCGACCCGCTGGAGATGTTCACCACGGCACCCCCGCCGTCGGCCAGTCCCCGGGCCATCGCCGCCTGCACGAGCGACAGGGCCGGCCACGTGTTGAGGCCGACGGTGGCCAGGAGGTCGTCGCGGCCCAGCTCGAGTGCCGAGCCGACGAAGGGGACCCCACCGACGGCGTTCACCAGGAGGTCGATGTGTCCGAACGTCCCGATCGCCGCATCGACGAGCCCCTCGGCCACGCCGTCGGCGCCGGCCGACCCGGCCACCGCCAGCACGTCCAGTCCCTCGGAACGCAGCCGCTGTTCGGTGGCACCCAGACGGTCCTCACCCCCCGCGTTGATGACGACGGAGGCGCCCTCGAGCGCGAGGCGCCGGGCCGACGCCGTGCCGATACCCGGGTCCGTCGAGGCCCCGGTGACGATGGCGACCTTCCCGCCGAACCGCCTGGGGAACGAACGCTCGTCCATGGTCTCCTCCTCGGTCCCTCATCGGTGCGCCCCGGCGAACCTACGCCGCCACGGGCCCCACCGGGAAGCGCACGCCCGCCGCCCCGTCCGACGTCACCGCCGGGAGTGGTCGGCCAGGATCAGAACGTCCCCGACACCGCCCGGGCTTCACCCAGCGCTCGGCGCAGCACCTCGAGAACGGGCTCGGTCGGGCGGCCGTCGACGAAGTCGGCACCGGTGGCGTAGACCACCGTCGGGACCGTCACCCCCCGAGGCTGGCGACCACCGCCCGCCCCCCGGTGTCCAACGAGAGGAAGTGGGCGGGACCACCTGCCGTCGCCGCCAGGACCACGGCGGTCCGGCTCAGGGCATCGGCCACGAAGCGGTCCAGGAAGGCCTTCATCGCTCCGTTGAAGGTGGCCCGGTAGACGGGTGTGGCCAGTACGAGCACGGCGGCTCCCGAGACCGCCGCCACGGCGTCGTCTACGGCGTCGTCCTGGCGACGCCCGAGCAGGGCGTCGGCCGGGAGGTCGAGAAGGTCGACCAGTCGCCCCCCGCCGGCGATCTCGAGTGCGGACCAGGCGAGCGAGCGCGTCTTCGACGTGGGCGAATCACCGCTGGTCAGCGCCACCAGCGACGGCACCCCGACCTCGACGCTCACGACGGCGCCGTCGACCAGGGGGCCGGTGCGTGCCGACGAGGTGCGGGCACCCAACAGGCCGGCCTTGCGAAGGACGGGGAACACGCCCTCGGCGAACCAGTAGGCCTCTTCCAGGTGGGGCTGTCCCGACAGGACGAAGTGGTCGACGCCCAGTTCGTGGTACTCGGCGATGCGCTCGGCGACCTCGTCCTGGCTGCCGACCAGCGCCGTGCCCGCGCCCGAGCGGACGAGGCCGTAGCCGGCCCACAGGTTCGGGGATACGACCAGGTGGTCCCGACGGCCACCGTGCAGTTCCGCCATGCGCCGCTGCCCTACCGACTCGCCCCTGGCGAACTGGCTCTGGGCGATTGCGATCACATCATCCGACATCGCTTCGAGCATCCGGTCGGTCACCGCCCAGGCGTCGGACGGGGTGTCCCGGGTAATTACGTGGAGGCGGATGCCGAACCGGAGCGCCCGGCCCTCGGCGGCGGCCAGTTCCCTCATGCGTCCGATCCGCTCCGCCACCTGATCCGGTGTCTCACCCCACGTCAGGTAGACGTCGGCATGGCGGGCGGCCACACGTTCGGCCGCCGGCGAGGCCCCGCCGAAGAAGATCTCCGGCGTCGGCGAGGGTGGCCGGGCGGTGGTGGCGCCGGCGATCTGGGAGTGTTCACCCGTGAAGTCGAACTGCGTGCCGGTCCATGCTCCTCGTCGGTACCGGTCTGACGGCCGTCGACGTGGCGCTGGATCTGGCGTCGAGGGGCCACCGGCAGATCATCGCCGCATCGAGACACGGACTGCTCCCACTCGCCCACCGTCCCGTGCCCTCCGACCCGGCACCCGGTCGGCCCGACGGCCCGGGGCTGGCCGCCGTCCTCGCCTGGGCCCGGGACGCAGCCAGGGAGACGGGGGACTGGCGCCCGGTCGTCGACAGCCTCCGGCCCGTGTCCGACACACTGTGGCGCGGATTCAGCGACGCCGAGCGGCGGCGGTTGCTGAGCCACCTTCACCGACGGTGGGAGGTGGCGCGTCACCGGATGGCCCCCGAGATCGCCGACCGGGTCCGGGCCATGCAGTCGTCGGGGGACCTCACGGTGCTCGCCGGAGGGGTCCGTTCCGTGCGGACCACCCGACGCGGTGTCACGGCGCAACTGGCCGACCGGACGGTCCGGGTGGGCGCCATCGTCAACTGCACCGGGCCCGCTCCCGACATCCGGCTGTCGAACCACCACCTCGTCCGTGAACTGCTCGACTCGGGAGTCGTCCGACCGGGACCGCAGGGGCTGGGGCTGGGGCTGGCGATTCGGCCGGACGGCGGCATCCCCGGGACCGACGGCAGGCTGTGGCTCGTGGGCCCGCTGCGTCGTGGCACCGCCTGGGAGGTCACGGCCGTCCCCGAGCTCCGTGTCCAGGCGGCCGAACTCCCCGTCCACTTCCGGGCCCCGGCCGCGGCCGGCAGCAGCCGGTAGCCGGCGGTCGGCACGGGCATCTAGCGTAGCCGGGGGGCCCACCACGAATGCCGGCGATCCGGGGGTGTGGATCATGACCACGACGACGGGTGACCAGCTCCGCGAGCGCAGGCTCGACGTGGTGCGGCGCCACATGCAGTCGGAAAACGAGCTCGACTTCGCCACCACGCTCGCCACCTTCGAGCACCCCCGCTACGAGCTGGTGGCCACCGGTCAGGTCTTCGACGGACCCGAGGAGGTGGCCGACTACTACCGCAGCTCCCGGGCGGCGTTCCCGGACCAGCGGAACGACGGCGTCGTGCTCACTTACGGGGAGGACGCCGTCGTCGCCGAGTTCGACCTGCGGGGCACCCACCTCGGCCCACTGGGCGGTCTCGCCCCTACCGGACGATCCTTCTGCTGTCGGATGTGCGCGTTGTTCCTGTTCCCTCCGGGGGGTGACCGGATCATCGGCGAACGCGTCTACTTCGACCAGGGAACGGTCCTCCGCCAGCTGATGGCGGGGCCGGCCCCGTCCGACGGCTGACCCCACGGTGCCCTCCACCGGGCCCACGGACGACGTGGTCGTCCACCTGCGGCGCATCTGTCTCGGTTTTCCCGACGCCACCGAGCGGCCCTTCGGGGGACACACGGCACCGGCCTTCCGGGTCCGGGACAAGCTGTTCCTGCACTGCCACGAGGACGGGACGGCGTTCACCTGCAAGGCCGGGCCGGGCGAGCAGGCCCTCCTGGTCGCCTCCGATCCCGGGCGGTTCTTCGTCCCCGCCTACGTCGGACACCGGGGGTGGGTGGGGGTGAGGCTCGACGACGGCGTGGACTGGCAGGAGGTGGCGGAGCTGGCCGAGGAGAGCTACCGGCTCATCGCCCCGAAGTCGCTCGTGACCCGGTGGGATGCCGGACGGGCGGCCCCGTGAGCCCGCGCCCCTAGGTGCGGTCTGACGCCTGGGGGGCGAGGCGGGCCACCATCTCGTCCGAGGCCCGGAGCCGACCGGCCAGGGCGCCCATGATCCCGAGGGCGAACGTGGGGGACTCGTGGACCAGGAACAGGAAGAGACCCCGGTCGATCTCGGCCAACGTCGTGTCGCAGCTCGCCACCGCGGTGACGTCACGGGGCAGGCGGTCGATGAGCGCCCGCTCACCGAAGACGTCGTTGGCACCCAGGACGGCGATCACGGCCAGACCCTTGGAGAGCACGACCTCCCCCTCCACGATCCCGTACATGTGGTCGCCGGGGTCCCCCTCGGCATAGATGACGTGGCCCGTCGGCACGTCGACGTGGTCCGGTGCATTCATGAACAGGCTGTCGGTCGCCACTTCCCCCTCTTCCCCGGCCGCCCCGGTCCGCCCCTGCGGAACCCCGGTCGACGGCCGGTCCCGATCGTGACCCACCCCGGGCCCCGTGTCCAGCACCGGGACCGGACACCGGGACCGCTCAGCACTCGATGACGTTCACCGCGAGCCCACCGAGCGCCGTCTCCTTGTACTTGGTCTGCATGTCCGCCCCCGTGGCTCGCATCGTGACGAGTACCCGGTCGAAGCTCACCACATGGGTCCCGTCGCCCACCAGCGCCAGGCGGGCGGCATTGATCGCCTTGACGGCGCCCATGGCGTTGCGCTCGATGCACGGGATCTGCACGAGCCCGGCGATCGGGTCGCAGGTGAGCCCGAGGTTGTGCTCCATGCCGATCTCCGCGGCGTTCTCGACCTGGGCCGGCGTCCCGCCCAGGACCTCGCAGAGGGCACCGGCGGCCATCGAGCACGCTGCGCCCACCTCCCCCTGGCACCCGACCTCCGCCCCCGAGATCGAGGCGTTCGCCTTGACCAGCAGGCCGATGGCGCCCGCCGTCAGCAGCGCCCGGACCACGCCCTCGTCGGTGGCCCCCGGAACGAACCGGCGGTAGTAGTGCAGGACAGCGGGGACCACACCGGCCGCACCGTTGGTGGGCGCCGTCACCACGCGACCGCCGGCGGCGTTCTCCTCGTTCACGGCCAGTGCGAACAGGTTCACCCAGTCCATCGGGTCGAGCGGGTCGGCCGGACCGTCGCGGGCGACCAGCTGGCGGTGGAGGCCGGGGGCCCGACGGGGCACGTCCAGACCGCCGGGAAGCACGCCCGTCGTGGGCGATTCCGGCGGCGACACACGCCTGCATCGCCTCCCACACCCGCCCCAGGCCGTCGATCACCTCGCTCCGGGTCCGAAACTGCTCCTCGTTGGCCAGCATCACCCCGGACACCGGGAGCCCCGACTCGGCGCAACGGCGTCCCAGCTCCACGGCGGTGGTGAACGGGTAGGGGAGGTCGGGGGCGTCGTCATCCATCCGGTCGGTGGCGGCCCGCTCCTCGTCGACCACGAACCCCCCGCCGACCGAGTAGCTGGTGCGCTCGAGCAACAGGTCGCCTGCCCGCCCGAACGCCGCGAACCGCATGCCGTTGGGATGGAACGGGAGCGTCGCCCGCGAGTGGAACACGAGGTCGGCAGCCGTGAGTCGGGCCCGATGGCGTCCGAGGACCAGCACCGAACCCCGTCTGCGGGCGGCGGTCACCCGGGCCGGGACCGAGTCGACATCCACGTCCTCGGGGCGTTCACCCTCGAGGCCCAGGATCACTGCGCCGTCGGAGCCGTGCCCCCGGCCCGTCGACCCGAGCGAGCCGAACAGCTCTGCCCGCACCGCATCCACCCGGCCGAGGAGGCCGAGCCCGTCGAGCTCCTCGGCGAACCCACGTGCCGCCCGCATGGGCCCGACCGTGTGGGAGGCGGACGGCCCGATGCCGATGGAGAACAGATCGAAGACGCTCACGGACATGCGCACACTCCTCGACCACCAAGTCTCGCGCCGTGGGCGGCGCCCACCCGCGGCACCGGGCTGTCCCGGTCAGTCGACGAACGTGAAGAAGCAGAGTTGCGTGGCGTAGGCCACGAGTCGACCGGCCGCCCCTCCGTCGGACCCGAGGTCCCACAGGGCCATGTCCACCGAGGCGTAACCGTCACCTGCGTGACGCGCCCGGTTGTGGGCGAACACCCAGTCCGAACGGCAGGCGTCGAGGAGGTGGACCGTCAGGTCCACGCTCGGGCCGAACCACCCCTGACGCCGGCGAGGCCCGATCTTCTCGGCCACGGCCCCCGGCATGGTGTCCGCGCAGACGATGAGGGCGAACGGATCGAGCTCCCCGTCGTCGTCCACCGGGGGATCGTCGAGCCGGTACCAGGTGCCGTGCTCGGCACGCTCGGGCTCGTACTCCTCCCACGGTGCATGGCCGAGCGCGCCCCGCCCCTCGATCCGGGAGTCCCAGAACGGCATCGGGGGGAAGGCCGTGACCCCGGGCGGCGGAGGGTCGCGGAACGACGGCGCCACCGACAGCGGCACGAACCCCGTGGGTGGCTCCAGGTCGGTGAAGGCGAAGCCCCGGCGGGGTGACCCGAACACCGCCGTGGTCACGTGCCCGTGGGGCGATCCCGGATTCCGGACCTCGGCTCGGACGTGGGACATCGACCGACCGCGGCGCACGACCTCGACGTCGACCTCCACGGGTCCGTGTGCGACCGGTGCCACGAAGGTGGTGTGCAGTGTGCGCAGCCGCTGGTCGTCGGCGGCGAGCTCCTGTGCCATGGCCCGCGCCGCCAGCGCCGTCACCACGCCTCCCTGCGGAAGTGGGCGCAGGCACCAGGACTCGTCGATCGCACCCACGTAGCGGCCGGCCGGCCCCCGCTCCCGGGTGGCACGGGTCGCTTCGGCGAAGGGCGTGGACACCCCTGCACGATGATGGGTGTCCCGTGACCTGTCAACCGGCGGACCGCAGGGGCGCCGCCACGGCGACCCCGCCGCGGAGGTGCGGGTGGAGGAGTCGACGAGACGCAGGAGGTCGACGGCGACGGCCCTGGCGTGATGGGTCCGTCGTGTTCGGTCCGTCGGACGTGAGGGTCGGGGGTGGCCCCTCGGTGGACCGCGGCCCAGGCCCGTCGGGCCGGTGGCCCTCAGGCCGTCTCGACGGTGGATAACATCCACTCCTCGAACTGCTCGTAGCGGTCCTTGCCCCGGTCCTTGGCCGTGTACATCGCCCGGTCGGCGTTCGACATGAGTTCGTCCACCGAGATGCCGGGCTTCGAGAAGCTGAATCCGATGCTCACCGTGGCCGACACCGTCCCGGTCCCGATCACCATGGGCCGTCTGCACTCGTCGAGGATCCGCTCGGCCAGGGCGAACACCTCTCCGGGATGGGCGAAGTCCTCGACGATCACCCCGAACTCGTCGCCTCCGAGACGGGCCGCCGTGTCCGACTTGCGGATACTGGCCACGAGGACCTCGGCCATCGACTGGAGCAGAGCGTCGCCCGCCGAATGGCCCAGGCGGTCGTTGGCGTCCTTCAGCCCGTCCATGTCCAGGAAGAGTGCGGCCACCTGCTCGTGGGTGCGGGTGCTCCGCTCGAGCGCGCGGCTCAGGCGGTTGAGGAACAGCGCACGGTTCCCGAGGCCGGTCAGCGAGTCGTGGAAGGCCAGATGGGACAGCTCCTCCTCCAGTCGGGCGCGATCGGTCACATCGTGGCCGGTGACGATGTAGCCGCCGACCGTCGGGTCGTCGACCAGGTTGACGATGGCCAGCTCGAACGGGACCGAGAGCGGCTTGGCGTGGTGGGTCAGCTGGACCGTGACCGTCACGGGCGTGGACGATCCCGCTCCACGGGCCGCCTGCTCGAGTCCGCGTCCGAGGTGGGGGCGGTCGCGGCTCTCGACCAGGTAGGCCAGCGGCTTGCCCTCGATCAGTTCGGGGTCGTGGCCCAGCATCCGCGACAGCGCCCCGGAGCAGGACGTGACGGTCCCTCCGGGAGCCACCAGCATCGTGACCACGGCGGCGTTCTGGACGACGGCCCGGAAGCGTGCGTCCTCGTCGTAGGCGAGCTCGAACCGGCGGCGTTGGGTCAGGTCGCGCAGGCTGAGGAGCACGCACCCTTCCGCGAACCACGGGATGGGGGACCCGACCAGTTCCACCAGGCGCCACCCGTCCGGGGTGCGGAGGCGGATCTCGATCGGGGCGCCGACCTCCTTCATCTGGATGCTGTCGAGCGACAGCGCGACGAAGTCCAGGTCCTCGGGATGGACGAAGTCCAGACCGGAGACGCCCAGGGTGTCGTCCAGGGTCCTCCCGAACAGGCGCTCCGCCGTCCGGTTGCCCCAGCGGAGCACGCCTACGGCGTCCACGACGACCACAGGATCGGGCAGCTCCAGCAGCATCCGGGTCAGGTCGGGATCGCACGGATCCTCCACCTGAGGTGCCCGGGGTTCCCGGACGCGGTCATCCATACGTGTTTCATCGGCCCGCCACCCCGTATCTTGAGCGCAGGCAAGACGCCTTGCCCGGCACCGGCAGGCGCCGGACGAGGGTCGTTCCGCCAGCCGCCCGGAGCGCCCCCCTCTGTCCGCCGTCACCCCCCCGGGACACCGGGACGCCGGGTGGCTAGCGTCTCGCCCATGAGCAGATTCCACCCCGACCGGCCGCTCGGCGTGGCCCCGGGCTCGGTGGGCGACTACCGCGAGCTGGCCCGGCGCCGCCTCCCCCGCCAGCTGTTCGACTACATCGACGGTGGGGCCTTCGCCGAGTCCACCCTGACCGCAAACGTGGCCGACCTGGCTGCCGTCCATCTCCGTCAGCGGGTCCTCCGCGACGTGTCCGGGCTCACCTTGGCGACCACCGTCCTCGGGCAGCCCCTGTCGATGCCGGTGGTGCTCGGGCCCGTGGGTCTGGCCGGGATGTTCGCCACCCGGGCCGAGGTCCAGGCGGCACGGGCGGCCGAATCCGCCGGCGTGGTCTTCTGCGAGTCCACCGTGTCTATCTGCGGCATCGAGGAGGTCGCCGCCGCATGCGCCGAACCGGTGTGGTTCCAGCTCTACGTGATGCGCGACCGCTCCTACGCCGAGGACCTCATGGCCCGGGCTGCAGCCGTGGGCTGCCCGGTCCTGGTGCTGACCGTCGACCTCGCCACCGTCGGGTCCCGCTACCGGGACACGCGCAACGGCATGTCGGGGCCGGAGTCGGCGCGCAGTCGGGTCCTGCGGGGTCTCGACATCGGGATGCACCCCACCTGGGCGCGCGATGTCGGCCTGCGGGGCAAGCCGCACACGTTCGGCAATCTGGAGAAGGCCGTGCCCGGGGCGGCGAGCCCCACGGACTTCAGCGCCTGGGTGGATTCCCAGTTCGACCCGTCGGTCACCTGGGACGACCTCGACTGGGTGCGTCGTCACTGGCCGGGCCGACTGGTGCTGAAGGGCATCCTGGACCCCGAGGACGCCCGGCAGGCCGCCGACAGGGGCATGGACGGCATCGTGGTGTCCAACCACGGCGGCCGCCAGCTCGACGACACCCCGTCCACCATCCGGGCGCTCGGACCGGTGGTCGACGCCGTCGGGGACCGGCTCGAGGTACTCGTCGACGGCGGCATCCGCAGCGGTCTCGACGTGGTCAAGGCCGTGGCGCTCGGCGCCCGGGCCTGCCTGGTCGGACGGGCCTGGGCCTGGTCGGTGGCGGCCGCCGGCGAGCAGGGCGTGGCCCACGCCCTGGCCGTGATCCGGGACGGACTGCGGGTGGCGCTGTCCCTCACCGGGGTGACCGACGTAGCCGACCTGGACCGCTCGGCACTGGTCGGACCGACCGACGGCTGACCGCCGGGGCTCACCCCATGGCGTCCAGGACGGCGTCGACCCGGGCAGCCCGGGCGGCGTCCTGAGCGGGGGACCCACCGGTCCCGACCCGACCCGGCAGCAGGTGGCGGGCCAGGGCGTCCTCGCCGGCCCCGGCGAGCAGTGCGGCCTCGGCCAGGACCCCGATCCGGTCGACGACTTCCCGGAAGTGCCACGCCCCGACGACGGGATCGTCCACGCACTGCCGTGCCGAGGCCAGTAGGCCGTCCAGCTCAGCGGACAGGACCGCAGCCAGGTCGGCGTCGCCCACCGTGTCGACGACACCGGTGAGCCAGTCGGCGACCGAGTCGAGTATCGGGAGGCGGCGGAGGTCGTTGAGCACCTGGGCCACGAGCACGTTGTGGCTCCCCTCCCACGACTCGTAGACCATGGCGTCCCGGTAGAGCCGGGGCAGCACGCTGAAGTCCTCGATGGTGCCGTTGCCGCCCAGCACCTCGACGGCCGAGTGCACCACATCGGTGGCCTGGACCGAGACCAGGTACTTGGCCACGTTGACCCAGAAGCGGTGGAGGAGGACGTCGGCGCCTTCGGCCGTGCCGGCGTCTATCCGGTCCTCGAACGCGGTCAGGGCGATCACCAGGTGGAGTGCGCCGACCGAGACCGCCGCCATGTCGGCCAGGGTGCGGCGCACGGCCGGGAACCCACCGATGGGGCCGCCGAAGGCCGTCCGGTGCCGGGCGTACGCCGAGGCCTCGAGCCAGGCGCGCCGCATCATGCCCGCATCGCCCATCGCCGTCATCCACCTGCTGGTATTCAGCACGATCCCCACGGCCG
Source organism: uncultured Acidimicrobiales bacterium (assembly GCA_963841925.1). Lineage (GTDB taxonomy): Bacteria > Actinomycetota > Acidimicrobiia > Acidimicrobiales > RAAP-2 > Bog-756. Next base: position 183,592 of record CAWJER010000013.1, read on the forward strand.
TGCGGAAGCCGTGCTCCACCGGTCCGATGGGCCAGGCCAGCGCACCGTCGAAGTCGATCTCGCCGGAAGCCAGCCCGCGGGTGCCGAGCTTGTCCTTGAGGCGCCGCAGCGCGAACCCGTTGGGCCGGCCGTCGATCTCCCGGGGGAGCACGAAGCTCCCGAGCCCCCGGGTCCCGTCGGGACCGCCCTCGACCCGGGCCGTCACGAAGAACTGACCGGCATCGGCCACCGAGCAGAACCACTTCTCACCGGTGACCCGGTAGGTGGCACCGTCACCGCTCGGCACGGCGAGGCACACGTTCGCACCCACGTCCGAGCCTCCCTGGACCTCGGTCAGGAACTGCGAGCCGCGTTCAGCGGTGGCGTAGTCCGGGTCGACCAGCGGAGCGAGGAAGCGGTCGCGCACCTCGGGTTCGGCGTCCCTCCGGAGGGCCCGGGCCAGGCCGATGGTGCAGGTGGCGGGGCAGGCGTGGCCGGCCTCACCCTCGAGCGACAGCAGGTACAGCAGAACGGCCTGCTCGTAGGCGGTCCCCGGCCGCCCCGACAGCGCCACCAACCCGCTGGCCCACACCCGCTCCCCGGCCCGGTGGTAGGCGCTGTCGAACTCGACGGCCTCCGTCCGCCTTCCGATCGGGTCCCACCGGGCCAGCTCGGGCAGATGGGCCCGCTGCTCGTAGCGGGCCGCCGCAGGGCCGACCACCGCCGTCACGTCCACGCGCGAAGACGGAGGCCCGCGCCTCGAGCTGGGCGAGCCGGTCCGCAGGCAGGTGGCGGGCCAGCAGGGCGCGGAGGTGCCGGTCCACGGCAAAGGGGTCCTCCGGATAGGCGGCCCGCCAGGCGGCCAGCGCGTCCCGTGCTTCATCGGTGCCCATGGGGGCAGTCTCGCGCCGGGTGGTCGGTCATGTCGGTGCGCGGCGGTACCGTGGGAGCCATGCCCCCCGATGCCCGTCCCCTGGCCGGCTCCGACGTCTCGATCCCGCTGCTCGGGGTGGGCACGTGGGCGTGGGGGGACTCGTCGACATGGGGCATGGGCACCTACGACTCCGCCCTCACCCGGGACTCGATCCGCGAGGCCTGGGGGCGTCGATCGACGCCGGCGTCACCCTGTTCGACACGGCCGAGGTCTACGGGGGCGGGGAGAGCGAGCGGATCATCGGATCGTTGCGGGCAGCCGACCCGGTCCGGGCCGGCTCGGCGGTGCTCGCCACCAAGTTCATGCCGTCGCCATGGAAGCTGAACGTGCGGGGGTCCCTGCTGGCGTCGCTCCGGGCGTCACTCGACCGGCTGGGGGTCGACTCGGTCCACCTCTACCAGATCCACGGCCCGATCAGCCTCCGCTCCCACGCCGCGCTGGCCGACGCTCTGGCCGCTGCCCACGCCGAAGGGCTGGTGCGGGCGGTCGGCGTGTCGAACTACTCGGTCAAGGAGACCCGCTCGATCGCCGCCGCGCTCGAGCGTCGCGGCCTCCGGCTCGCCACCAACCAGATCGAGTTCTCCCTCCTGCGCCGGTCGCCCGAGACGTCGGGGCTGTTGGCCGCGTGTGCCGACCTCGGCGTGGTGCCCCTGGCCTATTCGCCCATCGGCCAGGGCCGACTCACCGGCAAGTACTCGGCCGCCAACCCACCACCGGGCAAGCGGAACTTCTCCAACCACCCGATGGAGCTCGTCGACGGCATCGTCGGCGAACTCCGTGCCATCGGCGAGGCGCACGGCGGGAAGCTCCCGAGCCAGGTCGCCCTCAACTGGGTCATCGCCAAGGGGGCGGTGCCGATCCCGGGGGCGAAGAACCGGCACCAGGCGGAGGAGAACGCAGGGGCCCTCGGCTGGCACCTCGACGGGGACGAGGTGGCGCGCCTCGACCGCGCCGCCCTGCCGGGGATCCGCAACCTGGCCAGCCGGGTGTGGCAGCACGGCTGAGGGGAGCACACGTCAGGCCGACCGTCGGCGCAGTCCGACCGGGGACGCAGTCCCCCCGGAGTATCCGTCCTCCTCAGTCCCCGCCCGACCGTTCCCGGCAGTGGTCGAGGGCCTCGGCCCTGGTGGTGAACTCGGCCGCCGAGGTCAGGAGCCGCCGCTGACGACCGTCGACGGTGACCACGGTCACACCCCGGGAGCCGATCAGGTCGATCATCGCGTCGAGGAGGGCGGAGGCCACGGGATGGCACCGGGTGACGTGGTCGAGATCGATGACGAGCGCCTCGGGGGCCTCGGTGTCGTCGGTGTGCGACCGGAGGGCCAGCAACGCCTGCTCGGCTGCGGCGAACTCGAGGTAGCCCTGTACGGCCAGCACCGCCACCTCGGCGTCCTTCGGGGCCTCGCCCACCGCCACCGCCGTGCCCTGGCCGTCGGCGGCGACCACCGACCCGGAGTCGGGCACCACCCGCTCGAACGTCGGGGCGCTGCGACCCACCTGGTGCATCACGTGGAGCGAGAACCGCTCCGAGATCGCCGTGGAGGCCGCCACGCCCCGTACGCTGTTCCCGCGCTCGTCGAGTCGTGGGCTGTAGAGCCCGATACCGAACTGTGACGGGCTGACCGCCACGATCCCCCCGGATACTCCCGACTTCGCCGGCAGGCCGACCCGGAACAGCCACTCACCCGAGAAGTCGTACATGCCGCACGTCGCCATGACCGTCAGCACCTGTTCCGCCACCGACTGCTCCAGCACCTCCTCGCCGGTCCTCGGGTTCACTCCCCCGTTGGCCAGGGTGGCCGCCATCATCGCCAGGTCGACCGCAGTCACCAGGACGGAGCACTGGCGGAAGTAGGTGTCCACGGCGACCTCGACGTCCGCCTCGAGCGAACCGGCGTGGCGCATCAGGTAGGCCAGCGCCCGGTTCCGGTCCCCCGTGTCGTGCTCGGAGCGGAACACGGTCTCGTCGACGTCGAGGTCGCGGCCCGCACAGCGGGACAGCAGGTCGCGGATCCGTTCGAATCGCTCGGTGGGGCCCGTCCCGCGGACGAGGGAGGTGGTGAGTATGGCCCCGGCGTTGATCATCGGATTGGACGGACGGCCGGTCCCGGGCTCGAGGCTGATTGCATTGAAGGCCTCACCACTCGGCTCGACGCCCACCCGCAGGAGCACGCCCTCGGACCCCTCGTCGGTGAGAGCGAGTGCGTAGGCGAACGGCTTGGAGATCGACTGGATCGTGAAGGGGACATCCGCCTCGCCGGCGCGGTAGACCGAGCCCGCCACGCCGACGAGCGCCAGGCCGAAGGCGGCAGGGTCGGCCTCGCCGAGCTGCGGGATGTAGTCGGCCACCTCCCCCCGGTCGTCGTCGAGTAACTCGGCTCGGATCCGGGCGAGCACGTCGCCGATCGGGTCGAACGGCGGCGGCGTGGCGGTCACGTCTCCAGGTCCCCCTCCTGGATGGTGGGCAGATCGGCGATGGCCTCGTGCAGGTGCTTCGCCCACACGGCCTCGAGGCGGCTGAGGAAGGGCGAGTCCGCGTTGATCCGCGCCTCGAAGGGCTGGAACGAGCCGTTGCGGTAGATGACCAGGTCGTAGGGAGGCCCCACCGACAGATTGGCACCGGCGGTGCTCACCATCGAGGTCAAGGCGATCTTGGTCGCCGTGGTCAGGTTGACCTGCGTGACGACGGCGAGCTCGAGGGTGAACTTGCCGTACTTGCTCTCCCCGATCTGGAGGAAGGGCCGGTCGTCGGACGCCCGGATGTAGTTCCCCTCGGGGTAGATGAGCAGGATGTCGGGCTGGTCGCCCTGGATCTCCCCACCGAGCAGGAAGGTCGCCGTACCGTCCGCCCCGACCTCGGCGAGGGCACTGTGGTGGCTGGCGGCCACCTCGCGGCTGAGCCTGCCGACATAGAGCGCGGCCTCGAACAGGTGGCCCACCGTGGCCAGGCTCACATGGGCACCGGGGTCGGTGAGGTCGTGGTCGATCCGGTCGAGCACCTCCTGGGTCGTGGCCAGGTTGCCGGCCGACTCCAGCACGAAGAACCGGTCCGGTGCCGGCTGGAACAGGTGCACCTTCCGGTACGTGCTCACATTGTCGACCCCGGCGTTGGTCCGGGTGTCACCGAGGAAGATCAGCCCCTCGTCGAGGCGCATCGCCAGGCAGTAGGTCATCAGGGGCGCACCTCGTCGTCTCGCTGTCGGGGGGGGAGAACGGTCCGGACCCCGGGGAGGGCGGGCCGCGGCGCCCGAGTCTACGGCACGCTCCGCCGTCGCCGTCAGGGGTGGGAGGGTGCCGATGGGGCCCCGTCCACCTCGAAGGCGACCTCGTCGAGGTAGCACCACCACCAGTCCTCGCCGGGCTCGTAGGAGCGGATGAGGCAGTGGTCCGGCTGGGCGTGGAACTGCGCCGTGGCGTGCCGGTTGGGCGAGCTGTCGCAACAGCCGATGTGGCCGCACACCATGCACATGCGCAGGTGGACCCACCGGCCTCCGGTGCGCAGGCACTCCTCACACCCGTCGCCCGACGGGGTCACGTCCGCCACCGATCCCCAGATGACCGCACGCTTCCGCCATGCAGCGCCCTCCCGCGTCGCCGTCCCGACGTCGAGGATACCGTGCGGCCGGTTCGGCCGAACCGCCGTCGGGCGCCTCCGCCGGCCGGGGAATGTATCCACAGGTCCGGCGTTGGAACGTGCCCACGGTTGTGGATAGCGAAGGACCGATGCACATGCCTCATGACAACCTGCCCATCCTCCCCCTGACCTCGGGCGTCCTGCTCCCGGGCATGGTCTTCACCATGGCCCTCGAGTCCGAGGAGGCCATGGCTGCCGTCGAGGCGGCCGAGGCCGCCGATGGCTCGCTGGTCATCGTCCCCTTCATCGAGGGGCGCTACGCCTCGGTCGGCGTCGTCGCCGAGGTGACCGAGCGGGGCGAGCTCCCCGGCGGCATGGCCGCCGTCGCCATCCGCGGGGTCCGGCGGGCCCGCCTGGGCACGGCGGTGCCCGGCACCGGCCGAGCCCTGTGGGTCGAGGTCGAGCCGGTCGGCGACGCCGAATCCAGTGGCGAGGGCGGCGACCACGCCGACGAGTCCGTCGAGCTGGCCCGCGAGTACCGCGCCGTGGTCGAGAACATCCTGGTGTCGCGCGGCGCCGGCCGCCTGGCCGAGCGGCTCCCGGACGTCGCCGACCCCGGGCCGCGTGGCCGACCTGGCCGGGTACTCACCCGACCTGACACTCGACCAGAAGGTCGCCGTCCTGGAGACGGTGGACGTCGTGGAGCGCCTGCGCCTGGTGCTCGGGTGGGCCCGCGAGGTCCTCGCCGACATCACGCTGCGCGAGCGCATCAAGACGGACGTCGAGGAGGGAATGGAGAAGACCCAGCGCGAGTTCCTCCTCCGGCGCCAACTCGAAGCCATCCGCAAGGAGCTCGGCGAGGACGGCGGCGACGAGGCCGGGCCCGACGACTACCGGACGCGCGCCGAGGGCCTGGACCTGCCCGAACACGTGGCTGCCGCCGTCACCCGGGAGATCGGCAGGCTCGAGCGCACGCCCGAGCAGAGTCCCGAGCACGGCTGGATCCGTACGTGGCTGGACACCGTCCTCGAACTGCCCTGGGGGGTCGAGTCCGAGGACCGGATCGATCTGGCCGAGGCCGGCCGGATCCTCGACGAGGACCACGACGGGCTGTCCGACGTGAAGGAGCGCATCCTCGAGCACCTCGCCGTGCGCAAGCTCCAGGTCGACCGCGGCCTCGCCCCGGTGGGCGGACGGGGGGCGGGAGCCATCCTGGCGCTCGTCGGTCCGCCCGGTGTCGGCAAGACGTCCCTGGGCGAGTCGGTGGCCCGGGCCCTCGGGCGCTCCTTCGTGCGGGTCGCCCTCGGTGGCGTCCGGGACGAGGCCGAGATCCGCGGGCACCGGCGCACCTACGTGGGAGCCCAGCCGGGCCGCCTGGTGCGCGCCCTGCGTGAGGCCGGCTCGATGAACCCGGTCGTCCTGCTCGACGAGGTCGACAAGCTCGGGTCCGACTTCCGGGGAGACCCGGCCTCGGCCCTCCTCGAGGTCCTCGACCCGGCCCAGAACCACACGTTCCGCGACCACTACCTCGAGGTCGAGCTCGACCTCTCCAAGGTGCTGTTCCTGGCCACGGCCAACGTGATCGACACCATCCCCGGTCCCCTCCTGGACCGGATGGAGGTCATCCGGCTCGACGGCTACACCGAGGACGAGAAGGTCGCCATCGCCCGGAACCACCTGGTGGCCCGGCAACGGGCACGGGCCGCGCTGGCCGAGGACGATGTGGTCCTCACCGACGGGGCGCTGCGCGCCGTGGTCGCCGACTACACCCGCGAGGCCGGCGTCCGCGGGCTCGAGCGCGAGCTCGGCACGCTGATGCGCAAGGTGGCCGGCAAGGTCGCCGCCGGGGAGCACGAGCCGGGTCGCCCTCTCGTCATCGACGGCGACGACGTGCGGGAGTGGCTGGGCCGTCCCCGCTACTACTTCGAGTCAGCGGACCGGACCTCGGTGCCCGGTGTCGCCACCGGACTCGCTGTCACCGGCGCCGGGGGCGACGTGCTCTCGGTCGAGGTCTCCATGAGCGACGGGTCCGAGGGGCTCACCATCACCGGACAGCTCGGGGACGTCATGCGCGAATCGGCGGAGATCGCCCTCTCCTACGTGCGCTCCCATGCTGACGGGCTCGGCATCGACCACGACGCCTTCACCGGCAAGCGCCTGCACGTCCACGTCCCGGCGGGTGCCGTCCCCAAGGACGGGCCGTCGGCCGGGGTCACCATGACCACGGCCCTGGTCAGCCTGCTCACCGGGCGGCCGGTGTCGCCCTCGGTGGGCATGACCGGCGAGGTGACCCTGCAGGGCCGCGTGCTGCCGATCGGCGGCGTCCGCCAGAAGGTCCTGGCCGCGCACCGGGCCGGCCTCACCACCGTCGTCCTGCCGGCCCGCAACGGCCCGGACCTCGACGACGTGCCCGAGGCGGTCCGCGGGGCGATGACCTTCGTGCTCGCCGCCCATGTCGACGAGGTCCTGGAAGCCGCCCTCGTGGGTGGCGTCACGCGGCACCGCGGCGTCACCGGCAGCGGAGGCGGCATGAGCGTGCCCCGTTGAGGGAGACTGGCCAGGCACTCGACCAAGGGGATCAGCGATGCGCAGCACCGAGGTACTGACGGATGCGTTCGAACGGGTCCGCGATGCCGTGCACCCGGCGACCAACGGGCTGAGCGTGGACGAGCTCGCCTTCCGCCCCGACGGCGAGTCCAACTCGATCGCCTGGCTGGTCTGGCACCTGACCCGGATCCAGGACGACCACGTGGCCGCCCTGGCCGGGTCCCCGCAGGTCTGGGCGGCGGGCGGATGGAACGACCGGTTCGACCTCCCGCTCGACGTGTCCGACACCGGCTACGGCCACGATGCCGATGCCGTGGCGACCGTCGTCGTCGACGCCACCTCGCTCCTCGGCTACTTCGAGGACGTGCACGCCTCGACCGTCGCATTCCTGGCGACGCTCGAGGACGCCGACCTGGAGCGGATCGTCGACCGCGGCTGGGACCCGCCGGTGACGCTCGGCGTCCGCCTGGTCAGCGTGATCGCCGACGACCTCCAGCACGTCGGTCAGGCCGCCTACATCCGAGGCATCCTGCAACGGCGCTGACAGGCGTCCGGGCCGGTCGGGCCCGATCCTCTGCACGGGCGTTCAAGTTGACGCCGGAGAACGCCGAAACAGAGGGGCCGGGAATACCCGGCCGGACGCGACGAGGGGACGATGCCCGACCAGGCTGGCCGTCACGAGGCGATGGACATGGAGCCGGTGTCCGCCGACACCGTGACGGGCGCGCCCCGCCGGCGCCTCGACCCGACCACGCTCGGCTACCTGATCGGCCCGATCGCCTTCGTGGCGATCCTCCTCCTCATGCACTTCGGCTTCATCGTGCGCGTCTCGGCCTGGGTGTGGCTGGGCATCTTCGTCGCCGTGCCCGTGTGCAACCTCGCCGCCGACCGCGCCTACGCCCGCCAACCGTCTCGCGTCACGTTCCACCTGCGCGTCGCCGTCCAGATCGCCACGGTCACCGCCGTCCTCTACCTCACCGGCTGGGGCCCGGTGCTGTGGGGTGCCTACGCATTCGTAGCCCTCGCCGACATCGCCGGTGAGGGCTCCTGGGCGTGGCGGCCGGTCGCCCTGTGGAGCTTCCTCGGCATGATGGTGGGGGAGCTCCTGATCCGCCGGGGCGTGCTCCCCTCACGGCTCTCCTTCGCCGAGGCGACGGCCCTGTCCATGATGGGCGTGTTCGTCCTCTTCTTCGTGATCCGCATGGCCGGGGCCACGATGGAGCAGAAGGAGGAGGCCGAGGTGGCCGTCCGGCTCAGCGAGGACCGGTTCCGCTCGCTCATCCAGAACTCCTCCGACGTGACCATGATCATCGACGAAGAGGGGCTCTACCGCTACCTCTCGCCCGCCGTCCACGAGCTGCTCGGCTATGAGCCGCGCGAGTTGGTCGGCACCCGGGCCACCGATTACGTGCACTCCGACGACTGGGCGCTGCTGCGCCGCCGGCTGGACGCAGAGTTCCAGGCGTCGTCGGACACCGCCGTCCTCGAGTTCCGCATGCTGCGCAGGGACGGCTCGATCCGCGACGTCGAGGCCGTGATCTCCAACCAGCTGCAGCGACCGTCGGTCGCCGGCTATGTCACCAACGTGCGCGACACCACCGAGCGCAAGAAGTTCGAGGAGCTCCTCTCCCACCGTGCCCTGCACGACCACCTGACCGGACTGGCCAACCGCCAGCTCATTCTCGACCGCGCCGATCGCATGCTGGCGCGGGCCCGGCGGGACGGCCAGCCGGTGGCGGCGTTCTTCGTCGACCTCGACAACTTCAAGGACGCCAACGACTCCCTCGGCCACGAGGCCGGGGACCGGCTGCTGCAGTCCGTCGCCAGCCGCCTGGTCGGACTCCTGCGGTCGAGCGACACCGTGGGGCGCCTCGGTGGTGACGAGTTCGTGATCCTGGCCGAAGGGATCTCCCTGGCGGACGGCCCGAAGTCGATCGCCGATCGGATTCGACAGGTCCTGCGCCCGCCCTTCTACATCGAGGGCTTCGAGAGCCTCCCCATCACCGTGTCGGCCAGCGTCGGGATCGCCGTCGGCGACCGTCAGAACGCGCAGGAACTGCTTCGGGACGCCGACATCGCCCTCTACCGGGCGAAGGGGTCGGGCCGCGACAAGGCGGTCATCTTCCAAGAGGCCATGCACGTGGCCGCCAGCGACCGGCTCACGCTCCGCACCGAGCTCGACTCGGCACTGGGAGCGGGTGAGTTCCGCCTCCTCTACCAGCCCATCGTCGATCTCGACCAGTTGGTGATGCGGGGCGTCGAGGCCCTCATCCGCTGGCAGCACCCGACCCGGGGCCTGCTCGCACCCGACAAGTTCATCCCGGTGCTCGAGGACACCGGCGACATCGTCGGCGTCGGACGGTGGGTCCTGGACGAGGCCTGTCGCCAGCTCGCAGACTGGCGGTCCGCCGGGCACGACCTGACCATGTCGGTCAACGCCTCGATGCGCCAGCTGGACGACAACGCCTTCGTCGACGACGTCCGCGCCGCACTCGACAGGCACGGGCTGGCACCCAGCTCGCTCATCATCGAGATCACCGAGTCCGTCCTCATGAAGGACGCCAACGCCACGGTGGCCCGCCTCCACCGCCTGAAGGGGCTCGGCGTCCTGCTCGCCATCGACGACTTCGGGACCGGGTACTCCTCACTGGCGTACCTGCGCCAGTTCCCGGTGGACGTCCTCAAGATCGACCGGTCGTTCGTGTCGGAGATGAGCGGATCACCCGATGCCGCCGCACTCATCCACACACTGGTCGAGCTCGGCCACACCCTGGGACTGGTCACGCTGGCCGAGGGCATCGAGCAGACCGGGCAGATCGAGGGCCTGCGTACCGAGAACTGCGACCACGGCCAGGGCTACCTGTTCTCGCGGCCCGTCGCCGCCGTCGAGATCGAGGGGCTCCTGGCCCGGATCCACCTCGACGGCGAGCTGCTCGCCGTGGCGTCACCCTCACCCCAGGCCCTCGACTGACCCCGGTCCCCGGATCCGGACGGCGGCTGACCACCGCCCGGGTCCCGCCCCCGCCCGCCGACGTAGGGTGGGCCGTGGCCACCCACCGAGCGACGCCGACGGGCACGGTGGCGACCCCGTGATCGGCCTGGTCCGTGCCTGCCACCTCCAGCCGACCCTGGCCGTCGTCACCGTCACCACCGCGCTGGCCGCGCTGGCCGGGCGCGGCGCGGTCGGGCTGCACCTACGTGGCCCTGGCCGTCCTGGCCGGCCAACTGTCCACCGGATGGAGCAACGACTGGTTCGACGCCGGGCGCGACCGCGCCGTCGGCCGCACCGACAAGCCGATCGTGGCCGGCGACGTCTCGGTCGGCCACGGTCCGCATCGCCGCGTGTGCGGCGCTGGGCGCAGCCGTCCCGCTGTCGCTCCTGTCCGGGTGGCGGGCGGCCGCCGTGCACCTGGTGGCCATCGGCTCGGCCTGGGCCTACAACCTGGGGCTGAAGGCGACCGTGGTCAGCCCGCTCCCCTACGCCCTGTCGTTCGGCCTGCTCCCCGCATTCGTCACCCTCGGCCTTCCCGGGCACCCGTGGCCCCGCCCGGCGGTGATGGTCGCCACCGCCCTTTTGGGGGTGGGCGCGCACTTCATCAACACCTTGGCCGACCGCGAGGACGACGCCCGGTCCGGGATCGTCGGGCTCCCCCAGCGCATGACCGCCCGCGGGGCACTGTTCACCGGGGTGGCGCTCCTGACCACGTGCGCGGTGACCATCCGGTTCCTCGGCGGCAGCGACGGGACGGCACAGACGGCGCTGCTGCTCGTGACCCTCGCCGCCGCAGCACTGGTGGTGGTGACGACGGTGCGGTGCCCGTCCCCGAGCCGCGTGGTCGTGGTCGCTGGTGACGGTTCTGGGCTGCCTGGCCATGTTCGTGGTCTCCCGTCCGTCGCTCGTGGCCGGCTGAGCAACCCGTCCGGCGCGACGACCCGCCCGGTGGGCACGGGAACGGATCCCGCGGCGACCTCCCGCTCAGAAGCCGGGGAAGACGGCCCGGAGCTCGTCGAGGTCGGCCGTGCCCTCGACCGGCGGGGTGTGCCCGGGATCGAGCCGGCCGTAGACCAGGCGGACGAGGGCCTCGGCCGGCAGCACCAGGTCGGGGTCGGCGCCCGGGTCGGCCGGCGACAGGGACACCTCGTCGGGACCGAGCACGACGAGGAAGGTCCGCTCGGGGCCGGTGGTCGCCACGGTGACGACGCGGTCGGTGCCCGTCGGTTTGGCGGTGAACCGGACGACATGCCCAGGTTGTCGACGACGGTGGCCACCGAGCCCGGCGCCACGGTGGCCGTCGGGGTCGAGGGCGACCTCGATGTCCCACAGGTGGAGGGCGTGTTCGTTCAGCCGCAGGCCGACGAGACCCGTCGAGGTCGAGCGTCATCGGGCCCATGGAGAAGCGAACCGCTGTCGCGCTCCTCGTCGGTCAGGCCCTCCAGGCGGTCGAGCAGGGCACGGTCGGCCACCAGTGCGTCGGCCGCCTGCGCGCCCGGTGCCTTGGCGTTCCACTCGTCCCACACGACCTGGGCGGCGTCATCGGGGGTGGCGACGTCGGCCAGGATGTCGTCGAGCCTGCGCAACAGGATGACGGCACCGGAGCCGAGGTGCGACAGGACGTCGGCGACCGTCCACTCGGTCGGGTAGGCCGGCCCGGTGAGCTGCGCGCCGTCGAGCCCGCCGACGACCGCCTGCAGCCGATCCACGGATCCGCTGCAGTGCCTCGAGCCTGTCGCTCATTGTGCCTCCTCCGTTCGTCGCCGGCAGTCATCAGCCGGTCGACCGCAGGGTACCGGCACCGGGGACGATCCCGACCGCCCGGCGATCGGGACCTTCGCCTCTGCAAATCTGGGGAACCGATCCCTACAGTGGTGGCAGAGGGATTCGCCAGGGTCCCGAAGGAGGCGCCTATGCGATGCAGCAGAGGTTGCCCGCTCTGAGAGCGGGCGGTGGGGGATCGACGGTCGCTCGACCGTAGGCCCAGGTTCGTCAGGAGCACGTCACCCGCAGTGTGGGCAGTGCCACGACAGGAACGCAGGAGTTCCCTGGTAGCCATTCCCCGTCACCGCCGTCCCTCGGAGTTCAACAAGAGCCGAGCGCCCGATCCCCCCGATCCGTGGGACGGGCGCTTGCTCGCGTCCCGGCGGCCGGCGTGCACGCTCCCCCGGTTGGCTACCGTGCACCCATGACCACCCTTGACCCGGGCCGAACCGCTCGGAGGCACCGAGTCGTTCCAGGACGCCGGCCGTTCCGTGGCACCGGCCCCGGGAACTCGGACCACTGCGCCCGACGCCGCCGGGCGGGCATGAGCGTCCCCGCCCTGGGGGCGCTCGACGGCAGGGTGGCGGTCGTCACCGGGGCGGCCCGTGGCATCGGGGCCGCCACTGCGGCCCACCTGGCGGCGTTGGGTGCCCGGGTGGCCGTCACCGACAAGGACGGGGACGGTGGCGCGTTCGGTGCCGACTGCGCTCTCGCCGCCGGCCACGACGCGGTCGGGCTGACGTGCGACGTCGCCGAACCTGACGCGGTGGCGGCCATGGTCGCCGCCGTCGAGGCGCGCTTCGGCGGGGTCGACCTCCTCGACCACAACGCGGCGTGGACCGACTTCCGGACCGACCTCGGGGCCGAGGACGTCGACCTCGCCACCTGGGACCGGGTCCTGCGCACCAACGCCACCGGCGGCCTGCTCCTGGTGCGGGAGGTGCTGCCGAGGATGCGTGCGCGCGGTGGGGGTGCCATCGTCCTCATCTCGTCGGGCTCGGCGTCCATCGGCGAGCATCGGCGGGTCGCCTACGGCGTGTCAAAGGCCGCCGTCGAGCAGCTGGGTCGCCACGTGGCCGCCCGCTACGGCCGCGACGGCATCCGCTGCAACGTCGTCGCCCCCGGCTTCATCCTGACCGAGACCGCCGCCCGCGGGGTGTCCGAGGAGGGCCGGGCCCGGCTGGCCGAGCAGAACCCCCTCGGTCGGCTGGGCACGCCGGAGGACATCGCCCACGTCGTCGGCTTCCTGCTGTCCGACAGCGCCGCCTTCGTCAACGGCCAGGTCCTGCGGGTCGACGGTGGGCTCACCGTCTCACCCCGGCTCGCCGGCCTCGACTGAGCCCACCGGCGGGTACGGGCCGTCCCGAGGTGTCGTCCCCGGCGGCACGCTCTGCGTCACGTGGCGACGCCACCTGTCCCGTATGCTCCTCCACCGTGTCGAGCCGCCGCCCCCTTCACACCCCCCGGCTCCCGCGTGGCGTCGCCCGCCACCTCGGGACCGCGGCACTGGCCGCGGCCGGGCTGGCGCTGGCCGGCTGCTCCTCGGGGACCGCGGCACCGGCCACCACCGCGGTACCGACGACGACCACCGTTCCCCCCACCACGACCTCGACGACCGAACAGCCCGGGTGGACGGTCGTGTCCCGCTCCGGTGGGGCGATCGCCGTGGACAGCCAGACCGTCACCGAACCGACGGGCCACACCGTCACCGTCTTCCGGTTCCGGGCCGGACAGGTCCACTACGGACTCCATGTGGGCAGCAGCGATCCGCCCACCGGCACCGCGGTGGTCTCGGCCGACAGCAGCTCGACCATCGGCCCACAGGAGACCGCCTCCCTCCTCGCCGCCTTCAACGGCGGCTTCCTCTCCACCACCGGGTCCGGAGGATTCGAGTTGAACGGCCAGGTGCTCCTACCGCTCCAGGCCGGCGAGGCCAGCCTCGTGATCGACACCGACGGCACCGGCCACGTCGGCGTGTGGGGGCAGGGGGTGCCGGCCAAGGGCGAGCAGGTGGCCAGCGTGCGTCAGAACCTCCCTCCTCTGGTAGTGGGTGGACAGCCCAGCCCTTCGATCACCGATGTCGCCGCATGGGGCGCCACCCTCGGCGGCGGTTCCTCGGTGGCCCGAAGCGCCCTGGGCGAGGACACCCAGGGCGACCTCCTGTACGTGGTGAGCATGGCCGCCCTGCCGAGCGATCTCGCCGATGCCCTCGTGTCCGCAGGAACGTCGACGGCCATGGAACTCGACATCAATCCCGAATGGGTGCAGCTCGCCGTCGCACCCGTGCCGGGTGGGACGCTCGCCACCGGGGTCCCCGGGCAGAACCGCCCGGCGGACCAGTACGTCGTCGGGTGGACGGTGACTTCGTCACCGTCCTGGCGGCCGGGCTGACCGGTGTCCGGTCCCGCCGACACGGCTCCCCTGCGGGTCGGTGTCGCCGGGACCGGACCGTGGGCCCATCTGGTCCACGTGCCGATGTTCGCCGTCCACCCCGGCACGACCCTGACCGCGGTGTGGGGCCGGCGCCTGGAGGCGGCCGAGGAGGTCGCCCTGCCGCTCGGTGCGGTGGCCCACGACTCGTTCGAGCGCTTCCTCGAGGATGTGGACGCCGTGTCGTTCGCAGTGCCACCCGACGTCCAGGCCGGTCTGGCCGCCGTGGCGGCCCGGGCGGGCAAGGCACTCCTCCTGGAGAAGCCGGTGGCGCTCGGCCTGACGGCCGCCGAGGACCTGGCCCAGGAGGTCGCCGCCAGCGGCGTCCCCACCCAGCTCCTGCTCACCTGGCGGTACCGACCCGACGTCCGGGCACTGCTGGCGGCGGCGGCAGGTGCCCGCCTGCTCGGCGGGCAGGGCCGGTTCCTCACCGGTGGTCTCCTCGGCGGGATGTTCGCCACGCCGTGGCGCCTGCACCGCGGAGCGCTCTTCGACCTCGGGCCCCACGTGATCGACCTGCTGGACGCCACCCTCGGGCCGGTCGTCGCCGTCCGGGCCCACGGCGACCCCCACCGGTGGATCGGGCTCCTCCTCGACCACGAGGGCGGGGCGGTCAGCGAGGCCTCGCTGACCGGGCACAGTCCGGTCGACCTACCGCGTGCGGGTATCGCCGTCCATACGGCCGACGGGGTGCTCGAGGTCGACACCGCGGGGTTCGACCCCACCGTCCTCACCACCGTGGTCGACGAGTTCGTGGCCACGGCACGTGGCCGTCACCACGCGCTCGACCTGGCGCGGGGGCTCCACATCCAAGGCCTCCTCGACCGGGCGGCCGCAGACCTGGAGTGGGCATGACGGGCCACCCGTCAGCCGGTGGGGCGGCCGAGGTGCGTCGCTCCGCCGCCGACGTGGACGCCCGCTGGCTCACCGAGGTGCTGCGCGACCGGGGGCTCCTGGCCGCGGACGCCCGGGTGGTGGGGACGAGCGCCACCCCGGTGGGGACCGGGCAGATGGCGGACACCGTGCGCTTCGCGTCTGTCCTACGAGCCGACCGGAACGGGCCCGGCCACCGTGGTCGGCAAGTTCGCGTCACAGGACGAGCAGAGCCTGAACACCGGCAGGATCATGCGGGCCTACGAGGTCGAGGTGCGGTTCTATGCGGAGGTGGCACCCCGTGTGGACGCTCGGGTGCCCCGGCTCCTCTTCGCCGCCCTCGACCCCGTCGAGTCCTGGTTCACCCTGCTGCTGGAGGACCTCGACGACGCCACGCAGGGCGACGAGATCGACGGGTGCGACGCCGAGGTGGCGGGGGCCGTCGTCGGCCAGCTGGCCGCGTTGCACGCGCCGTGCTGGGAGGACCCGGGGCTGGCCGCCACCGGATGGATCGACCGCTCCTCACCCGAGGGCGACGAGTTCACCGCCGCCCTCGTGACCGGTCTGTTCCCCGGGTTCCTCGACCGCTACACCGACCGGCTCGACCAGGATCACCGGGCCCTGCTCGAGTCCTTCATCCCCCGCCTCCGCACCTGGATGTCCCGGGAGCGGGGTCCGCGGACCATCGTCCACGCCGACTTCCGACTCGACAACCTGCTGTTCACCCCCGGTCGGCCTGAGCCGGTGGTGGTGGACTTCCAGACGGTCAATTGGGGTGCCGGCGCCTACGACCTGGCGTACTTCGTGGGTGGCAGTCTCGAGCCCGACGTGCGCCGGGCGGCCACGGACGATCTCGTCGTCGCCTACCACGAGGCCCTGGTCGCCCGGGGCGTCCGTGACTACCCGCTGGCCGACCTGCGCGCCGACTACCGCCGCGAGGCGTTCGGTGGACTCCTCATGGCGGTGGGTGCCTCCATGGTCGTCAAGCAGACCGAGCGGGGCGACCGCATGTTCCTCACCAGCGTGCGACGCCACGCCCAGCAGGCGATCGACCTCGACGCCCTGGCCCTGCTCGACGTCCCCTGAGGCCGGACACGGAGCCGGCAGGTCGCACGGGGTCGTCGGTGCACACGTGCCGTCGGGGCACTCGGTCTCGGTCGGGGTTACGGTTGACCCGTCGGCCCACCTGCGCCCGTGGTCCGTGCCCGGGCGCCCCGATCCACAGCGAGGAGCACCCATGGCCCAGGCCCACGACCCGTCCGCCGCACCCGGCGGCGCCGGATTCGAATTCCGGGGGATCAACCACCTGGCGCTGGTCTGCCGCGACATGGAGCGGACGGTCGACTTCTACTCCAATGTGCTCGGGATGCCGTTGATCAAGACCATCGAGCTGCCCGCCGGCATGGGCCAGCACTTCTTCTTCGACTGCGGCGGCGGCGACGCGCTCGCCTTCTTCTGGTTCCCGGACGCCCCCGACGGGGTGCCCGGCGTGTCGGCGCCCACCGGACGCCCCGACCAGGGCAGCCTGACCAGTGCCGTGGGTTCGATGAACCACGTGGCCTTCGCCGTGCCACCGGAACGGATCGACGACTACCGCGACCGGCTGCGGGCGGCCGGTGTGGACTGCACCGACGTCGCCGACCACGACGACAGCGAGTGGGGCATCGCCGACGCACCGCACCCCGGGGTGTTCGTCCGTTCCATCTACTTCCAGGACCCCGACGGGATACTGCTCGAGTTCGCGTGTTGGACCCGTGAGCTCGGGCCGACCGACGTCAGCCATGCGCCGGCGCGGGCCGGCGACCGCACGGCGGTCTGACGCCGTGCCGCGACTGCGCCAGGTCCCCCGGGACGAGGCGGGGGCCCCGATCGTCACCGTCATGTACGACCTGCTCTTCGAGGACCGCGACCCGGTCGCCGTGCCAGGGACCTCGGACGGGACCCGCGGTGACTGGTGGACGGTGTTCGCCCTGGTGCCCGACGTGCTCGAGCACGCCGTGCAGGGCTTCGGCCTCTACCAGAGCCCGAAGCGCCTGCTCGATCCCGTGCTGCGTGAGCTGGCCCAGGCCCGGGTGGGCTGGGTGTCGGGCAGCCAGTTCGTCTATTCACAGCACTGCAAGTCGCTGCGGGCCCTCGACGTGCCCGAGGAGACCATCGCCTCGGTACCCCACTGGGCTGCCGCCAACTGCTTCGACCAGGTCCAGCGCCTGGTGCTGGCGTACACCGACTGCCTCGCCCTCGATCACGGTCGGGTCCCCGACGGACTGTTCGACGCCCTGCGCGCCCAGCTGCCCGACGAGGAGATCCTCGAGCTCACCTACATCACGACGCTCTACCTCCAGCACGCGGTGATGTCGCGCGCCCTGTGCACCGAGTGGGACGACCGACCCGAGCCCATCGTGGAGGTCGTCGTCGAGGGGGCGGACGACGACGGATCCGGCCGGCCACCGGGTCCGGCCGCGCTCGGGACCGACTCCCGCGGACCCGGCCCGGCGATCGCCACCGTCGTACCCACCGCCGAGGTGTCAGCGCCCGGCCCGGCGCCGGTGGTCGGGCGGCACGGGCCCGCAGCCCGCGTCGCCTGCCACTCAGCTGACGGTCAGCACCAGTGTCTGCTTCACGGTCTTGGTGACCCCGCCGTACGCGAACGCGGCCTTCAACTTCAGCCTGTAGGTGCCGGCCGGCGGCTTCTTCCCCCTGGGGGCGGGTGTCCCCGACAGCGTGGCGCTACCGTCCCCGTTGTCCACGAAGGTGACGCCGACGGGCAGTCTGCCCGTGGCGGTCAGCACCGGTGTGACGCCGCCGGTGGTCGTGACCGTGAAGGCGAAATACTCCTCGGACGCGGCCGACACGGCGGCCGGGCTGGTGAACGCGCATCCCGTGCCGCACACGGACACCGGGGCGTACGAGTAGACGGCGGCCGGGCCCGGCGCACTCGTCCCCCCCACCGTGGTCACCCGCACGCCGACGGTGTCCACCGCCTCACCCACGGGCACGGTGGCCGTGATCTGGGTGTCGCTGTCGACGGTGAATCCCGCCGGCTGGTCCCCGAAGGTGACCTCGCTGGCGCCGGTGAAACCCGTGCCGGTGATGGTCACCGGAGGGGTGGTGTTCAGGGCCCCGCTGCTCGGGCTGAGCCCGCTCACCGTCGGGGCGGCCACGAAGGTGAACTGGTCGAGCGGGGCAGTGGTGTCGGTGCCGCCCGGACCGGTCACGGTGACGTCGACGGTCCCCGCCGGAGCGGCCGGCGACACGGCCACGACCGAGGTGTCACCCGCCACCGTGAAGTTGGCGGCCGGCGTGGTGCCGAAGCTCACCTGGGTGGCACCGGTGAAGCCGGTCCCCGTGATCGTCACCGAGGTCCCGCCCGACGAGGGGCCCTGCGACACGGACACCGACGTGACCCGGGGTACCGGCACGTACCCGGAGGCCAGGGCCAGGTAGGCCGAGCTCCCCGAGTCGTAGAGCTGGTTGCCGTTGCCGTCGCTGGCGGCAAAACCGGGGACCGTACCGCCGCTGGCCGGCACCGAGTAGGTCACCACGGCGCCGGTGAAGTCCCACGTGACGTCGGCGGAACCCGTGTAGGTCGTCGAGTGGGAGCCGCCTCCCCTGCCACTCCCTCCGCAGCTCGTGGACAGCCCGACCTGGCCCGTCGGGTACCCGGTCGTCGGGTCGAACCCGACGGCCGCCGACGTCTCCTGGATGCCACCGCACGAGTGGCCCACGATGGCGAACGCCGTCCCCTGGGGCAGGTTCAGCAGGATCGGCGTCGGAGAGGCCGAGGCCACCCCGCCCGCACCGACCAGACCTACCGTCACCATGGCGGCCACCGCCAGCAGAGCAACCGGCTTGCGCACGACGTACCCACCTTTCCGAGTGGTCTACTTCCGTGCCGATGCTACCCCCGTTGCGCCCGATCCGCCCGGGCCTCCGCCGGCCCCGGACGAACCTCCAGCACCGGCCGTCTGGGGTCAGCCATCCTCCCTCCGCTGGTCGCTCCGGAGGACGTCCAGGAGCTCGTCGTAGGGTCCGAGCAGGTAGGCGACATCCCCGTCCTCGAAGCGGGTGCCCCGCCGCGGTGGGTGCTCCAGCACCCCGCCACCCGAGGCCCGGCTCAGCGCCACCACCCGGGTCCGTGCCGACAGGTCCTGCATGGCCAGGCCCTGCAGGCCGCCGCCCGACGCGATGGCCAGGCGGCCGACCAGGAACGGCTGCTGGTCCACGAAGAAGGTCTCGAGCACGTCGAGGCCGAGGGCCGCGCCCACGAACCAGGGCGCCGCCAGTGCCGAGGTCGACCGGACGTGGCGGAAGCCGAAGTTGCGCTCCATCATCCGGGCCAGGTCCCGGTCGAACACCCGCAGCACCACGGGCACGACGTCCCACCGGTCGCCGAGCGACTCGCGGACGGCCAGCCCCGTCTCGATGTTGGTCAGGTCGGCACTGGTCAGGATGGCCACGGCCGCCGCCTCGTCGAGGTTGACCGAGGCGTGGGTCTGGCGCTGGGTGGCGTCGGCGATCACCACGGGGACCCGGAGGGCCCGTGCCCGGTCGAGGTAGCGGTTCTGCCCGTCGCGCTCGATCACGACCACACCGCGGCCCCGGGCCACCAGCGCCTCCACCACCCGGATGCCCACCGCCCCGAGGCCGACGACGACGACGTGGCCGGTCATGCCCGGCACCCGCCGCCGGCCCAACGACTGGTCGATCCGGCGGCTCACGAGGAAGTTGGTGAAGAGCGCGAACACCGTCGACACCAGGGTCACCCCGAGGATGATCAGCACGATGCCGAAGCCCTGGAACCATGCGGGCTGGTCCGAGAAGTTGTAGTCCCCGTAGCCGACGGTGGCCACCGTCTCGACGGTGAAGTAGACCGAGGCCAGCGGCCCGGGATGGCCGTGCCCACCGGCAGCTGGTAGGCGAGCCTGATCACCAGGGACGCCACCACGAGCAGTGCGGCCAACCCGGCGGCCACGATGGCCAGGGCGCGGACGTTGGAGTCGCGCAGGGCCGCCAGCCGGCGCCGGGCCCGCGTCCGGAAGGGGATGGCCACACCGGCGGGGCCCCCGTCACCACCCGACCGATGCCCGCCCGCCTGAGCTCCTCCGGTGTGCCCAGCACCGCCACCCGGTCCCCGACGGCCACGGGATGGTCGCGGCCCGGACAGCTGACGATCCCGGCACCGTCCCGGGGACGATCGCCACCGGTGCCAGGTGACCGAAGTGGCTGCGGAAGGTCCGGTTGTACCCCTCTTCGTCCCCGACCTCGACCTCGACCACGGCGAACCGCTCGCCCCCCAGGTCGAGCTGGTGGGACGGCTGACTCAGGCACACCTCCACGAACGACGGAGCCGCCAGCGCGGCCACGTCGAGGATCGTCCCGGAGCCGAGCACCCGTTCGAGCGCCCGGCCCACCGACGGATTGGCCAGCTGGACCACCAGGCGGACGTCGGGTCGCGCTTCGCGCACCCGCATGGCGATCTCCAGGGTGGCGAGCTCGTTCGTGTCCACGCAGATGACGGCCGATGCCCGGTCGATACCCGCCTCCTCCAGCCCGGCGCCGAGCTGTGCGCTCCGGTGGACGTGGGTGACCCCCCACCCCTCGATGATCCGGGCCAGCCGGAGGTCCGGGTCGTCGTCGACGACGACCACGGGCACCCCGCTCTGGTGGAGCTGCTCGACCGTGCGCAGGCCGACGCCCCGCAACCCGCACACGATGACGTGCCCGTCGCCACCCCAGCTGCCTACCGGTGCGTCCATCGGGTCGGGGAGTCCGGTCGTCCCCGGCGCCGTCACCGCTTGTTTCGCCAGCCGCGTTCGAAGGGCAGGCGCCAGGTCCGGGGCGCGATCAGCTCCCGCATGGCCGGCGGGCCCCATGATCCGACCCGGTAGAGCTGGACCTCGGGCGGGTCGTCGAGGAGCGGCTGGGACACCTCCCACAGGCGCTCGATGCCCTCGGCGTTGGTGAAGAGGGTCTGGTCACCGCTCATCGAGTCGTGGATCAGCCGTTCGTACGCCTCCAGCACGTGGTCGCTGTCCTCGGTCTCGTGCAGTGCGAACTGCAGGCTGAGCTTGTCGAGCTTCATGCCCGGCCCGGGGCGCTTGCCGTAGAAGGACAGCGACAGCTTGGAGGAGTCGGCCAGGTCGAAGGTCAGGTGGTCGGGCCCCATGGTCCCCACTCCCGAACCGGCCGGAAACATCGACTTCGGCGGCTCGCGGAAGGCGATCGACACGATGCGGGCCCCCTCGGCCAGATGCTTGCCGGTCCGCAGGTAGAACGGGACCCCGGCCCACCGCCAGTTGTCGATCTCGCACCGGAGGGCGATGAACGTCTCGGTGTCCGAGTCGGCGGGCACGCCGTCCGCGTGGGTGTACCCCTCGTACTGGCCCCGCACCACGTACCGGGTGTCGATGGGCAGCATCGACCGGAACACCTTGTTCTTCTCCTCGTTGATCGACCGGGGCTCGAGCTGGGTCGGCGGCTCCATGGCCACGAAAGCGAGGACCTGGAAGAGGTGGGTGACGACCATGTCGCGGAAGGCGCCGGTCTGCTCGTAGAACGCCGCCCTCGACTCGACGCCGAGGGTCTCGGGCACGTCGATCTGGATGTGGTCGATGTGCTGGCGGTTCCAGATCGGCTCGAAGAGGCCGTTGGCGAACCGGAAGGCCAGGATGTTCTGGGCGGCCTCCTTGCCCAGGAAGTGGTCGATCCGGAAGACCTGGTCGTCGTCGAAGACCTCGCGTACGACCGAGTTGAGCCGGCGGGCGCTGTGCAGGTCGGTCCCGAAGGGCTTCTCCATGATGACCCGGGACCGGTCGGTCAGCCCGGCCTCGCCCAGCGTGCGGACCACGGTGTCGGCGGCAGCGGGCGGGATGCTGAGGTAGTGGAGCCGGCGCGGTTCGATGTCGAAGTCGGCCTCCAGACGGCGGACCGTGGTGGCCAACTCGGTGATCCCGTGCTCGCCGGGCACGTAGACCAGCCGGCGCTGGAACTCGCCCCAGTGGTGGTCGGCGACGCCTCCGCGGGCGAACTCGTCGCACGCCGACCGGGCGAGCCCGTGGTACTGCACCTCGTCGAGAGACTCGAGCGAGGTGGCCACGATGTGGCAGTCGGGCAGCATGCCCGGCACGCGGACAGGTGGAACAGTCCGGGCAGGAGCTTGCGCTTGGCCAGGTCACCGGTGGCGCCGAACAGCACGATGATGTGCGGTGCCGCCGGTGCGTGGGCGCCGGGCCCGTTCACGCCCACGGCGTCGTCGAGGAGCAGCTCGAGGCCACCCTCGGCCCACGCGACGTCGGTCCCGACGCCCTTATCCTGCGTGTCGGAAGCCATCCCTCGGACCTCTCCTGCCGTCCCCGATTCCGTCCACCGTTGGTGGACCGAGCGCACAGGGTCGGCCGGGGCGACCCCGCCGGCCGCAGCGGACCCGACCTCGTGCGCTTGGTGTCACCACGGTACGGGGGCTTCGTTTCCGGAAGATTGCCGGAATGCGAGCATCCGATGAACCGACGGCCGTCGGCTCCCGGGTCGGGCGGGGTTCGGACGGGGAGACCCCTCGGAGGGTCGGGCCCGCGCCCTGCGAGGGGCCGGGTCAGCCGACCCGGTGGAGTCCGCCGGCCAGGGCGGCGCCGACCTGGTCGGCCACGGCCACGGCGACCACGAGGTGGTCCTGGGGCACTCCCGTACCCGGCACGGGAGTGAGGACGAAGTGCCCGAGCACCGCGCCGCCACCGCGCACCGGGAGGTCCACGCCGCGATGGGGGAGCCCGAGGTCACCGGTCGACCAGCCCACCGAGCCGATCCGCACCTCACCGTCCGGCTGCACCTGGGCGGTCACGCCCGGGTCGCTGCGGGTGAACACGCACGAGCGCAGGTCGAGCAGCCGGGCGAGTTCGCGACCGGCGACGTCGATGACGTCCCCCGGGGCGCTCCCGTTCGCCGCCAGCTCGGTCACGGCGTGCAGGACGGCCAGGTGCTGGCGACCCCGCACGGCGGCCACCCGCTGGGTGCGGCCGCGGGCGGCCAGGTCGCCCACGATCAGGCCCACGACCAGAAGGAGGAGCTCGGTCACGAGGTCACTGGTCCGGGTGATCCGCAACGAGTTGTACGGACGTGTCAGGAAGAAGTCGAAGGAGAGGGCGGCGGCAAGGGCGCAGACGGCGGCGGCCCAGCGGAACCCGGCCGTGGCCACGGCGACGATCACCACCACGAGGATGAGTGCGTCGTCGGCCGCGGCCAACCGGTCGCGCCACGGGGTGAGGAGCAGCGCCACCACGACGGGGCCGAGCACGGCGACGCCCAGGAGGGGCCAGGGGAAGCTGCGCCGGTCCGGCTCCGTGCCGGTCACCGGCTGGGGGTGGAGCGTCCTCGGGAGATCGTCGGGTGATGCCATGGTCCCACTGTGCACCCGCCCGGACCCGTGGGGAAGAGGCGTTTACGGCCTTGTAACGTGTGCCCGGCCGGCCGACCTCCGCATCGGACGGCGGCCGTCCGTCCGGTGCGTGGACCGGTCAGGGGAACACGACGGCCGCGGACGGTGGGGACGCCGTCCCCGCGCCGGCGGCGTTGACCGCCGCCACCGTGAAGGTGTAGCTCGTGCCGACGGTGAGCCCGGTGATCACGTCACTCGTCGGCGTCGGGCCGAACGTGATCGGCGTCTGGGCCACGCCCGCCACATACGGCGTCACCACGTAGCCGGTGATCGGCGAGGCGTTTGCCGCCGGGGCGGACCACGTCACGGTGAGCACGAGCTTCTTCACCTTGCCCTTTGGCGCCTTGGGCGTGGCGGGCACACCGATCAGGTAGACGGGGCTCGGCGACGAGGCGGCCCCTGTTCCTCCGGCACTGAGGGCTGCCACCGTGAAGGAGTAGGCCGTGCCGTCGGTGAGCCCGGTGACCGTCTCCCCCTTCGCCTTCGAGGCGAACCGGACCGGGGCCTGGGCCACTCCGCCGATGGACGGCGTGATCACGTATCCGGTCAGCTTCACGCCGTTGGCCGCCGGGGCGGTCCACTTGAGCGCCGCCTGTCCGCTACCCGGCGTCACCACGAGGCCGGTGGGTGCCAGGGCGGTGCCGACGGTGACCGGTCCCGTTGTAGCGGAGGCCGGTCCCGTCCCGTTGCCGGTGATGGCCGCCACCGTGAACGTGTAGGTCGTCCCCACCGTGAGCCCGGTGAGGGTCTTGGTGGTGGCCGCCGAGCCCACGTGGACCGGCGTGCCCGCCGTCGCTCCCACGTAGGGCGTGATGACGTAGTCGGTGATGGTGACCCCACCCGTGTCGGCCGGTGCCGTCCACGAGAGCGACGCCCCCGTGGTGGTGGGCTGGGCCGTCACCGAGGTGGGCGCCCCGGCCAGGATGCCGGGCCCGACCACCAGCGGGTGCTCCAACGCATTGTAGGGATTCCCCGATGCGTCGTCCAGGACGGTCGACACGGCGATGAACCCGTACTTGGCCAGCGGGAGCACCACCGAGGTCTGCCCGGGACCCGTCGTCGCCGTCGGCGTGGTCGGGAAGTCGGGGTAGAAGTCGGGCGTGTCCGTGGTGAACACCTGGTAGCCCTGGGCCCCGGTCACCGGGTCCCAGCTGACGTGGATCCCGTCGGGCTCCGCCGTGGCCGTGATGGCCGGGTAGGAGGACGTGGCCGGAGCCGACTGGACGCCGATGGTCCACGGGATGGCCGAGCCCCCGGCCGTGGCGACGGTGGTCCCGGCGAGGGTCGACACGAACGAGGCCTGCTGGTCGAGGATCCCGTTGAAGCTCGGGACGACGATGTAGTCCTCGGTGAGGGTCTGGCCCGGGTCCAGCTCGGCCACCTGCTGGGCCAGTGGTTGGGCCGGTTGGAAGATGTACGTCCGCAACGGCGACTCCAGTGGCGTCAGGTCGAAGGTCAGGTTGTAGACGGGGACGTCCGCCACGTCCTGGATCTGCGCGGTGATGTGGTATGGGTAGTCGAGGTTGGCCTGGTCATCGGCCGTGAAGGTCATCTTCAGTGCCGACGCACCCCAGATGTGGATGGCGTCCGAGGCGGTCTGCCCGATCATCTGCACGGGGGCCCCCACCGGGGAGAGCGACGACGAGTACGTGGCGGAGACCCCGTAGGTTCCCTCGGTGTCGCCCCGGATCAGCCAGTCGACGCTCTGACTGGTCCCGCCGGTCACCGTCGGCACCGACTGGGTCAGCGTCTGCGGGGGCAGGTTCGAGTCCAACGTGGCCAGGCTGAGCCCGGTCGGCAGGCTTAGCGTGGCGGTGCCCGGGTCGAAGCTGAACACGCTGGGGGCCAGGTTGGTCACCTCCATCCGGATGTCGAAGAACTGCTTCAGCCACTGGGCCTTGCCGGGGATGATCATCCAGATGAGGTCGGGCTGGCCGTTCACGACCTCGACGGAGGGGGACACGGTGTAGGTGTCACCTGTCCCGGGATCGGTGACCGTCTCGGTGCACGGGCTGCAGATGCCGGTGTCGGAGCCACCACCGCCGCCTCCTCCGCCGCCGCCTCCTCCGCCGCCTCCTCCGTAGCCGCCGCTGTAGATGCCGGTGCCGGTGGCGACGCCGTGGAACGACACCGCGGGTGCGTCGGGCCAGAAGCCCAGGTTGAGGGTGAACTGGTACACGAACTGGTTGGCCGGATTGTTGATGTCGATCCCGAGGGCCTGGGCCTGGGTGGCCGTGAGCTGTGTGGAGGTCACGTCGGTCACCGCCACCTGGCCCGAGGCCAGGGCCACGCTGGCCGAACCGGTGCCGTTGGCCACCGTGACGGTGACTGTGCCCGGCAGGTAGCCGCTCTGGTAGGCGTAGGCCGTGTAGGTGCCATCGGCCAGACCGGTGATCAGGTAGGCGCCCCCGCCCTGGGCGGTGGCCGTGGTCACGTGGTTGGCCGCGTCCTCCACCACGACGGTGGCGCCGGCGAGCCGATTGGCACTGGTGTCGGTGACGTTCACGGTCAGGCCCTGGTCGGCCGGAGCGGCCACGTCGACCGCCTCGGTGGCCTGGGACGTCTGGCCGCCCTGGCCGGTGACGGTGAGGGTGGCGGTGTAGGTGCCCGCCGTCGCATACGTGTGGGTCGGACTGACCCCGGTGGCGTCCGCCGTCGAGTCGCCGAAGGACCACTGGTAGCTGGTGATGCCACCGGCGGGCGTCGAATTGGACCCGTTGAACTGGACGACCTGGCCGGCGGTGGTCGAGATGGGATCACCGGCCACGGCCACGGGGGCGACGGCGGCGGCGACCTGCACCGTCCCGGTCACGTAGGGCGCGGGAGAGGCGATGCCGTCGCTCACCGACAGCACCACGGGGTAGCTGCCCGCGCTCGTGTAGGCGTGTCCCACGGTGGTCGACCCACTGAGCGAGCCCGTGGCGGTCGAGCCGTCGCCGAAGTTGATCGAGTACGACAGGTTCCCGCTGCCCCCCGTGGCGGACACGGTGAAGTTGGTGGTCGCCCCGGCGTAGTTCGGTCCGGTGGGCACCACGAGTGCCGGTGTCGGCGGGGCGTCCCCGACCAGGGTGGCCGTGGCGCTGACGGCGCCGATCGTGGCCGTCACCGTGTGGGCCCCGGACCCGCCGACCGTGCACGTCGATGCCGTGCACGACGAGCCGTCGGCGGTCGGGGAGATCGTCCACGTGGCCGCCGAGGTCTCACTGCCCAGGCCGTTGTCGAGGGCGTCGAAGCCCACGGCCGAGTAGGTCTCGTGCGAACCGACGGCCACCGTGTCGGCCGCCGGGTAGATCACGAGCTTGGCCAGTGCGCCGGGCGTGACGGTCACCGCCAGGGAGCCCGCCGACACGATCGGCGCCTGGGCCGATCCGATGTAGAGCGTCGGGTAGCCGGCGACGGGGTCGGTGTAGAGGAACGAGGCCGTCGTCTGGCCGGCGGGGACGGTGACCTGGGTGATCACCGTGTGGGACGACGGGTCGAGGAAGGAGCCGAGGGCGGAGGTGCTGATGAGCGACAGCACCTGGCCGCCGGTGGGCGCCGGTAGCGGGGCCCCGGACGGGTCCTGGAGCTGGACGGTGATGGCCGACGTCGTCGACCCGGCCGCCATGGACAGCGAGCTGAGCGGCGGGTCGAAGGCCACGACCATCCCGTACTGGTAGTGGTCGGCGACCGACGTGGCACTGGTGCCGAAGGCGGAGGTCACGACGGTGACGTCGACGGTGCCCCTCCCCTGCGGCACGGTGGCCGTGATCGAGCTCGGCGAGTTCACCACGACGTCGGTGGCCGGGGTGGTGCCGAAGTCGACGGCGTTCACGCCGTCGAACCCACCGCCCTGGACGGTCACCGTGTTGCCGCCGTAGGGGCCGCCGTGGGCCGGGGTGACCCCGGCCACGATGACCCCGTAGGTGAACTGGTCCGCGGTGACCGGCTGGCTGTTGCCCACCGGGGTGACGACCTGGACGTCCACGATGCCGACACCGGCCGGGGCGACGGCAGTCAGCGAATCGCCGCCGCCGGCCACGACGACGCCGGTGGCCGGGACCCCGGAGAAGTCGACGGCCGTGGCGCCGGTGAGGTGGGTGCCGGTCACCGCGACGGTCGTGCCACCCGTGCCAGGACCGGTGGTCGGGCTGATCCCGCTGACCGTCGGTTGGTTGGCCGGTGCGGACACGATGTGCACGACGACCGCGGTCGGGCTCGAGTAGTCGACGCTGAGCGCGAGACCGGCCGGCAGGGCGACCCCGACCCAGTTGACCAGGGAGAACTGCCCGGTGTGGGATGCCGCGGTCAGGACGGTGAACGACTGGCCGAGGCTCGGTGCCACCAGTCCGTCGACGGTGAGGGCACCGCCGAGGGTCGCCGCACCTCCGACCTGCAATGTGGAGTACTGACCGGCACCGGACCCGGAGAAGTCGGCGGTGAGGTCACCAGGGCTCGTCTGGCCGAAGGTGCCGGTGACCTGCATGGTGGCCGCCCCCGAGTCGTCGATCTTGACGGTCCCGGTGTTGGTGACGCCTGTCGAGGTGATGGTCCCCGAGCCGGTGATCGTGCCAGCGTTGGCCAACGGGCCGGTCGGGATCGAGGCACCGCCGGTCATGGCGATCGAGCCGTCGGGGGTGATGGAGGTGGTGGCCGACAGGGCGTTGCTCAACGAGCCGTCGAGGATCGCCGAGCCGACGCCGACCAGTTTGACGGCGGCGTCGACGGTGGTGAGGTCCTGGCCAAGTTGGAGACTGCCGGTCGTCGACGAGGTGCCGGCCTGATAGGTGCCACCGGTGAGGATGCCCGAGGACAGGTTGGTCAGGTTCCCGTCGGCCAGTGTGCCCGACGTGGCGCTCAGCGTGCCCTGGACCAGGGTCGCGACTCCACTGATGGTGGAGGTCCCGGTGCCGCCGGTCTTGGCTAGGGTGCCACCCGCCTGCACGGTGATCGGTGAGGTACCCGCCGTCGTGCAGCCTTGGACCATCTGGTAGCCGTCGACACTGTCGTCGGAGGTGAGGTCGAACGCACCGCCCGAGCCGACGGTGATCGATGCACCCGAGCACCCGAAGACGTAGAGGTACTCGTAGTAGCTACTGGTCGCTGCCGTCGACAACGAGAAGGTTCCATCGACGACGACCGGAACGTAGAGATAGGCGATGGAGTCAGCTGCGAGCGAAGCGGTGAGGTGCGCTCCCGAGGCGACGGTCAGCGTGCCGGAGCCCTCGATAGTTTGCTCCGCTCCACTGCCAGTTCTCACCACTGGCGATGGTGACATTTCCGCTGAGCGTTGCCGTCGTGGACGGGGGCAGGACATCGCCCACGAGATTCGCACCTTGCCCGATGGTCAGAACTGAATCGGCCAGTGTGCCCGACGTGGCGCTCAGCGTGCCCTGGACCAGGGTCGCGACTCCACTGATGGTGGAGGTCCCGGTGCCGCCGGTCTTGGCTAGGGTGCCACCCGCCTGCACGGTGATCGGTGAGGTACCCGCCGTCGTGCAGCCTTGGACCATCTGGTAGCCGTCGGCACTGTCGTCGGAGGTGAGGTCGAACGCACCGCCCGAGCCGACGGTGATCGATCCACCCGAGCACCCGAAGACGTAGAGGTACTCGTAGTAGCTACTGGTCGCTGCCGTCGACAACGAGAAGGTTCCATCGACGACGACCGGAACGTAGAGAAAGGCGATGGAGTCAGCTGCGAGCGAAGCGGTCAGGTGCGCTCCCGAGGCGACGGTCAGCGTGCCGGAGCCCTCGATAGTTGCTCCGCTCCACTGCCAGTTCTCACCACTGGCGATGGTGACATTTCCGCTGAGCGTTGCCGTCGTGGACGGGGGCAGGACATCGCCCACGAGATTCGCACCTTGCCCGATGGTCAGGTTCGGGTCGGCCAGGGCACCGAGGGACGCGCTCGAGCGTGCCCTGGACCGTTGTCACCACGTTGGTGATGATCGAGGTGCCAGACCCGCCGGTCTTCGAAAGTGAGCCCCCGTTCTGCACCGTGATGGCCGATGCGGACGAGTTCCCGCAACCGGTGATGGTCTGCCCCGCACTCGGGTTGTCGTCACTGGTCAGGTCGAAGGCGCCGCCCGAGGCAACGGTGACCGAGCCTCCCGAGCACGCGTCGAGGTACAGGTACTGGGCGTTCGTGGTCGCCGTCGACAGGGAGAAGGTTCCATCGACGACGATGGGGGCGTACAGGTACTCGTAGGAGCTGGCTGCGATCGAGCTGGTGAGGTGACCACCCGATCCCACCGTCACTTGTCCCGGGCCGTCGATGTATCCGGCCGACCACGTCAGCGTCCCGGTCACGTCGAGAGTGCTTCCACTGCCCACCGTGAGTGAGCCGCCGGACAACGACCAGTTGGCCGCCAAGGTCACATTTCCGCTCACGGTGGCCGCGGTCCCCGAGGGCATCACGTTGCCGACCAGGTTGGCGCCCTGTTCGACGGTCAGGTACGAGTCGGCCAGGGCACCCGAGGGACGCGCTGAGCGTGCCCTGGACCGTTGTCACCACGTTGGTGATGGTCGAGGTGCCAGACCCGCCGGTCTTCGAAAGTGAGCCCCCGTTCTGCACCGTGATGGCCGATGCGGACGAGTTCCCGCAACCGGTGATGGTCTGCCCCGCACTCGGGTTGTCGTCACTGGTCAGGTCGAAGGCGCCGCCCGAGGCAACGGTGACCGAGCCTCCCGAGCACGCGTCGAGGTACAGGTACCCGGCGTTCGTGGTCGCCGTCGACAGCGAGAAGGTTCCATCGACGACGATGGGGGCGTACAGGTACTCGTAGGAGCTGGCTGCGATCGAGCTGGTGAGGTGACCACCCGATCCCACCGTCACTTGTCCCGGGCCGTCGATGTATCCGGCCGACCACGTCAGCGTCCCGGTCACGTCGAGAGTGCTTCCACTGCCCACCGTGAGTGAGCCGCCGGACAACGACCAGTTGGCCGCCAAGGTCACATTTCCGCTCACGGTGGCCGCGGTCCCCGAGGGCATCACGTTGCCGACCAGGTTGGCGCCCTGTTCGACGGTCAGGTACGAGTCGGCCAGGGCACCCGAGGACGCGCTGAGCGTGCCCTGGACCGTTGTCACCACGTTGGTGATGATCGAGGTGCCAGACCCGCCGGTCTTCGAAAGTGAGCCCCCGTTCTGCACCGTGATGGCCGATGCGGACGAGTTCCCGCAACCGGTGATGGTCTGCCCCGCACTCGGGTTGTCGTCACTGGTCAGGTCGAAGGCGCCGCCCGAGGCAACGGTGACCGAGCCTCCCGAGCACGCGTCGAGGTACAGGTACCCGGCGTTCGTGGTCGCCGTCGACAGCGAGAAGGTTCCATCGACGACGATGGGGGCGTACAGGTACTCGTAGGAGCTGGCTGCGATCGAGCTGGTGAGCTGCGCCCCTGACGCCACGGTGATCGTCCCCGTTCCCGAGATCGACCCCGACGTCCACGAGCTCGCGGACCCACCAGCTCCTGTCAGCGTCACGTTCGACGACGTGGTGAGTGACCCGCCCGTGACCGCAAGCGTCTTGATCGACGACTGGTCGGTCGTGTCGGTCAATGTGAGCGATCCGCTCGACTGGATGGTCAGCGAGCCGCCGATGACCCCTCCCTGGATGGAGGGCACCGAGCTGTCCAGCACGATGCTCGATCCCGAGGTGGAACAGATCCAGCCGTTCAGTCCACCGGTACCCGGGACGGTGCCGCTCGACCAGTTGGCGGCGGTCGCGTAGTCGCCACCGGCGGGACCGACCCAGTTGTTGCACGAGGGGGTCGCCCCTGACGTCCCGTGGGCGATCAGGAGACCTACGGCCGCCAGCACGACCCCGAAGGTGAGGCCGAGGACCACTTTGACGACCAAGCGCACCGCGCCACCCTGTCGCCGCCCGTCGCTCCCGTCCGCAACACCTGCCGTCCCACCGTCCCGCGACTCCGGGCCTGCCACCATGTTCCCACCGCGCCTTCCCACCCGGGCAGATCGTCCGCATGCTGGAGTGGTTCCCCGCGCCGCGTGCGCTACAGGCCGCCTCGCCTAGTGACTCGATCACGTCTTAGCCGATGTCAACCTGCTCCGCAATCGACAATGGGCCGCTCCAATTCCGCGTCCTTTCCGACGGGACGTTCTGCCTGGTGACCCCCTCTCCGAGTTCACGCAGTGTTTGCATAGGTAATCGAGAGCGTTCGAGATAGACACCCTGTTCAGCCCCTGATTCACCATTTGTCGGCCTCTCCCATAGCGTTCGCCCGACCACGAACCAAGGTCGGGTGCACCCGTCGTCGGCCGTCCCCCGCCCCCATCGTCGACCTGACCGGGTCACGGTCTGCGACACCGCCTGCACCGCCATCGTCCCCGGCGCCGGCCCGGTGGACGGCTCCCCCGGCAAATCTTGCACGTGTGCAATAACCTGCACCGGTGCAAGATCTCCGGAACGCCAACAAGCGCCGACGGCGCCAGCAGATCCTCCAGGGTGCCCACGACCTCATCGCCCACGACGGGGTGCAGGCGTTGACCATGCGTTCGCTGGCCGAGGAGTCCGCAGTGAGCGTCCCGACCATCTACGCCCTGGTCGGCGGGCGCCACGACGTGATCGCCGCCCTCATGGACTCGGCCGTCGACCGCTTCGACGCCGGGGTGGCCGCGCTCGGCTCGCGGGGACTGTTCCGGGCCACCGCCATCGTCGAGCTGTTCGCCGACATCCTCGACCACGAACGCGACCTGCTCCACGCACTGTTGGCCTCCGGCGCACTGGTGGCGGCTGGATCCGAGCCCCCGCTCCTCTTCCATCGTCGCCAGGTCGAGCTCGAGCGCGCCTTCCAGGAGGCCGTGGAGGACGGCGAGCTCCGCGCCGACGTGGACCCGGTCTTTGCCGCCACGTCCTCTGTGCGGCTCGGCATGGGCGTCATCATCGACTGGGTGGTCCGGTCCGGTGATCCGACGTACCTGCGGACCGAGCTCCTGCGCTCCGTCTCCCTCGTGATCGCGGCCTTCGCATGACCGGTCCGGTGGCGCTCCCCACGGGGACGGCCACGCCCGGCCGGGCCACCCCGGTGGGCGTGCAGCGTCTGTGGCGCCGCGAGCTCGCCGACTACCCACCGACCCGCACGCGGTACCTGCTGATGGCCCTCGTGGTCCTGAGCAGTGTCGTGATGTACTACCAGCAGTACGTGGCCGGGGCGGTGTCCTCGTCGATCCTGGCCTACTTCCAGATGTCGTTCCGCTTCTACCTGACCGTCGTCGTGGTCAGCAGCGTGGCCGGGGCCGTCTCGTCGCTCATCGCGTCGATCGCCGACCGCTTCGGCCGGGCCAACATGGTCGTGGTCGGCCTCCTGGCCGTCGGTCTCGTCACCCTCTTCGGGGTGCCGGCGGCCCACACCAAGTGGAGCTACGCCCTGGCCATCTCGGTGGTGGGGTTCTTCGAGGGCATGGTGCTGGTGGCCACACCGGCCCTGGTGCGCGACTTCTCCCCCCAGCAGCGGCGGGGGGCGGCGATGGGGTTCTGGACCCTCGGGCCCGTGCTCGGCAGCCTGGTCGTCTCCCTCGTGGCCTCCCAGACGCTCGATCACCTCCACGCCTGGCAGGACCAGTTCCGCATCGCCGGGACCGTCGGCCTCGTCGTGTTCGTGGTGGCCCTGCTCTTCCTGCGTGAGCTGACCCCGGGGCTCCGCGACCAGATCATGTCGTCGCTGCGTGAGCGGGTGCTGGCGCAGGTCCGGTCCCGCGGCATAGACGTGGAGCGCGCCCTCGAACGCCCGTTCCGCCAGATGTTGGGCACCAACACCGTCGTCCCCGCGCTCGGGGTCAGCCTCTTCCTGCTGATCTACCTGGCCGCCGTGGGCTTCTTCGTCATCTACTTCGTGTCGGTGTTCGGCTTCTCCCAGTCCGAGGCCAACGGCCTGGGCAACTGGTTCTGGTCGGCCGACGCCGTGGCCGTGGTCGTCGTCGGCATCGTCTCGGACCGGATGAAGGTGCGCAAGCCGTTCATGATGCTCGGGGGGATCGTCGCCGTGGCCATGGGGGTCGTGTTCGCCTCGTTGGCCACCCACCCCCACACCTCCTACGACACGTTCGTCGTCGTCATCATGGTGATGTCGGCGTCCCGTGGCGTCGCCTACGCCCCGTGGATGGCGGCCTACACCGAGACCCTCGAGAGCCGGAACCCGGCACTCGTCGCCACCGGCCTGGCCATCTGGGGCTGGATCCTCCGACTGGTGGCCGCCGCATCCTTCCTCATCGTCCCCTTCGTCGTGCCCTCGGCCACCCCCGTCGCCGACTACGGGCCCCAGGCCTCGGTGCTCCAGGCCGAGTACTCGGCGCAGATCGCCACGCTCAAGCTCGTGCAGCCGGCGACCCTGGCCGAGCTGCAGGCGGACCGGTCGGACCGCCGGGCCGAGGTCGCCGCCATCACCCAGATCTCGAGGGCCGCCGGCGTCCCGTTGGCGGTGGCGACCGCTGACCTCATCGCCGCGTCCAAGATCCCGGTGGCCGACCGGGAGTTCCTCGCCACCCACGGACGCGAGGTCCTGGCCGCACGGGCGGCAGCTCCCGAGCAGTGGCAGCGCTGGTGGTACGTGTGCGTGGCCGGAGAGCTGCTGTTCCTGCCGACCATCTTCCTGCTCGTCGGGCGCTGGCGCCGGTCGTCCGCGGTCCGCGACGAAGAGGAGCGCGACCGGTGGGTCACCGAGGAGTTCGAGGAGCTGGCCTCCTCCGACGAGTACGTCGAGGACGTCACCGCCTGAACCCGGGGATCGGCCGTGCCACCGTGTCGGACCCTCGCTAGGGTGCCGGGGAGCGAACGAGGAGGGCAGCGACCATGTCGGACAACCTTCGGATACTGGCCCAGTACAGCGCCGCCATGGAGGCGGGCGACACCGAGGCCGTCTACGGCTTCTGGGCCCCCGAGTTCCACAGCCACGTGACCGAGCGGGTCACGCCGGGCAGGGTCGGCGAGGACGTGCGCGGCGAGGAGCAGAAGTGGTGGGACATGGCCCGGTCGGCCTTCCCCGACATGGCCTTCACCGTGAACCTGGTGGTCGAGTCGGACGACATCATCGTGTCGAACTGGACCGTCCACGGACACCACACCGGGACGGCGTTCTACGACGTTCCGCCGTCGGGTGAGGAGGTCACCATCAACGGGACCGGGATCGTGCGGATGCGCGACGGCAAGATCGTCGAGCACTGGGGTGGCCCCCACTGCCAGGAGGGACTCGGCCTGATCCGCTCAGCGGTCGGGGACCACGACACCGGAGGAACATGACCATGCAGATCGCCGTCATCGGAACAGGGTGCATCGGAGGGATCCTCGGGAACGCCCTGGCCCGGGCCGGGCACGACGTGCGCTTCGGCTCGCGCCACCCCGACGCCGATGCCGTCGCCGACGGGTCCCCGGCGACCGTGCTGGCCCTGGGTGACGCGCTCGAGGGCACCGACGCCGTGATCCTGGCCGTCCCCGGTCCCGCCCTGGCCGGACTGGCGGCCGATCACGGCGACAGGCTCGCCGGCGCGCTGGTGATCGATGCCACGAACCGCATGGGGGAGCCCGTGGCCAACAGCCGGGCCGACCTCCCCGCCGACGTCCGGTACGCCCGTGCGTTCAACACCCTCGGGGGCGAGAACATGGCCGAACCGCAGTTCGCCGACGGTCCCGCCGACCTCTTCTTCAGCGCGCCCGAGGGCGACCGTGCCACGGTCGAGACCATCGTGGCCGATGTCGGCCTGCGCCCGGTCTACGTCGGCGCCGACCAGGAGCAGCTGATCGACAGCCTGTTCCGGCTGTGGATCGCCCTGGCCATTGGCCAGGGCCGTGGCCGGCGGCTCGCACTGCGGCTCATCGACCACTGAGCCAGCCGGACGGACGGCCTGTCGGCCGCACCGTCGTCGGGAGGGCCCGGGCCGCCCGGCGTGCCGGATCACCACCCGGGATCGCCGGTCTCGCCGGACAGCCGGAGCATGTCCCGGGCATGGACGTCCCAGTCAAGGGCGTGGAGCCGGTCCAGCACTCCGGCGTCCACCGGAAGGGCCCACGGATCCTGGAACCACACCACGACCAGCTCCGAGTAGTCGCCCCCCTCGGACACCGGGTCGGGCGAGTCGAACCGGGCCCGCACTGCTGTCCGGGGCAGGAGGCACGCCTCGGTGGGACCCGCACCGCCGAGGTCGGGGATCGGGGTCTCGACCGGCGGGACCAGGACGACCCCCCGGCCGTCCGCCGATGCCTCGTCCACGACGCTCGCCACCAGCTGCGCGTTGCTGCTCCTGGTCGGGACGCCGTCGAACAGCCCCTCGTACACCAGCCACTGGTCGATGGCCCGGAGCCGGATGCTCCTCCCGGTCCACAACCGCACGTCCACGTCGTTCGCTCCCATATCAGTCACCGTACGGAAGGGGTGTAACAGTTAAATGCGGAGGGCCGGATCGATGGAATTCCCGGCCGTCGGCGGCCGCCACCCGACGCTCGGCGTCATATCCGCCCTGTTCACCGCGGAAGGCTCGGTGCGTCTGCACCGAAAGGGTCGTCCTATTGACGACAATTCAGCCTTCCACTTTGAACTACATACGTGTGATTCGTCCCCCGTGGCCCTGGCCCGCCGCGTCGGCCGGAGCGGTCGGCTTGACACGGATTACATGTATAACAGCGGTTCGGACGTCGTCACCGCTCCGTAGAATGGCGGTGGCGACCGGGGCAGGCGGCCGTTCCCACGGGTCACCGTGGATCCGGCCGGCACCGGCGACGCACCTACCCGGAACCGGGTCCCGACGGGCCCGCCCACGACACGACGACGGAGGGAAGCGGAACGGATGGCCGGCTACGACGTCATCGGCGACATCCACGGCAGTGCCGACAAGCTGGTGGGACTTCTGGACCTGCTCGGCTACGAGGTCGTGGACGGCGCCCACCGCCACCCCGTCCGACGGGCCGTCTTCGTCGGTGACCTCATGGACCGGGGGGACGAACAGGTCGAGGTCGTCCGCATCGTGCGGGCCATGCACGAGTCCGGCTCCGCCCTCATGGTCCTGGGCAACCACGGAATTCAACGCCATCTCCTACGCCACCCCCGATCCGGGCGTTCCCGGCGACTTCGCCCGGACCCACCGGGGACGTCACGGCGCCCACAACACCCGCCAGCACCAGCGGTACCTGGACCAGGTCGTCGAGGGATCCGAGCTCCACCGCGCCCACCTCGCGTGGTTCCGCACACTGCCCCTCCGCCTGGACCTCGACGGGCTGCGCGTGACCCACGCCTGCTGGCACCCCGCGTCGCTCGCCGTCCTCGACAAGTGGGTGACGCCCGGGGCGCCCCTCACCGACGCCTTCGTCGTCGAGGCCAACACCCGCGGCACCGAGGCGTTCGACGCCGTCGAGGTCGTCCTGAAGGGCCCCGAGCTGCGGCTGCCCCCCGAACTGACGTGGATCGATCCCGAGGGCACCGTCCGGCACGCGGCGCGCCTGCGCTGGTGGGACGACGCCGCCGGCACCGAGCGCCAGGTCGCCATGATCCCCCCCCGGCTCCCGGACCCCGGGCGGAAGGCCCCACCCCGGCCTGCCCGACGTCCGCTCGGCCGAGGCGGACGCCTACCGGTACGGGGACGACGTCCCCGTCTTCTTCGGGCACTACTGGTTCACCGGGACACCGGCGCCCGCCGCGGCGCACGCCGTGTGCGTCGACTACAGCGCCGCACACGACGGCTGCTCCCTGGTCGCCTACCGGTGGGACGGCGAGGCGGCGCCGACGGCCGACCGGTTCGTCGCCTTCCCCGGTTCGACCACACCGGGGGCACGGTCGCTCAGCTGATCGGCACCGGCGCCCGCCAGGCCTCGTCCATGGCCACCGCACCCGCCACCAGGGCGTCGAGTCCGGGTCCGTCGAGGACGGCGAGCAACTCCCCCATCCGTGTGTTCGTTGCCTCCTCGGCGGCGGCCTTCGCCGCCCGCACGTCCGGCGTGTCGGCCACCCTGTGCTCGTCGCCGTAGCCGTGGAGGAGGAAGTAGTCGTCACCACGGTCGAGCTGGCAGGCCACCGCGGCACTCAGGCCGGCGCCGGCGACCGCCTCGCGGTGCACCCCACCCCGGAGCTCGCGCAGCAGGATCGCCCGACGGAACGCCGACGCCATCGGCTCGTCGGGTACAGGGGCGGCGCGGTAGCCGTCGACCAGTGGCCAGACGCCGGTGGGGAGTCCGACCACCACGGTGGCCGCGACCGAGTCGAACCCGCGCAGCACCCCGCCGCCGATGGTGCCGAACGTGGCGAGGGCGAAGTCGTCGGCCGCCGCCAGATGGGCGGCAAGGAGGACCGGCACCGTGGCGGTCCGGCGCCCGGCCTCGACCAGTCCGGCGATCATGCCCGGTCTGAAGAAGAAGAACGTGTCGTCCACCTCGGCCGTGGTCGCCTCGCCGAGCACCGCGCCCCGACCGGCGGCGTAGAGGGTGACCGCGTCGATCCCGATCGCCTCGGCCCGGGCGGTCGACTGCGGGGAGAAGTAGAAGGTGGCGCCCGCCACCACTCCCAGGGGGCCGGCGATGGCGATGGCGGCGTCGGTGGGCTCCATGCCCGGCACACTAACGACGGGTAGCGCCCCTGCGCCCGGGATAGCTTGGCCCCGTCCGTACCTCGACGGGAGAGCACCCGATGGTGACGTCAGTCCACGAACTCGACCTTCCGCTCGTCGACACGAACGGGATGGAACGCCACGAGGCGCTCGCCGTGATGGCCGAGGCACGGGAGCGCCACTGGCTGGCACGGACGCCGCTCGGCTTCGCCATCAGCAGGCACGACGACTGCGTGTCGCTGCTGCGCGACCGCCGGTTCCACAATGCGCTCTCGCTCCTGCGCCAGATGAACGGGCTGGAGCCCGAGACCGACGGCAAGGAACGCCGCCAGTCGATCCTGGCGATGGAGGGCGAGGACCACGCCCGCCTCCGACGGCTGGTGGCACCGGCGTTCACCCCCCAGGCCGCCGACCGGCTGCGCCCGTTCATGTGCGAGGTGGTGGGAGGGCTGGTCGACGGCTTCCACGCATCCGGCCGCTGTGAGGTGGTGGCGGACCTGTGCGAGCCCTACCCGATCCCCATCATCTGTGAGCTGCTGGGCGCCCCGAACGAGGACTGGCGGAAGTTCTCGGCGTGGGCGACGGACATCTTCCGGATCTTCAACCAGAACCTGGCCGAGGACCTGCCGTTGATCGAGGCGGCCGACGCCGAGCTGGAGGCGTATCTGGTCGCCCTGATCGACACACGGCGGGCGACGCCGGGCACGGACCTCCTGAGCGACCTCATCGCCGTCGAGGAGGCCGGCGACCGCCTGTCGACCGACGAGCTCGTCTCCCTCGCCGTGGCCGTGCTCATGGCCGGTACCGACACCACGCGCAACCAGCTGGCCTGCGCGCTGGCGCTGTTCGCCGAGTTCCCGGACCAGTGGGACCTCCTGGGCGAACGGCCCGAACTGGCACCGCGTGCGGTCGAAGAGGCTATGCGCTACCTCGGCGCCGTCCGGGGCACGGTCCGCTTCGCCCCCGAGGACATCGTCTTCCACGACGTCCTGTTCCCCCGCGGCACGCTGGTCTCGGTGTTCCTGGCCGCCGCCAACCGTGACCCCGGTGCCTACGACACGCCCGAGACCTTCGACATCACACGCGAGCGTGGCGTCCAGCAGATGACGTTCGGCTCGGGGATCCATCACTGCATGGGTGCGGCCCTCGCCCGCGCCGAGCTGCAGGAGGCACTGAGCCTGCTCGCCCGCCGGATGCCGGCGCTGGCCACCGACGGCCCCGTCGGATGGAAGCCCACCACCTTCGGCATCTGGGGCCCGGCCCACCTGCCCCTGCGCTTCCGTCCCGCCTGAGCCCGGACCGGGGCCCGGGTCCGCCGGCCTCAGCCGCCCAGCTCGGCCAGGCGCGGGACCACCCGCTCGCCCAGTTGGGCGGCCCACGCCACCGGGTCCTCCACCAGCGGCACGACCTCGACCAGGTCGACCCCGAGCGACGCGTACTGCTCCATCGTGCCGAGGAACCCGTCGACATCGGCCAGTGGATCGGCCATGGCCAGGACGGTGCGCTGGATCGCGGCCGGGTCCCGGTCGGCATCGGCGCAGTGCCGCTCCAGGACGTCGAGCTTGTGGGCCACCACGGCCGGCTCCGTGGCGAAGAGGTTGCAGGCGTCGGCGTAGCGGGCGACCAGCCGCAGGGTCTTCTGCTCGCCACTGCCACCGACGAGGATCCGGGGGCGGGGGCTGCTCACCGGTGCCGGCGAACAGATGGTCTCGGCCAGCCGGTAGTGGGTGCCCTCGTAGGGTCCGTCGTCGTCGCTCCACATCTGGTGGCAGATCTGCAGCGTCTCCTCGAGCCGCTCGAACCGCTCGGACAGCGGCGGGAACGGCACCCCGAGCCCGAGGTGCTCGCGCTCGTACCAGGCGGCGCCGATCCCGAGCTGGGCCCGGCCGCCCGACACCACGTCGAGGGTGGTCACGATCTTGGCCAGCAGGCCGGGGTGGCGGTAGGTGACGCCGGTGACCAGGAGACCCAGGCGCAGCCGCTCCGTCCGGCCGGCCAGGAACCCCAGCCCCGTGTAGCCCTCGAGCATCGGCTCGTGGCGGTCGGCGAACTCCTCCATCTGGAAGTAGTGGTCCATCAGGGTGAACGTCGTGCAGCCGGCATCCTCGGCGGCACGGGCCGTGCCCGACAGGATCGGGCCGATGGCCCCGGGGCCACCGGGGAGACTGAAGTTGGCGAAATGGATACCGAGTTCCACGGTGCACCTCCTGGTGGTCGGCCGCCGGCTCGTCGACGGCCCTCGGCCACAGTAGGCCCGGGCTCGGCGGGATGCCCCGGTCAGGCCTCGGCCGGGCCGCGTGCCCCGTCGAGCACGGCGAGGATCTCGTCGCCCCACCGCTCGAGCCGGATCGGCCCCATGCCCTTGCACCGGCTCAGGTCCGCCAGGCTGTCCGGGTCGCGCTCGGCGATCCCCACCAGCTCCTTGTCGTTGAGCACCACGTAGGCGGGTACCCCGTCGGCACGTGCGATCGACGACCGCCACGCCCGCAGTGCCGCCTCGCCCGGCCCCGTCGCCGTGGCCCCGTCGCGCCCCTCCGCACGTCGCTCCGCCGCCCGGCCCCGGCCCTGACGTGCGGGCGTGCCTGTCGCCGCGGCCGTGCGGCCGGCGGCCACGTGGGGCGCAGTCCCGTCGAGCTCCCCCAGGAACGGGGACGGTGCGTCGCGGTCGGCCAGCACCACCACCTGGATGCCGGCCCGGGTAAGCGCCACGTGGAAGACACGACGTTCCCCCTCGATGTCGTCGCTCAGCCGGTGCGGGAAGAGCCCGGCCGAAGCGCCGACCACGAGGACATGGCCCCACTCCTTGCCCTTGATCCGGTGGACCGTGGACAGCTCCACCACGGGCCCCTCGGCCGCCGGGCGGCTGAGCACCTCCCGCAGCCAGTGGGCGAACGTGGCGGCCTCCGGGTGGAAGGAGGCGAGGGGCTCCAGGGCGGAGAGGTCGTCGGCGTGGGTGGACCGGTCGGCGCCGGCCCGGGAGGCGTCCAGCGTGTCCAGCGTCGCGTCGAGGCCGATCCCGACCCGGACGGCGGCCAGCGCGTCGGCCGTCGACCGGCCCGCTGCCTCGGCGACCACCTCGAGGTCGTCGGCGTACGCCCGGAGCTTGGGCACGTCCCGACCGGACAGTCGGCCGGCCAGCCTCCGTATGTCGGCGATCGACGTCGTGCGGCTCTTCGTGACCATGTCGACCACCATCGGGGCGATGCCGCGGGACGGCCGGCGGATCGTGTCCCGGATGTCCTCGCGACGGATGGCGCCTGGGTCGCTGCCGATGCGCAGGTAGGCGAAGGCGGTCCGGATCCCGGTGCGGGCCAGGACCTGGGTGGTGAGCGGTGCCGAACAGGGTACGTCGGACTCCATGCAGGCGACCTGGATCGGGAGGAGGGCGGCGTTCACCCGGGCGAGGACGGCGATGTCGGTCGGGTCGACCCCCCCGGTGCGCCAGGCCCCGATGACGTCGACGGCCCGCCCGGCCAGGGCGTCGGCGGCGGCCGTCTCGACCACCACCGGCCCACCGCCGGCCAGGACCCCACCGGGGTCGGGCACGGCGTCGGTGCGACACTCGGCGCTGCGGATGGTCTTCGCCACCCGCTCATGGTTGTAGGAGAGCAGGTGGCGGGCAGCGTCCACGACCGCGGGCGGGCACCGGTAGTTGACCTCCAACGGGTGATCGGCCGCACCGGGGAAGTACCGGTCGAAGTCGACGAGGAATTCGGGCGTGGCCCCCGAATAGCCGTAGATGACCTGGTCGTCGTCACCGACACCGAAGCAGTCGAAGCCGGGCGCCACCAGGAGGCGGATGAGGAGGAGGTGGGCCGGGGTCAGGTCCTGGAACTCGTCGACCAGCATGCGCCGGCACCGCTCCTGGGCGGCGGCACGCGCCGTCGGGTCCGTCACCAGGATCTCGATGGCCCGGTAGATCTGCTCGTCGAAGTCCACCTGGCCGCGCTCGGCCAGCACCGCCCGGTAGGTGGCGAAGCCCCCGGCCAGCCCCGACGCGTCCGGGTACGCCTCCTCGGCCGCATCCGGGGTCACCAGGCCGAGGCGCACGAGCGAGAGTGCGGCCAGGAACGGCGCCGTGGTGTCCGTATTGGCCTGCCGCTTCACCTCGAACAGCTCGCCCACCAGGTCGCGCGCACCCATCTCGTCGAGGACCCGCAGCGGACCGGCCGGTCCGAAACTGTTGCAGATCCACAGGGCCAGGCTGTTGAGGGTTCGTACGTGGGGTCCGTCGGGACCCAGGAGTTCACCGACCCGCTGGCGCAGCTCGTCGGCGGCACGCGTGTTGTAGGCGAGCGCGGTGACCACCCCCGGGTGGGTGCCCCGGCGGATCACGAGACGCAGACGCTCGGTGAGCACGCGCGTCTTGCCCGACCCGGCGGGGGCGATCACCCGGGCCGGTCCCGAGGGGTGGTCGACGGCATCCAGCTGGTCCGGTGCGAGGTCGGCGTCGGGGTGCCGCTCGACCGACGCCAGGAGGCGCCCCGACTCGGCGCTCCACCGGTGGACCACACCGGACCCGTCGAGCGGACCGGGGAGATCGGGTGGACCGCCATCCACCCACCACGGACTCCCGTCGGGTCCGACCAGGTCGGCCGGGCCACCCTCGGTGACGGCGTCGGCCGCCAGGCGCCGTGCCGCCCGCCGGCCGTGCCACCAGACCGGCGCGCCGTCCCGGGCGTCATAGGCATTGGCCCACACCAGGAAGGCCAGGCGCTCCCTCCAGAACGTGAAGCCGGGCGACAGGGCGTACACCGGCCCGTCGTGGAGCTCGGGCTCACGCAGCTCGGCTGCGTCGACGCCCAGCTCGACGACCACGGGGCGCCGAGCCAGCCAGGCCCCGTGCAGCTCGGCCACCACCGTGCCCGGGTCGCTGATGGCCTCCGGTCCCACCACCACCCGCGGGGCGCCCACCCAGGGTCCGGGGACCGGGCCGCCGGGACCCACCACCACACTTCGGCCGAGGGCCTCCGGTCCGGGGATCGTCACCGGCCCAACCTACCCACCGGGTGTGTCGGCCAGCGGACCCCACCCGCGCCGCGCCGATCGCTCGACCAGATGGTCAGGATCTGGTTCCCTCGTCCGGACCACGGGATCAGGTGGCGTGCATGGGACTTTTGGCCCTACGTGACGGAGCCGGGCATTCGTAACCTCAACCCAGGAGGTCAACACATGCAAGCACTCGTACTCGTCTTCGGCACATTGTTCGGAGCCTTGGTCGACCTGAACAAGCCCGGCAACTACATCCACTGGGGCTTCATCCAGATGTCGTACGGGAACCTGATCGTCATCATCTTGATGGTCATCGTGTTCCTCGCCGCCATCCTGATCCCCTTCAAGACGCACAAGAGCAAGGAAGGGGACCGATGACCATCGCCGACCCGAAGGCCCCACGGGCCGACCAAGCCGACCTCGACAAGGCCGCCGACCGACCGGAGGACGCCGACCAGTGGACGGCCAAGCTCCGGACGGCCGCCGTCGAGGCGC
This sequence comes from uncultured Acidimicrobiales bacterium, assembly GCA_963841925.1. GTDB lineage: Bacteria > Actinomycetota > Acidimicrobiia > Acidimicrobiales > RAAP-2 > Bog-756. The sequence continues at coordinate 227,121 of CAWJER010000013.1, forward strand.
TCCCGCCGCAACGGATGCTCCCCGACCGCCAGCCGGCCTACGTGGCCTCCTGGATCTACGTGTTCGGCGTGGTCACCATCTCCGCCCTCTGCGTGGTCATCGCCACCGGGTTCGTCCTCGCCATCTTCGGACCCAACTGGTGGCACGTGTCGTCGACGGGCCTGTTCGTCAACTCACTGCACCTGTGGTCCGTCGAGATCTTCATGTTCGCCATGGTCATCCACCTGTGGGGCAAGTTCTTCATGGCCGCCTGGCGGGGGAAGCGCAAGGCGACATGGATCTCCGGCGTGGTCGTCTTCCTCGTATCGGTCGGGGCGGCCTTCACCGGCTACCTGTCCCAGCAGAACTTCGACTCCCAGTGGATCAGCACCCAGGCCAAGGACGGCATCAATTCGACCGGTGCGGGCGCCATCTTCAACGTGACCAACTTCGGCCAGATGATCATGTGGCACATCGTGCTGCTGCCCCTGTGCGTGGTGGCGCTGGTGGGGCTCCACGTCCTGATGGTCCGGCTGCGGGGTGTCGTGACGCCCTTCGCGGCCAAGAACGAGACTCCCGGCGGTGAGCCGGTGGACGCGACCGGAGCGGAGGTGCAGGCATGAGCGCCGACACCCACAAGAAGCCGAAGAAGTTCGTCCAGGACCGGGACGCCGTCGTCTGGAAGGGCCGCTACGAGCCCTACGACATCGTCAAGGAGTTCCTGATCGCCCTCGTCGTCGTGGCCATTCTGGTCACCGGATTGGCCGTGGTGTTCGGCTCGCCGGACGACAAGCCGGTGACGGTCCGGTCGTGGTCGACGGCCAATCCGGTCGACTTCGCCCAGACCGCCATCACCGAGCTCGACGGCACCAGCGCCACCGCCGGCTACGGTCCGCCGTACAACGAGAACGGCACCGCCCAGTCGATCGGCGCGCTCACCCCCGAACACTGGTTGGGCGTCCACCACCCGATCGACACCGCCAACGACTTCGTACTCGCGCCGCTCAGCACGCTGCCGAACGACCCCGAGGTCCAGGCGGCGGTGGCCGAATACAAGTCGGCGTCCGCCACCCAGCAGGCGGCATGGACGGCCGCCTACGAGAAGGCTGTGGCGAACGCCACCTTCACGGACGGCAAACTGGTCGTGCCGGCCGGTGACTACGGCCCGGTCGGCACCATCGTGACGGCCCTGACCTCCATGGCCCGAAGCGGTGCACTCGACGGGGCCCTCCTCGCCTCCCGGCAGTTCTACGGGACCGACTACACCAAGCCGCTCCTGTTCATCGCCGACGGTCAGTATCTCGCCAACCTGGCCTCCAACGACCACCTGGCTGGCGACCAGTGGGGAATGATGAACGAGACGGGCCAGTGGCCGGGCCAGGCGTGGCTGTGGCTCTACACGCTCTGGTACCAGGTGCCCCCGGCCAACAACTCCACCAACGGGGACCTCGAGGTGTTCGCCACGATGATCGTGCTGACCGCCATCTTGGCCCTGGTGCCGTTCATCCCGGGACTGCGCTCGATCCCCCGGTGGACCCGTGTCTACCGGCTCATCTGGCGCAACCACTACAGCGAGGTCGAGGGACGGGGTGGAAGCGGAACTTCGGGAAGCCCCCCGCAGGTCGAACCCACGGGGCGAGAACCGGCGACGGTCTCGGGCTGACCCGCCCCCGCGTCATCGCGGGATCACCACCGGGGAAGTGCGCGGATCCACCGGCCGGTCACCACGACGGCCGGTGGATCCGCGCCCGGGCGAGGTTTCGCCCCGCACCGGCGGGCGTGGCACACTTGAGCCGCCCAACCAGGACGAACGTGGAGGTTCACCGGTGCGAAGGACGACGAGCGGGATGAGGAAGACGGCGGCGGCCATCGCACTCGGGACGTTGGCGCTGGTCGCCACGGCCTGTTCGAGCAACTCCAGTACCTCGACCACCACGACGGCGCCGGCGGCCACCACGACGACGACGGCACCTCCGATCCCGACGACGGTGATCCCGACCCAGGCCGCCAACTCCACCATTTCCGCCACGGTCCCGGCCGCTGTCCGGTCCGCCGGGACCCTAACCGTGGCCATGGACGCCACCTACCCGCCGAACGAGTTCATCGCCCCCGACGGGTCGACCATCGTGGGCATGGATGCCGACCTGGCCAACGCCATCACCCAGACCATGGGTCTGAAGGCCAAGTTGGTCAACGCCACGTTCGACACCATCATCCCCGGCATCGTCGCCGGCAAGTACGGCATGGGGGCATCGTCGTTCACCGATACGCTCGCCCGCCAGAAGGTCGTCGACTTCGTCGACTACTTCTCGGCCGGTGAGTCCTTCTACGTGAAGACCGGTGGGACCCAGTTCGACGGGCTGGTGTCGCTCTGCGGCCACTCGGTCGCCGTCGAGAGCGGCACCACCGAGGAGGCTGACGCCAAGACGCAGGCGGCCAAGTGCAAGGCCACCGGCAAGGGCGCGGTCAACGTGCTGACCTTCGACACCCAGAGCGAGGCCAACCTCGCCGTGTCGAGCGGGCGGGCCGACGTCGGGTTCGCCGACTCCCCGGTGGCCGCCTACATCGTGGCCACGTCCAACGGCGTGTTCCAGAACAGCGGCGCCCCGTTCAACCTGGCCCCGTACGGCCTGGCGCTGCCCAAGGGCAACGGGATGGCTCCCCCGGTCCAGGCTGCGGTCAACGCCCTGATCGCCAACGGCGTCTACAACCAGATCCTGACCAAGTGGGGCGTGCAGGCCGGAGCGATCCCGACCGCCACCATCAACGGCGCCACCAGCTAAGGAGCGGTGTCGGCGAGCGACGTACCGCCGATGTCGGAACCGAGGTCCCCGTCGCCCCCCGGGCAACGGCCCGAGGGGCCGGGGGGGCCGTCGAACATGAAGGTCGTCCCTGTACGCCATCCGTGGCGGTGGGTGGCCAGCGGGGTCGTCCTCGTCCTGGTGGCGATGCTGATCAACACCCTGCTCTTCTCCCACGTCGAGCGGGGAGGCGTCCGGGAGGGCCGGTTCCAATGGACGGTGGTCGGCCACTACCTCTTCGACGCCCCGGTCCTGCGGGGGATCAGAGTCACCTTGGAGCTCACCGTCATCGCCATGGTGGCCGGCGTCGTGATCGGCATCGTCCTCGCCATCATGCGACTCTCCCCGAACCGGCTGCTGTCCGGCGCAGCGTGGCTCTACATCTGGTTCTTCCGCGGTACCCCGGTGCTGGTCCAGCTCACGTTCTGGTACGTCGGGATCAGCTACCTCTACACCCACCTGACGCTCGGCGTCCCCTTCGGGACCGCACTGGTCACCCTCAACTCGACCACACTCGTCACCTCGTTCGTGGCCGGCGCGCTCGGCCTCAGCCTCAACGAGGGCGCCTACATGTCCGAGATCGTCCGGGCGGGCATCATCTCGGTCGACGAGGGGCAGACCGAGGCGGCCGCGTCCCTCGGGATGTCCAAGGGCCTGACGCTGCGCCGCATCGTGCTCCCCCAGGCGATGCGGATCATCATCCCGCCGACCGGCAACGAGACCATCTCGATGCTGAAGACCACGTCACTGGTGTCCGTGATCTCCGGGGTCGACCTGTTCCAGGCCACGCAGAACATCTCGAACACCAACTACCAGGTCGTCCCCCTGCTGGTGGTGGCCAGTCTCTGGTACCTGTTCTTCACCTCCATTCTGACCGTCGGGCAGTTCTACGTGGAGCGCTACTACGCCCGGGGGTCGTCGCGGGCCCTTCCCCCCACCCCGTTGCAGCGTCTGCGGGCGAGCATGCACCATGTCCGGGTCCGGCCCGCGCCCGCCCTCGCCGAGGTCCCATGGGTGGCCCCTCATGACTGACGCCCCGTCCTCCGGCCGACCCCCGGCAGGGGACCGGCCCGACGGGGTGCCCATGGTGGAGGCGCGGCAGCGTCCGCAAGGCCTACGGCCGCCTCGAGGTGCTCCAGGGCATCGACATGACCGTCCGCCGGGGTGAGGTGCTGTGCCTGATCGGCCCTTCCGGTTCGGGCAAGAGCACCTTCCTCCGGTGCATCAACCACCTCGAGAAGATCGACGGTGGGGAGCTGTCGGTAGACGGCGAGCTGGTCGGCTACCGCCAGGTCGGCAACCGGCTTCACGAGCTGAAGGACCGCGAAGTGTGCGGCAAGCGCGCCGAGATCGGCATGGTCTTCCAGCGCTTCAACCTCTTTCCGCACATGTCGGTGCTCGACAACATCACCTGCGGTCCGACGTGGGTGAAGAAGGCCCCACCCGGACCGTCCAGGGAGCGGGCCCATCAGCTCCTCGACCGCGTGGGCCTGGCCGACAAGGTCGACGCCTATCCGAACCAGCTCTCGGGTGGGCAGCAGCAGCGGGTGGCCATCGCCCGGGCCCTGGCCATGGACCCCAAGCTCATGCTCTTCGACGAGCCGACCTCTGCGCTCGACCCCGAGCTGGTGGGTGAGGTGCTGGACGTCATGCGGGCACTGGCCGACGAGGGGATGACGATGATCGTCGTCACCCATGAGATCGGGTTCGCCCGCGAGGTCGGGGACACCATGGTCTTCATGGACGGGGGCGTCGTCGTCGAGGAGGGCGACCCGGTCGAGGTGCTTACCAACCCGCAGCACGAACGCACCCGGTCGTTCCTGGCCAAGGTGCTGTGACGCCCGGGCGCCGCTGCGCCGGGACGGACGGGTGTTGGACGACCGGGCCCGCCCATCAGGACACCGGCGGCTCCCTGCGGAGGACGGCCAGCACGCTGGCCATGTCGGTGTGGTCGATGCGCTCGGCCGCCTTCACGGACACCCTCCCCAGCGACGAGCCGAAGGGCAGTGCGTCGACCAGACCGTTGCCCGCCCACCGCCGGACCAGCCGGAATTCGGTGGACCGGGCGAGCATGCGCCCGTCGATGGTCCGGCCCTTGGACATCAGGACCGCGTTGGTCAGGCGGCGCACCTCGCCCACGTCGGCCTCCAGCTCCAACTGGTCGAGCCTGCGCACCAGGTACGAGCCGGTGTTGTACCAGTCGCACACCCCGTGGACCACCGCCGCCACCTGGCCGACGACACCGTCGATGGCCACGGCCAGGAGCGGGCCGCCCTCGAGGGTGGATGCCGCCGCCGCCCCCACCAGGGCGAGCTGGAGCGCCCCCACTGCCGTCCCGATCGACTTGGTCTGACGCGACGACAGCTCCTCGATACCGGCCACGTCGTAGACCACGGCGGGGTGCTCCACGACCTGGGTGGACATCCAGTCGAGCAGTTTCGGAGGGGCCGCGGCCACCTGTGCCCGGACCCGGCGCATCCGCCCCGGCCCGGCGGCCAGCGCCTCACGGCCGATGTCACCGAGGGCCGACTCCAGCTCCGCCGAAGCGCCGGTCGGCAGCCCGTCGGGAGCCAGCAGGCTCCGCAGCCCCCGGGCGAACGCCGCCCGGGCCCGGGCCAACCGGGGGCGGGCCGGTTCGTCCGCGTCCCCGTCACGGGAGCCGCCCGGTCACGACCGGATCCGTCCGTTCTGGGGGTCGAAGGGGGCCTTCAGGCCGACCGTGGCGGCATGGATCCCTCCACCCACGTTGATCTCGTAGGCACCCGACGTCAGGTGCTCGGTGGTCACCGGCTCCCGGTCCTTGCGCCAGACGTAGGCGAGGCCGACGCAGGATCCGAGCGTCTCCGACCAGGCGGCCGACGTGACCTGACCGGCGGCCTCGCCGTTGCGGAGCAGGAGCTCGCCGCCCCACATCATCGGGTCCGGGTCCTCGAGGCGGAAGGACACCAGACGGCGGCGGGCCCCTTCGGCGATCACCCGCTCGACGGCCCGGCGTCCCACGAAGTCCCGGTCGGACTGCAGCTTGCAGGTGAACCGGAGTCCCGCCTCGACCGGATTGTGGTCCGGCGTGAGCTCGGACCCGAACGCCCGGTAGCCCTTGTCGAGGCGCAACGAATTGATCGTGTAGTAGCCGGCGTCGGTGACGCCCAGGTCGCCGCCGGCGTCCATCAGGTCCTCGTAGACCCCGACGGCGAACTCGGCCGGGACGTAGAGCTCCCATCCCAACTCCCCCACGTAGGTGATCCGGGTCGCCCGCACGGTCGAGTAGCCCAGGTCGATCTCCCGACTGGCGGAGAACGGGAAGGCCCCGTCGGTGAGGTCGGAACGGGTGAGCCGCGTCAGCAGGTCACGCGAGTGCGGCCCCATGACCCCGAAGACGGCGTAGGACGAGGAGACGTCCGTGACGGCCACGTGCTCGTCGTGTCCGATGTGGCGCTCGATCCAGACCCGGTCGCGGACGACGGAGGCCGAGCTGGTCACGAGCAGGTACCGGTCGTGGGCCAGTCGGGTCACCGTCACGTCCGCCTCGTAGCCTCCCCGCCGGTTCAGCATCCCCGTGTAGACGGCCCGACCGACGGGCACGGCCACATCGGCCGTGCACAGGCGCTGGAGCACGGTCTCGGTGTCCCTGCCGGCCACCAGCAGCTTGCCGAACGAGGTCTCGTCGTAGACGGCGACGGCCGCACGCGTGGCGCGCTGCTCCTCGGCCGACCAGGGTAGCCAGTTCGGCTTCCCCCACGTGTACCCGAGTGTCGGGTCCTGGCCGGCGGGGGCGAAGACGTTCGGCCGCTCCCAGCCCATCTTCGAACCGAAGAGGGCGCCCCCGTGCTGCAGCAGGTGGTGGACGGGGGAGCGCCGGAACGGCCGGGCCGAGGTGAGCTCCCGGTTGGGCCACGGCACGTTGTAGTGCAGGCCCAGGACCTCGCCCACCCGGTCGTGGAGCCACTGGTTGTTGGCGTTGAACGAGGCGAACCGACGGATGTCCACGGCGGCGAGGTCCATGGTGGGCTCACCCTCGACGATCCATTCGGCCAACGCCCGGCCGGCGCCCCCACCCGACGCGATGCCGACGGAGTTGAACCCGGCACCGACGAACAGGTTGGCCAGTTCGGGGGCCTCGCCCAGTACGAACTGGTTGTCCGGGGTGAACGACTCGGGCCCGTTGTAGAACTTCCGGATCCCGGTGTGGTGCAGCGCGGGGATCCGCAGGAGGGCGTTCTCCATGAGGATGGAGAAGTGCTCCCAGTCCTCGTCGAGGAGCTGGAACTCAAACGGATAGGGCAGCCGGTCGGGCGCCACCCACGGCTTGGCCTCGGGCTCGAACCCGCCGACGACCAGGCCGCCCACCTCTTCCTTGAAGTAGGTGTAGCCGTCAGGGTCCCGGAGGATCGGCAGGTCGGGGCGGATGCCCTCGATCTGCTCGGTGACCACGTAGAAGTGCTCCGCCGAGTGCAGGGGGACGTCGACCCCGGCCAGGCCCCCGACCGCCTTGGCCCACTGGCCGGCGCAGTTCACGACGACCTCGGCCTCGATCGACCCCCGGTCGGTGACCACACCGGTCACCCGTCCGCCTTCCTGGTCGATCCCGGTCACCCGGGTCCGCTCGAAGATCCGGGCACCCCCGTCACGGGCGCCGCGGGCCAGTGAGGCGGTGACGTCGACCGGATTGGCCGTGGCGTCGCCGGGGAGCCAGATGGCGCCCACCAGGTCCTCCGTGGCGAGCACCGGGTAGAGCTCCCTCGCACGATCCGGCGAGATGAGCTCGCACTCGAGGTCGTAGGACTCGGCGGTTGCGGCGGTCCGGCGCAGCTGCACCATACGGTCCTCGGTCCTGGCGACGGTGACACCGCCGCACCGCTTGAACCCCGTGGCCAGTCCGGTCTCCTGTTCGAGCTCGCCGTAGAGCTTCGCCGAGTACTGGACCAGACGGGTGCCTCCCTCGGTGGCGCGGAGCTGTCCCACCAGGCCCGCCGCGTGCCACGTCGTGCCCGACGACAGCTGACCCTGTTCGACCAGGACGACGTCGGTCCAGCCCAGGTGCACCAGGTGGTAGGCCACGCTCGTGCCGACCACGCCCCCACCGATGATGACCACCTGCGCCCGTTCGGGCAGCTCGTCGCTCCTGGTCATGTCCACCCCCTGCTCGTCGTTCGCCCGCGCCGTGCCGGGGCCCGGTGATGGGCCGTCCCGGCTCCGGCGTCGTCAGTCGGCACGCTGCACGTCGTCGATCAGACGGTCGAGGCCCGACCCCCGGAAGGTGGCGGAGGCCCGCTCGTACTTCTCCGTACCCCATGTCCAGAAGTCGAAGTCGAGGTCGCTGGCAGCCTCCTGGATCGAGGCCCACAGGGTCCACCCGTACTGGGACATCAGGCCGTGGAGGCGTGCCCGGGCGATCTTGTTGGCCAGGTGCTTCCCGTAGTAGGCGGTCACCAGGTGCTCGAGCTGGTCGTCGTCGAGGTGGCACTCGCTCCAGATGTTGCCGAGTTCGAAGCAGGCGTCGTTGTTGCCCGAGTACTCGTAGTCGATGAGGCGTATCCGGTCGCCGTCGTCGATGAAGTTGCCGGCGAGGAGGTCGTTGTTGCAGGCGACCGTGGGCTCGGCCCGCACGGCCAGCGCCCCCCGGATCCGTTCGACGTCGTCGGCATGGTCCAGGTAGTCGTCGGGAAGGCGGTAACCGAGCTCGAGGACGAGCCGGAGGTAGCCCGCCTGGATGTCGAACATGTCGAAGTCGTTGACAAAGCGGCCGCTCCCGTGGAGGCGACGGCACGCCTCGGCCACGCGGTCGACCACCCCGGGACGTTCGAAGTCGTCGTCGGTGAAGGTACGACCCTCGATGAAGCCGATCACCAGCACCGAGTCGTCCGGGAGGTAGTCGACCACCGGGGCGCCCACCCCGGACGCCGCCGCCACCACGGAATTCCGGTACTCGTTGTCGCGGTCGATGGCGAGGGCACCCGAGCCGGGGCCGGAGATGCGCACGACGTAGGCGTCGTCGCCGGCGACCACCTTGAAGTTCCGGTTGGTGAGCCCGCCGGCGAGCTCCGACACCTCCACCGTCCGTCCCCGGAGCACGGCGATCCGTTCGGACAGTCCGTCGGGGAGCGCCGGGGTGCCCGCTGTGACCACGTCGTCTGGCACGTCTGAGTCCGTCCGTCTCCCTGCTCGGGTGCCCCGGGCATCGACGGCCCGGTTCCGGACTGCCGACAGTAGTGCCGGTGGCCACCCACCTCAAGGTCTAGACAGAACGGTCGGCTGGTCGCCACGGCGACCGATTCCGGACCCGGTTCCCCGTCCGGGAACCCGGCGGGGGAGTCGCTAGCATCACACCGTGCGCGGAACCGAACCCCAAGGTGCCTGGCTCGCGACGGCGCCCCTGCTCCCCTCCCCGGACGGTGCGCCCGTCCACGCCAGCATCGCCCGCTGGCTCACCGACCTCATCGGCCGCGGCGACCTCGTCCCCGGTGACCGGCTCCCGCGGGAGGACCGGTTCGCCGCCGCCCTCGGTGTGAGCAGGATGACCCTCCGCCAGGCCCTGGCCACCCTCGAGGGCAAGGGGACCGTCGAACGGAAGATCGGGCGCTCGGGCGGCACCTTCGTCCGCGAGCCGCGGATCGACTGCGACCTGACCGGCATGGCCGGCTTTACCGAGCAGATGCGTCGCGCCCAGGTCCGGGCCGGCGCCAGGGTCGTATCGGCCACCACCGTGCCCGCCAACGCCACCGTCGCCACAGCACTCTCGGTCCAGCGGGGTGAGCCGGTCTTCGAGATCATCCGGGTGCGCACGGCGCGACGCGAGCCGATGGCCATCGAGCGCTCGTACTTCCCCGTCGGGCCCTTCCCCGGTCTGCTCGACCACGGCCTGTCGGGCTCGATCTACTCACTGCTCACGCGCACCTACGGACAGCGCCCCACCGCTGCCTCCGAGGCGCTGGAACCGGTCATCGCCCGCCAGGACGAGGCGGCGCTGCTGAAGGTCGACCCGGGCAGCCCGCTCATGCTGATCACCCGGACGGCCTTCACCACGGCCGGACTGGCCGTCGAGTTCGCCCGTGACCTCATCCGACCGGACCGGGTCAGGATCTCACTACAGACCGGCATCGGCCGCCCGGTCGCCCCGCGCTCCCCTGGCGCGCCCGGCCCGCCCTGACGGGGGCCGGGCGCTCATCTCATCCGGTGGGCACCGTAGAGCACCGACTCACTTGGCGGGGACGCCGGCCTCGTCGTCGGCGACACCGATCGTCATCTTCGGCCCGGTGAACCACTTCTTCACCGACACGTGCCAGTAGATCCACAGGAAGATCATGGCGGCGGGAACCACCAGGATCGTGTAGTTGACGTACTTCCACGCGAAGCCGGTCGTCCACGGGACGCCCAGGTTGGAGGTCGGCATGAAGGCCATGAACGTCACCAGAACGACGTCGATGAGCGCCACGACGCACAGGACCTTGTACCGGGCCCCCAGGTTCCACTCACCGGTCTGGAACTTGTCACCCATCCTCCAGCGGTGCCAGATCGGGATGGCGAAGCACCAGTAGAGGCCGATGACGCCGATGGACACGACGGCGAAGAAGGCGACCGGGCTCGGGACCCCACCGACGTCGACCTTGATCAGGGCGGGGAGGGTGATGATGATGCCGATGACGGCGGTCAGGATCACACCACCCACCGGCACGCGCCGCTCGCTCAGCCGGGACCAGTGCTTGCTGCCGGGCACGGCGCCGTCACGACTGAAGGCGAACATCATGCGGGAGCAGCTGGTCATGCAGGCCATGGTGCAGAAGAACTGGCCGGCCGTGGAGATGAGCAGCACCGAGCCGGCCCAACCGGACGTGAGCGCCTGCGAGAAGATGGTGGCCACACCACCACCCGCCGCCGTCACCTTGGACTCGTCCTGAACGGCGAAGAGGAAGGCCAGCAGCAGGACCCAGCCTCCGATGGCCGAGTAGAAGATCGATCGCCACATCCCCTTCGCCGCCGTGTTGGCCGCGCTCTTGGTCTCCTCGGACAGGTGCGCCGAGGCGTCGTACCCGGTGATCGTGTACTGGGTGAGGAGGGCGCCGATGGGCAGGACCACGACGAGGAACCCGAAGCCGTGGGTCTTCCCACCGAAGAAGCCGGTGTTGTTGACCGTCGACGTGAACACCATCGACGCGCTGGCGTGGTGGTGGGGGAGGAAGACGAGGATCAGGACGACTGCCGCCGCTCCGAAGACGTGCCACCACACCGACACGTTGTTCAGCATCGCCAGCAGGTGGCTCGAGAAGATGTTGACCACGGCGCCGATCACCAGGATGGCGAGGAAGTACAGGAAGATCGTGTTCAGGTTGCCCGAGTGGTAGCTGGTGGAGAACGTCCCGAGGGTGAGGTCGAGGAACGTGGCGCACCCGTAGGCCACCGAGGCGACGATGGCGAGCAGGCCGATCAGGTTCAGCCAGCCCGTGTAGTACCCCGCCTTGACCCCGCCCAGCTTGGACGCCCACCAGTAGATCCCGCCCGAGGTCGGGAAGGCCGACACCATCTCGGCCATGCACAGCCCGATGCAGAGGATCAGGGCGGCCAGGATCGGCCAACCCCAGGCGATGGCCGCCGGTCCACCGCCGTTCCAGCCGCTGGCGAAGGTCGTGAAGCAGCCGGCCAGGATCGAGATGATCGAGAAGGAGATGGCGAAGTTGGAGAAGCCCGACCACGAGCGGTTGAGCTCCTGTTTGTAGCCCAGTTGGGCGAGCAATTCCTCGTCCGAGCCCAACTTCAACCCGTGGTGTTCCTCTTCCAGTTCAACAGGCTCGATTCCCTCGGGCATCGGTGACCTCTTTCCTGTCGTCGCGAGTGGAGCTGCGGTTGGAAACTGCTTGCCGTACTGCAGTCGCGGACCCCCCCGTGACTAGTGGGAAGGTAACACCCCGGACCTCTTGTGTCTATATCAAATACCCCTCCGACAGACCGATATTAAGCGGACGCGGTGGGGCATTCGGGGATGTCCCCGGGGCCGTCGACGGGCACCGTCCGCCCCCGATATCGTCGGTCCTCATCCGTGGCGCGCCGCGGTCGGGTGAGGGAGAGGCATGGCACTGGACATCGGCCGCACGGCCTTCGAACGGGAGGTTCGGCGGGCGCACGTGGAGGGGCGTCCCGTGCCGTCCGTGGCCATCGTCGGTGGCGGGCTGTCGGGCCTGGCCGCCGCCGCCCAGCTCGTCCGGTCGGGGGTGCGCGGCTTCACCGTCATCGAGCAGTCCGACGGCGTCGGCGGGACCTGGCGGGACAACGTCTACCCGGGGGCCGCCTGCGACGTCCCCTCCCAGCTGTACTCGTTCTCGTTCGCCCCGAAGACCGACTGGAGCCGACGCTTCGCGGAGCAGCCCGAGATCCTCACCTACGCCGAGGACCTCGTCGAGAAGTTCCACCTCGGGCCCCACCTCCGCCTGGCCACGACCGTCACCGGTGCCCAATTCGACGGGGGGACCGGGACCTGGCGACTGGCGCTGCGCGGACCCGACGGCCACGCGGAGCTCGAGGCGGACACTGTCGTGTTCGCCTGTGGTCAGCTCAACCGGCCCCACGTCCCCGACCTCGAGGGCCTCGACACCTTTGCCGGACCGTCCTGGCACTCGGCCCGGTGGGACCACTCGGTCGACCTGGCCGGACAGCGACGTCGCCGTCATCGGGTCCGGCGCCAGCGCCATCCAGTTCGTCCCCCCGGTGGCCGGTTCGGCGGCCACCACGACCATCTTCCAGCGCAGTCCGAACTACGTCGGGCCGAAGAAGGACCGCCCCTACCGCGCCGCCACCCACCGGCTGCTCCGGAGGTCGGGCCTGCTGCGGACGGCCTACCGGTGGTGGATCTACTTGTCACTCGAGGTCCGATGGGTGTCGTTCCGACGCGACGGCTGGGCCGGGCGCAAGCTCCAGGAGCTGTTCGCCAAGGGGATCCTGGACGAGGTCGTCTGCGACCGGTTGCCTGCCGAGTCCGTGGTCCCCGACTATCCCGTCGGGTGCAAGCGCATCCTGATCTCCAACGACTGGTACCCGACGCTGCTGCGGACCGACGTGGCGGTGGTCGACGAGCCCGTCACACGGGTGGAGCCCGACGCCGTCGTGACCGCCGACGGGGTCCGTCACCACGCGGACGTGCTGATCTTCGGCACCGGGTTCGCCACGACCGACTTCCTCGCCCACATCCCGGTCACCGGCGCGGGTGGCCGTCGGCTGGCGGACGCCTGGGCGGGAGGGGCCCACGCCTACCTCGGCTCCGCGGTCGCCGGATTCCCCAACTGCTACCTCCTGTACGGGCCGAACACCAACCTCGGCCACAATTCGATCCTGTTCATGGTCGAGCGGCAGCTCAATCTGATCCTCCAGGCCCTTGCCCTGCAGACCCGGTCCCTCACCGGTGGCCGGCCCGCCGCCGTGTCGGTGGCGGTCCCCGCCTACGACAGGGACGACAGGAGGACCCAGCGACTCCTGTCCCGGACGGCGTGGGCCGCCAGCTGCACGAGTTGGTACAAGGACGCCTCCGGCCGGATCACCAACAACTGGCCCGGCTGGACCGTCAGCTACTGGTGGGACACCCTCCGGATCCGCCGGACGGACTTCGAGGTGGCCGACGACCGCCCGACCCGCAGGTGATCCGTTGAACAGGGACTTCCCCCGGAGCGCCGCCGCCTGACACCACTCTCGTGCCCAGCCTCGGTAACGTAAGCCCTCATGGCTTCGAGCGGTGCAGAGGGTCCTGGGCACGACCCCGCCGGCGCCTCCGTGGGCCCGTCGGGACGACCGCCGGCCTCCTCCACCTTCGACGAGACCGGCCTGCGGACCCTCGGCGAACAGGTCGCACGGGCCAACGGAAAGGGCCGTGGGGGGCGTCACCGCCGGGCCCACGGCCGGCACCGGCGTCTCTGGTGGGTACTGGGCACGATCGGCGTCGTGCTCGTGCTGCTGGTCGCCGGGACCGCCGGGTACGCCTGGTACCTCAACCACGAGATCCACCGCTTCGACGTGAAGGGACTCGTGGACGTGCCCACCGACGGTGCGGACGCCGGCACCGAGAACATCCTCCTGGTGGGGTCGACGGACCGCTGCGCCCTCTCGGTGCAGAACGCCGCCTATGGACTGTGCTCGGAAGGGGTGAACGGGGTCAACAGCGACGTGGTGATGATCCTCCACCTGAACCCGGCCACCCATTCGCTCTCCATCCTGTCGATCCCGCGCGACCTGTTCGTGCCGAACGCGCGGGCGGAGGGCGCCAACAAGATCGACGCCGCCCTCTACGAGGGCCCGAGCCAGCTGGTGGCGGCCATCAACGAGAACCTCGGCATCCCGATCCAGCACTACGTGGTGCTCAACTTCGACACCTTCGCCAACGTCGTCGACGCCCTCGGTGGCGTGAAGATGTACTTCCCCGAGCCGGTCTACGACGCCTACTCCGGACTCAAGGTCCTCACCCCGGGGTGCGTGAGCCTGGACGGATTCCACGCCCTGCAGGTGGTTCGGGCGAGGCATCTGCAGTACAAGCCGCCGGGTGTGACCACGACGGACCCCGCCTACTGGCCCTTCGAGAACCAGAGCGACCTGGCCCGCATCCGTCGCGACCACGAGTTCCTCCGGGTGCTGGGCACGGCCGTGGCGAAGAACGGCCTGTCCAACCCGGTCACCGACGAGCAGCTCATCAGCTCCGTCGCCCCCCAGCTCAGCGTGGACAAGTCGTTCTCGAGTTCTGACATGGTGTCGCTGGTTCTGAACTTCCACGGCGTGGACCCCAACAACGCTCCCCAGCTCACCATGCCCGTCCAGGTCGACCAGTTCGGCTCGTACGTGTACAAGGGCGGGAGCTACGGCGACATCGAGTTCCCGTCGAGCGTCCAGGACGACCAGGTCGTCGACCAGTTCCTGGGCATCTCGCCAACGACGGACACGATGACGGGCAAGCCGCTTCCGGCGCCGTCGACGGTGACCGTGTCGGTCCTCAACGGCAGCGGCGTGACCGACCAGGCCGCCACCACCAGCGCCGCCCTCGGCGCCCTCGGCTTCAAGATGGTCGGCGTCGGCGATTCGCCGCCGGTCGGTGCCGAGGCCGAGACCGTCGTCTACTTCGCCCAGAAGACCCCGGTCGACATGGCCGCAGCCCAGGCCGTGGCCCGGTCGATGTCGGGTGCGGTGATCACGGCGCTCGGCCCGACCACCGACGGCGCCCAGGTCACCGTGGTGACCGGCACCCAGTTCAGCGTGAACGCCCCGGCGGCGGCGCCGGGGACGACCTCGCCCACCACCACCGCTTCGGCCTCCTCGCCGGTGTCGTCCACGACCAGCACGACGGCCCCGTCGAACGGCGCGTTCCAGGCCCCGACCCCGGCGGTCACGCCCCTCCAGCCGTGGGATCCCCGGGCCTGTCCGGCCTGACCCGCCCACGAGCTCCCGGTCCGGCGTCTCAACCGCCGGCCCGCGTCCCCGGTCAGAACCCCGAGTAGTGGTCGGGGACCCGCCCCATCTTCCCGGACTGGAAGTCCTCGAAGGCCTGGGCCACCTCGTCCTTCGTGTTCATGACGAACGGCCCGTAGGCGAAGACGGGCTCGCCGATGGGACGCCCACCGAGGATGAGCACGTCGAGCTCGGGCGTCCGCTCCGATGGCGACGTCGACGCCCCGAACGTCAGCGACCCGCCGGGTCCGTAGACGGCGAGCTGACCAGCGGTCAGCGGTCGGCGGTCCTCCCCGACGGTCCCGTCGCCCGACAGGACGTACACCAGGGCGTTGAACGCCGGGTCCCACGGCAGGGTGACGGAGGCACCGGGGGCCACCGTGGCGTGCACCATGGCCATCGGCGAGTGGGTCGAGCCGGGACCGGCGTGACCGTCCAGGTCGCCGGCGACGAGTCGGAGCAGCGCACCCCCGTCGGGGGTAGTGAGCAGGGCGACGTTGCCGGCACCGATGTCCTGGTAGGCGGGGGCGATCATCTTGGCGGCACGCGGGAGGTTCACCCAGAGCTGGATCCCGTGGAACAGCCCACCGGCCGCCACCAGCTCGGAAGGAGGCGCCTCGATGTGGAGGATGCCGGCCCCGGCCGTCATCCACTGGGTGTCGCCGTTCGTGATCAGGCCGCCGCCCCCGATCGAGTCCATGTGCCGGAACGTCCCGTCGATCATGTAGGTCACCGTCTCGAAGCCGCGGTGGGGATGCCACGGCGTCCCCTTGGCCTCGCCCGGCGCGTACTCGACCTCACCCATCTGGTCCATGTGGACGAAGGGGTCGAGCAGGGCTCGGCCGACACCGGCGAAGGCCCGTCGGACGGGGAACCCCTCGCCCTCGAGCCCGCCCGGGGCCGTCGTCACGCCGAGCACGGGGCGCCCGGCCACGAGGTTTCGGTCGGGCGGCGCCACCCGGGGTAGCGCCAGCACATCGTCCACGGTCACTGCCGGCATGATCACACTCCTGTCGCTGTACGGGTCACGAGCCGCCGGGTCCTCCCGACCGCTCCCGCTGTGGTCCAACACTAGTTGCGCGCACAACATTCCCATCCGGCCGCACGCCGGCGGACCGCCGCCGCGTGAGCCGTTCCGTGCATCGTGACAGGTACGCTGGGAGAAGGTACATGTCAGGAGACTCCACGTGATCCGGCCGAGAGGCGGAACGACCAGCCGCGGCGGTAACGGTCAAGACGGCGACCTGGCTGCCGGGCCCACGACCGTCGGGGCCCGCCTCCGCCAGGCCCGGGAGGAGCGCGCCCTCGACCTCCTCGCCGTCCACGACCGGCTCGGGCGGCCCATCACCCAGATCGAGGCCCTCGAGGCGGGTGACATGGGAGCACTCCCCGACGAGGCGCTCGCCGTGTCCACCCTGCGGCGCTACGCCACCTTCCTGGGCCTGGACGAGGACTCCCTGACCAGCCAGTTCCGGGCCGAGCGGGCGGCCAGCGCGGATGGGTCGGCGACCACCCGCGCCACTTCGGCCGTCACCAGCGTCGTCGCCGCTGTGACGACAGGGCCCGACCACCTGCGGGCGTTCACCGAGACGGGCGAGGTCCCCCAGGTCGGCGGGCGGGTCACCTCGGCCGCCGGCACCTCGGGCAACTACGACTACTCGGTGTCCACCGGGCCGCCCACCGGCACGTTCCCGGTGGTCCCCCGCGCCGACCTGCGCCGGAGCCGGCGCGACGTGGCCCGTGCCCGGCGCCGCATGCACGCGCCGAGGTCGCTCATGATCGTGACCTGGGTCGTCGCCGTCCTGGTCCTGGCCGTGGCGGCCGGCTTCGCCCTCCTGGCGATCCGGCCCAAGGTGCTGGCCAACGCGCACATCCTGCGGGTCGTCCCGGCCGGATCGGCCGCATCCGGTGCCCCGGTGGGACAGGCGTCGGGTGGGGCGGGCCCGGTGAGCCACCAGGTCTTCCCCGTCCAACCGGCAGGGTCGACGGCCAACAGCGCCGACTACACCGTGGCCACGTCGAAGTTCACCGTGGTCGTGGCCACGTCGGGCCCGTGCTGGGTGCAGGTCACGAGCTCGTCCTCGGCGGTCCCGCTGGTCAGTGGCGTCCAGCCCGCCGCCAAGGTGCTGTCCTACCCGGCCGTCGGAACGATGACGGTCGAGGTCGGCTCGTCGGCCGTACTGGTCGGCGTCACCATCAAGGGCAAGAGCGCCTTCACCGACGCCCCGAGAGTGGCGCCGTTCACCTATACGTTCACGCCGGTCGGCTGACCCCGGGTACTCGGGACGTCCGCCGTCCAGGTCAGCGCCCGGGGTCGGTGGCGCCGTCGGGCCCGACGGGCGTGAGGTTCGTGCCGGCAGCGGCGTAGGTGGCGTCGAGCTCGGCGTCGATCCGGGCCGTGCGGCGCCCCTCGACCCGCAACCACTGGACGAACACGGGGATCAGGGCCAGGAAGGTGAACACCTCCGCCCCCACCCACAAGATGGCGGCACCGGCATGCGTCGAGGACACCGTGTACATGGAGGCCGCCGGGTGGGTCGTCGAGAGGAGGGCGAGGGCCAGGAACGACTCGATCGGCACGCCGATCAGCAGGGCCACCATCTTCATTCCGTGGTTCATGGGCCAGTGGGGGATGGGGTCGGCGCCGACGATCGGCCACCAGAAGTGCATCGACGCCGCCAGGAACGCCACGTTGACCACGTCCATCAGCCACATGTGGGTCATGGCCACGTTGACGGCGGAGGTCAGGAAGAAGGCGAACATGGAGAAGTAGTACAGGGCCGCGGTCGGCACCGGGTGGCTCCACCACTTGAACGCCCGGGAATTGAGGACCTGCAGGAGGCGCACCTTGGTCCGGCGCCCCGACGTCTGGAGCGCCAGGGTCATGGGCGCCCCCAGTGCCAGGAGCGGCGGGCCCGTGACCATGAGCAGCAGGTGCTGGATCATGTGGGCCTGGAAGTAGCCCATCGTGAACGTCGCCACCGGGGATTGGAACGCCAGGTCCACGAGGACCAGCCCGGCCAGGAAGGACGTCGTCCGCAGGCCACTCCACGACCGTCCACGGGCGGACAGCGCCCACACGGACTGCACGTACCAGGCGCCCACCACCACGACGGTGGCCAGGGTGACGAGCGCGAACGGGCTGGTGTCCCACCGGGTGAAGACGTTGTGCAGGCTCGGCCCGATGTGCTGTGCGCCGGACATCCCGTTCATGGAAGGCACCCGGCCAGCCTACCGAGTGCGTCCGTCGGCTCCCATTCGACCTACCGGGCGGAGAGGCGGTGGGCCCCGTGGGCCCGTAGAAGGCAAGCCGCACCTCCGGGCCGTCGTGGGTCGGGTCGGGGCCGCGCCGTACCACGGATTAGCGTGTCGGCGGGTGAACGAGGAGGTCGGGTCCATGGGCGCAGGCCGGTTGCAGGGATGATCGGGGACCGGCTGGTGGCCATCGCCGGGGCCGTCAACGTCGACCTGGGTGAGGCCGTGTCCGACGACCTGTGCCATGACGAGGCGCTGGGGCTGGCTCCGGCGCGGCCACTGGCGGTGGTGCGGCCGGGATCGACCGCCGAGGTGGCGGCCGTGGTGGAGTCCGCCGGAGCGCTCGGGGTCCCCGTGACCGCCCGCGGCTCGGGCACCGGGCTCTCCGGGGCCGCCGCACCCGTCGAGGGCGGGATCGTGGTCTCGTTCGAGCGGATGGCGTCGATCCTCGAGATCGACGTGGCCAACCAGGTCGCCGTGGTCGAGCCGGGGGTGACACTGGCGGAGCTCGACGCCGCCCTCGCCCCGATGGGGCTGGTCTACCCCGTGTTCCCCGGCGAACAGTCGGCCAGCCTCGGGGGCAACGTGTCCACCAACGCCGGTGGCATGCGGGCGGTCAAGTACGGCGTCACCCGCCACCACGTCCTGGGACTCGAGGCCGTCCTCGGCACGGGCGAGGTGATCACCTCCGGGGGGCGGTTCGTGAAGGCCACGAGCGGCTACGACCTGACCCAGCTCATCGTCGGCTCCGAGGGAACCCTCGCCCTGGTCACCCGGGCACTGCTCCGCCTCCACCCCCGCCCGCGCACCAGGCGACACTGCTCGCTCCGTTCGCCACCGTCGAGCAGGTGGCCGCGGCCGTACCGCCTGTGGTGGCGAGTGGCGTGGGTCCGCTCCTCGTCGAGTACATCGACATGGTCTCGATGGCGGGCATCACGGCCAACGCCGGCATCGACCTCGGGATCCCGGACGCGGTCCGCGAGGCGGCGCTCGCCTACCTGGTCATCGTGCTCGAGGGACATCACGAGGACCGCGTCGAGGAGGACACCGAGGCGCTCGCCGCACAGCTGGCCGAGCTCGGTGCGCTGGACGTCTACGTCCTTCCCGACCACGCCGGCCAGGAACTGATCACCGCCCGGGAGCACGCGTTCTGGGCATCGAAGGCGGCCGGGGCCGATGACATCGTCGACGCCGTGGTACCCCGGGCCTCGATCCCGGTCTACCTGAGCGACGTCGCCGAGTTGGCCGCCGCCAGCGGGTCGCTGGTCGTCGGCTGCGGCCACGCCGGCGACGGCAACGTCCACCTCTCGGTCTTCCAGCCCGACCCGGCGGTGCGCCACGGGCTCCTCCACGACATCCTGGCCGCCGCGGTCGGCCTCGGCGGGGCCGTGTCCGGTGAGCACGGGATCGGCACGGCGAAGCTGGCCGCCTACGCCGACCTCGAGGACCCCGTGAAGCTCGAACTCATGCGCCGGATCAAGGCGGCATTCGACCCCTACGGGATCCTCAACCCGGGGAAGGTGTTCGCCCGCCGGGAGCCCGAACCCACCGAACCGATCACCACCCGAGGAGCACGACCGTGAACGGAGCCCAGTCGCTCATCCGCACCCTCGTCGACCACGGCGTCGACACCTGCTTCATGAACCCGGGCACCTCCGAGATGCACTTCGTGGCCGCCCTCGACGACGTGCCGGCCATGCGTGGCGTCCTCGCCCTGTTCGAGGGCGTCGCCACGGGCGCCGCCGACGGTTACGCCCGCATGGCGGGGGGCCCGGCCGCCACGCTCCTCCACCTCGGCCCCGGCCTCGGCAACGGGCTGGCCAACCTCCACAACGCACGGCGCGCCCACAGTCCCGTCGTCAACATCGTGGGCGACCACGCCATCTCCCACCGCCGCTACGACGCCCAGCTCCAGTCCGACATCGCCACCGTGGCCCGCAACGTGTCGCACTTCGTCCGGACCACCGAGTCCACCCCCGACCTCGGGCGCGACGTCGTGGACACTCTGGTGGCCGCCCACGGCCCGCCCGGCGCCGTGGCCACCCTGATCCTGCCGGCCGACGTCTCGTGGTCCGAGGGCGGTGCGACGGTGCCCGCCACCGACGGGGTGGGCACCCGGCCGACCCGGGGCACGGCGCCGGATCCGGACGTGCTCGAGGCGGCGGCGGCCGCGCTGAGGTCCAGCGGGCGCACCGCACTGTTCATCGGGGGCCGGACGTGCTCGGGCCCGCTACTGGGCGCAGTCGCCGACCTGGCCGCCGCCACCGGAGCCGAGCTCCTGTGCGAGACCTTCCCGGCCCGTCTGGCCCGTGGCGCAGGGAGCCCGCCCGTCGAGCGGCTCGGGTACCTGGCCGAGTTCGCCTCGATGCGCCTCGACGGCATCCGTCACCTCGTGCTGCTCGACGCCAAGTCCCCGGTCTCGTTCTTCGCCTATCCGGGCAAGCCGAGCGACCTCGTGCCCGAGGGCTGCACGGTCCACCCGGTCGCCGGCCCGGCAGACGACGTGGTCGCCGCCGTGGCGGCGCTGTCCGAGCTGCTGGGCGTGCCGGTCGGGGCCGCCCCCCGCCAGGAGGCACACGTCCCGGAGCTGCCCTCCGGTGTGCTGACCGCCCAGACCGTGTGCCAAGCACTGGGCGCACTCCTGCCCGAGCACGCCATCGTCTCCGACGAGGGGAACACCGCCGGCGTGTTCGCCCCCGGTGCCACCGCCGGGTCGTCACCCCACGACTGGCTGACCCTCACCGGAGGCGCCATCGGCCAGGGACTCCCCGTCGCCGTCGGGGCCGCCGTCGCCGCGCCCGACCGCCGGGTGGTGGCGCTCGAAGCCGACGGGAGTGCCCTGTACACCATCCAGTCGTGGTGGACCATGGCCCGTGAGGGTCTCGACGTCACCACGGTGATCCTCAACAACCACTCCTACGCCGTGCTCAACATGGAACTCGACCGGGTCGGTGCGGACACACCGGGACCGCGCGCCCGCGACATGCTCGACCTCGGCCGGCCGGACCTGGACTTCGTCCAGATCGCCCGGGGCCTCGGACTGCACGCGGCGCGCGCCGACACGGCCGAGCAGTTCGCCGACGAGCTGGCGCGCTCCCTCGCCACCCCGGGGCCCAGCGTGGTCGAGGCCGTGGTGCCGGGAATCCTGTGACGGACCGGCGGCGCCCCCGCCCGCTCAGGCGGTCTGGACCCGTGCCTCTTTGACCGTGGCCGGAAACTTCTGGCGGAACGACCGCACGTTCATGGCGGTCAGCCGGGTCGGTTCCAGGGCACGGGCCGAGGCGCTCCGCGGCAGGTTCAGCATCGGGCCGATCTCGCCGAAGTAGTTGCCGGTGCCGATCGAGGCCAGCACCTCCTCGGAACCGTCGCTGCGGACGCGGAAGATCTCGACCGAGCCGACGACCACCTCGTAGACCAGGTCGCCCCGGTCGCCCTGCTCGAACAGGACCTGGCCGGCGGCCAGCTCCACGTCCTCGGGAGCGGCATCCGCAGTGGAGAAGTGCGGCGACAGCTCGATCACCCGGTCGGCGATGTGGGTGATGCGGTCGTCGTGGGTGGACACGATCACCATGCGCCCGGGGGTGGCCAACTCGCGCAGCAGCACCAGGATGCCCTCCACCTGGATGTGGTCGAGGTGCGCGGTCGGCTCGTCGGCGACCACCAGCGGCGGGTCGTGCACCAGGGCCCGGGCGATCGCCACCCGCTGCTGCTGTCCACCCGACATCTGTCCCGGCCGGTGGGTCACCCGCTCGCTGAGCGCCACCCGCTCCAGCAGTGCGTCGGCCCGCTCGCTCGCCTCCTTGCGCCCCACGCCGGCCAGGGTCATCGGGACCATGACGTTCTTCCTGGCCGACAGGCTGGCGATCAGGTTGAAGGCCTGGAACACGACACCGACGGTCTTCTGACGGAAGGCGCCGAGCTCGGCCCCGGCCAGTGCCTCGATCTCGATGTCCTGGAACCGGATCGATCCGGCGGTCGGCTTGAGCAGGCCGGACAGACAGGACAACAGGGTGGTCTTTCCGCAGCCGCTCGGACCGAGCAGGACGACCAGTTCGCCGTCCTCGGCGTCGATGCTGAGGTTGTCGAGTGGCCGCACACGGTAGCCACCCGAGTCGAACTCAACGGTCAGGTCACGAACCTCGAGGGTTCCCATTCGTCCTCCCCTATCCCGCGAATGCCTTGGCCGGGTCGGCCGACACGGCTCGACGCAGTGCCACGAGGCTGGCCAGCAGTCCGACGACGATGGCCGACACCGGGAGCACCACGTACGCGCTCGACGGGAAGTCGACCGGCTGCGAGAACACGCCGGTCATGAACTGCGCCAGGACCACGGCGATGACGGCGGCGATGAGCGCCACGAGCACGGCCTGGAACGCCAGGCCCACGTACAACTTGCCCGACGAGGCACCGAGCGCCTTCAGGACGGCGAAGTCCCGGGTCCGTTCAGCGCGGTGACGTAGACCAGCGAGGCGACGATGACGGCGGCGATGAGCCACATGAACAGCTTCGAATTGTTGATGGACGACACCCCGGTGGCCATCTGCTGCAGGCTCGCCGTGTCGACCTGGGCGTTGGTGAAGGAGACCAGTCCGGTCGGCACCGACGTCGGTGCACCGGTCACCACCACGGCGCTGATGATCGACGCGCCCTCGAAGGCGGCGGCCTGGGCATCGGCCAGGGTGACGTACATGTTGGGGATCCCGCCCAGCAGCGTGCGGTCCGACGTGATCCCGACCACGCGGAACGTCGAGCCCCCCACGCTGATGCTGTCCCCCTCGGACACCCCCAGCCGCTGGTCGACCACGGCCTGTCCCGGACCGTCGACGAGCGTTCCCGAGACGAGGGGCTGGCGGCCGGGGGCGCTGCCGACCGGCGAGCCGATGATGTTCACCTGCTGGAGGCTTCCGGACACGTGGGCCGTCTGGGGGATGATGATCACCGGGGTAGCCGAGGTCACCCCCGGCGTGGCCGCCACACGTGCCACGTCGGCCTCGGTGAAGGGCGTGAGCGAGGCCACCCGGCCCGACGACCCGGCCTTCACCACCCATTCGTCGGCATGGAATCCGGCCACGGTCTGGTTCACCTCGACGCCGAATCCGTTGGCCAGTCCGGCCAGCAGGAGCGTCATGGCGAATACGAGGCCGGCTCCCACGGTGGCGATGAGGAACTGCCGTCGTCGGTACAGCAGGTCGCTGATCGTGATGCCGAGCACGGCGTGCATCCCTCCCCTCGGGCGACGCCCGTCCGCCGCTCCAGCGCAGTATACGGATGCGGCGGGTCCGATGGCGGACCCTCCGTCGAGCACGCTCCCCCTCCGATCGTCGGGGTCCGGCCGTCCGGAAGAATGCTGGTGTGGCGGGAAGCCGGATCGTCATCTGTCGTTCCGCCCACCGAGGAGTCAGGTGCATCCGGACAATGGCGGTACGCCACGGCGAACGAGTCCACCTACTCGACCTGGCCCGCTTCCTGGGCTGTTCGCCAGTTTCGACCCGAGCGGGCTGACAGCGGTCGGCTCCGGCGTGCTGGCCCGGCAAGGACCTCGACCCATTCGGTGCGTCTACGACGGTATCTGCCCTGGTGGGACGAACAGGAATGGACCGTGTGACCTCAGCGCCTTCAGTTGGTCCCACGGGGGCGATCGGGACGACCTCGGACCGCACCCAACGTTCGAACCTGGGACGGTGGGTGGTCAGGAAGGTGGCTGTAGCAGATGACGGCCCTCATCCAGGACAGCTGAACGGACACGAATCAGGTCGCCTCCTTCAGGAAGTGTGATCCGAGTGGCCGTGGGCTAGGTCGGCCCGTGTCATCATCCGGCTACGGGCCGATGCATCCGCAGACATCGGCAGCAAGCTGAAGGCCGTGCTCGTCACCCGTCGGCGAATGCCGGCCGAGCTCGTCGAGCGGTGGAACGTCGGGCAGTCCGAACGGACGTAGTGGCTGGATCCGTTATCGGGGAGAGCTCACTCGTTAGAATCGGTCATGATTGCCGCCGATATCTATAGGCCCGGGCAATGGACGGATTTCTTCCTTCTGGTCGGAACAGGTGCAGTCACCCTCACCGGCTTGGTGTTCGTGGCGATGTCACTCAATCTCAAGGTGATCGCTGTCGACGCGACACATCGCTATCGGGCGATAAATACGCTCTCCGGACTGGCCCTCGTCTTCATGAGTTGTGCGCTGGTACTCATGGGGGCTCAGAACCACGAGTCGATAGGCGCAGAACTGTTCGTGATCTCTGGCGCCTCGGCAGCCGTGTTCGTCAGAGGCTACGCCAAGGCCATCGGGATGAGCAGTGGTCTGCGACTCTCCCGCATCGTGGGCGGAAGTCTCATACACGCGGCCGAGATGGTCGGTGCGGCTCTGTTCTTCTTCGGGTATCTGTCCGGTCTCTATATTGCCGCCGTGGCTCTCGTGACCAACACCTGCTACATGATCACGGCAGCCTGGTTGCTGGTCGTCGGCGCTTTCGACCACGAGACTGCGTAGTCCCGACCCTCCGAACTCTTCAGCGGTGACATGCCCACCCCACGCGCACTCCGGCTTGTCACGGAGCGGATCTGCTCTGGCGAACAGAGTCGGTCAGGTCACTTCGGCCTCCACGAACCCGGCTGGGGAACGGTGGCCGGGATGCATCGGGTCGTCTGCGGGCTGGAGAACCCTTCGGCGTGGTCAGCGCCGCCGCGCAGCAGATCCGGGGTCGCGGACCGGGAGCGCCGGCCGTGGATCCGGGCCGGCCCCCGCTCAGGCGTGGCCCATCTCGTCCACATCGGCACGGCCGACGATTCGAACCAGTGCCCGTCGAGCTGGTGGGGCTAAGAAGAATCGAACTTGTGACCTCAGCATCTACAGGTTGACGACGCTTGACTGCCTGGAACCGCCTAGGACGATGCTCCCAGGTCAGAGTGCCGATCGGATCGCACGGGACCAGGTGGAACGGACTGGGACGCGGGATGAACGCGGGATGAACCTCTGCAGCAACCACCCGCTCCCCTGTCCGATTCGGCCGACTCGAGGACGAGAACCTCGGCCGTTGCCGGTGCAGGTCTCCGCCGAAAGTTGTGGTGCGCCCCAATAGCGCGAACTCTCGGGTGAAACGTCCCCCGACGGCACATTCGGGCGTGTGGAAAACTCGGCGGACGGGTACCGGCGGTTTCGATGGAGAACGAAGGACTGAACGATGGCAGAGGAAAGCAAGCCGGTCGAAGTATCACGCAGGATCGAAGCACCAGCGACCCGCATCTTCAAGATCCTGGCGAATCCGCATCGTCACTTGGATTTCGACGGTTCGGGCATGCTCCGGGGAGCTGTCCTCGACCGTCCACTCTCCAGCGTGGGCGACACGTTCACCATGAAGATGCATCGCCTCGGAGACGACTACCTCATGGTCAACTACGTCGTGGAGTTCGAGCCGGATCGACGCATAGTTTGGGAGCCGGCGCCTGGAGACGCTTCACGGGCAGAGGACAATGATCCTTCCAAAGTCGGCATACCTGCTGGCTACCGCTGGGGCTACATCCTCGATCCGGACGGGGACCACGCCACCGTCGTCACCGAAGTCTTTGATTTCGGCCCCTTGCCGGAAGATCTCATTAGCGATGGCGGGGCGTGGATCAATGGGACCAACTCGGTGTCCGAGTCCATGACGGCCAGCCTGGAGAAGCTCGAGCAGATCAGTATCGAGTAGAACCGCTGCCAGAGCGAATGCTGGGGCCAGTCTCCAGGGCGTTCGGCGACGCAGACCCTGTCCCCTAACGCTGCCGGATCGGTGGGCTACTTAGATGTGGACGGTGCCGTCGGGAGTGAGCGTCCATCCCGGATTGTTCGCCACCTCCCAGACATATCCGTCAGGATCGGCAAACGCTCCGGTTGTCCCGCCCCAGTCAGCAACCGCTGCATGACGAATGATCGAACCTCCAGCCTTGAGAGCTTCGATCAGTACCCCTGTCACTTCCTCGGGCGAACGCACGTTGTACGCCAACTCGATCCCCGGTGCACCGTGGCCTCCCAGGGCGGTCCACAATCCAAAGACCATGCCGCCAGCTTGAAAGAAGCAAACCTCGTCATCGGGTTGCTGAGCACCTGACCAGCCGAGCGATTCATAGAAGCCTCGCGCTCGGGCGAGATCTGATACTCCAAGCGTGACCAAACTGATGCGCTGTTCCATCCGACAATCATGACAATCCGTGATCAAAGGCGCGAAGCCCCAAGGTGCCTCAGATCGCCGGCCAGGGATGCGTCTCTCCCGTCGCTGCCGGACCGCCCGGATCGACTCGCGTCAAGGACGCACTCCCCGGATTTCGATTGATCGGTGTGCGGTTGCCCCGAGCGCTGGTCATCGCGGGCGCATGACCGACTCTCGCAACAGGAATCGCGACCTTCGCGGCACCTTTCCGGATGACCGCCCAACAGGTGTAGCCACCAGCTGCGTCATGGAGGACCAAGGACCCTTGCTCGCAGGCTGGGTCCCCTCTACCGTCATTGGCATGGGCGAGCCGATCGAATTGCAGCGCAACGGGCACTGGAAGATGGCCGTGTGGGCCCTGCGCGTGGGTCTCCTCGCGATCGCCACGATCGTGGCCGGCATCATCGTTCTGTCGTCCGGCGGTACGCCGTGGGTCCTGGCCACGGGCGTAATCTCCTGGCTCGCCTGCGCCGTGGTCATCGCCACCGGGTTCCTACTGACCCTGCACGATCTGCCCGAGCCGCGACCCGGGTTTTGGTCGATGCGGTGGATGATCATCCACGACGCCGTCGGCCTCAGGGTCCGGACCGGCGCACCTCGCTAACGTCTCCGACCGCTTCGCACCCCGTGGCCGCGTCCTCGAACTTCCAACGCGAACGTCGAGCTGATGGTGACCTGACGTCTGCCGCGACCCAGCTCATCGAGCGGCTGAACTCAAGACCTCGCCCGGTGTGCCCCACGTCGCCGGGAGCGGGTCGGTTGTTGCCGTGGCTAGCCGCCACCATGGGAACAGCTCTCTGCGGTGTGGAGGCCCATCGCCGGATCACCGTGACAGGTCACTCCACGTACCCACGATCGCCGGGCATCGGTTGCACGTTGATTCCGGCGGCGGTGGAGGAACTGGCGGATCTGGGAGGCGTGCTCAAGGACGTGCAGCGGCATACCGCCGACAATCACGCCGTACAGCATGCCGTGGTATCGATGGGCGTCAGGGAGTGGTCGGGCCGCCGTGTCCTCGGTGAGCGGGTCAAGCGTTCGGCACACCCTTCCGCGGCAGTAGTCGATGTAACCGAGCAGCTCTGCCTTGGTGAACACACGGTTAGGAGAGGCGTAGGTGTTCTCGTCAAAGGGTTGTGGCGGTTCCCACGGCCCGAGCTCGGCGGTGAGGTCGTAGTCGAGGGTCGACAGCGCGTGGTAGGCCAGGAACCAGGGGGCCGAGCCGTGCAAACCCCCGTGGGGCGTCGGACCCGTGGGCGCCTCGTCCGGCCACAGGTCCGTCTGCCACAGGCCGTCGGGACAGTCCGTCAGCGCTGCCCCCATCAACCGAAGAGCTTGCTCGAAATTGGTGGCCATGCTCAGCACAAACGGGTTCGGCACACCGCACGTACTACCGCACACGGACCGATCTGGGGAGTGGCAGCTCACCCGTGAGTTGCGTCCGGTGCCGTTGCCGAGGGTGCCCCGGTACGCCGGATCAGCGGGCAGTCTCGGACCTTCGGTTGACGACCTCGAGGGTAGGCGATCGCAGGTCGCGTTGACCTCCGGCCGCTTCGACTGGGTACCTTCCCCCGAGCGGGCCGAGAATGGTCCGGCGAAGCTGCCGATTCAGTCAGTCGGCATCGACCTGGTCCAGCCCTCCGGAATCCGCCATGGCGTACCGGCAGTGCAGAGCCAGATCGTTCATCCATCCCAGCACGCTTCGATCGGCGGTCCTGGCACGCCGGACCCGTTCGGGCTCGAGATCGCCCAACGTGCTTGCGGCGAGACCCTGTGATCGCAGGGCGGTCTCGATGGCCCGACCTACAAGGCGGCCGAAGGGTCGGAGATCAACAGCTCGTACGCCGGGCACGAACACCGAGAAGAGTGTGCCGGCATGTGTGAGCAGGATGCACTTCCGGCCGCTGAGCCACAGGAGACTGGCGTACCAGTCCTGATCAGAGTGAGTGACGTCGACGAGTGACGCCGTCGGAGTGCCGATTGCCTTCAGAAGTCTGGTGGTGCACCGGACGAGCACGCGGTGGTCATCGTGAGTCAGGTCGACTGCCCGACCCCCGATCTCCACCGACGGGCGGGGTGTTGGCGATCGGGGAGGGCGTGTTCTCTACGACGATGGGTGGAGATTGGCACTGGCGATGCCGATCGCCTCAGCAGCGGCAAGAAGGCTCTGGTCGCCCGCGGCCAGCACCACGCCAGGGTCGGCGACCTCTCGTAGCGAGGCAAGATGCACGGCATCGTAGCCTCCGAGGTCGAACTGCTCGGCAAGTACGCCCGCGCTCTGCACCAGTTCCTCGGTGACTTCAACCAGGTGGAGCTGGCTGTGGAGGGTCTCGGCCGCGTCGACGGCGCTGCGCAGATCCTGCTCATCGAGCCTCCTCACGCGCCGAGCCACGGCCAGGGCGGCCCGGGCCTCGGCATAGATCAGCCTCGACGACACCACGCGTCCGGCTTCGTCCCACAGTCGGGATGCGGTCTGGCTGCCCGGCTCCTCGATGCTGGGAGGGAGCACGGCCGACGTGTCGAAGTAGACGATCAACGACGCTGTTCTCCCACCACGTCGCTCACCGTGCCCCGACTCCGGATCCGTGTGGCCGGCCTGGTCCGGGACGCAGTGGACGTGGGAGTCACCAGACCATCAGCGATCGCCAGGCCGAGCGCCCGCCCGCCGGCGATGGGAGCGATTCGGGCGAAAGCCCTACCCCGGTCCGTGACGACGAGCTCGTCACCGGCTCGGACACGAGCGAGATACTCGCTCAGGCAGCCCCGCAGTTCCCGGATCCCGACGTCCACGGATTACATGTACACATGCGGGAGCGCCAACGCACTACGTTGCGCTTCCGATCGACAATCTGATCCTGGTCCCGTCGACGGCGTTCGGGCGCTCGTGCACGGTCCGTGAGAGCGCTGTGAACGGGCCAAGTGGGCTCTACCCAGGGCAATCGGACACGACGTAGCCGTGCGGGAGGACAACGGCTCACCGGATGCTCTACGCGGCGGCTTCGTGATGCCGGGTTGAGTCCCGACCGCTGCCGGGCCATCTACCAGGCAGAATCGAGTGGGGCTAACAAGAATCGAACTTGTGACCTCAGCATTATCAGTTCGTCCCAAGGTCACGATATGGCAGACATCGGACGGTTCGCAACGTTCTGACCTGCGAGGATGAGTGATCTGGAAGGTGTCCGACGACAGCTAACGGTGCTGTTTGTAGGACATTTTATAGGACAGGATCTGGCTGGTTGCCCTCAGGAATGGCTGACTGAGGTCCCCCGATTGGGCCAGCAGCCGACTTCAGGTGGACTTCGGCGCCTTCGCCACCACGACGGTCATCTTGAATGCGCCGGTGCCCGTCTTACAGCTCGGATCCGCACCAGCACAGCTGCCCCGATCACCGAGTATCTGCGTGCTCCCTACCTTGAGCGCTTGGTAGTAGACAGTCACGCTCCCGCACCCCTGCCCCTGCACACAACCGGACGATGCGGGAAGTGTTTCGGGCTTGCTCGTGGCAACGACCACGGAGGGATTCGCGGTTGACTGTGTCCAGGTAGTGCCCGCCAGCACGACCCGGATCCGATTCTGGGGTTGCACCGTCAGGGTGCCACCATTGTCAGCGTAAGTCGCTACCAAAACATGTGGGGCGACGGGTTTGGTCGTGGGCGCCGACCCGCTCGGATGACTCGTTGTGGTCGTACTAACGGCACTGGTCGACGATCCGCAGGCGGACAACGCGACCATCAATACGCCGAATGCGACCACAGCTGCCGTTTGCGTCTTGTATACGGCTAAGTGATGAAACTTCGTGTTCACTCCACTCCCTCGCTCGAAAATCGATCGAACCTGTCGCCTCAACCGTATCCAGCAGTGTCGTCGTGTGGGTTCGACAGGCGTATTGCAAACTACTGGGTCAACGGCAAACCCCGATGACCCAGACGATCTGTTCGGTCACCCTGCGCTGCTTCCGATCGCGAGGGTGAACTTCTCCGTTGCGGTCCCGTTCGCATTCTTCGCCCGAATGTCGAAGTGATACGTCCCCTTGCCCTTCGGGATCCCGGAGAGTATGGCCGAACCGCTTCCCTTGTCCGTGAAGCGCACGCCAGGGGGGAGACCGACGTGCCCGCTCCCCCCGCCGGTTCCGTTGAGGACGATTGACAACCTGGGTGTTGGCTCACCGACCGCTTGGATGTTGATGCTCAGCGGCGAACCAACTCTCCCCACTGCACTGCGTACTCCGGCGAAATACGGCGTCGGCAACTGGGCTTGCACGGTCACACTTACCGCATTCGACGACTGCACGCCGACAACAGCGCTGACCGAGTGCGAACCCACCACTGAGTACAGCACCGTACATGTGGCAACGGGCGATCCCTTCGATGCGCTCACATCCGTGCACCCGTTGATTGCTTGCTGGCCATCGAAGAACTCTGCAGTCACCGAGGCGTTCGGAAGTGTGACGGTAAAGGTGACCGTCTGGCCGACGGAGACCAAATGTTAGTCTCACTCAACACCGGGCTCGTATTGCCCTTCTTGGCAGGCTTCTTGACGGTCAGGGTGATCGTCTCAACGGCGTCACCGCGCGGTTCTTGGCCTCCACAACCACCCGGTAGCGGCCCGCGGCATCCGGTACGCCGGAGATGATGGCCTTGCCTCCACCTTCTGAACGGAAGCGCAGTCCCTCGGGAAGCACTGACGGCCCCTCGACGGGGCCTTGTAGAGATGGAGGGTGGGGGTTGGATTCCCACCGGCCAGGATCGTGAAGCTGAAA
Source organism: uncultured Acidimicrobiales bacterium (assembly GCA_963841925.1). Taxonomy (GTDB): domain Bacteria; phylum Actinomycetota; class Acidimicrobiia; order Acidimicrobiales; family RAAP-2; genus Bog-756. The sequence goes on from CAWJER010000013.1 coordinate 258,508, forward strand.
AGTTGGCCAACGACGGCCGATGCTGAGTCAACTCCTGTGAAGTAAGGACTCGACTTCGGTGCCGTCACCGTCACGGTGGCCGGGGTCGAGGTGGAGCTCTGGGTCGAGGCGTCACCGTCGTAGGTGGCGGTGACCGAGTGGTCGCCGGCGGTGTCGTAGGTGAGGGTACAGGTGGCCACGTAGGGGGCGGTGGCCGAGAGGGCCACGCCCTGGCAGCTCGGCACGGCCGTGCCGTTGTCGGTGAAGTCCACGCCCCCGGTGGGAGGCACCGGGGCGGTGACCGTCGCCGTGTAGGTGACCGACCCGCCGGCGGTCACGGTCGGCGCCGAGGCGGTGAGGCCGGTGGTGGTGGTGGCCTGGGCGACCACGATCTCCAGGGGCTCGGTGACGGTCACCGGGGTCTGCTCGGAGTCGGTCACGGCCACGGTGAAGTCGTAGGTGCCCGCCGTGGTCGGGGTGCCCGAGAGCGCACCGGTGGTGGCATCCAGGGTGAGCCCGGCCGGGAGCGCACCCGAGGTCACCGACCAGGTCTCCGGCGTCACCCCGCCCGAGGCGGCGAGGGTGGTGGTCGGATAGGCCGTGCCTGCGGTGGCGCCCGGCACCGAGGTGGTGGTGATGGCGAGGGGGCCGGTGGCCGCCGTCACCGTCACGGTGGCCGGGGTCGAGGTGGAGCTCTGGGTCGAGGCGTCACCGTCGTAGGTGGCGGTGACCGAGTGGTCGCCGGCGGTGTCGTAGGTGAGGGTACAGGTGGCCACGTAGGGGGCGGTGGCCGAGAGGGCCACGCCCTGGCAGCTCGGCACGGCCGTGCCGTTGTCGGTGAAGTCCACGCCCCCGGTGGGAGGCACCGGGGCGGTGACCGTCGCCGTGTAGGTGACCGACCCGCCGGCGGTCACGGTCGGCGCCGAGGCGGTGAGGCCGGTGGTGGTGGTGGCCTGGGCGACCACGATCTCCAGGGGCTCGGTGACGGTCACCGGGGTCTGCTCGGAGTCGGTCACGGCCACGGTGAAGTCGTAGGTGCCCGCCGTGGTCGGGGTGCCCGAGAGCGCACCGGTGGTGGCATCCAGGGTGAGCCCGGCCGGGAGCGCACCCGAGGTCACCGACCAGGTCTCCGGCGTCACCCCGCCCGAGGCGGCGAGGGTGGTGGTCGGATAGGCCGTGCCTGCGGTGGCGCCCGGCACCGAGGTGGTGGTGATGGCGAGGGGGCCGGTGGCCGCCGTCACCGTCACGGTGGCCGGGGTCGAGGTGGAGCTCTGGGTCGAGGCGTCACCGTCGTAGGTGGCGGTGACCGAGTGGTCGCCGGCGGTGTCGTAGGTGAGGGTACAGGTGGCCACGTAGGGGGCGGTGGCCGAGAGGGCCACGCCCTGGCAGCTCGGCACGGCCGTGCCGTTGTCGGTGAAGTCCACGCCCCCGGTGGGAGGCACCGGGGCGGTGACCGTCGCCGTGTAGGTGACCGACCCGCCGGCGGTCACGGTCGGCGCCGAGGCGGTGAGGCCGGTGGTGGTGGTGGCCTGGGCGACCACGATCTCCAGGGGCTCGGTGACGGTCACCGGGGTCTGCTCGGAGTCGGTCACGGCCACGGTGAAGTCGTAGGTGCCCGCCGTGGTCGGGGTGCCCGAGAGCGCACCGGTGGTGGCATCCAGGGTGAGCCCGGCCGGGAGCGCACCCGAGGTCACCGACCAGGTCTCCGGCGTCACCCCGCCCGAGGCGGCGAGGGTGGTGGTCGGATAGGCCGTGCCTGCGGTGGCGCCCGGCACCGAGGTGGTGGTGATGGCGAGGGGGCCGGTGGCCGCCGTCACCGTCACGGTGGCCGGGGTCGAGGTGGAGCTCTGGGTCGAGGCGTCACCGTCGTAGGTGGCGGTGACCGAGTGGTCGCCGGCGGTGTCGTAGGTGAGGGTACAGGTGGCCACGTAGGGGGCGGTGGCCGAGAGGGCCACGCCCTGGCAGCTCGGCACGGCCGTGCCGTTGTCGGTGAAGTCCACGCCCCCGGTGGGAGGCACCGGGGCGGTGACCGTCGCCGTGTAGGTGACCGACCCGCCGGCGGTCACGGTCGGCGCCGAGGCGGTGAGGCCGGTGGTGGTGGTGGCCTGGGCGACCACGATCTCCAGGGGCTCGGTGACGGTCACCGGGGTCTGCTCGGAGTCGGTCACGGCCACGGTGAAGTCGTAGGTGCCCGCCGTGGTCGGGGTGCCCGAGAGCGCACCGGTGGTGGCATCCAGGGTGAGCCCGGCCGGGAGCGCACCCGAGGTCACCGACCAGGTCTCCGGCGTCACCCCGCCCGAGGCGGCGAGGGTGGTGGTCGGATAGGCCGTGCCTGCGGTGGCGCCCGGCACCGAGGTGGTGGTGATGGCGAGGGGGCCGGTGGCCGCCGTCACCGTCACGGTGGCCGGGGTCGAGGTGGAGCTCTGGGTCGAGGCGTCACCGTCGTAGGTGGCGGTGACCGAGTGGTCGCCGGCGGTGTCGTAGGTGAGGGTACAGGTGGCCACGTAGGGGGCGGTGGCCGAGAGGGCCACGCCCTGGCAGCTCGGCACGGCCGTGCCGTTGTCGGTGAAGTCCACGCCCCCGGTGGGAGGCACCGGGGCGGTGACCGTCGCCGTGTAGGTGACCGACCCGCCGGCGGTCACGGTCGGCGCCGAGGCGGTGAGGCCGGTGGTGGTGGTGGCCTGGGCGACCACGATCTCCAGGGGCTCGGTGACGGTCACCGGGGTCTGCTCGGAGTCGGTCACGGCCACGGTGAAGTCGTAGGTGCCCGCCGTGGTCGGGGTGCCCGAGAGCGCACCGGTGGTGGCATCCAGGGTGAGCCCGGCCGGGAGCGCACCCGAGGTCACCGACCAGGTCTCCGGCGTCACCCCGCCCGAGGCGGCGAGGGTGGTGGTCGGATAGGCCGTGCCTGCGGTGGCGCCCGGCACCGAGGTGGTGGTGATGGCGAGGGGGCCGGTGGCCGCCGTCACCGTCACGGTGGCCGGGGTCGAGGTGGAGCTCTGGGTCGAGGCGTCACCGTCGTAGGTGGCGGTGACCGAGTGGTCGCCGGCGGTGTCGTAGGTGAGGGTACAGGTGGCCACGTAGGGGGCGGTGGCCGAGAGGGCCACGCCCTGGCAGCTCGGCACGGCCGTGCCGTTGTCGGTGAAGTCCACGCCCCCGGTGGGAGGCACCGGGGCGGTGACCGTCGCCGTGTAGGTGACCGACCCGCCGGCGGTCACGGTCGGCGCCGAGGCGGTGAGGCCGGTGGTGGTGGTGGCCTGGGCGACCACGATCTCCAGGGGCTCGGTGACGGTCACCGGGGTCTGCTCGGAGTCGGTCACGGCCACGGTGAAGTCGTAGGTGCCCGCCGTGGTCGGGGTGCCCGAGAGCGCACCGGTGGTGGCATCCAGGGTGAGCCCGGCCGGGAGCGCACCCGAGGTCACCGACCAGGTCTCCGGCGTCACCCCGCCCGAGGCGGCGAGGGTGGTGGTCGGATAGGCCGTGCCTGCGGTGGCGCCCGGCACCGAGGTGGTGGTGATGGCGAGGGGGCCGGTGGCCGCCGTCACCGTCACGGTGGCCGGGGTCGAGGTGGAGCTCTGGGTCGAGGCGTCACCGTCGTAGGTGGCGGTGACCGAGTGGTCGCCGGCGGTGTCGTAGGTGAGGGTACAGGTGGCCACGTAGGGGGCGGTGGCCGAGAGGGCCACGCCCTGGCAGCTCGGCACGGCCGTGCCGTTGTCGGTGAAGTCCACGCCCCCGGTGGGAGGCACCGGGGCGGTGACCGTCGCCGTGTAGGTGACCGACCCGCCGGCGGTCACGGTCGGCGCCGAGGCGGTGAGGCCGGTGGTGGTGGTGGCCTGGGCGACCACGATCTCCAGGGGCTCGGTGACGGTCACCGGGGTCTGCTCGGAGTCGGTCACGGCCACGGTGAAGTCGTAGGTGCCCGCCGTGGTCGGGGTGCCCGAGAGCGCACCGGTGGTGGCATCCAGGGTGAGCCCGGCCGGGAGCGCACCCGAGGTCACCGACCAGGTCTCCGGCGTCACCCCGCCCGAGGCGGCGAGGGTGGTGGTCGGATAGGCCGTGCCTGCGGTGGCGCCCGGCACCGAGGTGGTGGTGATGTACACAGGCGGGCCCTGGCCGACGCCGAAGACCGCGTACTGTAGATCACTCAAATCGGGAGTTGTCGTGTTGTCGATCGGGAAGTCGATGCACGAGGGGCTGGACCCGGACACGTATGTACCTTGCACGTACTGCCAGCCAGACCCGTTCCACCAGAAGATGGAGTCGCCACCGTTGAGGTCACAGTCCGCTATGGCGACTGACGGGAACGGGTCGCTGACCGCCTGGACTCCGAAGTACTGGCCGGAGCTGTTGAAGTTGCTCTCGCCTTCCGGATTCTGGTCGTACTCGGTCGTACTGATCGAACCGCTTCCGCTCAAAGCCGATGCCGTCACCCCGTTTTCCGTCGAAGACGCTCCGTCCCACGGGCATCCACTGGCGTCACCAGCCAACGAATATGGTCCAGGCAGCACAACTTCCTGATCTTCCTTCACGTGGCCGAAGTCCTCGTCCGCGGTCAGGTCGATCGGTGCGATGCAGGCGTCGGCGCTGAACCCTCCATCGGGACCGGACGATGCCGAGGCGCTGAAGCCGAACATCGGCAGTCCCACGCCGGCCTGGAACTTGGCGACGTCTGGAATCTTCCCTTCGACCTCGAACTCTGGACCGACTTCAATACTCCCCGCCGCATCGAACGAGGTCGTCACATTGATGCAGTTCGAAATCGCCGACAAGTTGCTCAAGCTCACCGTCGTTCCGTCACAGGTGATGCCCGATCCGCTCCCGATGACCGGTACACCATTGATCCATCCGATATCTGTCACGTTGAACGAGAGATTGGTCAATTTGACCTCGACGGTTGCCCCGCCGTCGATAGAGCCTGACAGATGGATGAACAGACCGGCGTCGAGCGCTCCGAGCGAGAGCCCGAGGCCTGGAATCGGGATATCACAGCTCCCGGTGATGTCAGCATCCAATGAAGTATCGACGTCGAGCTCTGAGAGATCGATGTTTCCCTCCAGGGAAGCAGCCGAGGGAAGGTCCGAGTTCTCGGACAGCTCGATGGCGCCGTTGGTCGACCATGACCCGGACACCGTCGTGGAGGCGGTTGCGCTGGCATCGGCCTCGCAGGGACCACCGCCATCTGGGGTGCTGACCCCGGCGCTCAGCGATTCCGTCACAGTAGGAATTGGTCCTCCTCCGCTCCAGGTGGCGGCAGGCGACATATAGAAGTAATCACCCGGACATCCGGCTACGTAGGGTCTAGCGTTGCAATCGATACCTTCGTGTGATGCCCCGTTCGTCGTTGCCACCTGCACATAGACGCCGGATGCATCGGGATGGGCCGGTGGCACGACCGTGATCTCGGAATCCGACGACGACGAGATGGGTGCCGCGTAGTCCACCCCGAACCACGCTGCTAGTGCGCCGCCCATATCGCTACCGTCGATATCTACCGTACCGGTGGGCGACGCATAGGTTCCGCCCGATTCAGGCCCATATCCCGGCGCGACCCCTTCATTCGTTGGACCTGGACCATCCGTCGCTTGGACTGTTCCCGACACCGTCAGCTCTTGGGAGCCAGGCACCCCGCTCGGCCAAATTCGGACCTGTAGCTTGTCACCGGCGCTCATCTCGCATGCGTGGCCGCCACCAAGATTCACCTGCGGGCTCAGGATGATCTCCGTGTTCGACCAATAACCAATGATGTCCGTGCATCCGTTGGTGCTGCCGTCGGGCTCATACCCTCCAGCGTCCCAGTTGGTCTTGCCGTCCGGAGTGCTCTCGGCGACCTGGGCGAAGTATGAATCGTCGTTCTGGTAGAGACTCGAGTCGTTGTCTGCAGTAGTTCCGAAGCCGGTCCCATGGATCACGATCGTGGGATTCGGAACATCGGTGATCTCGGACATCGAGTCGATCCGCGGGCAGCCGCCTACCAACAGAGTCGCCGGTGGCCCTTCGCCATCACTGTCCGTTCCCTGGACCGTCACCGTGACGCCGGCCTCGGGAATGTCCGCACGCGGGACAACGAAAGACTCCAGCGCAGACACCTGGCCCGTTGGACTCACCGGGTTCGACATCGGCGGACCGTCACCGATCGTGTACGACCAGCTCTCGAGTTGCGGATCGTTTTCCGCGCCGTTGTTGCTCGGGTCGCTAATGGCCGCATAGACCGTAACATCCTCACCGCTACAGCCATTGCCCGATTCGGTGAGGGTGATGGCCGGCTGTGTGGACGTCAAGGATGCCGTGACCTCGGTCAGCGGGTGCCACATCGACGGCAGCCCATCGACGATCGAACTGATCGCAATCCACTCGGGAGTCGACGGATGCAAGCCACCGATGTGCGCACTGGGATCGGTCGAAGCTGCGACCGTCGTGACCGGGGCCGTCCCGAACGGCGTCAGTTGGGTTGGCGTCTCATAGATGTCGTATTCGGTCGCGTTGGCGACCGGCTGCCAACTCAGGTCGGCTGCGTCTTGGAGCGGCGAGGCTGTCACTGTGGGAGCCGTGGCCGGAGGGTCGACGGTGGGATGGCTCTCGATCGTCGACGAGAGGTCCACGTTCCCGCCGGTCTGTTTAACGAATGACTGCGACAGGTCGAGGTCTCCTTGGACCTGGGGTATGAGGGTGTAATAAGGGGTCCAGAACGTTTGACCCGGTTGCACGACATCCGTTGCATACGTGGTCGGTTGGTCAGGTTGGAATATGAAGTTCTCAGCCCCTTCCTCCGCCGAGTCCGATAAGGACACGCTCGGGTTGTAGATCGGGATGTCGGAAACGTTGGTCAGTCCCACCCGCACGTTGTACGGATAGTCGATGCTGGCCGTGGCGTCGGCATCGACGGTCATCGTCAGAGCGGAAGCGCCCCAGACCTGCAACGGAGTGGCAGTCTGGGCCTCGATGCTGACGCTGTCTCCGAACGGTTCCAACAGGCCGGAGTAGTCCGCTGTCAGGTTGTAGCTGCCTTCGGTATCACCCCGCAGGATCCAATTCACCGTCTGGCTCTGACCGCCGGCAACATTCGGCACGGATTGCGTCTGCTCCTGCATCGCAGCGGTTGGCGCAAGGCTCAGGCCAGACGGAATCTGCAATGTCGCCGCACCCTGGCTCATGGTGAATCCGGTCGGAGCAAGGTTCTGGACGACCATCTGCACATCAAAGAACTCCTTGAGGAAGCTGGCAGTTCCCGGGATCACCAGCCACTCGACCTCCGGCACGTTGTCCACAACGGTCACGGTCGGTGAGTAGCAGAGCGAATTGCAATAGCTGTAGCTGCCACCGCCACCGCCACCGCCGCCGCCGCCACCGCCACCCGCGTAACCGGTACCTCCGCAGAACTCGTCTCCGCACACGTAGCCGCTAAAGGTTGGAGGTGGTGTGTAGCCACCTCCCGAGGCAACAAAGGCCAAGTTGATCGTGAACTTGAAGACGTTCTGGTTCGCCGGATCATTCGGATCGATACCTGCGGCGATGATTTGCGAGTACGTGAGGCGCGTCGACGTGACTGACGCCGATACGACAGGGCCGCCAGTCAGGTCGATGGTCGCCGTTCCCGCGCCGGCGCTCACATTCGCCGAGACGTCACCCGGAAGATAGCCCGGCTGGTAGGCGTAGATCTCGTAGGAACCGTCGGGAAGACCGTTCAATGTTGCGACACCCGACGAGTTCGCCGTTGCCGTGATCTGCGTGCCATTGCCCTGGATCACCATGGCTTCCGCGCCTGACAGTGGGGAGCCACCGCTGGTGATGGTGATGGCGAGGCCGAGCTGTGGTTGGACCGGATCAACGGTGACGGTCGTGGCCGAAGAGTTCGTCTGACCGCCAGCGGTGACGGTCAAGGTCACCGTGTACGAACCCGCCGTGGAATAAGTGTGCTCGGCATACTCACCGGTGCCGGATGTACCGTCGCCGAAGTCCCAGGCGTAGGTCTCGATGCCACCCGCCGGCTGGGATCCCGAGCCGTCGAATTGCACATCGCCCCCGACGTTCACCACCTGGGGATCGCCTGGGCTCGCCTGAGGAGGAGCCGAAGGCGCCACGAAGAGCAATACGGTCTTGGCCGTACTCAGTTCACCGTCGCTCACATTGACGACTGCGTCGTAGCTTCCTGCCGCCACGTAGGTGTGACTCACGTCGGCTGTTCCGCTGAGACTCCCCGTAGCCGAGGAGGAGCCGTCACCGAACGCAAGCGAGTACGTCAACGGTAACCCGTTCGGATCGGATCCGGTGATCTCGAGATCAGTCGTCAGCGGTGCGGCACCCGAGGTAGGCGAAGACGTCAACGTAACTACTGGCGGAGTGGCGCTATTTGGCGCCACGAGCACCGAGGCAGTAGCGGTGGACGAAAGACCAGTGACGGAGTCGGTAATCGTCACCTCGGCGGCATAGGTACCAGGCGTGGTGTAGGTGTGGTCGATGGTCATCGGAGCATAAGGCGCATCCAGCGCGCCTTCGGACGGTTGGCTTCCATCGCCGAAGTTGAGCGTATAGGTGAGCGCATCGCTGTCCAGCTGCGTGGCGGTCAGTTCGAGTCCGGTATCGAGCGGTGCCGTACCGCTCGCGGTCGTTGCCGCGAGCTGCGCCGATGGCCCATTCGCCCCGATCATGATGGTCAGTGTGGAGGTTGCCGAGCCCGGCGTCGGTGTGGCCGAGTCGGTCACCTGCACTTCGAATGCCGAGGTGCCCGGGGCGGTCGGCGAGCCAGAGATCTCACCGGTCGGGCTGAGCGACATGCCCGCCGGGAGGCTACCGCTCACCACAGACCAGCTGTACGGTGCGGTGCCCCCGACGGCGGACAGCTGCTGATCGTATGTCTGGCCCTCGCTGGCACCGGGCAGCGATGTCGTCGCGATGCTCAGCACCTGGGACGAGTTGATCACGATCTCGAACGACTGCGTGACAGTCGCAGGCTGTGTCTCCGAGTCGGTCACACCGATGGTGAACGGGTACGTACCGGTCGCGTCAGGCGTCCCGGAAATGGACCCGGTCGTCGCGTCGAGCGACAGGCCCGACGGGAGACTGCCGCTCGCCAAGAACCACGTTACGGGTGCCAGCCCTCCCGAGGTGCCGAGCGTGTCCTGGGGATAGGCCTGCCCGACTGCACCGGACGGCAGCGTCGTGGTCGTAATCGCGAGTGGCGGGACGACGGTCACGTTCGCGACCGACGAGGTTGAAGCCTGCGTCGAACCATCGCCCGAATACGTGGCTGTGACGGCGTGGCTGCCGGCATCGTCGTAGGTTGCAGTGCACGTGGCGACGTACGGGAACGTGGTCGAGACCACGGTGTTCTCGCACTGGGACATTGGCGTCCCGCCATCCGAGAAGGTCACTGTGCCGGTTGGTGCGACCGGAGCATCGACAGTTGCCGTGTACGTGTCGGTGCCGCCCACCGGCAGAGTGGCGAGGGACGAGCTGAGGGAAGTACTCGTCTTCGCCGGACCGACCACGATCTCCAGAGACTGGGTAACCGACACGGGCGACTGTTCGGAGTCGGTGACGGAAACGGTGAAGTTGAAGCTGCCGCCAACGGTCGGCGTACCGAGAAGCGCTCCGGTCGATGCATCGAGACTCATCCCAATTGGCAATGCACCAGAAGTGATCGACCACGTCAGCGGCGACACACCACCGGTGGCGTCGAGGGTCGTACCGGGATAGTCGGCTCCAACCGTTCCGTTCGGGACCGAGGTCGTCACCAGATCAAGGGGCACCACCACCACCACCTGCTGCGAGGCGGACGTGGAGGGATCCGTGTTCATATCACCCGAGTACGAGGCAGTCACAGAGTGGGAACCGGACTCGTCGTAGGTGACGGTGCAGCTGGCGGTGTACGGAGCTGTCCGCGACACTGCGACCGCAGCGCAACCGCCGACCGGCTCGCCCCCGTCGTCGAACGCCGCTGTACCCGTAGGCACCACCGGCGAGCTGATCGTCGCCGTATAGGTCTCCGCCTGACCGGTGACGATCTCCGCCACCACGGTGCTGAGCTGCGTGGACGTCGCCGCCGGTGTGATCACGATTGTGAAGGCCTCGCTCGCCGTGGCCGGTGGCGTCTCCGAGTCGGTCACAGTCACGGAGAATCCAAAGCTGCCGCCCGTTGTCGGGATTCCGGACAGCGTGCCACTACCTGCGTCAAGCGTCAGCCCCGGCGGCAGGGCGCCGGAGGAGACGGACCACGTCTCCGGAGCAACGCCATCCGTCGCTTCGAGCGAGGTGGAGGGGTACCCAATTCCGACGGTGCCGTTCGGAACCGACGAGGTGACGATCGTCGGCGGGATTATCTTCGACGTCACAGCTACGGCGGACGAGTCCGAGGGAAGAGTGGATGCATCGCCAAGGTAGTCCGCGGTCACCGAGTGACCGCCGGTGCTTCCGTACGAGACGGTGCACGTTGCGACGTAAGGAGACACCCCTGAGAGGCCGACAGTGTCGCACGAACCGATCGTGATTCCCCCGTCGAGGAACGTCACAGTACCTTGCGGCCTGACCGGCGCCACCACCGTGGCCGTGTAGGTCACCGGCGCGCCGTTGAGGACGTCCGTTGACGACGCACCGATCGAGGTGGACGTCGCCGCTGGTGCCACGTCGATGGTCAGCACCTGGGTCGCCGTCACCGGCACCGTCTCTGCGTCGGTGACCCCGACGGTCACGACGAAGGTGCCACCCGCGGTCGGCGTTCCGGACATCACCCCATCGGTCGCGTCGAGTGATATGCCAGCGGGCAGGGCACCTGCAATGACGGACCAGGTGTACGGCCCGACCCCGCCGAAGGAGTCGAGCGCCGTCTGTGGGTACGGCACCGTCACCGCGCCTGCCGGCACAGTCGTGGACACCATGGTGAGCGGTGTCCCCGGCGCAATGCGAATGGACACGTACTCGGTTGATGTCGAAGGAACCGGCTGTGCGTCGGACACCTGGAGCGTGAACGACGAGGTCTCTACGGTGGTCGGCGTTCCGGTGATCGCACCATTCGGGTCCAGTACCAACCCATCGGGAAGGAATCCCGACGTGATCACCCAGCTGTAGGGACCTACACCGCCCGTGGCCGTAAGCTCGTCGTAGTACGGGACGCCGACCAGGCCCACGGGTGCTTCCGTCAGATTGGACTGCACCGGCGGCGCCGGTGCGACTAGGAGTGTGAGCGTCTCCGACGCGGACAGCGCGACGGGTGCTGAACCGTCTATGGCGGTAATCGTAAACGTGCTCGTCCCCGGGACCGTCGGCGTACCGACCAGTTCGCCCTCCGTGTCAAGGGTCACACCTGTGGGCAGCGCGCCGGAGGTCACGGCGAACGTGTACGGCGCGAGTCCTCCGTCGATCACGATGGGATCGTTGAGCTCCGCTCCGACGGATGCCGAAGCAAGCGAGATCGTCTGGAACTGGAGGGGCGCCGCAACGGCGATGGACGTCGTGACTTGAGCGACCTGTGGATTCGGCGCCTCCCTGTCCGACACCTGGATCGTCGCCCGACCACTGACGTCTCCATTGACCGGTGTGCCCGAGATCGCACCCGTAGACGGATCGAGCGTCAGGCCGGACGGCAGCGCACCGGCGACGAGCGACCACGTGTAGGGGGCGATGCCGCCGATTGCGGTCAGTGTCGCTGAATACGGTGTGCCCGGTAGTCCGGTCGGCGGCGTGAATGCGCCGATCGTAAGGAGTGGTGGCGCCACGACGAGACTGAGGTTGGTGGTTATCGGCGGTGTCTCGTCGTTCCCGTCCTGGACGGTGATTGTGAAGGAGAACGTCCCGTACTCGGTCGGGGTACCGGACAGCACGCCGTCATTCGAGAAGTGGAGACCACTGGGAAGACTGCCCGATGCGAGCGACCACATGTAGGGCAGCTCGCCACCCGAAGCGGTGAGCCGGTTCTGATATGCCTGGCCCACCCTGGCCACTGGAACCGACGACGCCGTCACCGCGAATGGAACCGGCGGCTGCACGGTGATGGATTCCTCGATCGAAGCGGAGTTCGGTTCCGGCTGCGCGGAGTCGGTCACCGTGGCGGTGAACGCGAAAGGTGCCCGCCGTCGACGAGCCCCCCTGGATGATTCCTTGGGCGTCGAGCGAGATGCCAGGAGGGAGTGAGCCGGCAGTGACAGCCCACGTGTAGGGGGACACCCCGCCGGAGGCGTCCGACTGGAGCAACTGGTAATACTCGCTTCCCTGCGTGGCGGCTGGCAACAAGACCGCCTGCGCACTGAGCGGAGGTTCGGGGTCGATGGTGACCGTTAGCGACACATCGGCCGTTTCAGGAGCAGGCACCGACGAGTCGGCGATTTCTAGCTCAAAGTGATAGGTGCCGGGCTGTGTCGGAATTCCCTTGAGGGCGAGTTGGGTGCTGTCGAAGTTGAGGCCAGGCGGCAGTTCTCCCGACGCGACAGACCACGTATAGGGCACGAGCCCGCCGAATACTCGGACGGGTACCGAACTGAAATAGGACGCCCCCTCGCTCCCAGTGTCGAGCGCACCCTCCACGGCGGCGGTCAGTACTGATGCCGGAGTGACTGTGAGCGATACCTGCTCGGATGCCACGTCTGGAACCGGAGATGCTGCGTCCGTTACTTGGGCATCGAACGTGAAGCTGCCGCTGACGGTTGGTACACCAGTGAGTTCGCCGCTCCCTTCGAGCGCGATTCCTGCCGGAAGAGCGCCCGACAACAACGACCACGTGTACGGGGCGGTCCCACCCGAGGCGTTAAGGTCCCCGACAAACGACTGACCCTCGACGATTGATGTGGGTGCAAGCCCGTCCGTAGCGAGTGGTGTTGCTGGCGCAATGGTGATGGCTACCGTCGCTGACGCGACATTGGGACTCGGCAAGGCTGAATCGGTCACGTCCACCACGAACGTGAAGGCCCCTTGCACTGTCGGGATTCCCGACAAGTAGCCCGAGCCGTCGAGAGATAGACCGGTGGGAAGCGTGCCGGTCGACACCGACCACGTGTCCGAGCCGACGCCGCCCGACGCAGAGAGAAAATCCCCGTAATCTGCGCCCTCAGTTGCAGACTGAAGGACTGGCGTCACAACCTCCAGAGCCGGAGCCGGCTCCACCGTAACCGTGACGACTCCTGATGCCTCATTCGTC
>CAWJER010000014.1:0-327279 GCA_963841925.1 uncultured Acidimicrobiales bacterium
CGAACCCAGCAGGGTCGGCTCAGACCAGCTCGCGCTGGGTCGGCGGCACGGCGGCCATGGCGTCGTACTCCTCGCTGGTGTCCACCGCCGACTCGAACTCGATGACCCCGAGCTCGGTGAACTTGGTCCGCAGCCAGCCGTCGGCCGCGTCCAGGAGTCCGAGCTTTCGGCAGTTGGGGACGATCTTCGAGAACAGCAGCGCCTGGAACTCGTTGCGGTCCGGGGCCGACAGGACCACGGGCAGGATCGCCTTCGGGTCGACGCCCATCGGTCCCACACCTCCTGCTGGAGGAACCGGTCACGCATGCGCACGGCCGCCTCGAAGGCGAACTCCTGACGCTCCCGCAGCTCGGCGGTGGAGAGGCCGTCGTAGTACTCCTGCAGGCTCAGCACGCCGAAGGCCACGTGGCGGGCCTCGTCGGCCATGACGTAGCGCAGGAGCTGCTTCAGCAGCGGGTCGGCGGTCATGGAGTGCATGAAGCCGAAGGCGGCCAGGGCCAGGCCCTCGATCATGATCTGCATGCCGAGGTAGGTCATGTCCCATCGGCGAGTCGGCGATGATGTCGTCGAGAAGCATGCGCAGGTGGGCGTTGACCGGGTAGTGGCCCGAGAGCTTCTCGTCGAGGTACTTGGCGAAGACCTCGACGTGGCGGGCCTCGTCCATGACCTGGGTCGACGCGTAGTACTTGGCGTCGATCCACGGGACCGACTCGACGATCTTGGCCGTGCAGATCAGCGCGCCCTGCTCGCCGTGGAGGAACTGGGACAGGGTCCAGTTCTGGTTCTCGACACCGAAGGCGATCCACTCCTTCTCGCTCCACTTCTCGAGCGGCGTGCCGGAGATGTCGAACCCGACGGCGTGGCCGCCCTGGGCCGCGGCCGCCTCGACGACCAGCTTCTCCTGGTCGACGTCGGTGTCCCAGGGGAGGTCGGTCTCCCCGTTCCACTGGGCGTTCTTCGCCTTCTCGTAGAGCTTGTGGAGCTTCGGCCGGGCGCCCTTCTCGTAGTCCCAGGTGAAGATGGAGTCGTACTCGGAGGCGACGACGTGGCGGCCGTCGGACTCCTCGGTCCCGACGACGGCGAGGATGGCCTCGAGGTCGTCGATCTCCTTGCGGCCGATGATGTCCTCGGTGCTGCTCATCTCGGTGGTCATGTCGTGGTCCCCCTGTGTGGCGGTCGGTGGCGGTGGATCTCGGTCGGACGGTCGTCGGTCGGACGGTCGGTCGATGCGGCATGAGGGTCCCGGCGGCGGTGCGCGGACCGGGTGCGGTACGGCGGACGGGGACGGGCCTCCTCCGGACCGGTCGGTTCCCGCCGTACGGGGTGATGTCGATGGGGCCGGCGCCGGCGGACTGCAGGGCGTGGATCCCCGGGAGCATGAACGTGGTCACCAGGCGGTCGGCCTGGACCGGGTCGCACAGGTCGGTGCGGTCGGACGGGGCGATGGCGTAGGAGAGGACGATCCGCGCCGCCCACTCGGCCACCCGCTCGGCCTCGGCCGGAGGCATCCACCGGGCCAGGAAGGGAGCGGTGAACCGGGACGCCGTGGCCAGCAGCCGGTCCGAGTCGGCGAAGGCCAGATGGCCAAGGATCGATCCCGGCTCGTGCTCGACCAGGAAGTGCAGGGCGGCGTGGTCGCGGAGGCGGGGCGGAGGCCTCGACGATGCCACCGACCAGGGCCTCGGCGCAGGTCACCGGCCGTGCCGAGCCGGACCCCGAGCGCCGAGAAGAGGCGGGCCATCTCGGTGTCGACCACGGCGCCGAGGATCTCGTCCCGTCCGCCCGGGAACGCCCGGTAGACGGTGGCCCGGGACACCCCCGACTCACGGGCGATGTCGTCGACGGTGGTCTTGACCGTCCCGTGGCGGGCGAGGCAGGCCAGGGTGCCGTCGATGATCCGCACCCGGTGCGGCGAATCGGAGGGGGGTCGGCCGTGGAGACCGGCGCGCACCGGTCGCGCGGGCTCGGACCGTCCGCGTCGGCGTCGACCACCCGAAGGGCTCCCCGCTGACCGCTCCATCGGCTGGAACAGTACGTCAGGATTTGTTTCACCGTCAATCACCCGGCCGGCGCCTCCGCCGGCACGGACCTCGCCGGCTCGGCGGGCCGCGCCCGACTCAGCCGGCTCAGGCGGGCTCACCACGCCGGCGAGGAGCTCGGAGCGGACCAGGCGGGCGACCTGGTCCGGGTCGTCCAGGTCCCAGCGGCCGGGAGCGGAGATGTAGGAGAGGACCATCCGGGCCAGGAAGTCGGCGGCATCGTCGAGGTCGACCCCGGCGGCCAGCCCCCGCTCCTCCAGGTACGGGGACAGCACGGCGGCGATGCCCTCGCGGATGCGGATGCTCTCGACGGTGAGGATCGGGAGGAGCTTGTCGGGCTCGGTCTGCATGACCCGCTGCAGCACCTCGTGCTCGACGATGGAGCGGTGGGCGAACATGATGCCCCGCTCCATCACCTCCTCGAGGCTCGCCGCACCCTGGATCCGCTCGTAGAGGCGCCCGAAGAAGTCGAGCGTGGCCCAGGCCACGGTGGCGTTGATCACCTCGTCACGGCCGCCGGGGAAGGCCCGGTAGACCGTGGCCCGGGACATGCCGGCCTCCCGGGCCACATCCTCGATGGTCGTCTTGGCCACACCCCGTCGGGCGACGCAGGCGTAGGCCGCCTCGACGATCCGCTGGCGGGTGTCGTCCATCGGGGACCCCGTCAGATCCCGAGCAGCGGTTCGATGCCGACCGTGAGCCCGGGACGGACGCCACCGACTCACGGCCAGGACCACGCCGTCCATGAACGAGGCCCGGTCGTAGGAGTCGTGGCGGATGGTGAGGCCCTGTCCCGGGGCGCCGAGGAGGACCTCCTGGTGGGCCACGAGACCCGGGAGCCGGACCGGCGTGCATGCGCACCCCACCGGGGCCGGCGCCCCCCGTGCTCCTTCGACCACAACGACGCTGGTGGCGTCGGGCGGGAACTCGCCGCGGCCGTGCCGCCGCCCGCGGAGGCGGCCATGCCCTCGGCCGTCCGCAGCGAGGTGCCCGACGGCGAGTCCCGCTTGCCCTCGTGGTGGAGCTCGATGATCTCGGCGCCGTCGAACCACGGAGCGGCCATGGCGGCGAAGCGCATCATCAGCACGGCGCCGATGGCGAAGTTGGCGGCGACCACGCAGTTCGCCCGGGAGCCGGACGCCGGGTCGAACCTGCGGGCCAGATCGGCCAGATCGGACTCGGTGAATCCGGTGGTTCCGACGACGGTATGGATCCCGGCGTCGGCGCAGAAGGCGATCGTGGCCCGGGACACCTCGAGCTGCGGTGAAGTCGACGACCACCTCGGCGCCGGCATCGGCCAGCGCGTCGAGTGCGGCGGCGACGGCGATCGCACCGCCCCCGACGGGGCCGTCCGACACCGATCAGCGTCCCCCACCATGGACCCGGCATGCTCCGGGTCGACGGCGGCCACCAGCTCCAGCCCGGGGCGCGCCAGCACGGTGCGGCAGACCTCTCGACCCATCCGTCCACCGGCGCCGACCACCCCGACTCGCATGGCGGCCACCCTAGCCAAGCCGGGAACCCGGCCAGGGTGGGGTCGACCTCCGGGTCCGGTCGGCTACGGGCCGGATCCCGTCGGCAGCGCCGTCCCGCATGCAGCGCTACCCGGCCGACGGCGCTACCCGAGCGACAGCGCGGCGGCGTCGAACTCCGACTCGTCGAAGGGGCCGACGACGGACAGCGTGCGGTGGGCGGCCACGAGATCCCGGGCCGCTGCGTGCACATCCTCGAGGGTCAGCGCCTCGACCCGGCCCAGCACCTCGTCCACGCTCAGGACCTCACCGTGGAGGAGCATTCCGGCACCGATGCGGCTCATGCGGGCGCCCGAGTCCTCGCAGGCGAGCAGTGTTTCGGCGCGGAGGTTCCCCTTGGCGATGGCCAGCTCGCGCTCGGTCACCCCGTCGGCCCCCAGTGCGGCCAGTTCGTCGGTCACGATGCGCAGCACCTCGGGCACGTGCTCGGGCGCCGTCCCCAGCCCTACGCTCAGGAATCCTGCGTCGTGGTAGGCGACCCGTTCGGACCACACCGAGTAGGCGAGGCCCCGCCGCTCGCGGATCTCCTGGAACAGCCGGCTGGACAGTCCGCCGCCGAGCACATGGTTGAGCGACGGCCAGGGCATAGCGGCTCGGGTGGTTGCGGTCGACCGAGCGGGCCGCTACCACCACGTGGGCCTGCTCGCTCGGGCGCCGGGTGACCCGAAGGGGATCGACGTCTCCCCCTGGCGCCCCCTGGCCGGAGTCGTCCCGCCCACAGCCGCCCCGAATCGGTCCGCAAGCCCGGAGGCGATCGCTTCGTGCTGGAGGTCACCGGCCACCGCCACCACCATGTTGCCGGGAAGATAGTGCTCCTCGAAGAAGTCGCGGATGCGCTCCGGGGTCATGGCCGTCACCGAGGACTCGGTGCCGAGGACCTCTCGGCCGAGCGGGTGTCCGGGGAACAGGATGGACGAGCTCTGCTCTGCGGCCTCGTCCGCCGGCTCGTCGGCGTGCATCAGGATCTCGTCGAGGATGACCTGGCGCTCGGCGTCGAGATCGTCGGCTCGCAGGGCGGGCCGCCACATGATGTCCGACAGGATGTCGAGGCCGAGGTCGACGTGCTCCGCCAGCAGGCGGATGTAGAACGAGGTGTACTCCTTGGTCGTGAAGGCGTTGAAGTCGCCCCCCACCTCGTCCACCGCCTCGGCGATGGCCGAGGCGCCGAGCGGTCGTCGGTGCCCTTGAACAGCAGGTGCTCGAGGAAGTGGCTGGCGCCGGCGAGGTCGTCCGACTCGTCACGTGAGCCCGTGCCCACCCAGAACCCGATGCAGACCGACCGGGCCTCCGCCATGGCCTCGGTGACCAGGGTCAGGCCCGACGGGAGGCGGTCGGTGCGGATCATCCGGCCGATCGCCGGCCGGCCTGCACGGCGACCGCGGCCGATCCCGGACGTCACCGTCGTGACCCACCGCCGCGGATGCCGGCGTTCTCGCCGTGGGCCGGCCCCGGGGGCCGGCCCACGTCCGACGTGCGTGCTCAACGGCGCCGGCGACCGCCCCGGCCGCCTCCGCCCCGCTCGGCCGGTCCGACGACTCGGTGGCCGCGGGGCCGAGGTCCCCGAACTCCTGGACCAGCTCCTCCTCGAATGCGTCCTCGAAGGAGGCGGCACCCGTCGGGGGCGCCGGTCTGGCGCCGGGGGGCCGCGGTCGTCGCCGCCGTCCGGATCGGCGTGGTCGCCACGGGACGAGCCACGGCCGCCGCCGTTCGACCCAGACGACCCGGAGCCGGAGCCGGAGGAGCCGGAGCCGCCTGACGAGCCGGAGGACGACCGGTGGAGCGACGACGCCGGGGCTTCGCCTGCCAGCGACAGGGACACCTTGCCCTGCGGATCGATGTCGTCCACCTTGACCTCGACCGGCTGGCCGAGCTCGAAGACGTCCTCGACCCGCTCGATGCGCTTGCCCTGGCCCATCTTGGAGATGTGCAGTAGGCCGTCTCGTCCGGGAAGGATGTTGACGAAGGCGCCGAACTTGGTGATGTTGACGACCTTGCCCTGGTACGTGGCGCCGACCTCGGCCAGCGGCGGGTCGAGGATCGTCGAGATCCGGCGACGGGCCTCCTCCACCGCGGTGCCGTCCTTGGCGCCGATGGTGACGGTACCGACCATGCCGTCGTCATCGACGGCGATGTCGGCCCCGGTCTCCTGCTGCAGGGCGTTGATGACCTTGCCCTTCGGGCCGATGACCTCGCCGATCTTGTCCATCGGGATCTCGAAGGAGATGATCTTCGGCGCCGACGCGGCCACCTCGGCCCGGGGCTCGGGGATCGCCGCGGCCATCACGTCGAGGATGGTCAGTCGGGCTTCCTTGGCCTGCAGGAGCGCCTTGGTCAGGACGTCGAGGGGCAGCCCGTCGATCTTGGTGTCGAGCTGCAGCGCCGTCACCACGTCACGGGTGCCGGCCACCTTGAAGTCCATGTCGCCGAAGGCGTCCTCGGCTCCGAGGATGTCGGTGAGGGTCACGTAGGTGCCGCCGTCGTAGACGAGTCCCATGGCGATGCCGGCCACGGGGGCCTTGAGCGGCACGCCGGCGGCCATCAGCGACAGGGTCGAGCCGCAGACCGACGCCATCGAGGTCGACCCGTTGGACGACAGCACGTCGGACACCAGCCGGAAGGTGTAGGGGAAGTCCTCCTCGTAGGGGACGACGGGCAGGAGCGCCCGCTCGGCCAGCAGGCCGTGGCCGATCTCGCGGCGCTTCGGGCCACGCATGAAGCCGGTCTCACCGGTGGAGAACGGCGGGAAGTTGTAATGGTGCATGTACCGCTTGGACTCGACCGGTGTGATGGTGTCGAGGAGCTGGTTCATGCGGGGCATGCCCAGCGTCGTCACGTTGAGCACCTGGGTCTCGCCGCGCTGGAAGAGCGCGGAGCCGTGGGCCGTCGGGAAGAGGTCGACCTCGGCCGACAGCGGGCGGATGTCGGTGGTCGTGCGCCCGTCGATGCGGAGGCCCTCCTCGACGATCCGCTTGCGAACCAGCTTCTTGGTCAGGCTGCGCACGGCGGCCTTGATCTCGCCTGCCGCGGTCCGGGAACTCGCCGGCCAGATCGGCCAGGATCTCGTCCGTGACCTCGGCCAGTGCGGCGTTCCGCTCGGCCTTCGGCGTGAGGACGTTGGCTGCGGCCAGCCCGGCGGTGCCGATGGCCTCCACCCGCTGCCATACGTCGTCCCCGTAGTCGGCCTGGGTGGAGTACCCGATGGTCTCGATGGGGCCACGGGCGGCAACGTAGGCGGCGACCAGCTCGCGCTGGAGCACGATCGACTCCCGGATCCAGGTCTTGGCAGCCTCGAGGCCACCGGCCAGGACCTCCTCGTCCACGTGGGGGGCGCCCTCCTCGTAGTACTGGAACGAGCGCTCGGACCCACCGGCCTCGACCATCATGATGGCGATCTCGGCGTCGGCGCCGTCGTCGAGCGCGCGACCGGCCACGACCAGCTCGAACGTGGACTCCTCGCCCTCCTCGAACGTCGGGTGCGGGATCCACGCGCCGTCGGTCGAGTAGGCCACCCGGACAGCACCGATCGGGCCCTCGAACGGGATACCCGAGAGCATCAGCGCAGCGGAAGCGGAGTTGATGGCGAGGACGTCGTGCGGGTTGACCTGGTCGGCGCCGAAGATGGTGCCGACGATGTGGACCTCGTTGCGGAAGCCCTTGGGGAAGGACGGGCGCAGCGGTCGGTCGATGAGGCGACAGGTGAGGATGGCCTGGTCGGACGACTTGCCCTCCCGGCGGAAGAACGAGCCGGGGATCTTGCCGGCGGCGTAGGTCCGCTCCTCG
Organism: uncultured Acidimicrobiales bacterium; assembly: GCA_963841925.1. Taxonomy (GTDB): domain Bacteria; phylum Actinomycetota; class Acidimicrobiia; order Acidimicrobiales; family RAAP-2; genus Bog-756. The sequence continues at coordinate 7,352 of CAWJER010000014.1, forward strand.
ATGTCCACGGTGAGCGGGAAGAAGTCCGCCCCCTCGCGCACCGAGCGGGCGGCGGTGGCCGTGGCCAGGAGGACGGTGTCGCCGATACGGCCGACGACGGCGCCGTCGGCCAATTGGGCCAACTTGCCTGCCTCGAAGCTGAGTGTCTTGTCGGTGCCGCTGATGGGCGCCGAAACGGAAATGGCGTCGGACATGACGCTCCTTGTGGCTCGGGGACTCCCGGAGCCAGTTCCCAGTTGTCGGGCACCCGCCCGCTCGGGGCCCGGTGACCGGCAACTGGTGACTGACCTCGGTGGGAGCCCAATCGGTGTGGTGTGACGACGGCCGACCGCGGTGCGGGGGCCGTTGCTGCTGCAGGGTGGCGACGAGCCGCCCTGTGATCCGCCGGTACGGGACCGGCGGAAGAATTGCGACCGCCCGGCCGGAGCCGGGCGGAGCGTCTGGTCCGCCTAGCGGCGGAGGCCGAGCTTGGTGATGATCTCGCGGTAGCGCTCGACGTCGTTGTTACGGACATAGTCGAGCAGGCGACGACGACGGCCGATGAGCTTGAGCAGGCCACGACGGGTGTGGTGGTCGCCCTTGTGCACCTTCAGGTGCTCGGTCAGGTGGACGATGCGCTCGCTCAGAATGGCGATCTGCACCTCGGGGGAGCCGGTGTCCGTCTCGTGGAGGCGGTGTTCGGCGATGGTTGCCTGCTTGTCTGGCATGTGGGAAGTAGACCTCTGGAATCGTGGTGACAGCCGACGGACGGAACACGTCGACCGGACAATGCTAGCAGGAAGCGCGCCGAGTGGGCAGACCCCGTGCCCGACGGGGAGGCGACCTTCAGCCTACCCGCCATCCCCCGACCCCCCGTCCCCCATCCGCCACCCGCCACCCGCTGTCCTCGACCGCCAGCCTTGCGCTCCATCCGCCGACTGCCGGCCGTGCGTGCCCCGGGCCCGGCCCTGTGGGCCGGGCCCGGGGCACGCCGTCTGCACCCGCGCCGGTGGGGGCAGTGACTACTTGTTGGGCTGCGGGGTCACCCGAAGATAGGGCTTGACGGCCTTGAATCCCTTGGGGAACCGCTCCTTGGCCTCCTCGTCCGACACGGCTGGGACGATGATGACGTCCTCGCCGTCCTTCCAGTTGACCGGGGTGGCGACCTTGTAGTCGGCGGTCAGCTGCAGCGAGTCGAGGACCCGCAGGATCTCGACCACGTTCCGACCGGTCGACGCCGGGTAGGTGAGGGTCAGCTTGACCTTCTTGTCGGGCCCGATGATGAACACCGAGCGAACCGTGAGGGTGTCGTTCGCATTGGGGTGGATCATGTCGTAGAGGTCGGCGACCTTGCGGTCCTCGTCGCCGATCAGCGGGAAGTTGAGGGCGGTGCCCTGGGTCTCCTCGATGTCGCCGGCCCACTTGCCGTGAGAGGTGACGTCGTCGACCGACAGGCCGATCAGCTTCGTGTCGCGCTTGTCGAACTCCGCCTTTGCCGCCGAAAAGGCTCCCAGCTCGGTCGTGCAGACCGGGGTGAAGTCCTTCGGGTGGGAGAAGAGCACGCCCCAGCTGTCACCAAGGTATTCGTGGAAGCTGATGGTGCCCTCGGTCGTGTCGGCGGTGAAGTCGGGGGCCTCGTCGCCCAGACGGATTGCCATGTCAAACTCCTTGTCTGCTGTCTGTGTGCTTCCGGATGTTCCGATGCAACCGCGGTGTCTCCGTCGGGTCATCGCACCGATGCACGGGCCACCCACGGTTCCGTCGTGTGTCCGGCAACGATGAATCCGGACCCGACGCGGTGAAACAGTACTCGGGGACGAACCTATTGTCGACTTGGTCCGTCAGGTATTGCCACCGATCAACCGGCCGGCGCCGATCACGGGTCCGGTGGCCCGCGCTGGCCATGGCCTCCCCCCTCCGCCATGCTGAGGCCATGCAAGGACCACTGCAAATCGACCGACACGGGCCTGTGACCGTCGTCACCATCGACCGGCCCGATCGCCGCAACGCTGTAGACCGCGGGACCGCCGGGGCCCTGCTGGACGCGTTCGAGGCATTCGACGCCGACGAGGACGCCTCCGTGGCCGTCCTCACCGGCGCCGGTGGGACGTTCTGCGCCGGCGCCGACCTGCGTGCCATCGCCGACGGTTCCGGAAACCGGGTGGCCGAGGACGGTGCTGGTCCGATGGGCCCGACCCGGCTGGCGCTGACCAAGCCGGTCATCGCCGCCGTCGAGGGCCATGCGGTGGCCGGCGGGCTCGAGCTCGCCGTCTGGTGCGACCTGCGGGTGGCTGCCGCCGATGCCACGTTCGGCGTCTACTGCAGGCGATTCGGAGTGCCGCTCGTGGACGGTGGCACGGTCCGCCTCCCCCGCCTGGTGGGTGAGGGCCGCGCCCTCGACCTGATCCTCACGGGGCGGGGCGTGGGAGCCGAGGAGGCGTTGGCGATGGGCCTGGTCAACCGCGTGGTCCCGCCGGGGACGGCGCTCGCCGCTGCGTCGGCATGGGCCACCGAGATCGCCGCTCTCCCTCAGGTCTGCCTGCGCAACGATCGCCGCTCGGCCGTCGACCAGTGGAGCCTGTCCGTCCCGGACGCGCTGCTCCACGAGACCCGGCTCGGCCTGGACAGCCTGGCGTCCGGTGAGGCGCTCGAGGGGGCCGCCCGGTTCGCCGACGGCGTCGGTCGCGGCGGTTCCAGCGTGGCGTCCACCGACACCTGAGGTCGTGGACATGACCGATGTCGCAGCCTTCGACTTCGACGGCACCCTGACCAATGGCGGGAGCGTGTTCGACTTCCTGTCCGCCGTCGCCGGCCGGCGGCCCGTCCTGCGGGCCACGGCCGAGCTCGCCCCCCGGCTGGCCAGGGCCGCGATCGCTGGCGGCACCGTGGCCGACGAGACCAAGGAGGCGCTCTTCACCCGGGTGCTGGCCGGGGTCGATGCCGCCTACCTGGACCGGGTGGCCGGGGAATTCGCCGTCAGCCACCTGGCCGCCCACGTCCGCCCCGACGTGCGCCGCCGGCTCGACTGGCACCGGGGCCGTGGCGACCGGGTGGTCATCGTCTCGGCGTCACCCGACGCCTACGTGGCGGTCGCCGGGGAACGCCTCGCTGCCGACGCGTCGATCGCCACCAAGCTGGAGATCGACGACGCGGGCCGGATCACCGGCCGCTACGCCGGCGCCAACTGTCGGGGCGAGGAGAAGATCCGCCGTCTGCGACTGTGGATGACCGACGCCGACCTGGAGGGAGCACGCCTGTGGGCGTACGGGAACAGCCGCGGTGACCTGCGCATGCTGCGGGCCGCCGACACCGCGGTGAATGTGGGACGGCTCGGCCGTATGGGCCGGCTCCGTGAGTTCAAAGGTCTGGACGAGACCGGACCGCGGCGTCTGGACGGCTGACACCGGACCCGTCCGCACACCGAACCCGCCGACCGGCCCCACACGGTCCGCCCACCCAGGCGACCGTCGCTCCTAGAGGTACTCCCGCCTCCGCATCCAGATGAGACAGAACCAGCCCCAGATCGGCGGCAGGTAGGCGGTGAACAGGCGCTGCACGAACACGGCGGCGACGGCCTGGGACTCCGGTATGCCGGCAGCGGTCAGCCCGATGATCATGCCCGCCTCGACCACTCCCATTCCCCCGGGCACCGGCGAGATCCCACCGAGCATCGACCCGAGGGTGAGCACGATGAGTAGGGCGGCCAGGCTCAGGTGCTCGTCGAAGGCGTGGAGGGAGGCCCCGAGTGCCATGGCCACGAGCAGCTGCCCGAGGATCTCGCCCCCGAAGATCTCGACCAGGTTGCGCGGGTGGGTGGAGAGCACCTTCAGGTGACCCCAGACCTCGGAGGCCTTGGGCCGAAGCTTGGCGGCGGCCAGGCGTCGCCACCGGGGCACCGCCAGCAGGAGCCCCACGGCCACCCCGACGACGACCACGGCGATCACGATGAGCCACACCAACTTGGCCGTGCTGCTCCCCGAACCGCCACCGGTGTCGGACGGGGTGGCGAAATGGAACTGCGAGAAGGCAATCGGGATGGCGAGCAGGAAGAGGCCGCCTTTGACGATCCAACTGGCCGTCGAGACCAGGACGCCCGAGCTCACCGCCAGGGTGGCGTCGTAGCCTTGCTGTTGGAAGTACCGGACCCGGGTGGCGAGCGCTCCCATCGACCCGCCGGCGAGCGAGACGAAGGTGTTCGCCACCTCGAGGACGGTCGTCCGCCCGTAGGGCATGGTGTCGGTGACCGATCCGACGGTGGTCAGAGCGAGCGCCGGGTACACGGCCTGGGCCAGTACGAAGGCGACGGCCACCCAGCTCCACCTGGCACCGGTGATCGTGCTCCAGGACTTGGTCACATTGACGAGGACGCCGATGAGTGCCCACCCGCCGATGAGGGTCCCGACCACCAGGGCCAGGTCCACCCAGCTGATGCGCCGGGGCTCGATCAGCTTCGGGACCTCGACGCCGGCTGCGGCCGCCCCCTGCTCGCGCAGCGTGGTGAGGATGCTCTTCTTGCCGCGCAACGACCGTGAGGCGACGGGGTTGAGCGCCGCCCGGATCAGGAACGGGAGGGCGGCGACCAGCGCGTCGGAAGGGAGCACCCGGGCCGCCGCCGCCACGGCCCGCTCCGGACCGACCACGAGCGCGGCAGCGGCCAGGGAGGCGGCCACGTCCCGGTCGAGCTGCTCCGGGCTGGCCGCGGTGGAGGCCGCCCGCATGTCGACCAGCCCGCACCGGCCCGCGTCGTCCACGAGGATGGTCTCGACCGACAGGGCACCGTGGGCGATGCCTGCGGCACGCAGGAGAAGGACCTGACGGAAGAGGTCATCGAGGGTCGCGCCGTCGAACGCACTCCCCGTATTCGCCCCACCGTCCGTTCCACCGGTGCCCGCGTCCCCGGCGCCGGCACCACCCGGGGCCGATGCAGCGACATCCGTGTCCCCGGCGTCCGAGTCGACGACGTCCACGTCGGCGCCGTCCGCGCCCCCGGTGTCCACTCCCTCGGCGCTCGCGTCCCCGGCGTTGGGGCTGCCGTCCGTCGCTCCTCCCTCGGGTGCGGTCGGGATCACCCACTCCGGCAGGACGCTCAGTGGGCGACCCTGCGGCGGGCAGGTCACCAGCAAGGCGTCGCGCGCGGGCCCCGACGGGCCGGCGGCGAGGACCCGGGCCACGCGCACCCCGGCCAGGTCGGCCAGGAGGGTCAGGTAGGCCTCGTGCTCGACCTGCTGGCGGCGGGTGAGGGTGAGCGTCGGCCCCGAGTCCCGGTACAGCACGAAGCGGGCGGTCTTGGCCATGAGCTGGGCGTCCGAGGCGTCGCGGCCGTAGACGGCCACGTCGATCGGCACACCGTCGGACCGCGCCGCGAACCGACCTACGCCCCACTCTTGGACCGGGGCCGGGACCACGTCGACGACCGCGATCCCGAGATCCTCGATCAGGACCGTCACCTCCGACGCGGACACGAGCCCGAGAGGCGACCCGAACGCCAGGTGCACGATGGCGGTCATCAGGATGCCGACGGCCAGGCTGGCGAGGACCGGGACGGGCAGTCCCGACCGCGACACGATCGTGGCGAGCGCCAGGAGGACGAGCGTGATCCGGATCGCCCGCTGCAGCCAACGGCTCAGGAACGGGAGCGCGGCCGTGGCGACCGCCACGGTGGCGGCGACCCGCGCCACCGGGAACGCTGCGGAGAACCCAACCGGCGCACCCTGCGGCGGCCGCCCGCCATCGGCCCCGAGCAGTTGACCGAGGATCACGCAGAGCAACCAGGCGCCGAGGCCGGACACGAGGCAGTCACGGAGCACCGACCACCGCCGGGACACGAGGGCGAGTATCACGACCACCACGATCAGTCCGATCGACCCGACCCACCAGACCGAGGTCACGAGCCACTTGATCCCGTCGGGAGGCGGGGTGATGGCGTGGATGATCGCACGTTCGCTCGACGAGTTGACGCGCGTGGCGAGCCAGCACGCCAGGATCACGAGCAGGCAGACGCCCACCCGGACGGCGTCGCTCCCCCGTCGCCGGGTCTGCCCGTCGCCGATGGGTGCGAACAGGATGGACCGCCAGGCCCCCCCAGCCCACCGGTTCCGGCGATCGGGGCGCCCCGTCAGTTGCGCGGCCGGAACGTCGTCCGACGGCACGGTCGGGCCACCGGCGTCGTCGGCACCGCCGGTCGGCGCGCCGGTTCCCGGCGACTCACCGGTGGTCCCGGCCATCGCGCTCTCGGTCCCTACTCCCGGTTCGTCCCCCATCCCGCCCCGAGACTAGGTGCCCCGGGAGCCCGGCCTGTCGATCCCGGACACGCCGACACGCGGACAGCCACCCCTCCCCCGGTCGGCGCGGACAGGTGGAGAGCACGTGGTCGGCGTCGCAGCTCGGCGACATCGTGGAGTCACCCGACGTGGCGAACCTTCCCGACCACACCGTCCCGACCGCACCGTCCCGGAGCCGTCCCGCGGGTTCCTCAGGCAGCGGAGCCGTAGAAGGCGGCGTCACCGTAGCTGAAGATCCCCCCGTCGGAGGCGGCGAGCCAGTAACCGTGGCCCGACGCCGTCCCGGCCATCCCCACGATGGGTCGGGCCAGAGGTGTGGCCCCCGCCGACCCCTCGAAGGGCGCCGACCCGAATGCGAAGATCCCGCCGTCGGAGGCCACCAGCCAATAGCCGGCTCCCCCCGGGGCCGCCGCCATCCCCACGATCGGCCGGTTCAACGGGTGGGCGCCCATGGAGCCGTAGAAGCCGGCGTCACCGAAGGCGAAGACACCGCCGTCGGCCGCCACCAGCCAGTACCCCCCGCCATCGGTCGTGGGCGCCATTCCCACGACGGGCTGGTTCAGCCGCATGGCGCCGGTCGAACCGTCGAACCGGGCGTCGCCGTAGGCGAAGATGCCACCGTCGGCCGCCACCAGCCAGTACCCCCCGCCGTCCGCGGTGCGGGCCATTCCCACGATGGGCTGGTTCAGCCTGAGGGCCCCCGCCGACCCATGGAACGCCGCGTCGCCGTAGGAGAAGACACCCCCGTCCGCAGCCACCTCCCAGTAGCCCTGTCCATCGAACGTGGAGGCCATTCCGACCATGGGGGCGGCCAGTGGGTCCCCCGAAGCCGAGCCGAAGCTGGCGGCGTCGCCGAACCCGGCCACCGAGCCGTCCGCACCGTCCAGCCAGTAGCCCTTCGCATCCGATGTCGCCGCCATCCCCACCGCCGGCGCTGACAACACGTCCGTCACGGTGAACCAGTCGGACAGGAGGTTGCAGCCCGCAGCGAACTGGTCGCCCGTGACCACCACGTCCTGGGCCGTGCCGACGAGCGTCAGCGACGTCACCCGTCCACCCCAGTCGCCGTAGCCGTTGCGGGCCGTGATGGAGATCGAGGTCAACGTCCCGAGCTGAGGCCAGTACGACTCGATGGTGGACGCCGGCACGGTGTCCTTCCACGTGTGGTTCGGGTTGCACGCGCCGTTGACTCCCGGCGGGCAGATGCCGTCACCGTCGTCGGGGACGGCGGCGAACGCGCCGGGTGCGGTGTAGCCGCCGGTCGAGGCCGAGTACTGGGTGGTCAGCGGGACGCCGTTGCCGCCGTCCTCCATGACGTAGCCCAGAGTGTCGACCGTGGCGGCGTCGGTGAGGGCGTTCTCGTTGGCGAGGCCCCGGTAGGTCTGGCACGACAGGTCACAGGTGTCTGCGTAGCCGCCGTAGCTCTGCAGGCCGGCCATGACATAGGAGCGGACGGCGACAGCCTGGGCCTCGAGCTCCTGGAACCCCCACGCCTGGCCCTGGGGTCCCGGCGAGCCGAGGGTCCCCCAGTACGCCGGGGATTCGTTCGGGACGACGCCGGCGACATACTCCTCCAGCGGGAGCTGGTTGACCGTGCGGGGCGACCCACTCGAGTCGTAGGTCGCCTCGATCGAGCCCCGCACGGAGAGGTTTCCTCCGGCGAGGCAGAGCTGCAGCGCCAAGGTGGCGGAGTCGGCGTCCCCCGGATTCGAGTTCTGGTTCGGCACCGCCACCGGGTTCGAGACCGAGGATGCGAACGGGGTGGTCGCCCAACTGCCGGCGCAGCCCCCGCCCTGGTAGAGGTCCCAGGCGCCGTTCCCCAGGGGCACCATTTCGACGGATTGCCCACCGGGGATCTGGGTCCCGTCCACGGTGAACCCGCTCGACGAGGTGACGAACACCCAGTTCCCGTCGTTCTCGGTCAGCGCCACGTCGACCTCTCGGGTCGCCTGCTGTTGGCTCAGCGCCGCCGGTGTCGCCCCCGAGTAGTAGTGCTCGACGATCTGCTGCCAGGTCCAGCCCGAGTAGGCGTAGCCGAAGGCACCCCATTGGCCCATTCCCAGGCCGTGGCCGTAGCCGTGGCCGGTGAGCGTCACCTCGGCCGCCGTCTGCGCCGAGGCCGCCGGGGCGAGTGTCGCCACCCCGGCGCAGGAGCCGAGGAGCACGACAGCGGCACCGCCGATCGCCCGGAGCCACGCGGGCAGCCGCCGATGCACCCGGCCGGCTGCGGAGACGCTGGTTCGCTTTCCCGACACGTCCGACAACGTTACGGCCGCGCCCGACGGGTTCGGTGGACGCTCGTGTCCGGCGGTGTTCCCCGCTCCTGCAGTCACGGAATCGGCCCTGCTGATCAGTCGGGGCCGGCGGGAGGGGCCAGGACCTGCGGCATCGACCCGTAGAAGCCGGACGAGCCGAATGCGAAGATCCCGCCGTCGGCGGCGACGAGCCAATAGCCCTGGCCGCGGGCACTCGGTGCCATGCCCACGATCGGGAGCTGGAGCGAGAGGTTCCCGGTGGAGCCCCAGAACGGCGCCGCGCCGAAGCTGAACACCCCTCCGTCGGATGCGGTCAGCCAGTAGCCCTGGAGCCCGTTCGACGCCATCGACACGATGGGCCGGTTGAGCGACCGCCCACCCATCGAACCGAAGAAGGGCGCGTCACCGAAGGCGAACACCCCACCGTCGGCCGCCACGAGCCAGTAGCCGTGGCCGTCCGCGGTGGGAGTCATCGACACGACGGGTTGATTGAGGTGGATCGCTCCCGTCGACCCGTAGAACCCGGCGTCGCCGAAGGCGAAGATCCCGCCGTCGGACGCCACCTCCCAGTAGCCGCCGCCGTCCGGGGTCACGGCCAGGCCCACCACGGGTCGCGACAGGGTCTGGCCACCCATCGAGCCATGGAAGGTGGCGTCGCCGAAGGCGAAGATCCCGCCGTCGGACGCCACCTCCCAGTAGCCGCCGCCGTCATGGGTGGCGGCCATGCCCACCACGGGACGGTTGAGCGGCTGTCCCCCCATCGACCCGTGGAAGGTGGCGTTGCCGAAGGCGAAGATGCCGCCGTCGGACGCGTCGTTCCAGTAGCCGTGCCCGTCCGCGGTGGCGGCCATGCCCACGATCGGTGAGTTGAGATGGCCCCCCGCCCCGCCACTCAGCCATCCGGTGAGCTGCGGATCGTGGTGGAACATCGGCCACGAACGCAGGCCGAGCGACTGGCCGGCCGAACCGGCGATCACGTAGTGCTGGATGATCCCCTCGTTTCCCGAGCCGTAGCCGGCGATGGTGATCCCGATCGAGCCGCCCGGGTCGATCGTGACCAGGGGCGAGTTCTGGAGGGCCACCGTGCCCGATCCCAGGGTGGCCACGAGCTGTGCGGTCTTGCCGTCGAGGATCTCGAGCCCTTCCGTGGTCGGGACCAGCACGTCGTTGTAGCCACCGCCGTTCAGGTCGGCGAGCGTCACGCCCCCGATGATCCGGCCCGGGGTCGCCACCGGCCACCCGGGGAGGGTGGCGCCGTTGGAACCGTTGAGGGCCCACACCAGTCCCCCGCTCCCGGTGTCGACGCCTTCGACCACCTGCTCGCCGCTATTGCCCAGCACGTCACCGATGGCGGGACTGCTGACCGTATTGCCACCCAGGTTGTCCCGCCAGGCGATCTGGCAGTCCGGATTGGCGGCGAACAACGTATTGGTGTCGGACGCCCCCGACCAGTACGACCCGGTGCCGAAGGCGATGCCGACGGCTCCACCGCCCAGGAAGTTGCCCACCGCAGGCGACGAGTCGACCGTCTGGTCGGTGTCATAGCGGCAGATCTGGTTCCCCCCCGACCCGAGCACCCGGAGGTGGCCACCGTTGGCGTACTGCTGGCCCATGGCGCTTCCGGCACTGGAGTCCCCACCCTGCACGATCTCGGTCTGTCCGTTGTCGTAGAGATCGGCGAGCGACGGCGTCGTGAACCCGCTGTCGGCCGTGAAGAACGGCCAGTTCGGGAGCGTCGTCCCGCTCCCGGCGTCCAGGGCGTACTCGTCCTGGCCGAGGGACGGGGCGACCACGGACTGGGCCCCCTCGAGCGAGCCGACGGCGAGTGACGCCTGGACGCCGTAGTTGGCGTTGGGATCGGTGGCCTCCCGATACCACATCGTCGACCCGCTGTTGTCGATCCCGAAGTAGCCACCGGTGTTCGGGTTGGCCGCGTTTCCGGCCCCCACGTACACCGAGTCGGTCCCGGAGCCGTTCGGACTGACCGACGGCGTGGAGTCGACCGGTGCGCCCACGCTGGCCGGCCATCCGGCCACTCCACTGCCGTTGGACAGGTGGAAGGCATACACCTTGCCGGAACGGTCGCCGACGACCACGGACGGTCCACCCCCGTCCAGGGTGGCCACGTTCGGCGAACTCTGTGCGATCGGACCGCCGGCGTCGGGCAGCACCTGTTGCCACGCCAAGTTGATCGCCGCCAGCTGGGGGGCCTCGGTGGCACCGGACGGTGTCGGGGCGACCACCAGAGCCGGAGCGAGCCCCGCCACGAGGGCGACGAACACCGCGGACCGGGTCACCGCCCGCCGGCGTTGCACCGAGCGGGGTGCCGCCGACCGGTTGGGCCGGAGACCGGTCGGGTGGCGGGTCGGGTGCCTTGTCGCACGGGTGCCGTCGGTCCGGGTGGACCCACCCTCGATCGTTCCAGCGGTGCCTGTTCCGTGCTGCATGGTGCCCCTTGCCTCGTCCGGGTGACCGGGGACGCCGACCGGTCGCGCTGCACCACGGTGCGGGGACGCGAGTCGGCGGCCAGCAGGTCCTCGTTCCCCTGGGTATCGGCAACTCGTGACCGAACATGAGCGATTTCGAGCTTCGGCCCCGGCCCGGGGGCCGGACCCGGGACGCACAAGTACCCGAATTCGCCCCACGCGCTCGGTACCCTGAGTCATGGTCTCCAATCTGCTCGCGCCGGGCCCGGGTGCCGTGGCCCCGCCGTCCGGGCCGCGGCCGGGCCGGATGCCGTCGGGCCGGTCGAGACAGGTCCAGCTGGGGGTCCTCCCATCGGACCGGGGTGCCACCGCTGCGCCCTTCGGCCCCCGCCCGGGCCGGATCGCTTCGGACCGGTCAGGGACGGTCGGCCGTGATCTGGCCACCGCCGCACTCCCCTGGGCGGTCGCACTGTTGACGCTGGTCGCCCGGCTGGTCACGGCGGCCAGCGGTCCCACCGACTGGGACTCGGCGCAGTTCGCGGCGGCAGTTGCCAGGTTCGACGTCACCCACGGGCGTCCCCAGCCACCCGGGTACTTCCTCTACGTGGCCGCCGGACGCCTGGTGCACGCCAGCGGGACAGGGACGATCGCCTCGCTCGTCCTGGTGTCTGCGGTGGCCTCCGCCGCAGCCGCCGGTCTGACCGTCGTAGCCGGCCGGGACCTCGGCGGCCGATGGGTCGGTCTGGCCGCGGGCCTCGTGGTCGCCATGTCCCCGTTCGCCTGGTTCAGCGGATCCACCGTGTCCACGTACTCCTTCGACCTGCTGATCGCATCACTCCTCATCATCCTCGCCTGGCGGGCCCGCCCCCATTCGTGGCACGGTGCCCTGGCGCTCGGTGCACTGGGTCTGGCGGCCGGCTTCCGTCAGTCCGCCCTGCAGGCGTTCGCCCTGCTGGCGCTCATCGCCGTGGTCGGGTCCGTCCGGAGGATACGGGAGGGCCTGGTGGCACTTCTGGCCGGTTGCGCCGCCACTGCCGCCTGGTTCGTCCCCATGGCACTCTCCCAGCCGGGAGGCGTGTCGGTGTGGGCGCGTGCGACGCACCTCGAGACGCTGGGCGCCGTGCAGGCCACGTCGATACTCGACCACGCTCCCGGGGGCACCACGAACCTCGGGACCGTCGCCGCGTACACGACGGTGGCTCTCGCCCCTCTGGGCGCACTCGCCGTCCTCTCCGCCGCTGCCCTCGGCATCCGGGCCGGTCTGCGCCGGGCCCGCCGGTCGACGGATCTGCCTGCGCGCACCGACTACCGCGCCCACTCGGTCGGTGCATCGACGCGGTCGGAGGCCGTGGCGTTCGGAGATCCCGCTGGCGCAGCGGCGAACGGCAGCGCACCCGTGAGCGGCACCGCGTCATCCGACCGGACGCCGGCGTGGAGCCGGCCGTGGTACCAGTCCCGCACGGCCGTCCTGACCGCCGCGATCGTTCCCCCGCTGACAATCGTGACCCTGGTCGAGTTCGCCAAGGGCGGTTACCTGCTCGCCTACCTGCCGGGTGTGGTCATCGCCCTCCTCCTGGTTCCCGCCGCACTGCTTCGGGCCGGAACCGTTCGCGCCGCCCGTGTGTGGTCGGTCCTGGCCACCCTCGCCGTCGTGGCCGTCGCCGGCCTGGGGGCCGACCGATTCCTGCACGGAACCGGCGTCCTTCCGGTCGCCCCCTCGACGAGCGCCACCGGGCTCTGGCTCACCCAGGCCCGGTATCAGGCGCCCTACCCGGACACACGGGCATCGATCCGGTCGGCCGACCAGATCGATGCCGGCCTGGCGGCGCTGGCTCCCGACGTCCGACCCGGGCGCGACGTCGTGGTCATCGACTCGATCGACGGTGGCACCTCGTTCTACCGGAACGCCGGTTGGGTGTTGCCGTCCGACCGGGTCACCCTGGTGGTCCCGGGGACGGCCGAGTACAACGAGCTGGTCGGTTCCTTGTACTACACCTCCAGCTCCACCGTTCCCGTGGGCACCGGTGGATTCGTCTACCTCGTCGCGTCGCCCAACCTTCCCGGGCTGGCACAGCTGGCCGCCCGTGGACAGGCCGTCCAGGTGACCCTGGGGCGCCCCATCGGGGACTACCTGGTGTGGCGGATCTCACCGGGTGCGCAGATCCTCGGGGTCCGGGTGGTCGTCCGGCCCGGCGTGCGCCCACTCGGGTCGGGACAGGGCGACTGACCGCTTCCTGACGAGGCGGTCGACAGCCGTCGGTGCGGGTCCCCGTGACGTCAGCCCGTGGTGCCGACCACAGTCCGTCGTGCCGGTCGCAGCCCGCGTGCCGACCCTCAGCCCGGTGTGGCCGTCGTCGGACCCGCGTCGTCCCGGCCGTCCGCCCGGGCGACGACCGACTCGACGAACGCCGCGTAGCGGTCGATCACGTGGGGCCACCGGAAGCGCTCGTCCACGTACGCCCGGCCGCGCTCGCCCAGCGACCGGGCGAGGACCCCGTCCCCGGTCAGGCGGTCCAGGGTCACCTCGAACTCGCCGTAGCCGCCGAAGGTGAGACCTCCGCCTGACCGGCGGCAGTGCTCGACGGTGGCCGCACAGTGGGCATTGACGAGCACGGGGGTGCGTGCGCTCCAGGCTTCGGCCACGACCAGCGAGAACGCCTCCCAGGGCGACGGTGAGACGAGGACCGCCGCCCGGCTCAGCAGCACCCACTTCTCCTGGTCCGACACGGGACCGAGCACGTCGATGTCGGGGTGCGGCGGTGGGGCGTCGACGACGGGTCCGGCGAGCACCAGCCGGAGGGGCCCGGGGCGCCGCTCCTTGTACCGGGCGAAGAATCGGGCCAGGAGCGTGGTGCCCTTGTGGCTGTCGACCCGGCCCAGGCAGGCCAGGTAGGGTACGTCGGGCGCAGCACCGGCGGCTCCCGACATCGGGCCGGTGACGTCGACCTCGGGATCGTCGACGCCGAGCCCCAGCAGGAGTTGGTGGTGGCTGGCCACCGGGAAGGTGCGTTCGACGAGGTGGCGCTCGGCCTCGGTCTGGAACACGAGGGCGTCGGCCGCCGCGAACACGCGGGGGAAGACCGGCAGGTGGAGCGCGGGTTCGTCGTGGGCGGCGGGGTGGAGGATCGATGGCAGGCCCACCCGGTCGATGACGCGGACCGTCGGGTAGTAGAGGTACGGATAGAAGACCATGGCGTCGGCGTCCCACCCGACGGCGGCCTCGGCCAGGTCGTCGGTCACCGGTCCCTGCAGGTCGATCCACCGTTCGGCTTCCGCCGGCGACGCCGCCGCAGGGTCGGCCAGGATGGCGGCCGACAGGGGATGGAAGGAGGGGTCCCGCCCGGAGGACGATCGGAAGCGGACGACGCGGACGCCGGCGATCCACGTCTCGCCCTCGGGGTAGACGTCCTCCCACGTGACGAAGTCCTCGGCGCACGAGGTCAGCACGTCGACCTCCCAGCCCTGTCGGGCGACGAGGTGCTCGGCCAGGAGCCGGGCGGCCGTCTCGGCACCTCCGATGATCGCCGGACCGTAGCGGGGGACGACGAAGGCGATCCTCACTGAGGGCTCCCTGTCCGAGTCGCCGCCGCCGTACCACCGCCGGGTGCACCCATCCGGTGGCCGCGGGGCGACCTCACGCGGCGCAGGCGGCCTCCAGGGCGGCGACGAACCCGTCCTGGACCCTCGACAACGCGAACCAGTCGACCCGTTCGGCTGCCGCTGCGGCCAGTTCGCCACGTAGCCGTGCGTCCTCCACCACCCGGTGGATCGCCGCGGCGACCCTCGCCGGCTCCTTGTCGGGAAGGATCAACCCGGCCTGCTGGACCGTCTCGGGCACGGCCGTGTTCCGGTAGGAGACGATGGGCAGCCGGTGGTACATCGACTCGAGGAGCGGAACGCAGAATCCCTCGTGGTTCGACAGGCAGAGGAACACGTCGCACCCGTCGTAGTAGGCGATGAGCTCCTCATGGGTGACCGACCCGGCCATCTCGACGGCGTCGGCCAGGCCCAGCTCGTCCGCGAAGCGGAGCACGGCATCCTGGTACTCCTCGCTGATGGCCCCGCCCACGATGTGCAGCCGGGCCGCCGGATCGTAGAGCCGGCGGTAGGCGGCCAGCGCCTTGACCAGGTCGTGCTGCCCCTTGTGTGGGGACACCTTTCCCACGAACAGGAGGTCGGCTCCCCCATCGGTCCGAAGGCGTGCCAGCCGTTCGGCGAGGGCCGGGTCGGGTGAGCCGGTGAAGTCCTCGGGGTCGATCAGCAGCGGGACGGTAGCCGTCGACCGGTAGCCGGCGTCGCGCAGTTCGCGCTCGTTGTACCCGAGTCGGCGATGGCGAATTCGGTCACCGGTGCCAGGTCGCGGAGCTGGGCCCGTCCCCACCGGACCTCCTCGCCCACCGCGGGGATCCACGCTTCGAGCAGGTCCGCCGGCGTGATGTTGTGGTAGTTCACGAACTTCCGCTCGGGACGGTCCCGGAAGATGTCGGCGACGCCGCTGCCGATCGACAACTGGTAGAGCAGCACCCTGCCCGCGCTGGGACGGATCGCCGATGCGGGAGATCGGGTACCCCTCGTCGAGCCGGTCGGGTGAGGCGTTGCCGTAGTAGATGTCGGACCGGTACCCACGGGAACGGAGCAGGTCC
Source organism: uncultured Acidimicrobiales bacterium (assembly GCA_963841925.1). Classification (GTDB taxonomy): domain Bacteria; phylum Actinomycetota; class Acidimicrobiia; order Acidimicrobiales; family RAAP-2; genus Bog-756. Next base: position 22,936 of record CAWJER010000014.1, read on the forward strand.
CGCAGCTGCATCACGTGCCCCCCGATGGCGTCCCGGCTGGCCAGCGTCGGGATGACCTGGTCGATCCTGGTGACGGCGGTCACGCCGTCGACTCCTCCCAGCCTGGGAGCGCCACGGGCGAGAACTCGGCTCCGACGGCGGGAACCTCGCCGGTCTGGTTCGCCGACCGGAGGCGGAAGCTGATGTCGGGGAGCAGGCGCACCCGTCCGGTCGACCGGCCCGGGTTGGCCACCTCGAACTTCGTGACCTGGTCCTTCCAGTCGAAGATGGCGGTCTCGGTGGCGCTGCGCACACCCACGCTCACCGAGTAGGTGCCGTCGAGGAGCGGGACCTCGGGGAAGTGGAAACGCACGATGCCGCCGCCTTCGGGCACCGCGATGGCACACATCGGATCGTCCGGGTCCGAGGCGAAGACGAGCTCGTTCTTGTCGTCGTGGATGGCGATGGTGGCCATGGCGTTGGAGACGGGTGCCAGGCTGTCCAGGTCGGCCGTGATGGTGAGCGACTCACCCGGATAGAGGTGGAGGCGGTCGCCACTTCCGCCGTGCTCGGCGTGGACCGCACCGATGGCCAGGACGTTCCCCTCGATGCCCCCCGACTCGGACCCCTCGAGGGTTCCGACACCCAACAGGTCGGCGAGGAAGACCCGGATGCCCTCACCGGGCTCGTCGATGGTGATCACCTTGCCGTGGTTCATCACCATGACCCGGCCGCAGTTCTGCCGCATGACGTCGGTGGCATGGCTCACCACTACGATCGTGCGGCCCTCCCGCTGGAACTTCTTCACGTGGTCGAGGCACTTGCGCTGGAACGAGGCGTCACCGACGGCGAGCACCTCGTCGACCAGGAGGACATCGGGCTCGACGTTGACCGCCACGGCGAACCCGAGCCGGACGTACATGCCCGACGAGTAGAACTTGACCTGGTTGTCGATGAAGTCCTCGAGTTCGGCGAACGCCACGATGTCGTCGAAGCGCTTCTCGACCTCGGCGTGGGACAACCCGAGGAGCGACCCGTTGAGGAAGATGTTGTCGCGCCCGGAAAGGTCGGGTTGGAAGCCGGCGCCCAGCTCGAGCATGGCGGCCAGGCTGCCCCGGACCCGGATCTCCCCCGACGTCGGCTTGAGGATCCCGGCCACGCACTTGAGCAGTGTCGACTTCCCGCAACCGTTGCGTCCGAGGATCCCGAAGGTCTCCCCCTGCATGATGTCGACGTTGACGTCCTGCAGAGCCCAGAAGGGGGTGAACGGCATCTTCCCGCCGTGGATGACCCGCTCCTTCAACGAAGTGTGCTTCTCGTTGTAGAGCTTGAACTGCTTGGAGATCCCCCGTACCTCGATGGCGGTTGTCACGACTCAGAGCTCCTCGGCGAAGTTTCCCTCGAGCCGACCGAAGACGAGCAGCGCGCCGAGGAAGAGCAGGAGGCTGACCACGAGGACGATGCCGAGTGCCAGCGCGTACTTCTCCAGTCCCCAGGTGGGGAGGAGCGGTTGGGTCACTCCCTGGTAGACGTAGCTGGTGTGGCCGTAGATGGCCCGCTGGAAGGTCATGGCGATGGGGGCGATCGGGTTGGCCAGGTAGAGCAGGGTCAGGTGGTACTGCGCCAGGTGGGCCTGGACCAGCCCGTAGGGGTAGACGATCGGGGTGGCCCAGAACCACGCCATCAGGGCCACCTCGGTCAGGTGCTGGGTGTCCCGTAGGTACACGGTGATCGCCGACAGGAAGATGGACACCGCGGCGGTGAAGATCACCAGGTCGATCAAGGCGAACGGGATGAGGCTCACGTACTCCCAGTCGGGTGTGAGCTGGAACACGGCCAGGAAGAAGACGAGCACACCCACCTGGATGGCGAAGAGCACGATGGCCACGCCCACCGTCGACATGGCCAGCAGTTCACGGGGGAAGGCCACCTTCTTGATGATCCCCGCCTTGCCCACCACCACGGTGGTCGAACCCATCGAGGCATTGTTGAACAGGTTCCAGACCAGCAGTCCACAGAACAGCCAGATGGCGAAGTGGGGCTGGTGGGTGCGGGAGATGACCTTGAAGATCACGTAGTAGATGCCCAGCACCAGTGCCGGGTTGAGCATCGACCAGGCGTAGCCGAGGACCGACTCCTTGTACTTGACCTTCAGCTCCGTGCGGGTCAGGAGGATCAGCAGGTCCCGGTTCTTCCACAGGTCCACCAAGCGCTGGCCCAGTTGGATCTTCCCGTTGACGACCGTGATCCGGTCATGGCTCTGCCCGGGAACGAAGCGGGTACTTCCCCCGATGACGGTGGGTCGCTCGGGCTCGGAGCCGGCCGAGGCCGGCTCGTCGATGCCGAGGCTCATCAGGTGGCGGACCCCGAACCGGCGGCCGGGACGGGCATGGCGTCCTTCTGGATCACCTCGTCGATGAAGCCGTACTCACGGGCCTCCTCGGCCGTGAACCACCGGTCGCGGTCCCAGTCGGCCTCGATCCGCTCCACCGTCTGGCCGGTATGGAAGGCGATCCGCTCGGCCAGCATGCGCTTCAGGTAGATGATCTGCTCGGCCTGGATGGCGATGTCGGAAGCCTGTCCCTGCATCCCACCGGAAGGCTGGTGCATGAGGATTCGGCTGTGGGGAAGTGCGAACCGCTTGCCCGGCGTACCGGCGCACAGCAGGAACTGGCCCATCGAGGCGGCCAGGCCGACGCAGATGGTGCGCACGTCGCAGCGCACGTACTGCATGGTGTCGTAGATGGCCAGGCCGTCGGTGACCGACCCGCCGGGCGAGTTGATGTACACCGAGATGTCGCGCTCCTGGTTCTCGGCCTCGAGCAGGATCAACTGCGAGCAGACCAGGTTCGCCGTGTTCTGGTCGATGGCCGAACCGATGAAGACGATGCGCTCCTTCAGCAGGCGCTGGAAGATGTCGGAGCCGGGACCGACGTCGGCACCCGACTTCATCTCGACCGTCCCGGGAGATGCGGCGGACAGGGCGGTGGGCCACGTGGAGAGAGGGGAATCCATGAGCGATGAGCCTAGTGGCTGGGACTGTCCGCCGGGACGCACGGGTCCGCCCCGTGTCGACCCGGGCACCGCGCCGCCGGCGTCGGCGGCAACCTCCAGCAACGCCCTGACCAGGTCCGACCCGGCATGGTCGAGGCCCAGCGCGTCGAGCCGGGCTCGGCCGGCAGTCGCCAGTGCTTCGCGCCGGGCGGGGTCGCCCATCAGCGCGCCGACCGCTTCGGCCACCGCCCGGGGACCCTTCGCGTCGAGGAGCACCCCGGCCTCGCCCACGATCTCGGAAACGGCCCCTGCGTCGTAGGCGACCACGGGCAGTCCCTGCGACATGGCCTCCACGAGCGGTACGCCGAATCCCTCGTGCTCCGACAGCATCACGAGCACGTCGGCTGCCGCGTACCGGGCGGCCAGCTCGCCGGGGCTGAGCCGCGTGGTGAACTCCACCGCTCCCGACAGCCCGAGGTCGGCGGCGTAGCGCCGCAGGGCAGCGGCGTAGTTCGGTTCGGCGGGACCACCCACAATGGTGAGATGGGCGTCGGGCGTCGACGTGGACCGGGCCATGAACAGGGCGGCGATCGTGTCCTGGTGGGCCTTGTTCGGTGCCAGTCGGCCCACTGACAGCCACCACGGCCCCCCGGACGCCGCCCGTCGGTCGAGCGAGGTGGCCGCCGCCGGGTCGGGCGTCACCGGCGGCAGGGGAATATTCACCACCGGCACGACCCGGGTCACGGCACAGCCTGCGATGCGCAGCTCGGCCACGTCGAACGCCGACACCCCGATCCCGAGGGCGCACCGGGGCGCCAGGTCGGCCAGGTCGCGCACCGCCAGGTCCTGCATCCGGGCGATGCCGTTGTTCCACCGGGCGAAATAGGAGGCCGGGGTGATGCTGTGATAGTTGAGCACCACCGGCTCGGGGCGCCGCGCCAGCCAACGGGTCATGTCGGACCGGGTTGCGACCTGGTAGACGAGCACGTCGCCACGGACGGCGTCGTCCTCGTAGTCACGGTAGGGCCGGGTCTCGTCGACCGTGTCGGGGTCGGGCAGCTCCGTGTAGATGGTCGACGGCACGCCGGCGCCCTCGAGCAGGTCGCGCAGCGTGCGGGTGTGCTCCCCCACGGCGTCCCTGCGGTGGAGCATGGGAACGAACAGATGGACGCCGGGCGGCCGTGTCCCGGCCGACACGAGCCCACCGGGCCCGCCGCCTGGCCTGCGACCGGAACCGCCGACGTGGCCTGCGGCGCGCACCGCGGCGGTCACCGTGGCCTCCGGGCGACGACGGCGTGGACGCGACCGGTCCCGGCCCGGTGCACCTCGGGTTCGACCAGGCCGAGATGGGACAGGACCACGGACCACGTGTCCGGGTGGAAGGGGCGACCGGGAAGTAGGTCGCGCAGGGTGGGCTCCAGTTCGGCGTCCCAGGCCACCTGGTCGGTCGTCAGCACCACCAGGGCACCGCCTGACACGAGTGCTCGCAAGGCACCGGTCACCAGTCCGACCTTGGCCGCCAATGGGACCCGGTCCACGCACCCCGACAGCACGATCCCGGATCGACAGCCGGCGGGCAGACGCCCGAGGTGCTCCCCCACGTCGCCCACGGTCACCCGGACCTGTCCGGGGCGTGCCGGCGCCGCGTCGCGGGCCGACCAGGCCAGTACGGCGCGGGGATCGACGGCGTCGACGTCGGTGCCGGTGACGGCCACGGCGTCGAGCACGCTGCGATCACCGAGTTCACCGATCACGACAGGAGGCCCCCCCGGTCCGTCCAGCCACGACGGGACATGGTCCGCCCACTCCGACGCATCCGGGACGGGAAGGGCCAGGTCGGCCGGGCGGATCCCCAAGGGATCACCGGCCGCCTCGAGTCGGGCCACCCGGGCCTCCAGGTAGCGGAACGCGTCGAACACGGCCGAGTCCGCCGGCACGGTCCGGCGCACGTCGTCGACGATGCGTTGCGCGTACTCGGTCATCTCCTGGGCCAGCCTGGTGATGACGTCGCCGAGCACCCGTTCGCTGGCCTTGGCTCCCCGGCCGCGGTCCCACAGGTCGGCGGGCAGCCCGTACCAGGGTTCGACCCAGGTACCCCGGTCGTCCGGGGACGACAGCCGGCGCATGGCGTCGGCGAATCCCCATTCCACCGAGCCCTCAGGCGACAGGCGGTCGAAGGCGTCGAGCAGCTCGCGCTCGTCCTCGGACAGAGCGGGCCCGGACGTGTCGTCGGCCCTGCTCGTGTCGTCGGACCCGGTCGCGTCGTCAGGTTCAGTCATGGCCACCGCCTTCGCGGACGTATGCGGTCCCCCCGGTCGGGATCTCGAGTCGTCTCGTGCGCAGCGGCGCCGTGCGTCCGCGCTCCACCACCTCGGAGAGGAACGTGGTGTACCGGTCGACGATGGCCGGCCACGAGTAGTTGCGGAACGTATAGGTGCGCCCGGCGTCACCCAGCGCCGCCCTCAGGCCGGCATCGCCCGTCAGACGCGCGACCGTGGCCTCGAAGGTCCGGTACGAGTCGAACCACAGGCCGCCGCCCGAGCGGTTGCAGTGCTCCATGGTCGCGGCGCACGCCCCGTTCACCAGCACCGGCACACCCAGCGTCCACGCCTCGAGTACGACGAGGGAGAACGACTCGTACGCCGACGGCGTGACCATCACCTGGGCACCACCCAGGATGTCCCACTTGTCGGCCTCGGACACCGTGCCGGTCACGACGATGTCCGGGTGCTCGGGCGCCTTCGCCGATACCGGGCCGACGAAGGCGAGCCTGAGGTCGCCCGGGTGCCGGGCCTTGTACTCGGCGAAGTAGTCGGCCAACATCCCGCAACCCTTGTGCTCGTCCACCCTCCCCAGGTAGCAGAGGTAGGGACGATCGCCGATCCCGAGGACCCCACCCCCCGGGCGCCCGGCCCCGGCCGGATCGTTGACCCCGAGGCCCAGGACGACCTGCGGACGGGCACCGACGTGGAAGACGTGTTCCATCAGGTCCCGCTCGGCTCGCGTGTGGTAGACGAGCCCGTCGATGTCGCGGAAGCTGCGACGGAAGGCCGACAGGTAGATGGCCGGCTCGTCGTGGGCGGCCGGGTGGAGCACGACGGGTACCCGGGCTGCGGCGATGGCGTCGACCGTCGTGGCGAAGAGGTAGGGATAGCAGGCGATCACGTCGGCGTCGGAACCGGCCACGGCGTCGACCAGTCCCGGGCACATGGGGCCGTTCAGGGCGACCCACCGTCGCGAGTCGGCGAGCGAGGCCGTCTCCGGGGCGACCCGCAGCTTGGCGTCGAGTTCGAAGTAGTCGAGCGTCCTGGGCGACGCGGTCGGGAACCGGCGCACGGTGACCCCGTTGAGGACCGAACTGCCGGCCGGCTCGGTGTTCTGCCAGGTGAGGTGGTCGAGTGCACAGCTGGTCAGCACCTCCACCTCCCATCCCTGACGCAGGCACAGCCGTTCCGCCAACATCCGGGCTGCCGTCTCGGCACCACCGATCACCTCGGTCCCGTAGCGGGGGGTCACGAACACGAGCTTCACGCGACCACCCGCTCGCGCTCGGCGACCCGACCCAGCACCTCGACGAACCGCCGCCGGGTCGTGGCCGCGGCGAAGTCGCCCAGTCGCCTGCGACCGGCATCTACCAGGCGTCCGGCCAGTACCGGGTCACGACGGATCCGGTCGACGGCCGCCGCCACCGTCGCCGGACGCTGCCGTCGGGAGCAGGAGCCCGGCATCGGCCAGGGTCTCCCCCACCGCTCCGGCGTCGAGCGCCACGATGGGCGTTCCCCCCCGCATCGCCTCGAGGAGTGGGATGCAGAAGCCCTCGTGACGCGAGAGGGAGACGAACACGTCGGCGTCCTCGTACCAGGCCGCGAGCTCGCCTGCGGTCAGCCCATCGGCGTGGCGCACGGCACCGCCCAGACCGAGCTCCTCGGCGAAGGCGAAGACGGCGGTGGCGTAGTCCGGGGTCACCGAGGGACCCACGAGATGGAGGCGGGCACCCGGGTCGTACAGGCGTCGGTACAGCCACAGGGCGCCGACGAGGTGCTCGTGGCACTTGTTGGGCGAGATCCGCCCGACGAAGAGCAGTACGGTGGCGCTCCCGTGTCGTGACGCCAGCCGCTGGCGCTCGGCCCGATCGACCACGTCAGCTGAGGCGGCGGCATCGAGATCGACCAGGATGGGCACGACCTCGGTCGCCGGGCAGCCGAGGGAGGCGAGCTCCCCTGCATTGAACGCCGAGTCGGCGATCCCGAGAACCGCCCGGGGGGCGAGGGCGGCAACCTGGCGGCGGGCCAGGGCCACCTTGGCGGCGGTGTGCTCCTCCCACCCGGCATAGAACGACTCCGGCGTGACGTTGTGGTAGTCGAGAACCAGGGGCTCGTGCCGGCCGAGGAGGAAATCTGCGACGGGGGACGACGTGCCCAGTTGGTAGAGCAGGATGTCGCCGGGGCGAGCCCGGCCCGGGTACTCCTCGAAGTAGGTGGCCTCGTCACGGAGTTCGTCGTGGGCGGCCTCGACGTAGATCTCGGACTGCCAGCCGGCGGCGCGGAATGCGTCACGCAGGGCAAGCGTGTGGTCACCCGTCGCGTCCCGGGGCAGTAGCGCCGGCACGAACTGATGGACGGCGGTCACCGCTCCCGCGTGGCGACCACGACGTACTCCGTCGGCCCGAGCAGCAGGTCGTTGAGGGCGTCGATGGCTGCGTTGACCGCGTCGGCGCCCGCCGCCCCCGCCTCCACACGCGCCAGCGTGCGGTCGTCGCCACCTGACACCGGGTCGGCCACCGTGAACCCGTGGGACCCGAGGAGGTGGGCCCAGGTCTGTGCGTGCAGCGGACGGCCTGGAGCGAGGTCCCGCACGACCGGAGTCACCGAGGCCGCCCACCCCTCCGGAGTCGTCGAGTGCAGGACCAGCCTCCCGCCCACGACGAGACGGGTGGCGAGCAGGTCGACGAGGTGCTCCCGCTCGTTGGGCCGCAGCCACTGGAGCGATCCCGTGAGCACGATTCCCCCGAGGGCCTCGGCGGCCACCACACCCAGGTGGTCGACGACCCCCTCGGCCCGTACGTCGAGTCCTCGGGCCAGTGCCGGTTCGAGCACGAGGTCCGAGGGGTCGACGCCGTAGACGTCGACCCCGGTGGCCGTGAGTGCGTCGAGGAGGGCACCGCCGCCGCAGTCGGCGACCAGCACCCTGTCGCTCACGTCCCGGACGGCCTCGACGGCGATGGGTGACCACCACGGAGCGCCAGGGTCGGCGACCGGGACGGCGTCGTCCGGCAGGTCGGGCGACTTGTGCTGGTCCACGGTGGCCTCGAGGGCCTCGATGTGGTCGACCACGACATGGAACATGCGCGACACGGACCAGGCGAACTTCACGATCTGTGCGACGACGAAGTTCATGTACCAGCCGAGGCCCTTGCGGATGAGCTGCTTCACATAGCTGCCCACCGCCTTGTTCGACGCCGTCGGCACGGCGATGTCGACATAGGCCGAGCCGTCGACGAGGGCCAGGGTCTCGCGTAGACGGGCCCGTCCCTGCAGCCCGACCGGCGAGAACTCCAGGAACAGCTCGTCGAGTTCGGCCTCGAGGCCGGCAGGAAGGTCGCCCGAGGCGCGTCGGCGCCGGACCTCGGCATCGATCTCGGCCATCACCTCGTCGAGGTAGCGGATGCGCTCCGCCGTGTCCGAGGCGGTGCCCTCGCCCGGCGCGGGCGCGTCGGGTGTCACGGACGACGGGGTGGAGGACGAGGTCGGCACAGGGCGACTATAGCCAGGGGGTCCTCCGGGGCCCGTGAGCCAACCCGTGCCGGGAACCGCAGCTCGGTAGGCTGCGATCACGCGGGCGTGGCGGAATTGGCAGACGCGCCGGGTTTAGGTCCCGGTCCCTTCGGGGGTGGAGGTTCAAATCCTCTCGCCCGCACCACTCGTCCCCCCGGACCGGTGCCCCCGGTCGTCCCCCCCGGACCGGTGCCCGCGGTCGCCTCCCCCGGACCGGTGCCACCACCGGGCCTGTCCGCCCGTGACGGCGCACGGGACGCCGGGGCGGACAGCGGGCGCGTCCGGGTGTGGCGCGACGGTGCCGGGGGGTGTTCACTGGGTCCATGCCCTTGACCGGAGAGTACGAGCCGAGTGCGGCCCAATGGGTCCGTGATCAGGTGGAACTGTACGAGTCGTCCGGGGGGACCGACGGCACGACACTCCTCGACACCGGGTTGCCCGTCGTGATCGTCACCCACCGCGGGGTGGCCTCGGGCAAGCTGCGCAAGACACCGTTGATCCGCGTCGAGCACGACGGCGTCTACGCCCTGGTGGCCTCGCAGGGTGGGGCACCCACCCATCCCCACTGGTACGCCAATCTGATGGCGGACCCGCACATCGAGTTGCAGGACGGACAGGAACGCCAGGACCGCGTCGTCCGCCGGATCGAGGGCGACGAGCGTGCCCGCTGGTGGGAGCGGGCGGTGGCCGCCTACCTTCCCTACGCCGAGTACCAGGAGCGGACCGACCGGGTGATCCCCGTCCTGGTCGCCGAGGTCCCGCCCGACTGACCGGGCCCGGTGCCGGGGTCCGTCACGGTGCGCCGGTGGCGCAACCACCGGGGACGGCGACCGACCCCTACGACCGTCCCGCCCATTCTCAATCGCCACTGGTCAATTGCTACTGGTCAATTGCTATGGGAACTGCCTCTGGCACCTGCACCCGGCCGCTCCGAGCAACGCTCCCGGCACCACCCGGCGCCGCGTGATCCCCAGGCGGTCCGCGAAGGCGGGCCGGCACCGGAACGGGGCGGTCGGACACCCCGGCCGGTGCGCTGTCTTGCAGTGGAGGTGGCTTTCGGCCATGCTTCCCCGGTTCCGCCACGTCGTCGATGTGCGCGGCCCGGCGGCCGGACCCAATCCGACGACGACACAGATCCACGTCATCCAGATCCACATCAGTCAGATCCATATCAGGAGGTCACCATGGGAATGCTCGACGGCAAGGTTGCCATCGTCACCGGCGCAGGCCGGGGTATCGGACGCGAGGAGGCCCTGCTGCTCGCATCCGAGGGCGCCAAGGTGATCGTCAACGACGTCGGCGCGTCCCTCCAGGGCGAGGGCGGCGACAAGCACCCCGCCGAGGAGGTCGTGGAACTGATCAAGGCTGCCGGCAGCGACGGCGCGGTCAACTCGTCCGACGTCAGCTCGTGGGAGGGGGCCAAGGCGCTCGTCGACCAGGCCGTCGACACCTTCGGCCAGCTCGACATCCTGGTGAACAACGCCGGCATCCTGCGCGACAAGATGTGCTTCAACATGGAGGAGTCCGACTGGGACGACGTCATCCGCGTCCATCTGAAGGGCCACTTCGCCCCCGCCCACCACGCCGCCGTCTACTGGCGGGGACGGGCGAAGGCCGGCGAGGACGTCACCGGTCGCATCATCAACACCTCGTCGGAGGCCGGGCTGTTCGGCAATGCCGGTCAGGCCAACTACTCGTCGGCCAAGGCCGGCATCGCCTCGCTGACCTGGGTGCTCGCCCGTGAATTGGGTCGCTACGGCATCACCTGCAACTCGATCTCGCCACGGGCCCGCACCCGTATGACCGAGAACATCTTCGGTGAGATGGGCAAGACCGACGACGGCTTCGACAAGTTCGACCCGCGCAACGTCGCCCAGCTGGTGACCTTCCTCGCCACGGACGAGGCCGCCGACATCAGTGGCCAGAACTTCATCGTCTACGGCGGGGACATCTGGGCGATGGGGGGCTTCCACCCGGTAGGCGAGCTGCACCGCGACTCGATGTGGAGCCCGGCGGAGCTGGCCGCGGCCAAGGGCGAACTGTTCAAGAACGCCTCGTCGGGCGTCCCCCCGTTCAGCCTCGCCTGACACCGGCAGCCTGGCCTGACACCGGCAGCCCCGGCCCGGCGCTCGCCGCCTGGCCCGGGGCTCGCAGCCTGGCCAGGAACTCCGGGACAGCGACCGGCACCCGGGGTACCGGCGCCACAGGCCGGCGGTGCCCCTTCCTGGGGCCGCTCGGTTCCCTGGGTCAGGCCTTCGAGAGCACCTTGGCGGTCGCCTCGCCGACGACCTTCTCCTCGCCGTCGGCGTTGCGGAGTCGCACGTCGAGGTCGATCAGGTGGAGGTCGCCCTCGGTGCGCTTGCCGGTCACGACGATGGACGACCGAAGTTCCTCGTCGGGCCAGGTCTGGCGGGCGAAGCGCACGGTGAACCGGGTGACGTTGCCGATGCCGACGTAGTCGGTGATGGCCGTGCCGAGCAGGCCCATCGAGAACATCCCGTGGCCGAACACGCTCGGCTGGCCCGCGGCGGTGGCCTTGACCTCGTCGTGGTGCATCGGGTTGAAGTCGCCCGACGCGCCTGCGTAGGCGACCAGGTCGGTCCTGGTCAGGACGTGGGTGAGCGTCGGCGCCTCGTCGCCCTCGGCCACGTCCTCGAAGTAGAGCTCTGCATCAGCCATTCGCTGGTCCTCCCTCTTGCGGGTTGTTACCGGTCCGATCCCGATCTTCCACCATCACGACCACCTCCCGCTCGGCCACGAGCCCGCCGGGATTGCCGCTGTCCCGCCGGTACCTCTCACGGGACTCGGCACGGTCACCGTCCCGGCTCGGGGTCACGGGGCAGGCCGAGCAGACGTTCGCCGATGACGTTCCGCTGGACCTCACTGGTCCCACCGGCGATCGTCATGCACTTGGACTGCAGCACCATGTAGGCGGAAAAGGCGGCGGCGCCCTCGGTGACCGCACCCTCGGGGCCGCAGAGGTCCAGGCCGAACTCGTGCACCCGCTGGTCGAACTCGGCGCCCAGCAGCTTCCGCACGCTCGATTCGGACCCGGGCTGCAGCCCGCCCACCGAGCGCAGCGTGGCCCGCATCCCGAGCTGCGCCAGGGACTGGGCCTCGGCCAGCAGGTGTCCGAGGCGGTCGAGTGTCACCGGATCGCGGAGTGCGGGGTCGGCGGCAACCCGGGCGAGCACGCCCTCGAGCGCACCACCGAATGCCGAGTCCGACGACAGCGACACCCGTTCGTTCGCCAACGTGGTGCGCGCCAGCTTCCACCCCCCGTCGACATCACCGACCACGCACTCGTCGGGAACGAAGCACTCGTCGAAGAAGACCTCGTTGAACAGGGCGGCGCCGGTGATCTCCCGCAATGGACGCACCTCGATACCCGGCGACGTCATGTCGACCAGGAAGTAGGTGATGCCCTGGTGCTTCGGGGCGTCGGGGCTGGTACGGGCCAGGCAGATGCCCCAGTGGGCACGTTGGGCCACTGACGTCCACACCTTCTGCCCGGTGAGTGACCACCCACCGTCGACCCGCGTGGCCCGGGTGGTGAGCGAGGCCAGGTCGGATCCGGCACCCGGTTCGCTGAACAGCTGGCACCAGATGTACTCACCACGCAGGGTCGGTCCCACCCAGCGTTCGGTCTGCTCCGGCGTACCGTGCGCCATGATCGTGGGCAGGGCCCATGCGGCCACCGAGAGGGAGGGCCGCGTCAGCCCCACCTCGGCGCACACCTGGTCGATCACGAGCTGTTCCACCGCCCCGGCGTCGCGTCCCCACGGCGACGGCCAGTGCGGAGCCAGGAGCCCGTTCTCGGCCAGTGCCCGGCGCTGGGCCCCGGGATCCTCGATGGCGGCGATGTCGGCGACCAGTGTCCCGAGCGCGGCGCGGACCGACTCCGCCTCGGGCGGAAGCTCGACGGTCAGTCTCCGTCGCCACCCGGCGAGCGCCAGACGTGCCGATTCGGCCCGCAGCGGTGCCGTGCCCCCGACCAGCTGGCGGAGGGTGGTGGACCGCCGCAGGTGGACGTGGGCGTCGTGCTCCCAGGTGAAGCCCATGCCGCCCAGGACCTGGATGGCGCCCTTGGCCGCCTCGACGTACCCGTCGAGGGCGAGCGCGGCGGCGAGCTGCACGCTCAGACTGCCCTGGTCCGTCTCGTCGCCGGTAGTCGTGCCGCACTCCGCATCCAGCACCATGGCTGCGTCCCACGTCGCCGCCACCCCCTGCTCCACCGTCACGAGCATGTTCGCCAGCCGGTGCTTGACCCCTTGGAACTGTCCGATGGGACGCCCGAACTGCTCGCGGGTGCGTGCGTGTTCGGCGCCCGTGTCGACGCACCAGCGCGCCCCGCCGACCGCCTCTGCCGACAGCACCACCAGCGCGATGTCCCGCACCAGTCCGGTCGTCGCCTCGTCCAGCACCCGGTGCGGCGCCACGCGGGCGCCCTCGAGGGCCCACACGGCACAGGGCCGGGTGGGGTCGAACGATGGAAGTGGCGACACGGAGGCGGCGTCGCCCCGTTCGAGCAGCACCCAGTGGTCGGCCTCTTCGACGTGCACGGCGGCGAGCACATGGCTGACGACGCCACCATGGACGAGTGGGCGTGCGAGCCCGGACACCAGCAGCACGCCGTCAGGGCCCCGGGAGCCGGTCAGGCCCCCCGGCGCCACCGGTGACCCGTCGGCAGCGGCTGTCGGCACCGCCAGACCCGCGGTCAGCGAGCCGTCGGCCATCCCCGGCAGCACGGACTTGGCCAGGCCGGCCCCACCGGCGGCAGCGATGACCCCGGCCACGATGGCAGTCGTGTCCCACGGCCCGACTGCGGCGGCACGGCCCAGCTCCTCGGCGACGACGGCCAGCTCGACCAGACCCGCCCCCTGACCACCGAACTCCTCGGCCAGGTGGATGGCCAGGAGGCCCTGCCCGGCCAGGTCGGCCCAGTACGGGGGGAGGGCATCCTCGGCAGCGTCCAACGCGGTACGTACGGCACCCGCCACGTCGCGCGCCTCGGCCCAGCCCTGGACCGCACTGCGCAGCTCCTCGTGCTCCTCCTGGATCCCGATGGCCACGGCGTCAGGCTCCGAAGCGGTGGCGGACGCTGTCGGCCGGGAACTCCGCGCAGGACGCCGCGCCGGGGGCGACGACCACCGCGGGCACCGTGATCAGGGGTGCGGTCGGCTCGATGGTCGGAGAGGGAGGCACGTTCACGGTGCGTTTCTAGCATCTCGGGGCCCGGAAACAGAACCGGTTCTATCTGCGCCCACCCTCCACGGGAAGGGCCGGCCGGGTGGGCGGGCGTCGGCCCGAGGTCCCCTACCAGCCCCGGAAGACGGGTGGGCGGCGCTCGGCGAATGCGGCCAGCCCCTCCCTGCAGTCCTCCGTGCCGGTCACCAGCTCCTGGCCCACGGCCTCGTCCCACAGGGCCGTGGCCCGATCGGTGTCGAGGGCCCGGTTGGTCAGGTACTTGGCCACGCCGATCGCCTTGGTGGGCGCCGCCGCCAGCCTGGCGGCCCATGCACCGGCCTCGCCGAGCAGCTCGGACCGGGGCACGACCTTGTTCACCAGCCCGAGACGCTCCGCCTCCACGGCGGGGACGTCGTCACCGAAGAAGAACAGCTCCTTGGCCTTCTGCGGACCGATCAGGCGGGCGAGCAGGTAGGCGCCACCGGCATCGGGGGCGATGCCCCTCCGGACGAACACCTCGATGAACTTGGATTCCTCCGCCGCCAACACCAGGTCACAGGCGAGGGCGAGGTGCATACCGCCCCCCGCCGCGGTGGCGTTCACGGCGGCGATGACCGGCTTCTCGCAGTCGAGGACGGCGCCCACCAGGCGCTGCCAGCCGGTGCGGATGAGGCGGGCGGCATCACCCACCGCCCGGTCCGGCGCTCCCTCGGGACGTGGGAGCCCGGGCCCCGACGACCGCAGGTCGGCGCCGGTGCAGAAGCCCTTCTCTCCCGCCCCGGTGAGGACGACTGCCCGGACGGCGAGGTCGGCCGAGGCCTCCTCCAGCCACGCCACCACCTGGTCCCGCATGGCGGCGGTCAGGGCGTTGCCGGCCTCCGGTCGGTTCAGGGTGATCCAGGCCACACCGTCGGCCATCCGGCGCAGCACGGCATCGTCGGCAGCGCCGGCCGGGGTCCGGTCGGAGGCGTCCGCCATCAGATGCGGTGGATGATGTTCATGCGCGAGGTGCAGACCGCCTCGCCGGAGGCCTTGTCGCTCCATGCGGTCTCGACCACGACGAAGGTCATGGTCTTGCCCTTGGACTCCTTGCGGTAGGCGTCCACCACCGTTCCCCGGCCCTCGAGCACGTCACCGGCGAACACCGGACGGCTGTAGGTGAACTCCTGCTCGCCGTGGAGGATGAGGCCACCCTTGGCCATGAGGGGACCGAGGACTGCGGCCATCGGGTTCCCGGTCGGCGCATCCTCGGATTGGAGCTCGGGGAAGGCGCCGAAGTTCCCCATCACGAAGGGGTAGGTCGGCGGCGCCGGGATGCCGGGGAGCCCGGCGGCGGCGGCGGCCCGGGTGTCGCGGTAGATCGGGCTGGAGTCCTTGACCGCCGAGGCGAACTCGGCGAGCTGTCCCCGCTCCACGGTCACCACCGTGGTACCGGTGGGCGTGCCGATGATGGTGCTCAGGTCGTCGTCGGTCACCTGCTGCTCCTCCGCTCTCGTGGTCCACCCTCGAGGGTGGACGATCGGGAGACTAGCGCGCCGGCCCCCTCGGGCCGCAGGTGGACGCTCGCCCCACCGTCGGGGAGGACCGTCGGTCAGGCCTGTGGGCCCGTCCCCACGCTCCCGGCGCCGAGCAGGCCCTTCAACGAGCGACGGTCGAGCTTGCCCAGGACGGTGACCGGCAGTTCGTCCGCGAAGCCGAAGTAGTCGGGCACCTTGTAGGTGGCCAGCAGGGACGCGCAGTGGGCGGTGAGTTCAGAGGCCGAGACCGACCCGTCCACCACGACGACGGCACCGACGCGCTCGCCGAGCTCGGGGTCGGGCACCCCGACGACAGCCGCCTCGCGCACGGCGGGATGGGCGCACAGTGCCTCCTCCACCTCGATCGGCCCGAGCTTCTCGCCACCGCGGTTGATCACGTCGGAGAGCCGTCCGGTCAGGAACAGGTAGCCCTCCTCGTCCTGCCAACCGGTGTCCCCCGTGGCGAGCCAGTCCGAGGTCGTGTTCTGCGCGGCGCGCACCCAGAACTCACCGGGACGCCCGGACACCACGGGTTCACCCGATTCGGGATCGACGATCCGGAGTTCGACGCCTGCCAGCGGCCGGCCCACCGACCCGAAGCGGTCGCCCCGCCGGTGATCCTCGGGAGTCAGCGACGCATAGGCCCCCAGGGTCTCGGTCTGCCCGAAGGTGTTGGCGAAGTCGACCCCGGGGAGCTCGGCCATGGCTCGACGGACCAGGTCGGCCGAGGCCGGGGCGGCGCCGTAGCTCAACGACCGCAGTGAGCTGAGATCCGTGGCGGCGAAGTCCGGGTGGTCGAGGATCCGGACCAGCATCGCCGGAACCACGAAGGTCTGGCGCACCCGGTGCCGCTCCACCAGCTCGAGCCAGGTGCCGGCGTCGAATTTCGGGAGCAGGACGAGCTGCTTCCCCTGGTGCAACGAGACGAACAGTCCCAGCGTTCCGCCGATGTGGAAGATCGGAGCGGACATCATGTCGACCGCCTGTTCTGCGGTGGGGTCGATCGGGAGGGTCCAGTAGGCCAGCCGGTCGGCCACCACACCGTGACTGATCGACACGGGCTTCGCCAGACCGGTCGTCCCGCTGGTGAAGAGTACGAGGGCCGTATCGTCTCGCTCACCGACCGACGGCCGCGTGTACTCCTCCGCGTCCGCCACGTCAGCCCATCCGAGCACCGGTCCGTCGAGGGCCTCCCGCAGCCGGTCGGCACTCGATGCACCGGCCACGCCCACGCGGGCGCCGACGAGACCAGCGAGCTGTCGGAACTCTCCGGCGGTGAGGTAGGCGTTCATCTGGGCGGTGGCCGCCCCCAACCGTGCGGCGGCCAGGATCGTGGCCACCGGGAGCGGGCCGGCCAGGTCCACCAGGGCCACCGTGTCCCCCGGGCCGACACCGGCCTCAGCCAGGGCCGACGCGGCACGCCGGGTGGTCGACTCCAGTTGGCGGTAGGTGACGGACTCCTCACCGACGACGAGTGCGGTCCGGTCGGGGACGGCCTCGACGGCGGGTCCGCTCAGGTGGCCGACGTTCATCCCTCTCCCCCCGGGCTGCGGTCGCACACCTAGCTCAGCCCACCCTGGACGTGGCCGGCCAGGCGTTCCGATCGCGATCGGGTCGACAGGAGCTCGGCGAACCGGTCGTCCTCGCCCCGCAGGCCCGAGATGAGTGGGGACTGCGCCAACGAGATGGCGCCGAGGAACATGATGAGGAGCGAGATCGCCTCGAGCGGCCCGAAGGCACCCGAGGTGCGGAGGTTGTCCCCGAAGAGGCCGATACCGATGGCGAGGCTGGCCAGCGGGTCGACCATCACCAGTGCCGTCTGGGACGCGGCAATCGGTCCGGCGTGGAAGGCGTTCTGGGCCAGGAAGACCGAGCCCAGACCGCAGGCGGCGAGCGCATAGGTCTGCCAGTGCACGAACATCTGGGTCCAATCGCCCGCCACCACATCGCCGACCGACTTGATCAGTGCGGCGGTGAAGGCGAATCCGATGGCACCGGCGGCCCCGAACATGGCCGCCCGCCACCAGCGGGGACCACGTAGGGCCAGGAGCACGGTGACCACCACGGCGCCACCGCAGATGCAACCGGTGACGAGCCAACCCAGGTTGGTCGGAGCCTCGGAGCCAGCCTGGGGATCGGCGGCGATCAGGAACCCTGCCAGGCCACCCGCGGCGGCGAACGCCCCCACCCACTCCCGGGAACTCACCGGGAACCGGAACCAGGTGGCCAGGATCAGGACGAGGAGGAGGAGCTCCGTCGTGAGGATGGGCTGGACCTGGCTGAGGTCGCCCAGATGGAGGGCGATGGCCTGGAAGAAGAAGGCACCCACCATGACGGCGAAGCCGATGAGCCAGACACCCCGTCGGAGTGCGTGGGTGATCAGGCTCAGATGGAGTGTCGCGTCCTCGGGCGCGTCCTCGACGCCCATCCGCTGCAGGATGCTCGTGATGGCATTGGCCAGCGCCGCCATCACGGCCAGGACGTAGACCACCTGCGCCTCCCCACGTACCGCTTTGCTCCGGTCCGACCCCGTACGGCGGGGCCGCCACTTCATCCGGACGATCTGGACCACTCCGTCCCACGGGTCCCGTCCGCACCGCGGCGCCGCCCCCCCCGAGTCCCCGACGCCAGGCACTCGCAGTCTACGGCAACGACCCCGGCCGCCGATCGATC
Source organism: uncultured Acidimicrobiales bacterium (assembly GCA_963841925.1). Lineage (GTDB taxonomy): Bacteria > Actinomycetota > Acidimicrobiia > Acidimicrobiales > RAAP-2 > Bog-756. The sequence goes on from CAWJER010000014.1 coordinate 41,060, forward strand.
CACGGGTGACACCCGGTCGACCCGCGGGTGGTGCCCGATCGATCCACGGTACGGGCGGCGCGGGTGGGGCGGTCAGGGGTGGAGGAACTCCTCGGCGAACCGCCCGATGGACTCCAGGGCGTCCGACGTCCGCCGCCAGGGCTTCACGAACACCCGGTCGACCCCGGCGGCGCGACAGCGTTCGACGCCCGAGGCGTCCGCCGTCGGGACGGCGAGGGTGATCTCGGTCCGCCCGGCCCGGCCGGCCCGCTCACGCAGCTCGGCCAGCCGGGCAGCCTTCGCCGGGATCTGGTCCACCGTGTGGTTCATCGGGATCCACCCGTCCGCGACGGTGGCCGCCCGCCGGAGCGCGGCCGGTCCGTCCCCTCCGACGTGGAGCGGGGGCCCGGGACGCTGGACCGGCTTCGGCTCGAACATCACCGGGCCGAAGTCGAAGAACCGGCCGTGGTGCTCGACGACGTCCTCGGACCAGAGCCGGCGGCAGATGTCGATCGACTCGTCGACCCTGGCCCCCCGTGAGTCGAAGTCGAGGCCGACAGCCTCCCACTCGGCCCGGAGCCAGCTGGCTCCGATCCCGAAGTCCAGTCGACCTCCCGAGACGACATCGAGCGTGGCGACGGCCCGGGCGGTCGAGAACGGGTGCCGGAGGCCGATGTTGTAGACCTGCGTGCCGAAGCGGATCCGCTCGGTGCGGGCGGCCAGGTGGGCGAGGTAGACGAGCGGGTCGTAGACGGGGATGTCGGACGGGATCGGTGGGTGGTCCTGGCCGTCGTGGGGGCTGCCTCCCATGTCGACCGGGAGCACGAGGTGCTCGGGGATCCACACCGAATCGAATCCGAGGCGGTCGGCCTCCTCGGTCACCGCCACCCATGCCGATGGATTGAGGACGCCGAGCGACAGGGCGAACTTCACCGGAGCACCACCGTGATGAACCCTCCCCCGGGCCGGACCTCTCGTGGGACGGCACCCGGCGGTGCGGCCAGCATCGCCTCGACGAGGGGCGTCGCTTCGACCGTGTGGGCACCGTCGATCGTGCGAACGACGGTGCCGGCGTCTCCGCCGCGACCATGGACTGTGCCCGCGCCTTGCGGACCGACCTGCGCCAGGGACAACGGTGGCTCCTGTCTACGGGGGTGGGGCGCCCGAAGTCTAGGCACTGGCGCCGGTCACAGGCGGGCTGCCGGGGGCACCCCGTGGGCCACCGGATCGTCGCCGAAGGCGCGGATCATCCCCTCCTGGGAGAACGAGGCGAGCAGCGCCCCTTCCTCGGTGAACACCTGTCCCCGCACATACGACATCCCGCCACCGACCTGCGTGCTCTCGTGGTGGTAGAGCAGCCAGCCGTCCCAGGCGACCGGATCGTGGAAGGTAACGGTGAGGCTCATCACGGCGGTGGACAGCCGGCGGTGGGCCAGGGCCGTGCCCACGCCCCGGTGGGGCCGCATCGTGGTGGAGATGGACAGGTGCCCGGTGAAGTGGGTCAGCAGGGCCCGGGCCAGGTCGCCCCGGACGGGCACGGATCGGTACCGCAGCCAGGCGTCGAGCACCGGTGGCCCCACCTCGTCGGGGTCGTTCGGGTCGGTCGTGCCCACGAGCCGCAGTTCCCGTCCCTCCATGGGCATGTCGTAGGGGACGGCGTCCGCCGGGGTCCCGACCACCGGTGGGGCGGCCGCATGGCGGATGACGTCTCCCGTGGGCGTGTCGAGGAGGAGGGTGGCCGTCGCGCAGCGCCGGTCGCCCTGGCCGACGGTCACCACCGCACCGGCAAAGGTGCGCCCGCGGTGGGTCACGTCGACATCGAGCCACAGCTCCCGTCCGTCGTCGACGGCACGGGTGAAGACGGCGTGGACGGAACGGACCACGTGGTCCGGAAGTTCCTTCGAGGCAGCCACCACGGCCTGGGCCGCGAGCTGGCTGCCGTCCACCACCCGTCGGGCGCCCCCGTCGCTGGTCCCCACGTAGCGGTGGCCCCCCTCGGCCCGGACGTCGAACACCTCGACCATTCCCGCGACGCTGGAACCCACCTGCGGGGTGCCCTCGGCGTTCATCGGCCGGATACGGACGGGTCCGCCACTCCCACCCGCAGGTCGACGGCGTCCTGGAAGAACGCGAGGTAGCCGGCCAGGCGGGCGACCTCGGGACAGGGGTCCTCGTAGCTCCACACGAGGACCACGGGATTGCGGTGCTCGAGGCGTCGGTAGGTGGCTGTCCCCTTGTACGGGCAGCGGCTGGTCCTCGCGTCGGTCACGAATCGCCCGAGCCGGACGTCGTCCGGGGGGAAGTAGAAGACGAGACCGTGGTCCTGCTCGTCGACCAGGAGGGTGCGGACGCTGTCGGCCAGCACCTCGCCCTCGACCGAGACCGTCACCCGGTTGCGCCGGGCCAGGACGTCGACCCGGTAGTCGGGCCGGTCCACGAATCCCGAGTGCTCCACGCCCGTCCCTCCCGTCCACGAGTCCCGCCGGCCCGATCATCGTAGTGTTCGGTCCTGCAGCCGACCGGGCGGCCGCCCGGGACGCGGAGCTAGGGAGGGAGTGCCCATGATCGTCGTACTCGGGATCATCGAGGTAGCTGTCGGGGACCGCGAACGGTTCCTGGAGGAGAAGGCGCCGCAGGTCGTCGCCACCCGCGCCGAGGTCGGTTGCGTCGACTACGCCTTCGCCGCCGACGCCGAGGACCCGGGCCGGGTGCGGCTCGTCGAGCGGTGGGAGACCATGGCCGACCTGGAGGCTCATGTCGCCGGGCTGCGGTCCGCGCCCGCACCGACGCGACCCCCCGTGCCCTCGACCATGGTGGCCATCGACGTCCTCGAGGCCGAGGCGGTCCGCGCCCCGTGGGCCTGACCGGCACGTCGTCCTCAGCGGGCTCCGCGGGCCACCGGCGGTGGCCGCTGCGGACCGTGCCGCCGATGCTCGAACGGCGCTGGCTGGCCGAGGGACTCTGGGACGACCGGACGCTCGGGGACCTGCTCGACGAGGCGCTGGCCGGTGATCCCGACCAGACGTTCCGGATCCACTCGCAGTCGCGGCCCTGGGCGGGGACCTTCGGTGTGCTTCGGGACCGTGCGCTGCGGCTGGCCGGGGCGCTGGGCGACCGGGGTGTGGGGCCGGGCGACCCGGTGGCGTTCCAGCTGCCCAATTGGGCCGAGGCGGCCGTGACCTTCTATGCCACCGCGCTCCTGGGGGCGACGGTGGTGCCCATCGTCCACTTCTACGGTCCGAAGGAGGTGGGTTACATCCTGCGCCGCACCGGTGTCCGGGCGCTGGTGACGGCGGCGTCATTCGGCCACACGGACTACCTCGACGGCCTCGGGCGTATAGGCGGTGCGCTCGACGGGGTGGTCACGGTGGCGGTGGTGGGAGACGGTCGTCCGCTGCCCGAGGGGCTCCTCGACTTCGACGAGCTCGAAGCCTCCGGTCGCCCCCTGGCGGGCCGCCGGGAGGTGGAGACGACCGAGGCAGCCGTCATCGCCTACACCTCGGGGACGACGGCCGAGCCGAAGGGCGTGATCCACACCCACCGCACCATCGGTGCCGAGGTCCGCCAACTCGGCTCCATGCAGGCTGCCGGCGGCAGGCAGACCCTTACCGGGGCCCCGGTGGGCCACGCGATGGGCATGCTCGGCGCGCTCTTGATCCCCGTCCTGCGAGGTGACCCCGTGCACCTCACCGACGTGTGGGATCCGCCCCGGCTCCTGGCCATCATGAGCGAGTACCGCCTGGCCTGCGGTTCCGGCGCGACGTACTTCCTCACCAGCCTGCTCGACCACCCGGACCGCACCGACGACCACCTCGAGCTGATGCACTTCATCGGCCTCGGCGGCTCCACCGTCCCGCGCCCCGTCGCCGAGCGGGCCACCGCACTGGGGCTCTCACTGGTGCGGATGTACGGCTCCACCGAGCACCCCTCGGTCACCGGCAGCTACCACACCGATCCCGAACCGCAGCGCCTGGCCACCGACGGGAGACCGCTGGCGGGCGTGGAGGTCCGCCTGCTCGACGACCTCGGCCGACCGGTGGCCGACGGGTCACCGGGCGAGATCTGGTCTCGTGGCCCCGACTGCTGCATGGGCTACACCGATCCGGCGCTCACCGCCACCTTGTTCGACGACGACGGCTGGTACCGCACCGAGGACGTGGGCGTGCTCGACGCCGCCGGGTTCCTCACCATCACCGACAGGAAGAAGGACATCATCATCCGCGGGGGCGAGAACATCAGCGCCGTCGAGGTGGAGGAGCTCCTGATGACCATCGAGGGCGTGCTGGAGGTGGCCGTGGTCGCCGCCCCCCACCCTCGACTGGGCGAGCAGGTGTGCGCCTTCGTCCGGCCGGCCCCCGGGGCCGATCCGGTGGACCTGGACCGGGTGCGCGCCGCCCTGGAGGCCGCCGGGCTGGCCCGGCAGAAGTGGCCCGAGCAGCTGCGCACCGTCGACGAGCTCCCCCGGACCCCGTCGGGCAAGATCAAGAAGGAGGAGCTGCGTCGCCGTCTGCGCGGGGATGGCCCGCCGGCACCTCCAGGCGCGGGACCACCTCGGCCATGAACCGGTGGAGGGTCTCGTCACCCGGGTAGTCGCGCAGCCACAGCAGCAGGCCACGACAGCCGGCGTCCACGAAGGCCTGCGCCTTCTCGGCCACCTGGTCGACCGTTCCCACGAGGTTGTCGGCGAGGTAGCGGTCCACACCGTCGTGTCCCCACAGGTCCCCGCCGTCCTCGCCGGAGCACCAGGAGAGCGCCTCGGCCTCGGTATCGAAGATTCGGCAGTCCGGCCCGTGGGTCCGGGTGATCGCCCCGAACGGCCGCCCGACCTCGTCGCAGTACTGCGCCAGGAGGGCCGACTTGCGCACGAAGGCGTCGAGGCCCACCTGCCAATTGGTGAGGTCGGCGTTACGGGCGGCGATGCGCAGGGTGACCTGCTCGCCCCCGCCGCCGACCAGCACCGGCGGGAGGGACTGGACAGGTTTGGGATCGCAGAACGCCCCGTCGAGCTGCACGTGGTCGCCGGCGAAGGTGACCGTCTCCTCGGACCACAGCAGCCGGACCACCTCCAGCGTCTCGTCCAGCACGGCCAGCCGCTGCCGGTCGGGCAGGTACTCGTAGCCATAGGACCGGTACTCCTCGTCGAACCACCCCGCACCCAGGCCGAGGATCAGGCGACCCGCCGAATAGACGTCGATGCACGCCGCCTCCTTGGCCAGCAGGCCGACGTTCCGGTAGGAGGCGCAGGTCACCAGCTGGCCCAGTCCCACCCTCGACGTCCGCTGCGACAAGGCCGCCAGGAGGGTGAACGCCTCGAAGACGTGGGTGGGTCGACGACGGGGAACGGTCTCCACGTGGTCGTACACCCACAGGTGGTCGTAGCCGAGTGCCTCGGCCTGCTGCGCCAGTTCGACCGAGCGCTCGAAGGCGGCCCGGCCCGACCAGCCGGTGTACTCGAGCTTCCAACCCTGGGGCACGAACACCCCGACCTGCAGTCCCCCTCGTCCGGCCGCCCCCGGAGGCGTCCCACTCACCGGGGGAACTCCCACCACTGGACCTCGGCCATCATCGGCAGGAGGAATCGGACGTAGACGGAGTGGATACGGACCACGCCCTGGTCGTCCACGGCGAGGTCCACGAGGTCGACCCGGTCGTCGTGCTCCCGGTAGGCCACGGCCCGGTCCCGGACGCCTTGCAGCTCGTCGCGCGACCCCACGGCGAAACCGAAGTGGTCGAGCCGCGGGCAGCGCATCGGGTCGTCGTCGGCGATGAGGAAGAGGAACTGGTCCCAGTGGACGCACGACAGCACCAGCCGGTGGCGGTCCTGGGTCATCACCTCGAGCTCCTCGAATCCGAACACCCGGCCCCAGAAGTCGCAGAGGTCGGCACGGTGGCCGGCATCGAGGAGCCCGGGGTCGAGGCTCATGGCCACGTGGTTGAGACGGGGGTTCCCCGACGGGTAGTAGGGGTGCGACATCAGCGTGGCCCGCCGGTCCCGTGGGGGGCGACCATCACCTTGCCGGCGAACCGGCCCTCGGCCAGTCCCGCCAGCGCCTCGGAGATGCCGTCGAGCGGCACGTCACCGGCCTCGATGAGGAGGTCGGTGGGAAACGCCGGGTCGGCCAGGAGGTCCAGAGCCGCCCCGAACCCACCCTCGTCGTAGACGAACGAGCCCACCACCGAGAGCTCGTTGAGGATGAAGCGGTTGGGATCGAAACTCGGCTGGTCCACACCGGCCCCTACGAGCGCCAGTGTGCCGCCCCGGCGGAGCTGGTGGAACCCGGCCTCCATCGCCGACTTACGCCCCGAGCACTCGAGCACCACGTGCACCGCCCGTTCGGCCATCCGCTCGGGCTCCCATGCCGGGAACGTCTGGAGGTCGACGGGGTCGAGCACCTCGGCCGCACCGAGGTCCCGGGCCAGCCGCCGGCGCCGCTCGCCCGGTTCCACGGCCACCACGGGTCCGATGCCCCGGGCCACCAGCGCGGCGACGGACAGCGCACCGATGGGACCGGCCCCGATGACCATCACCGAGTCGCCGGGACCCACCCCGGACCGGGTGATGCCGTGGAGCGCCACGGCCAGGGGCTCGGCCAGAGCCGCCTGCCGGGAGGTGAGCTGCGGGGGCAGGGACACCAGCGAGGCGGCCCTCACCAGTACGTAGGAGGCGAAGGCCCCGTCCGAGTTGTCGACGATGGAACCCTGGTGCTCGCACTGGGACGGCTTCCCCTCGAGGCAGCGCCGGCAGCGGCCACAGCGGGGCGAGGGCCCCCCGACGACCGGGTCACCGGGCGACCAACCGTCCACACCGTCACCCAGGGCCGCGACCGAGCCCGTGTACTCGTGGCCGGCGACCAGACCGGGCTTGCCGGCCCATCCCTCGAGCAGCAGGTGGATGTCCGAGCCGCAGATCCCGCAGTGGTCGACCTCGACCAGGACCTCACCGGGGCCGGGCCGCGGCACGGGCCGCTGCTCCACCTCGACCACTCCCGGCCGTCGGTAGACGGCGACCGCCATCGTGTCGGGCAGTCCGGTCAGGACGCCACCTCTCCCCCTCGGGCCCTACGGCACGCCGTCCGTCCGGGCGCTGCAACCGGCGTCACTATAGGCCGACGTCGCTCCGGTCGCATCCCCTGCAGCCCATCCATGGGCAGTCCGTCCTCGGGCGCTTCCGGATCCAGACGTCACGTGACCGAATGCCCGATCCCACGCCGGCCTCCAGCCGCGACCGGTCATTGCCCCGTTCACCCGAGCAGCCGCCTCTGCCCTCCACCCCGAGACCGGCGGTGGTCGCACGGGACAGGAAGCTCTCGGGTACGGGTACGGGTACGGGTCCCCCCGGCCGCGGGGAGCCCACCGGGATACGCCCACCGGTCGGGACCGCCGCACGACGCCATCGAGGCACCGGGGGGACGGGAAGTGGCGACGGTAGGATCCCGGGATGGCGACCGATCCGCTGCTGTACGTCACCCAGGTCGCCCCCTACCGGGACGGGCCCGCGGGTGTCCACGGTGTGCTCGACCAGTCGGCCACCGCCGTGGTGCAATTGGCGGGGTCCGCCGGCCTGGAGGCCCGCCGGGTGACCGACGTGCGCGCGCTCGGCCCGGGCGACCTGGCGGCGGCCCGCGTCGTAGCCCTGTTCACCATCGGGGAGACCCCGTGGTCGCCCTCCCAGCGCACCGAGCTCCTCAGCGCCGTCCGGTCCGGCACCACCTCGCTGGTGGCCATCCATTCGGCCACCGACGCGTGCTACGGCTGGGAGGAGTACGGCACCCTGGTCGGCGCCCGCTTCGACGGTCACCCCTGGACCCGGACGTGCACGCTCGACGTGGTCGACCCAGCCCATCCCGCCGTCGCCCACCTGGGTCCGACCTGGACGTGGCACGACGAGGTCTACCGGTTCCGGGACCTGCGCCCCGACGCCCGGGTGCTCCTGGCCGCGCGGCCCTCCGAACTCGCACCCGCCGACCGTGTCTCCGGAGACCCACCGGAGGGGTACCCGCTCTCGTGGTGCTTCACCGACGGGTCGGGCCGGGTGTTCTCGACCTCGCTCGGCCACTTCCCCCACGCATGGGAGAGCACGGACTTCCTCCGGCACCTGGCCGGTGGGCTCGACTGGACCCTGGGCCGGGACGACGGGTGACCCCGCTCCCGTAGGCAGGCGCCGTCACGTCGGGAGCGGTGGGCGGTGGCCGGTGGGCGGTGGGCGGCGGTGACACCAGGGAGCCCGGTCGAGTGGGTGCCTCGGTCGTCGTAACCGCTCCTCACCTCCCCCGCCGTCGGCGGAGCCACCTTCGCGACCGTGGGAACGTGCCCGGGCGACCCCCGTACCGTATCGTCGGCCTCCGACGCACACGCTCCACGCCGGGGGGCCGTCGTCGATGCCAGAGGCTAAGGAGCGCCGGGGATGGTCACAGGTTGGAACGAGCGGACCCACGACCACGCGGTGGGGGCTCCGCCCCCGGACGGGGGATCGCTGGCCGTGGAGGTGCACGACCTCGTCAAGCGGTACCCCAAGGCGCCCACCGACTCGTTGGCCGGTGTCAGCTTCGAGGTGCACCGGGGCGAGGTGTTCGGGTTCCTGGGCCCCAACGGGGCCGGCAAGAGCACCACCATCGGGATCCTGACCACCCGTATCCGCCCGACGGGCGGACGGGCCGTGGTGGCCGGGGTCGACGTGGTGGCCGACCCGGTGGGCGCACGGCGAGTGCTCGGCGTCGTGCCCCAGCAGAACAACCTGGACCGGTCGCTGTCGGTACGCCAGAACCTGCTGTTCCACGCCAGCTACCACGGGATCCCCCGGGCCCGCCGCAACCAGCTGGCCGACGCCCTGCTCGAGCAGTTCGGTCTGGCCGACCGGCCGGGGGGCAGGCCCGACGACTTCTCCGGCGGTCAGATCCAGCGGATGATGATCGCCCGGGCCCTGATGCACGCCCCGGCGGTCCTCTTCCTCGACGAGCCGTCGACCGGGCTCGACCCGGCGGCACGCCTGTTCCTGTGGGAGAAGGTCGCCGAGCTCAAGGCGGCGGGCACGACGGTCGTGATCACCACCCACGATATGGACGAGGCAGCCGAGTTGAGCGACCGGGTCGCCATCATCGACCACGGCGCACTGCTGGCCCTCGACACGCCGGCGCACCTCGTCCGGGGCATGAGCAGCGACCGCACCCTCGACTGCTCGATCGAACCGGGACCGTCCGGCGACGCCGCCTCGCTCGGGCTGGCCCTCGGCGGCCTCGCCGGGGTCCGCATGGTCGACCAACTCGACGAGCCGGCGGGGAGCGGCTGGAGATTCCGCATCGACGTCGAGGGCGAGGCCGCCCCCTACGTCGCCCCCGTCGCCCAGCTGGTGGACGACGCCGGGGCGAGGCTCACCGACGTGCGCCTCGGCGAGCCCAACCTCGAGGACGTCTTCATCCACCTGACCGGGAGGGCACTCCGTTGAGCACCGGCGCCACCGTCGACGGGGTCGCCCCGACATCGGATGCCCCGCAACCCAGTTGGGGACCGTGGCGGACCGGCCTGGCCATCCTGAGGCGCGACCTGTTCGTGACCGGGCGCGAATTCCCCATCTTCCTGGCCCAGGTGATCCTCCAACCCCTGTTCCTGCTGTTCGTCTTTGGAAAGGTCCTCACCGAGCTGGGCTACGCCCAGGCCGACTACCAACAGGTCCTCTTCCCCGGCCTGGTGGCACTGGCCGCCGTCCTGACCGGGCTCCAGAGCACGGCGCTGCCTCTCGTGATCGAGTTCTCCTACAGCAACGAGATCGAGGACCGGCTGCTCGCCCCGCTCCCGGTGGGTGCGGTGGCCGTGGAGAAGGTCGTCTTCGCCGCCATGCGGGGATTCGTGGCCGGGGCGGTCATGTTCCCCATCGGGTTCTGGATCCTCGGGTCGATCCCTTGGCGGGCCTCGACCGGTGTCGCCGTGGTGGTGATGATGGTGCTCGGGTCGCTGCTCGGGGCGGCCATGGGCCTGATCCTCGGCACCTATGTGCCGCCCAACCGCATCAACGTCACCTTCGCCTTGGTGCTCACGCCGCTCATCTTCACGGGGTCGAGCCAGTACCCGTGGCCGTCCCTGAGCCACATCCGCTGGTTCCAGGTCGTGTCCGCACTCAATCCCATGACCTACGTCAGCGAGGGCCTCCGCGGGCTCATGGCACCCGGGGTGCCCCACATCGCCACGTGGGCCTGCTTCGTCGTGGCCGTCGCCTACCTCGTCGTCCTGATGGTCGTCGGCATGTACGGCTTCAACCGGCGGGCCCTCAGCTGAGTCGGCGGCGGCCCGTTACGCTCCCGATATGGACCAGCGGCGCATGTGGGGGGCGTTGGACGGCGGAGACCTCGACCGCATGGTGGTGGTGTCCCCGCACTTCGACGATGCCGCCCTCGGGACCGCCCACCTGCTCTCGTCCCACCCGGGCAGCACGGTGGTCACCGTGCTGGGCGGCCGGCCGGGGTCCTATCCCGACCCGGTGTCGCCGTGGGACGCCGCCGGCGGGTTCGCCGTGGGCGACGATGTGGTGGCGATCCGACGGGAGGAGGACCGTGCCGCCATGGACGTGCTGGGGGCCCGTCCGGTGTGGCTGGACTTCGCCGACCACCAGTACCTGGCTCCCGAGGACCGTCCCGTCCCGGTCGACGTCGCCCCGGCCCTGGCACGGGCCCTCGGCGACGCACACCCCACGGCGGTGTTCCTGCCCATGGGACTGGCCAACCCGGACCACGTGCTCACCCACGACGCAGGCCTGCTGGCCCGGGTGGCGCTGGCTGCCGACGGAACGGCTCCCCTCTGGTTCTGCTACGAGGACGGCGGCTACAGCCACCTGCCTGGACTGCTGGCCTGGAGGGTCTCGAGGCTGTTCCGCTCCGGCCTGTGGCCGACACCGGCGATCGTGCCGGTGGTGCCGGACCCGGCGTCCAAGCGGGCGGCCATCGGGTGCTATCGGAGCCAGCTGGAACCGCTGCGCCGTGACCACCTCCTGGAGGAGCGGCTGGCGGCCCAAGGTGCCCGAGCAGTACTGGCGACTCGACCCGCCTCCTGCCGGGTGGGAGGGTCTATCCTCGGCCGATGACCTCACCGGCGCCTGACCGACCCGCCCGGCGGCGCTCCCTGCGGCGGGCCACCGGAACCGTGCACCGGCACACCCCTCGACCGGCCCGGTGCCGGCTCCGGTGACGACGGCGCTGGTCACCGGGGCCTCGTCCGGCATCGGCGCAGCCACGGCACGTCTCCTGGCCTCGACCGGGACCACCGTGGCCCTCGTGGCCCGGCGCGCCGACCGCCTCGAGGAGGTCGCCGCCGACTGCCGGGCCACCGCCCCCGACTCGCGGTGGTGGTCGGCCGACCTGTCCGACGCCGTCGCCGCCGGTGAGCTCGCCCTGGCGGTCTGGGACGAGCTCGGGCCCCTCGACGTGATCGTGAACAACGCCGGCATCCCCCTGCGCCGGCCGGTGGAGCGGCTGACCCTGGCCGAGGTGGAGCGGGCGATGACCGTCAACTTCACCTCCCCGGTGGCCATCACACTCGCCCTGCTCCCCCGGCTCCTCGACCGGGGCTCGGGCACCATCGTCAACGTGTCCAGCCTCGGCGGCCGGCTCGGGATCCCTCACGAGGCGGCCTACTGCGCCTCGAAATTCGCCCTCGCCGGCTGGAGCGAGACGCTCGCCATCGATCTGATGGGAACGGGTGTGACGGTGCGGCTGGTCCTACCCGGCCCGATCGACACCGAGATCTGGGACCAGCCCGGCAACGATCCGGCCGACTACGACGGACCCCTCGTCCCGCCCGAGGAGGTGGCGGCCGGCATCGTCGAGTGCATCGACAGCCCCCGCTTCGAGCACTACCTCCCCGACATGAGCGCCGTGGTCGAGATGAAGACGAAGGACATCGACGGGTTCATGGCCGCCATGCACTCCATGGGTGACACCGGTCCCGGTGGCGACCGGTGAAGGCGCTGGTCTTCGGGGCCCGTCCGGACAAGGCCGAGCGGCGGCCGGTGCCGACCGACGAGGTCGAGGAGCACCTGGCATCGCTGCCCTTCGGGCTCCACGAGATGGACGACGCCCAGCCCATCCACCCCGACTGGGTGGTGACCCGGCCGATCCTGTCGGGCGTCTGCGGCTCGGACGCCAAGCTGGTGCTCGGCGACTTCGACGACGGGGACATCGACAACCCGATGGCCGCCTTCTCGTCACTGCCCCACGTGCCCGGCCACGAAGTGGTCGCCGAGGTCGTGTCGCTCGGGTCGCGCGCCCGCGGGGTGGAGGTCGGTCAGCGGGTGGTGCTGAATCCGTGGCTGAGTTGCGGACCCCGGGGTATCGAGCCTCACTGCCCGCCGTGCCAGGCCGGTGACGTCAACATGTGCTGGTCGTTCACCAAGGGCGACATCGGCCCCGGTGTCCACATCGGCGTGGTGACCGGGGCGGCCGGGGCGTGGGCCAACCTCATGGCCGCGCACGACTCGATGCTCATCCCCGTACCCGACGACGTCTCGGACACCGCTGCCGTCCTGGCCGACCCCTTCTCCGTCTCGTTCCACTCGATCGTCCGGCACCCACCCCCGCCCGGCGGGAAGGTGGTGGTGTTCGGCGCCGGTGCGCTCGGACTGACCAGCGTGGCCATCCTCACCGCGCTCTACCCGGGCGTCGAGGTGGCCGTGGTGGCCCGGTTCCCGGCCCAGGCCGAGATGGCCACCCGCTTCGGCGCGTCGCTGGTCGTACCCCACGAGCCCCGCCTGGCCACGCTGGAGACCCTGGCCGACTGGTCCGGAGGGGTGCTCCACCAGGCGTTCGACGGCCTCCCCATGTCCCATCCCGGGCACATCGACGTGGTCTACGACTCGGTGGCCAAGCCCGAGACCTTCGAGGTCGCCGTCCGCGTGCTGGCCGAGCGGGGCAAGCTCGTCTACACCGGGGTGGCCATCCCCGGCCGGTGGGAGTGGACACCGGTGTACTTCAAGGAGCTCACCATCGTCGGCTCGAACGCGTTCGCCATGGAGGAGTTCGACGGGGTGCGCCGCCACGCCATCGAGCACTACCTGGACTTCGTGCGCCAGGGTCGGATCGACCTGACCGACATGGTCACCCACCGATTCCCGTTGGAGGACTGGTGGGGGGCACTCGGCGCCCTGGCCCGGCCGGAGCGCAGTGGCGTGCTGAAGGCCGCCTTCGCCCCGAACGGCGGTTAGCCCGCCGGACCCAGCTCCTCGAACCGACGGAACCGTCCTGCCGCCGCCGTCGCCCATGCCGGGTCCGGCTCGATGCGGCGGCCGGTCCGGGCCCACCGGGACGAGGCGTGGAAGTCGGTCTCCAGCCCGGCCACCATCCGGGCCAGGAACGCCGCCCCGAGGGCGGCCCCCTCGGGGACGGCCACCGTGTCCACCGGGAGTCCGGTGGCATCCGCCACCGCCTGCATCCACGGGAGCGAGCGGGAACCCCCGCCGGTGGCCACGATCCGGTGGGCGGGCGCTCCGGACCGCTCGACCAGGCGGCGGATGACGAACCCGCTGGCCTCGTGGGATGCCCGCACCAGGTCCTCGGGGCCGTGGGCGATGTCCAGTCCGTGCAGGCTGGCCTGCAGCCTCGGGTCGTGGAACGGCGTGCGCTCGCCCCGCAGGTACGGGAGCCAGACCGGGACCCGGACCGGATCTCCGGTGCGGGCCACGTCATCGGTCCCGGACCCGTGTCCATCCCCGGCGGCCGCTGCCCGGCCACGGGACGGCGGCCGGCCCCCGGTGACCGTGCGGACCCAGTCGACGAAGAGGGCACCGGCGTTGGACGGCCCGCCGATCATGAACCGGTCCGGCGCGGTGCTCGGGAACGAGGTGAGCCCGGTCACCTCCAACCACTGCTCGGTCACCACCCAGACCACCAACGTCGCCCCGAAGATGGCCAGGACGTCCCCGGGATGCACGGCTCCGGACACGATCTGCTCGCAGAAGGCGTCGATGGACCCACCGCCCACGACCGTGGAGGTGCCCGGGACGGTTCCCGCCGTCGCCCCGAGCGGCACGATCCGGGCCACCTGGCGCTCGTCGATCCCGAGGTCGGCCAGCGCCGCCCGGTCCCACCGGCCCCCGCGCATGAGACTCCCGAAGGAGGTGGACGTGGCCGAGTCGACCCCGGCGACGCCACACAGCGCGTGGGTGGCCACGGCCTGGCAGGGCAAGTACCCGGCGGCCCCGGGCAGCGCGTCCACCGCCCAGGCCAGCATGCGCCGACCCTCCTCGCGTTCGCCCCCGTGGTCGTCCGGTCGCGCCACCGGGCCGTCGGGGCCGTCGTCGCGGGCCCGGACGTCCCCGTAGAGGAGCCCGGGAAGCCGTGGGATCCCCCGGCGGTCGACGGCAGTCATCGACGGGACCATGGACGCGGTGACCACCCCGGCCGCCGGGCCGTCCAGGGCCTCGACCACCCGGGCCAGGGCGCGGCGGGGACCCTGGCGCCAGGCCCGCAGCGCGTCGTGCTCGAGCACGTCGGGCACCGGCGCGATGACCCGGTGGGGCACCCGGGCCCGGGCCACCACCTCACCGGAGGCGTCGACGGCCACGGCCTTGACGGCGGTGGTGCCGACGTCGATCCCGATCGTGCAGGCGTCGCCGCGGGGGCGGCGCTGCGGGGGCGACGCCTGCTCGTGGTGGTCGGTGGGGATGGGTCGCCCTCCTCGGGTCGGTGCTACTGTCCCGGACGGCCTGAACGCTACCCAGGGGAGAGGGCGATCGTATGCCGGAAGCACGACCCAGGGCACTGGTGACCGCCGCCGTACGCGGTTCCGGGCTCGACCTCCTCGGCCAACTCGCCGACCTGACCCTCGACTCGTGGCTCGACCAGCCCACGCTGCGGATCTACGACGCACAGCAGCTGGCCGACCGGATGGACGCCGAGGGCGCCACCATCGCCGTGGTGGAGAGCGACCGGTGTGCCGGCCCGCTCTTCGAGCTCCCGCTGGTCGCCGTGTGCAGCTGCCGGGGCGACCCCACCAACGTGGACGTGGCGGCGGCCACCGAGGCCGGCGTACCCGTCCTGCGGGCGCCCGGCCGCAACGCCGACGCCGTCGCCGAGCTCACCGTCGCCCTGCTCTTCGGCGCCACGCGCCAGATCCTGGCCGCCGACGCCGACGTACGCCGCGGCGACATCTACAAGGACGGCACCATCCCCTACCAGCGGTTCCGCTCGTGGGAGCTGGCCGGCCGCACCGTCGGACTGGTCGGGCTCGGTGCCGTCGCCCGGGCGCTGCGGTGGCGTCTGCGCGGCCTCGGCATGGAGGTCATCGCCTACGACCCCTACGCCGACGAGCCCACGGTGTCCCTCGAGGAGCTGCTCGAGCGGTCCGACGTCGTCTCGCTCCATGCCCCGGTCACCCCGGAGACGACGGGGATGATCGGCAGCGCCGAGTTCGCGGCCATGCGCCCGGGCGTGGTCTTCCTCAACTCGGCCCGGGCCGCGCTCCACGACACCGACGCACTGGTCGACTCCCTGCGTTCAGGTCACGTGTCCGCCGCCGGCCTGGACCATTTCGAGGGCGAGTTCCTGGCCCCCGACCACCCCCTGTGCGGCTTCCCCACCGTGGTGCTGACCCCGCACATCGGCGGCGCCACCTACGACACCGAGTCCAACCACACCCGGATCATCGCCGAGGACCTGTGCCGGCTGCTGGCCGGTGCCCGGCCGCTGCACATCGTGAACCCCGACGTGCTGGACCGCCGATGACCGCAGGCTCCACGGGGGCGGGCACCGACCGGGGCGCCGGCCCCCTGCCGCTGCCCGCCCGGGGGCCGGTCCTGCGCCTGCTGCCACGGCTGGAACCGGAGAACGAGTTCTTCTGGACCGGCGGTGCCGACGGGCGCCTCCGGTTCCTGCGGTGTCCGTCGTGCCACCGCTACGTCCACCCACCCGGACCCCGCTGCCCCTACTGCCTCGGCATCGGACTGGCTCCCGCAGTGGTGAGCGGACGGGCCACCGTCGTCGCCCACACCGTCAACGTACAGGCGTGGATCCCGGGGAGCGGGCCCTACGTCGTCGGACTGGTCGCCATCGACGAACAGGACGACGTGCGCCTGACCACCAACCTGGTCGACGTGGCCCCCGAGGACGTGCGCACCGGCATGGCTGTGGAAGTGGTCTTCGATCACCACGACGACGTCTACCTCCCGCTGTTCCGACCCGTGACCGCCGAGACCGGGAGGGAGGCGCGGTGAACGCCTCCCGGGAGGAACCGCTCGAGCGCCGGGCCGTGATCTCCGGCATCGGGCAGTCCGCCGTGGGGCGCCGACTGGGCCGGACCGGACTGGACCTGACCCTCGACGCCTGCCTGGCCGCTGTGGCCGATGCCGGCCTCACCCGGGACGACATCGACGGCCTGGCCACGTATCCGGGCATGGGCACCGGGACCCAGGGGTTTGCCGGCCCGACCACGCCCGAGGTGCAGGACGCGCTGCGCCTCCGGCTCGGGTGGCACGACGGCGGTGGCGAGGGACCCGGGCAGATGCGGGCCCTGATCGCCGCCTGTCTCGCCGTCGGCGCCGGGCTCGCCCGCCACGTGCTGGTCTACCGGACGGTCACCGAGTCCACCGCCCAGGGAGAGGGGGGCCGTCAGGGGATCGGCGGCGACGGTGGCGGAGGCGGCGGGATCCCCCGGTTCTCCGGCTTCCTGCAGTGGACGCTCCCCTTCGGTGCGGTGTCCGCCGTGAACTGGATCGCCCTGGTGGCCCAGCGCCGGATGCACGAGTTCGGGCTCACCCGGGAGCAGCTCGCCCAGGTCGCACTCAACGGGCGGCGCAACGCCGGCGACAACCCCAAGGCCATCTACCGGGACCCGATGGACCTGGCCGACTACCTCGGTGCCCGCATGATCTCCACCCCGCTGTGCCTGTTCGACTGCGACGCCCCCAGTGACGGGTCGACCGCCCTGGTCGTCTCCCACCGGGACCACGCACCCGACACGCCCCACCCGGTGTGCCACGTCAACGCCGTTGGCACGGCCCTACGCGGGCGGCCCAGCTGGGACCAGTTCGACGACATGACCACGATGGCCGCCCGGGACGCCGGCGCCTCGATGTGGGAGCGGACCGATCTCCGGCCCGCCGACGTCGACGTGGCCCAGCTCTACGACGGGTTCTCGATCCTGGCCCTGGTGTGGCTCGAGGCACTCGGCTTCTGCGGCCGTGGGGAGAGCGGGGCGTTCGTCGAGGACGGGGTGACGATCAGCCGCGCGGGATCGCTGCCCCTGAACACCGCCGGTGGGCAGCTGTCCGGCGGCCGGCTGCACGGCTTCGGGCTGATCCACGAGGCCTGCGTCCAGCTGCGTGGCGACGGTGGTGACCGCCAGGTGCAGACGGCCCGGGGCGGTCCGCCCGAGGTCGCCGCGGTCAGCAACGGTGGAGGGCCGATCGCCGGCTCGCTGCTGCTCACCCGCGGACTGGGCTGACACCGACCCGAGCGGCGGCGGATCCCTCGACGGTCGGCGCCGCAGCACGGTACCGTGGCCGTCAGACCATGCGCCCGTCAGACCATGCGCCCGTCAGACCAGGTGTTGGGCGGCACGCGCCGACAGGGTGGCCAGGGTCAGCGTCGGGCCGTACCCGGTCGACGTCACGAACACCGAGGAGTCGGCCACCACCACGTTGTCGTACGCGTGCAACCGCCCGAACGGATCGGCCACCGAGGTGCTCGGGTCGGTTCCCATGCGCACGGTCCCCATGTTGTGACGGCTTTCGGGGACCGACTCCGGCGTGAATCCGGCGTTGCCCCGACCGGGCGACGAGGTCACCGCCGTCCACTCCGCCCCCATCTCCTTCAAGATGGCGGCCAACCGGGGTCCGTAGTGCTCGTGCGCCACCAGCTCGTGGCGGCCGGGGCGGTAGGTGACCCGGGCCACGGGGAACCCACGCGGCGTCGCGCACCGTCGGATCGAGGTCGACCCGGTTGGTGGGATAGGCGAGGTCCTCGCCCTGCATGGTGAAGGCCCACAGCTTCTGGCGGATGGGCGACTCGGCCATCAGCCGGTTGTGCACCGGTCCGGGCGGGTAGTGCTTCGCCTCCAGGATCGGCGTGGCCGCTCCCGCGTGCTCGGCCAGTCCACCGCGAATCCACGGCAGGCCGGCCTCCTCGGCCGCTCGCTGGGCCTGCTCGTCCCCCACGATCATGTCGTCGTGGACGTGGGTCACCGAGCGGCCCCGTTCGGCGTAGGTGCGGAAGGGCATGCCGCCGGCCACGATGGTCTGGAAGTGGACCATGAGGTAGCGGCCGAGGGCCGGGTGCTCGACGTCCGACAGCAGGAGGAGGCGGGGCGTCTCGATGGCACCGGCGGCCACGATGACGTGGCGGGCGGCCAGGAACCGGGTGCTCCCGTCGGCCTCCACCAGGTCGACCCCCGTCGCCCGCCGGCCCTCGAAACGGATCCTCGACACGAAGGTCTCGGCCAGGAGCTCCGCCCGGCCCGTCGCCATGGCCCGCACGAGAAGCGCCACCGGGTCCCCCTTGGCGTGGATCGGGCAGCCGAAGAAGGCGCAGAAGCCGCAGTTGTTGCAGGCGGGCCGACCGTCGTAGGGCACGCTGTTGGCCGCCGTCGGCGCCGGGTACGGGTGGTAGCCGAGGCGCTCGGCGGCCGCCACCGACCGGACGGCCCCGAACATCGGCGCGCCGGGGGCCATGGGGAAGGGCCCGGAACGGGGACCGGCGAACGGGTTGGCCCCATCCAGGCCGGCCACACCTATGGCCCGCTCCACTTCGGCATAGAACGGCTCGAGCTCGTCGTAGGTGAGCGGCCAGTCGGCCACGTCGGCGTCGGGCTGGGGGCCCAGGTCCGAGAGCAGGCGGAAGTCGCCGGGCATGAAACGGGGTACCTTCCCGTCGGCGTGGGTCCCACCGCCCCCGACGGTCGACGGTACCGAGTTGACCTCGCCCACGTGGACGCGGTCGCCGTCCTCGTGGCCGGTACGGAAGGTCCGGGGCTCGACCAGTGGGTCCGGGCCGAGGAAGAACCGGCTGAGGAACTTGATCTCGTCGTTGGAGTAGTCCGACGCCGGGCGGGTGAGGTCGTCGGGGTCGAGGAGGTGGTTGCGGCCCTTCTCGACGATGGCCACGGTCCAGCCTGCCGCGGTCAGCACGTCGGCCGCCGCCGACCCACCCGGGCCCGAGCCGATCACGACGGCGTCGGGGCTCACGGTTCGGACACCTCCGCATCGGTCCAGCCACGCGGCTGCACGTCCCCGTCGAAGCCGATGGCCGCCCAGGCCGAGCCCTCCCGGTTCCCCCCGTATTCGGGAGCACCGTAGAGGCCCTCGCAACAGTGGTGGAACAGGAGCTCGCCGAACCCGTCGACCGCGGCCAACCGGGCGTCTTGCACCTCGGGCCCGACGTCGCAGAAGTCCGGGCCCAGCGCGGCGAGGCCGCTGCGGTACCGCTCCTGCAGTCCGACCACGGGCCCGTTGAACTCTCGCTCGGGACGGCCCTGCGACCCCTCGATCCGCATGCGCCAGGCCAGCTCGTCGAGGGGCGACAGCGGGTGGAAGGAGCCGAACGCCGGCTCGCCGCCGAACCGGCCCGACGTCGGTCCCCGCGCCCAGATCCGGGGTGGGTCGACGGTGAAGGCGCCCAGTAGGGCGTCGATGTAGTCGGGGACCCCGGCGGCCATCGCTCCCGGTCCGTGCTCGGACTCCGGCACGGTCCGTTCGCAGGCGGCCGACAGCGCCCGGAATTCCTCCTCCGTCAACCAGATCGGCATCCGGATCACCCTACCCGGGCCCGTGTTCCGTGGTCAGGGTCCCGTGGTCGGGAGCCGGCCCGGCTCAGGCCG
Organism: uncultured Acidimicrobiales bacterium; assembly: GCA_963841925.1. Taxonomy (GTDB): domain Bacteria; phylum Actinomycetota; class Acidimicrobiia; order Acidimicrobiales; family RAAP-2; genus Bog-756. Next base: position 60,830 of record CAWJER010000014.1, read on the forward strand.
GCGTGAACGAGATGGGCAGGGCGATGGGCGAGCGGAAGGCCATGCCCTTGATGTGCAGGTCCTGGTCCGGCGCCGGGGCCAGTGCCATGTCCGGCAGCCGGTCCAGCAGGGCGTTGACGGCCACCCGGGTCTCCATCCGCGCCAGGTGCATACCGAGGCAGACGTGGACCCCGAACCCGAAGCCCAGGCTCTGGCGCGACGAACGGAAGATGTCGAACCGGTCGGGGTCCTCGTACTTCCGCTCGTCCCGGTTGGCCGCTCCCAGCAGCAGGCCGACGTCCGCACCCTCCTCGACGGTCACCCCGGCCAGTTCGGTTCCGACCATGGCCCGCCGCAGGATGACGGTGACCGGCGGTTCCCACCGGATGGTCTCCTCGAATGCCTGCGGCAGCAGCGAGCGGTCCTCGCGCACGGCCCGCAGCTGGTCGGGGTTGGTCAGGAGTCCGTAGAGCAGGTTGCCCGAGGCCCGGTAGGTGGTCTCCACCCCGGCCGGGAGCAGCAGGCGCAGGAACGAGAAGATCTCCTCGTCGTCGAGCCCACGGCCGTCGATGTCCACGGCGAGGAGGTCGCTGATCAGGTCGTCGGCCGGCCGGGCCCGCCGCTGCTCGACGATGTCGGCGAAGTAGTCGCGCAGGGCCTCGGAGGCGGCCACGCCGCGGTCCCAGTTGGCGGCCACGCTGGTGATCTCGATGGCCCACCGCTGGAAGCGCGGGAAGTCGGCCCGCGGCAGGCCGAGGATCTCGGCGATCACCTGGACCGGGAAGTGGAAGGTGAGCTGCTGGACCAGGTCGGCCGACCCGTCGCCGGCGAAGTCGTCGATGAGCTCGTCCACCACGCGCTGTACGAGGTCGCCCTCCCACCGCTCGAGGACCTTGGAACGGAAGGTCGGCGACACGAGGGCCCGGTGCAGCCGGTGCTCCGGCTCGTCCATCTGGAGGATGGTCTTGCCCATGACCAGGCCCATGATCCCCTCGTACACCGACGAGGAGTACGTCTCGTTGTCGCGGAGCACCTCGACGGACTCATCGAACCCGAAGACGGTGACCGGCGGGGGGCGGCTCGGGTCCGCCTCGGACAGTCCGTCGCCGAGGTCGATCGGGCCCACGTGGACCGGGTGCTGGCGCCGCAGTTCGCCGAGGCGTGGGTACGGATCCCGGATGTCCCCGGAGACCGTGTCCTGCAACTCGAACGGGTCGAACCGTTCCAGTGCCGGAGTCGTGTCGACCGCTTCGTCAACCGGTGGTGCCATGGTCGTCCCCGTCCCGGACCGGTACAGGCCGGCCCTCGTCCGGCGGCCGGCCCCTCGTGGCCGACGCCTCGTCCCGGCACTATAGATCAAACGTTTGTTTGGGACCCGTCGACGGACAGGTGGAGGTCCTCGGGTGCCTCCGTGTCGGCCCCCAGGGGCTCCGCCCCCGACCCTGGGTCACAATGGGCGTGTGACCAACCCGCAGCCGGAGCCCGTCGTCCGTGCCGAGGCGACCAACCAGCGCGAGCGGATCCTGCGCACGGCACTGTCGCTGATGTCCCAGCACGGGGTGGACGGGACGAGCATGCGGAGCCTGGCCGCGGCCACCGGGCTGAACGTGGCGACGCTCTACCACTACTTCCCGTCCAAGCGCGACCTCTTGGTGGCCGTGCTGGAGGAGCGGGGATTCCTGGCCGCCCCCGAGGTCACCGCCTTGCCGACCCTCGCCCGGGACCCGGCCACCACTCTGGCCGACCTGTTGACCGACATCCTGCTGTCGATGCTCGAGGTGGAGGACTTCGTCCGACTGATGCTGGGCGAGGTCATGCGGGGCGACCAGACGGCCCGGGCCGTCGGCACCGAGCTGTTCGACGCCACCGAGGCGTCCCTCGAACGCTGGCTCGTCGACCACCGGCCGCGACTCTCCCCGGCAGGTGACGAGGCCGTGCTGGCGCGGATGCTGCGCAGCGTCCTGGTGGGCCTCGTCATCGAGCACATCGCCGGGGTGCTCGACGGGGGACGCGGGTCGGTCGACGTGTTCCGGGCGCGGGCCGGTGAGATCGCCTCACTCCTCGAACGCCCACCGGCCGACTGACCACCGGCAGACCCACCACCGGGTCCCGGCCCGCGGGCGACCCCGGCCGCTGTCCACGCCCGCCGGCACCCCGTCGGGTCGTGTGGGCCGGTCCGGGCTCAGAGTTCGGCGAAGAGGGCCCCGAGACGCTCCCACTGGTGCCCGCTCCCGCCCATGAGCACCTCGTTCTGCTTGGCCCGCTTGAACAAGAAGTGGGCGTCGTTGGCCCAGGTGAACCCGACACCGCCGTGCAGCTGGATGTTGTCCCCTGTCACCTTGACCGCCGCCTCGGCGGCATAGGCGGACGCCATGCCCGCGGCCCGGACGCGATCGGGCTCGTCGCCGTCGGAGGACCAGGCGGCGTAGTGGACGGCCACCCTGGCCAGCTCGAGGGCATGGAACATGTCCACGATCCGGTGCTTGACCACCTGGAACGAGGCGATCGGCTGGTCGAAGACCACCCGCCCCTTGGCGTACTCGGTCGCCTCTTCGAGCGAACGGTCGGACACCCCCACCGACTCGGCGGCCAGGGCCACGGCGATGTCGTCGAGGACACCCCGCCACAGGTCGGCCTGGCCGCGGGCGGGACCGATCGGCTCGGCCCGCGTGCCGTCGAGCACCAGCCGGGCCAGCTTGCGGGTCGGGTCGAGCGACGGCACGAGCTCGGCCGATGGCTCATGAACCAGGAACGAGCGGATCCCGTCCTCCCCCAGCGCCACGACGATGGCCCAGTCCGCGGTGTGCCCGTCCACCACGGCGGGCTTGAGCCCGTGGAGCACCCAGTCGGCTCCCTTGCGGGTGGCCCGGGTCCGAACCGTGCCCAGCGGGTCGCCGTGGCCCTGCTCCCCCACGGCGACGGTGCCCCGGGTGCCCCCGGACGCCAGCTCGTCGAGGAGGCCCTGCTCGCCGAGCGCACGCGCCGCCAGGGTGGCCGCCACCGCCGAGGAGAAGAACGGCCCGGGCAGCGGGACGCGCCCCATCTGCTCCAGGACGATGCACATCTCCAGCAGCCCGGCCCCCTCGCCGGGGATCAGCATCGACGTCCACCCGAGCGAGACCAGCCGGTCCCAGAGGTCGGGGGTGAACCCGGCGTCGTCATCGGCCAGCTGGCGCAGCAGTCCCACATCGAGTTCGTCCATCGCACGGCGGGCGACGTCCTGGAGGGCCAACTGTTCGGCATCGAATGTGAAGTCCACAGATCACCTCGGGATCGGCACGGCTGGGTGACAGCATGAGCGTAGACGCTCCCGGGGGCTATCCTCGGCCCGTGGACTTCGCCCTTGCCCCCGAAGACGAGCAGTTCGCCAAGGAGCTGCGGACGTGGCTCGACGAGAACCTCCCGGGGTTCCTCGAGCGCGAGGAGCTCGACGCCGGCTCGTCGCTCTCCGGCGAACAGTCCCAGCTGCGACGTGCCGCGTGGCAGCGACTCCTGAACGAGGGCCGGTGGGCCGCTGCCAATTGGCCGGAGGAGTACGGGGGCCGGAGCGCCACCGCCATGCAGCGGATCATCTACTCCGAGATCATGGCGGAGTACCGCACCCCGGGCATGTTCAACACGAACGGCCTGTGGCAGATCGGCCCCATGATCATCGCCTGGGGGACCGAGGAGCAGAAGGCGCGCTGGCTCCCCTCGATCCTGGACGCCACCGAGCACTGGTGCCAGGGTTTTTCCGAGCCGGACGCCGGCAACGACCTCGCCAACCTGCGCACCACCGCCATCTTGGACGGCGACGACTACGTGGTGAACGGCCAGAAGATCTGGATCTCCACCGCGCACCTGGCCAAGTGGGGGCTCTTCCTCCTTCGGACCGACCCGACCGCCATCGAGCGGGGGGCCAAGCACGAGGGGATCACCGCCTTCATCATCGACCTCGAGACACCCGGGATCGAGCGCCGGCCCATCCGGGACATGGCCGGCGAGGAGATGTTCAACGAGGTCTTCTTCACCGACGCCCGCATCCCGGTCGACTGCCGGCTCGGGGGCGAAGGCGAGGGGTGGATGGTGGCCATGGGCACCCTCGGCCACGAGCGGGTGGGGATCGCCACCCAGCTCGCCATCCTGGCCGCCGACCTTCGGGCCATGGTCACAGCCGCCCGGTCCGTCAACCCCGATGCCCTCGACGACCCCGGCATCCGCGACCGGATCGCCCGGGCCTGGACCGACATCGAGCTCGCCCGCCTCCTGTCGCTGCGGGCGCTGTCCAAGATCATCAAGGGGGAGAAGAACTGGCCGGAGGTCCCCTTCGCCAAGCTGAGCTGGTCGGCCCTGGCCCAGACCCTGGCCGCTCTGTCGGTGGACCTTCTCGGCCCGGCCGGGGTGCTCGCCCGCGGCGGGCCCGACTCCGTCGACCGGGGCAAGTGGACCCGGCTGTACTCGTTCCAGCGCTACAGCACCATCGGTGGCGGCTCCACCGAGGTGCAGAAGAACATCATCGCCGACCGGGCGATCGCCCTGCCCCGGCGTTCCAACCCGTCCTGACGTGCCGGTCGACCCGCGCTCGCCCTGCATCATCGGCACCGGCGCGCCGGACGTGGCGCCAGGAGCCGGCGCCCGAACCACTCACGCTCTGGGAGGAGGTCGCACACGCCGCCGCCGACGACGCCGGCCGCCCCTCGGCACTCGGCGACATCGACAGCCTGCAGGTGGTCTTCTGCCAGTCCTGGCAGTACGACGATCCCGGTGCACGGCTGGCCGAGCGACTGGGCGCACGACCCCGCACCACCCGCTACTCGGGGCTGGGCGGGTCGGTCCCCCTACGCCTGGTGGCCGACGTCGCCACCGACATGGCCGCGGGCGGCACCGACCTCGCACTCGTCGTCGGGGGTGAGGCGCTCGCCACCCTCCGGCACCATCCCGACCCGGCGTGGTCGCACCCCCCCGCCGAGCCCCCGCCGTTCCCCCTGACCCTCGACCCGCTCGAGGCCGCCCATGGGATCTACCAGGCCTACCTGACCTTCGCCCTGCTGGAGACGGCCCGGCGCGCCCACCGGGGCGAGGCCGTGGACGAGTACCGACGGGAGCTCGGCGAGCTGCTGGCCCCGCTGTCCGCGGTGGCCGCGGCAGACCCGGTGCACGCATGGTTCCCCGTCGCACGGTCCGCCGAGGAGATCATCCGGCCCGAACCGGCCAACCGGATGGTGGCCACCCCGTACACGAAGCTCATGACGGCGGTCATGGACGTCGACATGGCGGCGGCCGTACTGGTGGCCACCGAGGAGCGCGCCGACGAGCTCGGCGTGCCGAGGGAGCGGCGCGTCTACCTGTGGGGAGCCGGCTCCGACGACGAGCCGGCCACCATGGCGGCCCGTCCGGACCTCTGGCGGTCCCCGGCCCTGGCGTCCGCCGCGGCGGGCGCTCGGGACCCTCGGGATCGACGACGTGGCCCACCTCGACCTGTACTCCTGCTTCTCCTCGTCGCTCGGGTTCGCCCGCGACGCCCTGGGCATCACCGACGACCGGGCCCTGACCGTGACCGGTGGCCTCCCCTACCACGGAGGACCGGGGAGCAACTACGGGACCCACGCGCTGGCGGCCATGACCGAAGCCCTCCGCACCGACCCGGGCACCTTCGGCCTGGTCACGGGAGTCGGCATGCACATGACCAGCCATGCGGCCACCGTCTGGTCGACCACACCGCCACCCGACGCGCCCACGCCTCCCCCCGGCCCCGACACGCCCCACGACACGGTCCCGGTCACCTCCGGGGCGGAGGGTCCGGCGACGGTCGCCACCTTCTCCACCACCTACGGCCGCGAGGGCCCCGAGTGGACGGCGCTCATCTGCGACCTCCCCGACGGCTCGCGCTGCTACGCACGTCTGGACGAGCCGGCCGGGGCCGGCGAGGACCTCCTCGGCCGAACCGTGACGCTCGAGGCCGGCAGACGGGGCGCCTCGACCGCCCGCCGGTGACCGGCCCCGGACCAACACGACCCATCCACCACCCGACGAACCGAAGCCAGGAGGGCCATGCCGATCCACTACGAGCTCGACGACGACCACGTCGTCCGTGTCACCATCGACCGGCCGGAGGCCCGCAACGCCATGGACATGGAGCACTTCGCACAGCTCCGGGGGGCGTGGGAGCGGTTCGGTGACGACGACGACGCCTGGGTGGCCGTGGTCACCGGGGTGGGCGAGGACTTCTGCGTCGGTGCCGACCTCAAGACCTACATCCCCGAGATCACCCGACTCCAGTCGCGGATGCAGGAGGAGGGAATCACCGAGATCGACGGGTACCGGCTCGACGACGGGGTGAAGGCGGTGCTGCGCAACGTCAGGCTGTACAAGCCGATCGTCGCCGCGGTCAACGGCACGTGTGTCGCCGGGGGAATGGAGATGCTGGGGGGCTGTGACATCCGCGTGGCGGCCGACACGGCCACCTTCGGCGTGCTGGAGCCCAAACGGGGACTCTTCGCCGGGGGGGGCACGACCGTGCGGCTACCCCGCCAGATCCCGTATCCGGCGGCCATGGAGCTCCTGCTGTGCGCCGACCGGATCTCCGCCCCCCGCGTCCTCGCCATGGGCCTGCTCAACGAGGTCTGCCCTCCGGCCCATCTCCTCGACCGGGCGTATGACTATGCCCACCGCATCACGGCGAACGGTCCCTTCGCCGTCCGCAAGACGAAGGAGTCGGTGCAGCGGGGCCTCCTGGTCGACATGAAGGAGGCCTACCGGATCGAGTCGGCCATCGCCTCCGAGGTGTTCTCGAGCGAGGACGCCGTCGAAGGTCCGAAGGCCTTCGCCGAGAAGCGCACCCCGCAGTGGAGGAACCGGTGACGGCGCCGGTGTCCTTCGCCGGCTGCCGGGCACTGGTGACCGGGGGATCGTCCGGCATCGGGGCCGGGCTGGCGGAGGCCCTGGCCGCCCGGGGGGCGACCGTGGGGATCGTCGCCCGGCGGGAGGACCGGCTCGCCACCGTCCTGGAACGCTGCCGGGCCCACGCCCCGGGATCGAGGATGTGGGTCGCCGACCTGGCCGACCCCGACGCCGTGGACCGGCTGGCGGTCGACGCCGTGCACGAACTGGGTGGGGTGGACCTGCTGGTGAACAACGCCGGAATCCCCAAGCGGCGCCACGTCACCGCGCTCGACCCGTCGACCGTCGAGTCGGTCATGGGCATCAACTTCCTGTCGCCGGTGCGCCTCACCCTGGCCCTCCTCCCGCACATGGTCGGGCGCGGATCGGGTCGGATCGTCAACGTGTCCTCGGTGGCGGCGCCGCTCAGCTCACCGGGCGAATCGGCATACGACGCGTCCAAGGCCGCCCTGGCTGTGTTCTCCGAGGCCATGGCTGTCGACCTGTGGGACACCGGGGTGAAGGTGACCGTGATCTACCCCGGGGTCGTCGACACCGAACTGTTCACCCTCGCCGACAACGACCCCTTCGCCGGTGGGGTGGACTCCATCACCGTCGACGAGGCCGTCGCCACCATCCTCGAGGGCATCGCCTCCGGCTCGCACGCGGTGTACGTCCCGGGGTACTTCGCCCAGTTCGCGTTGTCCAAGGCCCAAGACGTCGACGGGTTCCTGGCCGGTTCGGCCGCCTACGTGCGCGCCTTGGCCGACCGGGGCCGGTCCACGACCGACGACGGCGCCTGACGCCGACGCGGTCCCGTCAGCCCAGGCGCTCGAGCACCATGGCGTTGGCCTGCCCCCCGCCCTCGCACATCGTCTGGAAGCCGTAGCGCCCGCCGGTCGCCTCCAGCTGATTGAGCAGGGTGCCGGCCAGACGCACGCCGCTGGCACCGAGGGGATGGCCAAGCGCGATAGCCCCGCCCCTCGGGTTGATGATCGCCGGGTCGACCGGAAACGCCCGGTTCCACATGAGGGCGATGGCGGCGAACGCCTCGTTGCACTCGACGGCGTCGAACTGGTCGATGGTCATGCCCGAGCGGTCGAGGAGCCGCTGGGTGGCGGGCACCGGTGCGGACAGGACGATGGCGGCGTCGTCGGCGGCCACCGTGGCGTGGGCGAACCGCGCCCGGACGGGCAGGCCCAGCTCCTCGGCCACCGACCGCTCGGCGATCAGCATGGCGGCGGCCCCGTCGGTCATCTGCGACGAGTTCCCGGCCGTGATGTCGGGTGCGGTGTCCGGCTCCCAGCTCTGGGCCGGTGGCAGGCCGGCGAGGATCTCCAGGGTGCCTCCCCGGCGGATCCCCTCGTCGGCCTCCAGGAGGGCGCCGGTCGGGGTCCCGTCCTCGGCCTTCAGCGGGACGGGCACGGCCTCGCCGGCGAACTGGCCTTCGTCCCACGCCGCCGCAGCACGACGGTGGCTCTCCAGGGCGAAGGCGTCCATCTCCTCACGGGTGATCCCCCAGCGGTCGGCCAGCACCTGGGCCACCCGGAACTGGGCCCACAGACGCCCGTCGATATGGTCGAGGAACGACGGCGGGAACGGTCCGGTGCCGCCCCGTGCGTTGGCGGCCAGCTTCACCCGGCTCATCGACTCGACCCCGCAGGCCACCACCAGGTCGTAGTGGCCGGCGTTCACCCCGGCGGCGGCGAAGTGCATGGCCTGCTGGGAGGACCCGCACTGCCGGTCCACGGTGGTGGCCGGCACGTGCTGGGGCAGGCCGGCGGACACCCAACCGTTGCGGGTGACGTTGGTGCTCTGCTCCCCCACCTGGGTCACGCACCCGCCGATCACGTCGTCGATCCGGCCGGGGTCGACACCGGTGCGCTCGACGAGCGATCCCAGGGCGAAGCCCAGCAGGTCGGCGGGATGCCACCCGGACAGTGCCCCCCCACGCTTCCCCAAGGTCGTCCGCACGACGTCGACGACGACTGCGTCCCGCACTGCGCTGCTCATGTTCGGCTCCCCTCCTGCGGCGGAGCGTCCGCCGGCAGCTCCGATCCTCCCATCGCACCGGTGGCCCCTCCCAATCCTGACGGGGTACCGGCGCCTGCGGCCGACTCGGCGCGCTCCTTGGCCACCAGGAGCCCCTCGACCGCCTCCATGGCCCCGCCGGACGGCCCCCGGTAGGCGACCGACCCGTGTTCGAGCACCACCGCCGTCTGGGCGATCTCGAGGACCCGGTCGACCTGCTGCTCGACGATCAGCAGCGCCGTGCCGGCCCGGTTGATCTGACGAAGCCCGTCGTAGACGACGTCGGTCATCAGCGGGGCCAGTCCGAGCGAGATCTCGTCGGCCACCAGCACCTTCGGAGGCACGACCAGCACCTTGGTCAACGACAGGATCCGCTGCTCGCCCCCGGACAGCGTGCCGCCGAGCTGGTTCCTCCGGCTCCCGAGGAGGGGAAAGGACTCATAGGCCCGGGCCAGCGAGTCCGACACCCCCTTGCGCCCGCCTCGCTGGCGGAACGCCAGTTTCAGGTTCTCCTCCACGGTCAGGCTGGCGAAGATGCCACGTCCCTCGGGCACGTGGGCCATGCCGGCCCGCGCCAGTCGGTAGGCGGCCCAGCCGGTCACGTCCTGGCCGCTCAGCCACACGGTCCCGGCCGAGGCCTCCAGGAGGCCCGACACCACGCGGGACACGGTGGACTTGCCCGCGCCGTTGGAGCCGATCAGCGCCGTGATCCCCCCGGCGGGCACGGCGAAGGACACGTCGAAGAGCGCCCGGTAGGGACCGTAGGCGGCGCTGACCCCGACGACCTCGAGGGCCGGCGCTGTGCCGCCGGCGGCCCCGGCCACGTCCCCGGGCGGGGTGACCCCACCCGGATCGGCCGGACCGGAGTCCGAGTTCATTCCTGCACCCCGAGGTAGGCCCGCCGCACGGTCGGATCGGACATCACGGTGTCGAAGGCCCCCTCGGCGACCACCTCGCCCAGGTTCATCACCACGGTCCGGTCGACCACCTCGGCCACCATGGCCAGGTCGTGCTCCACCAGGACCATGGCCATCCCCTGGTCGCGTTGGACCTGGCGCAGGACCGCGCCCAGCTCACGCGTCTCGTGGATGTCGAGTCCCGACGAGGGCTCGTCGGCCATGAGCAGCACCGGGTCGGCGATCAGAGCACGGGCCAGTTCCACGAGCCGGCACGATCCGAGGCCGAGGGTGGAGACGGTGGCGTCGGAGCGGTCGGACAGGCCCACCATGTCCAGTACGTTGTTAACGCGTCCGACTCCTGGGCCGTCGGCCTGGACAGATTGCACAGGTCCCGCCACAGGCGCCCCTGGCGCCACCGGGCGCGGGAGGCGACCAGCAGATGGTCGCGGACGCTCATGTCCGGGAACACCTCGACCCGTTGGTACGTCCGGCCGATCCCCAGGCGGGCACGCTGGAACGTCGGCATCCCGTTCAACAGGCGGCCGTCGAGCTCGATGGCCCCCCGCTCGGGACGCAGCTGTCCGCACACGCAGTTGAACAGTGTCGTCTTCCCGGCACCGTTGGGCCCGACCAGTCCGACGCTCTCGCCCCGTCCGACCACCATCGACACCCCGCTGACCGCGGCGATCCCCCCGAACGTCTTCGAGACGTCGGAGACCCGCAGCAGGACCTCGCCGTCCGGCGGTGCCGCCATCAGCGACCCAGCGCCGGGTCGGGGCCGGCGCCCGCCGTGGCACGGGGCAGCGGACCGTCGTCGGGAGGCCCGGACGGTGACGGGGCCGACCGGTCCCGGAGCAGCAACCGCTCGAAGCGCAGCGTCCACCGCCGCTTCTGGAATTCCAGGATCCCCTCGGGGTGGGCCACGTAGGTCAGGGCCCCGAAGGCGAAAAAGATGATCAGCAGGCTGTTGCCGCCGAGTCGACCGGGCACGTAGGTCAGCAGCTGCTGGAGCACCACGTACCCGAATCCGGCCTGGATGGCGCCCTCGGGGGTGTTGACGCCGGTGGTGACCACCACCACGACGAACACCAGGGAGAACTCCCAGCTGAAGGTATTGGGGTTGACCGCCTGCTGGTTGATGGAGAGCAGTGTCCCCCCGATCCCGGCGACCGCGCCGGAGAGCCCGAACACCAGGACGTGCATCCAGGTCAGGTTGACGCCCATTCCCGAGGCCGCGGTGCTGCTCCCCTGCATGGCGCCGAGGAACCCACCGATCGAGCCGCGCCGCACCCGCAGCACCAGGAAGACGCACACGGCCAGCACCACCATGGCCACCACGAAGAAGGCTCGGCCGTCCGGGTTGAGGATGCCGAGGCCCAACTGGTTCGGGGTGACGTTGATCGGGTGCCCGTTCACGGTGTCCACCTCGGCGAACACGACGTTGTCGAAGACCAGGGCGGCGGCGATGGTCATCAGGGCCAGGCCCAGGCCGCGCAGCCGGACCGAGGCGAAGGCCAGGACAACGGCCACCGTGGCCGCCACCACCGCCCCCACCAGGCCCCCGAGGAGGAAGTTCAGACCGAGGTGGCTGGCCAGCTGGGCGGCCATGAACGCCCCGACCCCGGCCAGCGTGGCCTGGCACAGGGACAGCTGGCCCCCCATCCCGGTGATGAGGGTGATGGAGAGGAACACCACCGAGTAGGCGAGGCCGGCGTTGAAGACGTTCTCCCAGATCTTGGGCATCCAGGTGAGCATCGACACCGAGAACGCCACCAGGAGGACGTACCACAGGATCTTGATCACCCGGTCGAACTCGGGGGCCCGGAGTGCGGCAGTGGTCGGTGGGGTGGGGGGATCGACGGAGGCCAGCGGGTCCTTCGCCCCCCCGAGGGTCCGCATGCCGGGCACCAGGACCAGGGCGCCGACCAGCACGATGAACGGGAGGGAGGTCAGTGCGGCGGACGACCAGATGCTGCCGGCGGGGAGGTAGCCCTGCAGGATGGTGACGGTCATCCCCATCAGGATGCCCACCAGGACGGCGATCGGCAGCGACCGGAGGACGGCCCAGGCGGCGGCGGCGAAGGCCGCCACCATCAGGTCGGCATAGTCGCTGAACTGCAGCTGGCCGTAGATGGGGGCCAGCAGGACCCCGGCCAGGCCGGCGATCAGTCCCGAGACGGCCCAGGCCGAGGCCACCACCCTCCCGCCGTTGATCCCGTCGAGCTCGATCAGGCGCCGACTCTCCACCGCCCCGCGCATCTTGAGACCGAGGCTCGTCCAGCGGATGAGCACCAGCAGGCCGACCAGGGTGACCGCCGTGGCTACCACGCAGGTCACCGAGATCCCGTTGATCGGGGTCCCGGCGATCCGGAAGTAGACCACGTCGGGGTTGAACAGGATGCTGGGCGGGTTGTACTGGTTGCTGTTGGTGAAGATGATGGCGAGGACGGCCGGGATCCCGACGAGCATGCTGATCCCGGTGACCAGTTTGGCGATCACGTTGGCCGGGGCGATCTTGCGGAACAGGAAGCGGTCGAAGACGAGTCCGACGGCCGGGGCCAGCACGACCACGGCGATCACGAAGGCCACGCCCACCGGGAGGTGCTTGTTCTGGACCAGGTAGGTGAACACGAACGCCGACAGGTACGCCTGGGCCCCGTAGGCGAAGTTGAGGACACCGGTGGCTTGGTAGGTGAGGACGAGGCCGACGGCGACCAGTGCGTACGTGCACCCGTAGGGGATACCGGGTAGGGCGAACCCCAGGAAGTGCTCCATCGTCCGGTCGCCCCCTAGTCCTGGCCAGCTGCTGCCCGGCTCATGCCCCCGGCGTGCCGGCCGGCGGCGTCACCGGCACCGGGTTCCTGGCGTTGGAGCCGAGGCAGATGAAGACCTGCTTGCCCGGCGCGAACACCGAGTCGAACGACGATCCCTTGACCTGGACGAAGGAGGTGCAGGCCGGGTAGGTGGCCTTCACGTGGGCCACCGTCCAGTTGGTCGGCGCCTGGGTCTGGGCGGCGGTGTCCGAGGTGATCTTGTTGGTGGCCGCGATCACGGAGGCCTGGGTGACCGTGCTGCCGGCGGCCCGGATCCCCTCGACCATCAGCGCGGCCGACTGCCACCCGGACAGGGCCACGTTGCTGGTCGTGTACTGGGGCTCGTACTTGTTCATGGCCGCCGTGTAGGCCGCCATCCCCGGGTAGATGGTGGGATAGTCGGTGGCCTCGAAGGGCACGTTGCCGGCGTTGCTCAGGTACACCCCCTGCATGACGCTGGAGTACTGGTTGAGCAGGTTCTGGTCGTAGCCGTTGAGCCACAGCTGCTTGATCGACAGGCCGTACTGCTGGATGTCCCGGGACAGGGTGACGTTGTCCGAGGCCTGCATGCAGCTGATCAGCGAGTCCGAGCCCGACTGCTGCAGGCGCTGGACGTCGGAGGTGAAGCTCCCACCGAGCTGCGCCCCGACGTCGACGAAGCTCACGTTGACGCCGGCCGCCTTGAGGTTCTTGGCGGCCGTGCTGCAGGCGTCGTACGACGACGGGATCGCCGGCCCGTAGCTGATGAAGGCCAGGGCCTTCGAGTGGGTGACCTTGACGAAGTAGGCGTAGGTGGGCGTGGGGTTGTTGTAGTCCTGCACCGATCCCCCGGCGGCGAAGAGGTTCGGGTACGGCGACCAGTTGCCGGTCACGTTGTACCCGTAGGTCGGGGTGCCCGACTGGGCGAAGTAGCCGGGGGTGAAGAACGGCGATGCCGCCCCGACCGCGAACACGTGGTCCTGGTCGATCAGGGTGTGGGTCAGCTGGGTGAACTGGCTGGGTGACCCACCGTCGTCCAGGTTGTAGGCCAGGTTGACCGTCCGGCCGTCGACCCCGCCCTTGGCATTGAGGGCGTCGAAGTACGCCGTCATGCCGGGGGCGAACTGGCCGAAGTAGCCGGCCAGCACACCGGAGCGGCTGGAGATCACTCCGACGGTGATGGACGTCGCCGTCACCCCCGGCGCCGCCGAGCCTCCCCCGGACGCCGCCGTCGTGGTCGGCGCCGCGCCCGTCGTCGTGGTCGTCGATGCCGACGTACTCGACGAGCAACCCGCCATCACCAGCCCCGCTGCCGCTGCCGCGGCGATCGGTGCCAGCCACCTCCCCCGGTGTATCCCCATCAACACACTTCCTTGTGTCGGGCCGATCGCCCCGGGCTGCAGACCCGACTCCCCCGTACGTGCGATCAGCCGATGGAAACTTCTTACGACGGGGACTCTAGCGACAACCGGGTGCCGCCGCCGTGACATGTCCCGGGACCGCCCCGAGGACGGGGACGGCGTCACCCCACCGCGACGTCCACCGGGGTACCCAGGACCTCCAGATCGGCACGCGCGTTGTCCTCCGCGTAGCGGAGTCCCTGCACGTTGAACAGTTCCACCGCCTCTGCCACGATCGGGAACGGGCCCCAGTGCCAGGTACCCCGGTGCAACACCACGGCCCGCAGTGGCTCCAGGACGAACGCCCGGGCCGACTCGATGTCCGAAGCCGAGGTGAACGGCACGGACGGTGCAGCCACCACCACCACGGCGGCGACATCGAGGGGCATCAGCACCTGGGTGTGGGTGACGTGGTGGAACAGCATCTGACAGCGCAGTCCACCCGGGACGGCCGGCACCTCGTCCCGACGGTGGGAGATCCGGTTCACGTGGACGTCGTCCCAGTCGAACTCGAGTCGGTGGGTGCCGTCCGACGGGTCGGTGTCGGCCACCGGCAGCCAGCCGAAGGGGGCCCAGGAGCCCTCGTCGAGTGGGATGGGTGTGATCGTCCGCACGGGTGGTGCCATGGCCGAGAACCTCCGGTGATCGGGTCCGCCGGCGAAGCTACCATCGACCCGACAGGCCGCAGCCGGACCGAGGAGGGTACACGCAGATGGACGTACGGAACATCGAGGACGTCGAGCCGATCGTCGAGCACGCGGGCACGGTGCCCGTGTGGTGGATGGTGCAGTCACAGGAACTGCGGGAGCTCACCGACGGCGGGTTCCTCGAACTGGTCAACGAGTTCGAGGTGGCCGGCGGCGGCTACGTGAACCCTCACTCGCACCCGACCCACGAGTTCTACTACGTCCTCCGGGGCCGGGGGATCATGACGATCGGCGACGAGGACCGGGCCATCGCCCAGGGCGACCTCGTCTACATCCCACCGGACGTGGTGCACAGCCTCCGCCCGGTGACCGACCACGCGCCGATCCACTGCTTCTGCTTCGCCATCGGTGTCAAGGGCGCCGGCACCATCGACTACACCAACAACTGAGGGGACCGACGTACAACTGACGGGACGGGCCCCGCCGACCGGTCCCGCCGGCGCCGGTCAGCCGACGGCCGGTCGATCGGGCGGGCCGCCGTCCTCGACGAGGGACGCGTCGAGCCCGAGGATCTCGACGGTCGTCGCTCCGCCGCGCAGGGCGGCGAAGTAGCCGTCCTCGGCCGAGGCCCGGGCCCGGCCGGCATCGATCACGTCGGCCAGCCGGTCACCGGGGACGACGACCACTCCGTCGACGTCGCCCACCACCCAGTCGCCCGGGGCCACGGGCACGCCGGCGACGTCGACGGGTACCCCCACCGAGCCGCGGGCGACCTTGGCCGCCCCGCGTAGCGCCACCGTCCTCGAGAACACCGGGAACTCGAGCGCCTCCAGGGCGGCCACGTCGCGTACCCCCCCGTCGATCACCAGGCCGCCGATCCCACGGGCGATCGCCCCGGTGGTGAGCACCTCCCCCCAGTACCCCCGGTCGCTCACGTCACCCACGTCCACCACCAGCACCGAGCCGGCGGGCGCCCGGGTCACGGCGACGTGCACGGCCAGGTTGTCGCCGGGGGTACACCGCACGGGGTAGGCCGGCGCCGCCAGCGACGCCCCCGACCAGGCCGGTCGGATCCGCGGGGGCATGGCACGGGCCCCGCACTCACCCAGGGTGGCCGCACCCAATCCGGCCAGGACCGCCGGCAGTTCCGCGTCGCCCGTCACCCGACCACCGCCACGGTGACCTCGATCTCGACGGCCCCACCCCTCGGCAGTGCCGCCACGCCGATGGCCGATCGGGTGTGGCGTCCCGCCTCACCGAAAGCCTGGGCGAGTACCCGGCTGGCTCCGTCGACCACGGCGGGCTGCCCGTGGAAGTCCGGCGTCGAGGCCACGTAGCCGGTGACGCTGAGTACCCGTTCGATCCGGTCGAGGGATCCGAGGGCCACCTCGAGGACCGACAGGGCGTTGAGGGCACACACGGCCGCGGCCCGGGCACCTTCCTCCACGTCGACCGTGTCGCCGAGGGTTCCGATGCAGGTCAGCTCGCCGTCGATCCGGGGCAGCTGCCCCGACGTCCGGGCGACACCCCCGTGCACCACCACGGCGTCCAGTGGGTCGTGGGGCGGGTGGGGACCGTGTAGCCGCAGTCCGTGGGCAGCCAGCCGCGCCCGGACACGGCCGTCGGAGGCGATGCCGTCCCCGGTGTCGGCGGGGGCGGCGCTCATGGGTTCTGGCGCATGTACTCGTACACGCCGGCGAACTTGCGGTCGACCCCCTCGGGCAGGTGATGGACCGAGCCGAGCTGGTTCGCCCCCCAGATGATGAAGGCGCTGCGCTCGACCAGGGCGGTGATGTGCAGCGCCTTGGCCGGGCTCGGGCCCACCGCCACCAGGCCGTGGTTGGCGAGCAACGCCGCACCCCGGCCCTCGAGGGCGGCCACGGCGTTCTCCCCCACCTCGGGCCGGCCGCTCATGGCGTACTCGGTCACCCGCACGTCGCCGCCCACGTAGATGGTGAATTCGTCGATGCACGACGGGATGGCCTGTCGGGCGACGGCGAACATGGTGGCGTACACCGGGTGCGAGTGGATGACCGACCCGACGTCGTCGTAGGCCCGGTAGGCGGCCAGGTGCAGGGGCAGTTCCGAGGACGGCGACTGGTGCCCGGACACGACGGCGCCGTCGAGGTCGACGACCACCAGGTCCTCCAGGGTCATCTTGCCGTAGTCGATGGACGATGGCGTCACGCACACGGTGCCGTCCTCCTGGCGTGCGGAGATGTTGCCCGCCGTCCCCTCCACCAGCCCCTTGGCCAGCATCTCCTTGGCGGCGGCCAGGACGGCGGTGGGAGCGTGCTCCACGGAACGGGTCATCGGCGGGACCTCCAGTAGCGGTCGGCTCGGACGGATGGACCGGGTGGTCGGCCGTCGGGACGCGGTCATGCTATCGCCGGTCCCCCGCCGGGACCCGGGTGTGGGCGGTCGGTCGGTACCGAGCGTCGTCGCTGGCCTAGATTGCGGGGCGATGCGTGTCCGAGTCCCGTCCGCTCCGCCGACCCCACCCCGCCGGTAGCCCCATGCAACCGGGAGAGTTCCAGGGGTTCATCACCGACGACGTCCACGGGTCGACCCCGTGGTGGACGCCGCGGCAGCCCGGACGCAGCGCGCACGACGTCGCACCGGTGGGAGGGGACTGACCATGGCCCTCCTCCCCTCGGAGCAGCTCCACGCCATGGCCGAGGCCTACGGGGACGAGACCGCCTACACCGTGGTCGGCAGCGGCTCGATGACCTTCGGCGAGTGGGACGCGACCGCCACTCGGCTCGCCCGGGGCCTGGTGGACGCCGGCGTGGCGCCCGGTGACCGGGTGGCCCTCCACCTCCATGCGACCAACGCGCTCCGGTGGATGTCCGCCTATGCCGCCGTGCACCGCGCCGGGGCCGTCGCCGTTCCGTTCAACCCGCAGCTGACCCGCCCCGAGGTGGCCCGGATGGTGGCGCACTCGGGAACGACGGTCGCCTTCGTCGAGCACTCGCTCCTCGACCGCCACGAGCCGGAGCGGACGTACCTGGTCGTGGACGTGCCCGCCGTGGGCGACGACGGTGCCGGACCGGGGGGCGGCGGGGGAAGCGGTCCCGACGCCAGCGGCGTCGTGGCCTGGTCGGACATCTTGCACGACGACGATGCCGCCTACCTGCAGGTCCCCCGCGACCGGGGTGAACTGGCCGACATCCTCTACACGTCCGGGACCACCGGCCATCCGAAGGCGGTGGCGGTCCGCCACGACAACTCGTCGCTGGTGCCGTTCCGCGAGCCGACCTGGAGCGGCGGGTCCTGGCTGCACGCCAGCCCGCCCTACACCTTCGCCGGCATCGCCTTCGTCCTGACCCCGATGAAGCTGGGGATGCGGGGCATCTACCTCGCGTCCTTCGACGCCGGCACGTGGATCGAGACGGTGGAGCGCGAGCGGCCCGTGTCGGTGTTCCTGGTCCCCGCCATGGCCGCGCTGCTGTTGGAGCACCCGCGCTTCGCCGATGCCGACCTGAGCTCGGTGCAGCTGTGCACGGTGGGGAGCGCGCCCCTCGCCCCGGCCGTCCTGGAGCGGCTCCAGGCCAAGCTGCCCGACGCGCTCGTCTCCAACAACTACGGCATGACCGAGGCCGGGTCCGTCTACTGCATGATGCCCCCCGGCGAGGCCGTCCGCCGCCCCGGCTCGGTGGGCCGGCCGCTCCCCCCCGCCGAGATCGTGTGCGTCGGACCCGAAGGCGAGCCGGTTCCGGCCGGCGAGGTCGGCGAGGTGCGCATGCGGATCCCGGGACGGCCCCGCGAGTACTTCGGCGATCCCGAGGCGACGGCCCGCACCTGGGTCGACGGGTGGCTCCTGACCGGGGACCTCGGCCGGATCGACGAGGACGGCTACCTCTACATCGTCGGCCGGAGCAAGGACGTCATCATCCGGGGCGGGAACAACATCCACCCGACGGACGTGGAGCACGCCGTGGCCCTCCACCCCGCCGTCCACGAGGTGGCGGTACTGGGCGTTCCCCACCCGGTGCTGGGCGAGGACGTCGTGGCCTGTGTCGTCCTGCGACCGGGGCACGACGCCGACGCCGACGCCCTGCGTGACCACACGCTCGAGCTCCTGGCCCGCTCGAAGGTGCCGCGCCGCTGGTACTTCCTCGACGCCCTGCCCCGCAACGCCACGGGCAAGGTGGTCAAGGACGAGCTGCGCCGGGGCCTCCCCGACCTCCCGTCGGACGCGGACGCACCCGCCGGCGGGTGACCGCCCCCGGTGACGGCGGACGGGTCATCGCCACCGGTGGGTACTTGCGGTGGCGCACCCGGCACCGCGGTCGGGCACGGCGGTAGCCTGACCGCCATGTCCGCGCCGCAGCCTCTGATCTCCCACCCCCGGATCGGCATCGTGGGGGCCGGCAACATCGCCTCCCTGAACGTCACCGGCTACCTCGAGGACCCGCGGTGCGACGTCGTCGCCGTGTGCGACCCGAAGGAGGACCGGGCCGCCGAGGCGGCGCGCGCCTGGGGTGCCGAACGCGCCTACACCGGGCTCGACGACCTGCTGGCCGATCCCGGGGTCGACGCCGTGGAGATCCTCACCCCCACGTTCCTCCACCACGACCACGTGCTGGCCGCCGTCGCCGCCGGCAAGCACGTGTCGTGCCAGAAGCCGCTGGCCAACACGGTCGCCGAGGCCCGGGCCATGGCGGCCGCCGCCGACGGGGCCGGGGTCGTCCTGCGCGTCAGCGAGTGCTTCCGCCACTACCCGCCCCTCGAGCTGGCCAAACAGCTGGTGGCGGACGGGGCCATCGGTCGCCCCTCCCAGCTGCGCCTGCGCACGGTGGTGGGCCAGACCGACTCGGCGTTCCAGAGCGGCCTCGAGGTCGAGGGCTACCTGTGGCGGATGACGGCCACCAGTCCGGGTGGGCACCTCTTCGACGACATGATCCACAAGTACGCGGTGGCACTCTGGATGTTCGACCAGGACATCGTGTCGGTCCAGGCCGCCGTGCGGCGGCGGGACCACTACTTCGAGCCCTGTGCCGCCATCTTCGAGTACGAGGACCCGGCGATCCTCGGGATGATGGACGTCGGCTACGCACCGGCCATGTGGTTGCGCAGCGACTTCTACGGTGCCGACGAGTTCTTCGAGATCCAGGGGGACGAGGGCTTCCTGTGGGTCACCCGGTGCACGGGCCAGCTGCTCGACCTCCCCGCCGTCGTCCTCTATGACGGCACCCGGGGCAAGCAGACGACCACGTCGTTCCCCCATGTCGACGCCGACTGGGGATCGGGGTTCCGACGGGCGTCCCAACACTTCGTGGACACGCTGGTGGAGGGCGTGGCGCCCGAGATGAGCGCCCAGGAGGCCATCAAGGCGTTGCAGCTGTGCTTCGCCGTCTACGAGGCCGGGAACACCCGCCAGGCAGTCGACCCCCGGGCTATCACCGACACGGTGGTCCCCGACGGGTGGCCCCGGTGAACGTCACCCGGACCCTCCACCACAGCGTCAACGTCGAGGGCCACCTCGACGAGTGCGTCGACTTCTACCGGGGCCTGCTCCGGCTTCCCGACGAGGACCGGCCGGCCATCCCCGGCGTCGGGGGGCACTGGTTCGCCGCCGGGGACGTCCAGCTCCACCTGGTGGACGCCGACGCCGGCTCCGACGTGATCCGACCGACCGGCCCCCACGCCTGCTTCGCCGTGGACGACCTCGACGCGGCGATCGCCGAACTCGAACGGGACGGTATCGCCTACGTGCGCGGCGCCCAGGGCCCGGTCGTCCAGATCTGGTTCGCCGACCCCGCCGGGAACACGGTGGAGATCCAGCAGGAGCGGGGGCAGGCGGCTCCGTGACCCCGCCGATCCGGCGGGTGCTGGTGGTCGGCGGATCGTCGGGCATCGGCCGCAGCCTTACCGTGGCCCTCGGGAGCCGGGGTCACGCCGTCGCCGTGGCGGCGAGGCGGGCAGACGCCGTGGCCGCCACCGTGACCGCGGCCGGGCCGACCGCCACCGGGCTGGTGGGTGACGCCTCCGACGCCGACCGGTGCCGGACCCTGGTCGAGGAGGCCGCCGCGGCACTGGGCGGGCTCGACACCGTCGTCTATGCCGCCGGGGCGTCGCCCCTCGGGTCGGTGGCCGACGCCACGGCGTCCGCCTGGCGGGACGTACTCGCCACCAACGTGATCGGCGCCGCACTGACGGTGTCGGCCGCGCTCGACCACCTGCGGTCGGCCGACGACCCGCTCTGCGTACTGCTGACCTCCCACTCGGTCGGTCGGCCGTGGCCGGGACTGGTCCCCTACGCTGCCTCCAAGGCGGCGCTCGACCAGCTGGCAGCCGGCCTGCGCGCCGAGGAGCCCTGGCTCCGGGTGGTCCGGGTCGTGGTCGGCCCGACGGCGACCTCCTTCGCCGACGGCTGGGATCCCGATGCCGCCGAACCGTACTTCGAGCGGTGGGCTGCCGCGGGCTACCTGGACCACCGGGTCCTGGAGCCGGGCGAGGTCGCCGACCGGGTGCTGGCCGTCATCGACGGGTCGGACCGGTCCAACGAGGTGGACGCCGTGGGCGAGCGGCTCTCGGGTGACGGCTGACCGCTGGCGGCCGACGGCTGACGGCTGATCCCCCGGATCCGTCCGGGGTCGTCCACCGACGGGAAGGCGCGCCGCGGCGGCCCGGATGGCCGCTCCCGGATCACTTGGTCGTCGTGATGAGCCGTTCGCGGTTGAACAGCGAGCTCGCCGCCCGCCATCCGAGGCGGTCGAGGATCGCCAGGCCGCCGCCGAAGAGGAGGGCTACCCGCTGGTCGGCCGGGATCACGTTGAATGCGATGAGCGAGGTGACCGCCACCGTCGGGAGGCTGACAAGGATGGACAGCTGCCCCGCCGTGCGGATGTCGCTCGAGCGGGCCGAGATCGCCATCCCGAGCCAGATCGACCAGATCACCAGGAGCGGGGTGAACACGATCTGCGCCACGACATCGGGGAACTGCACGAGGGCGGAAGCCACACCCGGTGCCGCCCACACCTCCACGATGGCGATGAAGACGGCGAACACGCCGTAGGCGACAGCCACCGACGGCAGGAACACGGCGAGCGCCTTCCCGAAGATGAGCTCCTTTTCGTGGACGGGTGTGGACAGCAGCGGCTCCAGCGTGCCCTGCACGCGCTCGCCCACGATCGAGTAGGCGGCCAGGGCCGCCGGAACGAGCGCGGGGATGGCGAGCAGGTAGATCAGTGTGTGCTCACGGTGGAGGGTCGGGGAGCTGCTCGACGCGATCGCAAAGATCTGGATGAGGGGCTGGATCAGGAACACGAGCGGCAGGACCACCATGGCGTAGACGACGTTGCCGCTGCGACGCAGGTCGCGCAGCTCCTTGTGGAACACCGCCGCCACGCGCCGCCTGCTCATCCTCACGTCGCCGACTCCCCGGGGTGGCCCTCGACGAACTGCAGGTAGACGTCCTCGAGCGAGTGGTGGGACTCGGCGAGCGACAGCACGTCGGCGCCCGCCGACACCAGTGCCCGGGCGACGGCCGGTGCCGATGCGGCAACGTCGGACACGTCCAACACGTAGCCGGCAGGTCCGTCGGTCCGCCAGTGCGACACCCCCTGCGCCGGACCGAACACTGCCGCCGGCTCGACCAGCGGAGCCACCGTCCTGACGGTCAGGGTCCTCGTGAAGAGTCGGTCCCGCAGCTCGTCCGGTCGGCCGATGGTCAGCAGCGTCGTGTTGAGGATGGCGACCCGATCGCACAGCCGTTCGGCCTCCTCGAGGCGGTGGGTGGTCAGGAAGACGGTGACGCCGCGGCGCCGCAGGTCGTCGATGATGCCGTGCACGTCCTTGGTGGCGGCCGGGTCCAGGCCCGACGTGGGCTCGTCGAGGAACAGCACCTCCGGATCGCTGAGCAGAGCCCGGGCCAGTGACACCCGTTGCCGGAGGCCCTTCGAGAGCTCGCCGCAGGCATCACCCTCCCTGTCAGCCAGGCCGACGGCCACGAGAGCGCCTCGAATGCGGTCCCGGGGATCCGGGATCTCGTAGAGGTCGGCGAAGCACGCCAGGTTGTCCAGGACGCTCAGGTGAAGGTAGAGGCCGGGCGCTTCGGGCATGATGGCGATCCGCTGGCGGATCGCCATGCCGTTCTCGGGCGTCAGTTCCAGACCGGCAACGGTCGCCGAACCCGAAGTGGGCGCCATCAGCGTACCCAGTGTGCGCACCGTGGTGGTCTTGCCCGCACCGTTGGGACCGAGGAACCCGAATACCTCGCCGCGGCCGACCTCGAAGGAGACGTCCCGGTAGGCGACCCGGTCACCGAACTGCTTGCTGAGTGACCGGACCGACAGCGCACTTCCCGGACCGGCACCGTCGGGCCACGTCACCCCCGCCGTTGCCCCCCCGTCTCGATCGGCGCTCCCCACACGACCCATCATGCCGTGACGTGGCGCGGTGCGGTCACGGCCGGACCGTCGACAGCCCCGAGGGGTCCGCCGGCCGGCCTCCCATCCGGCGACGTCGCTCGGCGATTGAGAGACTGTCGACGTGGACGAGGTCCTGCCTGGAGGCGTGGCGAACGCCGGAGCCGTGGTGCGGCGCGGCCCGTTCGTGCTGCGGCCCTCGAACCCCCACTCCGAATCGGTGCACGCCTTCTTGAGGGGGCTCCGGGCGACAGGGTTCGAAGGAGCGTCGCTGCCCGTCGAGCTACAGCCCGACGGCCGCGAACGGCTGGTATTCGTCGAGGGAGACGTGCCCGTTCCCCCGTATCCGGCATGGGCCCGCAGCGACATCGCCCTGGCGTCGATCGCGGCGCTGCTGCACTCGTTCCATGAAGCGTCCTCCACCATCCTCGTGGGACCGGGTCCCTGGAGTGACGAACTGGCGGATCCGTTGGGTGGATCCTTGATCTGCCACAACGACGTGTGCATGGAGAACGTCGTCTTCCGGGACGGGCGGGCGGTCGGCCTCCTCGACTTCGACTTCGCCGCGCCCGGTCGACCCGCCTTCGACCTCGCCGCCTGCGCGAGGATGTGCGTGCCCGTCGACGATGACCTGAGCGCCGGTCGCCTCGGGTTCGAGCCGGTCGACCGCCCGGCTCGCCTCCGGCTGGTGGCGGATACCTACGGTCTCGATGCGGCCGGGCGACGGGACCTGATCCACCATCTCGACCGCTCGATGCACGAGGGTGGCGCCTTCGTGCAGCGTCGGGTGGACGCCGGAGACCCGAACTTCATCCGCATGGTTAAGCAGATGGGGGGCATGGAGCGCTACGAGCGGCGGCGGCGCTGGTGGGAGGCATCCCGGCCCTCCTTCGTCAGCGCCCTGTCGTGAGCGCCTCCCGGCCTGCGACCCTCCCGACCGGGGGTGGGGGCCCGGCCGACGGTCGGCGGCGTCAGGGGATGCCGCCGTCGACCCGGAGCACGGCCCCGGTGGTGTAGCTCGAGGCGTCGGAGGCGAAGTACAGGGCCGCGCCCACCACCTCGTCCGGTTCGCCACCGCGCCCGAGGGCGTGCCTCCGGCGCACCTCGACGTCGAAGGCCTCGAGGTCCCACTCCTTGGTGACGTCGGTGAAGAACGGCCCGGCCATGATGCAGTTGACGCGGACGGAGGGCCCGTAGGCGTGGGCGAAGCCGACGGTGAGGGCGTTGAGCCCGGCCTTGGCCGCGTCGTAGGGGAGCATGAACGGCGCCGGCCGGATGGAGCCGGTGCTCGACACGTTGATGACCGATCCACCGCCGGCGGCCACCATCCGCGGCGCCACCAGGGCGGTGAGGCGGAACGGGCCCTTGAGGTTGAGTCCGACCACCTTGTCCCACATGGCCTCGCCCACTTCGGCGAGGTCGCCGTAGAGCAGGGACATCCCGGCGTTGTTGACCAGCACGTCGACCCGCCCGAACCGGCCGTAGGCCTCGTCCACCAGGCCGTCGAGCTCGTCCCAGTGGCTCACGTTGGCGGCCACGGCCAGGGCCTGCCTTCCCCGTGACTCGATCTCGTCGGCCACCTCCCGGCAGGCGTCGAGCTTGCGGCTGGCCACCACGACGTGGGCTCCGGCGTCGGCGAACCCGAGGGCCATGGCCCGCCCCAGGCCCCGGCTGCCGCCGGTGACCAGGACCACCCGGTCGGTCAGATCGAAGCGCTCGGCGGGCCCCGGCCCGGCGGGCGCAGTCATCGGAGGGGGGTGGTGGCGGCCAGCTCGGAGGCCCGGGCCGCCATGTCGAGTACGACGTCGCCGAACTTGGCCATCTTGGGGTTGTCGGCCTCACCGGCGACGACCCGGGCGTAGCCGGCCTCGAGCACGATGGCCAGCTTGAACCGGGCCAGGATGACGTAGTAGTCGATCTCGTCGACGGGCCGGCCGCTGGCGGCGGCGTAGGCCCCGAGCAGCTCGTCCTTGGTCGGCATGCCCGTGAAGTCCACGTAGCTGATGGTGCCCTGGCTGCCCGACGAGGTGTCGTCCGGCCACCCGTTGATCACCCATCCCAGGTCGAGCAGGGGATCGCCCACGGTGGCCATCTCCCAGTCGACGATGGCGGCCAGCTCGGCCGGCGCACCGTGGCGGTACATCACGTTGGCGAACTGGTAGTCCCCGTGCATGATGCCGGGACGGTAGGAGCGCGGCCGGTGGCTGCGCAGCCACGCCGCTGCCTCGTCGATCCCCGGTAGCGGACGGAACTGGACCGCCTCCAGATGGTGCAGCCAGCGGTCGACCTGGCGATCGTGGAATCCCTCGGGCCGGCCGAAGCCCTCGAGGCCCCGGGCCTCCCAGTCCACCCGGGCGAGGCGGGCGATGCCGTCCACCAGCTGGAAGGCGAGTCCGCGGCGGGCGTCGAGGTCGGAGCCGAACGGCTCGGGCCAGGTCGTCCCCTCCTGGATCGGCGACCAGCCGTCGACGAACTCCATCA
The DNA here is from genome assembly GCA_963841925.1 of uncultured Acidimicrobiales bacterium. Classification (GTDB taxonomy): domain Bacteria; phylum Actinomycetota; class Acidimicrobiia; order Acidimicrobiales; family RAAP-2; genus Bog-756. Next base: position 86,289 of record CAWJER010000014.1, read on the forward strand.
GGTAGAAGCAACCCCCCACCACCGAGGGGTCGTCGCAGCCCGCCACCACCCGCGGATGGGGCACGTCGGTGTCGGCCAGCGCCACCAGGAGCCGGTGCTCGCGCAGCATGGTGGCGTCCCGGCCGGCGGGGACCGGGTCGGGCGGGCGACGCAGGGCGCAGCGGAACCCGCCACGGGAGAGCTCGAACAGGTCGTTGGACGCTCCCCCGGTGATGAACCGCGCCTCGAGCGGCTCACCGGCCCCGGGCAGTCCCTGGTCGTCCATCCACCGACCCAGCCGCTCCACGTCGAGTCGGGGCTCGTAGCCGTCACCACCGGGACCGTCGGTTCTCCCGTCGTCGGTGCTCACTGGTTCCCCACTTCGTGCTCGAGGTCGGCGTCGCCGAAGCCCACCCAGCGGGGTACCGCCGTGGCCAGCGCATCGGGGTGGGCGGCGAACTTGGCCCGGGCGGCGGCCACCCGGGTGGGCAGGTGCTGGGACGGCCAGAGGCCCTCGACCGGCTCGTACCCCTTCAGCACCTGGCGGGCCACGGTGGTCCGGTGCACCTCGGTCGGGCCGTCGACCAGCCCCATGACCGGGGCCGTCATCCACAGACCGCCCAGCGGGAGCTCGTCGGACACCCCGATGGCCCCGTGGACCTGGATGGCCCGCTGGGTCACGTTGTGCAGGACCTGAGGGGTGAGCACCTTGATGGCGGCGATGTCCCGTCGCACCGCTTTCGGATCGTGACCCTGGTCGATGCACCAGGCCACGTAGAGCACGAACAACCGGAATTGGGTCAGCTCAATGTAGGAGTCGGCCACGTAGTCGCGGACGTTCTGCTTGCCGGCCAGCAACCCGTCCCGAGTCCGACGGCTGACCGCCCGCTCGCACAGCATGTCGAGGGCCTTCCCGGCCATCCCCACGGTCCGCATGGCGTGGTGGACCCGCCCACCACCCAGGCGGGTCTGGGCGATGACGAAAGCCTGGCCCTCGCCTCCGAGGAGGCTGTCGGCCGGCACCCGGACCTGGTCGTAGTGGATGAGCGCGTGCATCCCGCTCCCGGGGACCCGCTCCCCCATGAGACCGACGTTGCGCACGATCTCGACCCCGGGGGTGTCGGTCGGCACCAGGAACATCGACATCCCGCGGTAGACGTCGATCTCCGGGTTGGTGACCGCCATCACGATGAGGAAGGCGGCCGTGCGGGCGTTGGAGGTGAAGAACTTCCAGCCCTCGATGACCCATTCGTCGCCGTCCCGGGTGGCGGTGGTCTCGAACAGCGACGGGTCCGAACCGCCCTGGGGCTCGGTCATCGAGTAGGCCGAGAACAGCTCCCCCGACAGCAGGGGCTCCAGGTACGCCTTCTTCTGGGCCTCGGTGCCGTAGTGGGCGATGATCTCGGCGTTGCCGGTATCGGGGGCCTGGGTGCCGAAGACGATGGAGGCCCACAGCGACCGGCCCAGGATCTCGTTCATCAGGGCCAGCTTCACCTGGCCGTAGCCCTGACCGCCGAGCTCGGGCCCGAGGTGGCAGGCCCACAGGCCCCGGTCCCGGACCTGCTGCTTCAGCGGGTCGACCACGGCCCGCAGTGCGGGCTCGAGCGGGTGAAAGGTCCGGTCCCCCCACAACAGGTCGAGTGGCTCCACCTCCTCGCGCACGAAGCCGTCCATCCAGTCCAACTGCGCCTGGAAGTCCGGGTCGGTCGAGAAGTCCCATGCCATGGTGTCAGCCCTCCGGTTCGGGGTCGCGGGGAAGTCCGAGGATGCGCTCGCCGATCACGTTGCGCTGGACCTCGCTGGTCCCGCCGGCGATGGTGAGGCATCGAGTGGCCAGGGTGCCCTGCGACCAGCGTCCGGCCCGGCCGTCGGCGACCGCCCCCTCGGGGCCCATCATCACCAGGCCGAGCTCCTGGACCCGCTGCTCGTGCTCGGCCCCCAGGAGCTTGCGCAGGCTCGACCCCGGCCCAGGGTCCGCGCCGGCCAGCGACCGCAACCCCGACCGGTGGGTCATCAGCCGGAGCGACTGGGCCTCGGCCAGCAGCGCGCCGAGGTGGAGCGCGGTGGCCTCGGACACCCCGCCCTCCTGGCGACCCGCCAGCCGGACCAGAGACTCGACCCCGATCCCGAAGGTGGCGCCCGACGAGATGGAGACCCGCTCGTTGGCCAGCGTCATCCGGGCGATGCCCCACCCCCGGTGGACCTCCCCGATCACGCAGTCGTCGGGTACGAACACCTCGTCGAAGAAGACCTCGTTGAACAGCGCGGCACCGGTCAGCTCGCGCAGGGGTCGCACGTCGAGCCCGGGGGCCGCCATGTCGACGATGAAGTAGGTGATGCCGGCGTGCTTGGGTGCGTCGGGGTCGGTCCGGGCCAGACAGATCCCCCACTGGGACAGCTGGGCCATCGAGGTCCAGACCTTCTGGCCGGTCAGTGCCCAGCCACCCTCCACCCGTTCCGCCCGCGTCGACAGGGCGGCGAGGTCCGACCCCGCCCCCGGTTCGGAGAACAGCTGGCACCACGAGATCTCGCCCATCAGCGTGGGACCGACCCACCGCTCCTGCTGCTCGGTGGTGCCGCAGGCGATCAGCACGGGCAGCACCCACGCCCCGACGCCCAGGTGGGGCCGGCTGACCCCTGCTGCCGCCAGTACCTCGTCGATCACCACCTGCTCGACGGCGCCCGCGTCTCGGCCCCACGGCGCGGGCCAGTGCGGGGCGACCAGGCCGGACCCGACCAGCAGGCCTCGGCGCGCACCGTCCTCGGCCGCCACCAGTCCGGCGACCAGCGGGGCCAGCTCCTCCCGCCACCGTTCGGCCTCCTCGGGCAGGTCCGCCGTGAGCGCCCGTCGGGCACCGCCTCCGGCGGCAGCGGCCAGTCGCAGGCGGTGGTCGTCGCTCCCCCCCACCAGCTGGCGATCGGCCAGTGCCCGCTTCAGGTGCAGGTGCAGATCGTGCTCCCAGGTGAAGCCGATCCCCCCGAGCAGCTGCAGGCAGTCCTCGGCGCAGGTCACGTACCCGTCCAGTGCCAGGGCGCCAGCCGTGGCCACCGCCAGCTCGACACCGTCGTCACCGTCTCCGCTGTCCTGCAGGGCGGCATCCACGGCCAGCACGGCGTCCCAGGCCACCGAGGCGATCTGGTCCACCCGGACGGCCATGTCGGCGGCACGGTGCTTGACCGCCTGGAACTGACCGATCGGACGCCCGAACTGGACCCGCACCTTGGCGTACTCGGTGGCCGTCTCGAGGCACCACCGGGCACCACCGGCGTGCTCGGCGGCCAACAGGGCCACGGCGACGTCGCCGACGCGGCGCCCCGGCATTCCCGTCAGCTGCCGACCGGGCGGCACCACGACGCCGTCCGCCTCCAACTGGCCGACCCGGCGGGTGGCGTCGAGGCTGGGCAGGGGCGCGGCGCGCACCGGACCGTCGGCGTCCACGTCGAGCAGGCACCACACGACCGAACCGTCCTGTGCGACCGCCGGAGTCAGCACCGTCTGTGCGGTCCCCAGACCCAGTACCGGCCGAAGTGTGCCCGACACCGTGAGCGACCCGTCGGTCCCCCGGACAACCGCCGCCAGCCCGTCCTCCCCCAGGTACACCGCCGCCGGTGACGTCCCGGCGACGAGCCCCGGGAGCACCCGGGCCGCCTCCCCCTCGGGGAGGTACCGTGCGCACAGCGCCGAGACGACGGCCGTCGGCAGCAGGGGGCCGGGGGTCACGGCCCAGCCCGTCTCCTCCAGGACCACGGCCAGCTCCAGCAAACCGAACCCCTGGCCGCCGAGGGACTCGGGCAGGTGGAGCCCCAGCCATCCCTCACCGGCCATGCCGGGCCACACGGGCTGGAGCTGCTCGTCCTCGGTGTCGAGGAGCGCCCGGGCCACCTCCGGTCCGCTGCGGGCGCCGAGGAACCGGCCCGCCGAACGTCGGAGCTCCTCGTGCTCGTCGGTCAGCGGGATCGGCACGGTCCCCTACCTGTCCCCGCGGTCGGAGGCGGACTCCACGACCTCGACCGTGATGGCCCTCGTCGGGCAGCCATCGGCGGCCACCCGGAGCGCCTCCAGGGTGTCCGTCGACGGCTCGGGCCCGGGATCTGCCGGCACCGACACGCCCTCGTCGTCCAGCTCGAAGCTCGCCGGTGCCCAGTAGACGCAGTTGCCCGAACCGATGCAGCGGTCGCGGTCGACCACCACGCGCACGACGGTCACGGGTGCCCGGCCCCGATCGGGACGCGGCGGTGGGAGGACAGGGCGTCGGCCATCGCCGGGGACATTAGCGCCACGGGCAGGAGCGGGCTGGCCCGCGGGGTAGCCTGCGCCGGCGGGACCCGGGGGGCGCCCGCGGAGGAGGTGCGTGCCATGACCGACACGGTGACACGGAGTGTCCATCCCCACGACCCGCTGACGGCCGACGAGGTCCGCCGGGCCGTGGCTTCGATCACCGGGAGCGGCCGCGTCCCCGACGGCACCCTGTTCGCCACCGTCGCCGTCGACGAGCCCGATCGGGCCGAGCTGGCCGCCTTCGCCGCCGGTGAGCCGATCGACCGGCGGATCCGCCTGGTGGTCCTCCCCGGCCCGGAGGCGTCGGTCGTCGAGGCCGTCGTGCGGATGCCGGACGGTGCCATCGTCGGATGGACCCCCGCCGACGACGTGCGGCCGGCCCTGCTCTACGACGACGCCTACCGGTCGATCCTCGCACTGAAGGCCGACCCCGACTGGCTGGCCGCCATGGGGCGCCGGGGGATCACTGACGTCGACCGGGTCCAGATCGACCCGTGGCCGACCGGCAACTTCGACCGGGACATGGAGGACGGCCGCCGCATCACCCGCTGCCTCAGCTACTACCGGGAGGAACCGTCCGACAACGGCTACGCCCGGCCGGTGGAGGGTGTGCTGGCGACCGTCGACGCGGCACGGGGCGAGGTCCTCGAGGTGGTCGACTACGGGGTCGTGCCCCTGGCCCCCGAACGGGGCAGTTACCTTCCGGAGCACAACGAACCGCTCCGCGACGACCTGCGCACCCTCGAGATCACCCAACCCGACGGGGTCAGCTTCTCGGTGGACGGCAACCTGCTGACGTGGCAGCACTGGACCATGCGGGTGTCCATGACCCCGCTCGAGGGACTGGTCCTCCACGACGTCGCCTGGGAGGACCGGACGTCGGGAGCGACCCGGTCCATCCTGCACCGGGCCGCCATCAGCGAGATGGTGGTGCCCTACGGCGACCCGGATCCCATGCACAGCTGGAAGAACGCCTTCGACGTCGGCGAGTGGGGGCTCGGGAGGATGGCCAACTCGCTCACCCTGGGGTGCGACTGCCTCGGCCAGATCACCTACCTCGACGCCGTGTTCGCCAGCGAGCACGGCAAGCCCTACGTGTTGGAGCACGCCGTGTGCATCCACGAGGAGGACTACGGGATCCTCTGGAAGCACACCGACATGAACACCGACCGGGCCGAGGTGCGCCGGTCCCGGCGGCTGGTCGTGTCCTTCATCGCCACCGTCGGAAACTACGAGTACGGCTTCTTCTGGTACTTCTACCTCGACGGGACGATCCAGCTCGAGGTCAAGCTCACCGGGATCATGTCCACCAAGGGGATCCCCGACGGAGCGGGAGCCGGACACGGCACGGTGATCGCCCCGGGCCTGGCCGCCCCGATCCACCAGCACCTGTTCTGCGCCCGCCTCGACCCGGCCGTCGACGGGTCGGTCAACGAAGTCCACGAGGTGTCCTTCGCCGGCGAGCCGCCCGGGCCCGACAACCCGCTCGGGAACGCCATCGCACGCCGGATCGACCGGCTCGGGTCAGAGCACGCCGCCCGTCGGGACGTGGACGCCGCGTCGAGCCGCCACTGGCGCATCGTCAACCCGGACCGCACCAACGGCCTGGGCCAGCCGGTGGCGTACAAGCTGGTCCCGAGCTCGACCCCGAGGCTGCTGGCCGATCCCGGATCGAGCATCGGGCGCCGCGCCGCCTTCGCCCGCCACAACCTGTGGGTCACGCCGTACCGGCCCGACGAGCGCCGGCCGGCCGGCGACTACCCGAACCAGCATGCCGGCGGGGCAGGGTTGCCCGAATGGACGGCGGCCGACCGGTCGCTGGTGGGCACGGACATCGTGGTGTGGCACACCTTCGGGGTGACCCACTCGCCGCGGCCCGAGGACTGGCCGGTCATGCCGGTCGAGTACTGCGGATTCCACCTGGTGGCCGCCGGCTTCTTCGACCGGAACCCGACACTCGACCTTCCGCCGCCGGACCACTGCCACTGACGCCGGCCCCTCGGAGCGCCAGCCCGCGTCCATGGGCCCGGCGTCCGGACCACCGGTACCATGACCGCCATGCCCGAACTCGAGACCCTGCTCTACGACGAGTCCGACGGCGTGGCCTGGGTCACGCTCAACCGGCCCCAGGCCCTCAACGCCTTCGACCCGACCATGCAGCGCGAGCTGCGGGAACTGTGGCAGATGCTCCGCACCAACGACGACGTCCGGTGCGTCGTCCTGACCGGAGCGGGTGACAAGGCGTTCTGCACCGGCCTCGATCGGGAGGGCATCGGCGCCATCGAGGACCAGCCGCCGGGCAAGCTCCCCGGGTACAACACCCCCTGGGACTTCGACGACCCGGGTAAGAGCGTCTGCCCCAAGACCAACCATCTGTGGAAGCCGGTGATCGCCGCCGTCAACGGCATGGCCTGCGGCGGTGCCTTCTACATCCTGGGCGAGGTCGACTTCATCATCGCCTCGGACCGTGCCACCTTCTTCGACCCCCACGTCACCTACGGCATGCCCGCCGCCTTCGAGCCGATCTTCCTGCTGCACAAGATGCCCTTCCAGGAGGTCATGCGCCTGTCGCTCCTGGGGGCCCACGAGCGGATGTCCGCCGAACGGGCCCGCGAGATCGGCTTCGTCACCGAGGTGGTGCCGGCCGAGGACCTCGTGGAGCGGGCCCGATGGGCCGCCCAGGCCATTGCCGACCAGCCCGAACGTGCGATCGGGGGCACGGTGCGCGCCCTGTGGATGGGACTGGAGCTGTCGCGGCGCCAGGCGCTGGACCACGCCTTCCTGATCACCCACGTGGGAACCGACCCGGCCACGCTGGCCGAGGGCCAGGCGGTGTTCACCTCGGGAACGCGCATCGACTGGCGCCTCCGCTGAGGCGTCGCCGCTCAGGCGCCTGTGGTGGGCTCCCGGGGTGACATCCCGGCCGCACGGTACAAGGCGTCCACCACCTCCATGTTGGCCACCGCGTCGGCGGCCGTGGTGGGGAACGGCCGATCCGACCCGACGGCGTCCCGGAAGGCCCGCATCTGGAAGGTGTAGGTCGGCGTCCGCTCGGCGTACTCCACGCGGCGGACCGGGCCGACCCGGACCGTCGTCCGGTTCACGATGTGGGGCCCGAGCGGATTGAACAGGGTGAGCGAGCCCTCGGTCCCGACGACCCTGGCATGCAGCCGCAGCACCTTGGAGGACAGGAGCGAGCAGTCGAGCCCTCCGGTGATCCCGTCCCCGGTGCGCAGGCTCGCCGACAGGGCCCGGTCCACGCCGGCCGTCATCGTCTTCGCCCGGGCCGAGACGACGCTCGGCTCACCTCCGGCGAGGGCCCGCCACAGGTGGACCGCGTAGCAGCCGATGTCCATCGTCGCACCGCCGGCCAGATCGGGGCGGTAGCGGATGTCACGCGGCAGCGGCAGGGGTACGCACAGGGCCGTGTCCACCCGCTCGACGGTTCCCAGTTCGCCGCTCCCCACGATCTCCAGCGCCCGCAGGAACATCGGGTGGTAGCGGTAGTGGAACGCCTCCATGACGACCCGGTCCCCGACGGCGACCCGGGACGCCACCGAGCGGGCCTCGGCGGCGTTGGCCGTGAACGGCTTCTCGCACAGCACGTGCTTGCCGGCCTCGATCGCCCGCAGCGTCCAGACCCCGTGCAGCCCGTTGGGCAGGGGGTTGTACACGGCGTCGACCCCGGGGTCCTCCAGGAGCTGCCGGTAACCGGAGTGGGCCCGGGGATGCCGTGCTTGGCCGCGAAGGCCCGGGCCCGGGAGCCGTCGCGGGCGGCCACCGCCACCACTTCCACGCCGTCGACGGCACGGGCCGGGCGGATGCAGGCGGCGGGGGCGATGCGGGCCGCACCGAGGATCCCGATCCGGAGGGTCACGAGGTCGCTCCCGTCCCGGCGCGATCAGCGATGGGCATCGCCGAGGGCCTCGGCCCGGCGGCGCAGCTCGGGTCGGTCGGGCTTGCCCACACCGAGGACCGGCACCTCGGCTACGTGGACCACGTACTCCGGCGTCTTGAACCGGGCCACACCCTGGTCGGCGAACCACCGCCGGCAGGCGTCGACGTCCACGTCCGCATCGGCGACCACGAAAGCCACCACCCGTTCGCCGAACCGCTCGTCGGGCCGGCCGACGACGACCGCCTGGCGGACGCCCGGGTGACGCTCGAGCACCCGCTCGACCTCGGCCGACGCGATGTTCTCGCCCCCCCGGATGATCAGCTCCTTGATCCTCCCGCCGATGGTCAGCCATCCCTCGTCGTCGAGCACCCCGAGGTCCCCGGTGGCGAACCAGCCCCGGCGCACCGCCTCACGGGTCTGGGACGGGTCGCCGTAGCCGACGAACAGCTCGGGGCCGCGCACCTGGACCTCGCCCGCGGACCCCGGCGGCACCGGCCGGTCGGTGGCCGGGATCGACCACGCGGATCGTCGGCGTCGCCCACCGAGTGGCCGTCGGTGTCCCGGGCCTTGTCGGGCCGATCCCACCAGGCGCTGGTGGTCACCGTCGGTGCCTCGGTCGAGCCGTAGGTGCGCTTGACCAGTGCGCCGAGCCCCTCCCGGGCGGTGTCGATGAACTCCGGCGTCACCCCCATGGCCCCGCAGGAGACGACCCGCAGGTGCTCGACCTGGCGGCCGGTAGCCGGGCACGTCCATCAGCGACAGGAAGACGGTCGGCGGCCCGATCATGAAGCTGGCCCGGTGCCGGCCGGCGAGGTCGGCGCCCGCGTTCGGGGTCCCACTTCTCCATGAGCACCACCGGCATGGCCGCCGCACCGGGCACGAGCACCGAATTGAGGAGGCCGGAGATGTGGGCCAGGGGCGAGGGCATCAGGGCCACGTCGTCGGGGTCAGCCCGTGGGCCGCAGCCATGCTGGCGCCTTGTAGGCCAGTCCCCGGTGGCTGTGCAGGACGGCCTTGGGGTTGCCGGTCGAGCCCGAGGTGAACAGGATCACAGCGATATCGGCGCCGCGGGCGGCGCCGCCGGGCAGCGGCCGGCCGCCGAGCAGCGCGTCGAACCGGGGGTCCCGTCGCGCACGCCGATCACCCGCCGGGCGCCGGTCGGCGTCGGCCAGCGGCATGCCCGGCCGAGGCCAGGACCGGTCGGGTCGAGCTCGTCCAGGATGCGCGCCACCTCGGCCGGGCCGACCTGGTGGTGGATCGGGGTGGCCACCGCCCCGCAGCGCCAGCAGGCGTGGAAGAGGACCACCGCCTCCCACCAGTTGGGCAGCTGCCAGGCCACCACGTCCCGATGGCGCACACCCAGGGACCGCAGGCCACCCGGCCACCGCCGAGGCCAGGGCGTCGAGCGTGGCGTGGTCGAGCACGACGTCCCCGTCGATGACCGCCGGTCCCGTGCCCGGCAGGGGCGGTCGACCAGCAGCCGGTCGAGGCCGGGCACGTCCCAGGCGCCGCCCGGGCGCCGGTGGCCGGGGGCACCGGGCTGGGGGAAGCTGGCCCGGAGCCTCACCGGGTCACCGCATCGATCCGGGGCCCGGACGCCCGTCGGACCCGCACGTTGCACGGGTGCTCCGACGGATCTCCCGTCGGCCTCGGCACCCCGGTCGCCCACCACCCGCGCCCGCTCCGGCCGGCGCCCGGCCGGCAGCCCACCACTCTAGGACAGGGTGGGCTGGTGACAGGCGTATCCGGGAAGAGCCCGTCCCGACGGTCCACCGCCGGCGACCGGCGGTGCGGCCACGGTACATTCACCCCGATGGTGCGCGGACCGGTGACGCGGGGACGATGACGGGGACCGATGCCGGGGGACCGGGGACCGGCGGCACGGACCCGGCGACGACCGCCTCGCGGGCCGGCTTGGCCGTGTGGCTCGTCCGACCGTCACGACGCGCGGTGCCGTCGTCGTGACCGGCTGGAACCGACCCCCAGCCGGGTTCTCCAGCGACACGGTGTTCCTGGTGGACGCCGACGTGGACGAGGCGGACGGGATCCGGAACCAGCGCGACCTGGTGCTGCGGACCGCACCCCGGGGCTCGGGGACCTTCGCCGACTACGACCTGTCCGCGCAGTGCCGGGCCCAGCGGGCGGCGCCGGCGGCCGGGGTGCCGGTGGCCGACCCCGTGCTCGAGGAGCCGGCCGGGTGGATCGGACGGCCGTTCCTCCTCATGCGCCGGGTGGAGGGCCACGTGGTCGGCGAGCGTCACCCGGCCGACCCGTGGCTGGTCTCCCTCGACGACGGTCCGCCCGGGGCCGGGTGGCCCGGCACTGCATCGACGTACTGGCCCGGATCCACGGCGCCGGTGCCCCCGGCCCGGACGAGGTCCCCCACCGCGACAACGGCGCCGAACTCGACCACTGGGAGCGCCTACCTGGACTGGTCGAGCGGTGGGGCGCCGGTGCCCACGCTGGTCGACGCCCTCGGACTGGTGCCGTCGCCACCGGCCCGCCGAGGAGCCCCGTGCCGGTCCTGCTGTGGGGGGACGCCCGCCTCGAGAACCTGGTGGTCGGCGACGACCTCGCCGTGCGGGCCGTGCTCGACTGGGACATGACCTCGGTCGGCGCCCCCGGGCACGACCTGGCCTGGTTCACCGCCCTGGACACCACCATGGAGCACCTGTTCGGCCGGCGGCTCGCCGGGTGGCCCGACCGGGCGCCACGGTGGCCCTCTACGAGCGAGGCGGCCGGCCGGACGGGTGGACCGACCTCGACTGGTACGAGACGCTGCGCCATGGTCCGCAGCTCGGCGCTGATGACCCGGCTGGGCTACCTGCGCCGTGACGCCGGCGAGCCCGCCGCTGCTCCCCATCGACGACAACCCGCGTCCTCGACCTGGTGCGCGAGCGGACCGCCTGACCCGCACCGCGGCGACGGCCGGCACCACGCCACGCCGGGCACCGACGGCCGGAATCGACCTAGAGTCCTAGCGTTCACGGTGGCCACCCACCGGCGACCCGTGCCCCGCCCGGCCGTCAAGGAGCCGCATGGACAGTCCGCCGGCACCGCCCGAGGACCCGTTCGCCGCCATGGACCCCGAGATGGCGGCCCATCCCCAGCCCCTGTTCAAGATGCTGCGCGAGTCGATGCCGGTCGATACCGGTCGAGAGACCGTGGCGTGGCCCTGACCCGCAAGGTCGACGTGGAGGAGGTCTTCCGCCACCCCGAGATCTTCTCCTCCAACGCCGACGCCGTGGACCTCCAGAACATCCGGCCCCTGATCCCCCTCCAGATCGACCCGCCCGACCACAAGAAGTACCGCAAGCTCCTCGACCCGATCTTCGCCCCCCGGGAGGTGGCCAAGCTCGAGGAGTCGCTGACCGCCGCGGTCAACGAGCTCATCGACCGGTTCATCGACCGGGGCGAGGTGGACTTCTCCGCCGAGTTCTCCACCCTCTTCCCGACCCGGGTGTTCCTCGACCTGCTCGGGCTCCCGGTCGAGGAGCTCCCCCGCTTCCTCGCCCTGAAGGACGGCATCATCCGCCCCCACGTGGCCATCGGCAGCGTTTCGGCAGCCCCGAGAGCGTCGCCTACCAGAAGCAGACGGCCGACGCCATCTACGCCTACTTCGACGAGATCCTCGACCAGCGGGAGGCCGAGCGCGCAGGACGACCTGCTCAGCCGGTTCCTCGACGCCAGCGTGGACGGCGAGCGCCTGACCCGCGAGGACATCCTCGACATCTGCTTCCTCTTCCTCATCGCCGGGCTGGACACGGTGACCGCCTCGCTCGACTGCATGTTCGCCTACCTGGCCCAACACCCCGAGCAGCGCCGCCAGATGGTGGACGACCCGTCGCTCATCCCGGCGGCCATCGAGGAGCTGCTGCGCTGGGAGACCCCGGTCATGGGCGTGGTCCGGGTGGCCGTCGAGGACACGGAGATCCCGGCTGCCCGGTCCACCAAGGGCGACATGGTCATGGTGATGCTGAGCTCGGTCAACACCGACGAGGCCGACCTGCCCGACGCCGACGTGGTGCGCTTCGACCGTGAGGCCAACCGCCACCTGGCCTTCGGTGGCGGTGTGCACCGCTGCCTGGGCTCCCACCTGGCCCGGCTCGAGCTGCGGGTGGCCCTGCGCGAGTGGCACCGGCGGATCCCCGAGTACGAGGTGGCCGAGGGCCACACCCTGGCCTACACGTCGGGGATCCGGTCCATCGACCACTTCCCGATGACCTTCACCGCGGCCACCGCGCCTGAGCACCCCGGGCCTCGCCGGCCATCCCGCACGCCGACGACCGCCGACCCGACCTCCCCGCACGGGAGCACCATGGAATTGAGCCAGCACTCGGCCGTGGTCACCGGCGGCGCCGGCGGCCTGGGATCGGCCACCGTGCGGCGCCTCAGCGGCCTCGGGCCTGCAGGTGGTGGTCTTCGACCGGGCCCTCGAGGCCGGGCGGGCGCTGGTCGACCGAGCTCGGCTCGGGCGCCGCCGTGGGTGGTGACGTCAACGACGACGCCGACGTCGTCGCCGCCCTCGACGCGGCGGTGGCCCTGGCGCCGCTCGGCGTCGTGGTCAACGTGGCCGGCGGCGGCATGGGCGGGCGGACGCTGTCCCGGGACAACACCCCGATGCCCATGGAGGCCTTCCGGGGCACCATGGAGCTCAACGCCCTCGGGCACCTTCAACGTCACCCGCCTGGCCGCCGCCCGCATGGCCGGGAACGAGCCCGACGGACGGGCCAGCGCGGCGTCGTGGTCAACACGGCCTCCATCGCCGGCTACGAGGGCCAGACCGGCCAGGTGGCCTACGCCGCGGCCAAGGCCGCCATCCTCGGGCATGAGCCTGCCCCTGGCCCGTGACCTGGCCCCGGTGGGGATCCGGGTGTGTGCCATCGCCCCGGGCACCATGGGCACGCCGCTGATGCAGAGCGCGCCCGAGGAGATGAAGGCCAAGCTGGTCGAGAACATCGTCTTCCCCCGCCGGATGGGCGAGCCGGAGGAGTTCGCCCGCCTGGTCGAGAGCATCGTGACCAACCCCTACCTGAACGGCGAGAACATCCGCCTGGACGGGGCGCTCCGCTTCCCGCCCAAGTAGCACCGGTCCGTCGACGGGCCCGGCGCGGACCGGCGGCTCAGAGGATGGCGCCGGCCTCCTTGTAGGCGATGATGGCGTCCCAGTCGAGGCCCAGCTCCAGGAGGATCTCCTCGGTGTGCTGGCCGTGCTCGGGCGCGGGCGCCAGCTGGTCGGCCGTCTCGTCCATCTGGACCGGGTTGGCCACCAGGTCGTAGGACTGGCCGTCGCCCCGCTCGACCCGGGCCAGGTAGCCGTTGGCCCCCACCATCGGGTCGTCCACCAGCTCGCTGGCCATCTGGACCGGGGCCCACGCCCCCGACAGCCCGGCCAGGAGCGCCTTCCACTCCTCGTAGGTCCTGGAGGCGAACAGCTCGTCGATGGTCGGCGCACGCACTCCTCGCGGTTGGCGAACCGGGCCCCGCCGTCGGCGAAGCGCTCGTCGGTGATCAGGTCGGGGCGGTCGATGCAGGTGCAGAACTCGGGCCAGTACCGGTCCGACTGGAGCATCATCAGGGTGATGAACCGGTCGTCGCTGGTGCGGTAGCTCCCGACCAGCGGGTTGGGCGAGGCGCTCCGGCCGAACTTGGGCATCGGGTCGCCGCCGTAGAGGCCGCGAGGCGACGATGTCCGGCGACAGCTGCCACATGGCCAGGCCGAGCAGCGACACGTCGACGACCGGGGCCTCGCCGGTGCGGGCCACCTGCAGCAGGCCGGCGGCGATGCCCCCGGCGATGGCCATCCCCCCGGCCAGGTCGCCGAAGGCGGCCCGGCCGCCGATGGGGAACTTCGAGTCGCCGGGGTCAGGGCGTTGGCGATGCCGCCCCGTCCCCAGTAGACCGAGCCGTCGTAGCCCGGGCCGCCCCCGGTCGACGCCGAGCGGGACCCTGGCCGGAGCCCCGGGCGTAGACGATCTTCGGGTTGACGGCCCGGATGTGCTCCACGTCGATCCGGAGGCGCTGGCGCACGTCGGGCAGGAAGCTGGTCAGGAACACGTCGGAGGTCTCGGCCAGCTTGTAGAGGACCTCACGACCGGCGTCGGTGCTGATGTCGATCCCGATGCTGCGCTTGCCCCGGTTGGGCTGCTCCATGATGTAGTTGACGGCATTGGGGCCACCGGGGATGAGGCCCATGGACACCAGGCCCCGCTGGGGGTCACCCGTCTCGGGGTGCTCGACCTTGATGACGTCGGCCCCCCAGTCGGCCAGGACCGCCCCGGCCGACGGGACGAAGGCCCAGGCCGCCACTTCGAGCACGCGGACGCCGGAGAGTGCTTCGGACATGGAGGTGGTTCCTTTGTTCGGGCGGCCGCCGGCGCGGGCCGGGGTCGCAGCGGTGGGCCGGACGGATCGCCCGCGGCGGTGCGGGTCGGCCGGGGTCAGTCGCGGACGAGGCGACGCCGGCCAGGTCGGCGGCCAGGGTGCCCCGCTTGGCCACTCCGTCGCGGGCCTGGGAGCGGATCGACACGTCGTGGCCCGGCCACCTGGGCCCGCAGGCTGCCCACCGTGCAGTGCTCCTTGCCGCCGAGGGCGGTGAACGGGTCGTAGTGGAAGTGGTGCATGGCGTTCAGGTGGGTGATCCGGTCGATGTCGGCGTCGCTCACCCCGTCCAGGCGACTCGGCCAGGGTCTCGGGGGCGGTCGGCCACGTCGAGTCGGAGTGCGGGTAGTCGCACTCCCACATCACGTTGTCCATCTCCAGGAACTCGCGGCTGGCCACCCCGAACCGGTCGTCGATGAAGCAGGTGAGGACGTTGCGGTTGAACACCTCGCTGGGCAGCTCGTTCCCGTAGTCCTGGCCCGTCCAGAGGTGGTGGCGGTCGTAGTTGTAGTCGATACGCTCCAGGAAGTACGGGATCCAGCCGATGCCGCCCTCGGACAGGGCCACCCGCAGGTCGGGGAACTTGCGGAGCACCGGGGACCACACCAGATCGGTGGCCGCCTTCACGATGTTCATCGGGGTCAGGGTGATCAGGCAGTCCATCGGGGCGTCGGGTGAGGTGATGACCAGCTCGGACGACGAGCCGATGTGCAGGCACACCACCACCTGCTCCTCGCTGCACGCCCGCCAGAACGGGTCCCAGTGGTCGCTGTGGACGCTCGGCCACCCGAGCTTCGACGGGTTCTCCGAGAAGGTGACCGCGTGGGCGCCCTTGGCCGCCGTCCGCCGCACCTCGGCCGCCATGATCTCGGGGTCCCAGATGGCGGGCAGGGCACAGGGGATGAACCGGCCCGGATGGGTGCCACACCACTCGTCGATGTGCCAGTCGTTGTAGGCCCGGATCATGGCCAGCGCCACGTCCTTGTCCTCGGTACGGGCGAAGAGCTGGCCACAGAACTGCGGGAAGGACGGGAAGCAGAGCGAGCCGACGACCCCGTTGGCATCCATGTCCTTGACGCGCTCGTCGATGTCGTAGCAGCCGGGACGCAGCTGGTCGAAGGACGTCGGCTCGATGCCGTACTCCTCGCGGGGCCGGCCGGCCACGGCGTTGAGTGCCACGTTGGGAAGGACCTGGCCCTCGTAGAGCCAGGAGTTGGTCCCGTCCTCGTTGGTGATGAACTGCGGGGCCAGGTCAACGTACTTGGCCGGCAGCCGGTCGTCGAAGAGGCCGGGTGGCTCGACCACGTGATCGTCCACGCTCACCAGCACCATCTCGTTGATCTCCATGGCGAACACTCCCTCTCGCCCCCCAGGGCGTGGTGACGGCGATTCTTCCAGACCAATCCCCCGATGTCACCTCTACCCGCCGTCGGCCGGGTCCGGCGGCCCCGTCGCACCTCCCGGCGCGACGGGCGGGATCAGTCCTCGTGGACCAGGCGGCCGCCCACAGCGGTCGCCACCACACGGCGGCCCTCCGGGTCGCCGAGCGTGCCGCGGAGGTCGTCGCCGAGGAGGCAGAGGTCCGCCGGGGCGCCGACGGCGACGGTACGGGCGGGGCCCCCGGGGTCGCCGGGGTCGGACAGGAACAGGCGCAGGGCCCGCTCGGGAGTCAGGCGTTCGGCGGGCCCGACGATCCGCTGCGACCGCGTGGTCCGCCGCACCGCCGAGGCCACGGCCACCCACGGGTCCTCGGGGCCGAACGGGGCATCGGTCCCCGCGCCCAGGCCCACCCCGGCCCGGTCCAGTCCCGCACACGGGTAGAGGTGGGCCCGCTCGTCACCCTCGACCTCGTCGAGGTACTCGTCGCCCCGATCGAGGACGAAGGCGGGCTGGGTCACGACGGTGACCCCCAGTGCGGCCAACCGCTCGACGACGTCCGGGGGCAGGACGGCCCCGTGCTCCACCCGGTCGCCGGGACGGGAACCGGCCGCGTCCCAGGCCGCCAGGGCGACGACGGTCGCCACTAGCGACACGCAGTGGAGGGCGACCGGACGGCCGGACCGGTGGGCCCCGTCGATACGCCCGGCCAGTCCGTCGACGTCGGGGAGGAGCCCGTCCGCCACCATCAGCTTCACCGGGCCGAGCTCCAGGCCGACCGGCAGGTCCCCGACGCCGGGCCCGACGTCCCCCATGACCCGGACCCGCTGCACCAGCGCACCCGATCGCCGGGCGGCGGCCAGCACCTCCAGGTCGGCGACCGACCGTGTGGGTGTGGCGTCGGTCACCCCGGTGACCCCGTACGAGGCCAGGCGGAGGCTGACCGTCCCGAGTTCCGGGGGCTCACGGCGCGGGAGCCGCCCGGCGAGCCAGGCGTCCCGCTCGAGGAGGCGACCGGTGGGCATGCCGGCGCCGTCCCGCTCGATGCCGTCCGCCCCCGCAGCATCCCGTCGAGCGGCGTCCCCTGCGTCGTCGGGGTCGAGCCCGACGGCCCGGCAGGCCGCCGAGTTGAGCACCCACAGGTGCCCCGACCGGTGCTGGACCCTCACCGGTCGGTCGGGCACGACACGGTCGAGGTCCCACCGGTCCAGCCGACCGTGGATCCGCTCGTGGTACCCGACGGCGCGGAGCCAGTCCTCCTCGGGCAGCACGGCATCGGCACCGGCCAGCACCCGCTCGAGGCCCTGGCGGTCGGTCGCCCGGTCCGCACCGACGTCCACGGAACCCGCTCGCGCCGCCATGGCCATGAGGTGCAGATGGTGGTCGTGGAGGCCGGGGAGCGCTGCCACCGCACCCCGGACGACGGTCTCCCCCCGGCGTGGGGTGAGGCCCCCCGCCACGGCGGTGACCACCCCGTCGGCACAGCGGACGTCGACCCGCTCGCCCCCGACCTCGACGTCCACCACCAGGAGGCCGTCGGTCACCCGGTGGCTCCCGGCCCGGACGGTGGCGGCGCGGGTCCCCATGACGGCGCGCGTCCCCGTGACAGTGCGGTTCCAGGTGGAAGAGCGGTTCCAGCTGGAAGTGCGGTTCCGCCGGCGAGACCCCCGGCGACATCGGCCATGGAGGCGTCCAGGAGGTGATCGCCGCCGTCGGCCAGGGCCGCGAGCACGGCCGCCGCCCCCGCCAGGCCGGTCACCGGGTCGGCCACGGCGTCGGCACAGAAGCACGGACCCCGTAGGTCGGTGACCACCAGACCGCCCGCGGCAGCCGCATCGTCGCCGAAGGCGACCCGGTCGGCGGAGCCCGGTCGCGTCCCCGTAGCCGGTGATCGACAACCACACCCGGGGTCGCCCGTGGCGCACCGACTCCTCGGGGTCGAGGCCGAGCTGCTCGACGGCCCTGGGCCTGGCCGAGGTGATCACCACGTCACACTCGTCGACCATCCGGTGGAGGGCCTGCCGGCCGACCGCCGTCTCCAGGTCCACGGTCACCGCCTCCTTGCCTTCGTCGAGGGTGGCGAAGTGCCCGGGTGACCCCGTCCGGGCCCCGTCCGGGCGCGGTCGGGGACTCGACCTTGACCACCCGGGCCCCGGTCCGCACGAGCAGGGCACCGACGAGCGGTCCCGCCCACAGGGCGCTCAGATCGACCACCACCAGTTCGCCGGGATCGGACGGCGGGCGGCGGTCACCCAGCCGACGTGCGGTGATCCCGTCGATCCCACCCGCGGACCCGACCGGGGCCGAGCCGCGGGCCAGCCGCTCCCCCACCCGGGCCACCGGCAGGCCGAGTCCCGACGTCCGCCCGATGAGTTCCTCGCCGCCGATCTCACCCACGGCGGCGGTGACGGTGGACCAGTCCCCCGCGTGCACGGGACCGGGCAGTCCGAGCCAGGCCGGCGCCAGCTCCCAGTCCGAGGGGCGGGCCAGACTGACCGCTGTCCAGCCGTCGGCGGCTCGAAGCAGCCGCGAGGAGCCGCCGCAGCTGACCGACCCGCGGCGGCGCAGACCACCGAGCCGCGCCCGCGCCGCCATCAACCCGAGCGGGTCGACGTCCACCGTCCTGCCGAGGCGGGCCGAGTGGTGGGCGATGGAGGCGGCGAGAGCCCGCACCCCGGGAACGAGACCGGGGGGAGGTCCGAGCGGGGGACCATCGGCCCGGCCGGTGAGTGAACCGAGGCCCGAGTCCGACCATGAGGGCGAGTCCGACCCTGTCGACGAGCCCCACCCTGTCGACGCCGGCCGGTCCACCACCGCAGAGCCGCCGACCGCTGCCTGATCATCGGCATCCCACGAACTGCGACCCATGTCGGGCACACGTTACCCTCGGTCCATGGACCCCACCCCGCTGGCCGGAGCGGAATTCGCCCGGGCCGCCGCCACGGGGGACGTCTACGGTCACCTCGCCGGGCTGGGTGGCAGCGTGGTGGTGGTCGATGCAGACGAGCTCCCCGACCGGCTCGACCCGGACGCCATGGACCGCCTGGTGACCCTTCCCGCGGTCGTGGTTGCCCGCACCACCTCTCCAGGCCGTCGCCCGGACTGGGCGGACCTGGTGTCGGCTCCCGGCGACCCGCTGCTCGATGCCGTGGCCGCCACCGTGGCAGCCCAGCCGCTGGCGTCCACGGTGCTCGCCCTGCTGCTGCGCACCAGTGGTGGGCGCTCGATCCCGGAGGGGCTGGTGGCCGAGTCCACCGCCTACGGCCTCCTCCAGGCCGGTCCCGAGTTCTCCCACTGGCGGGCAGCCCATCCGGTGCGTGTGCGGACCGAACCCGACGGGCCGCCGGTGCGGGTCGTGCGTCGTGGCGACGAGCTGACCGTCACCCTGGACCGACCCCACGTCCGCAATGCCCTCGACTCGGCGATGCGGGACGGTCTGGTGGAGGCCCTGACCGTCGCCGCCCGCGATCCGTCGGTCACCGTGGTCCACCTCCGGGGCTCGGGCGACTCCTTCTGCAGCGGGGGTGACCTCGACGAGTTCGGCACGCGGCCGGACCCGGCAACCGCCCACCTGGTGCGGTTGCTGAGCAGTCCGGCCCGGTCGGTGGCCGAGGTGGCCGGCCGTGCCGTCGCCCATCTCCACGGGGACGTCGTCGGCTCCGGCATCGAGCTCGCCGCGTTCGCCGGCCGGGTGATCGCCACCCCGACCACCCGGATCTCGCTGCCCGAGGTGGGGCTGGGGCTGATCCCCGGCGCCGGGGGCACGGTCAGCCTGCCGCGACGCATCGGACGCCATCTGACCCTCCGGCTGGCCCTGTCGCCGGGCCCCATCGACGCGGACACCGCGCTCGGTTGGGGGCTGGTCGACGGTTTGACCGGCTGAGTCCGGCCGTGACCGACGGGTCGCCCGTCCGACCGGTGGGACCGGCGGTGGGTGCCGGTTGCTATCGTGCGTCGGTGACCGACCGGACCCGTCCGGCCCGTACGACCCCCGGACGGTGCCGACACGGTCGGCACGCCCGGATCCCATCGTGTGGCGCCCACGCGCCCGACAAGGGGCAACGCCCGTGAACATCGCTCTGCTTCTCGACCTGGCCGCCGACACCTTCGGCGACCGCGTGGCGGTGACGGACGGTTCCGGCGATCTCTCGTTCGCCGGCCTCCGGGCCCTGGCCCGGTCGGTCGGACCGCTGGTCACCGGCGCCGGCGCGGGAACCCTGGCCTTCGCCGACGCCGGTTCAGTCGCCGTGCCCACCGCACTGTTCGGGGCGGCCTGGGCCGGAGTGACCTACGCGCCGTTGAACTTCCGACTGCCGGCGCCCTCACTGGTCGCCCAGCTCGAGCGGCTCGACCGTCCCGTGGCTGTCGCCGCCAGCGAGCTCGCCGAACGGCTGGGCCTCGCCGCGGGAGGGACCACCGGGCAGTGGATGGGCGACGTCCGCGCCGGCGCCCAGGGTGACGGTGGCGGAGGGGGTGACTACGTCGCCGAGCCCGACCGGCCGGCCGTGGTCCTGTTCACGAGTGGTTCGTCGGGCACCCCGAAGGCCGCCCTCCTCACCCATGAGAACCTGCTGTCCTACGTGATGGAGACGGTCGAGTTCGCCGGCGCCGACGACGACGAGGCCCTCGTCCTGGCGGCGCCGCCGTTCCACATCGCCGGGGTGGCCGCCGTGCTGAGCTCGGTGTACTCCGGGCGCCGGATCCTCCCGCTCGCCGGGTTCGACCCGGAGGACTGGCTGCGCCGTGCCCGCGACGAGCAGGCCACCCACGCCTTCGTGGTGCCCACGATGCTGGCCCGCATCGTCCGCACCATGGCGTCCGACCCGGCGCTGCGGGTACCCAGCCTGCGTTCCCTCTCCTACGGGGGGGCGCGCATCGCCCTGCCCGTGCTCGAGCAGGCCCTCGAGCTCTTCCCGTCGGTCGACTTCGTGAACGCCTACGGTCTGACCGAGACGTCGTCGACCATCGCCGTGCTCGGACCCGACGAGCACCGGGCAGCCCTGGACAGCAGCGATCCCGTCGTCCGCAGGCGGCTCCACTCGGCCGGTCGCCCACTGCCGGGGGTCGAGGTGGCCATTGTGGGCGACGACGGCTCGGTGGTCGACGTGGGGACCAGCGGGCAGATCCGGGTGCGGGGCGCCCAGGTCGGGGGGCGCTATCTCGACACCGCCTCGGGCCTCGACGGGGACGGGTGGCTCGTCACCGGCGACGTCGGGTTCCTCGACGACGACGGGTACCTCTTCGTCGACAGCCGGGCCGACGACGTGATCATCAAGGGAGGCGAGAACCTGTCGCCCTCGGAGATCGAGGACGTGCTGCTCCGCCACCCCCGGGTGGTGGCCGCCGCCGTAGTAGGGATCCCCGACCCCGAGTGGGGGGAGACCGTGGCCGCGGCCGTGGTCGTGGAGGGCTGGCCGGACACACCCGACACCTCCGGTGCCTCCGGTGCGGCGGTCACCGCCGGGGAGTTGACGGCCTGGGTACGAGACAGCCTCGGCTCGTTCAAGGCACCCGCGCGTGGAGCTGCTGGAGGAACTGCCCACGACGGCCACCGGCAAGGTCCTGCGCCGCACCGTGCGGGACCAGCTCGCCGGCGGCTGAGCCCCCGCCCGCGCACCGGTGGTGCGCTGCCCCGACGTCGGGCCCGGACCCCCCAGCACCCCACTCCACACTCCCGATCACACCCATGGTCAGGCGCAATGTCGGCACGGGTGGGACTTTCGCCCCTAGCGGGACCACGTCCACGGCCCGACGATAAGGGCAGGAATGAACCGAACCCCGGGGGACGAGCCGATGGCAGCCACATTCGACAATGCGACGCGGGGACTGCGGATGACCGGGGCCAGCACGGGGATCCGTGAACTGGTCGAGGTCCTCGAGCAGCACGGCGCCGAGGAGGGCCAGATGCTGGCCGTCTACGAGGACCTGGCGCAGAATGCCGACGACGAGGGCACCCGCTACATCATCTCGCTCATCCTCGCCGACGAACGGCGGCACCACCAACTACTGGTCGAGATGGCCAACGCCATGGCCTGGGGCACGCCCTCGGTGTCGCCGGACCGGGCCACCCCGCCGTTGCGGTCGTCCCCCGACCCCGATCTGGCGGCGATGACCCGCAAGCTGCGCCGGGCCGAGGAAGCGGACTACCGCAAGCTCCGTCGGCTCCGCCGGCGGGTCCACAAGTACGGCGAGACGACGATGTGGTCCCTCCTGGTCGAGCTGATGATGCTCGACACGAAGAAGCACGCCACCATGCTGCGGTTCCTGGAGCGCCGCCACAAGTCCGGCTGACGGCGCCGCTGCCGGTGCACGGACGGACCGGCGGTCCCGACGCCGTCACCCCACCGTCGTAGACGGGGGTGCCACCTGTTCCATGAACTCGAGCCGGATCCCGCCGGGAGCCTCGACGAAGGCGATACGCCGTACGCCGAAGGCGCCCTCGACCACGGCGGGTCCCCACACCACCTGGTGGCCGACGAGTTCGGCATCCAGGTCGTCGGTAAACAGGGCCGGGTGGAGAAAGCCCTCGTCCGGGAGGTCGACGGCGTGCTCGTAGACGGCCCGGGTGAACAGCGTGATCATGACCGGGCCCAGGTACACGTCGGCCCGCTCACCGCCGGCCCACTCCATACGGTCCCGCACCTCGGCTCCGGCGGCGAGGTAGAAGTCGATGGCGCCGTCGAGGTCGGCGACCTTGACGGCGAGGTTGGCCAGCCCGGTCACGCCCACAGGGCCTCCTCGGTCGCTCGCCGTCCCGCCCGCAGGCGTCGGCCCGCCGAGTGTACCGGGGGCGCCCCACCTCAGGTGGCCTGGCATACTCGCCCCATGGAGGTGGGCCCATGACCATCGTCACCCGGCCGGACACCCTGCTCCCCGACCCTGAGCCCCGACCGGTGCGGGCCACGGTGATCTCGGTCGACGACCACCTGGTGGAGCCCCCCGACATGTTCGAGGGCCGCCTTCCGGCGGCCTTCGCCGACAGGGCGCCTCGCGTGGTGGAGAACTCCCGCGGGCACCAGTTGTGGGAGTTCGACGGGAAGCGTTACTCACAGGTCGGCATGAACGCGGTGGTCGGCCGGCAGCCCGAGCACGTCACCTTGGAACCGACACGGTTCGAGGACATGCGGCGTGGCTGCTGGGACGTCGACGCCCGGGTCGTCGACATGGACATCAACGGGGTGTGGGCGTCGCTCAACTTCCCCTCCCAGATCACCGGATTCTCGGGGAGCGTCTTCTCGGGGGCCGGCGACCCCGGCCTGGGCCTGGCGGTGACCCGGGCCTGGAACGACTGGCTCCACGACGCGTGGTGGCAGCCGTACCCCGACCGCATCATCCCCTGCGGCATCACCTTCCTGGCCGACGCCGAGCAGGGTGCCGAGGAGATCCGTCGCAACGCCGAACGCGGGTTCCGCTCGGTCACCCTGCCCGAGCGACCGCAGCGGATCGGGCTCCCCAGTCTGTTCACCGGGTACTGGGACCCGATCGTGGCGGCCTGCCAGGAGACCGACACGGTCATCTGTCTCCACGTCGGCTCCTCGGGCATGCCCGATCTCCCTCCGGACGGACCGCTCGTCGCCCTGGGCGCCACGCTGTTCGGACAGATGTCGCTGACGGCCTGCGCCGAGTGGCTGTGGTCCGGGTTGCCGGTCCGGTTCCCCGACGTGCGCATCGCCATGAGTGAGGGCGGGATCGGGTGGGTGGCCATGCTGCTCGACCGGCTCGACAACATCGTGGACCGTTCGGGGTACGGACGGGACTACGCCGACTCCGGCCTTCGTCCGGCCGACGTCCTCCAGCGCAATTTCTGGTTCTGCACCATCGACGACCCGTCCACCATCGACACCCGCCACCGGATCGGCATCGACCACATCATGGTGGAGGTCGACTACCCGCACGGCGACTCCACCTGGCCCGACACCCAGGACGTCATCCACCGCTGTTGGGGCCACCTGCCCGTCGAGGACTTGCGCAAGCTCACCCACGAGAACGCCGCCCGCCTGTTCCGGTGGCCACTCCCCCAGACCGTGGTCCCGTGACCGACGCC
Source organism: uncultured Acidimicrobiales bacterium (assembly GCA_963841925.1). Classification (GTDB taxonomy): domain Bacteria; phylum Actinomycetota; class Acidimicrobiia; order Acidimicrobiales; family RAAP-2; genus Bog-756. Next base: position 110,247 of record CAWJER010000014.1, read on the forward strand.
CGGTTCACGCCGACGAGCGACGCACTACTGCCCGGGCTCACCCCCCGCCAGGAGGTCGTCCTGCTGGCGCGGACGCTGTGGCACGAGGGGTACGACGACCACCTGGCCGGCCACATCAGCTACCGGCAACCCGACGGCACCCTCCTCTGCAACCCCTGGCTCCTATTGTGGGACGAACTTCGTCCCGACGACATCCTGCGCGTGGACACCGACGGCGGCGTGCTCGAGGGCCGGTGGCCGGTGCCGCCGGGATTCCCGCTTCACCTGGAACTGCACCGACGCCGACCCGACGTCGTGGTGGCCGTGCACAGCCATCCCCGGTTCGCCACCGTCTGGTCCGACCTCGGGCGGGTGCCCGAGTGCTACGACCAGAGTTCAGCCCTCGGTGGGGGCGAGCCCGTCGTCGTCGATGAATACGACGGCCCGGTCGACTCGCCCGACGCCGCCGCCCGCGCCGTGGCGTCCATGGGGGCTGCCGCCTCGGCCCTCCTCGCCAACCACGGCGTGCTGGTAACGGCGGGCAGTGTCCGGGCCGTCCACCGAGCGCGCCGTCGCCCTCGAGTACCGCAGTCGGAGGGCGTGGTACGTCGAGGCCATCGGAACGGGTCGGCCGCTTCCCGATCCAGCCCGGTCCTCCTTCCGGTCGTCGGACGGGGACGGGTTCGTGGGCTTCTTCGAGGCCATGGCCCGGCGCGAGCTCCGCCGGGACCCGGACTGCCTCGAGCCCCGATGGCCGGACGGGCCGACCGGCGACGGTTGATCACACGGGTCGATCAGGCGGAAATTGCCGGCATTTCGGGACGGAGCGCGCTACGTCAGCGCTGCCAACGAGCTGCTCGTGACTATCGCCTGCCCCACCAACGCGACCGGACTGCTTCCGAACGTAACAAGCGACGGGTTCCGTGCGTTTGTCTCGATGTAGATCTCCTCCAGGAAAGGAAGCACATGATTGCCATGCGAAACCTCGCTTCAGCTGCCCTGGCCGTCGCCGCGGGATCGGTGATGGTTGCCCTGCCGTCGGCAGGTGCGGCAGTGCCGCCGGCCCCGGTGCCCCAGTACGTCGTGCAGTTCGAGCGCGATTGCCTTGCCGCCCTCAACGACCGGGCTCGAGTTCCATTCCACCAGCTGTGACATCGGCCCTGCCACCAATCCGATCGTGGTGCTGTGTCAAGAGAGCGGCACCATCAAGTTCACGGCCGCAGGCGGTTCGGGGACGGCGACGGTGACGAGTGCATTGAGCGCGATCGAATTGGAAGTTCACGCTGCACCGGACCAGCGTGAGTTCCACGGTGTACCGGATGGTCGGCAAGGGCACGGAAGGCGTTGGCACCACCCCGATCCTCAGGCACGTGAAGGTGACCGGGACGATCACGCTCGTTCCGACTCCCGATCCGACGTTCCACGGAACCGAGAACGTCTTCCCCCTGCCGACTCCAGTTGGCTAGCGCGGGGTCGGGCAATGAACGAGCACCGGACCAGTCCATGATGTGTACAGCCGGGGGCGTTCCGGTTCCGCCAGATTGCGGAGCGGCGAATCGGGCATGCCTGCATCGCTTTGTCTGCCCCTGATCGAATCCTCGGGGCACCTTTGGCGCCCCGACTGAGACTCTGGCTCAGGAGATAGTCAGGGGGATTGTGGCCTGGATCGTCGTCTTGGTCTTGACCGGCTTGCCCTTGCTATTGAGGGCGGGCGTGACCGCATCCAATCGACTCCGAACCTCCGACGTGTTCACGTCGAGACCGCCCAGGAGCACCGCCACAGGATCTGGTGGTTGGAGAGAAAGGATCTGGGCCATCACCTGCTGAGCCGTGACCTGAGTCTTTCGACGGTTGGGCTTCACTGCGTCCTCAAACACTCTCTTTGCCGCAGGCGTCATTCGGAGGCGATCTCTTTGCGCGACGTCTCTGATCCTCGGCTTCTTCGGCACGACGCTCATTGGCAGTGGTGGAGCGTCGGCACCGGACCCCAGGCCCAAGGCGCCCAGGGCTTCGTGATCGAGCGACTCAAGGGCCTGGCGAGCTTGCTGCAGACTCACGCCCAACACGACTTCGATCGAGGGATCCTCCAACAACGAGAGTAGGAGGTGCTCGGTGCCCGTCCGGCGATCTCCTCGCCGACGAGCCTCCTCACTGGCACGCAGATAGACGGCCCAGACGTGAAGCACCTCTGGCGCAACAGATTCGGTGGTCATGATGATTCCTTGTTGTACTTGGTGTGCACGGATTGGCGGGTGACCCCCAACGCGTCTCCGATCTGCTGCCACGACCAGCCATTTTCTCGGGCCGAGGCGACTTGGTTCGCTTCGACCCTCTCAGCCAGGCGATGGAGCGCCAACGAAGCGCGAAGCCCAACGGTCGGGTCATCCGACGAGAGATTCAGGTTGAGTTCTCCGAGGTCCATGTCTGTCAGTTTAGACTGACATCCCGCCATGTCAACCTAAACTGGCTCCTCGGAAATCAGCGGGGAGTGACCGTGGCCAGCAGATCCCAGTTGGGCTTGCCTGCGTTGAGAAGTGAGCGGATCCGGTAGTTCCGGAAGGACGTGAAGCCGAAGGCGGCACGCTTCACCCGCTTGATCAAGTTGTTGACCGCCTCGGTCGGTCCGTTACTGACGTGAGCGAGGTGCCAGGCGGCGATCTGGTGACGCCAACGGATCAGCGTGCGGCCGAGTGACCGGGCCTCGATCGGATAGTCCTTGTCCTGGAGGTCGTGCCCGAGCTGGGTCACCCACTCGAGGGCGACCTCGGCATCGGCGTGTGCATAGGACTCTCGGACAGCCTCCTTCGCTTCCCAGCAGGTGGCGACGTCCCCATTCGGATCACCGGCCCGCAGCAGCCCCTTCAACTTCTCGGACCCCTTGTCGTCGAGCCGCTCCTTCGCCTTGGTCAACAGACGCCGGCACCGGTAGAGGGGATCGGACTTCCGTCCCCGGTGGCCGAGCGTCTCGTTCTGGACCCGACGCCGGCACTCGTCGAGCTTGGTGTTGACGAGCTTGGTGACATGGAAGGGATCGGCGACCAGGGTGGCGTTCGGCACCATGACCTCGAACACGTGGCGATAGGGGCCCGACAGATCGAGGGTGCCGAACTCGATGCGGTCCCGGAAGGCTCGTCCTTGTTCGGCCAGCCAGCCCATGGGCTCGGCACTGCCGCGACCAGGGACGATGTCGAGCAGCTGTCCGGCCCGGACGTCGACCAGCTGGGTCGAGAAGTGTTGGCGGTGGAAGGGCCCGACCCGGACCATGAGCACCTCGTCGAGCCCGAGGGCGGTGACCTCGCCGATGCGGTCGTCGTCGGCCTCGAGGAGTGCCTCGCCATAGGCGATGACGGTGTCGTTCACCGTGTGCCAGTCACACCCGAACTCGCCGGCCACCTCGTTCACACTCCGGGCGTGCTGGCCGACCTGGCGCGTCGCCCACCGGGCCGCTCGTGAGGTGAGGAGTTGTCGGGGACCGGCGATCCGGGTGTCCTCCTCGGTCCAGCTGCCCATGGTGCAGTCACCGTCGGGGCACATCCACCGGCGCTTCCACCACACCAGCCGGCAGGGACGGCCCTGGAGCGGCAGGTCCACGAGCTCGACCCGCGGCCGGTCCTTCACCTGGGCGGGCACGCCGCACGATGGGCAACCCACCGATCGGGTCACCGTCTCGACATGGATCTTGCCCACGCCGCCTGGTCCGTCCTCGACGCCAAGGAAGGTGATGTCGGGAAGTCCGATCATCCACACCAGCCGCACGCGTAGGGTCAGTCTCCACGGGGGTCCTCCATCTTCGGTCTTCGAACAACCAAAGACTGGTGGACCCCCGCTACGCGCCCGCGGATCCGACTACGAGACCCCGCTCAGATCCGAAGTGCCGGATAAGGATCGAGGACCTACGGGCCCGACTTGTTGACGAGGCTGATTTCCTCAGGGTTGTCCACTGACGACATCAGGACCGGTCCGGGCGATGCGGACGTGGGTCACGGATGGCGAACAAACGTGTTCGACACAGCGGTAGTTGCCAACGCAGGGGCCGAGATCGTCGAAGAGCGGTTCGCCGCCGCCCAGCAAGACAGGCACAACCACAAGATGCATTTCGTCGATGAGCGAAGCACGAAGGTACTGCCTGATGGTGGCGGCGCCACCCCCGACAAGGACATCCTGGTCACCGGCCGCTTCGGAGGCTGCGCTGAGAGCTGCTCCGATCCCACCGTCGATGAAATGGAAGGTAGTTCCTCCCTCCATTTCGATAGGTGCACGCGGATGATGCGTGAGCACGAAGACAGGGTGACCAAAGGGAGGCTCCGCTCCCCACCAGCCCATCCATTCGCTCTCGCCCCACGGGCCACGTATCGGGCCGAACATGTTTCGGCCCATGATGGTGGCTCCCACACCGGATCCCCGCTTCGAGAAGTACTCGTCGTCGAGCCCCTCATCTCCTCCCTCACTGCCGATCATCTGTCTTCCGCTGCGTGTGGTGAAGATCCATTCGTGGAGCTGCATGCCCCCGATCCCGAGCGGATGATCGAGATCTTGGTCGGGTCCGGCGGCGCAACCATCGAGCGAGATCGAGAAATTGCGCACGAGCAATCTGGACATCGTCTTCTCCTTCTGTGCGCCTCCATCATGGCTGGGCTCGCCGTCTTCCTGTTGCCAGGTCTGAGCTACGAACCGGCCCTGGGTACCCCCTGTCGCCGGTTATACAGGTGATCCACCCTCTCTGACTCCGACCAGCCCGAGTGTGGCAGTCACGAGCTGCACCCACTCAGCTTCGTCGATCCGGCGGCGCCGTCAAGTTCTGAAGTCGGAGTTGCCCTCGTGCCACCATCTTGCCGTCGGCCACGCTCTCGATTTCGACGAGCCAGAGCTGCTGCGTTCGGCCGGTGAATATCGGTGTGCCGATCGCCCGCACTCGGCCGGTGCGGTGGGGGCGGAGGAAATCGGTGGTGTTCGAGGTACCGACCACCGCCATCTGGCCGGTGATGGCCCGGGCGGCGAGCGCAGCACCGTGGCTACCGACGGACTCCACGATCGAGGCCCAGACACCACCGTGAACGATTCCATAGGGTTGCTGGTGTCGCTCGTCGATGTCGACGTAGGCCACGACCCTTGTAGGAGTCAGCTCCTCTACCCGGATTCCCAACGCGCTGTCCCATCCCGGTTGCGGGTCCATCCATCTCCTTCGTTCGCCTGTCCCCCTCATCGTAGGAAGGATCCCTATCTGAAACACCGGTCCCCTGCGAGGACGACGAGGCCACGAAGTCTCCGAGTGGGTTCAGGTGCCCTAGATCGCCGGGTCAGGGGGCCGTTACAGCAGCGATTCCAGTCTGGCTGCCATCTCTCGGTAGCGGTTCACGGGGATCAGGTGGACGCCATCGAACGCCTCTGACTCGTAGATCGCCGTTATGTGGTCACAGGCGATGTCGACGCCCGATCCACGATCCCGGTCGAGCTGACCGATGATCGCCTCGGGAACAGCCAACTGGGGTACGTCTGCGGACAACTTACGAGCCATCGAAGAACTGGGGAGCACCATCACTCCTGCGTAGATCGGACCGTCGAATTCGACCGACGAGCGCCAGTGAAGCAAGTCGTTGATCGAGTAGGTCACCTGAGTGAGGAGAAAGTCAGCGCCCTGCTTCCAGGCAGGAACAGGACGCAGACCAGTTGCTGCGCCGAGCCGGAGCGAATCGATCATCTCCGCTCGGGCGGCGAAGGCGCGGGCTTCGGTGATCATCGATCTGACCGTGAGGTCGTCCGAACGAGCGCCTGTCTCTGGTCGGTCGCCGTACACGAACAGGAACTCGTTCACTCCATAGGCGGCTGCGGTGAGCAGATCCCTCTGGAAGCCGAGAACATTCCGGTCACGAGCATTGATGCATGCGATCGAGCGGCCACCCATGAGCCGCACCTCATACGCCACTGCGATGCTCGACACCGTCGCACGACCAATGTGGTTGTCGGGGATCAAGAAGGCGTCGGCGACCTCACTCAGTACGCCGATCTGATGACGGACGTGCATCACGTCCGGGCGGGTGGCAGGCTCAACTTCGCAGATGATCTCGAACTTCCGCACCGGCATCACTCAACGATACGTCGGGTTCCTCGGGAGTGCCTCGGACGCCGGGAGAGTGTCACGATTCCGCACCTCCGGGGCAATGTCGATCACCATCGGATCATTGGCACCCGGACCTGCGCAACTACTTTGACGTGCACATCTGGTCGAGTCGCTCCAGTGTCGTGGTCATGGCCTCCACCCACGCATGACCGTTGTCGACGGCCTCCTGGACGCTCTCGGGTGAGTCCGTGCAGTCGTAGGTTTCGGTCACCACACTTGCGTCGGGGCCATCTGGGCTGAGGTCGAACCTCCAGCGCGATCCGTTCCTTTCGAGTTCGGGATTTCCAGGCTCCCAGGCGATGCACCGATTCACCTCGAACGCCACGATGCGGTGGTGCATTTCGTAGTCGCCCATCGCCGTGAAGTGCATCTTCGTGACAAACACCTCGCCAACGCCAACGATGACTTCATTGCTGGCCCCTTGCCTCAGCATCTCCGGACCATCGAACTCGGGGTGCCGGTCGGGGTTGGCCAGAAGCTCGAAGATCACCTCTGCCGGGGCGTCGATTCGTCGGGAGACCGACACGGGGTTGACATCGTCGTCGACCATCACGACCCTCCCGTTTCAGATTCTGGCTCGTTGCGCAATCACGAGGTTGACCGCCACTGCCCCGGGCCTCGGGTCGATGAACTCGGGTGCCCCCGACTGCCTGGAGCGGGGCGAACGACCAGCTGTCGGACGTGCGTCGTGTTGGGGCAGGCGCCGCCGTTCCCGGCCCGTCCACACCGACCTGAATCGACCTTCGGGCCAGGAGCCGGCGGTCGTCCCCCACCTGAGGATCCAGCCCCGAAGGGCGACACCTGAGTCAGGTCATCGGTCTCTACGCTGGACCCTTCGGACCCGTCGAGCGGAAGGCTCCGCCACCCTCCGGTCCGGGCCCGGCGATCGGACGGGCTCGATCGTGTCCATGGTTGACCTGGGTCCCTCGCCACGTGAGGTGGGGTCCTTAAGATCGGGCGATGAGCGATCTGGACAGGGACGTCATCGACGCCTGCAACGAGCTGATCCGTGCCAGTGAATCGGCACGGGAGGAACTTGTTGCCACCGAGCTGGCACTGCGCCGTGCCGTGGAGCTGGTCGAGTCGGGCAGACCATTCACCGATGGGCTGCGGAGCTTCCCCGTCGCCAGGAGGCGAGAAGCGACTCAGACCGGGATTGAGAACCTGATCCGAGCCCGCCACGAGTTCCGACTGGCCTTCATGGAGCGCTCCATAGAGGACGGGCTCGGCCCACGTGAGCTGGGCGAGATCTGGGGGGTATCGAGGCAGCGGATCGACCAGTACCTCCAGGAGTTGAAGAAGCGGCGGCTTTCAGAGGCAGACCTCGGCCACACCGCCCGCCAGGGAAACCAAGCCTCGTCGGCGGACCGGGTCGCTACGAGAACCCACAAGGGGTGAGTTCTCACGCCCTGCCCCAGATCGCCGGGTGCGGCGTCGCAATCCGGAACATCGGGGGCTTCGGACTCACAGGAGCGAACGCATCCTGTCGATCTCGATCGCACTCATGTTCCGGTCCGTGCACTTCCACTTGACCGCCTCGACCAGCGTCGACCGAAGTGCCTCCCCTTGGAACGGCTTCAGGAATGCCTTGAGCAGGAGATCCCGGCCCATGCCGAGAATCATGGACTGCAGGCGACCCGTCGGCACCTCACCCGATGCGATCAAGGCCCAGGTCAACGCGACATCGGCCAGAGGATCTCCGCTCGCCGCATTCGTCCAGTCGATGACCATCGGCCCCTCGGCACCCATGAGGACGTTCAGCGGATGCAGATCCATGTGCAGCAGTCGACCGCCGTCTCCGAATGGTGCCTCGGGCAGCCAACTGGGAGCCGGGAGACGGTGGAGTGACTCATGAAGCCCCGCCAGTTCCCTTCCCATGGATCGGATGCGCCAGGGACGTGCTGCACCCATATCCACCATGGTCGGTCCCTCGATCCGCTCCATCACGAGGTCGCACCCGTCGTCGCTGACCTCGAACACCTCGGGGGCGGGGTAGCCATGTGCACGGACGAACTCCATCGTCCGTGCTTCGGCGACCAGCGAGCGACCATACCGGGATCGCCTCAGAACTCGGCCCTGGCCGTGTTCGAAGATATCGGCATCTCGTCCAGTTCGCGATCAACTTCCCAGGGGTATCCATGGAGGGAATCTACGAGTGTTCGGGTGTCCCCGGTCACGGTTACGACCGGCGCGGATCGTGGGGGCAACGGGGCCAGTGGACCGTCCCCACATCTCCGGGAACGTCACCCCCTACCGTCAGCTCGACGACCACCTCGTTGCCGTCCGGCGAGGTCGGTGACAGACTACGAGTCTCCGACCGAACGCCAATGCATACATCGCAGGAGTCCGACGCCCGAACGAGGGCAGCCATCGAGGAACACTGGCGGGCATCGGAACGCGGAGACGACCGAGCCGAGCACGCCATCTACGCGGCGGACGCGATCCTGGACTATCCCCAATCCGGTGAGCGCTTCCGGGGCCGACCAACGATCTCGGCGCAACGTGGCGGGCACCCAGCCAGTCGGCACTTCGCTGTCCTCCGCATCACCGGCGGTGGAGAGCTATGGGTGAGCGAGTGCGTCATCACGTACGACGGGGTGCCCACCTACTCGGTGAGCATCATGGAATTCGCACTTCCGCACGTGGTTCACGAGACGCAGTATTTCGCTGACGCCTTCGGGGCACCCGAATGGCGTGCGGCACTCGGCGAGCCAATTCCGGGAAGGGACGTCGACGGAGCCTGACCAGGACCGGAAGAAGCTGGCTCACACCCTCGCTTCAACTTCTACTTCGCCCGAGCCCCCGACCTGCCCCTGCCGGCGCGAGGGTGTCACCGTCCCGCACTCCGTGGATACCTCTGGGCCCCTCCGGCGACGACCAGGGCCGGGTCAGTTGCCACCTTCGGCAACCCAGGTCAGGCGGGCCCGGGCGCTGTGTGCGACGGCTCACTGATCGGCCAGTGCGGACACCACCCGCCCCAGCGTCTCCCAGGCGTCGGACTCGATCGACCAGTACGAGATCCCGTACTCCTCACGTCGCCACCGCAGTTCCTCGGCCATCTCGTCGAGTGTCCCCGCCAATGCCACCGGGACGTGCAGGGCGTCCGCCGGGCCGATGCCGAAGGCCGGCGCCATCTGGGCGGCCAGACCTGCCGCGTCGTCGGTGACGACGGCGAAACCGATGAGTGCATTCAACTCGAGGTCGTCGAAGCGGTCGCCCGCCGCCTCTTTGACCCACGCCACCTTCCGGCGGGTCCGATCGGGCGTCACATCGGCCGCCGTCTCCACGCCACCCGTTCCCTCGCGCAGGTTGGCGTTGATGCTGACGATGTCGGCGTGCTGCGCGGCAAAGGTGAGCACACGCTTGCCGCCTCCCCCGATGATGAGAGGTGGTCCGGGTCGCTGCACCGGTCGTGGCGTCAGGGTGTGGCCCCGGACCTCGTAGTACTCGCCGTGGAAGTCGAACGGGCCGTCGGTGCGCAGCAGCCCGTTGATCACGGTGACCGCCTCCTCGAACCGGTCTACACGGACGGCTGGTCGGTCATAGGTCAGACCGGCTTCGTCGTAGTCGGTTCGCATCCAGCCGGCGCCCAGGCTGAGTTCGAGGCGCCCTTCGCTGAGCAGGTCCAGCGTGGCCGCCTCCTTGGCCAGGACGAGGGGGTGGCGGTAGTCGTTGCAGAAGACGAGCGAACCCATACGCAGCGTTGTCGTGGCCGCGGCCACTGCGGCCAGGGCCGGGACGGGCGCCAGCTGGTCGCCGAAGTGGTCGGGCATGAGCAGCGTGCTGTAGCCGAGGTCCTCGGCCTTGCGCGCCTGCTCGGCCCAGCTCTTGGCCGTGCCCTCGGGCGCCTTGCTCAGCTGTGCGGCGAAGCGGAACCTGCGATCGTGGGCCATGGATCCATGCTGCCCCAGATCGCCTGAACTCGCACCGGGCCGGCGAGGTGAAGGGCGTCTGGCGCATCATCATGGCAGGCGAGCGCAGCGTCGACTGCGAGTTCAAGGTGGCCCACCATCCTGGCGTGAATCACGGTCTGCAAGGCCTGGTCGTCACGGGAATGCACGTCGTGAAGACCATCCCCTGGGTGCGCGAAACCGAGCCGGGACCTGCCGATGCGCTCCACCTGCCCCTCACCCCGGCCTACGGCTGCCTGCACCCCGACCGTGAAGGTCTGCATCTCTTCTGAGCCAGTGCGCCCGAGGCCATCGGTAGGCCCCGCTCGGATCCGCAGAACCGTGCTGACGGGCCGGTTCGCTCAGACGGGTGTGTTCGCCAGCACCGTGGTCGTGTCGGTCCCCGAGCGCAGCACCCGCCCCGGTACCGCCCCGGTGAGCAGGCCGTCCGTGACCACCGACGTCCCGTTCACCAGCACGTGGGCGACCCCCTCGGCCCCGGCGAAGAGGCGGTTGGCCCCGGCGGGCAGGTCGTCGCGGGTGCGCAGCGGACCGGGCCCCACGGTGGCGGGGTCGAAGACGACCAGGTCGGCCCACCAGCCTTCGGCCACCCGGCCCCGGTCGATCAGCCCGTAGAGCCGCGCCGGCACGTCGGTCAGCAGGCGGACGGCCTCCTCGAAGCCGAGGAGCTCCCGTTGGCGCACGCCGTAGCCGAGCAGCGACGTGGAGTAGACGGCCCCGCACATCGTGTCGAGGTGGGCACCGGCATCCGAGCCGCCGACCACCGCCCTCGGGTCGCGCCACACCTCCGCCCGGGCCGCCCAGTCGGCATCGGTCTCGGGGATGGGAACCGAGAACCCGGTGCGGAGCCGGTCGGCCACCACGATCTCGCACAGGGCGTCCCAGGCGTCCAGTCCCCTGTCGGTGGCCACCGACCCGACGGGGCGTCCCTCGAGCCCGGCGTTGGCCGGGGAGAACGTCTCGGCGATGACCAGGCGACCCCAGGCGGCCAGGTAGCGGAGGATGCCGGCCTCGTCGGACTGGGCGCGGTCGTCCATCGCCCGGCGGGCCGCCGGGTCGGACAGCACGGCCAGCCGCTCGTCCACCGACCGGGCGAAGAACTCCCTCCATCCCGGCAGGCCCTCCAGGATGGCGCCGTTGTCGAACGACAGCCGCAGTGCCATGGTGTGGGGCAGCGTCAGCGCCACCACCCGCCCGCCGGCCCGGGCCGCCCGGTCGGAGGCCTCCAGCTGGTGGGCCGTGCCGGCGGCATTCCCGGCCGTGGCGGCGAGCACGTTCCAGTTGACCGGTCGCCTGGCGGCCAGGGAGACCCTGGTCAGCAGGTCCATCTCGTCGTCGCTGAACCCGTTCAGGCAGCCGGGCACGATCAGCTCGACCGTGGTTCCCGGGTGGTCGGCCACCACCGCGGCCAGCCGTTCGAGCTCACCGGGGCCGGCGGCACGCGACGGGACGGGCTGCCCGTCGCCGTCGTTGTGGGTGGGTGCGGTGGACGACGAGAACCCCATCGCCCCTTCCGACAGCGCCCGGTGCAGCGCTGCCTCGAGCCGGACCAGCTGCTCCTCACCGGCCTCCTCGGTCACGGCGTCCTCCCCCATCACCGCCCGGCGCAAGGTGGAGTGCCCGACCAGGAACCCGGCGTTCACCCCGACCGCGCCGTCGAGCCCGCCCAGCCACTGGCCGAAGGAGTCCCACGTCCAGTCCAGCCCGGCCTGCAGAGCGGCCAGCGGCATCCCCTCCACCCGGGCCATCATCCTGGTCAGGTACTCGGCGTGCTCGGGGCCGGCCGGAGCCAGCGAGAAGCCGCAGTTCCCCCCGAACACGGTGGTGACCCCGTGCAGCGGCGAGGGGCTCGCACTCGGGTCCCAGAACAGCTGGGCGTCGTAGTGGGTGTGCAGGTCGACGAAGCCGGGGGCGACGATCGCCCCCTCGGCGTCGATCACCCGGGCGGCGGTGTCGTGGACGTGGCCGACGGCCACGATCCGTCCCCCGTCGACACCGACGTCCGCTCGGCGGGCCGGTGCACCGGTCCCGTCGACCACCGTGCCTCCCCGGACGACCAGGTCGATCACTGCCGCTCCCCCCGGCAGGCCCCGTCGCCCGCCGTCGTCCACCCTGGTGCCGGTCGCCCCGGCGCTCGCACAACCATCATCGTTCCCCCGGCTCGACTCCACCGTCGACGCTACTCTCGACCTCCGTGGGGAGCACGCTGCTACCGGATCCGGAACCTCGGCCCATCGTGGTGCCGGTCATCTCCGTCGACGACCACCTGATCGAGCCCCCCGACCTGTTCGAGGGACGGCTCCCCGCCCGGCTGGCCGACCGGGCCCCCCGGGTGCACGAGGCGGCCGACGGCCACCAGTTCTGGCTGTTCGAGGGGCACGAGTACCCCAACGTCGGGCTCAACGCGGTCGTGGGCCGGCCCCGGGACCAGTGGAGCATGGAACCGGCCCGGTTCGACGAGATGCGGCCGGGCTGCTTCGACATCCACGCCCGGGTGGCCGACATGGACCGGGCCGGCATCTGGGCCTCGCTCTGCTTCCCGTCGCTGGTGGCGGGGTTCTGCGGGTCGGTGTTCTCCCGGGCCGACGACAAGGAGCTGGGCCTGGCCTGCACCCGGGCGTGGAACCGGTGGCACGCCGAGGTGTGGGCCGGCACCCATCCAGAACGCATCATCCCCCTGCAGATCCCCTGGCTCGACGACGTGGCGGTGGCCGCAGACGAGGTGCGGGCCAATGCCGCCAGGGGGTTCCGGGCGGTGAGCTTCCCCGAATTTCCCGCTCAGCTCGGCTACCCGTCGATCTTCACCGACCACTGGGACCCCTTCCTGGCCGCCTGCGAGCAGACGGGCACGGTGGTGTGCCTGCACACCGGGGCGTCCGCCTGGGCGCCCCTGCCGTCACCGGGCCCACCGTTCGCCCTCCTGCCCACGGTGTTCCCGGTCAACGCCCTGCTGGCCGCCGGCGAATGGCTCTGGTCGGGTGTGGCCCTGCGGTTCCCGTCGCTGCAGGTGGCCCTGTCCGAGGGTGGGATCGGATGGGTGCCGATGCTGATGGACCGGGTCGACTACGTCCTCGACCACTCGGCATCCGGCAACGAGGGCGCCACCTGGGACTCCGACCTGCGTCCGAGTGAAGTGCTGGGCCGCAACTTCTGGTTCTGCACCATCGACGACCCGTCGATGGTTCCGCTGCTGGGCCGCATCGGACTCGACCACGTCATGGTCGAGTCCGACTACCCGCACGCCGACTCGACCTGGCCGGACACCCAGGCCGTGGTGGCCCGGGTCTTCGGCGGGTTGCCCGACGCCGATCTGCGCAAGCTGGCGGCCGGGAACGCCGCTCGCCTGTTCCGTCACCCGATGCCCCCGGCCGACGACTGGCGCGTCGGCCCCGAAGGAGTGTGAGCACCGTGCCCGACGACCGCCGGAGCGTCGGTCCGGAGGGACCACCCGGTTACTTCGAGGTGGCCCTGGCCCAGCGGGCCTGCCGGCAATTCGACGATCGACCGGTCGACGACGACCTGGTCACCCGCTGCCTGACCGCCGCCACCCACGCCCCCAGTGCGGAGAACCTGCAGCCGTGGGTGTTCGTCGTGGTCCGCGATGACGACGTGCGTCGGGCGATCGCCGACCTGACCCGCCGGAGGTGGCGCGCGGCGGGCCGCCCGCACTCGGAGGGACGACTGGCGCCCGGACTGCTGGCCGACGTCGACGCCGGGGCCGAGACCGGTCTGGCCGGTGCCCCGGTGCTGGTGGTTGTGGGCGGCGACACCGCGGTGGCCTACCCGTCGACCCTGGCGTCGTCGGTCTTCCCCGCCGTCCAGAACCTGCTGCTGGCGGCCAACGCCCTCGGTCTGGGATCGGCGCTCACCACGCTGGCCACCCTCGAGGCCGCCGACCTGGCGGCCATCCTCCAGCTGCCCGACCACGTACTCCCACTGGCCGTGCTGCCGCTGGGCTGGCCCGCCCGGCCACTCGGCCCCCCGCGTCGGCGGCCCCTTTCCGAAGTGGCCCACCGGGACCGGTTCGGCACCCCCTGGGGGTGACGACGGAACGGCCGCGGTAGTGGCCGGCCGTGGGTCGTGGCCGGTCGGCGGCCGCTACCCGATCACCGGCAGGATGCGCTGACGCAGGAAGTCGATGACGGCGTCGGAGAAGGCGTCGTTGCGGTCGCCGGCGATCATGTGCGCCGCCCCGGCCACGTCCACCACGGTGGCCCCGGGGACCGACTCGAGCAGCTGGTCGACACCTTCCTGTGTGACCACGTCGCTCAGGAGCCCCCGGACCAGCATGGTGGGCACCCGGATGTTGTGCATGGCCGTGTCGAGCAGTTCGACCAGCACGTCGGGTACGGCCGCCTCGTTGCGGCCCTGACCGATGAAGGCCGGGTCCCAGTGCCAGTACCAGCGGCCGTCCCGTTCGCGGAGCACCTTGCGCAATCCGTCGGGGTTGACGGCACGGGTGCGCTCGGGCGTGTAGCCGGCGATGGCCGCGGCGGCGTCGTCCAGGGTGGCGAACCCACCCAGGCCCGACTCCATGAACCTCTTGATCCGCTCGATCCCCTCGGTGTTGGTCTTGAGGGTGATGTCCACCAGCACCAGGCCCGACGAGACCACCCGGTCGCTGGTGCCCTCGGCGTAGATGGCGGACAGTCCACCGAGCGACGCCCCCACCAGCACCGGGGGCCGGCCCAGCTGGTCGGCCACGGACACCACGTCACCGCCGAATGCGGTGAACGAATAGTCACCCCGGGGGGCCCAGTCGCTCTCGCCGTGGCCCCGCAGGTCGAGGGAGACGGTCCTCCACCCCTCGTCGGCGACCCGCTCCGCCGCCTCGCCCCAGGCGTGGCGGGTCTGGCCACCCCCATGCAGGAGGAGCACCGGCCAGCCGTCGGGGTCGCCCCGGACGTCCGCCACCAGCTGCACACCCTCGAATCCGGCGAAGACCACCCGTTCCGCGTCCACGCCCCATCGTCCCACGGACGCGGGCACCGGAACGACCCCCGGGCCCCGTCCGCCGTCCCGGGCGGCGCCGTTCAGGAGGCCCGGTACACCGGGACCCGGGAGTAGCCGGCCACGTTGGACATCTGCACCCGCCGGCAGGCGCCCTCGTCGACCTCCAGTCGGGGCCAGCGCCGGGCCAGCGCCTCGATGGCCAGTCGGCTCTCCATGCGGGCCAGAGCGGCACCCAGGCAGGTGTGGATCCCGAAGCCGAACCCCAGGGCCAGGCTGGGCTCCCGGCCGATGTCGAAGGTGTCGGGGGCGTCGAAGGCCCGCTCGTCGCGGGTGGCCGATCCGGTGACCAACAGGACCGGCTGGCCGGCCGGGACGGTCACCCCGCCGTACACCGACTCGCGCACCGAGTAGCGACCCTGGTACTGCGAGGGCGGGTAGTAGCGCAACACCTCCTCGACCGCACCCGGGATCCTCCCTGGGTCGGCGATCACCTCGGCGTACTGGTCGGGGTGGCGGTGGAACAGCACGACGGCGTTGGCCACCAGCTTGGTCACCGTCTCGGCGCCGGCGCCGCCGAGCAGGCTGAGGAAGCCGGCGATCTCGTCGTCGTCGAGTCGGGTGGTCGTCCGTCCGGCCGTTCCATCTCCGCCTGGGTCAGCCGGGAGGTCATGTCGTCGCCCGGGCGCCGGCGCTTCTCTCGGACCAGCTCCAGGAAGTAGGACACAGATTCGAGGGCGGCCCCGATCCCCTCGGGTGTCGGGTCACGCTCGCCCGGGCGCCGCTCGAGCATGAGGTCGAGCCAGTGGCGGATCTGCTGGCGCTCGCCCTCGGGGACCCCGAGCATCCGGCAGATGATCTCCACCGGGAAGGGGCCGCTGAAGTCGGCCACGGCGTCGAACGAGTCGGCGTCGTCGAACGGCGCAAGCGTGGCGTCGATCACCTCGGCCACCATGGGCTCGAGCGCCTGGACCGCCCGGGGGGAGAAGACCCGGCCTACCAGGGTCCGGGCCCGCTCGTGCTCCGGCGGGTCCATCACGATCATCAGTCCGGTCATCCGGACCAGCTCGGGGTCGGAGGCCAGCATGGAGAGGTCGAGCCCGTGGGTACTGGTGAACGTCTGCCAGTCCAGGTGGGCGGCCCGCACGTCGGCGTAGCGGAACAGGGCCCAGAACCCGTACTCCTCGTTGAACGAGACGGGGGCCTCGTCGCGCATCCGCCGGTAGAGGTCGTAGGGGTCGTCGAAGTACTCCGCCGAGAACGGGTCGAACCGGGGCGGTGCGTGGTCCTGCGTGGTGTCGGCCATGTCCCTCCCCCGGTGAGCCCCCGATCACCGGCGATGGTACCGCCGACGGCCCACCCGGGGGACCCCGCTCGGCTCCGCCCTCCGGCACCGGGTCGGGGCCCGGCGTTACGCTCGGGCATGCACACCATCGCTTCCGTCGACGACCTGACCCCGCTCATCGGCCAGCACCTGGGCTACAGCGCCGGCTACCCGATCACCCAGGAACGGGTGGACCTGTTCGCCGAGGCCACCGGGGACCACCAGTGGATCCACGTCGACCCCGAACGGGCCGCCTCCGGGCCGTTCGGGGGGACCATCGCCCACGGCTACCTCACCCTGTCGCTGGGGCCGATGCTGGTCCACGACATCGTGAACTGGGAGAACGTCCGGATGGGTGTCAACTACGGGCTGGACAAGGTCCGGTTCCCCAGTCCCGTCCCGGTCGGGTCGACGCTCCGCCTCGGGATCGTCCTCGTCGCCGCCGAGCCACTGAGGGACGATGGGGTCCAGGTCGCCCTCGAGCTGACCTTCGAGGTCGAGGGCGCGGCCAAGCCGGCGTGCGTGGCCGAGCTGCTGCTGCGGTACTACTTCAACCCGTAGCGGTGCGGCCGACCGCCGGACACCGTCGTCCGCACCGGTCGGACGGGGCACCTCCGATCACGGAGGCACGGGTCGGGGAGGCGCAGGTCAGGGGAGGAGCACGCCCCGGATGTTGTTGCCGGCCCGCATGTCCTCGTAGCCCTGGTTGATCTGGTCCAGGGGGTAGGTCCGGGTGATGAGTTCGTCGAGCTTGAGCTGCCCGGACCTGTAGAGCTCGAGGAGCACGGGGATGTCGTAGCGGGGGTTCCCCCCGCCGAAGATCACGCCCCGGATCTCCTTCTGCCACATGGCCAGCTCGAAGAGGTTGAGGCTCGCCTCGGCCTGGTCCATCGGCGCCACGGCGGTGACCACGCACGTTCCGCCCTTGGCTGTCAACGACAGGGCCGGGGCGAGCAGGTCGCCGTACATGACGCTCGGCGTGAGGATCACCGCGTCGGCCATCACCCCGCGGGTCAGTTCGGTGACCAGTGGGACGGCTTCGGCCATCGACGCCGCCGTGTGGGTGGCCCCGAAGTCGAGCGCCGACTTCTGCTTGAACTCGACCGGGTCGACGGCGACGATGGTGCGGGCCCCGGCGATGCGCGCCCCCTGGACGGCGTTGATGCCGATGCCGCCGACACCGACGACGACGACCGTCTCACCCGGTTGCACCTCGGCCCGGTAGCGGGCCGATCCGAAGCCGGTGGCCACCCCGCAGGACACCAGGGCCACCGCCGTCATCGGCAGGTCCGGGTCGACCTTGATGGCGGAGGCCTCGTTGATGACGCCGTGCTCGGCGAACGTCCCGAGCTTGGCCACGATCGGGACACCCCGCCCGTCGAGGTGGTGGCGGTCCGTCCCGTCACCGATCTGACCGGGACCGAACACCTGGGCTCCGAGGTCGCACAGGTTGGTGCGTCCGGTGACGCAGAACGCACAGCGCCCGCAGGCCGGGATGAAGCTGGCGGCGATGTGGTCGCCGGGCCGGAGGTTCCGCACCCCGTCGCCCACCTCGAGCACGGTACCCGCCCCCTCGTGACCACCGATGATGGGGAAGCTCGGCGGCAGGTTGAACTGCTCGAGGATCTCGGCGG
Source organism: uncultured Acidimicrobiales bacterium (assembly GCA_963841925.1). Taxonomy (GTDB): domain Bacteria; phylum Actinomycetota; class Acidimicrobiia; order Acidimicrobiales; family RAAP-2; genus Bog-756. The sequence continues at coordinate 128,163 of CAWJER010000014.1, forward strand.
CCGGGACCATGTCCCCGGTGACCAGGTGCTCGTCGGAGTGGCACAGCCCGGCCGCCTCCCACCGCACCAGCACCTCGCCCGCCTTCGGGCCGTCCAGGTCGATCTCCTCGATCTGCCACTCCTGGTGCAGACCCCACAGAACCGCTGCTCGTGTCTTCATGTCCCCCCCCGGGAGCGCGTCGCCTCCCCCACTCTCCCTCAGCAACGGCGGGTTGACAACCGTGACGCGTGGACCCCCGGACCACCCGGTCGCCACCGCGTGGTCCCAGACGGCCAGGAGGTCGGTCTCGAGCGCTCGGGGACTACAGGTCCCAGAACCGCTGGCGACCGAACTCGTCCATCCGCCGGTGCAGGGCGTCGGCCTCGTCCGACCCGAACGGCTGGTAGGCGTCCGCCCCGCGCTCGGCGGAACCACAGGTCGTCCCCCCCGGTGCGGTCCGGTCGGTACTTCTCGTGGACCAGCGTCCGCGTCAGCACCTTGTTGGTGGGTGACGTCGGCAGGGCCGTCGCCACCCGGACGTGCGTCGGCCGCCACTTCGGGCTCAGGTCGGATCGCCCGTCGATCCAGCCGGCGAACGCCACGGGGTCGAACACCGCGCCCTCGCGCAGGACCAGCGCCACCATGACCCGGTCACCGGCCTCGGGGTCGGGGACGCCGTAGGCGACGCAGGCCAGTACGTCCGGGTGACGGGAGAGCACGGTCTCGATGGGGCCGACCGGGAAGTTCTCCCCGTCCACCCGGATCCAGTCGGCGTTGCGTCCGGCGAAGTAGAGGTACCCCTCGGCGTCGAGGTACCCGAGGTCCCCACTCCAGTACCAGCCGTTGCGGGTGGCTCGGGCGTTGGCCTCGTCGTTGTTGTAGTAGCCCTCGAACACGCCGATGCCCGAGGTGTTCACGATCTCGCCCACGCACGCCACCGGGTCGACCAGGGCACCGGCGGCATCGAACGTGGCCCGCGGGAGCTCCTCGCCGTCCTCGGACACGATCCTCAGTTCCGGCCCGGCCCGGCCCACCGACCCCGGCGGGGCGTCGTCCACCCGGGTGACGGCCAGGCCTCCCTCGGTGGCGCCGAAGGCGTCGATGACGCGCACCCCGAACCGCTCGGCGAAGGCCTCGACCACCTGGGGGGCGCCCTCGTTCCCGTAGGCCACACGCAGCGTGTTGTCGGCGTCGTCGGGCCGCTCGGGCTGGGCCAGGATGTACGCCAGCGGCTTGCCTGTGTAGTTGAAGTAGGTGGCCCCGTACCGGCGCACGTCGGAGAGCCACCCCGACGCCGTGAACCGGCGTGCCAGGCCTACCGACGCCCCCACCACCACCGACGGCGCCCACCCCACCATCACCGAGTTGGAGTGGAAGAGCGGCATCGACACGTAGCCGATGTCGTCGGGACCGACGCCCATCATCTGGCCCATGCGGTTCCCGGTCACCAGGATCCGCCGCTGCGAGCAGACGACCGCCTTGGGGGCGGCCGCGGTGCCGCTGGTGAAGATCAGGGCCCACGGCCGGTCCAGGTCGGCCTCGGCGTGCGGGTCCGTGTCGTCCACCTCACCGAGGGCCGCCTCCAACGTGTCCCCCACCACCAGTACGTCGTCGAGCTCGTCGAGGACGGGGGCGATCAGGTCGTGATGGCGCGGCTCGTACACCACCAGGCCGCAGTCGGTGTGGCTCACATCGTGCAGCAGGTGGGCACCGCTGCGTGTGTGGTTGACCCCGACCACGGTGGCCCCGGCCAGGGCGGCACCGCCGAACGCGAAGAGGTACTCGGGGATGTTGTCCAGCAGGACGGCGACGTGGAGCGGGCGGCCGGGGCGTCGGCGGTCGAGGAAGAGGTTGGCCCACCGGCAGGACTCCCGGTAGTACTCGGCGTGGCTGACCACCCGGCCCTCGAACCGGACGGCCGGCCGGTCGCCGATGCCGGGGGCGGCGGCGTTGCGCCGCAGGAGCGCGGCCGCGCTCTCGGCAGGCAGGGCGGCCTCGCCCAGGCCGGGTGCGTCCCCCACGGGCGGGGTGGTCATCGGTGGAAGGTCCCCACGGTCAGATCACGCCGTTGCCGGCCAGCACCGACCGGCGTAGCCCGGTGGCCAGGGTGCTCCGGTGGAAGGCGGCATCGCCGAAGTCCAGTTGGGAGAATTGGGCCCGCTTGATGAACAGGTGCAGGTCGTGCTCCCAGGTGAACCCGATCCCCCCGTGGACCTGGAGGCCCGACGCCATCACCCGCTTCGAGGCCTCGGCGCACCACACCTTGGCCGTCGACGCCGCCAGCTCCCAGCCCGGCTCGCCCGTGGATGCCGCCCACGCCGCGTACCACGTGGCCGACCGCATTCCCTCCACGTCGACCAGCATGTCGGCGCACCGGTGCTTGACCGCCTGGAAGCTGCCGATGGGTGCGCCGAACTGGATCCGGTCCTTGGCGTACTGCGTGGCCAGCTCGAGCACCCGGGCCGAGCCCCCGAGCAGCTCCGCCGACGAGACCAGCGCTCCCAGTGCTCCCAGGCGGGCCGCCTCGGGCGCTCCGCCCAGTCGGCTGGCCGGAGTGCCGTCGAGGGTGAGCCACGACAGGGTCCTGGTCACATCCATGGCCGGCTCGGGGCGGGGCCGGCCGGTGGCGGCCAGGTCGACCAGGTACACGGCGTCGGGTACGACCACGGCGGCGGCGTCGGCCACTGCGGCCCCCTCGAGGGGCCCCAACCGTCCGGAGAGCTCGACGTGCGTTCCCTCGCCGTCACACGCCAGCGTGTCGGGTCGACCGGACCAGGCCACCGCGGCGGTGACCGACCCGTCGATCATTGCCGAGACCAGGTCGGCGTGGGACTCGTGCCCGACGAGGGCGTCGAGGGCAAGCAGCTGGGGGGCGTAGGGGACGGGCGAGGTGTGCCGGCCGATCTCCTCCAGAAGGACGACCGCGTCGACCCACCCGAGGCCGAGGCCACCCCGGTCCTCGGCGACGGCCACCGCCGTCCACCCCTGGTCGGCCATGGCCGACCACAGCTTCGAGTCGTAAGTGGCGCCGGACGCAAGGTGGGCACGGACCTCCGCGGGTCCCGAGTACCGGTCGAGCAGCCGGCGGGCCTCCTCCTGGAGCGCCGCCTGGTCGACCGAGAGATCGAAGTCCATAGCTGGATAGTATGACCGCGATGCCGCCGATCGAGTGGTGCCCGTGGATCTGAGTCCGAGCACCCTCGAGACCGCCTTCCGGTCCGACATCCGTTCGTGGCTCCGGGTCCATCTCCCGTGGGAGTACGGCAAGGGGCTCCCGCCCCGGTTCGACGACCTGGCCGACGAAGTCGCCTTCGGCCGAAGGTGGCAGGCGCAGCTGGCCGCCGACCGGTGGGTGGGCGTCACGTGGCCCGAGGCCTACGGCGGCCGCGGCGCGGGTCCCACCGAGCACTTCATCGTCCAGGAGGAGCTCGCCCGGGCCCGGGCCCCCGAGCTGGTCGGCCGCATCGGGGTGAACCTGGCGGGCCCCACCCTCCTGGCCCACGGCACCGAGGAGCAGCGCCGACGGTGGCTGCCGGGGATCCTGAGCGCCGACGAGCTCTGGTGCCAGCTGTTCAGCGAGCCCGGGGCGGGCAGCGACCTGGCCGGCGTCACCACGCGGGCCACCCCGGTCGATGGCGGCTGGGTGCTCGACGGGCAGAAGGTGTGGACCTCCTACGCCCAGTTCGCCGACTGGGGGGTGTGCCTGGCCCGCTCGGACCCGGACGCCCCCAAGCACCGTGGCCTCTCCTACTTGGTCGTGGACATGCACGCCGCCGGGGTCGACGTCCGTCCACTGGTACAGCTCACCGGGGAGGCCGAGTTCAACGAGGTCTTCCTCGACGGGGTGTTCGTCCCGTCCGATCGGCTCGTCGGCGCGGCCCACGACGGGTGGTCGGTGGCCAACTCCACCCTCTCCCACGAACGGGGGACCAACCCGCGCCAACTGGTCATCCACATGCAGCTCCTGGAAGAGCTGCTCGCCCTGGCCGCCTCGAACGGCGCCCTCGACGACGTCCGACTCCGACAGCGGCTGGCCGAGGCCTACGTGGAAGTCCGCATCTTCCTGCTGCACAACCTGCGCAGCGTCAGCCGCCTGGCCAAGGGACTCGACCCCGGACCGGAGGGCAGCGCGCTCAAGCTCTACTGGAGCGAGATGAGCAAGCGGCTCCACGACACCGCACTGGCCGTCGTGGGCGAGTCCGCACCACTGTGGAAGGGGGCCGAGGACGCCGTGGGGGACGGCAGCTGGCAGCGTTCGTGGCTCTACTACCAGGCGTCCTCGGTGTGGGCCGGGACGAACGAGATCCAGCGGACCATACTGGGGGAACGGGTCCTCGGACTGCCCCGTCCCGCCCGGGCGGCGGCCGGTCCCGGCACCCGAGACGAACCGAGCGATCCGAAGAAGGGGGACGTGGCCACCCGTGGATGATCCCGTGGTGCTGTACGAGACGCGTGGCCACGTGGCCACCATCACCATGAACCGGCCCGAGGTGGCCAACGCCCAGGACACCGCGCTCATCGACGGCATCGATGCCTGCTTCGACCGGGCCGATGCCGACGACGAGGTCCGGGTGGTGGTGCTCGCCGGCAAGGGCAAGCACTTCTCGTCCGGGCACGACCTGAAGGCCCTGGTGGGCGACACCGAGCCCGACGAATGGCGGCGCATGCGCGACACACCGGAGGGGAAGTTCCGACACGAGCAGGTCATGTACTTCGAGCGCTGCCAGCGGATCTACCACTTCCGCAAGCCGACCGTCGCCGCCGTCCAGGGCGCCTGTGTGGCCGCAGGCCTGATGCTGGCCTGCATGTGCGACCTCATCGTGGCGTCCGACGACGCCACCTTCCAGAATCCTGTGCTGCGGATGACCGGCGCCGGGGTGGAGCTCCTGGTCGAGCCCTGGGAGCTGGGCATCCGAAAGGCCAAGGAGTTCCTGTGGACCGGCGAGAAGCTGGATGCCCAGGAGGCGTGGCGGCTGGGTCTCGTCAACCGCGTCGTCCCGAGGGCCGAGCTGACCCAGCGGGTGGACGAGTTGGCCGACCGCGTGGCCCTCGTGCCGCCGGTGACCGCCCAGGTGGTCAAGGACTCGCTCAACAACACGGCCACCCTGATGGGCAAGGAGGCGTCGTGGAAGTACCACTTCATGGCCCACCACTGGATGCACAACACCGAGACGGCCACGTCGGCCCTCGAGGCGCGCCGGGCCAAGTCGTCGATGTCCGAGGTCTTCGCCGAGCACCGTGACTGAGGTCGACGACGGGTCCGGACAAGCCGGCGACGGAGGCGACCGGCCTCCGCTGGCCGGGGTCCGGGTGATCGACGTCGGGACCCGGATCAGTGCGCCGTTCTGCGCCGGGCTCCTCGGTGACCTGGGGGCCGACGTCGTGAAGGTCGAGGACCCACGGGGCGGCGACTTCATGCGCACCATCGGGCCGTTCGCCCCGACCGGCGACGACGGACCGGGATACTCGATGTGGTGGGCGGTCGAGGGCCGCGGTCGGCGCGGTGTGACGCTCGACCTGCGCCGACCCGAAGGCCAGGACCTGTTCCGCCGCCTGGCGGCCACAGCGGACGTGGTCTGCGAGAACTTCCGACCCGGCGCCATGGAGCGCTGGGGGATCGGCCCCGACGACTGCGACCCACGACTGGTGTGGGCCCGGATCAGTGTGTTCGGCCAGGACGGCCCGCGCTCCGGGCGGACCGGACTCGACCGGATGGGGATCGCCTACGGCGGCCTCCTCCACCTGACCGGCTACCCCGACCGCCCCCCGGTGCGGCCCGGCCTGTCCGTCTCGGACTACCTGACCGGCACCTTCGCCGCCTCGGCGGTGGCCGCCGCCCTCTACCGGCGGGACGGTCCCGACGGCACCGGCCGGGGTGGCGTGGTGGATGCGTCGCTCACCGAGTCCGTGCTCCGCATCCTGGAATGGACGATCGCCGCCCAGGACCGCCTGGGGATCACCCGTGCCCGTGAGGGCAATCGGATGGCCAACTCGGCCCCGCTCGACAACTATCCGACGTCCGACGGTACCTACGTGTGCGTGGTGGCCGGATCGGACACCAATTTCCGCCGACTCTGTGCGGCGATGGGTCGACCCGAACTGGCCGACGATCCCGAATGGGCCACCCTGGCCCAGCGGGCGGCCCGGTCGGACGAGATCAACGACCTGGTGGCCGCGTGGACGTCGGGGCACACGGCCGCCGAGGTCGAGGCGGCGTGCATCACCTACGAGGTGCCCGTGGCCACGGCCTTCACGGCGGCCGACATCCTGGCCGATCCCCACATGGCGGCCCGCGGCGACCTGGTCACCGTGGACGACCCGGTGGCCGGGCCGCACCGCCAGCAGGCGCCGGTCCCGCGGCTGGACGGGCGGGTCCCCGTCGCGCCGCGACCTGCGCCGTTGCTGGGCGAGCACAACGACGAGGTGTGGCGCGGTCTGGTGGGACTCACGGCCGACGAACTCGAACGGTACCAGGACGACGGTGTCGTCTGATCCCCCGGCCACCGGGGTGCGGCGCCACGTCGCCGTGCTCGCCCCCCTCCCCCTGGAACTCGACGCCGTGGTGGCCGCCTTCGGCCTGAGGTCGTCCGGCGACGGCGACGACACCTGGACGGGGCGGTTCGGGAAGTCGACGGTGACCGCGGTGCGGACCGGCATGGGGCCCGAGGCGGCGGCCGCGGCGACGACCCGACTCCTCGACGGGTCGGCATCGACGGACGCAGCCGTCGACCACGTCATGGTGGTCGGGATCTGCGGGGGGCTCGACCCCGGCGTCGAGGTGGGAACGGTGCTCCGTCCCGAGTTCGTCGTCGACCACGCCTCCGGCGCCACCTATCGGCATGCATCCACCACGGGGGCGGGTCGGACCGGCACGCTCGTGACCACGGCGGAGGTGCACTTCGACCCCGAGCTGAGCCGGCGGATGCTCGCCGACGGCGCCCTCGGGGTGGACATGGAGTCGGCCGCCGTGGCCCGGGTCTGCGAGGGACGCGGCCGTCCGTGGTCCGTCCACCGGTGCATCAGCGACCGGTGGGTCGACGGGCTCCTCGATCCCCGGGTGGTGGCCCTGACCGCGTCGGACGGCTCGTTCGACCTCGACGCCCTCGGGCGCCTGCTCGCCGACGAGCCCGAACTACTCCCCCGGTTGGAGCGCCTGGGCCACGACGCCGTCCTGGCCGCGGCAGCGGGCCGCCGAGGACGCGGTGCGCGGCTGCCTCGCCCTCGACGCGCTCCCGGGCGCCTGACGCCGTCGGCGGACGGGCGGGGCCCTGCTGGGCAGCCGACCACCGACGGCCGCCGACTACTTCGACGTCATCACCCAGATGCCGTTCCAGTCGGCGGGGGGGTCCTCCCGTAGGACGAGGCACCGTTCGATGTACGTACTCGCCAGGGCGTCGTCGGGGTTCGCCCGGAGGGTCTCACCGAACGCGTCGATGGCGCGCTGCCAGTTGCCGCTCCGGTACTTCTCGATTCCGTCCCGGAAGTGGTTCACGGCGTCCATGAGGTTGGGGAAGGTCTGCGGGGTGTGGTAGTCGAGGATCTCGTACACGGCAACGGGACGGGTCTTGCCCTTGACCACCACGTGGTCGACCTCACGGGTGCGGTACACGCCCCGGAGCTGCCCGAGGGTGTACTCACTGATGAGTATGCGGGCGCTGTACTGCTTGCAGGCGCTCTCGAGTCGCGACGCGAGGTTCACACCGTCACCGATCATGGTGAAGTCCATGCGCTTCGGGCTCCCGATGTTGCCCGCCACGACCGTCCCGGTGTTGATACCGATGCCCATGTCGATCGGACGACGGCCGTCGTGCACGCGTGTCTCGTTCCACTCGAACAGCGACGAGATCATGGAGATCGCGGCCTGCACGGCGCGGTCGGCGTCGTCGTCGTGCGCGACCGGCAGGCCGAAGGCGGCCATGATCGCATCGCCGATGAACTTGTCGAGCATGCCGCCCTGCATCTGGATGCACTCGACCATGATCGTGAAGTAGTCGTTCAGGAGGGTGACCGTCGCCTGCGGCCCGAGTTCCTCGGCCAGAGAGGTGAAGCTCCGCACGTCGGAGAACAGCACGCTGGCCTCGACGCTCTTGCCGCCGAGTATGTCCTCGTCCCCTCGGACGAGCTGATCGGCAAGGCCGGGATCCATGTACCGGGCCATGGTGGTGCGGACCCGCTTTTCGCCGCTGATGTCCTCCGTCACGATCATCGTCCCCAGGTGGTCACTGTTGCCACCGATCAGGGGAAGCACGCTCACGTTCGCCGATACGACGTCGCCGTTGGCATCGGAGCCCGCATCGGCGAGCCGCTGGATGTCGACGTCCATGGCCAGCTCCGGCTTGCGGATCGTGCCGTCCGCCACCCGGGCCACCATGGCGCCGATGATGGCGTCGGCGTCCCCGAACACGCTCGAGTAGTGGCGTCCGACGATCGACGCGGCATCGGCCCCCAGGATGCGCCCACCGGCGTCGTTGCACGTGGCGACCGTGCCCGCCTTGTCCAGGGTGATGACGCCGTTCGACATGCTGGCGAGCATCGCCTCGCTGTAGTTGCGCATGTTCTGCACGTCGTCGAAGAGCTTCGCGTTCTGCAACGCGATGGACACCTGGGCGGTGAACGCCTTGAGCCGCTGTTCGTCCTCAGCGGTGAACGGACCGCCCCGCCGGTTCAGCACCTGGGTCACACCGATGATGCGACCGTCGTTGCTGACCACGGGTACGCAGAGGATCGAACGGGTGAAGAACCCGGTCTGGCGATCGAACTCGGGATTGAACCGCAGATCGGCATAGGCGTGGGCGATGTTGATGCTGTCACCCGTGCGGAACACCGTGCCGGCGATGCCGGCCGTCGCCGGGAATCGGATCTCGCCGACCGAATCGCCCTCGGCGACCCGGGCGAAGAGCTCGTCGGTGCGCTCGTCCAGCAGGAACAACGTCGACCGTTCGGCCCGCAGCATGCGGGTGGCCTCGGCCATCACCCGCTGCAGGAGCGTGTCGAGGTCGAGTTCCGCGGTGATGTCCGACACGAGTCGGAGGAACTCCATCTCCTCCGTGCGTCGGGCGTCGACGTCCTCGAGGTGGGAGGCGCTGACCAGGGCCGCCGATGCCTGGCTGGTCATGGCCTCGATCAGGTCGAGGTCCTCGAGCTCGTAGTCGCCCGAACGTTTGTTCAGGACCTGGGCGACACCGATCACGTCACCACGTGCCGTCTTGATCGGCGCACACACGACGTTGCGCGTCGTGTACCCCGTCAGCTCGTCGATATCGCGGTTGAAGCGCGGATCCGCATACGCATCGTTGATCACGAGCGACTCACGCGTCGAGAACACCCGGCCGGCGATCCCGACGTCGTTGAGGAAGCGGATCTCGAGCGTCTGATCACCCTGTAGCACCCGCGAGTACAACTCTCCCGTCGCCGGGTCGTTGAGGAACAAGGTCCCGCGGTCCGAGTCGGTCTCGCGGACGGTCATGTCGATGAGCGCGGCCAGCACCTCGTCGAGGGTCTCCATGGCCGAGACCGTCCGGGAGACCAGCAGCAGGGTCTCGGCGAAATGGAGGCGCTTCGCCTGCTCGGCGACGCTCGTGCCGTCGGACATGTCAGTCGTCATCGGCCGCCTCGAGTCGGGTGCGCAGCGTGTCGATGGTTCCGTGCAACTGCTGGCGCTCGTCGCGGAAGGCGCGTTCGAGCGACTCGCGGACCCTCGTCGCCTCCGCGTCCTCCACGATGAGGGTATTCCGCAACTCTTCCACCGTCGCTTTCAGCTGTGCCACCTCGTCCGCCGACTGCGCCGTCGCCGCCTGCACGGCTGCGCTCCGTTCGCGCACCGACGCCTCGAGCTCGACCCGCAGGGCGTCGACCGCTTCGCGGGCCTGCGTCCGATCGGCCTCGCGCTCGGCGGCCCAGCGCTGTCGCTCGGAGACCAGAAGCGCCGCACTCTCCTCGAGCTCACCGCGCAGCACGTCCACCAGCTTGCGCAGTTGGCTCGCCTCGGTGCCCGCCTGCATGCGGTCACCCTCGGTCCCCGCTGACGCCATCCCTCCTGCCTACCACCGATCGCCTGCCGTGGAAATTGTAGGCGTCGCACCCACCCCGGTGCAATCGGGGCGCGTCCGATCCGGGTGATCCGGGCCCCGGCCCCACCCGATGGCGACGGAGGACCTCCCCCTGAACGCACGAGCCGGTAACGTGACCCGGGTGGGGGACGCCCTCGACGAGCTGGCCGAACTGTGGCGGTGGTTCGCCGACGGGATCATGGCCGGCTACTGCCCGCTCTACGACGACATCGCCCGTTCGGTGGCCGAAGACCGCGAACTGCTGTCGCTGCAGCACTCGGCCCGACCCCACGCCCACCTGCCACCGATGCTGCTGGCCGGTGCCCACCACCTCCTGTTGCGTGGCGTCGAACATCCGCTCGCCGACGTCTACGCCGGTCGTTCGTCGGCGGCCGCCCCACCGCTCTTCCGCGACCTCTGCCTGGGGCACCGCAGTGCCCTCCTGGAGGTGCTCGACACCCGCACGGTGCAGACCAACGAGGTCGGGCGCAGCGCCCTGCTCGGCCCCGCCCTCATCTGGGCGGCGGCCGGCGAGGCGGTGCAGCTGGTCGACGTCGGCTGCAGCGCCGGCCTCAACCTGCGCTGCGACGGGTACCGACTGGACTACGGGGCGTTCGGGGCCACCGGGCCCGGGGACTCCCCGGTGAGGATCGACTGCAGGGTGGAGGGTGGCTCGCCGCCGGTGACCCCGTCGTTGCCGGTGATCGCAGGCCGCATCGGGATCGATCTGGACCCCCCTGATCTCACCGACCCCGAGGATGCCCGGTGGCTGCTGGCCTGCGTATGGCCCGGTACCGGCCGCTTCGAACGGACGGCCGGCGCCATCGAGCTGGGTCGCGCCGACCCGCCGCCCGTCCTGCGGAGCGATGCCCTCGAGACGCTCCCCGGGGTGCTGGCCGGTCTGGGGGAGGGGCGGGTCGTGGTGCTCAACTCCTGGTCGTTCGCCTACTTCTCCCTCGAGCAGCGCCGGGCCTATGTCGACCTCCTGGCCACCGTCGGCCGGAGCCGCCCGCTGGTCTGGCTGTGCATGGACGCCCCCGGGGTGGTCGACCTCCTGGACGGGGAGGAGGTACCGCCGCCGGGCAGCCCGGAGAGCGATGTGCTCAGCGGTGTGACCTTCGGGGGCGGGGCAGCGGCCCGGGCCGAGGTGCTGGCGTTCGTCCAGAGCCACGGCCGGTCATTGGCCTGGCGGGCCCCGGCCGGCTAACAGCGGTAGACGCGCTCCGCGTTCCCGGCGAAGAGCTTCAGGCGGGTCACATCGTCGAGTCCGGCGGTGACATCGCCGAAGACGCCGTAGAGCTGGTCGAAGGTCCCGTACATGGCGTCCACCGGGAAGTTGCTGGCGAACATGCAGCGGTCGGCGCCGAAGGCCTCGATGGCGTACTCGATCCACGGCGCCAAGGCGTCGACACTCATGGACTCCATCGGCATCGCCAGTCCCGAGAGCTTGCACACCACGTTGGATCCCAGGGCGGCCAACGCCTCGATGCCGTCGCGCCAGAGCGCTCGCTCCTCGGCGGTTCCCGATCGGGGCCACCCGGTGTGCTCCACCACGACCACCAGTTCGCCGAAGCCGGCGAGCCCCTCCGCCGCCACCCGGAGCTGGTCGGGGTGCGTCATGAGCTCGAACACCAGGTTCCGCTCCTGCAGGGCGCCGAGCACCCCGGGATCGGGCAGGGGGCCCGGATAGCGGCCCATGGGTCGGACACCCCGGAAGCGCGCCGCGGCCATCTGCCGTTCGAGGAGCTCGACGGCCTCGGCCACCGTGTCCGTCGGGGGGATGCCTCCGATGATGGCGTCGGGTCCTCCCCTGGCCGGAGCCTCGCCGTCCAGCTCGAGGGTCTCCTCGACCGAGTGCACACCGGTGGCGGCGGCGACGTTGACGAACTTCTCGACGTTCCAGCGGGCGGACTCGGCCCGATAGGTGTCCGCATCGAACGGCCGGTACATCCGCGAGGTGTCCGCCGTCTGCGGCCCCTGGGGATGGGACAGGTACGGGTACCAGTCCGTACGTGCGGGGTCCCAGAGGTGCACATGGGCATCGACGACGCGGACGGGACGGTCCGTCATCTCCGGGCCCCTCCCGACGGGGGGCGGGTGGAGCCGACGATCTCGCGGAGGCTCCCGTCGAGCCAGTCGGGTAGTGCGGGACCACCGTAGGTGATGCTGCCGACCGGTCGGGGATGGCTGCGGAGCCCGAGCCATCCGTCGCCGACGACCAGCTCCGCGCCGGCCAGCGCACCGGCCTCGGGGTGGTCGAGCAGGTGGGCGACGAGTCCGCCTGCCGTTCGGCCGACGACCTCCTCGTCGGCCTCGAGGCCGACGGCGAAGGCCGTGACGCGCCCCTCCGTGGCACCGGCGGCCACCCGGGCGTGCTGGGCCGAGGCCTGGGCCCGACTACGGCCACCCGTCGTGGTGGCGTCCGTGAGGGTCACCAGTCGTAGCGGGCGTGCGGCGTCGGCCGCGTAGTCGGCGGTCGCCCGGGCCCATCCCGCATCGGTGTGGAGGTGGTCGACGATGTCCCGGTGCTCGGCGAGTACCTGCTCCCAGCCCTCCGCCGGAACGGCCGACGCCGGAGCGGCCGGCGCCGGACGACCGGCGACAGCGACCACGACGGCATCGATCGGGCCGGTCGCCGCGGCCAGGGAGCGCAGGGCATCGGCGGCGTCCCCGAAGCCGCGAACCGGATCCACGGAGTGACACCGGACGGACCGGGACCCGAGCTCGGCGGCGATGGTGGCGGCCAGGAGCGGGCGGTCGGAGACGACGGCACAGGACCGCACCGGCGGCGTTGTGACCCCGGGGTCGGCCTGCTCGTCGAAGATCGGACCGAACCGGTTGTTGCCGCCGCCGCCGCTCGCCTGCCGGGCCTCGGCCTCGGCCAGGGCGGGGACGACGGCGTCCAGCACCCGGGCGAGGGATACGACGGGGTCGGTTCGCACCACTTCGATGAGCCGGGGCTCGTCGATGACCGCCACTTCGGGTCCGCCGGCGAAGAGCACCCGGCCCGAGCACCACCCGAATCCGTCACCGACGAGGTAGGCACCGATGGGACCGAGGTCCTCGGGGCTCGCCACCGAGAGGAAGGAGATCCCACCCCCACCCGATCGGCCCGCCTTGCGGGCGCGCTCGAGCGCGGAGGCCATCATCCGGGTGGCGGCGATGGGCGACATGGCGTTGACGGTCACTCCCGCCGGTGCCCGGCGACCCAACTGCCACGTGAGGGCGGCGACGGCCCGCTTGGCACAGCTGTACGCACCGGCATCGGCCTCCCGCCACCCCGATCCGGAAGTGACGCCGAGGATCCGGCCGTGCCCGGCGTCGGCCATGAGGGGCAGTGCGGCGTCGAGCACGTTGCGGTAGCCCGCCAGGTGCACGTCCAGCACGGCCAGCCAGTCCTGTTCGGAACCCTTCCCGAAGTAGGTCTGCCGGGTGATCCCGGCCACGTTGACCACGGCGTCGAGTCCGCCGTGCTCGTCGACGAGCTCGGTGAACAGGCTGCGGACCGCTTCGGCGTCGGTGACCGACGCCGACGAGGCCCGTGCCGAACCACCTGCGGCCACGATGCGACCGGCCGTGGTCTCCTCGGGCTCCGGAAGCCGTTCGGACCCGTCGAGGGTCACGAGCGGGTCCACGGTGACCACGAACCACCCGTCGCGGCCGAGCTGCTCGGCGACACCTGCCCCGATCCCACCTCCACCGCCGGTGACCACGGCGACCCGCTGCCGACCGCTCACGGCACCGACGGCCGGACCTCGAGCTCCAGACCCTCGAGGTTCCCGGCCTCGAGCCAACCCTCGAGCAGCTCGCGGTAGGCGAACCAGTCCCCCAGCCCCCGGCCGTAATTGCCGTTGCGGGGGTTCATCTCCTCGGGATGGCCTTCGAAGTTGATGCGCGACGGCGTGCATGCGGACAGTACGGCGCTGGCGTCGACGAAGGAGGCGACGATCTCCTGCGTCCACGCCTCCTCGGCCTCGGCGCTCACGTCGAACACCCCGACACCCTTCTGTTCGAGCTGCCGCACGGCGCCGCCGACGAACTCGGCCCCGAGCACGGCCAGCTGCGTGTAGTTGACGGTCACCACCGCCTGCTGCCCAGGGGCGGGCATGGCGAACATGTTCGGGAACCCGCGGCTCATCATCCCGAACAGGCTGGCGGCACCGTCGGCCCACTTCCCGGCCAGGGTGATCCCTCCCCGGCCGATGACCTCGTGGCCCAAGCGGCGATAGAGCGGGGTGACCTCCGCCTCGAATCCCGTGGCGTAGACGATGCAGTCGACGTCGTACTGGCGGCCGTCGACGACCGGGCCCCGATCGGTGATCCGCTCGATCCCACCGGGGCAGTCGACGACCGTGACGTTGGCGCCGTTCAGGGCGGGCAGGTACTCGTCGTGGAAGCAGGGGCGCTTGCACATGTAGCGGTAGTAGGGCTTCAGGACCTCGGCGGTGGTCGGTTCCACCACCAGCTCCTCGACGCGCCGGCGGTGTGCCTCCATGACCTCGTAGTCGACCTCTTCGACGTTGCGCAGGTACTCCTCGATCGCCGTGCCCTGCTGCCGCCGGACGTTGCGGGTCCGGGCGTAGTCGTGCGTCCACCCGTCGTCCACCAGGTCGGCCTCCACGGGCCGACCCATGATGATGGCCTGGAAGTTGTCCATACGGGCCCGCTGCCAACCCGGTTCGAGGGTCCGGCCGAAGTCGGGATCGGTCGGCCGGTTGCCCCGCTCCCCGATGGCCGACGGCGTGCGGTGGAACACCAGGAGCTGCTTCGCCGCTTCGGCCAGGGGCGGGACGCACTGGATGCCGGTCGCCCCCGTACCGAGGAGGGCGACCGTCTTGTCCCCGAGGGCGGTGAGGGGCTCGCCCGGGCCTCCGCCCGTGTACCCGTAGTCCCACCGGGCCGTGTGGAACGAATGCCCGGCGAACTCCTCCATGCCGGGGATGTCGGGCAGTTTCATGAGGTTCAGGATGCCGACGGCCAGGACGTACCAGCGGCAGGTGACCTGGTCACCCCGGTCGGTGTCGATCCGCCACCGACCCGGGTCCTCCTGCCACTGGGCGACGGTCACCCCGGTGTGGAAGAGGGCGTCGTCCACCAGGTCGGACCGCTCGGCGACGGCTTCGAGATGGTGCAGGATCTCCTCGCCGAACGCATACCGGTGCGACGGGATGAAGCCCAGCTCCTCCAGCATGGGCAGGTAGATGTACGACTCGATGTCACACATCACCCCCGGGTAGCGGTTCCAGTACCAGGTCCCACCGATGCCGCCCGCCTGGTCGATGATGCGGATCCGCTCGACACCGGCCTTGCGGAGGCTCGCCCCGGCGAGGATCCCGGCGATCCCCCCACCCACGATCACCACATCGACGTCGTCGGACACCGGGTCGCGCTCGACGTACGGGGTGAACGGGTCCGCCCGGTACCGGGCGAAGTGCTCGTCGGTCCGCAGGTCACGAATGTCGGCACGGTGGGGAACCAGCCGCTTGTCGCGCTCAGCCAGGTACTTGGCGCGCACAGCCTCGGGGTCGTAACCCGCGGCTGTCTCATGGGATTCAGCCACGGCGGAATACTAGCCCCGAAACGCTGTCCCGCTCCTGATCCGGACCGGTCCCCACCCGAGCGAACGTGCTCCTGGCCAGGGACGATGTCAGCCCTTGCCGACCCGTCGCCAGAGTGCCGTTCAGTCCCCGGCCGACTCGGACGCGCCGATGAAGTCGGGGGCACGGCGCTCCTTGAACGCCGTCATTCCCTCGGCCATCTCCGGGGACACGGTGCCCAGTGCCTGGAAGTGGGCCTCGCGGTCCAGCGCCACCGGCATGGTCGTCTCGAAGCTGGCGTTGAGGAGCTGCTTGGACAGCCCGAGCGACCGGGTCGGGCCCTGGGCCAGACGCACCGCCAGCTCGTCGGCGGCGATCGCCAGCTCCTCCACCGAGTCGAGGCACCGGTAGGCCATACCGAGCTCGACGGCCCTGGCACCCACCACCTCCTCGCCCAGCAGGACCATGGCCTTGGCCCGGGGCAGCCCCACCAGCCGTGGGAGCAGGTAGGCACCCCCGGCATCGACCACCAGGCCCCAGCGGGCGAAGGACCAGATGAACCGCGTGGTGGTCTGGGTGAGGACGAAGTCGCAGGCCAGTGCCAGGTGCGCCCCGGGGCCGACCGCGGTCCCATTGACGGCGGCCACGGTGGGCTTGTCGAGCTCCCACAGCTCGCGGATGAAGGTCTGTACGCCCTTGCGCAGGGCCTCGCTGGTGGAGCGGGGGTCGAATCCCGACCCGCCGGCAGAGGCCACGGTCGAGGCCCGCAGGTCCATGCCGGCGCAGAACGAGTCACCGGTCCCGGTGACCAGCAGTGCCCGCACCCCGGCGTCGTCCCGGGCCGACCGGACGGCATCGACCAGGTCGTCGCGCATCTCGATGCTCAGCGCGTTGCGGGCCTCGGGACGGTCGAGGGTGATGCGTCCCACCCGGTCCCCACCGACTTCGTAGCGGATCATCCCGGGATGCTATCCGTGGACCCCGTCCGCTAGCTTGCCCGACATGGCCGGACCCCCCACCGACGGACCACGTCCGGCCGGCGACCCCCACGGCGACGTCCCCCCGACCGACAAGACCTGCTCGCTCGACGAGGCGGTGGCCCACGTACGGGCCGGTGACGCCGTCCACGTGGTGACCAACCACACCCGTTGGACGGCGGCGGCCCGTCACCTGGTCCGCCACTGGTGGGGACGGGACCCGCACTTCACCCTGGTCATGCTCAGTCTGTCCAGCCTGGGGGCCCTGTTCTTCCGGGGCGGCCTGGTGGACAAGGTGGTCACCGGCTACTCCGGGGACGTCTTCCCCAGCTTTTCGCCGAACCCCAACTTCTCCGACGCGTACCTCCGCGGTGAGGTGGCCGTCGAGCACTGGTCGTTCCTCACCTTCCTCCAGAGGCTGGAGGCGGCGGCGCGGGGGCTGCCCGCAGTCACCACCGGCTCGCTGGCCGGGTCCTCGATGGCCGACAACCCGGGCTACACCCAGGTGGACACCCCCTTCGGCCGGGTGGGCCTGCTCGAGGCCTACACCCCCGACATCACCCTGCTCCACGCCCCCGTGGCCGACCGGGCCGGCAATCTCGCCTTCCAGCCCCCCGGCCTCGAGGGGGTGTGGGGGGCGCTGGCCGCCCGGCGGGGGGTGGTGGCCACCGTCGACCGGGTGGTCGACGACATCCGTCCGTGGTCGCACCTGGTACAGGTTCCCGCCCACCGGGTCCTGGCCGTGGCCGAGACCCCGCTCGGAGCACACCCCGGCGGGCTGTTCGCCCGCGACCTGCCGGTCGAGCCCTACGGCGAGGACCTCGAATTCTGGGCGGAGGCCCGGGCAGCCAGCCACGGGGACGGGTACGACCGCTGGATCGAGGAGTGGGTGCTCGGACCGGCCACCCAGGAGGCGTACGTGGAACGACTGGGCCCGGACCGGGTCGCCGGGCTGCGGCGCCGGGCCGAGCCCGACTCGTGGCGGGACGACGAGGCCGCACACCCCCCCGACCTGGCCGCCGAGCCCGTCCCCTGGGAGATCGCCGCCGTGCACGGCGCCCGCTACCTGGCCGACAGGGTGATCGCCCTCGACGCCGATGCCGTCCTGGCCGGCGCCGGGGTGGCCAACCTGGCCGCCTGGCTGGCCGTCGACCTGGCCCACCGACGTGGTTCCCATGCGGTGCTGGCCGCCGAGCTCGGCCTGTGGGGCTACCGGCCGACGCCGGCCGATCCGTTCATCTTCAACCACCGCAGCTTCCCGACGGCCACCATGCTGGGCGACGCCGAGCAGGTCCTGGGCGCGCTCGTGGGCGGTCCCGGCACCACCCTGCTGGCCTGCCTGGGGGCGGCCCAGATCGACCGGCACGGCAACATCAACTCCACGGTGATCGGGGACTCGGTCTTCCTGGTGGGTTCGGGCGGCGGCAACGACGTGGCCTCCGCCGCCGACGAGGTGGTCGTCATGTCCACCCTGACCCGTCGCCGGGCCGTGGCCGACGTCCCCTACGTGACCTCGCCGGGCGTCCGGGTCCGGGCGCTGGTGACCGACCTCGCCCTCTTCGAGCGCGACGCCGAGGACGAGCTGGCGTTGGTGGCGGTGGCGGCGGGCCCCGGGTCGGTCGCCGACCGGGTCGCGCACGTGCGGTCGCTGTGCCCGTGGGACCTGCACGTGGCCGACGAGGTCGCCGAGCTCGGCCCACCGGACCCCGCCCACGTCGAGCGGCTGCGCCGGTGGGACCCCGAGGGCCGGTTCCTGCGACCCGGCGGTTGAGCGCGCGCTACCGCGCCAGCGGGTCCATCCAGCCCGGCGACACCGTGGTGCGTCCGGCCACGACCGACGACCCGATGAAGTTGCGCTGGGCCTCGACCGTCCCGGCCCCGAAACAGAGTCCCCGGATGTCGCGGTAGGCCCGTTCGACGGGGTATTCGTGACTGTAGCCGTAGCCACCGTGGATCTGCATGGCCTCGTCGCACACCAGCTTGGCCGCCAGGTTGGCCGCCGTCTTGGCCAGTGCCGTCTCCAGCGGCGGTGGGGTCCCGCCCGGCCCGGCCAGGTGGACCGCCCGGGTCAGCAGGAGGCGGGCCCCCTCGAGCTGCACGGCCATCTCCGACAGCTTCCAGCGCAGACCCTGCAGATCACCGATGGGACGACCGCCGAGCTGTCGGTCGTTCATGTAGCGGACGGCGTGCTCGAGCGCTCCCTGGGCGGCGCCCACGCACATGGCGGCATTGCCGCAGCGCTCGTGGTTGAGGTGGCCGAGCAGGACCTTGAACGCGTCCGTGGTGGTCGGGTCCCCGGCGATGAGCACGTCGTCCTCGGTGACGACCACGCCGTCGAAGGCCACTTCGGCCTCGGTGGCGGCGTGGATGCCCATTCCCCAGTGGCGTCCGGTGAGCTCGACCCCGTCACGGTCCAGCGGCACCACCACCGCGCCGATCCCCCTGGCCCCCTCGCCGCCGGGCCACCGGCACCAGACCAGGATCCCCGCCGCCCGGTGACCGAGGGTCGAGTAGTTCTTGTAGCCCGAGAGGCGCCAGCGCCCCGGGCCGTCGGTCACCAGGGCGCTGCGCATGTCCTGGACGGCGGAGCCGGCGTCGGGCTCGGTGATCCCGATGCTCACGATGGCCTCACCGTCGGCCACCCGGGGGAGCCACCGGTCCTTGAGGGCGGCACCGCCCAGGTGCTCGATCCCACACGACGGTCCGTTGAACGCCAGCTGACAGCAGATGGCCGTGGAGACGTCGTGGCGGGCGATCTCCTCCAGGACGATGGCCGCCTCGACGTCACCGAGGCCCAGTCCGCCCCACTGCTCGCCGATGGTGACCCGAAACAGGTCGGCGGAGGCCAGGGCGGCCAGGGCGTCCTCGGACAGCTCGCCGCTCAGGTCGGCGTCGCGGGCCCCCGGCGCCACCGCCCGGTGCCCGACGTCGCGGGCCAGGGCCCGCAGCGCCTGGCGGTCCTCCGTCTCGGCGAACGGGTCGATGCCTCGGGAGGTGGCCACGGCGAACCGGCTTTCTGACGACAGGGAACGGACGGCTGCCCGCCGGTCGCGGCCCCTGGCCCGCCCGGAGGCGTTGCCATAGTATTCCGGCGCTGACGGCGCCCACCTCCCCCACCCGGGGGACCGGCGCCGGTGGACCACGGAGTCGAGGTGTCGCATGCTGCTGGAGAACCGGGTGGCCGTCGTAACCGGGGCGGGACGGGGGATCGGCCGCCAATTCGCCCTGGAGCTGGCCGCCCAGGGCGCCGCTGTCGTCGTCAACGACCTCGGGGTCAGTCTGCGGGGTGACGCCGAGGAGGAGGACGCCGCCACGTCGGTCTGCCGCGAGATCGAGGCTGCCGGTGGTCGGGCGGTGCCGTCGCACGAGTCGGTGACCGACTTCACTGCCGCCGGGCGCATCGTGGCCACGGCGACGGACACGTTCGGCGGGATCGACATCCTGGTCAACAACGCCGGGATCGTCCACGACCGGACCCTGGTGAAGATGGACGAGGGTGACTTCGACGCGGTGATCGCCACCCACCTGAAGGGTGCGTTCAACTGCACACGGAATGCCGCCCCACTCATGAAGGAGGCCGGCTACGGACGGATCGTCAACGTCACCTCCTCGGCCGGTCTGCGGGGCAATTTCGGACAGACCAACTACGGCGCGGCCAAGGCCGGACTGATGGGCATGACCTTCGTGTGGGCGCTGGAACTCGGGAGGTCGGGCATCACCGTCAACGCCATCGCCCCCGCCGGTGCCACCCGGATGACGGCGGCCCTGGCCTCCGACGACGACGGCGCGGTCGACCCCCGGCTCGACCCGGCCATGAACGCACCGCTGGTGGCCTTCCTGGCCTCGGACCGGGCGGGGCACGTGAACGGCCAGCTCTTCGGACGCACCGACTTCGCCTACACGCTCTTCCAGCATCCGAAGCAGATCGCCTGGATGCACAGGGACGGGGGCTGGGACACCGAGTCGGTGGCCGAGCAGTTCGACGCCATGCTGGGCCAGCACCTCCAGACCGTGGGCATGGTCATGCCCTCGGGCCTGACCCAGGACGCGGCCCGGAAGTGACCGGGCGGGTCCGGTAGCGTCGGTCCGGTGCCCCCGGTCACCGTCACCCATGTCGGACTCTGCGTCGCCGACCTCGAGCGGTCGCGCCGGTTCTACGGCGACGCCCTCGGGTTCGCCGAGGTCCGTTCCCTGCGACCGCCGGACGGCGTGTGCAGCACCCTGCTCCGCGTCCCCCTTCCGGTGGGTCTGACCGCCGTGTACCTAACCCGTGGCGACTTCGTCCTCGAGCTGCTCCACTTCGAGCGCTCCGGCAACCCCGCCGCCCGGGACCGAGCAATGAACGAGCCCGGACTCACCCACCTGTCGCTCACCACCGACGACCTGCCCGGCACCCTCGCCGTCGTCGCCGAGTTGGGTGGCGAGGTGCTCGACGACACGGACGTCGGCGTGGCCGTGATGGTCCGGGACCCCGACGGGCAGCTGCTCGAGCTGCTGGCGTCCGGACCGACCTGAGCGGTGATGGCACCGGGTCCCGCCGAACCGGAGACCGCCACCGTGGCCGGCCTGCTGGAGCGGCGTTCGGACGACGACGCGCCGGCGCTGCGGTTCGAGGACGAGACATGGACGTGGCGGGAGGTGGTCGCCGAGTCCCGGGCACGGGCTCGGATGCTCGCCGAGTGCGGCGGGGACCGTCCGGCGCACGTGGGCGTCCTCCTCGACAACACGGCCGAGTACGTGTTCCTGCTGGCCGGGGCTGCCCTGGCCGGCGCGGTCGTCGTCGGCTGCAACCCGACCCGCCGCGGCGAGGAGCTGGCCCGCGACGTCCGGGCCACCGACTGCACACTGCTGGTCACCGACGCCGAGCACGCCACGCTGGTCGACGGTCTCGACCTGGGGACCGCCACCGACCGGGTGCTGGCGACCGATGACGACCACTACCGCTCCCTCGTGGCCGAAGGTGCCAGGGTGGCCGCCACCGCACCGCTCCCGGCGCCGGCAACCGGCGACCTCTACCTCCTCGTGTTCACGTCGGGGTCGACCGGCGCCCCCAAGGCGGTGCGGATGTCCCAGGGTCGTGCGGCCCGGGCCGCGCTGCTCATGCCCTTCCAGCCCCATGACGTCCTCTACTCGGCCATGCCGCTCTTCCACGGGAACGCGCTGTCGTCCTCGCTCTTCCCGTGGATGGCAAGCGGATCCACGCTGGTGCTGCGGCGCCGGTTCTCGGCGTCCGGGTTCCTCCCCGACGTCCGCCGGCACGGCGCCACGTTCATGAACACGGTCGGCCGCGCCGTCGCCCACATCCTCGCCACCGAGCCCACCGACCACGACCGCCACCACGACCTGCGCTTCGTGCTCGGCCCCGAGACCTCTGCCCCCGACAAGGCCGAGTTCACCCGGCGCTTCGGGGTGCCGATCGTCGAGGGCTACGGGTCGAGCGAAGGGGCGATCGTCCTCCACCCGGTGGGCGACGACCGGCCCGGCGCCCTCGGAAGGCTGCCCAGGGGCGCCGAGGCCAAGGTCGTGGACCCGTCCACCGGCGAGGAGCGTGCCGTCGCCGTCCTCGACGCCCACGGACGCCTCACCAACGCGGCCCAGGCGGTCGGCGAACTGATCGGGCGGTCCCCGCACTCCGCCTTCGAGGGCTACTACAACGATCCCGGGGCCGAGGCCGAGCGCCTCCGCGACGGCTGGTACTGGTCGGGCGACCTCGCCTACCGCGACGCCGACGGCATCTTCTACTTCGCCGGCCGGTCGGGTGACTGGCTCCACGTCGACAGCGAGAACTTCACCGCCGCACCCATCGAGCGGATCCTCGGGCGGTTCGCCGGCCTACGCGGTGTCGCCGTCTACGCCGTACCGGACACCCGCACGGGCGACCAGGTCATGGCTGCGCTCGAACTCGACGACCCGGTGCGGTTCGACCCGGCGTCCTTCGCCGCATTCCTCGACGCGCAGCCGGACCTCGGCACCAAGTGGGCGCCGCGCTACCTGCGGATCGTGGCCGCCCTGCCGGTGACGGGTAACGACAAGATCGACAAGGCACCACTGCGGGCCGAGCAGTGGTCCTCACGGGACCCCTACTGGCAGCGGTCGGACCGGACCACGGCATACACGCCGATGACGGCCGACGACGTGGCCGAGCTGCGGCGCCGGTTCACCGCCAACGGCCGGTCGGGACTGCTCGTCGACTGAGGACTCAACCGCCCAGCACCACCGGGAGTGTCCGGGCCCCGTTCACCAGTGTCGAGCACGTGTAGGTCGGCTCGCCCGCCAGCCGGAACCGGGGGTGACGGGCCAGCAGCTCCTCGAAGAACACACGGGCCTCGAGCCGGGCCAGGCTCGCCCCCAGGCAGCTGTGCTCGCCGAAGCCGAAGGCCAGCTGGGGCGCGGCGGTCCTGCGTCGGATGTCGAACCGGCCGGCGTCAGGACCGAAGGCCGCCTCGTCGCGGTTGGCCGACGCGTAGAGCATGACCAGGAACGTCCCCTCTGCCACCGGCGTACCGGCGATCTCGACGTCGACGGCGGCCGTACGTCCGAACGCCTGGATCGGGGTGACCCACCGGAGCATCTCCTCGACCGCCGGGGCCAGGAGAGAGGGGTCCCCGGCCAGGGTCGTCTGCTGCTCCGGATGGCGGGCGAGGGCCTCGACGCCCCCGGACACGAGCGTGCGGGTCGTCTCGTTGCCGGCGACCAGCAAGGTCAGGAGGAACCCGATCACCTCACCCTCGTCGAGCAGCCGGTCCCCGACCGGCGTGGTGGTCAGCACGCCCAGCAGCCCGTCCGCTCCGTCCGCGGTCGACCGCACGTGGTCGGCGAGGAACCCGAGCAGCTCGCCCATCCGGACCTCCGACTCGCTCTCCGACTCGCCCGCCGGCCCGTCGGCCGCCTCGATGGTGGCGTCCGACCACCGCCGGAGCTGCTCGCCGTCGGACCCGCCCACTCCGAGGAGCTCGGCGATCACGGCGACGGGGACGGGCGCGGCCAGCCGGTCCACCAGGTCGACGGGGTCGTCGGCGGGGACGGCGTCGAGGGCACTGCGTACCACCTCGCGGATGCGTGCCTCGAGGGATGCGACCAACCGGGGGGTGAACAGTCGGTTGACGACCGACCGGTAGGCGGCATGGAGCGGCGGGTCGAGGTGCAGGATGGAGAAGGCGCCCAGTCCCCCGCTGCCGGCGTCGCGCAGCGGATCGTTGACGAGGACGCCGCGGCCGGACACGAACCGCCCGGGATCGCGACTGACCTCGCGGATGTCCTCGTACCGGCTGAGGGCCACCATGCCGTCGGCCGTCGGGTGGACGGGGGCGTTCCGGCGGAGCCAGGTCAAGGTCTCGTGGTAGTCGGGCCGGAGGAAGAACCCCGGCACACCGAGCCTGATGTCCGGCCCGTCCGATATCCCCCCCGATCCTCCCATGTCCCGCCTCCCCGGTAGGCCACCACGTTACCCAACCGGGTCCCCACCACCCGACCCGGTTCCGCGCCGGACGGTCGGCCTACAATCCGGCCACCATGGAGTCCGAACCGGCGACACCCGCACCGCACCTCGGCCCGCACGCCGCCGGCCACCCGGACCGGCCGGCCGTGATCATGGCCGGATCGGGCGAGGTCACCACCTACCGTCAGCTGGACGAGCGCTCGAACCGCCTGGCCCACGCATTCCGCCGTGCCGGGCTCCAGGCGGGCGACCACGTCGCCCTGATGATGGAGAACGGCTCGCCCTTCCTGGAGGCGGCCTGGGCCGCGCAGCGGGCCGGCCTGTACTACACGGCACTCAACGCCCACCTCCGCCGGGACGAGGCCCAGTACATCCTCGACGACTGCGGTGCCCGTGGCCTGGTGATCACCTCCGGACTGGCCGACGTCGCCGCCTCGTTGGACCTGGGTGCCGTTCCACTGCTGATCGCCGCCGGCGGCGGCGTCGCCGGATTCTCGCCCTACGCGGCGGTGCTCGACTCCGGCCGCCCGACACCGCTCGACGACGAGGCCGAGGGACGCGAGATGCTCTACTCGTCCGGGACGACCGGCGTGCCGAAAGGCGTCCGCAAACCGCTCGGCGTCACCGCCCCCGGCGACCCACGGGCCCCCTCGGTCGTCATCGCCCTGGGTATCGGCGCCATGGGCGTCACCGGGACCTCCGTCTACCTGTCGCCGGCACCGCTCTACCACTCGGCGCCGCTCGTCTACACGATGGCAATGCACCGGCTCGGGGCCACCGCCGTGGTCATGGAGTCCTTCGACGCCGCCGACTGTCTGGCGGCCATCGAGCGGCACCGGGTGACGCACGCCCAGTTCGTGCCCACCATGTTCACCCGGATGCTCCGACTGCCCGAGGAGCAGCGCCTGGGCTATGACGTGTCGAGCCTGCGCTACGTCGTGCACGCCGCCGCGCCCTGCCCGGTGCCGGTCAAGCACCGGATGCTCGAGTGGTGGGGCCCGATCGTCTACGAGTACTACGCCGGCACCGAGGACCTCGGCTCGTCGTTCATCACCCCCGCCGAATGGCTCGAGCACCCGGGGTCGGTGGGACGGCCCCGTGACGAGCTGCACATCGTGGGCGACGACGGCGGGGAGCTGCCCGCCGGCCGGGCCGGCACGATCTACTTCGCCGGCGGGCACGACTTCGAGTACCACAACGACCCCGACAAGACGGCGTCGGTCCGGAACCACCACGGATGGCGGACGCTCGGGGACGTGGGCTACGTGGACGAGGACGGTTACCTCTACCTGACCGACCGATCGGCCGACATGATCGTGTCCGGCGGGGTGAACATCTACCCCCGCGAGGCCGAACAGGTACTCCTGACCCACCCGTCCGTCCTCGACGCCGCCGTGTTCGGGATCCCGGACGACGAATTCGGCGAGTCGGTCAAAGGGGTGGTCCAGCTGGCCGGTCCGGCCAGCGAGTCCGATCTGCTCGACTGGTGCCACCGGCACCTGGCCACCTACAAGTGCCCACGCTCGATCGACGTCGCCGACACCCTTCCCCGCGACCCGAGCGGAAAGCTGTTCAAGCGCCTGCTGAGGGATCCGTACTGGGAGGGGCACGACTCCAGGATCGTCTGACCGGGCCGCCGGCCGGCTAGTCCCGCTCGACCCGCCGCAGCCCGCGATCGGGCGTCCAGGATTCGACCACGAGCTTCGTGGCCGTCGGATCCAGCGAGGTGACGACGACCTCGGTGATGTCGGCCGTGAACATCTCGCCTCCGGGCCCGTCGTCGCCCCCGCCCGGCACCAGCGGGCCGTCCGGAACGGCCCGTCCGGCAACCTTCGCCTCGCCCGGCCAGTCGCCTTCCCTGCCCACCTCGGGATGGAAGGTCGGCCCGTGCAGTGCGAAGCGGGGATCCCGCGCCAGGTCGGCCCCCTTGCGCGCGCCGTTCATCGAGCCGAACCGCAGGGCGCCGTCCGTGAACTCGCACTCGATACCGGAGATCCGGGGTGATCCGTCAGCGCGCAGCGTGGCCACCGTCTTGTGGCGTCCCGCATCCAGCAGCTTCCGCACACGAGCGGCAAATTCCGGCTCCGCCCGTTCGATCTCGCTCCACGACGGCACGGCCAGAGCCTATGCCGAGGCGGCGGGGGGCGAGCGAGCCGGCGGGACGGCCCCATGCGACCCCATGACGATTCGAAACGGTGCGAACCCGGCACCGAAGCCCCCCGACACCGTCCGCTCGACCTGTCGATCCCGGACCCCCGCACGGGCCGCAGAGGTCGACTCGTGCGACGATGTGACCCGTGGCCGGCTACTCACCGACGCCTCTGGCCAGGAAGCTCGGGATCGTCGACGGTTCCGTCGTCGTCCTCCTCGACCAGCCCGACGACCTCGAACTCGACCTGCCCGGGGATGCCGTCGTCAAGCGGCAGCTCCGTGGGCAGGCCGACGTGGTCCTCCTGTTCGTCACGAGTGCCAGCCGGTTGGATCGGCATCTCGAACGGCTCGCCGCGGCGATCTTCCCGTCCGGCGGTCTGTGGGTGGCCTGGCCGAAGAAGTCCTCGGGGGCCCGGACCGATGTATCGGACCACGAGGTCCGCCGACTCTCGGCCGAGCACGGACTTGTCGACAACAAGGTCTGCGCCATCGACGAGACGTGGACGGCCCTCCGTGTGGTCTGGCGGCGCGACCACCGGCCGTGAGTAGGCGACCGCAAGGCGGATCCCGACCGTTGGCGACGGCCGGCAGCATGGAGCCACGGAGTTCGGCCGCGAACCGGCGATCGCTGCATCCACGGGCGTCGAGGGATACCTCGTCCGATGGCCACACGAGCCCCGAAGGAGCCGCAGAGATCCACGGATGGGTCGCCGTCCACCTCGACAGGCAGCGTGCTTGGCGGGCCCGAGTCGCAACGTCCTCGGCGTCCTGGATCGGCGGCCCGGGCTCCGGATCCTCCGGAGCGGGCCGCCGAGGGGCGGCGCCGGCGGTCCGTAGCCAGCGTCACGGCATGGACGACGGGATGCTGCTCATCCTGACCGGTCCGCCCGGCGCCGGGAAGACCACCGTGGGCAGGCTGATCGCCTCGGGATCGCCCAGGTCGGCCTGCATCCACTCGGACTGGCTCTGGACCACCATCGTCAACGGCGGGATCCCTCCTTGGGAGCGAGCCGCGGACACCCAGAACAGGGCCATGATCCGGGCGGCGGCGGCGGCCGCAGTGCGGGTGGCGAACGCAGGATTCACCACCGTGTTGGACGGCATCGTCGGACCGTGGCACTTCGAGCCCTTGAGGGAGGAGCTGACGGCCTGCAGGGTGGGCGTGCACTACGCCGTGCTCCGACCCGATGGGGACACCCGCCTGTTGCGGGCCCGGGCCCGGGTGCTCGAGGCCGTCGAGCATGGTGACGCCCTCACGGAGGAGGCCCCGATCCGACGCATGTGGGATCAGTTCAGTCGCCTCGGCCCGGTCGAGCGCTACGTGATCGACAGCTCGGAGGCGGACCCCGCCCACACGGCCGCGCTGTTGCGGGAGCGCATCGCCGCCGGACTCCTGTACTTTCCTGCCGTCGACCGCTGACACCACGGTCCCCTCGTTCCGGGTCGGGCCCGAGACCGGGTCTGCGGATGCGGGCCGTGGGCACTCCGGGGGAGCTAGCCTGTCGCCCGTGCGTTTGGGCAGTTGATGCGGCGGCACGATCGATCGATGCCCAGCCTCGCCGGAAGGTGGTCCCGGAACCTGGCCGGGGCGGCCGCGGTGGCCGCAGCCGCCCTCTACCTGGCGGTGCTCGGCCCGAGGTACGGCCTGGATCTCCGTGTCTACCGGGACTCGGCGAGCGCGTGGATCACCGGTCGGGACCCGTACCTGGCGACGTTCACGGTCCACCACCTGCCGTTCACCTATCCCCCGTTCGCCCTGCCCGTCCTCGCCCCGCTCACCTGGGTGCCCTACCGATGGTCGCAAGGGATCTTCTGGCTCGTCAGCATCGGGGCCGGGTGCGCCTGTGTCGTCATCGTCCAGGGAGGCCGGGCGTCCCTCGGGAGACTCGACGCCTGGCGGGCATCGCTGGGATGGGTGTGTGCTGCGGTGTTGGTCCTGGAGCCGATGCGCAGCGCCATCGACTACGGCCAGATCGAAGTGGTCCTGATGCTGGTGATCGTGGCCGACCTCCTGGTCGTTCCCCCCGGCCGTCGTGGGGTCCTCCTCGGCCTGGCCGCCGCCGTCAAGCTGACCCCCCTGGTCTTCCTCCTGGTGCTCGTGGTACGGGGGGACTGGAAATCGACGGTCCGCTCACTGGGGGCATTCGTCGGTGCCACCGCGGCGATGTGGCTGGTCGAACCCACGCTGTCCCACACGTTCTGGACCCAGGACGTCAACGCCCCGGGGAGGACCGGACCGGTGGCGTACCCAGGCAACCTCTCGTGGTACGCCGTGGTCCACAGGTGGCCCTTCCCGTCGTCGGGCTCGCTCGTCGCCTGGGGAACGGCGAGTCTCGTCACCGTCGGAGCGGGCACCTTCCTGGCGTGGCGGTGCGCCAGGGCCGACCGTCCGTCGTGGACGGTGCTGGTGATCGCCATCACCGGGCTGCTCATCAGTCCGATCTCCTGGTCCCACCACTGGGTTTGGCTGCTCCTGATCCCTCCGCTACTGGTCAAGACGGGACGGGCCGACGTGCCGGGGAGTGTCCGCCGGATGCTGTGGATCCTGGTCGTGCTGGCCGTCGCCGCACCGTACTGGTGGCTGCGGACGGGAGTCCCTGCGTCCATGCTCCAGGCCGTCGTTCCACTGTGGGCGGGAGCGACGGTCGCCACCTGGGCGGCCATCGAAATGGCGTCGTTCCGGCGTGCAGCCGCCGCCGCCCGTCGAGATCCGACGTCGAGGCCCTAGGCGGGCCCGCCCCGGCTCGTGGGTGGGCCTACGTGCCGGCCCGGGCACACCCGACCCTCGCCGGGACGGGTACCACGGCGCCGACCGGGCACCACCGGACACACCCGGGGCATCGGTCGCCCGATCCCGCCGGCGCCCTCCCCCGTTCCCGGAGCGGACGGTAAATCGACAGCACCAGCAGAAAGGCGTAGGAAGGGATCGGTGCCTGCACAGGTGGCACCGGCGAAAGGACGACAGAGATGGCAACCAACCCCGAGGTGAATCTGGCCCTCAGTGATGCCGCGGCGAGGCAGCTGGCCAACGCCACCAAGACGACCGCCCAGCTCTCCCTCATCACGCCGCGCTGGCTGGTGCACCTGCTCCAGTGGGTCCCGGTCGAGGCCGGCATCTACCGCCTCAACAAGGTCGTCAATGTCGACTCCATCGACGTGGCCTGCCCACCCAGGGACGAGTCCGAGCTACCGCAGACCTTCGTACCCTACGACGAGTCCCCCCGTGAGTACTTCCTCAACTCGGTGAGCACCGTGCTCGACGTCCACACCCGGGTATCCGACCTCTACTCGAGCCCATACGACCAGATCAAGGAACAGCTCCGGCTGACCATCGAGACGATCAAGGAGCGCCAGGAGGGCGAACTCATCAACAACGCCGACTACGGCATGCTGGCGAACGTCACCCCCGAACAGACCATCACGACACTCACGGGACCCCCCACCCCGGACGACCTGGACCAGCTCCTGACCAAGGTCTGGAAGGAGCCGGCCTTCTTCCTCGCCCATCCGCTCGCCATCGCCGCCTTCGGACGCGAGTGCACGAGCCGGGGCGTACCACCCCCGACCATCAGCATCTTCGGCTCTCAGTTCCTCACCTGGCGGGGCGTCCCACTCATCCCCTCGGACAAGGTCGGGGTCGACGGCAACAAGACCAAGATCCTCCTGCTGCGGACCGGCGAGAGGCGCCAGGGCGTGGTCGGGCTCTTCCAGCCCGGGCTCACCGGCGAGCAGGGACCCGGGCTCTCCGTCCGGTTCATGGGGATCAACAGGAGCGCCATCGCGTCCTACCTGATCTCCCTCTACTGCTCGCTGGCCGTGCTCACCGACGACGCTCTCGCCGTCCTCGACGGCGTGGTGGTCGATCGCTACCCCGACTACGCGCAGAAGCACCGCAAGTAGGACGCCGTGACCGCTGATCTGCCGTTCACCGATCCCGTCGTCGACATCGACGAGACCGGTGGGACCGAGACCGGGATCGACCTCCGCCGGTTGGCGACGCTGGCGAACGAATTCTTCAGGTCCGTACCGGGACACGACCTCGAGGAGCCCATTCCCACGGGGCGGGCAGCCCTGGGCAGGCTCGACAGTCCGATCGGGCTGACAGCACCACCGCACGACCTCGCGCCACAGTCGCTCCTCGATCTCCCGAACCCGCCGGTGGCCGCACCGGTGGTCTCCGAGGCGGACCAGCACGTCAGGGCAGCGCCGACCGGCCTCCACGACCCCGTCGGCGGCCTCACGAACGTCCCGGTCCAGCCGGCATCGATCCCGGCGGGATCCCCCGATCACGACTTCGACGGCAGGGGCCTGCCCCGGGGAAGCGTCCCTACCGCCCCGACGCTGCCGACCACCCCCTCGATCCCCGCTGAACCGACCCCGTCGGCCGCTGCCTACTACTTCCTGGCTGAGGCGACTTCCGCCCGGTCCACCCCGGGCGCGGCCGGTGCTCCATCCGTGGCGGAGGTGCCGACGGGTGAGAGCTCGCTCCTGGACCTCCTGGCCGGCCTCACGCACCGGCGAGCAGACGGTGTGCCCGCCACCGAGCATCCCGAGCGCTACTACCTGCCCACGTCCGGGACCTCGGCACCCGATGTCCGACCGATCTTCGATGTCGCCACGATCCGACGGGACTTCCCCATCCTGTCCGAGCGGATCAACGGTCGCCAGATCACCTGGTTGGATAATGCCGCCACCACGCAGAAGCCACGCTCGGTCATCGACCGGCTCTCCCACTTCTACGAGCACGAGAATTCCAACATCCATCGTGCTGCGCACGATCTCGCCGCCCGGGCCACCGACGCCTACGAAAAGGCCCGCTCCACGGTGGCCAGGTTCGTCGGTGCCGACTCACCGGACGACATCGTCTTCGTGCGGGGCACCACCGAGGGCATCAATCTCATCGCGCAGAGCTGGGGAGGCCAGAACATCCACGAGGGGGACGAGATCATCATCTCCCACCTCGAGCACCACGCCAACATCGTGCCCTGGCAGCAGCTGGTCGCACGGACCGGGGCGGTGCTCCGGGTGATCCCCGTGGACGATGACGGCCAGCTCCTCCTCGACGGCTACCAGCGGCTCCTCAGCGACCGAACGAAGCTCGTCTCGGTAGCCCATGTCTCCAACGCGCTCGGGACAGTCACGCCCATCGCCGACGTGATCGCCATGGCGCACCAGGTCGGGGCCTGTGCCCTCGTCGACGGGGCCCAGTCGATCTCGCACATGGCGGTGGACGTCCAGGCCCTCGATGCCGACTTCTTCGTCTTCTCGGGACACAAGATCTACGGCCCGACTGGCATCGGCGCCGTCTACGGAAAGCAGTCGGTTCTGGCGGCGATGCCGCCGTACCAGACGGGCGGCAACATGATCGCCGACGTCACGCTCGAACGGTCGGTGTTCCAGGATCCCCCGATGAGGTTCGAGGCGGGGACGGGCAACATCGCCGACGCCGTCGGTCTCGACGCAGCACTCGAGTACGTCGAGCGCCTCGGGATCGAGAACATCCACCGCTACGAGCACGACCTGTTGACCTACGCGACCCGGGCACTGCTCCAGGTTCCCGGGCTCCGGCTGATCGGCACGGCACCGGACAAGGCCAGCGTGCTCTCCTTCGTCCTCGACGGCTACCAACCGACCCAGGTCGGCGAGGCGCTGAGCGACGAGGGGATCGCCGTACGCGCCGGGCACCACTGTGCGCAACCGATCCTTCGGCGCCTCGGCCTGGAGGCAACGGTGCGACCGTCGTTGTCCTTCTACAACACCAGCGACGAGGTCGACCACCTCGCCGCCGTGCTGCACCGCCTGGCGGCCGCCTCGGGTTCACCTCGCCGGTAGCGGTCCCCGCCCCGATGATCCGGGGCACGCCTCCCCGTTCCCATCGGTGAGTTCCCTAAGGTGGGCGCCGCGCTTCCCGCCCCGCAGCGACCGTCCTTCCGCCCGGGACGACCTCCGACTCGCCGCCACTCACGGGACCCGGTCATTCACGCTTCGTCGCTGGCATTGGCAGGCGCACGGGATTCTGGTAGGAATGCCACTGGGCGGGGTGCACATGGCAGCCCACATTGGAGGCTGTCACCGTGAACGTACGTCGAAGGGGCATTCTGCGGTCCGTCGTGGCCGGTACGCTGCTGTTCGGCAGCGTCGCCGCAGGCTCGGTGGTCGTCAGTTCGGCGACAGCCGACGCGGCCACCCCCGTATCGCTCTTCGTCACCGTCGGTGGTACCGGGGACTGCAGCTCCCTGGCGGATGCCTGCGCATCCATCAGCGACGCCATCACCACGGCGGAAGGCACCGCCGACACGGGCGCCGACGTGACCATCAACGTGGGTGCCGGTACCTACACCGAGCATGACACCATCGACGCTTCGTCCCTGAACTCGATCACGATCGACGGTGCCGGTGCATCGTCCACCACCGTGGACGGCAACCAGGCCGGTTCGGTGTTCACCGTCGACAGCGGAACGGTGACCCTGTCGGGTCTCACCGTCCAGAACGGCTATGCCAACGACGGTGGCGGCATCGACAACGTGGACCAGACCGGATCACTGACCGTCACGAACTCGACCTTCACGCGGGACACTGCGGTCGCCGACGGTGGTGCGATCAGCAACGGGAACAGTGGGGGTGGGTCCACACTCGTCGTGTCGGGTTCGACTTTCTCGGACAACTCGGCGGAGTTCAACAACGGCGGGGCGATCGACAGTGGTGACGGATTCGGCCATGACACCGTCACCGTGACGGACTCGACGTTCACGGGCAACACGGGCAGTAGCGGCGGCGCCATCCTGAGCATCGGCGGAAGCACGGGTAATGGAGGTATGAGTGTCTCGGACTCCACCTTCTCGGACAACATCGCGGTGCGCGATGGCGGGGCCATCGACAGTGCCGACTACTCGGGGACGGCGACGCTGACCGTGACGGGCTCGACGTTCGTGGACAACACCGCCCAGACACGTGACGGCGGGGCGATCGACAACGCCGACGGCCGGCAGTACAGCGGGGGAAGCAGGGGAACGGCCACCGTCACCGACTCGACGTTCTCGGCCAACAGCGCCCCGAACGGTGACGGTGGGAGCATCGACAACGGCGATGCGACCGACCGACCTGGTGCCTCCGGCGCCATCACCGTCACCAGCAGCACCCTTTCGGGCGGTGCCGCCGGCGTCGACGGTGGGAACATCGACAACGGAGACGACGGCGGCAGCGGCACGGTGGATCTGGGCGCCTCCATCATCGCAAACAGTCCGACCGCGGGGGACTGTGCGGGCGCGATCACCGACCAGGGCTACAACATCGCCGATGACGGATCCTGTGGGTTCGGGGCCGGAACCAGTACCAACAACTCGGCGACTCTCGACGGATCCCTGGCCGCCCCCGCCGACAACGGTGGGCCCACCCAGACCATCCTGCCGTCACCGGGTAGTCCGGCCGTGGGGGCACTCCCGGTGGGCACCTCCTTAGACGGGGTGGAGTTGTGCCCCCGGACCGATCAACGAGGCGTGGCCAGTGTGTCCGGACTCAACTGCACCCTCGGGGCGGTGGAGGTTGCTCCCCCACTGTGCACACCGGGAAGCTTCAGCACGTCGGGGTACGCACAGTGCACACCCGCTCCTCCCGGTGCGGCCGTGCCGACCAGCGGAGCCACCGGCTCCACGCAGTGCCCCGCCGGTAGCTTCAGTCCGGACCCCGGGGCCACCAGCTGCACCCCGGCCCCTCCAGGCACCTTCGTGAGCACGACCGGTGCGAATGCAGCCACGGACTGCGCACTGGGCTCCTACAGCTCCGAGCCGGGTTCGATCGGTTGCACCCCGGCCCCGGCGGGGTCCTATGCGGGTGTGACCGGTTCCCCCACCTACACCTCCTGTGGAGTCGGCACCTACAATCCGGTGCCCGGTCAGTCGAGCTGCACCGATGCCCTACCCGGCACCTTCGTGGGCACGACCGGGGCGACGGGTGCCAGCGACTGTGCCCTCGGCACCTACAGCGGGGCCCCGGCTGCGTCGACCTGTGCACCGGCTCCGCCCGGTACCTACGTGGACACCACGGGGGCGATCACCGCCATCGACTGTGCCCTGGGCACCTACAACCCGGACCCTGGGCAGACCGGCTGCACCCCGGCCCCACCCAATACCTATGTGGGCTCCGCAGGGGCGACGAGCGCCACACCGTGCCCGCCTGCCACCTTCAACCCCGACACCGGCTCGACCGGGATCGCCGCCTGCGTGACGGTCACGGTGGGCCCGGTCGGCGACCGGAGCGACTTCATCAACACTCCCGTCCCCGCCCTGACCGCGTCGGAGTCCAACGGGATCACCCCTGTCTCCTGGTCGGCCACCGGGCTGCCCGTGGGCCTCACCATCGGCCCCTCGTCGGGGACGATCACCGGCACGCCCACCACCCCGTGCACCTGCTCGGTGACTCTCCGGTCGACCGATGCCGACGGAGACGTCGGATCCGTGAGCTTCACCTGGACCATCCTGGCCTTCGGCATCTCCACCAACTCGCTTCCCACCGCTACACCGGGAACGAGCTACGGCCCGGTCCCCCTCCAGGCCGGTGGGCTCGGGGTGAGCACGACGGGCTACACCACCACGCTGAGGTGGAAGAAGGTGACGCTCCCCAAGGGGCTGACGCTGTCGCCGTCGGGGGACCTGGCGGGAACGCCGAAGGCCAGATCGGCCGCTCCGGGATCGGTGACCGTCCAGGTGACCGAGACGGTGACCACGCTGAACGGCAAGAAGAGGGTCAAGAACCAGATGACGGCCCTGGCCACCATTCCCTTCGCCTGAGCCACGCGACACCTGCGATATGGAGTCGTCCCCATGCGGCGCGCACCGCCCCGCGGGATACCGTGGCAAAAATGACGGAGCTCTTCTTCTTCGATCCTGAACGACTGGGCGCCGTCGCCGAGCGCGAGCGGGCGGCCTATCACCGAGCGGAGCCCTTCCCGCACGTCGTGATCGACAACCTCTTCCCCGGCGCCCTCTTGGACGAGATCGTGCGGGAGGCTCCGACGGCCGACGAACGCGACAATTGGGTGACGTGGGACGATCCCAACTCGATCAAGCGTGGCCTCCGCGAGGACTGGACGATGGGGCCGACCACCCGACTGCTCCTGAGCCAGTTCAACTCGGCATCGTTCATCAATTTCCTCGAACAGCTCACCGACATCCCGGGACTCATCCCCGACCCCCATTTCTTCGGCGGCGGGATGCACACCATCGAGTCCGGTGGATACCTGCGAATCCACGCGGACTTCAACCACTACCCCCGGCTCGACCTCGAACGGCGCGTCAACGCCCGCTCTACCTGAACCGCGACTGGCAGGACGAACGGGGTGGTCACCTCGAGCTGTGGGACCGGAACCTGTCGCGCCGGAAGCGGGCGATCGCCCCGATCTTCAACCGCCTGGTGATCTTCTCGACCACGGACACCGCCTACCACGGGCATCCCAACCCGCTCGAGACGCCGCCAGGGATCGCCCGACGGTCGCTCGCGCTCTACTACTACTCGGTCGACCGACCGACCGAGGAGCAGACCGAGGCGCACAGCACACTCTGGCAGCCGGGTGTCGGAGAGCGGATGCCGCTACCCGCCGAGACACCTCCTCAGGTCACACCTGCGGTTCGGTCGACCAGGCAGGTCGTCCGTGACTGGATCCCACCGGACGTCCGGCGTGCCGTCCGCGACTGGCGGCACTTACCACGCCGTGCCCGCAGGCGCCGGGTGGACGGCCGACACGTCCACGAGCCGAGCGAACAATGCCCTCGAGGGTGCTCGAGGTGTGTGCTGAGATGGTCGGGATGAACTGCGGTGGCCATCGGGGTGCGGGATGAACGTACGGCGGGCGGTTCCCCAGGACGCGGAGTCCCTGGCATCGACGGCGCGGCGGGCCATCACGATCACTGCCGCCCACGCGTACGACGATGCTCAGGTCAACCAGTGGTCCGGTCACTTCACCGACACCCTCCTCGCCGACTCCATCGCCACCACGACGGTGTTCGTGGTCGAGGACGGTCGCACGATGTGCGGCTTCGCCAATCTGCTCGTCGCGCCGGGTGGCAGGGCGGTACTCGACCACCTGTACGTCGATCCGGACTACGTGGGCCGGGGCCTGGCCCGGCTCGCCGTGGGAGCCGTAGAGACCGAGGCGACGAGACGACGCGTGCCGCGGCTGTGGGTGGACGCATCCCTGCTCGCCGCCCCGGTGCTCGAGCACCTCGGCTACGTCGTCGAGGAGCGCTACGACAAGCTGGTCGGTGCGCTGACCTATCCCAACGCCTGGCTCAGCAAGCCGCTCTGAAGGATCGAGAAGGCCGAGCCCGTCCCGCCCGGTCGGCGGCTCGGGGTGGAGCGGCACGCCACGGCCGGGGTCCGTAGTCTCCTGGGGGTGCGTCCCCTCGACCTGGTGATCTTCGACTGCGACGGCGTCCTGGTGGACAGTGAGCGCCTCGCCGTGCGGACGGAGGTGGCGATCCTGTCCGACCTCGGTTGGCCTCTCACGGAGGCTGACATCGTCGAGCGATTCGTAGGTCGTTCGGCTGCCCACATGCATCAGGAGGTCGAACGACACCTGGGCCGTCGCATCGATTGGGACGTCGAGTTCGAGGCCCGGTACCGGGAGGTCTTCGAGCGGGAGCTGGTCCCAGTGCCAGGTATCGTCGAAGCCCTCGATGCGATCACCTCACCGGTGTGCGTGGCATCCAGTGGAAGTCACGCAAAGATGCAGCTCACCTTGGGCATCACGGGACTCCTCGATCGCTTCGACGGCCGGATCTTCAGTGCCGACCAGGTGTCGCGCGGCAAGCCCGCCCCGGACATCTTCTTGTTCGCTGCGCAGCGGATGGGCGCCTCGCCGGGTCGATGCGCCGTAATCGAGGACAGCGTCCCTGGGGTGACGGCGGGGTTGGCGGCGGGCATGGCGACCTTCGCGTTCGCCGGGTGTGTGACCAGTGCCACGGCGCTCTCGTTGGAGGGCGCCGTGGTATTCCACGACATGAGTGAGCTTCCAGCGGTGATCCAGGCCCGGTAGGCGTCCGGGAACGGCACGGGCCACCTGCCACCCCCACCGACCGGCGGCGTCACTCGAGGAGGCTGAACCCGCCCCGCCCCGCCCGGGCCAGCTCGTAACAGAGCGTGTCGTAGGGCTCGACGATCCCGTAGACCGTCTCCCCCTCGCTCACGAACCGGGCATGGTGCTGGTCGAGGCCGCAGATCCGGGTACGCACCCCGGCGTCCGACACGTCGTAGCTCTCCCCGGTCACCACCCCGTCGCCGACCTCCGTGCCCTGCCACAGGTCGCCGTCCGGCGTCCCGCCGTTGGGACCGCCGTACATGGCGCAGCGCAGGAAGGCGATCTGGTGGCCCAGCCGCTCGAAGGCGACCGTGCGCTCGTGGCCGTCGGCGAAGACGTAGTCCACCTCGCCCGACACGAGGAGCCGGGTCTCGGGCTCGAACCGCAGGCGGTAGCGACGGTCGCGCAGGGTGTCACTTCCACGGCGCGGGTCGCCGAGGTTGTACAGGACGTGGTCCCCCCAGATCCCGTACTCGGCGAACTCCACCCACTCCCCTGAATGCGGGTGCTGGTGCCCACCCCACAGCGCCCGGCCCCCGACCCCGTCACGGGTGCCCCAGTGATGGTCCCGGGTGCCGCAGTGGTGCGCCGACGTCACCTCGTGGCGCACACCGTCGACCTCCACCCACCCGGACTGGCGGCCGAACCCGTCGTACCCGGCGACCCCGGCGAACGGGCGGGTCCCGATGATGGAGCCTGCCCCGATATTGCGGAAGACGGGCCGCTTGGTGTCGATCCACGACAGGTCGAAGGCGATCCCGTGGTCGTTGTCGCCGAGCGACAGCCGCCACTCGCGGAAGGGGGTCACCACCTCGAAGGCGAGCGGGCCGACCGTCATGTCCATCCGGTTCAGCCCCAGCTTGCGGTGGGCCCGCACGGTGGTGTGCCTTCCACGGTGGTTGACGATGGCGAACGCCTCGGCCGTCCCCAGGTTGGGGTAGACGCCCATGCCTGCCACCACCAGGAGGTCACCGGTGTCGTCCTGGCAGGTGAACCACATGCGCTCGTAGGCCCGGGGGTCCGAGGTCCACATCACCCGCACCGGGTTCGGGTGGTTGTGGATCAGGAACTCGTCGAGGCCCGACATCGGGTGGTGCTCGACATCGGCGGCGAACGCCCCGCCGTCCGGCGGCCCCGACGTCATGGCCCGACCCCGTGCACGGCCTTGCGTTCGACGTACTCGTCCATGCCCGCCTCCCCCCATTCGCGCCCGATGCCCGATGCCCGGTAGCCGCCGAAGGGGGCGAGCGGATCCGGTGCGTATCCGTTGATCCCGAACGTTCCCGTGCGCACGCCCCGGGCCACGGCGAGTCCACGTGCCTCGTCGGTTGTCCACACCGATCCGGCCAGCCCGTAGTCCGAGTCGTTGGCGATCCGGACGGCGTCGGCGTCGTCCTCGTAGCGGATGACGCTCAGCACCGGTCCGAAGATCTCCTCCCGGGCGATGCGCATGGCGTTGTCGACGTCGGCGAAGACGGTGGGCCGCACGAACCACCCCGTGGGCAGTCCCTCGGGTGCGGTGTCGCCCCCGACCACCAGCCGTGCTCCCTCGGCCGAACCGGCGTCGATGTACCCGCGGACCCGGTCACGCTGCCTCCTGCTGACCAGGGGGCCGATCCGGGTGGCGGGGTCGAAGGGGTCACCGACGAGGAGGGCGGCGGCGGCCGTGGCGACCGCGTCGACCACCTCCCCGTAGCGACGGGCCGGGGCGAGGATCCGGGTCTGGGCGGCGCAGGCCTGCGAATTGTTGACGAAGGACGCGTAGCGGAGGCCCTTGGCCAACCGGCCGAGGTCGGCGTCGTCGAGGACCACGGCGGCCGACTTCCCACCGAGCTCCAGGCTCACCCGCCGCAGCGAGCGCCCGCACTCGGCAGCGATCCGTCGCCCGGCCGCCGTCGACCCGGTGAAGGCCACCTTGTCGACGCCCGGATGGGCCACCAGCGCCTCACCCGTGGCCACCCCGCCGGTCAGGACGGAGACCACCCCGGGGGGCAGTCCGGCCGCCTCGACCACTTCGGCCAGCAGGACGGCGTCCAGCGAGGCCTCGGGCGCCGCCTTGACCACCACGGTGCAGCCGGCCAGCAGCGCCGGGGCCAGCTTGGTGGCGATGAGGACCTGGGGGACGTTCCAGGCCACGACGGCCGCCACCACTCCGACCGGCTCACGACGCTCGAGATAGTCGACGTAGCGCCCCGTCCGGCGGGACTCCCACGGGTACACGGCGGCGATCTCCATCATCGACTGCATGATGTCGATGGGTGCACCCACCTGGCCGAGACGGGAGAAGCCGATGGGTGCGCCGTTCTCCGAGGTGATCGTCCTCGCCAGTTCCTCGGCCCGTTCACCCAGGC
Source organism: uncultured Acidimicrobiales bacterium (assembly GCA_963841925.1). Classification (GTDB taxonomy): domain Bacteria; phylum Actinomycetota; class Acidimicrobiia; order Acidimicrobiales; family RAAP-2; genus Bog-756. The sequence goes on from CAWJER010000014.1 coordinate 167,717, forward strand.
CGGCGGCGATACGGCCGACGGCGTCGATCCGCTCCTCGACCGTCGTGCGGGACCACGGTGAGTCGTCGAATGCCGACCGTGCCGCCCCCACGGCACGGTCGACGTCGACCGGCCCCGCCACCGGCACCCGGCCCAGGACCCGTTCGGTGTGGGCCTCGACCACCTCCAGGGTGTCCGCTGTCGACGGTTCGACCCACTGCCCGCCGACGAACAGGTGCGCCACCCGTCGGCCCGGCCCCCCAGGGGCGCTCACCGGGGCAGCCCCAGGATCCGCTCACCGATGATGGTGCGTTGGATCTCGGAGGTCCCCCCGGCGATGGAGGCGGCCTTGCTCCACAGCCACTGACGCTGCCAGCGTCCTCCCTCGGGGTTCCCGTCGGCCGAACCCCACAGGGGCGCGGCGTCCCCGACCACGGCCAGGCCGGCGTCGGACAAGGCCTGGGTCGTGTCGGTCCATGCCAGCTTCACCAACGACGACTCCGGTCCGGGCTCCTCACCGCGGGCCAGCCGGGTCATCGTCCGCCAGTTGTGGAGGCGCAGGACGCGCAGCTTCACATAGGCGTCGACCAGCTGGTCGGCCACGAACGGGTCGTCCAGTGCGCCGTTGCCGGCGGCGAGGTCGAGCAGCTGACCGAGGTACACCTCGTGGACCACCTGCTCCTTGAAGGGGAAGGTGGTCCCCCGTTCGTGGGCCAGGGTCGTGTTGGCCACCCGCCACCCCTCGTGGACGCCCCCGATGAGCTGGTCGTCGGGCACGAACACCTCGTCGAGGAAGACTTCGTTGAACTCGGCCTCGCCCGTCATGGTCACGAGTGGCCGGACCTCCACCCCGGGCGCCGTCATGTCCACCGCCATGCACGAGATCCCCCGGTGGCGCGCGGCGTCGGGGTCGGTACGCACGAGGGCGATCCCCCATCGCGAGAACTGCGCGTAGCTCGTCCACACCTTCTGGCCCTCGACCACCCAGCCACCCTCGGTCGCCGTGGCGCGGGTGGTGAGGGAGGCCAGGTCCGATCCCGCTCCCGGCTCACTGAACAGCTGGCACCAGATCTCCCCTGCGTCGAGGATCCCGGGCAGCCACCGACGGCGCTGGGCGTCGTCACCGTGGGCCAGCAGGGTGGGTCCCACGAGGTTCACCCCGGTCCGGTTCACCGGCTGGGGTGCACGTGACCGGGCGTACTCGACATTGAACAGGGCGACCTCGACCGGGGACGCCCCCCGTCCACCGGACTCCGTCGGCCAGTGGATGCCCACCCACCGGTCGGCGGCCAGCCGGGCCTGCCAGCGCCGGCCCCACGAGAACTCCTCGTCGAAATCGGCAAACGGCGGGGTGGGCTCGACATTGGCCTCGAGCCACGCCCGCAGCTCGTCGCGGAAGCGCCGTGACTCCTCGGAGAGCGAGAGGTTCATCGGCACCCGTTGTAGTGCATTCCGGGCCGGCCTGCCGACAGTTCCGCAGCCTGCGTGCCATACTCGCCCCTGGAGATCGCCGTTCCGGGGTGCCGGGACCGGCGCGGGGGATTCGGGGGCACGACGTGGCCGTTTCCACCGCCACGTCCTGAGCACCAGCCACCCGAGACCCGCACGACAGGAGCGTCCACATGCCCCCCACCACACCCACCGGAGAATTCCGACTGCTGATCGACGGCGACCTGGTCGACGCCGCAGAGGGTGGCCGGTTCGACAACGTCAACCCGGCCACCGAGGAGGTGCTCGGCCAGACCGCCGACGCCACGTCGGTGGACATGGACCGGGCCATTACCGCCGCCCGCCGGGCCTTCGACGAGACCGACTGGTCCACCGACCGTGCGTTCCGTCAACGGTGCCTCCGCCAGCTCCAGGAGGCCATCGTGGGTGAGCAGGAACTCCTGCGGGCCGAGCTGGTGGCCGAGGTCGGCTGCCCGGTCATGACGACCTACCTGGCCCAGCTCGACGCGCCGCTGGCCGAGGGCCTCCTGTGGCCGGCCGAGTACATCGACTCCTTCGAGTGGGAGCGCGACCTGCCCGACAACGCCGCCTTCGGTGTGCCCAGCTGGCAGCGGGTGGTCAAGGAGCCGGTGGGCGTGGTCGGGGCGATCGTGCCGTGGAACTACCCCTTCGAGATCACCGTCGGCAAGCTCGGCCAGGCCCTGGCCACCGGCAACTCGCTGATCCTCAAGCCGGCGCCCGACACCCCGTGGAACGCCACCCGGATCGGGCGGCTGATCGCCGAGCAGACCGACATCCCGGCCGGCGTGGTCAACGTGGTGGCCTCCTCCGACCACCTGGTCGGCGAGCAGCTCGTCACCGACCCGCGGGTCGACCTGATCTCCTTCACCGGGTCCACCGCCACCGGTAAGCGGATCATGGCCGCCGGCGCCCCGACCCTCAAGCGCCTCTTCCTGGAGCTGGGCGGCAAGTCGGCCGACATCATCCTGGACGACGGCGACCTCGAGTCCAAGATGGCCATGCTGGGCTTCATGTGCCTGCACGGAGGGCAGGGGTGCGCCATGCTCACCCGCACCCTGGTCCACGAGTCGCGCTACGACGAGGCCGTGGAACTGGCGGCGGCGGCCGTGGCCGGCGTCACCTACGGCGACCCCACCGACGGTGGCAACATCATGGGCCCGCTCATCAACGCCCGCCAGCGCGACCGTGTGCTGGGCTACGTCGAATCAGGCGTGGCCGAGGGAGCCCGGCTGGTGACGGGCGGTGGACGCCCCGCCCACCTCGACAAGGGTTGGTTCGTCGAGCCCACGCTGTTCGCCGACGTCGACAACTCGATGCGCATCGCCCGCGAGGAGATCTTCGGCCCGGTGCTCGTCGTCATCCCGTTCCGGGATGACGACGACGCCGTACGCATCGCCAACGACAGCGACTACGGCCTGTCGGGCGGGGTCACCTCGGCCTCCGAGGAGCGGGCGCTGTCGGTGGCCAGGCGGATCCGGTCCGGAACGGTCATGGTCAACGGCGGCATCTACTACAACGCCGGGTCGCCGTTCGGCGGCTACAAGGGCAGTGGGGTGGGACGCCAGAACGGCCGGGAGGGGTTCGAGCAGCACCTCGAGACCAAGACCATCGCCGGCAGTCGGTGACGGGAACCGCTACCGACGACGACCGGCGCTCGGCCCGGGCCCGGGTCAGCGACGACCATGAGCGGGTCCTGGCCGCCGGCGAGCACCTGCTGCAGCAGTTGGCGATGCGCGACGTCGACGTGGACGAAGCCGACCTCGCCGTCGAGCTCGAACTCGACGGACGCATCACCAATCCACGGGGCGCGCTCCAGGGCGGCATCCTCGCCACACTGGTCGACATCGTGGCCGGCCGGGCCGTGCTGGCCGGTGGGCCGCGGGACAGTGTGGCCACGTCCGACCTGACCGTCCACTACCTGCGGGGGCTCACCGTGGGTCCGGCCCGGGCCGTCGCCACGGTGGTCCGGAGGGGCGGCCGCTCGGCCGTGGTCACCGTCGACGTCGTCGACGCCGGCACCGGCGCCCTGTGCGCCGTGGCCACGGTGGCCTTCTCGATCGCCCCGGCGCCCGACGACCGGGTGCCCTAGATTCCCACCGGAGGACCCGGGTGGTCGACGACACCACCCGCCCCGCAGCACCCGTGAGGCCGGTCGCCGGCCCCGACATCCAAGGAGCAGCCATGTCCGAAGAGTTCGTCCGCTACGAGACCCTCGACGAGGGACGCATCGCCCGGATCATGCTCAACCGGCCCGAGGCCCGCAATGCCCAGAACCGCGGCCTGCTGGTCGAGCTCGACGAGTCGTTCCTCCGGGCCGAGGCCGACGACACCGTCCGGGTCGTCATCCTGGGCGGCATGGGGCCGATGTTCTCCGCCGGTCACGACATGGGTTCGAAGGTGGCCATGGCCGAATGGAACTCGGACAACCCGCACCCGACCCGCCTGGTCAACGGGGGCACACGCAGCGGGGCCGAGCAGCGCATGCTCCAGGAATGGCACTACTACTTCGAGAACACCCGCCGGTGGCGCAACCTCCGCAAGATCACCATCGCCCAGGTCCACGGCACCGTGTTCGCCGCCGGCCTCATGCTCATGTGGGCCTGCGACCTGATCGTGGCCGCCGACGACGTCTCGTTCGCCGACGTGGTCGGCACGCGGCTCGGGATGTGCGGCGTCGAGTACTTCGCGCACCCGTGGGAGTTCGGTCCCCGGAAGACGAAGGAGCTCATGCTGACCGGGGACTCGCTCGACGTCGAGGAAGCCCATCGTCTGGGCATGGTGTCCAAGGTGTTCCCGGCCGACGAGCTGTCCGACCGGACCCTCGAATTCGCCCGCCGCATCGCCGATCTGCCGACCATGACCGCCCTGCTCATCAAGGAGTCGGTCAACCAGACGGTCGACAACATGGGCTTCTACAACTCGCTCAACGCCTGTTTCACGCTCCACGAGCTGAACCACGCCCACTGGGCCGAGGTGCACGGGGGTGGCATGCCCATCGCCACACCGGAGGACGGCATCACCGACTGGCGTTCGGCCCCGCCCGTGCGACCGGCCGTGAAGTCCGAGCCCTGAACCGCAGGACGCGGACGGGTCCACCCGGGTCGGCGGGGTCAGTCGGAGGCGGGCAGGGCCTTCGCCGTCTTCAGCTCGAGCAGACGCCCGTCGATGCTGAGCGCGCCCGTCCCGGGCCTGACGCACAGGATCTCGACGCCGGTCGTCTCGTCCGTGTAGCGCTTTCCGAGCAGCGTGCCGCCGTCGTGGCCGTCCCGCATGGTGGCCGTCCCGTCCACGGCGGCGTCGATCGGCACTACGGGAGCTCCCCCGCAGGCCAACTCACCCCCGTCGCCGACCTTGACCACGACGATCTCGGTCTCGCACACCTGACTCCGGAACCGGCTACCCGGCTTCAACTCCACGATGTCCTCCCTGGGTGTCCGTCGGTCCGTGCCCCGGCGCATCCTGCCATGCCCGGCCCGGCGGTGCCGGGACCCGGGCTCCCTTGAGGCGGCCGGGCCACGATGATAACGTCATTCTCGTCAGAGGAGATGCGGTGTGCGATCCTGCGCACCCGCAGCTCCGGCGCCCGGTTGTGCGGCCGGGCGTCGGAGGACATCATCCAAGGGAGAACACTGTGCCATCGCGAGAACTCGACTTCCCGGTCTTCGACGCCGACAACCACATGTACGAGACCGAGGAGGCGCTCACCAAGTTCCTCCCCAAGAAGTACGCCAAGGCGATCGAGTACATCGACATCAAGGGGCGGACCAAGATCGTCGTGCGGGGCACCATCAGCGAGTACATCCCCAACCCGACCTTCGCCGTGGTCGCCGCCCCCGGGGCCCAGGAGGAGTACTACCGCCACGGCAACCCGGACGGGAAGTCCTACCGGGAGCTGATCGGCGAGCCCATCAAGAGCCTGCCGGCCTTCCGCGAGCCGGCCCCCCGGCTCGCCCTCATGGACGAACTGGGTATCGACCGGGCCCTGATGTTCCCCACCCTGGCCAGCCTCATCGAGGAGCGCCTGAAGGACGACCCCGAGCTCATCCAGGTCATCGTCCACTCCCTCAACCAGTGGATGTACGAGACCTGGCAGTTCGACTACGAGGGACGCATCTTCGCCACCCCGGTCATCTTCATGGGTCTGGTGGAAAAGGCCCTGGAGGAGCTGGAGTGGGTCATCGAGCGCGGCGCCCGCTGCGTCCTCATCCGCCCGGCCCCCGTGCCCGGGTTCCGGGGCACCCTCTCCCCGGGGCTGCCCGAGTTCGACCCGATCTGGGAGCGGATCCAGGCGGCGGGACTCCTGGTGGGGATGCACGCCTCGGACAGCGGCTACAACCAGATCGCCAACTGGTGGGAGCACAACTCCGAGTTCCTTCCGTTCCAGCCCTCGGCCTTCCGGGCTCTGGCCCAGGGTCGTCGGCCCATCTACGACACCATGGCGGCCCTGGTCTGCCACGGGGCCTTCACCCGCTTCCCGGACCTCAAGGTGGCGGCTGTCGAGAACGGCGCCAACTGGGTGCGGAACCTGCTGGGCGACCTCGACGACGTGTACCACAAGATGCCCCAGGAGTTCGCCGAGAATCCCCGGGAGGCGTTCCTGCGCAACGTCTACGTCAACCCGTTCTGGGAGGACAACCTGCAGTCGCTGGTCGACCTGGTGGGCGCCGACCACGTCCTGTTCGGTAGCGACTACCCCCATCCCGAGGGCCTGGCCGACCCGATCACCTACGTGGACGAGCTCGGGGACATGGACGACGCGGTGAAGGCCAAGATCATGGGGGGCAACCTGGCCGGCCTCATGGGTGTGGCCGTACCGGCCTGAGCGCCCTGGCGCCGACCCGCTGACCCGACACCGGCTCGGGCCCGCTGTCCCGATGCCCTTCGACGACCGTCAGGCGGAGGGCTCGGGCCCCACGATCGACACGAAGCTCACGCACTCCCCCGGCGCGCCGCCGAGGTTGTGGGTGAGGCCCAGGTTCCGGGACGCGGTCACCGTGGCCACCTGGCGTTCGGGAGGGGCCTCGCCGCGCAACTGCAGCCAGCACTCGAAGAGCATCCGGAGGCCGGACGCCCCGATGGGATGGCCGAAGCTCTTCAGACCCCCGTCCGGGTTGACCGGGAGCTCGCCGTCGCGGTCGAAGACGCCGGCCAGTACGTCCTTCCAGCCGAGACCCCGCTCGGAAAAGCCGAGATCCTCCATCAGCACCAGCTCCGTCGGGGTGAAGCAGTCGTGCACCTCGGCCATGGCCAGCTGGGTCCGCGGATGGGTGATCCCGGCCTGGTGGTAGGCGTCCTGGGCCGATCGCACCACCTCGGGGAAGGAGGTGTAGTCGTAGTCGGGGTCGCTGGCGCCGCCCCCGGGGCCGGCCACGAAGCTCAGGGCCTTCACGTACAGCGGGTGGTCGGTGTAGCGGTGGGCGTCCTCGGCCCGGCAGATGATGGCGGCGGCCGAGCCGTCGCTCACCCCGCTGCAGTCGAAGACCCCGAGGTCACCCGCCACCAGCGGGGACTTGGTGATCGTCTCGAGTGGTACCTCCTTGCGGAACTGGGCCCGGGGGTTGAGGGCGCCGTTGCGGTGGTTCTTCCAGGCGATCCGGGTCATCACCTGCTTCATCTCCTCGGCGTCGACCCCGTAGCGGTGTCCGTAGGCCGGGGCCAGGAAGGAGAATGCCGCCGGTGAGGACAGGGCGGCGTCGGTCCCGTCCCCGACCGGGCGGACCCCGGTGAGGCCCGAGAACCCCGAGTCCTTCAGCTTCTCCACGCCGATGGCCATCGCCAGGTCGTAGGCGCCCGAGGCCACGGCATAGCAGGCGTTGCGGAAGGCCTCGGACCCGGTTGCGCAGAAGTTCTCGAGCCTCGACACCGGCTTGTAGTCGATCTTCAGCGGCTTGGACAGCGTCACTCCGGACACCCCGGAGGCCATCGTGCCCAGCCAGAAGGCGTCGATATCGTCGAGGGTCACGCCGGCCGAGGCGATGGTGTCCTTGGCCGCGTCGAGGAGCAGGTCGTCCACGCCCTTGTCCCAGCGCTCGCCGAACGGGGTGCACCCCATCCCCACGATGGCCACACGATCGCGGATCCCATTGCTGCTCATGCCGTTCCTCCTCGGTCCTCGCCGGTGTCGTCGCCGGGCGCCGCTGTCACCACCGGCCGCGCCTTCCAGAAGTAGTTGTGGACACCCTTCGCCGTGGACAGGACACGGAAGGCCATCTCCACACGGGTGCCGATGGCGAGCCGCTCCGGGTCGACGTCCGTCATCTCGCACCGGTACCGGCCACCGCCGTCGAAGTCCACCACCGCCCCGACCACCGGGGGGGACGGGCTGTAGGCCAGGTGGTCCACCGTGAACGTGGCCACGCGTCCAGCGGCATCGGCCATGCGGACCGGGTCCATCTCGTCGATCGTCCGACACCGCAGGCAGACCCGGGACGGCGGAAGGTGCCGGAAGCCGCACACCCGACAGTCGCTGGCCGTGAACCCCGACTTCCACGGCGTCACCCGCCAGGTGGCGGGCGCCCCCGGTCGCTCGGGGTCCGGTCGGCGGGGTGGCTCACGCCGCAGCTCGTCGCGCCAGGTCAGGAACCGGGCGTAGGGAAGGTCGTCCCGACCGGCGGCGGCGGACACCTCCACCGTCGCCACCCCGCCGGCGGCGCGGGTGGCCCGGACCTGCGGAAGATCGTCGGTGGCCCGGAACACGAAGACGTCCGCCCCGTCGGCCACCACGACCACGGCGATGCATGCACCCGGTGCCGCCTGCTCGAGCGCGTCGGCCAGCAACATCCCGGCCTGGGCCGCCCCCAGGTTGCCCACCACGGACGACCGATCGACCGCCAACGCATCGGGACGGGTCCCGAGGGACTTCGCCACCGCCTGGACGGCCCGGACGTGCAACCCGGCCACCACGAGCCGGTCGACATCGGCGGCCACGACCCCGGCCCGCTTCCACGCCTCGGCGGCGGCGGCCTCGACCAGCGGCACGTAGACCTCCTGGCCGAACCGCTCCTCCCAGACCTTGGAGTCCCACTCGCCCGGTGTGCGCCAACGGTCGAGGAACTCGGCCGACACCGCGGCGTGGGCCACCAGCTCGGCCGCCGTCGGCGCCTCCCCGGTGCCCGGGCCGAAGACGAAGGCGGCGGCTCCGTCGCCGCTGTCGCGCTCCTCGGGTCCCCCGGCCAGGCCCGTGCGCAGGTCGGACAGCACGGCCAGATGGCGCGTGCCGCCCGCCGCCGACAGGTCGTGGGCCGTGCGCAGGGTGGCGGCGGACGAGCGCACCGAACCCAGCAGGTCGTAGGCACCCGTCCACCGGGGCAGCTCCAGGGCGGCGTGGACTGCGGTGGCGTTGGTCTTGTCCAGGTAGGCCGGTGCCGGCGTGGAGAAGAAGAGGTCGTCCGGCGGGGCGCCGTCGAGGGCGGCCAGCGCCCGACGGGCCGCTTCGACGCCCATGGTGGTGGTGTCCTCGTCGTAGGAGGCGACGGCGCGGGTGCCCCGCCCGGAGGGACCGCCCAGTGCCGCGCCGATGGCCGAGCGCTGCAGCCGCCAGTAGGGCAGGTACACACCCCAGGCCAGGATCCCCGTGCTCACGTTCCCCGTCACCGTCCTCGTCCCCCGGTCGGTACACCGGATGCGCCCGTCCCCGAGTCGCGCCCGTCCCCGAGGCCCCGAGTCGGCTCGGGTCCGTCACCGGGTCGGCCGTGGTCCCGTGGGACACGGCCACACGGGCGCGACCAGGAGCATAGTGTCCGCATATCGGGAACCTGGAATGCGATGTCCGGGCCCACGGTGCCGCGGCGAGGAGATCCATGGGACGCAGCCTGTTCGAGGACGAGCACGAGGAGTTCCGGGCGAGCTTCCGGCGCTTCGTGGAGAAGGAGATGCTGCCTCGGTCGGGCGAGTGGGACCGGGCGGGCATCGTCGACCGTTCCGTCTTCACCGATGCGGGACGCAACGGCTTCCTGGGCATGGCCGTCCCCACCGAGTTCGGCGGGGGAGGGAGTGACGACTTCCGGTTCAACCTCGTGCTCACCGAGGAGCTCCACCGGGTGGGGATGAACGGGGCGGCCCTCGGCTTCGCCCTCCACAACGACATCGCCCTGCCCTACCTGCTCCACTACGCCACCGAGGAGCAGTCTGGGCGCTGGCTGCCCGGCGTGGCGCGTGGCGACCGTGTGTTGGCCATCGCCATGACCGAGCCCGCCACCGGGTCGGATCTGGCCTCGATCGCAACGACAGCCCTCCGGGACGGTGACGAACTCGTCCTCAACGGCTCGAAGACCTTCATCACCAACGGGATCAACGCCGACCTGGTGGTCGTGGCCGTCAAGACGGACCCGACCCTGGCGCACCGGGGCATGAGCCTGGTGGTGGTCGAGGCCGGCACACCGGGTTTCACCCGGGGCCGCAACCTCGACAAGATCGGATTGCACGCACAGGACACGGCCGAGCTGTTCTTCACGGACTGCCGGATCCCGGCTGGCAACCTGCTGGGCACCGAGGGCGACGGGTTCGCCCACCTGATGGCCAACCTGGGGCAGGAGCGCCTCTCCCTGGCCGCCGGGGGGCTGGCTGGGGCCCGGGCCGCGCTCGACTGGACCATCGCCTACGTCCGCGAGCGCACCGCATTCGGGGCACCCGTGGGCTCGTTCCAGAACACCCGCTTCGTCCTGGCCGAACTGGCCACCGAGGTGGAGATCGGTCAGACCTTCATCGACCACTGCGTGCTGGCCCTCAACCGGGGCGGCCTCGCGGCCGAGGAGGCGGCCATGGCCAAGTGGTGGTGTACCGAACTCCAGGGCCGGGTGGTGGACCGGTGCCTGCAGCTGCACGGCGGCTACGGCTACATGAGCGAGTACCCGATCGCCAAGGCCTACGTCGACGCCCGCGTCACCACCATCTACGGCGGCACCACCGAGATCATGAAGGAGATCATCGGGCGATCGCTCGAGCTCGGGTAGTCCTCCCGCCGGACGTCGACGACCGGGTCGGCGTGGGGAGCCATGCCGCCCCGTCCCCGGGGAGGTGCCCGACCGGGGTGGCGGGGCCCCGCTTCTATACTCCTCAGGCCCGGTCGAACGGCCGCCCCCACACGGCGGCGGCCGAGGGAGGCGGGCACCGACGGACGAGGTGCGTGCATGACCGAGGAGAGTGCGGGGGCCACGCAGTGGCAGGAGCGGACGGTCGAACGCTCCCTGAAGACAGCCCGTCAGCGGGCCATCATCCGGGGCAGCATGTTCATCGCCGCCGCCGTCGACCTGCTGCGGACCACCGGCAAGGCCGACTTCACCGTCCAGGAGGTCGTCGACCGGGCCGGGCTCTCGCTCCGCTCGTTCTACCAGCACTTCGCCAGTAAGGACGACCTGCTGTTGGCACTGGTCGAGGAGTCCGTCCAGCTGCACCTGGCCGGGGTGCGCCAACGGGTGGACGCCGAGACGACGCCCCGGGACCGCTTCGAGGCCCTCGTCCGGGCCATGTTCGGCACGGCCGAGACCGACGACCCCGCCTCCCGGGGAATGGTCCTGTTCCAGTGGCACCTGGCAGCCACCCGCACCGACGAGTTCGCCACGACCGTCGCCCCCTACGTCGACACGGTGGCCGAGGTGCTGACACCCGGCGTGGCCGACGGCACCTTCCGGGACGACCTACCGGTACGGGTCCTCGCCGAGCTGGTGACCCACACCCTGATCTCGATCCTGGACCGCCGCGTCCTGGGTGCCGACCCGCGCCCCGGCGCCGTGATGCCCGACGAGCTGGTGTGCTGGTGCCTGTCCGGGGTCCTGGCCCCGGGTGGCGGCTGACTCAGCCGGCAACCTCGACGACCGTCGCTGACCCCATGCCGCCCCCGGCGCACATGGCGGCCACGGCGATGCCGCCGCCCCGGCGGAGCAGCTCGTAGACAAGCGTCGTGAGCATCCGGGCCCCGGTGGCGGAGATGGGATGACCCAGGCTGCAGCCGCTTCCCGACACGTTCACGATCTCCTCGTCCAGTCCCAGCGCTGCGCACGTCGCCACGGGCACCGAGGCGAAGGCCTCGTTGATCTCGAAGAGGTCCACGTCGTCGATGCCGAGTCCGGCCCGCGACAGGGCCTTCGGGATGGCGTCGATCGGGGCCATCCCCGTCCGGGCCGGCTCGACGCCCACCGACGCCCACGAGCGGATGGTGGCCAGCGGAGTGAGGCCGCGCGCCGACGCCAGGGTGGACGACGCCACGCACAGTGCGGCCGCCCCGTCGTTGAGGCCGGCCGAATTGCCGGCCGTGATCGAGAAGCCCTCGATCTCGGGGTGCAGCGGCGGGAGCGACGCCATCTTCTCCAGGGTGCTGGAACGGCGTGGGTGCTCGTCCACCTCCCAGGTGAGGGTCTCCCCGGCCTTGGTCACGGTCATGGGCACGATCTCCTCGGCGAAACGGCCTTCGTCGATGGCGGCCACCGCACGCTGGTGGGAGCGGTACCCCCAGGCGTCGAGCTGCTCGCGGGTCAGGCCCGCCTCGACCGCCGTGTTCCACCCGACGGTGATGGACATGTCGAGGGACGGCGCGTCCGGCGTCCCCGGGTGGCTGGGGGAGATCCAGCCCTCCGAGACCTCGGCTGCCCCCGGCTCCTGCCACCGTGAGGACGGTGAGGTCGACTGGGAGTTGGTTCCCCCGGCGATCACCGCATCGTCCATGCCCGCGGCGATGGACGAGGCGGCGACCTGCACGGCGGACAGTCCACCGGCGCAGTGGCGGTTGAGAGCCATTCCCGGGATCCCGGTCAGTCCGGCACGCGCCGTGACGTACCGGGCGATCACGCCACCGCCGTAGAGGTTCTCGGCCAGGATGACGTCGTCGATGTCCCCGGCGTCGAGCCCCGACCGGCGCAGGGCCTCCACCGTGACCACTTCGGCCAGGTCGAACGCCGACGTCTCGGTGAGGGTGCCCCGGAAGGCGGTGCCCACCGCGGTGCGGCAGGCGGAGAGGATCACGGGATCGGGCAAGGTGACTCCATTCGTGCGTGGTTGGCGGAGGGTTCCGCCCGGTGGTTCGGGGAAGGTCGGCTCGGTCGGGCTGTCGGGTGGGCGCTCACCGGTTCCGGGGCAGGCCCAGCCCGCGCTGGGCGATCATGTTCCGGTGGATCTCGCTGGTCCCCGCATAGATGGTCGTCCCGAGCGAGAAGCGCAGCATGTGCTCGATCACGCCGTGAGCGGGTGCCGAGGGGTCGAAGTAGCTCCGCAGTGCGTCCGGGCCGACCACCTCGACCATGTCCTGGGCGCGGGCGCCCAGGGCCTCGGAGCTGAACAACTTCGACATCGGGCCCTCGGCGACGATGGTCTGGCCGGTGCCGGCCATCCAGGCCACCCGGCGCTGGAGCAGTCGGGACACCTCGAGGTCGATGGCCGTCCGGCCGAGCGCCTCGCGTACCTCCGGGTCCTCCAGACGGGGCACGCCGTCGTCGTCCGTGGTGTCCCGTGCCCACGACTCCGAGGCCAGCAGCAGGCGGTCGATGGCGGCGGCAAACCCGGCGGCGTGCTCGTTGGTGAGGGCCACCGTCATGGCGTGCCACCCACCGTCGACGTCCCCGATCCTCCAGGCGTCGGCGACCCGGACGTCGTTGTAGTACACGATGTTGGTCCGCTCGCCCGAGAGGGTGAACACCGCCTGGATCTCGACACCGGGCTGGTGCAGTGGCACGAGGAACATGGTGAGCCCCTTGTGCTTGGCGACGTCGGCGTTGGTCCGGGTGAGGAGGAAGACGTAGTCGCCGATCTGGGCGTTGGTGGTGAACATCTTCTGACCGTTGACGACCCACTCCTCGCCGTCGCGAACGGCGCGGGTGCTGGCGGCGGCCACGTCGGACCCGGCCTCGGGCTCGCTGAAGCCGAGGACGATGACGATCTCGCCGGCGAGCGCCTTCGGGATGATCTCGGCCTTCTGTGCGTCGGTCCCGACGGCGAGGATGACCGTGGCCACCATCATGGTGGTACCGATGCCGTACATCGGGGCGTCGGCGAGTCGGAGCGCCTCACCCACGGCCACCATCGCTTCGGGGTCGAGCCCCCGCCCGCCGAACTCGACGGGCCAGCTCGGGGCCATCCAGCCCCGTTCCACCAATGCCCGGGTGAATTCGTCGTCGTGGGAGACGCCGGTGCGGTAGACGCGCTCCTCGAGTTCGAGGCTCATGTGCTCGTCGAGGAACTCGCGGACCTCGGCCCGCCTCGCCTCACTCGCCTCCCCCAGTCGGAAGTCCATCAGGACGCCGCCCTCGGTCCGTAGCGCCGGTCGGCCACCCGCCGGGCGGCGGCCGCGGGGCTCATGAGCACGTTGGCCCAGCCGCGGGACCGCCGGTAGTAGAGCTGGATGTCGTACTCGAGCATGAATCCGTAGCCGCCGTGGACGTGGAGGGCCACGTCGGTCGCGTCGCGTGCCGTCTCGGCGGCGAAGGCGAAGGCCATGGCTGCGAGCTCCGCCCGCCGACCCGGCTCCTCGGCGTCCGCCCACGCCGCCTCGCGGGCCACCAGGGTGGCGCCGGCCGAGGCGGTGGCGACGTCGGCGAGCCGGTGGCCCACAGCCTGGAACGCCCCGATCTTCTGCCCGAAGGCCTCGCGCTCGGCGGCGTAGGCGACACCGATGCGGACGGCCTCCTCCGCCATGCCGGCCAACGCACCCGCCGTCAGCACCAGCCAGTCGTCGAGGGCCCGGTCGACCAGTTCCGGCCCGGACCGTTCGGCCAGGACCGTGGCCCCGGCCAGGGACGCCTCGTCGACGGGCACGTCGGCGAGCGGCTGTGAGCCCACGTTCTCGGGGACGGTGCGTCCGTCCCCGACGGGCAGCGACACCAGGCGGTCCCCGTGGCTCGTGATCACGTCGGTGGCCACCGCACCGGCCGGCACCAGCGCCAGGGTGCCGGCGGCCGGGCCCCGCGGCGAGACGGTCACCAGCCGCTCGCCGGCCAGTGCCCCGGCCAGCAGTTCCGCCGCCGCCTCCCCCTCGGTCCGGGCCAGGAGGCGGCAGGCGACCTGGGACTCGGCCAGCGGGGCCGGGCCCAGCGCCCGTCCGTGCTCCTCGGCCACCAGCTCCAGGTCGAGCAGCGACGCACCCCACCCGCCATGGCCCTCGTCGACGGCCATGGACAGCGCACCCAGCCCCGTCAGCTCGGCCCACAGACGGGGGTCGAAGCCGAGCGGCTCGGACGCCCGGACCCGCTCCGGCGTCGACTCCTTGCCGTAGAGGGCGCCGTAGGCGTCGATCAGCTGCTGCTGTTCGTCACTGGGACGGAGGTCCATCGTGCTACTCGCTGGGCATCAGGTGCGAGAAGTCGATCTGCCCGGTCTGCAGGGCCGCGTAGAAGCCCCCGTCGGCGTAGAACGACTCCCCGACCACGTAGCTGGCCCGGCTGCTCCCGAGCAGCACCATCGCCCAGGCCTGCTCCTCGGGCGTCGAGTAGCGGCCCACCGGCCCCATGGCCGCGTCGACCAGGTCCTTGCCCACCGCGTCGTGGAAGAACGGCATCATTGCCGTGGTGGTGGGTCCCGGGTTGGTGCAATTCAGCCGGATCCCGTGGTCCTTCATCAGCCCGACCGACCGCCAGGCCGTCCAGGCGTTGATGGCCTGCTTCGACGTGGCGTAGGCGTTCCCCTCCCACACCTCGGGATGGGACTCGAGCCACGCCCGGCCCGCACCGTAGGAGTCGGCGGCGAAGAGCTCGGCGAACACACCGAGGTTGGACTCCCATCCGATGCCCCCGGCCGACGCCACGTAGACGACGGAGGAGCCGACCGGCATCGACGGCACCGCCCGCTCGATCAGGTCGCGTCCCCCGACGAAGTTGACCAGCATGGTCTCGAGGTCCGAGAACGGCGGGCCGGGGAGGCCGGCACAGTTGAAGAAGGCGTCGACCCTGCCGTCGATACGCTCGGCGGCGGCGGCGATCGAGTCGGGGTCGAGGAGGTCGACCTCGACCGCCTGGGCGACGGTCCCGGCCACGGGGGCGCGGTCGAGCCCGACGACCTCGGCACCCAGCCCGGCGAGCACCTCGACGGTGGCGGCCCCCATGCCGGAGGCGGCCCCTGTCACCACGGCCCGCTTGCCCGCATATCCAAGTACGTCGTCCATGTCGGCTCCCCCACTCCTTCGTAGCCGGCCCCGTGCCCCGGACGGCGACCTCGGGCCGCCCCGACCCGCGCCACCGGGTGACGAGGAGCGGATCGGCCCCGGTCGGGCCGGTGGCTCGCAGCACGGGCGGCTGTCCCCGTGCCGGTGCCGTCCCCGCGATCGGGGTACGGCGATGTGCGGCAAACGTTACGGCATCCCCCCGGTCCTGCCAAGCCTCGGGCGTCGACCGGGAACGGCGCCCGAATTCAGTGGGCGGCTCGTCCCCCGGCCGGCGGCGCCTGGTCGGTGGCGAAGGCCCGGATCATGTTCTCCTGGACGAACGACGCCACGAGGTCGCCCCGGTCGGTGAACACGTGCGCCCGCCCGTAGCTGCGGCCCGCTCCGGCTGAGGGGCTCTCCTGGTCGAGCAGGAGCCACCCGGAGGCGTCCACCGGCCCGTGGAACGTGAGCGTGTGGGTGATCACGCTGGTGGAGATGGACCGGTGGGCCATGGACTGACCGAACCCGGCGTGGGGACGCATGGCCGTCCCGATGAGGAACCCGTCGGTGGCGAAGGCGAGCAGCGCCTGGTTCACCGTCGGGTCGTCGGGAGCGCCGGGGAACCGCGTCCACACGTCGAGCACGGCCGGACCCACGGCATCGGGGTCCGCGATGTCCACCCCGTCGACCGTGCGGATCTCCCAGAAGCCGGCGGAGTGGCCGGACGGCGTGGACCGCTCGGCCGGCGCCACCTCGGGTGCGGCGACCTGGTGACGGATCAGATCGGAGTCCGGGGCGTGCAGCAGTACCAGTGAGCGGGTGCAGAGTCGCTCCCCCTGGGTGACGGTGACCGTCGCACTGGCGAACGAGCGCCCCTGCTGCATCACGTCCACCTCGAACTCGAGGGGGGCGTCCACCTGGGCACCCCGGGCGAACACCGTGTGCACCGACTTGACCGACTTGGTGGGATCGGCGGTGGCGGCGGCAACGATGGTCTGGGCCAGGAGCTGGCCGCCGAACACCACCGGCCCACCGCCGACCTCGATACTGCGACCGCGCCACGTCGTGTCGCCGGTGTGCTCGAGATCGAGGACGGCGAGCAGTTCGTCGAGTTCCGGCATGGTCGGGCCTCCTGGTCGAGCGGGCCGGCGGTGGCCGCGACGGACGGGGCGCCGGCGGGACGGCCCGTCGCCCGGCGCGACGGTACCTCGTGGTGTGGGGGGATGCGGAGTGGCTAGCTTGAGGGGCAACCGTCCCCATCGGCACCACCCCGCTCCCGGGGGAGCCGTCGACCCCGGAGCCAGCGCATGCCCAACGAGACCCGTCACGAGACCGCGTCGCCCGAGCCCGGGCCAGCGGACGGGTTCCGCGCCGAGCTGCGGGCGTGGCTGGCCCGGGAGCTCACGCCGGAGGTGGCCGCCGCCGGCGGTCGGGCGCCTGACGAGGGGGATCTCGACGTGCTGCGCGACTGGAACCGACGCCTGGCAGACGCCGGCTGGGCCGCCCCGGCGTGGCCCGTCGAGCACGGCGGTCGCGGGGCCGACATCGACGAGCAGCTCGCCTACCTCGAGGAGATGAGCACCGCCTCGGCCCCCGGGCCGGTCAACGTCATCGGGGTCTCCAACATCGCGCCGGCGATCATGGCGTACGGCACGGTGGAGCAGCAGGAGCGGTTCCTGCGACCGATGCTGCGGGGCGACGAGATCTGGTCGCAGGGGATGTCCGAACCCGACGCCGGCAGCGACCTGGCCTCGCTGCGCACCGAGCGCGGTGGTGGACGGCGGCGATTTCGTGGTGAACGGCCAGAAGACCTGGAACAGCCTCGGCACCCTGGCCGACTGGTGCCAGCTGTACGTGCGCACCGACCCCGACGTCCCGAAGCACAAGGGCATCAGCTGCCTGCTGGTCGACCTCCGGTCCCCGGGGATCGAGATCCGACCGGTCCGCACCATCACCGGTGAGCAGCCCTTCAGCGAGCTGTTCTTTGCCGACGCCCGGGTCCCCCGTGATGCGCTGCTCGGCCCCCTCCACCAGGGCTGGCAGGTGGCCATGACCACCCTCAGCTTCGAACGGGCCGGAGTGGCCCGGCTCCATCTCGGGCTCTCCCGCAAGCTCGGGAACCTGCTGTCCGAGCCGGCCGCGTCGGGCGCGCTGCAAGACCCGAGGATCCGCGACCGCGTGGCCGGGATCTACGCCGACATCGCCTGCATGCGCTGGATGTGCAACAGGTCGCTGGCCCAGATGCGCAATGGCCAGCCGACCGGTCCCGACGGCTCCCTGGCCAAGCTGGCGTGGGGCCGGGCCGAGCAGCGCCTGGCCGAGCTGGCCGTCGACATGATCGGCATGGGCGCCGCCGTGGACGGACCGTGGGCCTACAACCTCGCCGCCGCCCGCCAGACGACGATCGCCGGTGGGACCACCGAGATCAACCGCAACATCGTCGCCGAGATGGGCCTCGGCCTTCCCCGGGAGCCCCGACCGGCCTGAGGTCCCACCCCGGACCGCGATCCGTCTGCCACCCGGTTCCGGTGCGGGCCCGAGGCGGTCAGCCGGCGTCCGGGCCGGACAGGGTGACCGCCCGTTCGGGACAGTTGGCCACGGCCGACCGGGCCTCGTCGAGCTGGGCGCCATCGAGGGTCCCGTCCACGACGACGACGCCGAACCCGCTGTCGTCGCTGGCGAACACGGACGGCGCCACCATGTAGCACCGACCGTGCCCCGTGCAGACGTCCGTGTCGATGGCCACCCTCACGAGGGCACCGTCACCGACCGCGCACCGCCACCGCCGGCGCCGCGCACCGACGGCATCGAGTGGGCCGGGCTCCCTTTCGCCCGCCATTCGTCGTAGCGGTCGAGGAAACCCTGGCCGAACGGGTCCTCACCGATCAGCGGCATCCCCGCCCGCCACACGGTGAGGTCGTCGGGCGCCAGCTCGCCGGCCCGCAGCACGTGGGTCCGCGTGACTTCGGCATCGCCCCGTCGATGGGCCTCGGCCGCGATGCGGAAGTGGAGCCTGGCCAGTACCTCGTCGTCGGACAGGTCGGCCACCGCGTTGCGGGCCTCGGCCGCCCCCATCGGCAGATCACCCTGCCTGACCCAACGTCGCACCATCTCCTTGTGGGGCGACGAGTCCGCCCCGGTGAAGTCGGCGAACGTGTCCGACCCGAACGCCTCGCCGTTCGGTCGGACGATGGACCCCGCCTCGTCGATCCACACGACGGTCGGCACGTTCGAGATGGCATAGAGCTCGGTGAGCAGGTGGTGCGGGTCGTACAGGACGGGCATGGTGATGCCCTCGGTGAACGGGCGCACATCGTCGGCCCGCTGGTCGATGGCCACGGCGATCACCGTGAACCCGTCGTCGAAGAGCTCGTCGTGGAGCTCCTGCCACCCGGGCAGGTCGTAGCGGCAGCCGCACCAGCTCGAGAAGGTCACCAGGAGCTTCTTGCGGTCGGCCCATTCCTCCAGCGGGTGCGACACGTCGTCCAGGTCGGGCAGGGTGAACGACGGGGCCTCGAGCTCTGCCAGGGCGCGTCGACGCAGCTCGGCCGGGAGTGCGACGGCCACCATCCCGGCATCGATGTCGACGACCGCCGGCTGGCGGACGGCGGCGGCCACCGCCGCCACGTCGAGCAGGCCGCCCACCCGGACGGCTTCCATGTCCCGCACCGGCACGCAGGTGTCGTCGCGGCACAGGCCGCTCGGCTTCAACTCCCAGCCCAGTGCCGACTGCAGGTCGGCGGGGTCGATCAGGAACGAGCCGCGCCCGGGATCGACGTGGGCGCCTACCAGCGCGACGCGGTCCGTGATGATGGTGATCTGGCGCACGACATCCTCCCCTGGTCGTCACCCACCGTTGTCCGACGCCGGGACACTGTCAACCCGGGTGGCCGACGGTGACGGCGCGCACGGCCATCGGCGCCCCACCGGAGGTCCCGTCACGCAGGGGTGGCGACACCCGCCGCCTCGGCGAACTGCCGGCTTCGCTCGCGGTAGCCACCGCCGCCCTCGGGGGTGGGTGCCCCGGGCGAGAACAGCACCACGCCGCCCACCGGGGTCAACGCGGTGGCCAGGGCGACCGCCCCGGCCAGGTCCTCGGCCACCCGCACGGCGCCGGTGGGTACTCCGGCCCCGGCCAGTGCTTCCGCCAACCGCTCGGAGCCGGGCGCCAGCACGACCACCGAGGCCGGTGGCAGGTGGGAGGTGACGGCGTCCACCAGGGGGGCCGGGTCGACCCCACGGTCGGCACCCCCGACGATGACGGTCAGCGGCCGTCCGGCGAAGGTCTCGATGGAGGCGGCCGAGGCGAACGGGTTGGATGCCAGGGCGTCGTCCACGAAGGTGCGCCCGTCGTGCACACCGAGTGTGTGGCACCGCGACGGGAGGCCGGCGAAGCCGTCGGCGGCCGAGGCCACCGCCTCCGCCGACGGCGCCGACCCCGTGAGCAGCAGGGCGCCGGCCACCGCGCCGCAGAGATTCCAGGCGTTGTGCCGACCGGGGACCCGCAGACGCCCGGCATCGGCCACCCGGGTGCCGTCCACCACGACCCATCCGCCGGCGTCGACCCGGACCCGGCCTTCGGGCCCGTAGAGGGTGCGGTCGCGGTGATGGGCCGTCCGGCGGACCGCCTCGGCGTTGCCGGCGCTGACCGCCAGCGCCACGGACCCGTCCGGGCGTCCGGCCTCCACCAGGCGCAGCTTGTCCCGGTAGTAGGGCTCGACGCCTCCGTGCCAGTCGAGGTGGTCCGGGGCGAGGCTGGTGAGGACCACGACCCCGGGCGACCTGGTGACGTCGACGGCCTGGTACGACGAGACCTCGACCACGTAGGCATCGGCCCGGGGGGCACCGTAGGTGTCGAGCACCGGGACGCCGATGTTGCCGATGAGGGCCACCTCGAGGCCGTCGGCAGCGAGGATCGCCGCCGCCAGCGCCGCCGTGGTGCTCTTGCCCTTGGTCCCGGTGACCGCCACCACGGGGGCGTCGGCGTAGTCCTCCAGCCACAGCGCCATCGCCGTGGTGACGACCACCCCGGCCGCCTCGGCGGCAGCCAGCTCGGGACGGTAGCGGCTGACCCCGGGCGCCCGCACGACCACGTCCACCCGGGACCACGCCACCTCCGCGGGGAGGAGCACCGGCGCCCCGTCCGTGCCGTCGGCCACTCCGTCGCCGAGTCGCTCGGGGTGGTCGTCCACCAGGAGCGGCTCGACGCCCCGCTCCCGCGCCAGGGCCACCACCGCCGAGCCCTCGGCGCCCATGCCCCAGACCGCCACCCGCAGCCCGAGCACCTCGTCGAGGGTCATCGGCCCCCGGCCAGCATGGCGTCGACCGCGCCGGCCACCACCGGGTCCGGAAAGTCCAGTGCATGGTCGGGAGCGAGTAACTCGGCGACGACGACGTCGGTGACCAGGGACTCCGCCACCGGCGCCAGTGCCGCCACCACGGGGGCGTCACGCCACCCGTCCATCCCGGCCAGCAGGTGGAGGGCGGCGGCCGACTCGCGCCGCTCACCTACGCATTCGAACGGCTTGTCCACGTCGCTCATCAGGTCGGCGAACCCCGGGACCTGGTCCACGTCGGCGAACAGGTCCCGCCCGATGATGGCGCCCACGGCGTCCCGATCCAGGAACGGCGCCAGCATGAGCCCGACGAACCGGCACTTCGGGCAGTGCCCACACCACCGGTCGCCGGAAGCGGCACCCTGCCGGAACGCGCTGTTGCAACTGCAGAAGGTGCCGTGAAAGCGGGTGAGTCCGGCAAACGCCCGGGAGATGGCGAGCTCCGAGTAGGGCCGCAGCGCCGATCCGTAGGTGAGGTCGGGCGCCACCGTGGTGACGAGCAGATCGGCCAGGAGCAGCTCGAGTTCGCGGCTCTTCGAGTACTGGTGGTTGACCGCTACGCCGTCCACCGACACCGTCTCCTCGCTGGCCGAGCGCTCCACGGCCATGGCGACCGTGTCGTACCCGTGGACGAACGCTCCCACCGCGGCCACGAGCGACACGATGGCGGTGATCGGCACGTGGCCGTTCAGCGCCCCGGCCCGGTGCAGCCCGGCCAGGCCGGGATCGAGCCGGCGGCGGACCACCAGCAGCGGCAGCCCGGCCTGGTCGGCCAGCTCCTCCACCAGAGGGTGCGGATTGACGGCGAACAGGCGGGGGGCCAGGTGGCGCAAGGATTCGATGAGGACCATCGAGTCCTTGCCGCCTCCGATGGGCACCACGAGACCGGGCCGAAGTGCACCGGCGGTCGGCGTCCCCGACGGTCGGCCCCCGTCGTCGCTGCGGACGGTCACCGGGCGGGGCACCGGCAGCCCGTTGGTCACGGCGAACTCGCGAAGACCCTCGTCGTAGAGGTGGTGGTGGAACGACAGCTCGGCCGGGGTCAGGGACACGCCCCCGACCGACACCAACGGTGGCGCCGCCGTCTTGTAGTAGCTGGTGCCGGCGGCCACGTGGAGGTGGAGCAGAGCCCGTTCGAACCCCGGCCCGGACGGTTCCGGCACGCCGTCGGGGGGGGTCTCGAAGGTGATCGACTCGACGAACTCCACCCGGTCGTCGAGGGCGTACCGGAACGTGGCCGTCCGGGAGCCTGCGTCGTACCCCCGGCCCGCGATCCGGAACTCCCGGAACGAGTCCGGCTCGAATCGGGCAGGGGTGCTCATCGGGCGGTCAGCGTAGTGGTCGCCCCTCCCCGGTCCGACGGCGCCCACGCCCGGCCCGGGCCCTCCGGCTCATCGGCGGGGCTCCTGGTGGAGGTGGTCGACGATCTCCAGCGACTTGCCCGTGGACTGCACCACCCACACCTCGCCCTTCAGGAGGCGCAGCTGATGGCGGGACTTGGCGCTGAGGTCCACGGCCAGGGCGTCGAGCAGCTGGGTGGCGACGTCCCGGTGGGTGCACAGCACGGCGGTCTCCCCCGCCATGCGCTCGAGCAGTCTCAGGGCTTCGTCCCCGTGACCCTCCCCCAGCTCGCCGACGGACTCGATCGGCAGGCCGAGCGCCTCGGCCAGGGGCTGGACGGTCTCGAAGCAGCGCACAGCCGGGCTCGAGAGGACCCGGCGGGGCCGGAAGGCGGCGAGCAGGGGAACGAGTGCCTCGGCCTGGGTGCGGCCGCGCGGGGACAGCGGGCGCTCGAGGTCGTCCCCGACGTACGCGCTGCGGCGCCCGGCGCGGGCGTGGCGGACCACCAGGAGCGGCATGGGGACGATGCTCCCACGCGGAGCGTCCGCGGTGGATGATGCGGCCGGTCGGTCCGTGGTCTTAGGCGCCTGCACCCGGGACGTCGATTCCCGGGGTGCCGGGCAGTGGGAAGACATCCAGCACGCCGCCGTGCCGGGCGATGGAGTGGTAGCGCCGCTCGGCGAACCGCCATCGGCCGCCGCCGAAGGCGTAGCGGTCGTGGTAGAGGCCGAATGCGGTCGTGAACGCACCGGTGGCGCCGTCCTGGCGGAGCTCGCACATGAAGAGGCGGCACACGGCCCGACCCGACCCGGGCCCGTCGGGAAAGGCGATGTGGGCGTTCAGGACCACGAACTCGAAGAAGGTGAAGTGCTCGATGGCCGAGCCGATGAACTCCCCCACCTCTCCCCCGCCCACCAGCCGGAGCGGCTCCCCCACCCGTCGGTCGATGACCACCTCGGCGTCGGGCAGGAACAGCGCCTCGAGCTCGGGCCACGCCCGACGGTTGACCACATCGGCGTAGGCGTGCTGCAGCCGGCGGATGCCGGTGTCGTGCAACGCCTCGGTCACCAGGTCGTCGTCGATCATCCCGAAGACGCTAGCGGTAGTGCTCGAACGCGTCGGCCGTGCGGGGCGTCCCGGCGGATCAGCCGCCGGCGGCACGGCCGAACCCGGCCCCGCCGAAGCCTCCGGCACCGCCGAAGCCACCGGCACCGCCACCGGCGAGACCTCCGGCACCGGCCAGACCGGAGAGTCCACCCGCGTGGTCGTCGACGACGTGGGCACCGGCGCCGACATCGTGGCGAGCGACACCTCCTGCCCGTCGGTGACCCCGGAGAGGATCTGGGTGCGCTCGGCGCCGATGGTGCCCACGGTGACCCGCACGGACTTCGCCGTACCGCCGTCGACGACGGTGACCAGATGGCTGGTGCCGACCGTGCGGACGGCCGACGTCGGCACCGTGGTCACGCCGACCGATCGGCTGGTGACGATCTCCACGGACGCCTCGGAACCCGAGAAGGGACCGAGGTCGGGCGATTGGACGGCGATCGTGACCGGGTACGTGGTGGTGGAGGTCGTCGAGGTCCCGAGGACCCCGACACCGGTGACGGTGCCGTCGAGAACCGAGGTCGACAGGTCGGGGGTGACCACGACGGGCTGGCCGACGGAAACGTGGGCGACCGACGTGACCGGGACCGTGGTCGTCACCTCGTAATCGGAACCGGCGCCGATGACGACCACCTGGGGGGTACTCGACGGCGAGCCCGCCGAGACGCTCTGACCGACGGTCAGGCCCTCCGATCCCACCGTCCCGGCGATGGTGCTGACCAGGTCGGCCTGGCCGACGTCCTGCTGCGCCGTGTCGAGTCCGGCCTGGGCCACGTCGACGTCCGCCTGGTCGAGGGCAAGCTGTTCAGGTGTGATCGCTCGGGTGCGACCCGTGGACGAGGCCGACGACGAGGTCGCCGCCGTGGTCGTGGCGTGCGAGGTCGATCCGGTGGACGACGGCTGCGTGGTCGACGTGGTCGACGTGGTTGACGCGGCAGACGAGGGCGTGGATCCACCGGACCCGCCCCCGGTCGACGAACCCGCTCCCGTTCCGCCCAGTCCGAGGGCGGCGCCGAGAGCCGCCTCGTCCTGGGTCACCTTGTTGATCGATGCCACGAGGGCGGTGTGTGCGGACGAGGCCGCCGCCAGGGCCTCCGTGCAGGTCTGCGGCGAACCTCCCGTCGAGCCCCCACCGGTGCCTCCGGTGCCTCCGGTTGCTCCCGTTCCTCCGGTTCCTCCCGTGCCTCCCGGCCCGCCGGGCTGCACCTCGGGGGACGAAGCCGTTGCTGCGGTAGTGGATGCCGTACCAGTGGACGCGTCGCCGGTGGACGCGTCGCCGGTGGACCCTGTCGTGGTCGCTGGCGTGGACGCCGCCGTGCACACCGTCGTCGCCCCGGTCAGGGCCGCCCCGGCGGCGGCGGCATCGGCGTCCTGCTGCTTCTGATCGGCGACCAGCGTCGCCTGGAGCTTGGCCACCTCCTGGCTCGACGACGCGGAGCCCGAGCTTCCCGAACCCGACGACGGGGTCGACGCTGTGGTCGGGCCCGACGTGGTGGTCGTCGAGGCGACCACTGCAGCCGACTGCGCAGACTCGTCACTGGCCAGCGTCGCCTGGGCCGAGGCCAGGCTGGCCTGGGCCGTCACCACGGCCGACTGGAGCGTGGTGGGGTCGAGCGAGGCGAGCACCTGGCCGGCCGTGACCTGTTGGCCCACGGCCACGTTCACGGCTCCCACCTTGCCGGCCACGGCGAACGACAGGTCCGCCTGTTGCACCGGGGTGACCGTCCCGACCTCGGTGAGCGCCGCCACCGCCGTCCCCTTGGACACGACCGCCGTCCGGTAGGCCGGTCCGGACGGACGGGTAAGTACCACCGCTACCACGACGGCCACCACCACGAGCAGCACGAGGCCCGCACGGAAGGGTGTCAACCAGTGCGCACCTCCGCCGGTGCCACGCCCGGTGGGCGCGTCCTGCACGCCCCCGTCGGAAACGGGGACGGCGGGAGCATCAGGGGGCACTGCCGGCGCGTCAGCGGGGGACGAGGACGGTTCAGGCACTCGTGGTGGCCCCTCCGGCTGCGCCCGCAGCCCCGCCGCCGAATCCGCCGCGGAAGCCGAAGCCGGTCGTGCACGAACCGTTGACGGGGGCGGAGAGCGTGAGGCTCGTCGCCGTGATGGCCCCGGTCGAGTCGGCCGAGCCGATGGCACGTGCACATTGACCGACGGCGATGGCCGTCGGCGTGGCCGTCGCGGTGGTGGTGATCGTCGTGGTCCCGCTCAAGGTGACGGCGACACTGGACGCCGTCTTCGTGCGGGGATTCGTCTCGTTGACGGTCACCGTGCCGCCGTTGACGGCCGTGACCTGGCCGGACGCAGCACCGAAGGAACCGCCGGCGAACCCGCCTGCGGGTCGGCTGCCCGTCCCGGCCGTCCCGCCCCCGAAGCCGCCGAACCCGCCTGCGGGTCGGCTGCCCGTGCCGGGCGTTCCGCCCGGGCGTCCGCCGAAGCCGCGGCTGCAGGTGCCGTTGGTCGGCTGGCTGACGGACACCGTCGTCGCCGTGATCGGCTCACCGAACGGCGTGGCGGTCGACGAGGTCGAGGCCGGCTTGCCGAATGCCGAGATGCAGGAGCCGACGGTGATCGCTGCGGCCGAGGTCGTGGTCGTCTGGCGAATGGTGGTCGACGAGGTGTAGGTCACCGCAGTCTGGCCCGTCGTGGCGTTCTGGACCTGGAGCGTGCTTCCGTTGACGGCGGCGATGGTTCCCGAGGCGCCGGGCAGCGAACTGGGCGTCGTCGAGGTGCGAGCCGGCGCCGTGGACGGCGTGGTGGAGGCGCTGGACGAGCCGCCGCAGGCGGCGAAGGCGAGTCCGGCGACACCCACGACTGACAGCGCGGCCACCCGGTGGGCGCGGGCGCGGCGTCGGCCGGTGGTCGGGCCGCCGATGTCGGATGGGGTGGTCAGGTCGTGCATGGTGGGTTCCTTTGTTGCTCGTGGTTCATGGGTCGGTTGCGATCGGTGCGACAGGGGCGGGTTCGACAGGGACGGGTTCGACCGGGACGGGTTCAACGTCATTCGCTCCGCAGTGCATCGATGGGAGGGAGCCTGGCGGCCCGGCCGGCCGGGTAGACCCCGAAGGCGATGCCGATGCCGATGGCGATGGCGATGGCGCCGACGGCTGCCACCGGCGAGATGGTGATCGGATCCGAGATGAAGTGCGGCAGAACCTCGGCGCCGACGAGACCGAGCAGGGCGCCGAGCACCCCGCCCACGGTGCCGAGCACCGATGCCTCGACCAGGAACTGGCGTCGGATCACCCGGGGTGTCGCACCGAGCGCCTTGCGCAGGCCGATCTCGCGGATCCGCTCGGTGACGGAGACCAGCATGATGTTCATCACGCCGATCCCACCGACCAGGAGCGAGATCCCGGCGACGCCGCCCAGGAGAACGGTCAGCGTCTTGTCGACCGAGGTGGCCGTGGACAGCACCTGCTGCTCGCTGGTGATGGTGAAGTCGGCACCGGACGTGGTGGTGATCCCGTGGAGGTTGAGGAGCTCGGCGTCGGCCTCCTGGTAGGCGGCGGACAAGGTGGCGCCCGACGTCGCCTGGATCAGGATCTGACTCACGGAGCTGCGGCTGGTGCCCCCGAACAGGAGGGCGGACGCCGTGGTCAGGGGCACGATCGCCTGGTCGTCGGGGTCGGACGTGGTCGACGAGCTCGACGAGGAGCCGACACTGTTGAGGACGCCGATGACCGACATCGGCTGGCCGGCGACGTTCACCGTCTGACCGACCGGGTCGCGGAAGCCGAACAACTCCTGGGCCGTCGTGGCCCCCAGCACGACCACGTCGGCGCGGGTGGCCAGGTCGTGGGCGACGATGAAGCGGCCCTCGGTCATCGACCGCCCGCGGACGGTCAGCCAGGACGGATCGGTCCCGACGACGGTGGTGGTCCAGTTGGAGGTCCCGGCCACCAGGCTCTCCGATTCCGACGTGGCCGGCGCCACCGCGTTGATGTCCGGCGCCACGACTTTGGAGTCGAGGGCGATGGCGTCACCGTAGGTGAGTGTCGAGGCCGACCCGAACCCGCCACGGATCCCCGACGACGTGGTGGTGCTGCCGGGGGTCACCGTGAGGAGGTTCGACCCCAGCGCGGTGATCTCCGAGCCGACCTGCTGCTGCGCCCCTTCGCCCAGTCCCACGGTCAGGATCACCGCGGTGATCCCGATCATGATCCCGAGCACGGTGAGCGCCGAGCGCAGGCGGTGCGACACCACGGCGTCCAGGCCGGTGCGGAACGTCTCGAACAGGTTCACGGGGCCTCGACCCCCGCCGTCGACGCGGCGACCGGTGCGACCTCATCGATCTGGCCGTCGAAGATGCGCATGACGCGGCCCGACGCCTCGGCCACGTCGGAGTCATGGGTGATCAGCACGACGGTGCGGCCGCTGCGGTGCAACTCGTCCAACAGGCCCATGACGTCATGGGCCGAGACCGAGTCCAGGTTCCCCGTGGGCTCGTCGGCCAGGATCAGGTCGGGATCGGTCACCAGGGCACGGGCCACCGCCACCCGCTGCTGCTGTCCGCCGGACAGCTCACCCGGCCTGTGGTCGACCCGGTCGCCGAGGCCGACGCGGTCCAGCGCCTCGAGTGCCCGGCGCTTGCGCTCGATCCGGTCCACGCCCGCGTACAGGAGCGGCAGCTCCACGTTGCGCCACGCATTGAGCGACGCCAAGAGGTTGAACTGCTGGAACACGAAGCCGATCCGCTTGTTGCGGACGTGGGCGAGATCCTCCTCGGTCATCCCGCTGACGTCGTCGCCGGCCAGGAGGAACCGGCCCGAGGTCGGGACGTCGAGGCACCCGAGGATGTGCATGAGGGTGGACTTGCCCGACCCGGACGGGCCCATGATGGCGACGTACTCGCCGGGGTCGATGGTGAACGAGACGCCGCGCAGGGCGTCGACCTGCAACGAGCCGTTGCGGTAGGTCTTCCAGACGTCGTCCACTTCGATCACGGGTCGACCGACCACCGGGTGGGCGTCGGTCCGGTCGATCCAGACCTCGGCCGTGTCGTCGACGCCGGTCATCCTCCGAAGCCGCCCGTACCGCCACCGAAGCCGCCGGTGCCGCCACCGAAGCCGCCCGCCCCGCCGCCGAAGCCACCCGCCCCGCCGCCGAAGCCACCGAGGCCGCCGGTTCCCGTCCGGGTGGTACCGAGTGGGCTGCGGAACGACACGGTGGTCACGTACACCTTCTGACCGGCCGTCACACCGCTGACGATCTGGGTCTGGCCGGCGGCGGCGATCCCGGTGGTCACGTCCTGGACGACCCTGGCGCCGTTCGAGTCGAGGGTCACCGCCGTGGTCCCCCCGGTGAAGGTGATGGCCCCGGTCGGCACCACGACGACGCCCTGCAGCTCCTTCACGATGATGGAGACGTTGGCGCTCGTGCCGCCGTAGATACCGGTCGGGTTCCCGGTCACGTCGATGACGACCGGGAAGGACGAGACCCCCGACGTGGTGGTGGCGACCAGGCCGATCGATCCGACGGTGCCGTAGACGGGCGTGGTGGCCCCGGACGGCGTGATCGTGGCCTGATCACCTTCCTGGAGTTGGGCGACCCCCGTGCTCGAGACGGAGGCGTTGACGATGTACGAGCCGGTCGACACCACGACGACCTGGCCCGAGGACGCGGCGGACGAAGTGGCGGACGAAGCGCCCGACGCGGCTGAGGCCGTCGAGCTGAAGCCCGAGCCGGTCGAGGCCGCCCCGGTGCTCGTGGACGCGGTCCCGCTGGACGAGGCGCCCGAGGTCGACGAGGAACTCGTGCCGGTCACCTGCTGGCCGACGGTGAGGCTGACCGATGCCACCGTGCCGGCTGTCGTCGACGTCAGCGTGGCGTCGGACACCGCAGTTTGGGCGCTGGTCACCTGGTTCTGCGCCGAGGCGATGTTGGCGTTGTCGAGGGCGATCTGGGTGGCGGTGGCGTTGGCGGCCTGGTCGGTGGCCAGCTGGGCCTGGTCGTTGGCCAGCGTCGCCTGGGCCTGGGCCAGCGTTGCGTTCAGCGAGGTCGGGTCGACCGTGGCCAGGGTCTGTCCGGCGGTCACGACCTGGCCGGCCGTGACGTCGACCGCGGTCACCTTGCCCGACACAGCGAAGTTGAGGTCGGCCGTGGTGGCGGGCTCGATGGTGCCGGTGGCGGCGACGGTCTGACTGATGGTGCCGGTGGTCACTGTCTGGACGGAGGTGGTTGTGACCACGCCGGTGGCCGCCGCACTCGAGGGACGGGTGGCGAACCAGATGCCCACTCCCGCCCCGACCAGGACGATGACGACGGCCAGGATCCACCACTTCTTGGACCTGCCTGCCTGCGGACTCCGGGCCACGTGATCTCCGTCGATGTTCATGTGGCTGCCGCCACCTTCGACTCCCCGGCGAGCGACACCTGCGCCGACCTGGGACTTTCCTTCACCAGTGCACCAGCACAAGATAAGGGGAACGTAAGGTCGGGCTGGGGATCCGCTAAGAATCCCCGATGGCAGGCACGGGCAGGCCGGTGGCCGACCGGCCTGCCTAGGGTGGGGCCAGTCCTGTCTGCCCCACCCCCGTCCCACCCCACCCCCGGAGGTCACCATGAAGTACGTCAACCTCGGCCGCACCGGACTGCGCGTCTCACGCGTCTGCCTCGGCATGATGAGTTTCGGCAACGACTCCGAGCGGCCCTGGGTGCTCGACGAGGACGCGACGGAGCCCATCGTGCGCGCCGCCGTCGAGGGTGGCATCACCTTCTTCGACACCGCCGACACCTACTCGAGGGGGGCCAGCGAGGTGGCCACCGGCCGCATCCTGCCCAAGTACCTCGGCCGGGAGGAGATGGTGGTGGCCACCAAGGTCTACATGCCGATGACCCCGGGCGAGAACGGCGGAGGGCTCTCCCGCAAGCACGTACTGGCCGGCATCGACGCGTCGCTCACCCGGCTGGGCATGGACTACGTCGATCTCTACCAGATCCACCGGTGGGACGGCCGGACGCCGATCGAGGAGACCATGGAGGCGCTCCACGAAGTGGTCCGGGCCGGCAAGGCCCGCTACATCGGCGCGTCGAGCATGTTCGCCTGGCAGTTCGCCAAGGCGCAGTACACCGCCGATGCCCACGGCTGGACCCGGTTCGTGTCGATGCAGCCCCACTACAACCTGATCTACCGCGAGGAGGAGCGGGAGATGATCCCGCAGTGCCTCGACATGGGAGTCGGAGTGATCCCGTGGAGCCCGCTCGCCCGTGGGGTCCTGGCCGGAAACCGCAGCCGGGCCGGCGAGAAGCGCACCACCCGGGCGGAGACCGACGACTTCACCAACTACCTGTACAGCCAGCCCACCGACTTCGACGTGGTGGAGCGGGTGGCCGAGGTGGCCGCCGAGCGCGGCGTACCCGCCGCCCAGGTGGCGCTGGCGTGGCTACTCCACAAGGAGGGCGTGACCGCCCCCATCGTCGGCGCCACGAAACTCGGTCACCTGACGGACGCGCTGGCCGCCGAGCGGCTCACACTCGACGAGTCGGAGGTGGCGCGCCTCGAGGAGCCCTACGCCCCCCACCCCGTGCTCGGCCACTTCTGACCCGGATGCGGGCGGTCATCCCCGGTCGGCACCGTCCACCGCCATCAACGGATCCGTGGGTTCGGTCGGCACCCGTTCGAAGATGTAGTACGCCGTGATGGCTCCGGCGATGACGAGCACGATCGGTGCCCACAGGAAGGCGGCCGCCGCCGCCACCAGGTACGCCACCGCACCCACGCCGAACCGGACGATGGCCGCCCGCGAGGCCTGCGGTGACAGGGGGCTGACCAGGAGTCCGGCCCGCACCACGTGGACGAACATGAGGCTGAAGCTCAGTCCCATCCCCTCCATGACCAGTGCGTAGAGGACGGCCGCCGTCCGGGCGTCCGCACCCCCGTCCAGCAGGTAGTCGGCCAGGGTCGAGGTGATGAACGGGATGACCACCACGAAAAGCAGCAGGAACAGGTTGGCGAAGAGCAGGAGGCGGTCGACTCGACCGACCTGGCCGAACAGCGAGTGGTGGTTCACCCACAGGACGCCGATGACGAAGAAGCTGATCACGTAGGAGGCGAAGGCGGGCCATTGGTGGCCGAGCTGGTGCAGGAGCGTCCCGTGGCCGTGGCCGGGTACGGCCAGGTCGAGGGCCAGGAGGGTGATGGCCACGGCGAAGACCCCGTCGCTGAAGGCTTCGAGTCGGCCCCGGTCCATGATGGGGCGAGTGTACGGTGCCTGGTAGCGCCCGGGCACGATCCGGGCACGGAGCAGGAGTGCTGCCATGAACGACGCCCGCACGGGCCGGCCGGCCTCGGTCGACTTCCACTTCGACATCATGTGCCCCTACGCCTACCAGACGTCCCTGTGGATCCGGAACGTCCGGGACGAGACGGGCCTCGACATCCGCTGGAGGTTCTTCAGCCTCGAGGAGGTCAATCGCGCCGAGGGCAAGAAGCACCCCTGGGAGCGGGAATGGTCCTACGGCTGGTCGATGATGCGGATCGGGGCCCTGCTCCGCCGCCGGGACATGGGCCTCCTGGACCGCTGGTACGCGGAGGCGGGCCGGGCCCTGCACGAACAGGGACGCAAGCCGCACCGGCCCGAGGTGGCCGAGGAGATCCTCGTCGAGATGGGGCTCGACCCGGCGCTGGTTCGGGAGGCCATCGACGACCCGACCACCGGCGACGAGGTGCTCGCCGAGCACCAGCGGGTGGTGGCCAAGGGCGGGTTCGGCGTGCCCACGCTGCTCTTCGAGGACGACCAGGCGCTCTTCGGCCCGGTCCTGGTCGACCCGCCGTCGGGCGAGGCCGCGGTGCGCCTGTGGGACCTGACCGTGGGGTGGCTCGAATTCCCCCACGTCTATGAGGTCCAGCGGCCCAAGGCCGCCGCCGACGTCGACGCCATCGTCAGCGCCTTCTCCCCCTACCTCGAGGCCCGGGACTGGTTCTCGGTCCAGAAGCCCACGCCATGAGCAGCGGCACGCCGTGACCGGGACGGCCGCATGCTGATCGTCGTCGAGCCGCTCGAGGCCGGATCCCACGACGACCCCGGTCATCCCGAACGCCCGGCCCGCATCGGTGCGGCCATGCTCGGGGTGGAGGACCTCCACCTCGGCGCCGACCTCCTCGTCGTGGAGGCCGAGCCGGCCCCGGTCGAGCACCTCGTCCGGGTCCACACGCCCGGTCACCTCGACCGGCTCGAGCGCTTGAGCGCAGCCGGCGGCGGCGCCATCGACCAGGACACCTACGCCAGCCACACGTCGTGGCACGACGCCCGCATGGCCGCCGGAGCCGGCCTGGTCGCCGTCGAGGCCGCCACCGCCCACGGGGCCCCCGCCTTCGTCCCGGCCCGCCCGCCGGGCCACCACGCCGTGGCCGACCGCGCCATGGGCTTCTGTCTCCTCAACAACGTGGCCGTCACCGCCGGAGCCTTGCGCGAGGTCGGGGAACGCGTGCTCGTCGTCGACTGGGACGTCCACCACGGCAACGGTACCCAGGACGTGTTCTGGGACGATCCCGACGTGCTGTACGTCTCCACCCACCAATGGCCCGCCTACCCGGGCTCGGGCCGGGCCGACGAGATCGGCGGGCCGGCGGCGCGTGGCTCGACCCTCAACGTCCCCGTTCCCCCGGGGGCGACCGGCGACGTGCTCCAGCGGGCCTTCGACCAGATCGTGACCCCTGTGGTCGAGGCCTTCGCCCCGACCTGGGTCCTCGTGTCCGCCGGCTTCGACGCCCACCGAGGTGACCCGCTGGCCGACCTGGCCCTGTCGGCCGGCGACTTCGCCAGCCTGGCCGGGATCGTGGCCGGCTACGCCCCGGCCCCCGGCCGCCTCGTCCTGTTCCTCGAGGGTGGC
Source organism: uncultured Acidimicrobiales bacterium (assembly GCA_963841925.1). GTDB lineage: Bacteria > Actinomycetota > Acidimicrobiia > Acidimicrobiales > RAAP-2 > Bog-756. The sequence goes on from CAWJER010000014.1 coordinate 200,855, forward strand.
TACGACCTCGGCGCGCTCCGGGCCTCGGTGGCCGCCACCCTGGGACGCCTGGTCGGCGCCGGTCCTGGCGACGAGGCCCCGACGACGGGAGGGCCCGGGTCGGATCAGGTGGACGCCGCCGCCGCTCGTCGACGGCGTGCGCTGGACAGCTGAAGCGGCCGGACAGCTCCCGAGGGACCGACACCGGCGGAGGAGGAACGATGGCACCGAGCGGGCACAGCCCCATGATTCCCGACAACTACGCTCACAACCGCAGCGCCCGCACCGCGGACGACCCCACCTGGAGGCAGACCATGACGACGGACACCCACGAGCACCCCACGGGAGTCGTGGTCGGCTACGACGGCTCTCCTGCCTCCGAGGCCGCCGTGGACTGGGCCGCCGAGCAGGCGGTCCGGACCGGTGAGCGACTCGACCTGGTGACCGCCTGGGAGTACCCGACGTCGTGGGGCAGCACCATCCCGCTCCCCGACGGCTACGACCCGGCGAAGGACGCCCGGCAGATGCTGGATCCGGTGATCGAGCGCCTGCACGGGGCGCATCCCGACCTGGACGTCCGTGCCCACGTCGTGGAGGGCCACCCCGCCGAGGTGCTGACGGAGGCCTCGAAGCACGGCTCGCTGCTCGTCGTGGCCAGCCGTGGCCACCGGGCCCTCACCGGCGTCCTGCTCGGATCGGTCAGCCAGCACTGCGTGACCCACGCCGACTGCCCGGTCGTCGTCTTCCGGGAGCCCGAGCCCCAGGGCTGATGGCCAGCGAGCTGCTGGCCGCCGTGATCGACGGCATGCCGACCGACTTCGCCTCCCCCGACGATGACGCCACCGCCACGCGGGCCAAGTTGGCGCCGCTCCACGGTCATCCGCTGGGCCCGGACACCGATGTGCGCGTCTCGTGGGCCGGAGGGGTGCGCTGCGGCTGGCTCTCCACGCCGGCGTCCCGGCCGGACCGCGGGACGGCGGTGTTCCTCCACGGCGGGGCCTTCGTCTCCTGCGACCTCGGGGCCTACCTCTTTTACGCCGAATTCGTGGCCGACCACCTCGGCGTCCCGGTGGTGACGATCGACTACCGGATGGCCCCCGAGCACACCTTCCCGGCTGCACTCGACGACTGCACGGCCGCCTACGTCGGACTGGTCGCCGGCGGCCTCGATCCGGGCCGCACCGTACTCATCGGAGACTCGTGCGGGGGTGGCCTGGCCCTCGCCACGGCCCAGGCGGCACTCGGCTCGGCTGCCGGCGTGCCGGCCGGCATCGTGTCGCTGTCGGGCTGGGTCGACCTCGACACCCGGGGCTACGGGCCGGGAGGGCCCACCGGCCCCGACCCGTTCATCAGCGAAGGATTCCTCCGGGCCAGGGCCCGGGACTACCTGGGCCCGGTCGGCGATGCCGGGGACCCGCGGGCCTCACCGGCCCGGGGCCCGCTGTCCGGGCTTCCACCGTTGCTCCTGCAGGTCGGCGACGTCGACGTGACCCGGCTCGATGCCGAGCACCTCGGCCGCATCGCCCGCGCCGCGGGCTCCGATGCCCGGGTCGACGTCGTGCCCGACGGGATCCACGGCGTCCAGGGGCTGATCGGCATGGGCGTGCCGGAGGCCATGGCCGCGTGGTCGTCCGTGACCCGGTTCGTCGACGAGGTGCTGGGCACCCCGTGACCGGGTCCGGTCCGGGGTGGTGCCGACCGGTCCCGGGGCGTCACCAGGTGTCCACGCAGCTCCGCTTCCTACCCGTCCGGGTCGGCACCGGTGGGCACGACCGCAGCGCCGCCAGGATCCGGGCCCGCGACTCGGCCGGGTCGATGACGTCGTCGATCTCGTAGGCGGTGGCCACGTTGAGCGCCTTGCCGTGCGCATAGGCCAGCTGGACCATCGAGTCGAACAGCGCCTCGCGCTCGACAGGGTCCTCGACCGCCTCGAGTTCGCGCCGGAAACCGAGTCGCACCGCGCCCTCCAGCCCCATGCCCCCCAGCTCACCGCTCGGCCATGCCACCACGAACAGCGGCGCCCGGAAGCTGCCGCCGGCCATGGCCTGGGCCCCGAGTCCGTAGCCCTTGCGCAACACGATGGTGCACAGCGGGACGGTCAGGCTGGCCCCGATGACGAACATCCGGCTCACGTGGCGGACCTGGGCCGTGCGCTCGGCTTCGGGGCCGACCATGAACCCCGGCGTGTCGCACAGGGACACGACGGGCAGGTCGTGGGCGTCGCACAGCTGCAGGAACCGGGCCGCCTTGTCAGCACCGTCGGCGTCGATGGCGCCGCCCAGGTGGGCCGGGTCGTTGGCCAGGATGCCGACCGGGCGACCCTCGATACGGGCGAGGGCGGTGACCATGCCGGCTCCGAAGCCGCGTCGGAGCTCCAGCACGGAGCCCGTGTCGGCCAGCACCTCGAGCAGCGCCCGGACGTCGTAGGCGCGGAGCCGCTGCTCCGGGATCGCCGAGCGCAGCAGCCGCTGGTCGGCACATGTCCAGTCATCGATCGGCCCCTGGAAGTACGACAGGTACCGCTTCGCCAGGTCCACCGCGTCGGGGTCGTCCGCCGCCACCAGGTCGACGACGCCGTTCGGCACCTGGACCCGCAGGGGTCCGACCTCCTCGGGCCGGTAGGTGCCGAGCCCGCCGCCCTCGATCATCGCCGGTCCACCCATGCCGATGGAGGAGCCCTCGGTGGCGATGATCACGTCACAGCATCCGAGCAGGGCGGCGTTGCCGGCGAAGCACCAGCCCGAGGCGATCCCCACCAGTGGTACCAGCCCGCTCAGCCGGCCGAAGAGCTCGAAAGCCCGGGTGTCGAGACCGGTGATCACGGCATAGTCGGTGTCCCCCGGGCGACCACCTCCGCCTTCGGCGAACAGCACCAACGGGAGCCGGAGCCGCTCCACCAGCTCGAACAGCCGGTCCTTCTTGCGATGGTTCTGCTGGCCCTGGGTCCCGGCCAGGACCGTGTAGTCGTAGGACACGACCGCACACCGGGACCGGTCGTCGGCGAACCGGTCACCGTTGACTCGGGCCGTCCCGCCCACCAGGCCGTCGGCGGGCGTGCGCTCCAGGAGCTCCTCCACTGTCCGGCGCCGGCGCTGGGCGGCGATGGCGAAGCCGCCGTACTCGGCGAAGCTCCCCGGGTCGGCCAGGTCGGAGATGTTCTCACGGGCCGTACGTCGGCCACGCTCGTGGCGTCGGCCGACCACGTCCGGGCGGCCGGCATCGGACAACAGGCCCCGGCGGGCGAACAACTCCGCCAGGTCGGCCCGTACACGGTCGGGATCGACGACCTCGTCGACCGCGTCCGGGCCGTCGCCGGGCTCCCCGGCCTCGACCACGACCAGCCGGTCGCCCGCGGCCACCAGACCGCCCACCTCGACTGCCACGTGCCGCAGGGTACCGGCCACCGGCGTGCGCACCACGTGTTCCATCTTCATGGACTCGAGCACGGCAACGACGGCTCCGGCCCCCACCGGGTCACCCGGCACGAAGGGCAGCAGGACCACCGTGCCCTGGAGCGGCGCGTCGAGGGCGACCTCCGCTCCGGGCACCTGCGACCCCTCGGCTCCCACCGTGCCGTCACCCGCCGATGCACCCTCCCCCCTCGCCACGGTCCGTCCCCCGCAGCTCAGGCCGAGGACATCGGGAAGATCGAGGACTCGCCGGAGACGGCGTCCATGGAGGCGTGGCGCTCGCTGTCGTCCATGGACGTGTCGCCGCCGGCGGCGGCCAGGGCCGTGGCCAGCACGGTGGTGTCACCAGGCGTGCAGAACGCATGCACCCCGGGGGTGGACAGGGCGAACCGGACACCGCGGCCGACGTCCACCTCACTGGTGTACGGCTCGTACCAGGTGCTCGCCGTCTTGTCCCGGCCGCCCCACGGACGGGCGGCGGCGGCCTTGATGGCCATGACCCCCACATCGTGGGCCGCCGCGTACTCGAGGAGCGCCTCGGCGTCCCGTCGGTAGTCCGGATCCGACCACAGCCGGGGGTTCACAGGGAACATCACCGTGTCGAGGTCGTAGCGCCGCAGCGCCTCGAGATGCGCGGCCGGGGCCGAATGCTCGTGACCGGTGATCCCCACCCATCGGGTGAGGCCCTCGTCCCGTGCGGCCAGGATGGCGCCGACGGCCCGCTCACGGGAGTCGAGCTCGGCGAGGTCGGTCACCGCATGGAGCTGGTAGAGGTCGAAGGACTCACAGTGGAGCAGGGTCAGCGACTCCTCGAGCTGGGCACGGACCCCGGCCGGATCGTGCCGCAGCGTCTTGCACGCCACGAACAGGTCGTCGCGCACCGCGGGGATGAGCGGGCCGAGTACCTGCTGGGCCGCGCCGTACTGGGGGGCGACGTCGAGGTGGTTGACCCCGGCGGCGCGGGCCAGCGCGAACGAGTCGGCTGCCGCGGCAGGTTCGCCGACCCAGAAGGCGGCACCACCGAGGACGGCGACCGACGAGCGGTGGCCGGTCCGTCCGAGCCTACGTCTCTCCACCCGGGCCACGCTAGTGCGGCCAGGGTCGGCGGGCGTGGCCGTCAGGAGGCCGCCGCTGCGTCCCGGGCCGCCTCCCAGCGCTTCAGCATGGTCCCGAAGTGCATCGGGTTGTAGACGTCCTCCTCGGACGACCACAGTCCGTCCCCGGCGTACTTCAGGATGGTGATGTTGTACTCCTGGTGGACGCTGCCGTCACCGGGGTCGCGCATCCGGTTCCAGACCTGGCAGACGACCCAGCCCCGCTCCTCGTCCACGATGTGCCACTCGATGGGGAACTCCGGCATGTCGCTGCCGGGGTACTCGGTCATGGTGGCCTGGATCCACTCGTAGATGGCCTCCCGCCCGTGCATCCTCCCGTACAGGTGCTCGATGTACTCGGCATCCTCGGTGAACAGGCCGACCCAGGGCCGCCACTCCCCGGTCGCACCCGCCTCGGCCGCCCGGCGCTGGTACTCGGCGAACGCCTCCTCGATCTCGGCTCTCGACCACTGGCCCACGACGTCTCCTGACCGGCCCGGCGGGCCACGCCCACAGTGTGCGCCCCGTGGGGTCGGCGGTCAACGACCCGGCCCGGTCCCGTGCGGTGCCCACCGGCGGGCACCGCACGGGACCGGTCGTCCCCTACCATGCGGGTGCAGCGGACAAGGAGGGCCATGCCCATGACGAGCGCCTGGAAGGTCCACACCCTCGGCGACCGCGATCCCGTGGCCCCCGTCGAGGACGTCGTCCGCCTGATCGACCTCGCCGGCACCTCGACCGGTGCGGCGTACGGCCGCAGTGACGTCGTCGAGGCGCTCCACGAGCACCAACCGGCGGTCGTGGCCGTTTCCCCCGCCGGGGAGCTGGTGGGCGCCGTGGTGGCCCGGGTGAGCGGTCCCGACGCGCACGTGCTGGCCTTCGCCCTCCACCCCGACTGGCGGCGGCTGGGCATCGGCTCGGCGCTGCTCAGGCGGCTCGACCAGGAGGTCATCCACCGGGGTGCCAGCCGTCTCCTGGCGGTGGTCCAGGCCGGACAGGTCGGCGAGGACGCCTTCGTGAACCAGGGCTTCACCCATCTGGAGGGTCTGCACCTCTACGCCAGGGACGCGTCGATGGTCCCCGAGGAGCTGGCGTTGGTGGAGCGCTTCGGCGGCTATGTGCCCATGGACGGACTGTGGGAGTCGATGATGGGGTTCTCGGCAGCCAAGGAGATCCTCGACCGACGGGTCGTGGCCCCGCTCGCCCACACCGAGCTGGCCGACCGGCTCGGCCTCCGGCCCCCGGCGGCCGTCCTGCTCTTCGGCCCGCCGGGCACGGGCAAGACGTCCTTCGCCCGTGCCATCGCCTCGCGCCTGTCGTGGGCCTTCGTCGAGCTCCACCCGTCGCTTCTCGGCCAGGGCGTCGACGGGGCTCGGGCACTGCGCGACGCGTTGACGGAGCTCGGACGGGTGGACCGCCTGGTGTGCTTCATCGACGAGGCGGACGAGATCGCCTCGGACCGCTCCGAACGTCCCGACAGCCAGCCCCTGGTCAACGAGCTGCTGAAGGCGGTACCGCTGTTCAAGTCCCGACCGGACCGGCTCATGGTGATGGCCACCAACTCCATCGCCGCCATCGACCCGGCGCTGCTCCGCCCCGGTCGGTTCGACCTCATCATCCCGGTGGGCGCCCCCGACGTGGACGAACGGGCCGAGCTGAGCGCCGAGTTCCTGCCGGCGGGCAACCCGGCCGAGGTGGCGGCCAGGACGCCCGGGTTCACCCCTGCCGACTTCGCCCTCGTGGCCCAGCGGGCCGCCCAGCTGGCATTCGACCGCGCCCTCGACGGCCGCTCGCCCGAGGTCACCGGGGACGACGTCCTGCGCGCCGTGGATCTGACCCGGCCCTCGGTCAGCACCGACTCCGCAGACCGGTTCGCAGCGGAGGCCGAACGCTACTCGCGGCTCTGAGCGGCGGGGTCGGCGACGAGGCGATCCCACCCGGCGGCCAGCGCGACCTCGTCGCCGTCGACCTCGACGAGCTTGTGCCGGGAGCCCGCCCCTGCGGCGATGCGCACCCTGCCCCGGGCGACACCCAGCGCGGCGGCCAGCGCCTCGATGACCGCCCGGTTGGCCCGGCCGTCGGTCGCCGGCTCGCGCACGGCCACGACCAGGACCCCGTCATGGGCGCCTCCGACGCCCGGATGCGACGAGCGGGGCCGGACCAGGACGGGGCGCTTCACGTGGTCACACTGCCACGATCGAGGTCGGCGGGTCACCGGCCCGGCGGCCCACAGCGGGCCTCGGGACTAGAAACGGGGCCATGAGCTCCCGCGAGCTGGTCGTCCTGGGATCGGCGAGCCAGACCCCCACCCGACAGCGCAACCACAACGGGTACCTCCTCCGCTGGGACGGCGCCTCGGTGCTGTTCGACCCCGGTGAGGGGACCCAGCGCCAGCTCCTCCTGGCCGGAGCTTCGCCGACCTCGATCCGCCACATCTGTATCACCCACTTCCACGGGGACCACTGCCTCGGCCTGCCCGGCATCCTCCAGCGCCTCTCCCTCGACCGGGTGCCCCATCCCGTGGAGGTGCTCTACCCCGCCGGCGGACAGGACTACTTCGACCGCCTACGGCACGCGTCGGCCTACCAGGACCATCTCGAGGTACGACCCCTCCCGGTCACCGGTGACGGAACGGTGTCGGACGGTCCGGCGTTCTCGCTCGAAGCGGTGCGACTCGACCACGACCCCGAGACGTTCGGATGGCGGCTCGTCGAGCACGACGGCCTGCACATGCGGCCCGATCGGCTCCAGGCGGCCGGTATCTGCGGCCCTGACGTCGGGAGACTCCTGGCCGACGGCGAACTCGTGCGCGACGGGGTGCGCGTGGGTCTCGACGAGGTGGCCGAGCGGCGCCCGGGACAGCGCATGGCCTTCGTCATGGACACGGGGATGTGCGACGCCGCCCTCGAGCTGGCGGTCGACGCCGACCTCGTGGTGTGCGAGGCGACCTTCGCCTCGTCGGACGCCGCGCTGGCCCGGCGCTACCGCCACCTGACGGCTGCGGACGCGGGAAGGGTGGCCCGCGACGCCGGGGCCCGCCGCCTCGTGATCACCCACTTCTCGCAGCGGTACCCGGACGTGTCGGTGCTGCTCGACGAGGCACGGGAGCACTTTCCCGACGTGGTGGCGGCCGAGGACCTGCTGCGGGTGCCCGTCCCGACGCGGAGCCGGGCCGGCTAACCCGAGTTCCGACCGGGCTGGCCGCCGGGCCCGAAGTACGTGTCGCGGAGGTCCCGCTTCAGGATCTTGCCCGAGGCGTTGCGTGGCAACTGGCCGTCGGCGAAGGCGACCCGGCTGGGGACCTTGAACGGCGCCAGTGACTGGGCCAGGAAGTCCTGCAGCGTGTCGGCGTCCAGATCGGACCCCGGTTGGCGCAGGACGACACAGCCCACCTCCTCGCCCAGACGCTCGTGGGGCACACCGAACACGGCCGCCTCGTAGACGTCACCGTGTTCGTAGATGGCACTCTCCACCTCCGCGCAGTACACGTTCTCGCCGGCTCGGAGCACCATGTCCTTGGCCCGGTCCTCGACGTAGAGGAATCCGTCCTCGTCGACGCGGCCGAGGTCGCCCGAGGCCAGCCATCCGTCGACGATCGCCTCCGCCGTCGCCTCCGGCTTGTTCCAGTAGCCGCGGATGACGTTGGGTCCCCGCATCCAGATCTCCCCGCGGGTGCCGACCGGTACCCGGTTGCCGTCGTCGTCCCGGATCTCGATGTCCATGATCGACATGCGGGCCCGCCCGGTGGAGGTCGGGTGGGTGACGTAGTCGTCCCCGGTATTGCCCGGGCCGAAGCCGTTGGTCTCGGTCATGCCGTAGCCGATGTTGGGCCTGCCCCGCTGGAAGCCCTTCTCGACCCGGTCGACCAATTTGGCCGGAGCCGGAGCGCCACCGCCGCCCACGCTGGCCAGCGACGTCGTGTCGTACTTCGAGAAGGACGGACTCTCGAGCATGTCCCAACTCTGCGTGGGCACGCCCACGAAGGTCGTCACCCGCTCGGCCTCGATGAGACGAAGGGCCGTATCGGGGTCCCACCGGTGCATCATGACGAGCTTGAACTTCATCCCGAAGCACGACAGCATCACCGGCACGCACCCCGTCACGTGGAACAGCGGCACGATCAGGATGAAGCACGGTGCGAACCCACCTCCCTCACCCACCAGATTCTCGCCCTTGCGGGAGGACAGGACGGCGGTGTTGCACCAGAACCCCATCAGCCCGTTGACCACGCCCCGGTGGGTCGATACCGCTCCCTTGGGGAACCCGGTGGTCCCCGACGTGTACAGGATGGTGGCGTCGTCGTCCGGACGCGACCTCGACCTCGGGCATCGGGTCGCCTGGGGTGACGACCTCGTCGTAGCGACGCACGCCCGTCGGGCTGGGCTCGAGCTGGTCCCCGCGCACCATAACCATGGGGACGCCCCGCGAGTGGGCCGGTCCGTGGGCCCGCTCGATGCGCTCGGGGTCGGCGATGAGCAGGGTCAGACCCGAGTCCTCGATGGCGTAGTCCAGCTCGGTCTCGGTCCACCACGCGTTGAGCGAAACCGACACGGCACCGACCGAGAGGATGGCGGCGAAGGACACGATCCACTCGGGCAGGTTCCGCATGGCGATGCCGACGCGGTCGCCCTTGCGGATTCCGTAGGTGTGGACCAGCGCGTGGGCGAGGGCGTCCACGTTGCGCATGGTCTCGCCGAAGGTCCAGCGTTCGTCCTCGTACACGAGGAACTCCGATCGTCGTCGTCGCGGGCGGCGGCGAAGATCTGCCCGAGGTTGGCGGGGGCGTTGGCGAAGACCCGGGTCGGACGGCCGTCCACCTCGACCTCGACCACCTCGAAGAGCTGTCCCGGACCCGTGGCCTGCGCCAGGGCTTCCTCGTACGTGAGCGGCACGTCGGCCACCTCCTTGCAGCGGGCGAACGGGCCGGCACTGAAGTGACCGGCGGGTAACCAAGTCTAGGTCGCCGCTACTCCCCCCTCGGACGACGTCCGGTCGGGGTGGGCGGGCGGAGCGTCGACCACGGCGCCCGCCGACTCGGCGACGTGCACCACCGGGACGTCGAATGCGGCCCTCCGGCTGGCCCGGCGCAGGGCGTTGAGGACGGGTCGGCCCAGCACCAGGACCAGCGTCGCGTTGATCACGGCCCGCGGGATGTCGAAGCCCAACGACGTGGTGAGGTCGAAGAGGAGGAAGCTGTGCAGGTTGTGCATGAAGCCCGTACCCGGTTGGAAGGAGAACGTGGTCGCCGTCCCGGCCCCGAACGGCCAGAACCACAGGTTGAGGAGCGCACCGTAGAGGAGGCAGGCGCCACCTGCGTACGCTGCCAGCACCCACCGCTCGGCCCTGCCCGTCAGCGGTGGAAGGCACCCGGCCCCGAATCCGATCCAGGCGGCCCCGAACATCTGGAAGGGAAGCCACGGCCCCACACCGCCGGTGATGAGCGCCGAGACCATGATCGTCAGCGCCCCCAGTACGAAGCCGAACCCCCGTCCGAGGACACGGCCCGCCGGGATCAACAGGAAGAAGACCGGCTCGAACCCGGCCACGCCGGGCTGGGGCACCCGCAGTGCGGCCCCGCAGGCGGCCAGGATCCCGAGCAGGGCGATGGCCTTGGCGTCGAGCGACCCCTCGGCCAGCGCGCTCAGGACCACGGCGAGCAGGAGCGGCATCAACGACAGGAAGATCCACGGGCGCGTCCGGCCGAGTGGGCCAGCGCAGTCGACGAGCTGCCGTGGAGGAACAGCGGCCACCCGAAGCACACCAGCCCGAGCACGGAGGTCACCAGCAGCAGGACCGACGACCGGCCCTGCAGGCGGACGGCCACGACACGGGCGCGGTCAGCCACGGACGGGCTCCCCGAGCAGCGCGGTGCGCACCTCGTCGACGGTCAGCCACGGTTCGGGACTGAGCACCTTCGCCACCTGGGGTGCGAAGACCGGCGAGTGGCACACGACGTCGCGGGCCGGACCGTCCCCGACCACCTCCCCCTCGGCCAGTACGACGCAACGGGTCGCCACCTGGGCCACCAGCTCGACGTCGTGGGTGGCGAGGACCACGGCGTGGCCGGCGGCGGCCAGGTCGGCCAACAGGCCGGACCAGGCGGGCCTTGCCCGGATAGTCGAGTCCCCGGGTCGGTTCGTCGAGCAGGAGGAGCGGTGGGGCCGGGGCGAGCACGACGGCCAGTGCCAGGGCCAGGCGCTGGCCCTCCGACAGGTCCCGGGGGTGGCGGTCCGGGTCCAGCCCGGGCAGCACCCGCTCGAGCACCGCCGCCGTCGTGCCCGCCGGCAGTCCGGTGTCGTGGTCAGCGCTGGTGCACTCGTCGCCGACGGACTCGCCGTAGAGGAGCACGCCGGCGTCCTGGGGGACCAGGCCGACCCGACCGACCAGTTCCCGGGGTCCGAGACCGGCGGGATCGGTGCCGTCGACCCGCACCCTGCCCGCCGTCGGTGCCCGGACACCGGCCAGCCGGGCGAGGAGCGTCGACTTTCCCGAACCGTTGCGACCCATGACGGCGACGACCTCGCCCGCCGAGAAGTCCAGGCTCACCGCGTCCAGGGCGGTCACCTCGTCGTAGCGGACCGAGACCGACGATAGGGACGCCATCGGTGCCCCTTCGGGCTGGTCCCTTGGCGAGGGGCGCGCACCTTCGAGGCGGAGGCGCAGTGCACCGGCCTGCTTGCGGGCGTCGCGCACCGACAGCGGGAGCGGGTGCCACCCGGCCAGGCGGCCGAGCTCCACGAGGGGTGGGGCCACGGGCGAATCGGCCATGACCTCGGCGGCCGAACCGACGACGAGCGGCGAGCCCGCTCCCCGCACCAGGACCATGGTGTCGGCGAACGGGAGCACCCGCTCGAGGCGGTGCTCGGCCAGGAGGACGGTGAGGCCCAGGTCGTGGACCAGCCGCGTGAGGGAGGCCAGCACCTCCTCGGCCGCGGCCGGGTCGAGCGCCGAGGTCGGCTCGTCGAGCACGAGCACCCGAGGCGACGCCGTCAGTACGGCACCGATGGCCACGCGCTGCTGCTGGCCACCGGAGAGGGTGGCGAGTGGACGGTGGCGCAACTCGTGCAGCCCGAGCAGGTCGAGGGTGTCCTCCACGCGACGCCGCATGACCGCCGGGTCGATCCCGAGATTCTCCATGGTGTAGGCCAGCTCGTCCTCGACGGACTCCGTGACGAAGGTGGCGGCAGGATTCTGCCCGACCATGCCGACGACATCGGCGAGCTCGCGGGGCGGGTAGTCGCGGGTGGAGCGTCCGTCCACCGTGACCTCGCCCGACAGGCGCCCGCCGGTGAAGTGGGGTACCAGGCCGTTCACGGCGCGCAGCAACGTGGTCTTCCCCGAGCCGGTCTGGCCGACGACCACACACAGTTCGCCCTCGCCGACGGTCAGGTCGACCCCGTCGAGTGTCGGCCGCTCGGCTCCGTCGTAGGAGAAGGTGACCTGCTCGAACCGGATCATGCGGCCCTCTCCCCGGAATGGCCGACAGGGGCGTCGGCGGGAGCCGCCACCGGTGGGCGAGCGGGCGTCCCGGGTGTGACGGCGGGAGCGGCCGGCACACCATCGACGTTGCCGTCACCGCGCACCACGACCGCCCCGTCGGTGCCCCCCGTGGGCCGGGGGGCAGTGCGCCGGCGACCACCAGGTCCCGGCGGCGGCAGGGGGCGCGCCGTCGGTGCCGTCCGCCGCTCGACGGGAGCGGCCCATGCAGGCACCAGGCCCACCAGGATCCCGGCCGTCGCCAGCAACGGCAGCGTCGGAAGCGTCAGTGGGTAGACGGAGAACTGCAGCCCGGCCACGCCGAGCACGCCGGAGACGATCAGCGAGCCCACGACAACCGCACCCGACGCGCCCACCAGCCACTCGGGCAGGCCCCATGGATCGGGGCGGTACCGGCTGCGGTTGGTCCTGCGCCCCCCGGCGGCGAGGCCCGCACCCACCAGGACGGCGCCCAGGGCGACGAAGGGGATACCGCCACCGGGCAAGGACCCGGCCACCAGCACACCGTAGACACCACCGATCACCAGGAGCAGGCCGGCGGCCGTGCCGCCCGTTGCCCACCTCCGTGCGCCGGTCGACACCGGGACCCGGCGACCGTAGCCGCGGGCGTCCATCGACGAGGCCAGCTGCAGTGACCGGTCGAAGGCGCTCTCGAGCACGGGCACGGCCATGCCGCGGAGCCCGGCGAACCCCCGCACCGGTCGACCCCGGAGCCGCCGGGCATCGCGTACGTCTCCGATCGACACCACGAGCTCGGGGGCGAAGGCGAGGGCGACCGTGATGGCCACGCCGGCCTCGTAGAGCACGGCCGGCAGGCACCGCAGCAGTCGGTAGGGGCTGGCGAGCGAGTTGGCGGCACCGAAGCAGAGCAGGACCACGGCCAACCGGAGGCCCTGGACCACCGCCTGGAGGACCGCCTCGGCGGTGACCGGCCCGCCGATGCTCACCCCGCGCGCCCATGCGGGTAGCGGCACATGGGGCAGCGTGAACAGGACGTGGCCGGGGAGCCGGTTGCCGAACACCACCACCAGGACCACCCGCAGCGCGATCACCACGAGCCCGAGCCGGAGGAAGACCACCAGCGAGCGGGCCCACGGAGCGGTGGTCCGTCGGGCGGCCACGACGAAGGCGACGACGCAGCCGATGAGCAGGAGGAGGATCGGGTTCGTCGTCCGCGACGCGGCACCGGCCATGCACGCCGCCCACAGCCACCACGCCCCGGGGTGGAGGCCCCTGCGGCCCGGCCCGGCCGGGACGACACGGCTCATGGCGGGGGAGGTCTCACGGCATCCGGGGGCGCCTGCGCCACCGGGCGTACGCAGCGATGGCCAGCCCCGCGACCACGAGCCCGCCGATGATCATCGGATCCGGCCCCGATCCCGGATTCACGTGACGGGTGGCGGTGGTGATGCCGACCTCGGGATCGGGCGGGATGCTGACCTCGGGCGGCGACGCCGACGAATCCGACGGGTTCGACGAGGCCGACTTGTCCGGTGCGTAGGTCGACGACGTGGTCGTGGTGGACGCCGACGACCCGACGCCACCCCCCTTGCTCCTGGCCGTCGTGAAGGGACCGCCCGACTGCGTACGGGCCGACGCCGCCGCGGCAACGGCAGTGCCTCCCCCGGCCGCCGCGCCACCGTGGGCCGACTTCGCGGGCTTCGTCGCCGTTGTCTTCGCCGGTGGGCAGATGGCGGCGTAGTGCGGCCTGCTTCGGGGCCGTGGGTCGTTCGGAAGCCCGGTTCCCGGGTCCTGGAAGCGCCAGCCCTCCACGTCGCCGGCGGTGACCGTGCCGAACGCTCCCGTGCTGGCATACGTCCACCCGTGCTTCCCTCCGGTGAAGTACGACCAGTAGATGTAGCCGCCCGACACCGTCAGCCCGCAGCCGGACGCCGGCGTGCCGTTGATCGAGCACAACAGCCCGCTGGCCGCGTAGGTCGGTGCCGTCAGATCCGCTGTGACTCGGTGAACGCGGCCAGGGCGTCGTAGCGGTTGTCGGAGGACGGCACCGAGACGCAGCCCGACCACCAGGTTCGCCGGGGTGCCACCGAAGTCGAGGACGAATGCGACACCGACGTCGCCGGCTGCGCCGGCCACGTCGGCGAAGGGGCGGAGGGCGAAGGGGCCGGCCAGCGAGAGGGCTGCCGTGCCGGCGGCGACGACGAGCGCACCGCGCACCAGGCGCCCGACGACCGACCTGGCCCGACGGGGCCTGCACCGTTCCGTGTCCGGGCACGTCCGTCCCCCATCGGCTGCGACCGGTGACCGGTGGCGGATGAGGGACATGGGACCTGCTCGCTTCCGGGCCCCGACCCGGGAGCACCGGAAGGCCGCAACGCCCCCGATGACCGAGTCCGTGCCGCTGTTCTCGACGGGTGGGACTCATCGAGCACCCGGGCGGTATCCCGACTCGCCGCACCCCACCGGACCTCGGAGGTGCTGCCTACGGTTGCGGACCAGCGCCGGATTCCGACCGGCTTCCCCGCCTGGGGACTTCATGTTGCTGCCCCGACCCTAGCAGCCCACCCACGGGGATTCCCGGGCAGCAACGCGGTCATCGCCGCCGCCACGGCCACAGGCCGGTCGACAGGGTGGGCTACGGATCGGGAATCAGACGGGGGCCGGTCCGAGCCAGGAGGCGGACGCCTCCCCCACGCAGGCCAGCGTGTCGCCGAGCGCCCGGGCGGAACCGAAGCGCTCGGTCAACGAGACCACACTGCAGCCGGCCGCCTCGGCCCTGGCGGCCGCATCGGGGGTCGCCCGGCCCACCACGACCAGGACCGGGACCCCCAGGGCACGGGCATCCCCGACCACGCCACCCACGACCTTGCCGGCGAACGACCCGGCGTCGAGCGCACCCTCCCCCGTCAACACCCGGTTCGGCCCCGGCGAGTGCCCCGTCGAGTCCGACCAGCCCGGCCACCAGCCGGTAGCCCGACCGCAGCCGGCCTCCGAGGACCACGACCGCTCCACCCGCCCCGCCGGCGGCCCCGGCGCCGGGCACGTCGCGGACCTCGGTCCCGAGGTCGTCGAGCCCACGCCTCGGCCTGGCGCTCGAGCCGCTCCGTCAGTACCTCCACGTCGGCGGGCCCGGCGCCCTTCTGCGGTCCGAAGACGGCGGCGGCGTCGGTGTAGCGCGTGTCGACATCGCACGCCCCAACCAGGGCCGTCCCACCCAGCCCGCCGGCCTCCTCGACCGCCTCCCAGATGCCCCGCCCCCCGTCGGTGGTGGCCGATCCACCCAGACCGAGGATCAGCGTGCCCTCGGGGCCGACCCGTCGGGCCGCAGCCACCATCAGCTCACCGGTGCCGCGGGACGTCGCCGCGACCGGATCGTTGCGCTCGGGGCCACCGGCGAGCAGGAGGCCCGAGGCGCGGGCCAGCTCGACCACCGCCAGGCCTTCACCCAGGCGCCACTGCGCCTCCACCGGCACCCCGTCCGGGCCGGTCACCCGGGTGACGACCACTTCGGGACAGCGGGCGGCGCAGGCGTCGAGCAGTCCCTCGCCACCGTCGGACAGGGGACGGCGGACCGCTTCCCATCCGAGGTCGGTGGCCACCGCCGCCATGGCACCGGCCACCCCCGCTGCGGTGGCGGTGCCCCGGAACTTGTCCGGTGCGATGACGACCCGTGGCATCCCCGGACCCTACCGAGCGCCGCGGCCCCGGACCGGGAGCCGGGCCGGCGTCGACGGTCGGGATCCTCGGCCCTCAGTCCCGGACGGCGGCGTAGGCCGCACGCACGGCGGCGCCGTCGACGGACGGGTCCGGCTCGACCAGCGCCCCGCCCCCCGACCCCCACGCCGACTGGACCTCGTCGAGCGGGCTCCCGTTCAGGACGGCCGCCGCCTGCACGGCGGCCCCGGTGGCCACGGCCTCGTCGGCACGGGACACCAGCACGGCCCGTCCCGACAGGTCGGCGAGCACCCGGCGGAAGGCCGCTGACCGGGCACCGCCCCCGGCCAGCACGAGCGGGCCGTCGTCGACGACGGCCACGGCCGCCAGCGCATCCAGCCCATCGAGCAGACCGCACACCACACCCTCGACGGCGGCACGGGCCACCTCCTCGCGGGTCACGTCGGCCCGTATGCCGACGAGGGTGCCCGTGGCGGTCGGTCGGTCCGGGGTGCGCTCGCCGTCGAGGTACGGCAGCAGCGTCATGCCGGACGCGCCCGACGGCGCCGCCAATGCCAGCTCGTCGAGGCCGGCGGGCGTCACGCCGAGCAGCCTGGCCACGGCAGCGGTGACCCGGGTGGCGTTGAGGGTGCAGACCAGGGGCAGGAACCCGCCGGCGGCGTCGGCGAATCCGGCAACCGCTCCGGTGGGATCGACAACCGGTTCGGAGCAACGGGCGAAGACGGTCCCGGACGTACCGATGGAGACGCAGACCTGTCCGGGAGCGACGCCGAGACCGAGGGCTGCGGCCATGTTGTCGCCCGTCCCCGGTCCCACCACCCCGACCTCACCGATGCAGAGCCCGTCGGACGGTACCGTCGCCACCGGACCGGCGGACTCGGTGGGGCCCAGGACCCGGGGCAGACGGGCCGGCCAGTCAGCCGGTCCGACGACATGCTCCAACAGTTCGGGGAGCCAGGTTCCGGCCACAGGGTCGAAGTAGCCGGTTCCCGAGGCGTCGCCCCGGTCGGTGACCTTCCGGCCCGTCAGTCGGAAGGTCAGGTAGTCATGGGGCAGCAGCACGGACCGCACCGCGTCGGCGGTGACCGGTTCGTGACGGGCCAACCAGGCCAGCTTGGTCACCGTGAACGCAGCCAGTGGGACCGAGCCGGTCCTCGCCACCCACTCCCGCGCCCCCAAGTCGGCCACCATGGCCACCGCCTCGGGCGCCGACTCGGTGTCGTTCCAGAGCTTGGCCGGCCGGAGCGTCCGGCCCGCCCCGTCCAGGACGACCATGCCGTGCTGCTGGGCGGCGACGGCGACCGCCGCCACCGGGAGGCTGCCGCCGGCCGTCGCCTCCGACGCCGCCAGGCACAACGCGTCCCACCACACCACGGGGTCCTGCTCGGACCGGGGTGGGTGCACCTGGGGATGGGGCGCCCTTCCCGATCCGACCAGCCTTCCGTCGTCTGCGTCGCGCAGCTCCACCTTCGTCGACTGGGTGGAGCTGTCCACTCCCAGGACCAGCGGCACGCTCAGTCGGCCCCTCGGGTCGCCGTCACGTCGCCCCACCGTCGTCCGGAACGTCGAACGGGGACCACGCCAGCGGGGGGCCGGCGTCGGTGCCCACGTCGACGACGTAGCGCCCCGGCTCCTGGAACCAGGCGCCGTCCCGACGCACGGCCAGGGTGGCCAGATCGAACGGCAGGCTCAGGGTCCCGCGCTCGTCGGCCCCGAGCGTCACACGCCGGAAGCCCACCAACCGTCGCACCGGCCGCTCCACGGTCGACCCGGGCAGGCCGGCGAAGGCGAACACCACGGTCGAGCCTCGGCGGTCGCCCGTGTTCTCCACCTCCACCTCGACCGACCCGGTCGTCGCCCCGGGGGCGTCACGTCGCACGACCATCGACCCCGGGTCCACGGCAAAGGTGGTGTACCCGAGTCCGGCACCGAACGGTCGCTGGGGGGCCACGCCGTCCCGGTCCAGTTTCCACTGACCGTGGAACAGGTCGTAGGCGACACCGTCGGCATCGGGGTCCCAGGGGACCAGGTCGGCCTCGTCGTAGGGCAGGGCGAACGGGAGCCGACCCCCCGGCTCGCGCACTCCCGTGAGGACGTCGGCGAAGGCACCACCACCCTCCATTCCCGGGTACCAGACCTGCAACACGGCCGGCACCTCGTCCAACCAGGGCATCACCACCGCCGAGCCGCCCATGACGGCCACCACGGTCCGACCACAGGCGGCCACCGTGGCCCGCACCAGTGCCTCGTCGGCCGCAGACAGCCGGAGCGACCGCCGGTCGCCTCCCGGTGCGAACGTCGCCACGCCCGGCGCCTCGTCGGCCCCGGGGTCGTCGGACGTCGGCCCACCGTCCTCGACCGGGACGGACGACGGCTCGGACATCCCGGAGGGCCCGGCCGGCGGCGGCGGGAACATCGCCATCATCGATTCGCCGGTACCCACGTCGATGAACTCGCCCTCGTCGTCCTTGGTGCAACCGACCACCACCACAGCCAGGTCCGCGGCCGAGGCGATCGCCGTATCGGTGTCGTGGTGGACCACGACCGCCGCCGGAAAGGCCGTCCGCACGCCGTCGAGCAGCGTCGACACCTCTGGCGGACACACGTCACTCGATCCACCGTCCCCCAGGTTGGCCACCGCCGCCAGGTGGCCGAGGACCGCGACCCGCCCGATGTCGTGTGCGACCGGGAGGAGCCCTCCCTCGTTGGCCAGGAGCACCATCGACGTAGCGGCGGCCTCGCGGGCCAGCGCCCGGTGATCGGCGGTGGCGAGCACCCCGGGATCGGGCGCCGGCCCGAAGACGTCGGCGAACCGCAGCAGCGTGGCCACCGTCGCCCCGACCCGTGCCTCGACGTCGGCCATGGCGAGTGCTCCCGATGCCACCGCGTCGGGAAGGTGCTCGGCGCGCTGCTGGCGGAACGGCATCTCGATCTCGAGGCCGGCGGTCACCGAGAGGACCGGGTCGTGCACACCGGCGATGAAGTCGGACGTCACGAAGCCGTCCCACCCCCACTCGGTGCGCAGGATGTCGGTGAGGAGCACGGTGTTCTGACCGCACCAGCTCCCGTTGACCGAGTTGTAGGCGGACATGACCGACGCCACCCCCTCGTCGGCCACCCGACGGAAGTGCGGGAGGTAGACCTCGTGCAGCGCCCGCTCGCCCACGGTGACATCGACCCGGAACCGGGCCTCCTCCATCGAGTTGCAGGCGAAGTGCTTCATGCACGCCATGACGCGGGTCTGCAGTCCCCGGGTGAAGGCGGCGGCCATCTCACCGACATGGCGGGGGTCCTCGCCGTAGGTCTCCTGGGCCCGTCCCCACCCCGGGTGGCGAAGGAGGTTCATACAGACGGCCCCCGTGTAGGTGGCCCCCATGGCCCGCAGTTCGGTGCCGACGACCCGGCCGATGCGCTCCTCGAGATCGGGGTCGAATGTCGCACCGCGGGCCATCGACACGGGGAAGCAGGTGGCCGGTCCGATCACGCAGCCGCGGGGTCCGTCGGCGAAGTGGATGCCGGGGATGCCGAGTCGGTCCACGACCGCAGCAGGCCAGGTGTGGCCGTGGTAGCCACCGCCGACCATGTCGATGATGCCGGACCAGAACTCGGTGTCCCCGTCGAGGCAGCCGAGCTTCTCCTCGTCGGTCATGGCCGCCACGAGACCCCCGGCCTCGGCGTGGTGGTCTGCACCGGCGCGGACCCGGGCCGCGGCGGCGGCGAACGGGGTGGGGTCGGTCGGAGCGGAGTCGTCCGGGGCGGCGGTCACCGCGCCCGCTCGATGTGGCGGTTGACGAGGTTCTCGAGCAACTCCTGGCGACCGGATACCGGCATCGGGTCGAGGTCCTCGTCGAGGACGAGCCGGTGCAGGTCGGCGAGCGAGGCGTCGCCGGTGAGGATGCGGGAACCGAGGCCGGCCTCCCATCCGGCGTAGCGCGCCGCCTTCCGGCCGGCCAGGTCGCCCGACTCCAGGAGCGACGCCGCCGCCAGCAGGGCGCGGGCCATGGTGTCGACGGCCCCGACGTGACCGTGGAACAGGTCGTCCCGGGCCATGGACTGACGACGGAGCTTGGTGTCGAAATTGATGCCGCCGGTCGTGAGCCCACCACCGGCGAGGATCTCGTAGAGGGCGAGCGTGCACTCCTCGACCGAGTTCGGGAATTGGTCCGTGTCCCATCCGTTCTGGGGGTCGCCCCGGTTGGCGTCCACCGAGCCGAGTATCCCGGTGGCGACGGCCGTCGCCACCTCGTGATGGAAGCTGTGCCCGGCGAGGGTGGCGTGATTGGCCTCCAGGTTGACCCGCACCTCTCCCTCCAGGCCGTGACGGGCGAGGAAGCCGGCCACGGTGGCGGCGTCGTGGTCGTACTGGTGCTTGGCCGGCTCCGCCGGCTTCGGCTCGATGAGGATCGCACCCGTGAACCCGATGCGGTGCTTGTGCTCGACCACGAGGTGGAGGAAGCGGGCGAGTTGCGCCTCCTCGCGTGCGAGGTCGGTGTTGAGCAGGGTGTCGTAGCCCTCGCGCCCGCCCCACAGCACGTAGTTGGCCCCCGCCATCCGATGGGTCGCCTCGAGGACGTGGCAGACCTGGGCGGCGGCGTGGGCGAAGACCTCGGGATCCGGATTGGTGGCGGCACCGGCGGCGTAGCGCGGATGGGCGAAGAGGTTGGCCGTGCCCCACAGGAGGCGGACCCCGGTCCGCTCCATGTGCCCGAGGGCCTCGTCGACCATCGTGTCCAATCGGGCGCACGACTCGGCGAAGGTGTCACCGGCCGGTGCGATGTCCCGGTCGTGGAAGCAGTAGAACGGGGTGCCGAGCTTGGCGAAGAACTCGAACGCGGCCGCCATCTTGGTCCGGGCCGCGGCCAGCGGCTCGAGGCCGGGAGCGTTCCAGGGGCGGTCGAGCGTTCCGTCACCGAAGATGTCGGCGCCGGGCCAGACGAAACTGTGCCAGTAGCACACGGCGATCCGGAGGTGGTCCTCCATCCGCCGCCCGGCCACCACACGGTCGGGGTCGTACCACCGGTAGGCCAGCTCATCGTCGCTGTCCGGCCCTCCGTACCGGATCGGCCCCACACCCTCGAAGAACTCGGCGTGGTCGGTCACGGCCGGGATGGTCCTGTTCTGCGGCTGCGCACCACCGCATCATCGCGTCGGGCACACGGACGCGCCACCCCGCCCGGGGTCGGCTGTCGACGGCCGAGGAGTGAGTAGGGTCGGCCCGATGGTCCCGACCCCGCCGGAGCCCGGATGGGCCGAACGACACGACGTCGACGGCCCGCTGCCCACAGACCTGCGCTCCGCCCTCCGGGCCGAATGGGCCCGGGTTCTCCGCCCTCCGTTCGAGACCCCGATCACCGTGGCCATCAACGCCGCACTCATGAGCTCGGCATGGTTCTTCCTTCCGCAGAAGCTCGTCGACGACCTGTTCACGCTGCACGGCAGCGTGGCCTTCGCCTTCGTGCTCTCGAGCTGGATGTACTCGGACGTTCCGGCGACCAACGTCCTCGCCCCGGACGGACTCCGGGTCCTGGCCGCCATCGACGAGCCTCCGATGCTCCGTCGTCTGCTCATGGCCAAGAGCATGGTGCTGTGGTGCTTCGTCGCCCCGATCTGCCTCCTGATCTCCTTCGTCATGGGCGCCGGCCAGTCGGACAAGATCACCGCCGTGTACTCGGCCATCGCCATCGGCGTGGTGCCGTTCGGCGTCCTCGCCGTGTCCGGATGGCTGGGGATCCTCTACCCGTACCACCCCGTACCCATCCGCTACCGGTGGAGCCGTCGTCGCGACTGGAAGCCGATGCTGCTGCGGTGGGGCACGCTCGTCCTCCTGCCCTACGGGATCGTGCCGGGACTGACGATCGCCTTTCTGGCGCCGTCACTGCTCATCTGGGGTCTGACCTCGCCGTCCGGGTTGACCAAGAAGCTCCCCGACAACGACGTCGGGCTCGGCATCGCCCTGGCGTGCGCCGTCGCCGTCGCCGCCGTCTGGCTGGGACACCGGGTCGCCCTGCACCTCATCGCCCGACGCCGGGGACGCCTCGTCGCCTACCTGTCCGACCCGTTGCGCGGCTGACGTCGGCAAGCCGGGATCCGTCCGCGTCGGCCCCTGGCCTGACAGGCTGGATGCGTGGCCACGGCATCCATCCTCGGTATCGGTGACGTCGAGCACCGGGAGATCCTGGGCACCGTGGTGCGGGCCGCCGTCAGCACCGGGGTGCTGCTCGCCGTCTACTTCCTGATGCCCCTCGACATCCGGCACAACAACCACAGCCTGGTGCGTGACCTCGGTGTGATGGCGAGGCTGGGCGTGGCCGTGGCGATCTTCCTCGCCGTCCTCCTGTTCGAGATCCGGGGCATCACCAAGGCGAAGCACCCGATGCTGCGGGCCACCGTGGCCATGTCGATCGTGATTCCGCTGTTCCTGATCTTCTTTGCGTGGATCTACCTCAACATGGCCGGCACGGACCCGCACACCTTCGGTGGCCCGATGACCCGCATGACGGCGCTCTACTTCACGGTCACGGTCTTCTCCACGGTCGGGTTCGGGGACATCACGCCCCACACCGACCTGGCCCGTCTCGTGACCACGGTCCAGATGCTCGCCGATCTGGTGGTGATCGCCGTCGTCGTCCGCCTCATCTTCGGTGTCGCCGGCCGGACGGCCGACGAGCGGAGCTCGACCGGGCCGACCACCGCCCCGGCCTCGCCGCAGGCCCCGACCGCCACCTGAAGCCCGGCACCTGAAGCCCGGCACCTGAAGCCGACGGCCGCGTCCCAACGCTCCCGTCGGCGCACGTGGGCGCCATGCCAAGATGCCCGGATGCTCACCAACCGAGTCACCCAGCTCCTCGGCGTGGAGATCCCCATCGTCCAGGCACCGATGGGGTGGATCGCCCGCTCGGCACTGGCCTCGGCCGTGTCCAACGCCGGGGCCATGGGGATCATCGAGACGTCCTCGGGCGAGCTCGATGCCGTCCGCGACGAGATCGCCAGGATGAAGGACCTGACCGACAAGCCATTCGGAGTAAACATCGCCCAGGCCTTCGTGGCCGACCCCACCGTGATCGTCGACTTCGTGATCTCCCAGGGCGTGCGCTTCGTGACCACGTCGGCGGGCAGTCCTACCCGCTACACGGCCCAGCTGAAGGACGCCGGGCTGACGGTCTTCCACGTGGTGCCCACACTGCGGGCGGCGGCCAAGGCGGTGGAGGCCGGGGTGGACGGCCTGATCGTCGAAGGGGGCGAGGGCGGTGGCTTCAAGAACCCGCGCCCGGTGTCCACGATGGTGCTGCTGCCCATCGGTCACCTCGGCCTTCGACGTGCCGGTGATCGCAGCCGGGGGTTTCCTCGACGGGGCGACCATGGCGGCGGCATTCGCCCTCGGGGCGGAGGGTGTGCAGCTCGGCACCGTCATGCTCGCCGCGGCCGAGTCCCCCGTCCACCCCAACTGGAAGCAGGCGATCGTCGACGCCGAGACGACCGGCACCGTCCTCCTCAACCAGCACGCCTCGCCCGCCCTGCGGGCGCTGCGCACTCCCCGCTCGGAGGCCCTCGAATTCGACCACGGACGCGACGCCATGGCGGCGTTCGGGAGCGTTCCGGAGCTGTACTTCGGCGGGGACCTGGAGGCCGGGATCGCCCTCGGCGGCCAGGTGGCCGGCCGCATCGACGCCGTCCGTCCGGCGGCCGAGATCATCCGGTCGTGCGCACAGGGCTGCGAGGCCACGATCGCCTCGCTCAGCGCGCGCGCTACGTACCGGTCTGAGGTCTACCGCCGTCATCTCTCCCGGCCCCGGGGGGCCAGAGGGCCGTCCTCCGGGGCACGTGGCACCGCCTCAGGTACTCCCCGTCGTGCCGGGCCGGCGCCCCCGCACGTGCCGTGGTCAGCGACCGTGACAGGCCTTCGCCTTCCTCCCGCTCCCGCACGGACAGGGGTCGTTGCGGCCGGCGGAGGCGAACACGCCACGTATCTCGTCGGCGTAGCGGCCGCTCCGCAGCAGCTGGGCCATCAGCCGCATCGAGCCGTCGATGTGGGTGAAGAACGACTTGTAGCCGGCACAGAGGTAGTTGAGCCCCGGCTCGCCGTCCGGGGTCAGGGTGAACCGATTGCGGGGGCATTCGCCGTTGCAGGCGAAGCGGACCTCGCAGCTCCGGCAGTAGTCCGGGAGCGTGTCGGCCTTCGCCTGACCGAAGGCACGCTGCTTGGGCGACGTCACCAGCTCCACCATGGTGGTGGTGGTGATGTTCCCCAGCAGGTGGGCGGGCTCGACGTAGTGGTCGCACGAGTACAGGTCGCCGTTGTGCTCGAGCGCGAGGGCGTCGCCGCACGTCTCCCGGAAGATGCACAGTGTCGACGGCAGGTCGCACCACGATGCGAGCGCGGCGTCGAACAGCTGCACGAACACGGTCCCGACGTCCCGGATGACCCACTCGTCGAATACGGCCTCGAGGAACGCCCCCCACGCCGCGGGATCGACGGAACGGTCGGTCACGGTGTCGCCCTCCTGGTACCCGGTCTCGTTCTCCCGCTCGACGATGGGGATGAACTGGATGAACGTGAGGTCGAGCTCGTCGCGGAAGTAGCGGTAGACGTCGAGGGGCCGATCCTGGTTGGCGGCGTGGACCGTGCACAGGACGTTGACGTCCACGTCGTGGGCCTGGAGCAGGCGCAGGCCGCGCAGTACCTTCTCGGAGGTGGGTCCGCCCCTCTTGTCCACCCGGTAGCGGTCGTGCACCTCGGGCGGGCCGTCGATGCTGATGCCCACCAGGAAGCGGTGCCGGGCGAGCAGCCGGCACCACTCGTCGGTCACCAGCGTGCCGTTGGTCTGGATGGTGTGCTGGAGCTGCTGGCCGGGACGGCGGACCGACTCGGCCGTCTCGACGGCCCGGCGGAAGAAGTCGACACCCATCAGCGTGGGCTCGCCGCCCTGCCACGCAACGGTGACCTCGCCGTCGGGCTGGGACCCGATGTACTGGCGCAGGTACTCGGCCATCACGTCGTCCGACATCCGGAACCGGTCGCCGGGGTAGAGCGCCTCCTTCGAGAGGAAGAAGCAGTACTCGCAGTCGAGGTTGCAGATGGGGCCCGTGGGCTTGGCGAGCACGTGGAACGGCTCCCTCAGCGTGCTCGGCGGAGGGGACGCATCCTCGCGCCCGCGCCGAGCCCGTACGGCTCAGGCCGATCGGCGTGGCCACCTTGTCGGTCATCCGTGCTCCTCTCGGGTGCGGCCCCGTCGCGACGCACCCCGTGCATCGGCCAAACTAGCGACGATCCGGCCCGGCCATGCCACCCAACCTCTCGGCCGGCCATCCATGATCCGACCGAGGACTGCTGTGGGCCCCGACGCCCTGCCCGACATCACCTCCGGCACCATCGACACGAGGTACGCCACTCAGCTACGGGCCGTCGCCCCCGGGGACGACGGCCCCGTCTGGATGGTCAACCTGATGCGCTGCCGGGAGCGGGCCGTCTACGCCGACGGGCGGGAGACAACGCTCACCGGCCGGGAGGCGGACGACCGCTACGCGCCGTTCGGTCCGTTCCGCCAGGTCGGCGCGGAACTGGTGCTCCTTTCGGAGGTGGAGGCGCAGTTGGCCGGCGACGACCAGGAATGGGGGCGCATCGCCGTCGAAAGGTACCCGACCCGTCGGTCCGTCCTCGAGATGCAGGCATTGGCCGACTACGTCGAACTCCACGAGCACAAGGACGCCGGCATGGCATCGACCTTCGCGATCTGCTGCGAGCCGATGGCCTCGCCCGATGTGCCCGTCGACGCCCCGGGCCTCGACAGCGTTCCCCACCCCTCGACCCCGGACGACGGACCCGTCGTGCTCCTCCACGTCCTCCGCTTCGAAGAAGGGCGGCGATCCGAGGACATGGACGCCTACCGGGGCGCGGCGGGCCGGCTGGCGCTCGCCCACGGTGTGCGCATCGGTGCCTGGTTCGACGTCAAGGGAACCGTCGTCGGCGACGGGCGTCAGTGGGACGAGGTGCGGTTCAACGTGTTCCCCTCACGGGCCGCCCTCGAGGCGGTGGCCTTCGACCCGGACCGCATCGCCGCCCGGGCCGACCAGAGCGGGCCGGCCGTCGCCGACACCTACACGCTCATGCTCCGTCCGATGATCGACCGCCTGACCGACTCGATCCGGGCCTGACCGCGACCGTCCCCGGGCGCGACGCCTATGCGACCGCGGCCTTCTTCACGGGAGCTCTCTTGGCCGGAGCCTTCTTGGCCACCGCCTTCTTGGCCGGTGCCTTCCTGGCCGGTGCCTTCCTGGCCGCCGACTTCCTGGCTGCCGACTTCCTGGCCACCGACTTCCTCGTCGCCACCCTGGCCGCCGGCGCCCGCTGGGCCGCCTCCGAACCCACCTTGACCAACCGGTGGGCGAACTCGTTTGACGTCCCGACCAGTTCGTCGGTCATCTTGAATGCCGAGTCGATGATCCGCTGACGCGCGCCGCCGTCCGGCCCCACGTCGGGGAACGAACTGTTCACCGTGTCGAGGAACCGGCGCACGGCCTCCAACGCGGTCCGCTCCGCTTCCGCCAGCGAATCGATGATCCGATCAGCCCCGTCCTCACGTGACCTCGCCCGTCTCGTCGCCATCACGACCTCCTTGTCGTCGCCCCGTCCATGCGGCGGGGACACGGCCATCGTGCTCGCCTCCGGGGGGCGCGCCTAGAGGCCTTCGCCACCTGTTGGCCAGTCGGTGCCCGTCGAACGGCCCGTCACGACGCCGGCGGCTCCGAGCCGCTCGGGTCCGCGGCCCGTCACTCCGGGCTGTGGCAGACGGCCTCGACGTTGTTGCCGTCGGGGTCGCGGACGAATGCGCCGAAGTAGTTCGGGTGGTACTCCGGCCACAGTCGCGGCGCATGCAGCACCTCCCCACCGTCGTCGACGGCCGCGTCGAAGAACTCCTGGACGGCCGACCGGCTGGGGGCGAGGAAGGCGATGTGGGACTCGCGGAACCCGTCGCCGGACTCCAGGGGCCCGATCCAGAAGTCCGGCCTCGGAGGTATCCCGAAGCCCACGGACTCCTCGTACTCCATGACCCGGACGCCTCCCAGCGGGCCGAGCACCCGGTCGTAGAAGCGGGCACTCGCGCGCCACGTCGGCGCACTGGATGGCGAGGTGGTCGAGCACGACCTCATCATCGCGCCGATCGCCCGCGTCGGCACCCGGCCCCGGCCACCCTCGATCCAGGAACGCCCCGGTCAGGCCCGAACATCGATCAGCTCACGAGGCGTACTTCCCGAGCTCGGCGCGGGCCAGTTGCCGACGGTGGACTTCGTCCGGGCCATCGGCGAACCGGAGGGTGCGGAGCCCTGCGTACATGCGGGCCAGCGGGAAGTCGTCGGAGACGCCCCCACCGCCGTGGGCCTGGATCGCCCGGTCGACGACACGCAGCGCCATGTTCGGGCGCCACCACCTTGATGGCCGAGATCTCGGTGGCCGCGCCCTTGTGGCCGACCGTGTCCATCAGGTAGGCGGCCTTGAGCGTCAGGAGGCGGGCCTGTTCGATCTCGATGCGCGAGTCGGCGATCCACTCCCGGATCACCCCCTGGGCGGCCAGGGGCTTCCCGAACGCCTCGCGGCCCAGCACCCGGCGGCACATCAGCTCGAGGGCACGCTCGGCCATGCCGATGCACCGCATGCAGTGGTGGATGCGCCCGGGTCCGAGGCGGGCCTGGGCGATGGCGAAGCCCATCCCCTCCTCGGCGATGAGATTGGTCGCCGGCACACGGACGTCCTCGAACCGCAATTCGCAGTGGCCCTCCCGGTCGGTGTAGCCGAACACGGGCAGATTCCGCACGATCGTGAGGCCCGGGGTCCTCCGGGGCACCAGGATCATCGACTGCTGCTGGTGACGGGGAGCCGACGGGTCGGTCTTGCCCATCACGATGAAGATCGCGCACCGCGCCGACGCCGCTCCCGAGATCCACCACTTCCGCCCGTTCAGCACGTAGTCGTCCCCGTCGCGGGCGATCGAGAGCTGGATGTTGGTGGCGTCCGACGACGCCACGTCCGGCTCGGTCATGGCGAACGCCGAGCGGATGCGCCCCTCGAGCAGCGGCACCAGCCATTCGTCCTTCTGCCGGTCGCTGCCGAAGAGGGCCAGGACCTCCATGTTCCCGGTGTCCGGTGCCGAACAGTTCATCGCCTCGGAGGCCAGGTGGCTGCTCCCGGCGAGCTCGGCCAGGTAGGCGTAGTCGAGGTTCGGCACCGGGTCGGGGGTCCACGGCGTGACGTGGGGCATGAAGAGGTTCCAGAGGCCGCGCTCCCTGGCTTCGGTCTTCAGGTCCTCGATCACCTGCGGGTGGGCGTGCGGGTCGCCGGCCGCCGCCATCTGCTCCTCGTAGATCGGCTCGGCCGGAACGACCACCGTGTCCAGGAACTCGGTGACGCGCTCGGCGCAGGTCAGCCCCCCGGGGGCTCGGCTCGAAACTCATGGCTCACTCCTCTGTAGGGCGGACGACTACCGGGCGCCCGGGCCCGCGTCCTCCGCTGTGGAGCGGGGGGCGGTGCCGGTGGACGACGGCGTTGCCCGAGGGTAGCCAACCCGGGCCGACCCACGGCGCGGCACCCGGGTGCACCGGGGGTTCCAGGGGACCTCCGTCGGAGCCGACGGTCCGTCGGACCCCACGCAGCGTGGCGTTCCGGGACCTTCGCCCCTGGGGATGTGCGGGCGATTCCCGACGATCCCCAGGGGCGAAGGTCACAACCGGTCGATCGCCCGTCAAGTTGCCCGACGGTCGCTCCCGAAGGCCCCACCGTGGAGACAACCGGAGGTTGCTGGGCCAAGGTCGGTGGAACGCCACCTTCGTCCCGGCGGGTCCGGACCGGGCGCCCGGCGCCGGCGTCGGGCCACCGACGGCCCCGCTCCCGAAGATCGCGGGGCCGGCCGAAGTGACCCGACCGACACCACACCCGGGCACTGGCGGCCCGTCCTTCCCGTCGCCTCGACGGAGCGCCACCCACCCCCGCCGGTGACCCCCGGCATCCGACCATCCAAGGAGCTACACATGAACCACTTCCTCAACAAGAAGACCGCAGGCGTCGTCCTTGCCGTGAGCCTGGTCATCGGCGGTGGCGGCGTGGCCTTCGCCTACTTCACCTCGGGAGGTAGCGGCAGCGGCTCGGCCAACGTCGGGACCACCGGTGCGACCGACTTCGCCATCACCCAGTCGGGGCCCCAGGGCGCCCTCTACCCGGGAGGGGCACCGCTGGCGTTCACCGTCCAGGCCCAGAACACCGGCACCGCCGAGGAGCACGTCGACGACATAACCGCCACTGTCGCCAGCGACGGGTCGGGCAACGCCCTCGACACCGCTGGGAACCCGGTCACCGGGTGCCTGGCGACCTGGTTCACCGTCGAGTCGCCCGTCCCCGTCGACGCCACCCTGGGCCCGGACGCGTACTCCGCCCCCGTCGACTCGACGATCGCCATGACCGAGCAGGGCGTCGACCAGGACGCCTGCCAGGGCGTCACGGTCGAACTCGTCTTCGCCACCTCCGCCCCCGTGTAGGGGACGGCCGACGGGAACCCGCCCACTCGTCCACCGGCGACCGCTCCACCCATCGGAGAGTCAGAATGACACCTCACGAACCCACACCCGAAGGATCGGAGTCCCTGCGGCCCGCGACCCGTCGCACCGCAGCCACCCACCCTGTGGCCCACCGCCGCGGCCGCGTCGTACTCGCCGCTGTCACCCTCGTGCTGGCCAGCGGCGCCGTGGCCGTGATGGCGGACCGACCGGTCGTGGCCCCGGCGCCGAATCCGGCGTCCGGCGCCACCATCCACCTGGTCGACGAGGTGGGACCGGACGGGTACTGGCTGGTGGCGGCCGACGGCGGGGTGTTCGCCTTCGGTGGCGCCCCCTTCCTCGGCTCCACCGGTGACGACATCCTCGCCGCACCCGTCGTCGCCATGGTCGCCACCCCGGACTCGATGGGCTATTGGCTGGTGGCCGCCGACGGCGGCGTGTTCGCCTTCGGGGATGCGCCGTTCCTCGGGTCGATGGGTGGTCGGCCACTGGACCGGCCGGTGGTCGGCATGGCCGCCACCCACGACGGTCGGGGCTACTGGCTGGTGGCCGTGGACGGCGGGGTGTTCGCCTTCGGGGACGCAGCATTCGGCGGATCGATGGGTGGTCGGCCCCTGGCCCGATCGGTGGTCGGCATGGCCGCCACCCCCGCCGGGGGCGGGTACTGGCTGGTGGCCGCAGACGGCGGGGTGTTCGCCTTCGGGGACGCCGTCTTCAGTGGATCGCTGTCCGGTGACGTGCTCGCCGAACCGGTGGGGGCCCTCGTGGCCGACCCGTCCGGTACCGGATACTGGATGTCGGCCACCGACGGCGGGGTGTTCGCCTTCGGTGGCGCCGCCTTCCTCGGCTCGGCCGCGGCCGCGCCGGTGGCGGGGACGCCGTCGGTCTCGAGCCCACTCCGGACGGGAGGGGCTACTGGCTGGCCGGGTCCGACGGCGGGGTGTCCGCGTTCGGGGACGCCGCCACCTTCGGATCGGCCGCGGGAACGACCCTCCAGGCCCCGGTCGTGGGTCTGGCGCCCTCGCTCACCCGTGCAGCGGGCCCACAGGGCGTCTCCCTCTCCGGCGACGCACCGGTGACCCTGCTGCCCGGCACCACCTCGACCATCGACCTGCGGATCGCCAACCCGACCGGTGACCCCGTCACCGTCGAGTCGACCTCGACGACCATCACCGTGTCGGACCCGGCCTGCGCCCCCTCGAACTTCACCATGGTCCACGAACTCCAGGCACCGGCGACGGTGCCCCCGGGGACCTCCGCGACCCTGTCGGAGCTCGGTGTCCCGCGCGCCGACTGGCCGGTGCTCGCCATGGTGGACACGGCCACCGACCAGGACGTCTGCAAGGGTGTCAGGCTGGACCTGCACTACCAGGCGGAGGCAGTCGGATGAGGCGCAGGACGCCCCTGGCATTGTTCGCACTCGCCGCGTCGACCGTGCTGGTGGTGTCGGTGGCCTGGGCCTACGTCACCTCCGGCGGAACCGGGACCGGCGCGGCCCCGGTGGGGGCGCTCGCCGCCCCGACCGGGGTGTCCGGGGCCCCGAGCGGCACCGACGTCGTCGTGACCTGGACCGGGGTCACCGCCCCTGGTATCGGCCCGCTCAGCTATTACGTGACCCGCACACCGGTCCCGGGTGCCACCGGAGTGGACGTCTGCGGCTCCCCCACCGCACCCCTGCCGTCTCTCCCCACGACGTGCACCGACACCGGCGCCCCCGCCGGCACCTCCACCTACGAGGTCACCGCCCTGTTCCGGACGTGGACCGCCACCAGTGCCCCGAGCGGCGATGTGGAGGTGGGTCGCCCGACCACCACCTCGCTGGGGTTGTCGGCGTCCACCGTCCCCTACGGCGCCGAGGCCACGGTTACCTTCAGTGCCACGGTCTCCTCGGCGGCCGGTGGCGTCCCGACGGGGACGGTGACCGTGGTGGCCGGCGACGCCACCCTCTGCTCCATCACCCTCCCCGGCACCGCGTGCTCGAGCGGTGCGACGGCCCTGGGCGCGTCGGGGACGGCCCACGAGGTCACCGCCTCCTACGCCGGCGACGGCGCCTACAGCGGCTCGACCGCGCCGGACGCCGGCCTCACCGTCACCCCGGACACCACCTCCGCCTCGGTGACGGCCACACCCGACACCGTCACCGTCGGCTTCGAGGACTCGGCGGTGCTGGCCGCCACGGTCACCACCACCGAGGGCGAGGCGCTGCCCTCGTCCGAGAGCGTCACCATCGGGGCGGGCACGACCTCGTGCGTGGCCGTCCTGGCTCCCTCGGCCGGCGGTGGGCACGGCACGTGCCGGATCGGGGCCTCGTCGCTCGACGTGAGCGGCACGCCGTACGCGGTGTCGGCCTCCTACCCGGGTGACGCCGACCTGTCCGGGTCCCTCGCCACCGCGGCCACCGGCCTCAGCGTCGTGGCGGCACCGACGGTGACGACCACGTCCCTGGCCGACGCCACCCTGACCGAGACCGGCTACCTCCAGGTCCTCGCCGTCGACGGGGGCAGTCCGCCGGTGACCTGGTCGGTCGTGGGCGGGAACCTGCCCGCCGGACTGGCTCTCGACCCGGAGTCCGGGACCGTCTCGGGGGACGTCGGCCCCGACGCCGTCACCGCGACCTTCACCGTCGACGCGCTCGACGGGTCCGGGGCCATCGCGACCGGGCCACACTCACCATCACCGTCGACGACGCCCCGGTGATCACCACCGGGTCGCTGGACCCCGCCGTCGCCGCCGAGGCCGGCTACACGCAGACACTCACCGCCACCGGGGGCGCCCCCGACCTGACGTGGTCGATCGCCATCGGTGTACTTCCCGTTGGTCTCGCACTCGACCCGGACACGGGCGTGATCTCGGGCGATGTGGCCCCGGCCGCCACCACAGAGACGTTCGTCGTAGCGGTGACCGACGCCAACGGCATCGTGGGAATCCGAGGAGCTGACCCTCCCGGTCACGACTGCCTTCGTCCAGCAGTACACCGCCGCCCGGGCCTCCGGCAACCACGCGTCGCTCACCGCCGTGCTCCTCGCCCCCGTCGCCGCCGGCGACACCCTCGTCCTGTCCCTCGCCCAGCCGTGCACCACGTCAACCGGCACCCCGACGGCGTCGCCGGTGACGGGGGCGACCTGGGACGGCGCGGGCTTCACCGAGGCCGTGGCCACCGGGTGCACGGCCGACGGGGACGCCGAGCTGTGGTACCTGGTCGGGACCGGCTCGGCAACGGGTACGAGCGCCACCACGGTGACCGTCACGCTCGCCACCGCGGCCACCGTCCCGTTCCTCGACGTCGTCGAGTACCGGGGTGTGGGCCGGTTCGACCCGGCACCGGGCGCCTCCCGGGCCGAACGGGGAGCACCTCGTCGGTGAGCCCGGGACCGGCCACGCCGTCGTCGCCCGGTGAGCTGGTCGTGACCAGTGCCTTCCTCGGGCGGGCCACCACCGTCCACGCTGTCGACCCAGCTGTACCCCTTCGCCCTGCTCAACCAGACCAGCCCGGACGAGGGCTTCGGGGCGTATCTGGTCGACCCGGTGACGCCGCCGCTCGACCTACACCTTCGCCCAGTCGGCACCGGCGGCGTGGTCGGCGGTCATCGGTGCCTTCTCCCTGGCTCCGTGAGCTCCGGCCCGGGACGGCACGAGAGCGCCCCTCGGGGCGCTCTCGGCGGTACCGCTTCTGGAGCGGACGACGGGATTCGAACCCGCGACCCCAACCTTGGCAAGGTTGTGCTCTACCAGCTGAGCCACGTCCGCGTAGGGGCCACACTCTAGCAGTCGGACGGCCCGGATCCGAAAGGGGGGCGGCCGTGCGGAGCCTGTGCCATCCTGCCCCGATGGCGCTCCTCCCCGACCTGCTCCCCGCCGGCCCAGTCGAGCTGCGGCGCTGGCACGGCGGGCATGCAGAGCAGCTCCGTGCCTCCGTGTCGGCCAGCTTCGCCGAGCTCCACGCCTGGGTGCCGTGGGCGGCCGAGCCCCCGACCGCAGACGGGATGCGGGACGTGGTGACCGCGGGCGTGACCGCATTCGACGCCGACCGCGACTGGACGTACGTGGTCGGACGACCCGGGCGGGACGAGGTCCTGGGCTCGGCCGGGCTGCACTCACGGGGTCCGTCCCGGACGGTCGAGATCGGGTACTGGATACGAACCGATGCGACCGGCCGCGGGTACGCCACGGCGGCGGCGCGTGCGCTGACCACCGCCGCCTTCGAGCACCTGGTGGACGTCGACCGGACCGAGATCTGGGTGGACGTTGCCAACGTCCGCAGCGACGCCGTACCGGGCCGCCTCGGCTACCGGGTCGACCGCGAGGTGGACCGGACCGCCGACGCTCCGGCCCAGAACGGGCGTCGCCGCGTCCACGTGATGGAACGGTTGCGCTGGAGCGGCTGACCGATCCTCAGGCCGGCAGCTCGGCGTGCCACCACGGAACCGGACGGTCCCGTCGTTCGGCCTCGGCGACCAGCTCGGCCAACGACGCCTCCATGGCCCGGCCCAGGACGCCACGTCGGGCACCAGGTCCCAGCACGCCTGGATCCCCACGTGCACGGAGTCCAGGTAGGAGAAGACGGTGACGTTGACCCCGACGCCCTCCATGATCGGGCCGATGGGGTGCAGCGAGGTCATCCGGGCGCCGGCCAGGTAGAGCGGGACGTCCGGGCCCGGGCACGTTGGAGACCACCAGGTTGAACAGCGGGGCCACGTGGTCGAAGACCCGGAGGTTGGTCACCAGCCGCGACAGCCGGGTGGCGACCGCCGGGAACGCCGCCTCGGCCCACGCCGAGTAGACGTCCGGTCCGACCGCCCGGCTCTGCTCCTTGGCCGCCGCCATCCCCTCGCGGATGCGCCCGAGGCGCGCCACCGGGTCGGCGACCCCGGTGGCCAGGGAGACGAGCATGGCCGAGACCCGGTTGCCCAGGGCCCCCTGCTCGGCCTCGGTGCGCACCGACACCGGGACCAGGGCCACCAGCGAGGTGTCGGGCTCCTCGCCCCGCGCGGCGAAGAACGTCCGCAGCGCACCGGCGGTGGCGGCCAGGACGATGTCGTTCGTCGTCCCGCCGAAGACGCCGGCCACCCGCCGGATGTCGTCCAGGGGCAGGTCGGCGAAGGACACCCGGCGGTGGGACGAGATGGCGCCGTTGATGGACGTCTGCGGGCGCCTGGAACGGGGCCGGGGGCAGGGTGCCCTCGCACGTCCCGGTTCCGGGAGGCGAGCGTCCGTGCCGTCCGGACGGTGCGGGCGATGGTGCGGGCCACGGCGTCGATCTGGGCGGGCAGGGCTCCGAGCGAGGTGCGCAGGCGCTCGAGTCGCCGGGCAGACCCGGCGGCGCCCACGGGTCCCGGCGCCGTGGTCCTCGCTGCCCGTCGCGGTCGGCGTCGTCCGCGCCCCGTGTGCCCGCCTCGGGGCGCCGGCCGGCGGCGCCGACGGACCGGCCCGTCCGGCTGCGGCCGAACAGCGGCGCGGGGCGTCGGGTCGGGCGAGAGGTCGACGAAGGCGGCCAGCACCTCGGCCCCGGACACGCCGTCGATGATGGCGTGGTGGACCTTGGAGACGAGCGCCGATCCGGCCGCCCGTCCAGGCCCTCCACCACGTGGAACTCCCACAGGGGCCGCGACCGGTCGAGCGGGCGGGCGGCCAGGTCGGCCACCAGTGCCGCCAGCTCCGCCGTGCCCCCCGGCGACGGGCAGGCTGGCCCGGCGCACGTGGTAGTCGAGGTCGAAGTCGGGGTCGTCGACCAGCGTCGGGTGCTGGAGCCCGAAGGGCACCTCGACCATCCGCATGCGGAACGGGGGTACCAGGGGCACCCGCTCGGCCACCAGCGCCCGGATCCGGCGGAAGCCCAGGCCACCGGGGACCCCGGTCGGGTCGAACACCATGGCCCCCATGATGTGCAGATGGGTGGTGGGCGACTCCAGGGCCAGGAAGGCGCCGTCCAGTCCGGTCAGTCGGGCCACGCTCTAGCGGCCCGTCGACCCGAAGCCGCCGAGGCCCCGCTCGGTGTCGGACAGCGACTCCGACCTCGACGAACTCGGCCGACTCGACCCGCTGGACCACCAGCTGGGCGATCCGGTCGCCCCGCTGCACCCGGTAGGGGACCTCGGGGTCGGTGTTGACCAGCAGCACCGACAGCTCGTCCCGGTAGCCGGCAGTCGATCAGGCCGGGGGTGTTGAGGCAGGTGACCCCGTGGCGCAGGGCCAGCCCGCTGCGCGGGCTGGACGAAGCCGGCGTAGCCCTCGGGAAGGGCCAGGGCGATCCCGGTGGGCACCATGGCCCGGCCCCCGTTGGGCTCGAGGAGCACCTCGATCCGGGCCACCAGGTCGGCTCCGGCGTCGCCGGCGTGGGCGTAGCCGGGCAGCGGCAGGTCGGGATCGAGCCGGACGACGGGGACCGGACGGTCCCGGCGGTGCGCCGACCGGCTGCCGCTGGCCCCGTCGCCGTCCCCGCTCCCGGGTTCATCTGGTCGCTCCGCTCATCGCCTCGGACGCTACCGCCCGCGGACGACCGGCGCCGAGTCGCGCCGTCGACCGGGCCCGGCGGCACCGCGCCCGGCGACACCCGTCTTGGAGCGGAGGCCTCCACCCGGTAGCGTGACGCCGTGCTGGTGTGGATGGACCTGGAGATGACCGGGCTCGACGCCGGCCGCCACGTCATCGTGGAGATCGCCACCCTGATCACCGACGACGACCTCGCCGTGGTGGCCGAGGGTCCCGACCTGGTCATCGGCGCCACCGAGGAGCAGCTGGCGGCCATGGACGACTTCGTGCGGGAGATGCACACCTCGAGCGGCCTGCTCGACGAGATCCTGGCCTCGGACCTGACGCTCGACGAGGCCGGGCGGATCACCGCCGAGTTCATCCGGGCCCACGTGCCCAAGCCCCGCACCGTGCCGCTGGCCGGCAACTCGATCGGGACGGATCGCCGGTTCCTGGCCGCCTACCTGCCCGACATCGAGGAGTACCTCCACTACCGCTCCGTCGACGTGTCGACCATCAAGGAGCTGGCCGGACGCTGGTACCCCGAGGCGCTGGCCGCCGCCCCGAAGAAGGCCGGCGGACACCGGGCCATGGACGACATCAAGGAGTCGCTGGCCGAGCTGGCCTACTACCGCTCGACCATCTTCCGCGACCGGCCCCTGACCCTCGTGCGGATCCGGGGCGGACCGCGGACCGGGGACCCGCACCAGAACCGCGCCTCGACCGGCACCGGCACCACCGCACGAGTATCGCCGACACCGAGGAGCAGCCATGGCCGACCGGCCGCCAACCCGAGGAGACACCCGTACCGACCCGGGCCGAGGTCGTCGCCACCCTGACCGGCCCCGGGGGCCCCTTCGAGATGGAGGACGTCGTCGTCCGCGGCGTGCCGCTGCGGGCGTGGAAGTCGGCGCCCGCCGACCTTCGGGCCGTCTTCGAACTGTCCGCCGCCCACGGCGACAAGACGTTCCTGGTCTACGAGGACGAGCGGGTCACGTTCGACGAGCACTACCGGACCGTGGCCGCCCTCGGCCGGCAGCTCGTCGACCGCTTCGGCATCCGGCCCGGCGACCGGGTGGCCATCGCCATGCGGAACCTGCCCGAGTGGGTCATGGCGTTCTGGGCCACCATCACCATCGGGGCCGTGGCCGTCCCCCTCAACGCCTGGTGGACCGGAGAGGAGCTCGCCTACGGTCTGGCCGACTCTGGCACCCGGGTGGCGTTCGTCGACGAGGAGCGCCAGAGCCGCATCGTCCACCACCTCGCCGAGGTTCCCGGCCTGGAGGCACTCATCGTCACCTGTGAGGAGCACGACCCCGACAGCGGCGGGCGGCGCCCCGCGGTGGGCTGCCTCCTCGACCGCGGTGAGCTCGGCGCCCTGCCCGTCGTCCCCTTCGCCGACGTGGTGGGCACCGCACCGGACCACGCCAGCCTTGTGGACGTGGCCATCGACCCGGACGACGATGCCACGATCTTCTACACGTCGGGCACGACCGGCCGTCCCAAGGGTGCGGTCGGCACCCACCGCAACAGCGCATCCAACCTCATGAACCTCTTCTTCGTGGCGACGGTGGGCAGCATGCGCCGGACGGCGGCGCAGATCGCCGCCTCCCCCGGGGTGCAGAACGCCAACCTGCTGTCGGTGCCGCTGTTCCACGCCACCGGGTGCCACGCTCTCCTGGTCACGAACACGGCGGCGGGTGGCAAGCTCGTGATGATGCACCACTTCGACCCCGAACGGGCGCTCGAGCTCATCGAACGGGAGCACATCACCGTCTTCGGTGGCGTGCCCGCCATGGTCATGCAGGTGATCGACTCCCCCGACTTCGCCACCCGCGACACCTCGTCGGTGCAGTCGATCTCCTACGGCGGCGCTCCGTGCCCACCCGACCTGGTCAGGCGCATCAAGGAGCACTTCCCCACGGGTGCGCCGGGCAATGGCTACGGCCTGACCGAGACATCGGCCATGACGACCATGAATGCCGGCGACGACTACGTCCGCAAGCCCGACAGCGTCGGCCCGCCGGCGCCCGTGTGCGACGTGGCGGTCGTCCCCGAGGACTGGGCGGGCGAGGAGCCCCCGCCACCGGCCGACGACCCGGACCGGACCGGCGAGCTGTGGATCAGGGGCCCGAACGTCGTCCGCGGCTACTGGAACAAACCCGAGGCCACCGCCGCCTCGTTCACCCGGGGCTGGCTCCACACGGGCGACGTGGCCCGCATCGACGAGGAGGGGTTCGTCCACATCGTCGACCGGGCGAAGGACATGATCATCCGCGGTGGGGAGAACGTCTACTGCGTCGAGATCGAGGGTGCCCTGCACGAGCATCCGGCGGTGGCCGACTGCGCCGTCATCGGTGTGCCACACCCGGTCCTGGGCGAAGAGGTCGGTGCCGTCATCGTGCTGCGGCCGGGCATGGATGTCGGCGCCGACGAGCTGTCCCGACACGTACGCGAGCGTCTGGCCGCATTCAACGTGCCGTCGCGCTACTGGTTCCGCGGCCAGGAGCTGCCCCGCAACCCGGCGGGCAAGATCCTCAAGCGTGAGCTGCGCACCGAGCTGCTGGGCGACGCACCGGCCATCTGAGCCGGGCGGCGGGCCGCTCTGGCAGGATGGGTCCATGGGATCCGACGGCAGCAAGCCCCGCAAGAAGCGGCAGCCCCTCAAGAAGGTGCCCAAGTACGAGGAGCCGAACCGGCTCGAGGGCGCCCAGGGCGGTGTGAGCTTCGGACGCGACGGGCACGGCGCCGACCACCATCACTACGAGAAGCCCACCGGGTTCGGCGCCTGGGTGCTCAAGGTCCTCGGTAGGAAGCCCACTCCGTAGGCGTCCGGCGGCATTCCTCCGCTGGCACCGGGCACCGGGCACCGGTGGAGGTACCCCTTCGCCCCGGCCGCTCGCCGGACCGTGGTCAGCTCGACGCTCCGGTCGACGGCGGCGTGACCTCCGGCCGCAGCATCGGGAGCGCCGGTGGTCGATTCGCCAGTCGTCTCGGCCGCCCGAGGATGAACCCCTGTCCACTGGGACATCCCAGTGACCGGAGTGTCTCGAGTTCGCCCGGCGTCTCGATCCCCTCGGCCACGATGGTCGTCCGGTACGCCTCCAGGCCGAAGTTGAGGAGGGCACGCCCGAGCGCCTGACGGGCGGGGTCCTTGTCGATACCCCGGGTGAGGGCGATGTCGAGCTTGATGATGTCGGGCTTGAGGTTGAGGATGTGGCTGAAGCTCGAGAACCCGGAGCCGGCGTCGTCCACCGCCAGTCGCACCCCGTGGGACCGCAGCTCGTCGATCCTCAGCGCGAACGCCCGGTAGTCGTTCACCGGCGTGTGCTCGGTCAGTTCGAGGACGATCCGCTCGGCGGGAGCCCCGGCCAGCGTCGCTTCGAATCCCTCCGACACGATCGTCTCCACCGAGGCGTTGAGGGACAGGTAGACACCGGACGGCAGGCGATCGAGCTGCTCGAGCGCAACGTCCAGCGCGATGAGCTCGAGCTCCACGCCGAGTCCCACGGAGGCCGCCTCGGCGAACCACACGTCCGGGGGCCGGACCGGACCGTGGGGAAACCGGGAGAGCGCCTCGGTCCCCACCGCGGCACCGCTCCGCAGGTTCACGATGGGCTGGAAGTGGGTCTCGAGCGATCGGTTGGCGATGGTCAGCCGGATGAGACGGTCCCGCTCCTCGAGCTCCTGCTCGGCCCGGTGCCGATCCTGCCGGGAGACCCGGGTCGGCGACACCGTGGGACGGGGAGGACCGTCGGCATGCCGCTTGGTCCGCGAGAACCGCCCCTGCCTGGAGACGAACACGTCACCACTGAGGGGTGTGGCCGTTCTCATCGCCTGCCGATCCCATGGTGCATTCGGACTCCACTGGAACTCGCCCGGCTCGGCAGGAATCACCGGTGCGCCAGGTCCTCAGTTGCATCATCGGCCCTGGCCGGGGAGAACTTGAACGGGCACCCGCAGCGCGTGCGGGCAGCGACGCTCTCGGCGGTCCGCCCCTGCCCTGCGTTCGGGCCCGTGGTACGGGTGGCCACTCGGACTGCCGACCGCCGGGACCGCCGGCTCCTCCGCCACCGATCGGGCCAGGGCGAGCCTGCCGAGCGGCTCGGCCCCGGGGAGCTCCCGCCTACCGGGCGTCCAACAGGCTGCGGGTCCGGTCCACGTCGCTGCCCATCTGCGCCACCAGCGCCTCGACCGACTCGAAGGCCAGTTCGTCGCGCAGCCGATGGACGAAGGACAGCCGGGCCCCCTCGCCGTAGAGGTCGCCGGAGAAGTCGAGCAGGAATGCCTCCACCAGCAGCTCGCCGTCGACGCCGTAGAACGTGGGGCGTCGACCGACAGACACCGCCGTCTTGTAGGTCGATCCGTCGGGCCGCTCGTACCAGCCGGCGTAGATGCCGGACGCCGGAAGGAGGATCTCGGCGGGAACGGCGAGGTTGGCCGTGGGGAACCCGAGGTCGGCACCACCGCGCCGGTCCCCGGTGACCACCGGTCCGCGGACCTGATGGGGGCGTCCCAGCAGCGCCGCTGCCCCCTCGACGTCGCCGGCCGCGACCAGGCTGCGCACCCGGGTGGACGAGACCGGCGCCGATCCGTCCCCGTCGTCGTCACCGGCCGAGGCGAGGGAGACACCGTCGACGGCGAACCCGGCCACCGTGCCCATCTCGGTCAGCAGCGCCACGTTCCCCTTGCGCCCGTGGCCGAAGTGGAAGTCCTCCCCCACCACGACCAGCCGTGCGTCCAGCCCGTCGACCAGCTCCCGGGTCACGAACTCCTCGGCCGTCTCGTTGGCCCGCTCCTCGTCGAATCGGACCACCACCGTCCGGTCGACGCCGGCGGAAGCGAGGAGCTCGAGCTTTTGGTCGAGGTCGCACAGGAGCAGGGGCGCCGACTCCGGTCGCACCACCGCGGCCGGATGCCGATCGAACGTGACGACGACGGTGGCCAGGCCGTCGGCATCCGCCCGGGCCCGCAGTTCGGCCAGCAGGGCCCGGTGCCCGAGGTGGACGCCGTCGTAGGCACCGATGGTGACGGCGGAGCCACCCGGGGGTGGTGCGAGCGGTGTGCTCTCGGTCACGATCTCCACAGTCCTGCAGGTTACCGCCGAGTCAGCTTCCGACCGGCCCGTGGAGCGGGAGGACCCGCAGCGCCCGGGGTCAGCCGGCCGACTCGATCACCACGGCGGGTTTGATGCGGTCCGTCTCGGTCGCCTCGTACACGGCCAACAGGTGGTGGGCGTCGTCGACGAGGCCCCAGGGGCCGTCCCCCGAGACGCCGAGCGGCACACGGTCGAGCGGCAGGCCGCGGGCCACCAACTTCTGGGCGTCCAGCGGCACGACCACCTGGTCGAGGTCCCGCATGGCCTGGGCCGGGGTGAGCACCACGGCCGGTGTGAGCTCGTCCACCAGTCGGGCGTCCTCGGTGGTGAACGAGCCGATGCGGGTGCGACGCAGGTTGCGCAGGTGGGCACCTCCACCCAGCGCGGCCCCGAGGTCGGCGGCCAGCACCCGGACATAGGTACCCGAGGAGCACTCCACCTCGATCCGGTAGACACCGGGCGTGAGGCCCGGGGTCACGTCGTAGCGGTACACGGTGACGGGACGGGCCACCCGCTCGACCTCGATGCCCTCACGGGCCAGCGCGTGGAGCCGCTTGCCACCGACCTTGAGCGCCGACACCATGGGCGGGACCTGATCGATCTCACCGGTGAGCCCGGCGGCCGCCTCGCGGACCTCCGCCAACGAGACGTCCTCCATGTCCCACGTCCCGGTGACCTCGCCGGAGGAATCGAGGGTGGACGTGGCCGAGCCCAGCACCACCTCGGCTTCGTACGTCTTGGGCAGGGCGGTCAGAAAGCGCATGAGCCGCGTGCTGCGCCCGAGCCCGACCAGCAGCACCCCGGTGGCGTCCGGGTCCAGGGTCCCGGCGTGGCCGACCCGCTTCTGCCCGAAGATGCGACGGCACCGGGCGACGACGTCGTGGGACGTCCATCCGGTCTCCTTGTCCACCACCACCAGGCCGTTGACTTGGTCCGCAGACGGCGGGCTCACCGGTCGGCCCCGCCCCCGTCCTCGTCGGCCTCGTGGATCTGGCGCAGCAGGTCCTCCACCCGGCTCCCGGCCACCACGGCCGGGTCCTGGGCGAACGAGAGCTGCGGGGTCCGCTTGAGCTGCGTCTGGCGGGCCACGAC
Organism: uncultured Acidimicrobiales bacterium; assembly: GCA_963841925.1. Lineage (GTDB taxonomy): Bacteria > Actinomycetota > Acidimicrobiia > Acidimicrobiales > RAAP-2 > Bog-756. The sequence goes on from CAWJER010000014.1 coordinate 242,671, forward strand.
CCGCTGCACCTGGACCCGCCGTTCCTCGAGCGCGTCGGCGGCGTCGTCGGACAGGGAGCTCAGGTAGACGGTCGCCTGACGGAGGTCCGACGTCGAGTCGACGGAGGTCACCGTCACCATGCGCAGGCGCTCGTCGGCGTCGGCGAGGCGCTCCAGCTCCTCGGCTACCACCTGGCGCAGGACCTGGTTGACCCGCAGGGAGCGGGCGAAAGGGGCAGCGCCCCGATTGTCGTGACGACGTGCCACTGGTCCTCCGGTCCGTGCGACGACGCCCTGTCCGTGCCGGCCGATGACAGACCGGTAACCACGGTCAGGTGCGGGGGATCTCCCGCTCGTCGTAGGTCTCGATGATGTCCCCGTCCTTCAGGTCCTGGTAGTCCGAGAGCCCGATGCCGCACTCGAACCCTGCCTGCACCTCGCGTGCGTCGTCCTTGAACCGGCGCAGCGACGTGATGGCACCCTTCCAGATGACCACACCGTCGCGGAGGAACCGGACCTTGGAGCCTCGGGTGATGACACCCTCCCGGACGTAGCAGCCGGCGATGGCACCGATCCGCGGGACCCGGAAGACCTGGCGGACCTCGGCCTCGCCGGTCACGACCTCCTCGAATACCGGGGAGAGGAGGCCGAGCATGGCCGCCTCGAGATCCTCGAGGAGCTTGTAGATGATCTCGTAGGTGCGGATCTCGACATCGGCCTTGGCCGCCATCTCCCGCGAGCGGCGGTCGGGTCGTACGTTGAATCCGATGATGGTGGCGTTGGACGCCTGGGCGAGCTCCACGTCCGACTCGGTGATCCCTCCCACACCGCGGTGGACGAAGCTCAGCTTGACGTCGTCGCGCTCCAGCTTGCGGAGGCTCTCGGTGACCGCCTCCAGTGAGCCGCGCACGTCGGCCTTCAGGATCAGGTTCAGCGTGGCCGTCTCGCCCCGCTGGATCTGCTCGAACAGGTCCTCGAGCTTGGCGCCACCCAGCGCCGACGTGGCGGCGGGCACGTGACCGGCCACCCGGTAGCGGTGGGCACGGGCCTCACCGATGGTCCGGGCCTGGGCCAGCTCGGGAGCGACCCGGAACTCGTCACCGGGCTCGGGTGGCTCGGAAAACCCGAGCACCTGCACCGGAGTCGACGGGGGCGCCTCCTTGATCTGGTTGCCGTGGTCGTCGACCAGGGCCTTGACCTTGCCCCAGGCGGCACCGGCGACGATCGGGTCCCCGACCCGCAGGGTGCCGCGCTCGACGATGACCGAGGCGACGGGGCCTCGGCCGATCTCGAGCTCGGCCTCGAGGACGAAGCCCCGGGCGCGGCCCTCGGGCGAAGCCTGGAGCTCCTCGATCTCGGCCACGAGGACGACCTGCTCCAGCAGGTCCTCGATGCCGAGGTCCTGGAGTGCGGACACCTCGACGGCGATGGTGTCGCCGCCCCAGGCCTCGGGCACGAGCCCGTGTTCCGACAGCTGCTGCAGCACACGGTTGGGGTCGGCCTCGTCACGGTCGATCTTGTTGACGGCCACGATGATGGGCACGTCGGCGGCCTTGGCGTGGTCGATGGCCTCGATGGTCTGGGGCATGACGCCGTCGTCGGCCGCCACCACCAGGATCACGATGTCGGTCACCTCGGCACCGCGGGCGCGCATCGCCGTGAAGGCCTCGTGGCCCGGAGTGTCGATGAACGTGATCGGGTGGCCCTCCCACTCGACCTGGTAGGCGCCGATGTGCTGGGTGATGCCACCCGCCTCGCCGGCGACCACGTTGGCATGGCGGATCTTGTCGAGCAGCAGGGTCTTGCCGTGGTCCACGTGGCCCATGACGGTGACGACCGGAGGACGGGGCCGGAGGTCCTCCTCGTTCTCCTCCTCGTCGTCGTCGTCGAAGAACTTGGCCAGCAGTTCGGCCTCGCGCTCCTCACCGGGGTCAACCAGTCGCACGTCGGCCCCCAGCTCGGCGGCGAACAGCTCGATCATGTCGTCGGTCAGCGACTGGGTGGCCGTCACCATCTCCCCCTGCAGCAGCAGGAAGCGGACGACGTCACCGGCGGACCGGTTGAGTTTGGGCCCGAGGTCGCGGGCCGTCGAGCCGCGCTCGATGATGACCTCGTGTTCGGGCACCGGCGCCGTGGACGGCGCGTACGCCGTGAGCGTGGTCGGCTCGAGCTCCTCGAGATTCCGGCGCCGCCGACGGGGGCGACGCTGGTTGGGACGGCCACGGCCGACGCCGGGGCCGCCACGTCCACCGGGACCGCCGGGACCGCCGGGTCCACCACCGGGCCCGGCGCCGGGACGGCCTCCGTAGCCGCCGGTCGAGCCGCCGGGTCGACCGCCGTAGCCACCTCCGGAGGCACCCGGGGGGCCGCCCGGTGCGGGGCGCGCCGGGCCGACCGGCACCGGCGCCGGGACCGGGACGGCCGGTGAACCCACCGGGTCGTGCCGCTCCGGGCGGGGGCCGGCGACCGCCGGCCCCGGGGGGCGGCGGGATCGGCTTCCCGGTGACTCGAGCGGGGAGGGCCACCCGGAGGCGGCGGGATCGGGCGTCCGGACGGCGCTGGTCGGCGGATTGACCGGGGCGGAGCCGGGGGCCGACGGGGCGGCCGCGGCGGCGGCCGGTGCCACCGGCGGGGGCGGCGGGTGCCGCCGGGGCAGGTGCCGAGGCGGCCGGGGCCGGAGTAGCCGGAGCGGCGGCAGGGGCGGGAGCAGCCGGGGCGGGCGGGGCGGGTGCAGCGGCGGCAGGTGCCACCGGTGCGGCAGGCGCCGGAGCAGACGGGGCGGCGACCGGTGCCAGGGGTGCAGCTGCCGGAGCCGGTGCGGGTGCCGGCGGGGGGGCGGCGACCGGTGCCGGTGCGGACGCCGCCGGGGCGGCCGGGGCCGGTCGGGACGCGGGCGCAGGCGACACCGGGCTGCTCGGAGGCCGGCCTGCTGGTGACCAGCCGGGCGCCGGTCCGCCTCACCGGGGCGATCCGCCTCCGGCGCGGTCGGGCCGTCCTCGGCCGGACGCTCGACAGCCGGGGCCGCCGGCTCGACGGCGGGCGCGGCCTTTGCGGCCGGGGCCTTCTTGGCTGCGGCCTTCTTGGCCGGTGCGGCCGGCTCCTCGGGCTGCACCGGGCGGCGCAGGCCCTCACGGTCGGCCTTGCGGCGGGCGCGGTCCGCCTGGGCGTCCTCGATGGACGACGAATGGCTCTTGACGCCCATCCCGAGGGACAGGCAGAGGTCAAGGGCCTCCTTGTTGGTCAGGCCGAGCTCATGAGCGAGCTCGTATACCCGGATCTTCTTCGGCAACGGCTGTAACTGCCCTTCCTTCGATGTCGCACGTGCCAAAGCGCACATACGACCCTCCATCCTCGCACATCACGCCACCGGACTTTCCGGACCTGTCCGGTCCGGGTCCCCGGTGGGTCAACCGAGCTCCTGCCTCAGGCGGTCCACCGCCCTGTCGCCCACCGGGCCCCGGAGGGCCCGCCGAACGCCCGCGCTTCTGCGCCGTGTCGACGCAGGCCGCCGAATCCCGGCACAACCAGGCGCCACGTCCTGGGAGCGTCCGCCCCGGGGCCAGAGAGCCGTCCCCGAGGCGCACCACCCGCACCAGGTCCCCGGTCGGCTGCGTGCGCCGGCACCCGATGCAGGTCCGCTGAGGGACTATGCCGGACCCTCCTCGGCCGACGCCCCGCACCTCGGACACCGCTGCGGGCTCCCCGACCTCCGGTCCGGCTCCTCGAGCACCTCGGCGGCCTCCTCGACGGCGACGGCATCCTCGACGGCGACGACCTCCTCGACGGCGACGTCCTCGGCGACCATCTCCTCGGCGGCCACCTCGTCGGCCCCGACCTCGTCGGCGCCATCGGCACCCTCGGCCCACTCGGTGGCCGACACGGCCGATCCGCCCTCGGCGGGCTGCCAGACCATCTCGCCCGCCTCGTTCTGGATCCACTCACCCTCGGCCCACTCCTCGCCGGCGTAGCCCGACTCCTCCTCGGCCAGCTGGGTCTCGCTCTTGATGTCGATCCGCCAGCCGGTGAGGCGGGCGGCGAGGCGGGCGTTCTGGCCCTCCTTGCCGATGGCCAGCGAGAGCTGGTAGTCGCTCACGATCACCGTGGCCGTGCCGGTCTCGTCGTCGAGGCGCACCTCGCGGACCCGTGCCGGGGCCAGGGCGGACTGGATCAGCTCGACCGGGTCGTCCGAGTACGGGACGACGTCGACGCGCTCGCCCCGGAGCTCGTTGGTGACCATGCGCACACGTGAGCCGCGGGCGCCCACGCAGGCACCGACCGGGTCGACGTTCGGGTCGTTCGACCACACGGCGATCTTCGTCCGGTGACCGGGCTCACGGGCGGCGGCCTTGATCTCCACGGCACCGGACGAGATCTCGGGGACCTCGAGCTCGAACAGGCGCTTGATGAGGCCGGGGTGGCTCCGGCTGACCACGATCTGGGGGCCCTTGGTCGTCTTGCGGACCTCGACGATGTAGGCCTTCAAGCGGGCTCCGTGCTCGTAGCGCTCGTAGGAGACCTGCTCGGCCTGGGGCAGCAGCGCCTCCACCTTGCCCAGGTCGAGCAGGGTGTAGCGGTTGTCGGTCTGCTGGACGATGCCGGTCACGATGTCGCCCTCACGGCCGGCGTACTCCTCGTACTTGAGGTCGCGCTCGACCTCGCGGATGCGCTGGAGGATGACCTGCTTGGCCGTCTGGGCGGCGATGCGGCCGAAGTCGTCCGGGGTGTCGTCCCACTCACGGACGACGTTGCCCTCCTCGTCGAGCTCCTGGCCGTAGACGCGGATCTCCCCCGAGTCGGGGTCGATGGTGACCACGGCCTCCTCGGCGGCATCCGGACGGCGCTTGTAGGCCGCCACCAGGGCGTTGGCCAGGGCATCGAGCAACGTCTCGACGGAGATCCCCTTGTCGCGGGCGATCTGGCCGAGTGCGTCGAGGAACTCGAAATTCGTCTTGCTCATGGGGTTGCGACCTGCTTCCTCTTCTGCGTCGTCGACTTCGCCGTCCGGTTGCCGGTAGCCGACCCGTCCGCCCGCTTCTTCTGCCCCGGCTGCTGCTTCCGCCCCGATTTGCCGGGCGCGTCCTGGCCGCCCCAGACGAACACCGTCCGCGCCCGATCGATGTCGGCGTAGGCCAGGCGCACCTCCTCACCGTCGGCTCCCTCGACGACGAGCACGAACCCGTCCTCGTCGGAGGAGGCGAGGGTGCCGCGGAGGCGGCGCTCACCGGTGACCTGCGGCCGGGTCTTGACCGACACGGTCGAGCCGACCGCCTTGGCGAAGTGGCCAGGCGTGCGCAGTGCCCGCTCGATCCCGGGGCTCGAGACCTCGAGCGAATAGCGCCCCGGGATGGGGTCGACCTCGTCCAGCAGGGTGGAGACGGCCCGGTTGGCGTCGGTCAGGGCCTCGAGGTCCACGCCGCCCTCGCGGTCGACGGTCACCTGGAGCACGCCCGACTTCATCTCGACGTCCACCAGCTCGAGGCCGGCGTCGGCCACCACCGGCTGGAGGACGGCGAAGAGCTCCTCTACCATCTGCGCTGCCTCCTCTCCGTGTGCCGTGGGCGTCGTCGATTGCCGTACTGTCGGGTCCTGCGTCCGCTGGGCCGGCGACCCTTCGGTGCCGACCGTCCCCGCCCCCCGGCGCAGGTGTTTTCGACCAAAACAAAAGCGTGGGCTGGCCGCCCACGCCTCATCAGCGTCACTACACCCCAACCGAACGGCAGAGTGAAAAGTATAGCAGCGCACGCGGGCACGCGGTACCCCTGACCAGGTGGTCGGCGCCCCTGACCAGGTAGTCCGTGCGTCAGTTCCCCGCTCCCGCGGGCCGCCGCGGGCCCACGGGGCCCATTTCGTGCCCTTCCGCGCCCTTCCGGGCCGTTCAGTACGCGAGGAGGGCCTCCACCGGGGCCGACAGATCGGCCTCACGCTCCTCGCCGGTGGCTCGCGAGCGCCACTCCACCACACCCCGGGCCACGCCCTTGGCCCCCAGCACCAGGCGGACCGGGACCCCGAGCAGATCGGCGTCGGCGAACTTGACCCCCGGGGACACGTCCCGATCGTCGTAGAGTACGTCGATCCCGGCGGCCACCAGGCGGTCGTAGAGGGCGTCGGCGGCCTCGGCCACCTCGGGGGCGCGACCGGCGCCCAGGGCGGCGAGGTGGACCTGGTAGGGGGCCAGCTCGCCCGGCCACACCAGGCCCCGGTCGTCGTGGTGCTCCTCGGCCAGGACCGACAGGAGCCGGGAGACGCCCATGCCGTAGCAACCCATCGAGAAGATCGCCTCGCTCCCGTCCTCGGCCACGAAGTCGGCGCCCGGCATCACGCTCGAGTACTTCTCGCCCAGCTGGAAGGTGTGGGCGGCCTCCACCGAGCGGACCAGCTCGACGGCTGACCCGCAGCGGGGGCAGGCATCGCCGGTGACGACCTCGGCGTACGAGCCCCATTCGTCGACGGTGAAGTCCCGACCGAGCTCGACCCCGCTCACATGGTGGTCCTCCCGGTTGGCCCCGGTGATCCAGGGGCCCGGGCGGGCGACGCCGACGTCGGCCACGACCGTGAGTCCCGCCTCCTGCTGCCCCATCGGACCGATGTACCCCTTGACCAGGGACGGGTGGGCGTCGAAGTCGTCCTCCTCGAACAGCCGCCAGCCACCGGGCAGCCGGGCCTCCCGGTCGCCCGCCAGCAGGACCAGGACGGGCCGTCCGGCGGCGTCGACGACGGCCAGGCTCTTCAGGAGGTCGCCTGCGGTGATCGCCGGGTCGTCGAAGAAGGCGACGACCTCGTCGATGCCCGGGCGGCCGGGGGTGTGGTGATCCACGTGCCCGGGGGCATCCGCCGCCGGGCACCACCGGGTCACCGAAACCGCCGCGGAGGGCCGCCTCGACGTTGGCCGCGTACCCGCAGCCGGAGCAGCGGACGAAGTGGTCCTCCCCCACCGACGAGGGGACCATGAACTCGTGGTTCACGTCACCGCCGATGGCGCCCGACTCGGCCTCGACCGGCGCCACGTCGAGCTCCATGCGGGCGAAGATCCGCAGGTAGGCGTCGTACACCACCCGGTACGAGGCCTGCATGGCGTCCTTGTCCACGTCGAAGGAGTAGGCGTCGCACATGATCAGCTCGCGGGTGCGCAGCAGGCCGAACCGGGGCCGGGCCTCGTCGCGGAACTTGACCTGGATCTGGTACACGGTGAGCGGGAGCTGGCGGTAGGACTCCACCTCGGCACCGACGGTGACGGTGACGACCTCCTCGTGGGTCGGCCCGAGCACGAACGAGCCGCCCCGTGCCTCCAGCGTCATGGCGGGCAGGGCGTCACTGCCGAACAGCGCCGCCCGGCCGCTCTGCTCCCACAGCTCGCGCGGGTGCAGGGCGGGAAGCAGCAGCTCCTGGCAGCCGGCGGCGTCGAGCTCCTCGCGGATGACCGACTCGATGCGATGCAGGACGCGCAGTCCGAGGGGCAGGAAGGTGTAGACGCCCGAGGCCAGGCGGCGGATGAACCCACCTCGGACCAGCAGCTGGTGGCTGACCACCTCGGCGTCGGCCGGGGCCTCTCGCAGGGTACGGACCAGGAGGCGGGACATGCGCATGGGCGCAGAGCCTAGTGTCCGACCCCCGTGGCCCCGGATGCCGCACGGGCGCACCGGGGCAGGGGCGCAACGGGGCACCGGGCGATCCGCTGGTCGGGTTCAGTCGGTCGGCGCGTCCTCGTCGCCGAAGCGCTTCCGGATCAGCTCGACCTTGGACTCCGAGGCGTTGGCGTCTGCACCCTTGGCGTCGAGCAGCTCCATCCGGTCGGCCTCGGCCGCGGCCTCCGCGCCGGCGTCGGCCGCCGCCAGGCGGGCCTCCACGCCCTCGGCCACCAGTCGCTCGGCCTCGGCCACCAGTGCCGAGACCATCTCGTCCTCGGGCACGACCCGGACGATCTTGCCCTTGATGAACAGGTGGCCCCGCTTGCGGCCGGCGGCGATCCCGAGGTCGGCCTCGCGCGCCTCGCCCGGCCCGTTGACCACACAGCCCATGACGGCCACCTGGATGGGCAGGTTCCGGTCGGCCAGCGCGTCCTGGGCCGCCTGGGCCACGGCGATCACGTCGATCTCGGACCGCCCGCAGCTCGGACAGGCGATCAGGTCGAGGCCCTTGCGCTCACGCAGCCCCAGGGCCTCGAGGAGCTGGCGTCCCGCCCGGGCCTCTTCGACGGGATCGGCGGTCAGCGAGTACCGGATGGTGTCGCCGATGCCCTCGGCCAACAAGGTGGCGATACCGGCGGTGCCCTTCAGCAGGCCTCCAGGAGGGGGCCGGCCTCGGTGACCCCGAGGTGGAGTGGGAAGTCGAATGTCTCGGACGCCAGGCGGTACGACTCGATCATGAGCGGGACCGACGAGGCCTTGACCGAGATCTTCACGTCGTCGAAGCCCACCTCGGCGAAGTAGGCCAGCTCCATGCGGGCCGACTCCACGAGGGCCTCGGGGGTCGCACCCCCGTACTTCTTGTAGAGATCGGGGTGCAGCGAGCCCGCGTTGACCCCGATCCGGATGGGCACGCCGCGGTCCTTCGCCTCGGCGGCCACCAGCTTGATCTCGTGGGGCTTGCGGAGGTTCCCCGGGTTGAGCCGGAGACCCTGCACACCGGCCTCGAGGGCGGCGAGGGCCATCTCCACGTGGAAGTGGATGTCGGCGATGATCGGCACCGGCGAGCGGGGGATGATGCGGGCCAGGCCCTCGGCGGCAGCCTCCTCGTTGCAGGTGCAGCGCACCAGGTCGGCCCCGGCCGCCGCCAGGGCGTAGATCTGGCTGAGCGTGCCGTCGACGTCGGCCGTCTTGGTCGTGGTCATCGACTGGACCGACACCGGGGCGCCGCCACCGACCGCCACGTCGCCGACATGGATCTGCCGGGTGGGCCGCCGGTCGGTGAGGGAGCCTCGCGGGTGTGCCATGCCCCCATGCTAGGGCTGGCTGCACCAGGTCGAACGGCGGGGAGTGCGGGCGACCCCGCGCCGTGCCGGGGGGCGGTCGGCCCCCCCGCTACCGACCGGCGGCCATGCCCACGATGGGCTGGTTGAGGTGGATGGCGCCGGCGGAGCCGTAGAAGCCGGCGTCGCCGTAGGCGAAGATGCCGCCGTCGCTCGCCACCAGCCAGTAGCCCGACCCGTCGGGGGTGGAGGCCATGCCCACGACGGGCTTGTTGAGCGTGAGCGCACCGGTGGACCCGTAGAAGCCGGCGTCGCCGTAGGCGAAGATGCCGCCGTCGGAGGCCACCAGCCAGTAGCCGTGGCCCGACGGCGTCGCCGCCATACCCACGATCGGCTCGTTGAGCGTGAGCGCACCGGTCGAGCCGTGGAAGCCGGCGTCGCCGTAGGCGAAGATGCCACCGTCGGAGGCGACCAGCCAGTAGCCCTTGCCGTCGGGCGTCGCCGCCATGCCCACGATCGGCTTGTTGAGCGCGAGCGCACCGGCCGAGCCGAAGAAGCCGGCGTCGCCGAAGTTGAAGATGCCGCCGTCGGAGGCCACGAGCCAGTACCCCTTACCGTCCGGTCTGGCGGCCATGCCCACGATCGGCTGATTCAGGTGGATGGCGCCCGCCGAGCCGTAGAAGCCGGCGTCGCCGAAGTTGAAGATGCCGCCGTCGGAGGCCACGAGCCAGTAGCCCGAGTGGTCGGGGGTGGTGGTCATGCCCACGATCGGCTGATTCAGGTGGATGGCGCCCGCCGAGCCGTGGAAGGGAGCCCCGGTCCCGTAGTTGAAGATCCCACCGTCCGAGGCCACCGTGAAGTAGCCCCGCCCTGTGGGGCTCGCCTGCCACACCTTGCGGACCACACTGCTGTCGAAGTCGGCGATGAGCAGGTTGCCGTCGGCGTCCAGGGCGAGCCCCACCGGACCACCGAGTTCAGCGTCGGTTGCCGGGCCGTCGTCACCGGAGTAGCCCGGGATGCCGGTCCCGGCGATCGTCGTGATGATGCCCGTGGCACCGTCGACCTCACGGACCCTCGCCCCGTCGTACTCGGAGATGTAGAGGTCGCCGGAGGCGTCCACGGCGACGCCGTACGGATTGGCCAGGCCGGCGGCGGTGGCGGGACCGCCGTCTCCGGAGTGGGTGCTCGAGCCGTCGCCGGCCACCGTGGTGATCGTGCCGGACAGGTCGACCTTGCGGATCACCGAGTTCGCCTCGTCGGCGATGAACAGGTTGCCCGCCGGGTCGACCGCCAGCCCGAAGGGGCTGTCGAGCTCGGCGTCGGTGGCCGGGCCGCCGTCGCCGGCGTAGCCGGAGCTGCCGGTGCCCGCCACCGTGGTGATGGTCCCGTTCGGGCTCACCTTGCGCACGACGTTGGCGCCGGAGTCGGCGATGTACACGTCGCCCGACCGGTCGACGCGCACGCCCCACGGGGCGTTGAGCTCGGCGTCCGCGGCCGGGCCGCCGTTACCGGTGGAGCCGGCCACCCCCGTCCCGGCGAACGTCGTGATGACCCCCGCCGCGTCGACCCTTCGCACGACGTGGTTGCCGGTGTCGCCGATGTAGAGGTTGCCCGAAGCGTCGACGGCGACACCGTCGGCGTCGTTGAGCTCGGCGTCCACCGCCGGTCCGCTGTCGCCCGAATAGCCGCACGTGCCATTGCCGGCCACGGTGGTGATCACCCCGGCCGCCGAGACCCTGCGCACCACGCAGTTCCCGTCGTCGCCGATGTAGATGTTGCCCGCCGCGTCGACGGCGACGTCCTCGGGGTTGAAGATCTCCGCACTCGCCGCCGGCCCGCCGTCGCCGCTGTATCCGGACGTGCCGGTTCCGGCCACGGTCGTGATGGTCCCCGGCGGCGGTGCCGCCACGGCCGAGGCGACTGGTCCACCCAGTGGGACCAGCCCGCCGGTCGCCACCAGCACCACGGCTCCGATGACCGTCCCCGAGACCCTGCGACCCATTCCTGCCTCCTCATCCGTCCGACGCCCGCCGCCCCGGCCACGGTACCGGGTGGGATCCGGTCGTCCAAGTACCGGATCGATGCCTCCGGCCGCCGGGGCACTCGGAGCCTCCCGGACCGTGACCGGGTCATGCCCTCCAGGAGCCGGGGCGCACCGCCCTAACCGAACGGATTGGCCTGGGGGTGGAGCAGGTCGGTCAGCAGCGAGGTGGTGAACAGGATGCCGAGGAATGCCACGAGCGCCCACGTGTAGGGCAGGAGCTTCGAGACGTCGGCGTGGTAGCGCACCCGGGACCCGGCACTGCGGATCCTCTCGTATACGGCGATGGCCACGTGCCCCCCGTCGAGGGGCAGCATCGGGAACAGGTTGAAGATTCCGACGAACAGGTTGATCGAGATCAGGACGATCAGGAGGTCGCCGACGCCGGCGTGGACGGCGTCGGTGGCCGTCTGGACGACGCCGACGACGGACTGGACCCGGGTCCCGTCGGCCGACGCCTGGCTGGCCGCCCTGGCGCTGGCCAGCTGGCCGAAGCGCTGCAGCGTGGCCGCACGGCGAGAAGAGGTGGGCCACCCCTACGATCGAGGCCCACGAGAACTGCACCATGTCTTTGCCGGTGGCGGCGAGTCCCGCCAGTCGGTCCGTCCCGCTCGACCGGGGCCTCCAGGCTGACGCCGATGAGCCCGTAGGGAGCGGAGCCCGCCGGCTGGGTCACACCCGCCTCGTGGACGGTGCGCCCGTTCACCGGCGTGACCAGGAGGGTGCGCTCCGTGCCCGAGCGGTCTACGACCAGGGTCACCGGCTCGTCGGGGTGACGGTGGAGCTCGCTGACGAAGGTGTCGGCGTCGCCCTGGACGCTGCGACCGTCGACGGAGACGACCACGTCGCCTGCACGCAGCCCGGCGACCTGGGCCGGCCCGGGCGTCCGCCGACCGCCACTGTCTGCTGGATGGCCACCTTGTCGTTGTTCGGGAGGCCGATCAGCGTGACCAGCGCCAACAGCAGGATGAAGGCCATGAGGAAGTGCATGGCCGACCCGGCCACGGCCACCAGCAGCCGGGAGTGGAACGGCTGTTCACGGTAGGTGCGGGCCTCGTCGGCCGGATCGACCTCTTCGAGGTTGCGTCATCCCCGGGATCTTCACGTAGCCGCCGAGCGGTATCGCCTTGACCCCGTACTCGGTCTCCCCCCTCCGGAACGACCACAGTCGGGGGCCGAACCCGAGGAAGTACTCCGTCACCTTCATGTGGCCCCGCTTGGCCGCCAGGAGGTGGCCGAGCTCGTGGACCATGATCATCACGACCAGACAGGCCACCACGATCAACAGGTCGACCTGGCCCGTCGCCACCGACAGCGCCACGATGCCGGCCACGGCCAGGCCCAGCTCCAGCAGGGAGCGCGCCGGCGACTTGCCCACCGCGAGGTCCCCGTCGGGCACGGACGGGGTGTCGGGCACATCGGCGGGGCGGAGATCGACGGCGCTCACGTCGCCACCATGGCGCCGACGATCCCCTCGGCGATGCGGCGGGCGGTGCCATCGGCCTCGAGCACGTCCTCCACGGTGCGCTCGCCCGGGTCCACCCGCGTCGTACCGGTCGAGGGTGGACGCCACGACCCCGGCGATGGCCGTCCACGCCACCCGCCCGTCGAGGAAGGCGGCCACGGCCACCTCGTTGGCGGCGTTCAGCCAGGCCGGGGCCAGGTCGCCGGTGCGCCCGGCCCGATAGGCCAGGTCCAGGCAGGGGAAGGTGGACCGGTCGGGTGGCTCGAACTCGAGGACCGACAGGGTCGACCAGTCGATGGCTCCGAACGGTGCGTTCAGGCGTCCCGGGTAGGCCAGTGCGTACCCGATGGGCAGTCGCATGTCGGGCATGGACAGCTGGGCAACGACGGCGCCGTCCACGAACTCCACCATGGAGTGGACCACCGATTGTGGGTGCACGACGATGTCGATGGCGTCGTAGGGCACTCCGAACAGCTCGTGGGCCTCGATGACCTCGAGCCCCTTGTTCATCAGCGTGGAGGAGTCCACCGTGATCTTCGGTCCCATGGACCACGTCGGATGGGCCAGTGCCTCCTCGACGCCCACCTCGGCGAGCTCGTCCACCTTGCGCCCCCGGAACGGCCCCCCGGACGCCGTCAGCAGCAGGCGGGCCACGTCCTCGGCACGGCCGGTGCGCAGGCACTGGTGGACGGCGCAGTGCTCCGAGTCGACCGGGATGATCTCGGCCCCGGGCGTCCGCCGTACCCGGGCGACGACGGGGGCCCCGGCGATGATCGACTCCTTGTTGGCCAGCGCCAAGCGCCGGCCGGCCTCGAGCGCGGCCAGGGTGACCGTGAGACCGGCGAACCCGACGACACCGTTGACCACGACGTCGGCCTCGGTGGCGATGGCCGCCAATCCGTCGACACCCACCACCAGCTCGGTGCCGGCCGGCAACCGCGAAGCCACCTCGGCGGCCAGCGACGGGTCGCCGATGGCCACGGTTCGGGGGCGGAACTCGAGGGCCTGGGCGACGAGCGGGTCGACGGACCGCTGGGCCCCGAGGGCCACGACCCGGTAGCGGTCGGGGTCCTCACGGACGACGTCCAGCGTCTGGGTCCCGATCGACCCGGTCGAGCCGACCACGCTCACGGTGACCGGGTCGGTGCCGGCAGGAGGGGTCACCGGTGGCCGCCGAGCGAAGCTGTCATCCCACCAGCCTGCCCGAAGTTCACCCGATGTTGAGCGCGCGGACCAGGTAGTAGGTGGCAGGCAGCACGAAGATGAGGGCGTCGACCCGATCGAGCACCCCCCCGTGCCCCGGCAGGACCGTCCCCATATCCTTCAGGCGCAGGTCGCGCTTGAGGAGCGACTCGCACAGGTCGCCGAGCGGTGCCACGACAGCTACGACCACGCCCAGCAGGGCGGCGTTGGCCGGCGTCCACGGGTGGATGGCGCCCACCGCCACGGTCGACACCAGGATGGAGGCCAGGGCCCCGCCGGCGAGTCCCTCCCACGTCTTGTTTGGGCTGACGTTCGGGGCCAGCTGTCGGCTGCCGATCCACCGTCCCACGACGAGGGCCCCCACGTCGTTGGCCACGGTGGCGATGATCGCGCCCAGCAGGAAGGCGATGCCGTGGCGGTCCGGGAAGACCGTGGGGTCGAGCAGGAGCCCGGCGAACGAGCCGAGCAGCGACACCCAGCCCACGACCAGGAGCGTGGATGCGGTCCCGGCCACGGCCGAGCCCCGCTCGACACCGAACAGGTACCAGAGGAGGGTGAAGGCCGTGATCAGCACCAGGATGAGCGGTATGGCGGCGACGCCCTTGTCGTAGGCGCCGACCATCAGGGAGATCGTCCCCACCAGGCCGAGCAGCGTGGCCGGCCGCCAGCCTGCCCCCCGCAGGACGGCGAAGGCCTCCCCGGCGGCGAAGGTCACGACCACGACGGCACAGGACGAGGGAGGTTACGGTGCCGAGCTTGAAGGCGAGCAGGGCCACGACGGCCACGGCCACACCCGTGCCGACCCGCACCCCGGTGCTCCCGCCGCCGCTCTCGCGCTCGACGGCGCACGCGGCCCTCGGGGACCGGTGGCGGGGGCCCACCGCCGGTGACCTCCGGGCGTGTAGTTGCTGCTCGAACGCAGTGGGCGGCCCGCCCCCGGACTCGGCGCCGCGAACCGCCGAGGGCGGGGCTCCGTGGCGAGCACCACTTCGGCGTCCTCGACGGCGGCCACCGGCTCGGCCGCCTGTTCCTGCTCGGCGATACGGTCGGCGGCGGCCAGCCCGGCCAGACCTGTCTTGCGACGCCCGGCGCCGGGGACATCGGCCACCGAGGCCCCCGGGGGCTCGGCGGCCAGTGGCTCGGCGAAGTGTGTCGTCGGCATCGTCGGGGCGCTTGGCCTTGAGGCGCGCCGGTAGCAGCCCGCTCCGGCGGGCCCGGCCCACCCGGGGCGTACCCGACGGTCGGGCGGCGTCGGCCTCGGCGTCGACATCGGCCACAGCGTCGGCACCCTGGACCGGTCCGGCTCCGGCTCCGATGGCACCCGAGGTGCGGCAGGGCCGCGGAGGTGTCGTCCCGGCCCGGCGTCGTGTGTCCCGTGGCCGCGGCGGCGATCTCGGCGGACGAGACAGCCACGTGGCCTCACCCGTGAACACCGGCTCGTCCCGGCGCCGGCAGTGTGTGCTCGAACAGTCGCTCCTCCGGTACATCGGACGCGTCGACGACCGGAACCGGCTCGGTGATCGGGTCGGCGACGACGCGGGACCGGGCTGCCCCGGCTTCACCGAGTCGAGGTCGAACTCCCACGGGCGCCGCTCCTCGTCGGCACCGCCCGTCTCGTCGAGGGCCCCGAGCGAGGCGCGCTCGTCGCTGAACATCGACGGCTCGAACTCCTCCTCGTGGGCCACCCAGTCGGCGTCCTCCTCACGCCAGGTGGGCGGCAGGATCCCGTCGGTGGGTCCCCCGTCGTCGTCCCGGGCCAGCACGGCCGGGACCTGGCCGGTGGCCGGCTCGGTCCAGTGGGGCAGTTCGGCGTGGGCCGCGTCCGCCGGCGGCTGCGTCGCCGGCGTCTGCGTCACCTGCGTCTGCGTCACCTGCATCAGGCTCGTCGATGATCCGCACCGATCCGTGGGCCGAGTGGTCCGGGGTGATGTGGGCGGGCGGCACGACGGGGAGCTCCGAGGTGATCTCCGCCGCGGTTTCGGCACCGATGATCCGGACGCCACCGGTCGAGGGACCCGATGGTCCCGGGCGCGACGGCGTACCGTCGTCGTCCGCTCGCCGTCTTGCCTGTCCGGGCCTTGCTCCACGCTGATGGTTCCTCCCCAGGAACGGGCCCTCGGGCCGGCCCCTGTCGGTACCGGGCCGTCGGTCGGCCCGGTGTCGTCTCCGGACCGCCGTCCGGGTGCGCTCAGATCTCGAGGAGCTCCTGCTCCTTGTGGGCGAGCAGCCGGTCGATGGCGGCCACGTGGTCCTGGGTGAGCTTCTCCAGGTCCTTCTCCACCCGGTCGAGCTCATCGGTGGACAGGTCGCCGTCCTTCTGCATCGCCTCGAGCTCCTGGCGGGCATTGCGGCGCATGTTCCGCACGGTCACCCGTCCTTCCTCCGCCTTCTGCTTGACCACCTTCACCAGCTCCTTGCGGCGCTGCTCGGTCGGGATCGGAAATGACAGGCGGATCACGGAGCCGTCGTTGGACGGTGTGATGCCCAGATCGGAGCCCTGGATCGCCTTCTCGATGGCGGCGAGCGAGCTCTTGTCGTAGGGGGACACCACGAGCAGGCGGGCCTCGGGGACACTGAACCCCGCCATCTGACGGAGCTCGGTCTCGGTGCCGTAATAGTCGACCCGTCAGGTGCTCCACCAGCGCCGGTGTCGCCCGGCCGGTCCGGATGGCACTGAACTCCGATTGGGTGTGCTCCACTGCCTTGGCCATGTGGTCGCCGGCGTCGGACACCACGAGTGCGATCAGGTCGTCGTCCATTAGCGCGCCAGCGTAGTCATCGTGGTTGGGGCGTACCCGGGGAGCGTCGGGAGCAGGGGATTCATCGGACGAGGGTCCCGATGGACTCGCCGCCAAGCGCCTTTCGGATGTTTCCCGGCTCCATCAGGTCGAAGACCCGGATGGGAAGGCCGTTGTCCTTGCAGAACGTGATCGCCGTAAGGTCCATGACCCGAAGGTCCTTGGCCACGACCTCCATGAAGGAGACCTCGTCGTAGCGGGTGGCGGTCGGGTCGAGCTTGGGGTCGGCGGTGTAGACGCCGTCCACCCCGCCGTGCGTGCCCTTGCACAGCAGCGAGGCCTCGATCTCGGCGGCACGCAGTGCGGCCGAGGTGTCGGTGGTGAAGTACGGGTTACCCATGCCGGCGGCGAACACCACGACCCGGCCCTTCTCGAGGTGACGGATGGCCCGACGCCGGATGTACGGCTCGGCCACCTCGGCCATCTGTACGGCCGACAGGACCCGTGTGGCCTGATGGTGATGCTCGAGCGCGTCCTGGAGCGCCAGGGCGTTGATCACCGTCCCGAGCATGCCCATCGTGTCCGACGTGGCCCGGTCCATGCCCGCACCGGCGCCGGTGGTCCCTCGCCAGATGTTGCCACCGCCGACCATGACGGCCAGCTCGAGATCGAGCTCCTGACGGGTCTGGGCGATCTCGCCGGCCAGCTGCTCGACGGCAGCCGCATCGATCGTCTCGTCGGACGCCGACGAGGCCAGGGCCTCGCCAGAGAGCTTCAGGATGATGCGCTGGCGCTCGCCCACCGTGCCGTCAGTCGCCGACGACGACCTGGGCGAACTCAGTCACCGTGGCGTCGCCGAGCAGCTTCCCGATGGTCTGCTTCTCGTCCTTCACGAACGGCTGGTCCACCAGGACCCGCTCCTTGTACCAGCCGTTCAGGCGACCTTCCACGACCTTGCCGAGCGAGGCCTCGGACTTGCCCTCGTTGCGGGCGATCTTCTCGACGGTCTCCCGTTCGGCGGCCACCTCGGCCTCGGGCACGTCGTCCCGGTTGATGTAGAGCGGCCGGGCGAAGGCGATGTGGGCGGCGATGTCGTGGGCAAGCTCCTTCGTGCCTCCTGCCACGGCGACGGCCACGGCGTTGACGCCGCGTCCGGCCTGCAGGTGCAGGTAGGAGTCGACGGCGCCACCGGCGGGCGCCTCGATGCGGACCACCCGTCCGAGGGAGATGTTCTCCTTCAGGGTGATCTTCATGGAGTCGAGTTCGTCCGCCCGCTCGGACACGGCATCGACGCCCTTGGCGGCCACCAGGTCGGCCAACTCCCGCACGAAGGCGACGAACTGGTCGGACTTCGCCACGAAGTCGGTCTCGGACCGGAGCTGGACGATCGAGACGGCATCGTCGGTCTGCCCCACGGCCACGGCTCCCTCGGACGCCTCACGGTCGGCCCGCTTGGCCGTGCTGGCCAGACCCTGCTCGCGGAGCCAGGTGACGGACTTGTCCATGTCGCCGTCATTCTGCTCGAGCGCCTTCTTGGCGTCGAGCATGCCCACCCCCGTGAGCTGACGCAGCTTCTGCACGTCCTTGGCGGTGAATGCGGACACGATCAGGCCTCCTCGGTCGAAGTCGGTGCGGCGGGAGCCTCGGCAGCGGGTGCGGCGGGAGCCTCGGCAGCGGGTGCGGCGGGAGCCTCGGCAGCGGGTGCGGCGGGAGCCTCGGCAGCGGGTGCGGCGGGAGCCTCGGCAGCGGGTGCGGCGGGAGCCTCGGCAGCAGGTGCGGCGGGAGCCTCGGCAGCAGGTGCGGCGGGAGCCTCGGCAGCGGGTGCGGGGCGGCTGCGGGTGCGGCAGGAGCCTCGGCAGCGGGTGCTGGAGGGGCCTCGGCAGCAGGTGCGGCAGACGGCGGAGCCGGGGCCGGGGCGGCCTTGGGCGCCGGGCGGTTCTGGGCGATGAACCGGCCCTCGGTCACGGCGTCGGCCACCACACGGCAGAGCAGTGCGCCCGAGCGGATGGCGTCGTCGTTACCGGGGATCACGTGCGTGATCACGTCGGGGTCGCAGTTCGTGTCGACGACAGCCACGACCGGCAGGCCCAGCTTGTTGGCCTCGGTGACGGCGATGTGCTCCTTCTTCGTGTCGATCACGAAGATGGCATCGGGCAGTTTGTCGAGGCCGCGGATCCCGCCCAGGTTGCGCTGGAGCTTCTCCAGTTCACGCGTATGACGGAGTGCCTCCTTCTTGGGCATGGCGTCGAAGTCGCCGGCCTTCTGCATGGCCTCGAACTCCTTCATCCGCTTGACCCGGGTGGAGACGGTCTGGAAATTGGTGAGCATCCCGCCCAGCCACCGTTCATTCACGTAGGGCATGCCGCACGCCTCGGCGTAGACGGCCACGGGACCCTGGGTCTGCTTCTTGGTGCCGACGAAGAGGATGGTGCCTCCCCCGGCGACGAGGTCCCGGATGTACCCGTAGGACTCTTCGATCCCCTTCATCGTCTGCTGGAGGTCGATCAGGTAGATCCCGTTGCGCTCTCCGAGGATGAAACGGCGCATCTTGGGGTTCCACCGGCGGGTCTGGTGCCCGAAGTGGACGCCCGCGCCCAACAGCTGCTTCATGGTGACGACGGCCATATGACTGCTCCTTGTGACGGTTGATCCCCGACTGCAGCACCCCGTGGTGACGGGGCGACCGTGGACGCGGCCGGGTGCGACTGGATACCGCTCGGACGACCCACCGGACGGTGGGACCCCACCATGCTAGTGCCAGTGGGGGGACGCCTCCACTCGGGCCCGGCCGCCAGCGCGGGCGGCCGGGATCAGGCGCCGGCGGGTGCGGTGGCGACCTTGGCGTCGCCGGCCAGCTTGCGACCGGTTCCCTCGGGACGGTCGGCCAGCTTGGCCCGGAGCTGCAGTACTGCTTTCGTGTGGATCTGGCACACACGGCTCTCGGTGACACCGAGGATGTCGCCGATCTCGGCGAGGGTGAGTCCCTCGTAGTAGTAGAGCGTGAGGACCGTCTTCTCCCGGTCGGCCATTTCGCTGACGGCCTTGACCAGGGCTTCCTTGGTCTCCTTGACCTCGTAATTGTCGAGTGGCCCTGCGGTGGAGTCGGGAAGGGTCTCCCCCAGGGTCGACCGGTCGGAGTGGTCACCGCCTCGGAACACCTCATCCAGGGCGACGACACCCACGAAGGAGATCTTGCGGAGTGTGGTCTGGAACTCCTCGTCCGACATCTCCAGGTCGGCGGCGACCTCGGCGTCGGTGGGCGTCCGGTGGAGTGAAGCCTCGAGCTTGGAGTAGGCCTGTTCGACGGCCCGGGCCTTCGCCCGGACCGACCGGGGCACCCAGTCGATCGATCGGAGCTCGTCGATGATGGCACCCTTGATGCGCGGAACGGCGTAGGTCTCGAACTTGATGTTGCGGGCGGGCTCGAAGCGCTCGATGGCGTCGATCAGCCCGATGATCCCGTAGCTGGCCAGGTCGGCCTCGTCCACGTGGCGGGGCAGGCCGACCGAGACGCGGCCGGCCACGTACTTCACCACGGGGGCGTAGTGCACGATCAATTGATCGCGAAGCGCCTTGGCGCCTGTCTTCTTGTACTCGGCCCACAGGGCGTCGATCCCGTGCCCGGCCGTGTCCAGTTGCGTCGCCAATTCTCCCCTTAGGCCCGTGGATGCGTCCCGGAGTAGACCGAGCGCAGGCGCTCCTTGCTCACATGAGTGTAGACCTGCGTGGTCTGCAGGCTGGCATGACCGAGCAATTCCTGCACGACCCGGAGGTCGGCCCCCCCGTCGAGCAGGTGGGTGGCGTAGCTGTGCCGGAGGGCGTGCGGATGGGTCGGGACCGGCGACCGGCGGTCGAGGATCCGACGCACGTCACGGGGGCCGAGCCGGTTCCCCCGTCCGTTGTAGAAGAGGGCTCCCCTCCCGGTGGCCCCTCCGGCCATCTCCTCGCGGGGACCGGCCATCCAGGCACGGATGGCTGCCCCGCACCGGTCGTGGACGAGTACCTGGCGCTGCTTCGACCCCTTGCCGGTCACGGTGACGACGCCGTGGGCGAGGTCCAGGTCGTCCACGTCGAGCCCGCACAGCTCGGCGACGCGGATCCCACTGGCGTAGAGGAGTTCGAGGACAGCGTCGTCACGCACGTCTCGGGCCTGGCGACCGCGAGCGGGACGGCCGTCGTCGTCGGCATGGCCATGGGGCGCGTCGGCGGTCTGCGTCGGACCGAGCAGGCGGTCCAGCTCGGCATGGCCCAGGACGCGCGGGAGGCGGGACTCGGGCGACGGTGCCGTCAGGCGGACCGACGGGTCCACGGCAACGACGCCCGCGCCGGGCGCACCAGGCGAAGTACGACCGGAGCGATGCTGCCGTGCGGGCGATGGTCGCCTTGGCGTAGCGCCGGGTGGCCAGGTATGCCAGGTAGCGACGGAGGGTGATCCGGTCGACGTCGGTAGGGCCGAGGGCACCGCCGCGCTCCGCCCACCCGCTGAACCGCTCGACGTCGGAGGCGTACGCCCGGACGGTGTCCGGGGACAGGCCCGCGACCGAGCGACGGTAGGCCTCGATCTCCCAGTCCACCCGGCCGAGCGTACCGGCGGTAACCCGTCGGAGGGTGTATCCGCGGTCGGCCCCGTCACCCCCCATCCCGGCGGCCGTCCGGAAGCGGTCGCGTCGGCACCCACGCGCTGGCGCTGAGGGCTATCGTCTGGCCGAGACAGGCAGCGGTGGCCGCCCCCGGGGGGAAGGTGGTCGCCCGCAGGACCCCCGCCCGTGTGGCAGCGGCGGGGCACAGCACCGCATCGACCGAGGCAGTACCGCACCGAAGCGGCGACCGGCGACCGCCGGGGCGCCATCGTCCAAAGGGGGACCATGACTGATCGCATCGACCGCCGCTCGTTCCTGGCCAAGGGCGCCGTCGCCGGCGCCGGACTGGCCGTCGCCGGCGCGTCCGGCGGATTGCTCGCCGCCTGCGGAAGCTCCAGCTCGTCCTCCGGATCGTCCACCACCGCGGGCGGCTCGACCTCCTCGTCCCACAACGACGGGGTCTCGACGGCCACACCCAAGCCCGGCGGCTCGCTCGTCTTCGGTGTCGACGCCGAGGAGAAGGGCTTCTCCCCCACCCAGGGAACGTTCGACGAGGTCGGCATCCTCTATGCCCGCACCGTCTTCGACACCCTGATGATCCTCGACATCAACGGCGTGCCGCAGCCGAACCTGGCCGAGTCGGTCACCTCCAATTCGAGCGGGACGGTGTGGACGATCACCGTCCGGCCGAACGTCACTTTCCACAACGGGGCTCCGTGCGACGGTGCCGCCGTGGCCGCCAACTTCAAGGCCCACCAGGCCTCGCTGCTCACCGGGCCCGCACTGACGCCGATCCAGTCGATCGACGTCCCCAGTGCCCAGGTCGTCACCATCACGATGAAGGAGCCGTGGGTACCCTTCGACTACTACCTGTGCGGGGGCATCGGCAGCCAATTCGCCTTCGTGGCCGAGCCCAACTGGCTCGCCACGGGCAGTCAGACCAACCCCGTCGGAACCGGTCCCTTCGTCTTCCAGGAGTGGGTTCCCAACGACCACTTCACCGCCACCCGGAACGCCAAGTACTGGCGGCCCGGTCTGCCGTACCTGGACAGCATCACCTACAAGCCCATCCCGGACACGGACCAGATCCTGGCCAGCCTCGAGTCCGGCTCGATCGACATCATGCACACCGACACGGCGTCGGACATCCAGGCCCTACGGAGCAACTCGTCGTACAACTACTGCGACGACTCGGTCCACGTGGCAGGTGAACCGGACATGGGATGCATGATCCTCAATCTGTCCAAGGCGCCCTTCAACAACCAGACCCTGCGCCAGGCCATGGCCTACGCCACCAGTTCCGAGCAGTACGTCAAGGTGATCGACGGAGGTGTCAACGAGACGTCGAACGGCGTGTTCACGTCGTCCTCGCCCTACTACCTGACCAACAACGGGTACCCCGAGTACAACTTGGCCAAGGCCAAGCAGCTGGTGGCCCAGGTCAAGGCGTCGGGGGCCCCGACCTCGTTCACCCTCGGCCACACCCCCGACCCCAAGGGCAGCCAGATCGGTCAGTACCTCCAACAGGTGCTCGGACAGGCGGGCATGACCGTGACCCTGGCACCGATCCTCCAGGACTCGATCATCAACGTGGCCTTGACCGGCGCGTTCGATGCCCTCACATGGCGGCAGTTCGGTGCGGTCAACCCCGACCTGAACTACATCTTCTGGACCCCGACGAACGCGACAACACCGGGGTTCGCCATCAACATGGCCCGCAACACCGACCCGGCCATGCAGACGGCGCTGCTGCAGGGACGTTCGGCCACCGACACGGCCGGCCAGATCGCCGCCTACCAGCAGATCAACCGGCTGCTCTCCAAGGACCTGCCGTACATCTGGTACGACCGCACGCTGTGGGCCATCGGCTCGGTGTCCAAGGTGCAGAACTTCAACAATCCGTCGACCCCGGCCGGCAACAAGGCCTTCGGCATGATCGGCGGGGCCGTCTGGCCCCAGCAGATCTGGCTGTCCTCGTAGTCCCGACAGGTCCGGCACGGACCCCGACCGACGGCGACCGCCCTGCCCGCTCCGGGTGGAGCGGTCGTGTCATGATCGGGCCATGAGTCGCATCCTGATCGTCGAGGACGACGAGCGGATCCGGTCCTCGATGCGCCTCGCACTCGAGGAGGAGGGCTACACCGTCGATGGCGTGGGTAGTGGCGAGGAGGCGGTGGCCCGGTTCGAGGACGAGCCCTACGAGCTCGTCCTGATCGACCTCATGCTCCCCGGCATCGACGGGTTCGAGGCGTGCCGCACGCTGCGCCGGATGTCGACCGTCCCGGTCATCATGGTGACGGCCCGGTCCGACACCCACGACGTCGTCGCCGGACTCGAGGCGGGCGCCGACGACTACGTGACCAAGCCGTTCGTGGCCAAGGAGCTGGCCGCGCGCATCCGGGCCCTGCTCCGGCGATCGCGCCACGAGGGCGAGGACCCGGCGGTCCTCAGCTTCGGTGACGTCGAGATCGAGCCCGAGGCCGGAGTCGTGCGCAGGGCCGGTGAGGAGGTCCACTGCACACGGACCGAGTTCCGGCTCCTGTGCGAGCTCGCCAACCACCCGGGCAAGGTGCTGAGCCGCGAGCAGCTGCTCGAGCGGGTGTGGGGCTACGACTACTTCGGCGACGGCCGACTGGTCGACGTCCACGTGCGCCGCCTCCGCACCAAGGTCGAACCCGACCCGGCCTCCCCACGCTTCATCCTCACCGTCCGGGGCATGGGCTACAAGCTGGCGGTCTGACCCGTGGGCCCTGCGGACACCGGCGGCGTGCCCGGCGGCGGTGTCGGCGGCGGGGTCGGCAGCGGGGTCGGCAGACCACGGGTCGGCAGGCACCGCCTGTCGGCGCGCCTCGGGCTCCGGGCCCGGGTGACCCTCACGTTCGCCGTCGGGGCCCTCGGCCTGTCCACCCTCATGGCCGGCATCACCTACTTCACGGCTCGCGAGACCTTCCTCAACGAGCGCCAGTCGGCCGAGCAGCGCCAGGCGTTCGCCAACGCCGCACTGGTGCAGAACGCGCTCCGCTCCCCCACCACCGAGGTCAACCAGCTCATCGAGTCCGTGGACACACTGCCCGGGTCCCGGTCGGTGCTGCGCACCGGCGACCAGTGGTACGCCACCTCGATCTCGGTCGGACAGAGCGCGATCCCGGCTGGCGAGCGCGCCCTGGTCCTGTCCGGCACCCCGGCGTCCCAGCTGTTCGACCTGGCCGGTTCCCCCCAGGAGGTCATCGGAGTACCCCTGCCAGCCGTGCACGCCGCCTACTTCGAGGTGTTCTCACTGGACGAGCTGGCCGGGACGCTGCGGGCGCTGGCCGTGGCCCTGGCCGCCGCCGCTCTCGTGACCACCGTCGCCGGGGCCGCCGTCGGCCGCTGGGCCGCGTCGCGGGCGCTGCGGCCCCTGGCCGGCCTGACCGATGCCGCCGTCGCCATCGCCGGAGGGCAGCTCGACACCCGCGTCGAGTCCGGCGACGACGCCGACCTGGAGGAGCTGGCCGCCGCCTTCAACCGGATGACGGCCAACCTCCAGGACCGGATCGAGCGCGAGGCCCGGTTCACCTCGGACGTAAGTCACGAGCTGCGGTCCCCGCTCACCACCCTGACCGCCACCGTGTCGGTCCTGGAGAGCCACAGGAGCCAGCTCGCCCCCCGGGCCCAGAGCGCCCTCGACCTGCTCGACGGGGACCTCCGCCGGTTCACCCGCATGGTGGACGACCTGCTGGAGATCTCGCGCTTCGACGCCGGTTCCGCCGAACTGTCCCTCGACGAGGTCGACCCGGTCGAGCTGGTGCGGCGGGCCGTCGCCGCCTCCGCTCCGGTCGACCACGAGGGGGTGCGGGGGCCGGTCACCTTCCCCGTCGAGGTCGGGCAGGGGGTCGAGGGCCTCCGGCTCCAGGTGGACAAGCGCCGGTTCGAGCGGGTCATGGCCAACCTGGTGGAGAACGCCTCGCTGTACGCAGGCGGGGTGACCCGTGTACTGGTCGAGCGCCAGCCGCCACCCGTCCCCTACGCGCCGTTCCCGGCCACGGCGATCCGGGTCGTCGTGGAGGACCACGGCCCCGGGATACCGGCTGGCGAGCGTGACCACCTGTTCGAGCGCTTCTACCGTGGCGGTCGGGCCGGTCAGCGGGCTGCAGGCCAGGGCACGGGGCTCGGCCTGTCCCTGGTCGCCGAGCACGTGCGGCTCCACGGCGGCCGGGTGTGGAGCGAGGACGCACCTGGTGGGGGCACCCGCTTCGTCGTCGAGCTCCCACTGCACCCGGTCGGTGACGCCGCCGACGGACCGGTTCCCGGCGTGGTGCACGCGTGACCCGGTCTCCCGGCACCCGGTGGTTCGGTCGTGGGTTCGGCCGCACGGCCCGTGCCGCCGTGGTGCTGACCGCAGCCGTGCTGGGGACGGCGGCGTGCGGTATCCCGACGGCGACGGCACCGACGCCCATCGCCAAGTCCGACGTGCCCTACCACCTGCTCGACCCTTCGGTGACGACCACGACGGCCCCGGCGACGCCCCTGGCGGTCGACGTGGCGGAACAGATCTTCCTGGTGTCGCCCGACGGCCACCTGGTGGCGGCCGCTCGTGAGGTCGCCGTGCCCGCCTCGCTCTCCCAGCTGCTGGAGGCGCTCCTGGCCGGGCCGACGGCCACCGAGACGGCCTCCGGCATCCAGTCGTTCCTCACCTCCACCGGGGTCGAGGCGACCACCACCCAGTCCGCCGGGGTGGCCACGGTGCACTTCAGCACCAACCCCATCCAGGTGGTCGGGCCGGACCAGACGCTGGCCATCGCCCAGGTCGTCTACACCCTCACCCAGGAGCCGGACATCACCGGCGTGACCTTCGAGATCGGCGGCAAGCCGATCGAGGTGCCCACCGCCGCCGGGGCCCAGGTGCCGGGTCCGGTCGGCCGGGCCGACTACCTGCCCCAGGCCCCGCTCCCCTGAGCGGGACCACCACCGGCCACACGGGAAGCTCGGGTGGCGTCGGCCGCCGCGTCGGCGGGTCCGGTCGACTCAGGCGGCGGCGGCCCAGGCCACCCGTGGCGCGTCGTTCCACAGGTGCTCGAGGTCGTAGTAGGCGCGTGCCTCGTCCATGAACACGTGGACGAGGAAGTCGCCGTAGTCCATCAGGACCCAGTAGGCGTCGTCCTTGCCCTCGACCCGAACCGGCGACCGGCCGCTGGTCAGCTTCACCTGGCGCTCCACCTCGTCGACGATCGTCTTGACCTGGCGGCTGTTGCGCCCGTTGGTCACGACGAAGGCGTCGGTCACCCCCAGCAGTTCCCCCATTGCCAGGATGACCGTCTCCTCCCCGGACTTGGCATCGGCGGCGCGTGCGGCCACGAGGCAGTCGTCGGGGACGTCGGGCACGGCGGACCGTGCAGCGGTGGTGGACTCGGTGGTGGTCAAGGGTTGCCTCCTTCTGGCGCCGCGGCGCCACGGTACGGGTCCGACGACACGACACGGTCGACGGCGGCAGCTGCTGATGGGACGGGATCGGACGGGCCGACGACGACCTCCGCCGCCGCCAGTGAGGCCGGCGGGCCGGCCGGGCGGTATCGGGCGAGACTCACCACCACGATGGTAAGGCCCAGGCACAGTGCGACGAACGCGGCGCACAGCCAGGCGGTGCGGCGGCGGGCCCGGCGGGCCTCACGGAGTGCCCGGCGGGTCTCGGCGCCGGTGCCGTCGGGTGCGCTGGGTGCGTCCGGGCCGTCCCCGGGTGGGAGGACCCCGGACGTGTGGGGCGGGGCGGGGCGGGGCGGTGGTTGTGGGTTGCCGGACTCGGTGGGGGTCAGCCGCACAGTCATCTCCCCGTAGCGTACAGACCGCGCTCGGACAGGAAACGGATGACGGCCCCGGGGACAGCGTCCCCCACCGGCTCCCCCGCCTCCAGCCTGCCCCGCAGCTCGGTGCTCGAGACGTCCACGGGGACCACGGACACGTGGACGAACCGCCATCCGGGGGGCGGGTCGACGACCGGCACGCCCGGTCGGTCGACGACGGCGAGGGTGACCAGCGCGCGGAGTTCCTCGTGCTCGTGCCAGGTGTCCAGGCCGGCCACCACGTCGCCCCCGACCACCACGACGACCTCGGCCCCGGGAACCCGGGAGCGCAGGTCACGCACGGTGTCGATCGTGTAGGACGGACCGCCGCGGTCGAGCTCGACCCGGGACGGCTCGAGACCGGGCCGATCGGCAAGGGCGGCGGCGACCATGGCGTAGCGGTCCTCCGCCGGAGACACCGGACGGTCCTGCTTCTGCCACGGCTGATTGGCCACCACCACGAGCATGTGATCGAGCCCCAGCGCCTCACGCACGGCCTCGGCCACCTCGATGTGCCCCCGGTGGATCGGGTCGAAGGTTCCGCCGAACACCCCGATGCGGGGACCGACCGTCGCGCCTCCGGGTCCGGGATCGGTCACCTCAGGTACCGGCGAGTGCCGCCACCACCGGTGCGAAGGCGTCCATCTCGCCCTCGTGGACGACCACGTACGAGAACCCGAAGCGCTCGCGTCGCTCGATCAGCCGCTCGGTGATCTGGTCGACGGTCCCGATCAGGGCGACAGGCGAGCCGTCGATCTGGGAGGCGGCGACGCCGAGCGCCTGGGCCAGCCGCTCGGTGGCCTCCTCGCGGTCGGGCACGATCTGGACCAGGAAGGTCAGGACCTGGAGCTCGAGGTCGTCGAACCGCTCGCCCGCTGCCTCCCGGATCCAGGAGACCCGTTGGTCGTAGTACTCGGCGGACGCCGACTCGAGCACCTCGGGACCGATGTAGCCGGCGGCCAGGCTGGGGTTGACCCCGACGATGTCCGCCTCACGGGCGGCGATCCCGAGCACCCGCCTGCCGCCTCCCCCGATGATGATCGGCGGGTGCGGCCGTTGGAAGGGCAGGGGTGCGCCGACGGCGCCCGTGATCGTGTAGTGGTCGCCGGCGAAGGTGCACGCTCCGGTGGACCACAGCGACTTCATGATCGCCAGGCTCTCGGCCATCCGGCTGATCCGCACCCCGGGCGGATCGTTCGGGATGCCGGACCGCTCGTAGTCGGTCGTCTGCCAGCCCGCCCCGATCCCGAACTCGACCCGGCCACCGCTGAGCAGGTCGAGGGTGGCGATCTCCTTGGCCAGCACCATCGGATGCCGGTAGTCGTTGCCGAACACGAGGGAGCCCACCTTCAGCTCGGTGGTCGCCTCGGCGGCCACCGTCAGCGCCACCAGGGGGGCGAGCTGCTCCTCGAAGTGGTCGGGCAGGAAGAGGGTCGAGTAGCCGAGCCCCTCGACGGTGCGGGCCAGATCCCGCCACGCGGTGCCGGACGAGGCGTTGGACAGCTGGACACCGAACCGGAAGGGGGCCATGTACCGAGCCTAGAGCCGGAGGCTTTACGCTGTGGAGGTGGCACCCCTGACCCCCGCCCCCGACGTGAACTCCCCCTGGGCCCCGGACTCGTGGCGCTCGCTCCCCGCCGCACAGCAGCCGACCTGGCCCGACGAGGCAGCGCTCAAGCAGGTGCACGCCAAGCTCAGCGGCCTGCCACCCCTGGTCTTCGCCGGTGAGGCCCGCCACCTGACCCGGGCGCTCGGCCAGGCCGCCGCCGGCCGTGCCTTCGTGCTCCAGGCGGGCGACTGCGCCGAGTCGTTCGCCGAGTTCACCGCTGACGGGATCCGGGACAAGCTCAAGATCATCCTCCAGATGGCGGTCGTCCTCACCTACGGCGCCGGCCTGCCCGTGGTCAAGGTCGGACGGATCGCCGGCCAGTTCGCCAAGCCGCGGAGCTCGCCCACCGAGCAGGTCGGCGACCAGGTCATCGACTCGTTCCGCGGGCACATGGTCAACGACGACCTGCCCGAGCGCAGCGCCCGGGTCCCCGACCCGTCCCGCCTGGTCTCGGCCTACGAACAGTCGGTGGCCACGCTGAACCTGCTGCGGGCGTTCACCAAGGGCGGCTTCGCCGACCTGAGTCAGATCCACGCCTGGAACCAGCAGTTCGTGGCCAGCTCCACCGAGGGGCGCCGCTTCGAGGACATCGCCGACGGCATCGACCGGGCGCTGCGCTTCATGGACGCCTGCGGCATCAACCTCACCGGCGAGGACACCCTCCACCAGGTCGACTTCTGGACCAGCCACGAGGCCCTCATCCTCGACTACGAGGAGGCGCTGACCCGCCGGGACTCCCTCACCGGCGACTGGTACGACTGTTCGGCCCACATGCTGTGGGTCGGCGAACGCACCCGTCAGCTGGACGGTGCCCATGTCGACTTCCTCTCCGGGATCCACAACCCGGTGGGCTCGAAGGTCGGGCCCTCGGCCACGGCCGACGACGTGATCGCCCTGTGCGAACGCCTGAACCCCGGTCGGGTGCCGGGCCGACTGACCCTCATCGCCCGCTTCGGCGTCGACGCCGTCGACGACCAGCTGCCCCCGCTGCTGCGGGCCGTCGAGGACGAGGGCCATCCGGTCGTCTGGATGTGCGACCCCATGCACGGCAACACCTTCACGGCCGAGGGTGGGCACAAGACACGGCGCTTCGACGACATCATCGGCGAGCTGCAGAGCTTCTTCCGCATCCACCGGGAGATCGGCACGTGGCCAGGCGGTGTCCACGTCGAGCTCACCGGGGACGACGTGACCGAGTGCCTCGGCGGCGTCGAGGACATCGTCGAGGGCCAGCTGGGCCAGCGCTACACCACCACCTGCGACCCCCGCCTCAACGGTCGTCAATCACTCGACCTCGCCTTCCGCATCGCCGAACTGCTGCGCAACTGAGACCCGGCCGGGCCGCATCCGGCCCGGAGCAGCGCGGAACCGCAGGTCACAGGGGGGTCGTTGCGTCCTCTGCCCGGGGCCTCCACAATGGGATGTCCCCGAGCGGCCTCCACCGGACGCACGGCGTCTGGTGTGGTCGGCGGTCGAATCCAACAATCCGGCGACGAGCCGGCAACAAATCGGAGAGGTCCCCCATGCCCCGCCACCAGTCACCTGCCCTTCCTTCCGTTCGCATCCCTTCCGCGCGCACCGCTACCCGTCCGTCCCGTGGGGGCGTCGGCCACCGACCGCGCCGGGCGCTGGCCGCGATCGGTGCAGTGGCGGTGTCCCTGTTGAGCACCGTGGCCGTCGTCGCCGTGGCATCGGGCGCCCCGGCCCCGGCGGCGGCAGCGACGGCGGTAGCGGCCGCACCGGCCAAGCAGGTCTCGGCCTACTGGGTGGTGGCCAGCGACGGCGGCATCTTCTCCTTCGGGGGGGCCGGCTTCTACGGGTCGACGGGGGGCATGCGGATCAACAAGCCGGTCGTCGGGATGGCCGGCACCACCGACAGCCAGGGCTACTGGGAGGTCGCCGCCGACGGGGGCATCTTCTCCTACGGCGACGCCGGCTTCTACGGGTCGACCGGCAACATCACCCTCAACAAGCCGGTGGTAGGCATGGCGGCCACGCCGGAAGGGGGCGGGTACTGGCTGGTGGCGTCCGATGGTGGCGTCTTCGCCTACGGTGACGCCGGCTTCTACGGGTCGGCCGGGAACATCACCCTCAACAAGCCGGTGGTGGGCATGGCGGCCACGCCGGACGGCCACGGCTACTGGCTGGTGGCGTCGGACGGCGGCGTATTCGCCTACGGCGACGCCGGCTTCTACGGGTCGACCGGGAACATCACCCTCAACCAGCCGATCGTGGGCCTGACACCCACCGCCGACGGCCACGGCTACTGGTTCACGGCGGCCGACGGCGGGGTCTTCGCCTATGGCGACGCACCCTTCGAGGGATCCCTGGGCAACGTGCCCCAGAAGGAGCCCATCGTGGCGATCGCCGCGTCGGACCCGACGCTCTCGTCGAACGGCCCGGGGTACTGGTTCGCCAACAGCAACGGCGCCGTCACCGCCTTCGGGGGCGCCACGTACTGGGGCTCGACGCCCCAGGTGCTCAACGAGCCGGTCGTGGGCATCGCCGAGGCCACCGGCGACGGCAGCTTCAGCGGCTCCTCCTACCGCTCGGGCAGCTTCGGCTACGACATCTCCTACGCCCAGTGCCCGGCCCAGGGCGGCACGCTGCCCCCGTCCCCCCACACCATCGGGATCGTCCAGGTCGAGGAGCCGGGCCACCTCAATCCGTGCCTGGCCCAGGAGGCGAGCTGGGCCGGCGCCGGCCTCAACCTCTACATCTACATGAACTACGGCAACTCCAACGTCATCGAGGACCCGGCCTGCCAGACGGCGGCCGACCCGTCGTCGTGCAACTACGGGTTCAACTCCGCCGTGCAGGCCTTCCAGGACGCCCAGGCGGCGGGGGTCAACACGGGGGTGGCCTGGTGGCTCGACATCGAGAACGACCCGTCCTGGTCGCAGAGCACCGCGTCCAACGCCGCCCTGGTCCAGGGGGCCATCGAAGGGCTCAAGTCCGAGGGGCTCAACAGCGTCGGCATCTACGCCAGTCCCGGCAACTGGTCCGGCATCGTGGGCAACTACCAGCCCGCCGTCCCCTACTGGGCCGCCGACTGGGGCCTCGACCCGGGGACGTCCTGCACCACCATCGCCTCGAAGTACAGCGGCCTGCCCACCGGGCCCGTGCAGATGGTGCAGTACAGCTCGCCCAGCGCAACGTACCCGTTGGGCGGCATGGATACGGCCTTCGACAACGACTACGCCTGCTGAGCGTCATCGGTGGGGTCGAGGGATGGGAGCCCACCCCACGCGAAAGCGCCCGTCCCACGAACTGACGGGGATCGGGCACTTCACTTCACCTGTAGTGCGAGACCGGACACCTCGGGGAATGGCAACCAGAGGGGCATCCTTGCCTCTTGCCGTTGCAACGCTCCCACGTCGAGCTGCTTGCCGATGGTCTACCTGGGCCTACCGGAACACGTCCCGGTCGATCCCCTGCCATCCGCTCTCACGATGGCTCTCCATGTCTGCTGCCCATAAGCGCCTCCTTCCGGAATCCCTGTGGTTCCCGTACCTCTGGAACCCTTCGGATCCCTCACCACCACTCTGCGCCCCAGGCATGACGGAGTCCAGGGGCGAACGACCCGTTTCCCTCCTCACCGTTCCGGTCCGCGGTCGCTCGACCCGGCCCCGTCCGAGCTCACCGGCCGGGTCCACGCTCGGCCGCGACCGGCGCTGGTTCGTACGCTGACGGGGCCGTCCACCGGCCACCTGTCCGCCGCAGCGTCCTCCATGTGACCGAACAGGGCGATCCCTTGACCGGTCCACCGTTCCGAGGCGTGAGCCACGTTGCCCTCGCCGCCAGGATCTCGAAGCAACGGCGAAGTTCCACCGCGAGGTCCTCGACCTCGAGCCAACGGGCCTGAGCGTGCCGGGTACCCAGCGCGACATGTCGCTCGTCGTTCCCGACGGATCGCTCTCGCTCCTGATCGACGGGTCGCGCACCCGTGCAGGTGGCCTCGACGGGAGGCCTGGTCGGGGTCACGGGCGCTAACGTCGACGGTCGATGACCGAGTCCCCGGCGACAGGCCGCGTGATCGTCCTGAACGGTGGATCGAGCTCGGGCAAGTCCACGATCGGTAGGGCAGTCCAGTCCGCGATGGACGGTGACTGGCTGTTGATCGGTATCGACGTCCTGATCTGGATGCTCCCCGTCGAACTGGTCGGGAGCCGGTCGGGTCTCTCGGTGGTCGACGGGGAGATCCGCCGGGGACCGGCGTTCCGAAGCGCCTACGAGGGATTCCAGCACGGGGTGGCAGCGCTCTGCCGGGCCGGGCAGAACGTCGTCATCGACGACGTGCTCATCGACGGCGGCGCCGACCAGCGTCGGTGGACAGCCGCCCTCGCCGGCATCGACGCGGTCTGGGTCGGCGTCCGGTGCGATGGGGAGATCGCCGTCGCCCGGGAATCGAGCGCGTGGGGACCGGCCCGTCGGCGTCGCGGCGCGGTATGCCGATTGCGTTCACCGGGGCGTCGACTACGACATCGACGTGGATACAGGTGCCGCGTCGGTCGAGGACACCCTGGCCGTCATCGCCGGCGCGCTCCTGGATCGATGGGGCGTGGGGCCCAGCTCCCACGAACCTGCGACGGACGCCTTGCCGCCCCGGTCGGCATGGGGTGCCGACGGCGCGCGCTCGCTCGCTCCTTGGGAGCGCTGAACCAGAGAGGTGCCCGTGCCACGCCGGATTCCCGCACCAGGAGTGAGCGGGGCCGCGCTCCGGCGTCAGCCGACCGCCCGGCGGAGGCGGACGGGGGCGTGGCGGAAGCCGGCGTGCTTGTTCGAGCGGGTCCGCTCGACCGGGCCGGCGGGTTCGATCGACCGCACCCGGTCGAGGAGGCCGTCGAATACCAACGAGATCTCGAGCCGTGCCAGGTTGGCTCCCAGGCAGAAGTGGCCGCCCGCCCCGAAGGCCAGGTGGGGGTTCGGGTCCCGGCGGACGTCGAAGTGGAGCGGATCGACGAAGGCCCGCCCGTCGAAGTCGGCCGCCTGCCACCACAGCACGACCTTGTCGCCCGGCCGGATCAGCCGCCCGTGTCGTTCGACCGCTTCGGTGGCCGTCCTGCGGTTGTAGACCGTCGACGACGCCCAGCGCAGGGTCTCCTCCACGGTGCCGGGCAGGAGGGAGCGGTCGGTGCGCAGGGCCTCCCACTGGTCCGGTCGATCCATGAGGGCCAGTAGCCCCGCGGTGATGGAGTTGCGGGTCGTCTCGCTGCCCGCCGCCACCAGCAGGTGGAAGAACATCTGCTGCTCGAGGTCGCTGAGCGGCCCACCCGGCCCGGCGTCCTCGGGCAACTCGGCGTTGGCGATGATCGACAGGATGTCGTCGGCCGGGCACGACCGCTTCTCCTCGAGCAACCTGGTGCAGTAGGCGGACATCGCCGCACCCGCCTCTTGGGACCGCGTCGAGGACTCCCCCGGATTGTGGTCGTCGTAGTCGAGGGTGGCATCGGCCCAGTCGAGCAGGAAGTGCCGGTCCTCCTGGGGGACACCGAGGAGCGAGGCGATGGCCTGCAACGGCAGTTCGGCTGCCACCTCGACCAGGAAGTCGCACGGGTCGTGATCGAGCGCCTCGTCGAGCAGCGTGGCACACCGGTCGGCCAGTCCGGCCTCGATCCGGCGGAGGCCCCGCGGGCTGACCGACGGCGTCACGAGGCGACGCACGTGGTGGTGTCGGGGGTCGTCCTGCATGTTGAAAAGGACGCCGGCGGCGAATCCGGTCGGCAGGTCCTCGATCAGGGTGCCACCGCCGTCGCGGGTGCCCCCGGTGACCGAGGAGAAGAGGTGCGGCTGCCTGGCCGCCCAGGACACGTCGTCGTGTCGGGTGAGGCACCAGAAGCCCTCGCCCCCGGGGGTGTTCGCCGTCGGCTCGTGCCAGTACACGGGTGCCTCGTCCTGCAGGTACCGGTACACGTCGTGGGGCGGTCCGTCGGCGAAGAGGTCCGGGTCGGTCAGGTCGATGTGCAGATCGTCAGCCATGCAAGGCTCCCTCCTCGGCCGACTCGGGGCACGGCGGCCGCCGTCGGCCCGTCCGTCAGCCGATCGGCTCGCTGGCGCCGATGGTCATCCACGACCGGCCCGACGCCGTCACGCCATCGTCGCCTCCCGCCACCCCCTCGGTGCCCAGGTGGTGGGCCCCGTCGTTGTAGCCCATCAGCTTCCACCGGCCGTCGACGACCTCCCAGGTGGTGAGCGACGCGTGCTGGGTCCGCAATTGCATGCGGGCCCCGTCCAGCCCGTCGACCACCGGGGTCTTGGCCAGCAGCGACGCCTCGACCACCCCGGCGTGGCAGGCCACCACCACCAGCTCGCCCGGGTGACGGTCGGCCACGGTGTCGAGCATGTCCGCCACCCGGCGGACGAAGCCGGTCCAGCTCTCGCCCCCGGGGGCGATGGGCCGATCGGGGTCGGAGTCCCAGTCCGGGTTCCCGAACCGTGCGCTGAACGCCGACCAGTCGAGACCGTCCGCCTCACCGGGGTGGAGCTCGCAGAACCCGCACTCCTGCACGATGACCGGGGGGCGACCGGGCACTCCGTCGTCGCCGACCGGCGCCAGCGCCGGCGACAGGAGCTCGGCCGTCTCGACTGCCCGGGGCAGGATGCTGGCGTAGAGCGCGTCGGTGCCGGCCAGCTCGCCGGTCTCGACCAGGCGGCTACGCAGCACGGCCACCTGGGCCCTGCCCCGCTCGGTGAGCCCGGTGCAGCCGACCGGTCCGCCGCACACGCCCGAGACGTTGCACACGGCCTCGCCGTGGCGCACGAGCACGATGGTGGTGGCCGACGGGGAGCTGGCCCCCATGGTCCGGATGCCCGGCGGCGGCGCCTCGGGCGAGGGTCCCTCGGGAGCGCCCTCGCCTGCCCCGGTGAGCGCGTCGAAGCCCGACCCGGCCCCGGTGGCCGGGCCGGTCACGCCAGCTCCCCGACGAATCGCTCGAGCTGACGCAGGGTGCGGCACTCCACGACCTCGTCGCAGTAGTTGGCGTACTCGCCGACGATGGAGTCACCCGAGTCCCAGTAGGCGCGGGGCTCGGGGTTGAGCCAGTAGACATGGCGGGCCCGTGCCCGGATCTCCCTGATGACCCACGAGCCCGATGCGTGGTAGTTGTTCCGGGCGTCGCCGAGCAGTAGCACGCTGGTGCGGGGCGTGATCTCCTCGCCCCACCGTTCCCAGAACACGGTGAGGGCGTGGCCGTAGTCGGAGTGCCCGTCCACCCACACCACGTCGGCCTCGGTGTTGATGCGGTGCACCGCGTCCGACGGGTCGTCGACCCCCTCGAAGAAGCCGGTGACCTCGTCGATCCCGTCGATGAACACGAAGCTGCGGACCTTGGAGAACTGCGAGCTGATGGCGTGCACCAGGTGGAGGGTGAACCGGGCGAAGCTGGCGACCGAGCCCGAGATGTCGGCGATCACGATGATCTCGGGCTTGGACGGTCGGGGGTAGCGGAACCGGGGGTCGACCGGGACACCTCCCGTCGACAGCGAGTGGCGCACCGTGGAGCGGAAGTCGAGCGCGCCCTTGCGGCCGTGGCGCCGCTTGCGGGCGAGCCGCACCGCCAGCTTGCGCGACAGCGGAGCGAGGGACTTGCGCAGGGCCACCAGCTCGTCCCGGGTGGCGTGCATCACGTCGATGTCCTCGGGCAGCGGCTTGCGGATGGACCTGGCCAGCGCCTCGCTCCCGCGGTCGGCCACCAGACGGCGGCGGATCTCGCTCTCGATCTCCTTGCGGAGCTGGTCGATGCGGGCCTGGTACTCGTCGCGCAGCAGGCGCTCCTCCAGCGGGGTGAGTGTCACCTCGGGCCCGCGGTGGCCCTCGTCGGCGTTCTCGGCCGACGTGGCCTGGCGGGCCTGGTCGATCAACCGCTCCAGTACGGCGTCGAGGTCGAGGTTCCGCAGCGTCCGGTAGAGGTAGTAGGTGCCGCCGACGGGCCGGCCCGCCTCCATGCCCCCGTAGCGGCTGACGGCCTGGCGGGCCACGGCCTGGATCATCGAACTGTTGGCACCGAGCAGCGCCTTGTAGAGCATGTCGGCGAGCTCCTCGGGGGTCATGCCCTCACCCCCGCCACCGCCCCGTCCCTTCCCCTGGCGCCCACCCTGTCCGGGCTGGCCGGACCCCTCGTCGTCGGTCTCGGGCTCGGTGTCCTCCCCGTCGTCCTGGCCGGCGATCGAGTAGCCCGGGCCCCGGAGGCTGAAGTAGATCTCGAACGCCGTCTCGTAGGCGGGCCAGTGGGTGGACGACTTCACCAGGCTGGCTCCGAGCGTGTACTTGATGGCCTGGCGGTCCTCGAGCGGCACGTGCTTGAGCGTCTCGGCGGCGTCGAGGTGCTCCGACAGGGACACGGGGATGCCGGCGGCGCGCAGTTCGCCCACGAAACCGGTCAGGAGGTCCAGCACGCCCGTCCCCGATTCAGTCCGCGGTGTCCAGGCTGGCCAGCTCCTTGGACGCCCGGTCGATGTCGGACCGGTACTTGAGCAGGATGTGCAGCGTGTCCTTGGCCTGCTCGGCGTCGATGGACTCGACACCGAGGACGACCAGCGTCCGGGCCCAGTCGAGGGTCTCGGACACCGAGGGGGCCTTCTTCAGGTCGAGCGATCGGATCGAACGCACGATGCGGGCCACCTGGTCGGCGAGGGCCTGGCTGATCCCGGGCACCCGGGTCTCGATGATGGCCCGCTCCCGCTCCAGCTGGGGGTAGTCGATGTGCAGGTACAGGCAGCGGCGCTTGAGGGCCTCGGACAGCTCGCGGGTGTTGTTCGACGTCAGGAAGACCAGCGGGATCTGGCTGGCCCGCACGGTGCCCAGTTCGGGGATCGACACCTGGTACTCCGAGAGGATCTCGAGGAGCAGCGCCTCGGTCTCGAGCTCGACACGGTCCACCTCGTCGATCAGGAGGACGACCGGCTCCGTCGACTTGATGGCCTCGAGCAGCGGTCGGGTGAGCAGGAACTCCTCGCTGAAGATGTCCTCCTCCAGCTGCTGCCAGGACTGGCCCGAGTCGGCCTGGATCCGCAGGAGCTGCTTCTTGTAGTTCCACTCGTAGAGCGCCTTGGACTCGTCGAGGCCCTCGTAGCACTGGAGCCGGATCAGCCGGCTACCGGTGAGGCGCGCCACCGACTTGGCCAGCTCGGTCTTGCCGGTCCCCGCCGGACCTTCGACCAGGACCGGCTTGGCCAGCCGGTCGGCCAGGTACACCACCCCCGAGATCCCGTCGTCGGCCAGGTAGTCCACGCCGGCGAGCCCCGTGCGCACCGCATCGATCGAGTCGAAGCGCGGCGGGCCCGCCTCCGGGAACCCCGTGGTGATCTCCTCGCCGCGGGCGGACCCGTGACGCGGGTCCGTGTCGGTCGGTT
This sequence comes from uncultured Acidimicrobiales bacterium, assembly GCA_963841925.1. Taxonomy (GTDB): domain Bacteria; phylum Actinomycetota; class Acidimicrobiia; order Acidimicrobiales; family RAAP-2; genus Bog-756. The sequence continues at coordinate 280,358 of CAWJER010000014.1, forward strand.
GACTGCTCATGTACGTACCTGGCCTGTTCCTGTGACGACGAATCTGACGGAAGTGAGCTCACGGAGGCCCATCGGGCCCCGGGCGTGCAGCTTCTGGGTGGAGATGCCGATCTCGGCGCCGAGACCGAGCTCCCCGCCGTCCACGAAGCGGGTCGAGGCATTGACCACCACGGCGGCTGCGTCGATCTCCGTGGTGAACCGGCCCGCCGCGGCGATGTCCCGGGTCACGATGGCCTCGGAATGGCCCGATCCGTACCGGGTGATGTGGTCGATGGCGGCGTCGAGGTCGTCGACCGTGGCCACGCTGAGCGTGAGACCGAGGAACTCGGTGGCGAAGTCCTCCTCGGTGGCCGCGCCGATCCCGGACAGGACGGCCCGGGTGGCCTCGTCGCCCACCAGGGTCACGCCCCGGAGCGAGGCGGCGATCCGGGGCAGGAACTCCGCCGCCACGTCCCGGTGCACGACGAGTGATTCGGCGGCGTTGCACACACCGGGCCGCTGGGTCTTGGCATTGACCACGATCGACTCGGCCATGTCGAGGTCGGCGGCAGCGTCGACGTAGACGTGGCAATTGCCGATGCCGTCGACCACGTAGGGCACCGTGGCGTGCTCCACGATGGACGCCACCAATGAGGCGCCGCCCCGGGGGATCAGGCAGTCGATGATGCCCGTGAGCTGCATGAACGCCACGGCCCCGGCACGGGTGGTGTCCTCGACCAGGCCCACGGCGTCGACCGGCAGGCCGGCCTTGGCCAGGCCGTCGCGCAGGGCGGCGGCCACCATCCGGTTGGACGAGATGGCGCTCGACGAGCCCCGCAGGAGGACGGCGTTCCCGGCCTTCAGGCACAGTCCGGCGGCGTCACTGGTGACGTTCGGGCGGTTCTCGTAGATGATGCCGATGACCCCCAGCGGGACGCGTACCCGCTCCACCCGCAGCCCGTTGGGCCGGACCCAGCCGTCGACGACCTCACCCACCGGGTCGGGCAGGGCGGCCACGTCCCGGAGGCCCGCGGCCATGCCGGCGATGCGGCCCTCGTCGAGCCGGAGCCGGTCGAGCGAGGTGGTGTCGGCGCCGGCGTCCGTGGCCCGGGCCAGGTCGTCGGCATTGGCGACCAGGACGGCGCCCGACCGCTCCTCGAGCAGGTCGGCGGCGAGCCGGAGGGCGTCGTCGCGGGTCGCCGACGACGAGCGTGCCACGGCGCGGCCGGCGGCCACGGCCGCACGGCCGAGCTCGAGCATCGCAGGTGACGGGCTGTTCGGCACCGGGCCAGCGTACTTGCCGTTCCCGAGGGGTCGGTGCGGACGCTGGCGCCGACGCGGTCCCTCGGCCCGACGGGGGCCACGGATACGATGACCGCATCCCGGGACGCTGCGCCCGGCCCGTGACCAGGAGGATCGAGTATGTCCACCGTCGAGCCCCCGTCCCCCGACGACCCGGAGGCCGTGGACGCCGCCGCCGGAGTCGCCCACCAGATCCTGGGGACCGTGATGCCGGTCCTGCACGTCGATCTCCAACCGGGACAGTCCGTCGTGTCACCCGGCGGCGAGGTGTCGTGGATGTCCTCGACGATCCAGATGTCCACCTCGACCCAGGGCGCAGGGTCCAAGGGGGTCATGGGGGCCCTCAAGCGGACCGTGTCCGGCGGCGGACTGTTCGTCACCCGCTACGACGCCGCCGGGGGGCCCGGCACCGTGTCGTTCGCGGCCAAGATGCCCGGCGAGATCCGCCCGGTGGCCATCGCCCCGGACCGGGAGTACCTGGTGCACCGGCACGGATTCCTGGCCGCCACCTCGGACGTGAACATCTCGATCGGGTTCCAGCAGAAGCTCGGCGCCGGCATCTTCGGCGGCAGCGGCTTCATCCTCCAGCGGGTCACCGGCGTGGGCACCGCGTGGATCGAGCTGTCCGGTGAGCTCATGGAGTACCACCTGGCCCCGGGTGAGAACCTCCGGGTGATCCCCGGGCACGTCGGACTGTTCGACGCCGACATGAGCTTCGAGATCACCATGGTCAAGGGCATCAAGAACCTGCTGTTCGGCGCCGAGACCCTCTTCCTCGCATCACTCACCGGACCGGGCATGGTGTGGCTCCAGACGATGCCGATCTCCCAGCTGGCCCACTCGATCGCCCCCTACCTGCCCCAGCAGGAGAGCTCGGGCGGGAGTACGGCCGGCTCCATCATCGGGGGCATCCTGAAGAGCTGACGAGCCGTGTCCCGGCGCACCGGTCCCCGATGACCGGTCGGACCGCCGGGCCCGTCACGCGTCGGCCATCCCCACCACGTCGTTGGCCCCCTCACCTCCGAGGGAGCCGGCGAAGTCGGTGTCACCGAAGCTGAACACGCCGCCGTCACCGGCCGCCAACTGATAGCCGCCCGGAGCCTGGGTGCCGGCGGACCCGCAGGCCGTGCTTCCCCCGACCGCGGTGGTGTCCTCCGAGACCACGATGGCCACGATCGGCCTGGCCAGGTCCAGGCACCCGGTCGAACCGTGGAAGGGGGCTCCGAAACTGAAGACCCCACCGTCGGCGGCCACCTCGTAGTAGCCGCCGGTGGGATCGACGGCCATCCCCACCACGGTCCCGTGGAGACGCTGGCCGCCCATCGAGCCGTGGAAGGCCGCCCCGGGGCCGAAGGCGAACAGGCCGCCGTCGGCGGCCACCTCGTAGTACCCCCCCTGTGGCGTCCCCGCCATCCCCACCACCGGCTGGTCGAGGTGCCGGCCACCCATCGAGCCGAAGAACCCCGCCCCGGGGCCGAAGGCGAACAGGCCGCCGTCGGCGGCCACCTCGTAGTACCCCCCCTGTGGCGTCCCCGCCATCCCCACCACCGGCTGGTCGAGGTGCCGGCCACCCATCGAGCCGAAGAACCCGGCGTCACCGAAGGCGAACAGGCCCCCATCGGCGGCCACCAGCCAGAAACCCTTGCAGTCGGGGGTGGCGGCGATCCCGACGACGGGCTCCTCCGGCGTGATGCCCGAACGCGCCAGGGAGCCGTAGTCGGCGGCCGACCCGAACGGGTGGACCGTGCCGTCGGCAGTGGCGATCCAGTACCCACCGGTGCACTGCGCTACCACCTCCGGCACCGTGACCGAAACGGCCTGGGGCACACCCGATGCGGCGCCGAAGATTGCGCCGACGCCCACTTGGGCCGTCAACGTACAGGCGCCGGCGCCCACGAAGGAGACCGTAGTTCCAGTCACCGAGCACACGGCCGACGTGTCCGACGTCACCCACGTCGCACCGTCACCCGAGGTGACGACCATCGGGGTGAAGGAGTCCCCCACCGTCCCCGACGACGGCAGGTTGCCGATGGTCGGCATGGTCGGCACGGGGAGGGTGACCTTCTCGACGACGTTGTTGGACGAGTCACCGATGTAGACGTCGCCCGACGGGTCGACGGCCACACCCACGGGCTCGTCCAGGGCCGACGAGGTTGCCGCACCCGGGGTCGGGGTGCCGGCGGTGCCCCGTCCTGCGAAGATCGACAGCGTGCCCGTCGGGGTGACCCGCTCCACGACGTCGGCACCGTAGTCGGCGATGTACACGGTGCCCGAGGAATCGGCGGCGACGAACGCCGGACCACCGAGGGCGGACGAGGTGGCCGGACCGGGGGTCGGGGCGCCGGAGCTTCCCTTTCCGGCGAAGATCGACAGGGTGCCCGAGGGGGTGACCTTCTCCACCACGTCGTTACCGAAATCGGCGATGAACACATCGCCTGACGGACCGACGGTGACGCCTCCCGGATAGTTCAGGGCCGACGAGGTGGCCGGACCGGGTGTCGGGGTGCCGGCGGTGCCCCGTCCTGCGAAGATCGACAACCTGCCCGACGACGTGACCTTCTCGACCACGTCGTTGCCACTGTCGGCGATGTACACGTCGCCCGACGGGTCGACGGCGATCTGGTTCAGACTGTCGAGGGACGAGGACGTGGCAGGACCCGGGGTCGGGGCGCCCGCGATGCCCCTACCGGCGAAGATCGACAGTGTGCCCGACGGGGTGACCTTCTCCACCTCGTTGTTGCCGCTGTCGCCGATGTACACGTCGCCCGACGGGTCGACGGCGACGCCGCCGGGGCCGTCGAGGGAGGAGGACGTGGCGGGTCCCGGGGTCGGGGCGCCCGCGGTGCCCGTGCCGGCGAAGACCGACAGCGTGCCCGACGGGGTGACCTTGTCCACCTCGTTGTTGCCGCTGTCGGCGATGTACACGTCGCCCGACGGGTCGAACGCGACGCCGTTTGGAATGTCCAGGGCCGACGACGTGGCCGGGCCCGGAGTCGGAGCGCCGACGGTTCCCGTCCCGGCGAAGACCGACAGGGGAGGTCCCGTGGCCGCAGACGCCGTGGCCGTGGCCGGGACGATGACCGTGGCCGCCGATGCCGCCACGAGTGCGGCCGATCCGACGACGAGTGGACGGACGATCAGACGGCCGAGTCGTGATGGGTTCACGGAGATCTCCATGGTCGGGGCGTCGGAGGGTCGGTCGATGGGCAGGACGGGGCGCCGGTGGTCGCGTTGCATCGCTTGCCCCTACCAATGCCTCGGCTCGATCCCGTCGGGCCTTGAGTCGATCCTGTCGGGGCCCCTACCCGAGCACGACGAGGTCGTCACGGTGGACCACCTCGGTCGACACGTCCTCGGGAAGCTCCTCGGAACGGCGGCCGGCCCACCCGGCCACGTCGGCGGCGGCGTGACGGACCAGGCCCTTGGCGAAGACCTCCCCGTCCGGGCCCAGGATCTCCACGGCGTCGTCGACCCCGAAGTCGCCGCGGACCGACAGCACGCCGGCTGCCAGCAACGAACGCCCGCGCTCGACGAGGGCCTGGCGTGCCCCGGCGTCCACCACGATCGATCCCGAAGCCCCGATGGCGAAGGCGATCCACAGCTTGCGGGCCGGCAGCACCACCTCACGGGGACGGAACCGGGTCCCCACTCCGGGGGTCCCGACGGCGACGGAGGCGAGTACGCCGGGTCGGCCGGCGTCGGCGATCACCGCCTCGATGCCCGACCACACGGCGATCTTGGCCGCCGCCAGCTTCGAGCCCATGCCCCCGCTCCCCACCGCCGTGCCCGGGCCACCGGCGATGGACTCGAGCTCGTGGTCGATCTCGACGACCTCCTCGATCAGCGACGCGTCTGACTCACGCCGGGGATCTCCCGTGAGGAGGCCGGCGGTGTCGGTCAGGAGCACCAGGAGCCCGGCGCCCACCAGGTGGGCGACCAGGGCGGCCAACCGGTCGTTGTCGCCGAAGCGGATCTCCTCGTCGGCCACGGCGTCGTTCTCGTTGACGACCGGGACCACACCGAGCTCCAGCAGTCGGCCCAGGGTCTGGCGGGCATGCAGGTACTGGCTCCGGTGCACGAAGTCGAGCGGAGCCAGCAGCACCTGGCCGGCGGCCAGACCGTGCCGGCCGAGGGCGTCGCTCCATACCCGCATCAGCAGGTGCTGGCCCACGGCGGCCACCGCCTGGAGCGTGGCCAGGTCACCGGGGCGGGGCCGTCCCTCGGACAGGCTCGTCCATCCGGCGGCGATGGCACCCGAGGTCACGACCACCACCCGGTGCCCGGCCGCCCGGGCCTGGGCGACCTCGTCGGCGAGCTTGTCGATGGCATCGGTGTCCACCCGGCCCTCGGTGGTCGTGACCGAGGACGACCCGATCTTCACCACCAGGGTGCGGCCGCCGGCGACTCCGGACATCAGCGGTTGCGGCGCCTGCTGGCGGGCTGACCCGTGAACTCGGGCTGGTCCCGGTACCAGGTGAAGGTGAGGTCGGCGATGTGGACGGTGTCGCCGTCCCGGGCGCCGGCCCTGGCCAGCGCCCGGTCCACGCCCAGACGCCGCAGCCGGCCCTGGACGTAGTCGGCGGCCTCGTCGGTGGTGACGTCGTTGAGGGCCACGGCCCGCTCGGCCACCTTGCCGAACACGGCGAACTCGTGCTCCCCCACCCGCTCGACCGAGAACCCCTCGGGCAGTGGCCGGTGGATGACGATGGTCCCGTCGGCCTCGGGCTCGGCCGTCCGGGCGCCCTCGACCAGGGTGGCCAGGCGACCGACGAGGGCGGGGATCCCCTGCCCGGTGACGGAGGAGATCACCAGGTCGGGGTGGAACCCGTCGTCGGTGGCATCGGTGGCGGCGGAGTTCCCGGCCCCGACCGGCCCGGCACGGTCGAAGGTCTCGGCGGTGGCCGCCTCCGGCAGGTCCTCGGGGGCGACCATGTCGGCCTTGGACCCGACCACGAGTCGGGGGCGGTCCAACAGGTCAGGCTGGTACCGGCGCAGTTCGTCGATCAGGACCCGCTGCTGTTCCGCCGGGGGCACGCCGGTCACCGGGTCGAGCTCGACCAGGATCACCAGCACCCGCGCCCGGGTGATGTGCCGCAGGAACTGGTGGCCGAGTCCCTTGCCCTCGGCCGCGCCCTCGACCAGGCCGGGGATGTCGGCCACGGTGAAGTTCGCCTGGTCGTCGGCCCGGACGACACCCAGATGGGGCTCGAGCGTCGTGAAGGGGTAGTCGGCGATCTTGGGCTTGGCCGCCGAGATGCGCGAGATCAGGGTCGACTTGCCCACGTTGGGGTAACCCACCAGGGCAACGTCGGCCACCAGGGCGAGCTCGAGGTCGTACCACTCCTCGTGGCCCTTCTCCCCCTGCTCGGCGAACGTGGGGGCCCTCCGGTTGTTGGACAGGAAGCTGGCATTGCCCCGCCCGCCCCGGCCACCCTCGCCCGCCAGCCACCGGTCGCCGCTAGTGGCCAGGTCGGCCAACAGGGTCCCGTCGGCCCGTCGGGCCCGTGTCCCCACCGGCACCGGGACCTCGAGGTCCTTGCCACGCGCACCGTGCTTCTTCTTCCCGCCCCCGTGGCCGCCGCTCTCGGCCGCCCGGTGCGGATGGTCACGGAAGGGCAGGAGGGAGGACTGGTTGGTGGTGGCGACCAGCCAGACGTTGCCGCCCCGACCGCCGTCGCCACCGTCGGGGCCGCCCTTGTCGACATGGGCCTCCCGCCGCATGGCGACCGCGCCGGCGCCGCCGTCGCCCGCCTTCACATGGAGTTGCGCCTCGTCGACGAAGCCGGACATGGGGACGATCCTACCGATCGGGGGTCTGCGCCCCCGTTGCGGGGACGTCGGGCGCGAACGGCGCGCCATCCGGTGGGCACCGTGGGGAACGAGGAGGGAACGAGCAGTGGGGGTGGTTCTCACGGGTCGGCTGCGGGGAGGCCGGCCCCCGAGATCAGTCCTCGACCAGCACCGTGGCGCGCAGGCGATCCATCGCCTCCACCACGCCGAGGGACTCCGCCAGCTCGTCGTAGGAGCCGTACTCGAGCCGGATCGACGCCAGGAACTGCTCCATGGTCTCGGGGACCACGTGCAGGATGGCCGGGGCGTACCGTTCCACCTGGTCGGCCGCATCGGGGTACTCGGCCTTCAGGCGCTCGAGGAGGCGCCCCATGGCCGCGGCCGACAGGGCGTAGTCCTCGACGATCGTCTCGTCGGGGACTCCCAGGAAGGCGAGCACCAGCGCCGACAGCACGCCGGTCCGGTCCTTGCCGGCGCTGCAGTGCATCACTGCCGGGAGCGCATCGCCCGAGGCGAGCACGTGGATGGCCTCGGTCAGCACCGGCCCCCCGTCGGTCACCATGGCGCCGTAGCGGGTGGCGACGTAGGCCGCCTCCTTCCAGTCCGGCAGCTCCTCGGTCGCCGGGAGCACGTCGGTCAGCGGCAGCCCCACGTAGCGGACCGGGACCTCGTCGACCGGAAAGCTCCCCCGCTGCTCCGCCTCGTCGAGCGTCCTCAGGTCGATGACCGTGGTGAGCCCCAGCTCGGTCATGGCGACGAGGTCGGCCGGGCTGAGCTTGTTGAGGCCGTCGGCCCGGAACAGGCGCCGCCAGGCGACGGATCGGCCGTCGGAGGTCCGGTAGCCCCCGAGATCCCGGAAGTTGACGCAGCCCTCGAAGTCGAGGGTCCGGGAGGGCACGGGAGCGACGTGGATCAGTCGGCGGGGACGACGTCGACCAGCTTGCGGCCCTTGCGGCTCGCGAACTGGACGGTCCCGTCCGCCAGGGCGAACAGTGTGTCGTCCTTCCCCAGGCCCACGTTCAGGCCGGGGTGGAACTTGGTCCCGCGCTGGCGCACGATGATGGCACCGGTGCGCACGTCGGTGCCGCCGAAGACCTTGACGCCGAGGCGCTGGGCGTTCGAATCGCGCCCGTTCCTGGTGGAACCGCCACCCTTGGTCTTGGACATGTGAGGTGCTCCTTGTGCTGAGTCGTGGTGAGGTGAGTCGTGGTGAGGTGAGTCGTGGCCGTTGGACCCGGCGCGGTGCGCCCGGGTCGGCGGGGCAGCGGCTCAGCCGGCGGTGATGCCGGTGATGGCGATGGTCGAGTACCGCTGGCGGTGTCCCCACCGGGTGCTCTGGTTCGACTTGTTCTTGTAGGTGTAGCCGCGGATCTTCGGCCCGAGCTCCTCGCCCGTCACGGTCGCGGTCACCGTGGCGCCCACCAACTGGGCCGGCGTGGCCAGGACGGTGTCGCCGTCGACCACGAGGACGGGCTCGAAGGTCACCTCCGCACCGGGCTCCTCGCCCAGCAGTTCCACACGGAGCTCCTGGCCCTCGGCCACTCGCTCCTGCTTGCCTCCGGTTCTGATGACTGCGTACATAGGGGTGACAGCCTACAGCTCCGGGTCGTCAAATACTATTCCCCTGCCCTCGCACACGGCGCAGGTGGTCGACATCGACTCGATCAGGCCCTCCGAGACCCGCTTGCGGGTCATCTCCACGAGTCCCAGCTCCGAGATGTCGAAGACCTGCGTGCGGGTCTTGTCCCTGGCCAGGGCGGTACGCAGGGCGGCTCCGACCTTGTCCCGGTTCTCCCGGATCTCCATGTCGATGAAGTCGATCACGATGATCCCACCGATGTCCCGCAGGCGCAGCTGACGGGCCACCTCCTCGGCCGCCTCGAGGTTGTTCCGGTAGACGGTCTCCTCGAGGTTGGTCGTGCCCACGTTCTTGCCCGTGTTGACGTCGATGACGGTCAGCGCCTCGGTGCGGTCGATCACGAGGGAGCCGCCCGAGGGGAGGAAGACCTTCCGGTCGAGGGCCTTGTGCAGCTGCTCGTGCACGTGGAACCGCTCGAAGATGGGAAGTTCCTCGACCCCGGGGTCGAAGTACTCCACCCGGTCGGCCAATTCGGGGTTCACCGCACCGACATAGTCCCGGACCTGCTCGTAGAGGGCCCGGTCGTCGATGACGACGGCCCGGTACTCCCGGTTGAGCTCCTCCCGGATGACCCGCACGGCGATGGCCGGCTCACGGTAGAGCAGGGCTGCGCCCTGGCCCTTCAGCGAGTCGGCGGCGATCGAGTCCCACTGGTCGACGAGCCGCTGGATGTCGTGCTCGAGCTCCTCGGCGCTGGCCCCGGCCGCCGCCGTGCGGACGATGAGCCCGTGGCCCTCGGGGCGGACGGCGTCCACGATCCGTCGGAGGCGCTTGCGCTCGGCGTCCTCGAGGCGCTTGGAGATGCCGTAGGCGGTCGAGTTCGGCACGAGCACCACGAAGCGACCTGGAAGTGAGACCTCCTGGGTCAGGCGGGCGCCCTTCGCCCCGATCGGGTTCTTCGTGACCTGGCACAGGATCGTCTGGCCCGGCTTGAGCAGCTGCTCGATCCGGGGCTGGCCACCGCCCTTGCCCGACTCCACGTCGTCGGTGTCGTAGCGGACGTCCCCGTGGTAGAGGACCGCATTCTTCGGGGTGCCGATGTCGATGAAGGCGGCCTCCATGCCCGGCAGCACGTTCTGCACCCGGCCCCGGTAGATGTTGCCGTCGATCTGGGTGGCGTCGTCCGAGGCACGCGAGATGTAGTGCTCGACGAGCGTCCGGCCCTCGAGCAGGGCGATCTGGGTCATGTCCGGGCGGACGTGGACACAGATCTGGTAGCGGCCGACGGCCTTGCCCCGACGCTCGCGGCCGCCACGGCGGCCCTCACCGCGGTCGGCGCCCTCGGCCCTGACCGCCGCCTGTGACGCACGAGGAGCAGCCGCCCGAGCCTTCGCTTCGGTGCCGGCCCCGCCCGACGTGGCGGCCACGGCCGCACCACCCCTGCCTGCACCGCTGCCGCCCGAACGCGAACCGCCCCGGTTCCGGCTGCGGCCGCCGCGGGCGGGCTGCGGAGCCGGTGCCGGCGCCGATCCGGCCGGAGCCGGGCGGGTATCGCCGATCGAGGGGCGCGTGTCGCCGATCCTCGGGCGATCGGGCGTCGGTGGTGCCGGCTGCGTGCCACCGCCACTGCTACCGCCACCAGGTGGCTCGGCGGCACGTGGGGTCGGTGGGGACGAGGTGTCGCCCGGGGTGGGACCGTCCCTGGACGTGCCGTCGCCCCGCGGATCGGTGGAGGTGGAGCCGGCCGGGGACGGCTTGGCGTCCTCCGTAGCGCCGGCGGAGGTGCCGTCCCCCCCGGGACGTCCCCTGCCCCGGCCGCCCCGCGACCCGCGACGCCGGCGGTTGGCCGAGCCGGTGCCGGGCCCGGAATCGATCCCGTTGGCGGTGGCGAGGGCGGTGGCGGACCCGTTGCTCCCGGACCTGCCGCCGTCTCCCGGTCCCGTGGACGCGCCGGGCCCCTCGGACGACCCGTTGTCCGAGGGAGAGGTGCCGGACGAGGTGCCCGGCTGGTCGGTCCGTCCGCCTCCCGGTGGGGTGCCGGCGGCCACGTCAGCGACGCGTGGCGCCTCCGGGACACGGGCGGGGGCACCGACCGCGGCGCGGTCGGCTGGGGCTGTCGGCGACGAGGGGGGCGAATCTGCCCCGGGCGTCTGCCCGGTAGGTGCTTCTGACATCGAATTCCCTTCTGAAACTGCTCACGACGCACGCTCCAGGGCGTGCATGGCGCGGTCTGCTCCGCCCGGGACGACCCGGGCGAGGAGCGGCTCCTGGCGGAGCCCGTCGCGCTCGATCCACTGTTGTGTCCTGCAGGCCCGGTCGAGGACCGGGATACTTCCGGGGCGGCCGTCGCTGGCCGACCCTTCGGGCGTCGCGCCGGGCTGAGCGCCCGACGCCGCGATCAGGCCGCGGACGAGTTCGACGGGGCGGACCCCGCGTGGCTGGGTCGAGAGCTCGGCGACGAGGCCGACGGTGCGACCCGTCGGGTCGATGACCCGGTCCGGCGCGGCGTCGGCCACGGCCAGGGCGAGCACGGACGGCCGGAGGTCGTCGATCTCCTGGCGCCCCTTGCGCTCTCGGGTGATCGGCACGGCATCGGCCGCCAGGAGCGCTCCGACGGCGACCGCCAGGTCCTCACGACCGACGCCGGCCAGCCGCATGGTCCACGAGCACGAGGTCACGATCTGTTGGAGCGAGTCCTTGGACCGCTCCACCACCACTGCCTCCTCGATCTCGATCCCAGCGGGCAGGAACGCGTTCAGGGGACCGGTCAGGGTGGCCACGTCGACACCGGTCTCGGCGGCGCGCCCCGGGTCCAGGGCCACGTCGAGGTACTCCGCCAGTGACTCGGCGCCCGTCGGCAGGGCGAGGCCGAAGCTGAGCTGGGGCCGGGGGGAGAATCCCTCGGTGTAGGCCAGGGGGAGGCGGGCCCGGCGCAGCGCCCGCTCCCACATCCGGGCGACGTCGCGCTGGCTGGTGAACCGGATCTTGCCGAGCTTGGAGAAGCGGAACCGGATACGCACGTCAGCCCCCCCCTTCGTTCGCCAGCGCCACGGCGCTCCCACCCGGCCCTCGGGCCGGGGCGGCGCCGGATGGCGCCGTGGGAAGGAATCGTACCGGCACCTGGCCCCCGGACGAGAGATCCTGCCCGGTACCCTGGCTCCCGCCTGCAGGCGGGACGGCTGAGGCCACCACGTGCTCGACCCCGTAACCGGTGCAGGCGCCGCAGTCGTAGCAGGGGGTCCACCGGCAGTCGGGCAGCCCGTGCTCGGCCAGGGCGTCCTTCCAGTCCTGCCAGAGGAAGTCCCGGTGGAGGCCGGCCGAGACGTGGTCCCAGGGCAGCACCTCGTCCTCGGTCCGGTGGCGGTAGACGGCGTCCTCGAGGGTCATCCCGTGTGCCGCCAGGGCGTCGGTCCACAGGTCCAGGTCGAAATGCTCCGACCACTCCTGGAACGTGCCGCCGTTGCGCCACACCTGTTCGACGACCGCTCCCATCCGCCGGTCGCCGCGGCTGACGATCCCCTCGGCCGCCGTGGCCTTCGGGTCGTGCCACCGGATGGTCAGCCCCCGGACGGGGCGGGCGGCGTCACGGAGCAGGTGGACCTTGCGGGTGAGCTCCTCGATGGTGTTCTGGCCGAACCACTGGAACGGCGTCTGCACCTTCGGCACGAAGCCGCCGACCGACGCGGTCACCGTGACCGAGGGGTGGTAGCGCTTGCCGATGGCGACGCACTGCTTGGCCAGGGCCACGATCCCCAGGGTGTCCTCGTCCGTCTCGGTGGGCAGGCCGATCAGGAAGTAGAGCTTCACCCGTTTCCACCCCTGGCTGAAGGCGGCGTCGACGGCGGCGTAGAGGTCCTCCTCACGGATGAGCTTGTTGATCACCTGGCGCATCCGCCACGTCCCGCCCTCGGGGGCGAAGGTCAGGCCGGTGCGGCGTACCCGCTGGATCTGGGCGGCCGTCCCCACGGTAAAGGCGTCGACGCGCAGGCTGGGCAGGCTCACCGACACCTGGCCCGAGCAGGACGGGTCGTCGATGATCCCGGTGACCGTCTCCTCGATGCCCGAGTAGTCGGCGCTCGACAGTGAGGTCAGGGCGACCTCGTCGTAGCCGGTGCGCTCGAGGCCGGCGGTGACCATCGTCCGGACCTGGTCGGCCGGCCGCTCGCGGACCGGCCGGGTGATCATCCCCGCCTGACAGAACCGGCAGCCCCGCGTGCAGCCGCGGAACAGCTCCACGTTGAGCCGGTCGTGGACGACTTCGATCAGCGGGACGAGCTGCCGGCGAGGGTAGGGCCAGTCGCCCAGGTCGGTGATCGTGCGCTTCTCCACCCGGGCCGGCGTGTCCGGGAACCGGGGAGTGATGGCCGCCAGCCTCCCGGTCGCCTGGTCGTAGGCGACGTCGTAACAGGAGGGTACGTAGGCCCCCGGCACCCGGGACAGCGACCGCAGCAGTGCCTCGCGGTCCTGGCCCCGTGCCCCGTCACGGGCAGGGCCCGCGTGGAAGGCGGCGAGCACCTCGTTGAGCTCGCTGACGACCTCTTCACCGTCGCCCAGGACGAAGCAGTCGACGAAGTCCGCCAGCGGCTCGGGATTGAAGACGCAGTGACCCCCGGCCATCACCACCGGGTGCCCCACGGTGCGGTCGGCGGCCCGGACCGGGACGCCGGCCAGGTCGATCAGGTTGAGGACATTGGTGTAGACGAGCTCGGCCGACAGGTTGAACGCCAGCACGTCGAAGCCGGAGGCGGCCAGGTGGTTCTCGACCGAGAACAGCGGGAGGTCGGCGCTGCGCATGGCCGCCTCCATGTCCACCCACGGCGCGTAGGACCGTTCGGCGACGGCGTCGTCGCGCTCGTTGAGGATCTCGTAGAGGATCTGGAGGCCCTGGTTGGGCAGGCCGACCTCGTAGGTGTCCGGGTACACCAGCAGCCAGGACACCGCGTCGGGGCGATGGACCACCTCCTGGGCGCCGAGTTCCCCCCCGATGTAGCGGGCGGGCTTCGTCACGTGGGCGAGGAGCGGCTCGATCCGTGGCCAGAGAGACTCCATGTCCCCCTCCATCCTAGGGGCACCCCGGACACCCGCCGGACAGGGTGTCCGACGGTGTACCGCCCGTGCCCGCAGCGGCCGTCAGGATCAGCCCGGCAAGGTCGTGGTGGTGGTCGTGGTGGTGGCGCCCGGCGTCGCCGCCAGGACCGGCAGGGGCACCGGGGTCGAGCTCCGCGAGGCGGTGGCCGGCGGGGGGATCGCCGCGGGGCCGATCGGGTGGGTGGCCAGGTAGCTGTAGATGTCACGGACGACCGGGGCCGCCGCCGTGGCGCCGTACCCGGCCTGGTCGATGACGCAGACCACCACGTACTGGGGGCTGGCCGTCGGCCCGAACCCGATGAACCAGCCGGTGGGCTCCTTGCCCGGCACCGTGTCGGCGGTCCCCGTCTTGCCGGCCAGTCCGCCGGGGAAGTCCAGGCCCCGGAACGTGCCGTAGGCGGTGCCGTCCGGGCTCTGCACCACCCCGGTGAACCCGGTCAGCAGGGCCTGGTACGTCGATGGGGACAGTGCCACGTGACCGGTCACCTGCGGTGCGAAGCGCTTGACGACCTGCCCTGACGGGCTCACCACACCGGCGGCCACCTGCGGGGCGTAGCGCGTCCCTCCGTTGGCGAAGGTCGAGTAGGCCACGGCCTGCTCGATGGGGGTGATGTACGTGCCGCCCTGGCCGAAGGCCATCTCGATGTTGTCGCCCGTGTACCAGGTGGTGTTGGGGAAGGCCTTGGGTGCCTCGGCATGGAGCTTCTCCCGCTCGGCCTGGCTGTCGACCCGCCCCTGGGCCTCGCCGGGCAGGTCGATCCCCGTCAGCTCGCCCAGGCCGTACTGGGCGGCCTGGTCCTGGATCGGGGTCTGCCCGTACTGGGCGGCCTGGGCGTAGAACTTGTAGCCCAGGTTGTAGAAGAAGTCGTCGCTCGACACGGTCAGGGCGGACGACACGGCGTAGTCGCCGGTCGGGTCCCCGCTGCTGTTGTGGAAGGTGCAGGTGGTGCTGTTGTACTGGCAGTCCGGGGTCTTGAAGACGCCGCTGTCGTAGTAGGTGAATCCCGGGGTGATGAGGCCCGTCTGGAGGGCGGCGGTCGCCGTGTTGAGCTTGAACGTCGACCCCGGGATGTACAGCCCGTCGATGGCCCGGTTGAGCAGCGGCTCGTTGTTTGCCGGGTCGGACAGTGAGGCGTACTCGGACTGGGTGATGCCGCCCACCCAGACGGACGGGTCATAGCTCGGGTACGACGACATGGCGTACACGGCTCCGGTCTGCGGGCTCATCACCACGACGGCGCCACCGGTGGCGGCCGGGTAGCACCCGGAATTGGAGTTGCAGGCCGGGTCGTAGGTCCTGCGTAGGTTCAGGATCTGGCTGGCCAGCGCGTTGTCGGCCACCTGCTGCAGATTGGTGTCGATGTTGGTCACGATGTCGTCGCCCGGCGTCGGGGGTGTCGACTTCAGGACGCCGGCCACCTGGCCCTGGGGGGTCACTTCGAGCTGTTGGCTGCCCGGGATGCCGTGCAGTTCCGTCTCGTACTGGTACTCGAGGCCCGACTGACCGAAGGCGTCCCCGGCCTGGTACCCCTGGGACGCCCGTGACTGCAGTTCGGCGGCGTTGATCGTGCCCACGTAGCCGAGGACCTGTGCTGCCGGGTAGGTCCCCTGGGCGGGGCCGGGAAGCTGCGTCTGGGGATAGCTGCGCTGCGTGCTCTGCACGGAGGCGACGCCGGGGAATTCGGACTGGTGCTCCTTGATGTAGACGACGTCGGCGAGCGGGGCGTTGCTGAGGATGGGGACCGGCTTGTACAGGCTGTACTGCAGGTTGGCGATGGACGCCTCGACCTGCGCCGTCGACTCCCCCACCACCGCCGCCAACCTGCCGATGACCCCCGGATCCTGTTGGGCGGCCACCCGGGACAGGGTGATCTCCTCGGTCACCACGTTGTCGACCAGCGGGTAGCCGTTCCGGTCCAGGATCAACCCCCGGGTCGGAGTCACGGCGACGGCCCGGATCTGGTTGGCCACCACGGCCTGGGCGGCCGCCGGGGCCTGGAGGACCTGGAGCGCCCACAGGCGCAGTCCGAGGAGTGCGAACAGGACGACCACGGCGACCCCGACGATGCGGAGGCGGAGGCCGGGCCTGGCCTCGGTGGTGTCGGGCGCGTCGAGCAGCGACTCGACCGAGAACCGGCTCTGGCGCATGCGCGGCTGGCGGGACTTGGTGCGGGTCGGCTTGGCGCCGGCGGGCGATCGGAAGATGCGCTTCTCGCCGAAGGGGTGGCGCAGGGAGCGGCTCACGGGAGCCCAGTATCCCAAGCGTGCCGACCCGGCGGTACGCGGGACGCTCCCTCGGGCACCCGTGCCGCCGTCGCCGGGCGCCGGGCCCGGGCGCAGCCGCCCGGGCCCCAGGGACCGGGACCCGGGGTCGTCACCGGGCCGAGCCCACGCCGACGTCGGAGGTCGGCATCCCCTCGGTGGAGGACTGGGCCATCCCCCACGCCATCACCCGCACGGCGGGCCAGGCCAGGACGGCGTTGGTGACCGATACCACCACGACGATGCGCACCAGGGCCACATGGAGCATCTGTGGCTGGCCCAGGACCGAGCCGAGTGCCCCGTAGGTCACCTCGTAGAGGGCGCTCCCCCCCAGGGCGGCCATCGGTGCCAGCCACCATGCCGTGCGGTCCAGGGCCACCGTAGCCAGCCCCACGGCGAACCCCAGCACGCACCCGACCAGTGCCGACAGCCCGAACGGCGTGGGCAGGAAGAGATCGGCGACCAGGCCGGTGCCGAACCCGACGGTCGCACCCCGGGCCGGGCCACCGATGATCCCGGCCGTGATCGGTAGCAGCACCATGACGTCGGGGTGGACGCCCCCGATGCGGATGTCGAGCATGACCGTCTGCTGGACGACCACGAACCCGAAGACGACCAGCGTCAGCCGGGCCGCGTCCCGACGGGTCACGCGCTCGGCCCCCACAGCACCACCGACACGTAGCGGAGGTGCTCCAGGTCGGCCATGGGCTGGAGCGCCACGTACTCCTGGGACGCCGTGCTCCCGGTGCGGGCGGTCTGCACCCGGGCGACGGGGATCCCGGGCGGGAAGAGCGCGCCCTGCAGCCCACTCGTGGTGAAGACCTCACCGTCGGTGAGGGGCGTGTTCGACGGGACCAGGTCGGCGCTCAACGGCTTTCCCGCCCCGGTGCCGTTCAGGACGGCCAGCGATCCCGGTGCCGGCCCGTAGACGGTTCCCACGGCGGACTGGCCGTCCGTGATGAGCCGGACCGTGGCCGTGTGGTGGCTCACGGCCACGACCAGACCGACCAGTCCCCCGAGCCCGACGACCGGCATGTTGAGTTGCACCCCGTCACTGCGCCCGACGTCGATGTCGATGCTGGCGGCGAAATCGCTGGTGCCGAAGTCGGTCACCTCGGCCGACACGGTCTGCAGGTTGCCCAGGTAGGGCAGATTGAGGAGTGCCGACAGCTGCTTCAAGGACTGGATCTGCTGGGCGGATGCCGCCTGTTCCATCTTGAGCTGGTCGATCTCGGCCTGGAGCTTCTGGTTCTGCTCGCGGACGGCGCCGTAGTGGACGGACCCGGCCAGGAAGCTCCCGATCGGCTCGACGATGGCGTTGACCCCGGACCGCACCGGGGCCAGGGCGTCGGCCGCCACCGAGCGGACCCCCGAGGTCACGACGTGGAACCCGCCCCGGGCGTCCAGCGTGATGATGGAGATTGCCGCCAGGACGAGGATCAGCAGGGTCGTCCGGGGGCGGCGGGAGCGCCGCGGCATCGCCACGAGAGTACGGCTGCCCCGGTGGTCAGCGAGCCGACGAGGTGATGAGGACCTGCTTGAGGGCCTCGAACTCCTCCAGGCACTGGCCGCTGCCGATGGCCACGCAGTTCAGCGGGTCCCGGGCGACCACGATGGGCATGCCCGTCTCCTGGGTCAGACGGCTCTCGAGTCCGTGCAGCAGGGCGCCGCCACCGGTGAGGACGATGCCCTGCTCCATGATGTCGGCGGCCAGTTCGGGCGGGGTACGGTCGAGCGTGACCTTGACGGCATCGACGATGGCCGACACCGGCTCGTCGATGGCCTGGCGGATCTCCTGGGTCGAGATCACGACGGTCTTGGGGAGCCCGGTGACGAGGTCACGGCCGCGGATCTCGGCGTGCAGCTCCTCCTCGAGCTCGTAGGCGGACCCGAGGGCGATCTTGATCTCCTCGGCCGTGCGCTCGCCGAGCGCCAGGCTGTACTCCTTCTTGACGAAGGACACGATGGCCTCGTCGAGCTCGTCCCCGCCGATGCGGATGGACTGGCTCGTCACGATCCCACCGAGGGAGATGACCGCCACCTCGGTGGTGCCGCCGCCGATGTCGACCACCATGTTGCCGGTCGGCTCGTGCACGGGCAGACCGGCACCGATGGCGGCGGCCATGGGCTCCTCGATGATGTAGGCCTTGCGCGCCCCGGCGTACTCGGCGGCCTCCATGACGGCGCGCTGCTCGACCCCGGTGATACCCGACGGGACGCAGATGACCATGCGCGGCTTGGCGAAGCGCCGCTGGTGCACCCGGTGGATGAAGTAGCGAAGCATCTTCTCGCAGATCTCGAAGTCGGCGATCACGCCGTCCTTCAGCGGGCGGATGGCCTGGATGTGGCTGGGGGTGCGGCCGATCATGCGCTTGGCCTCGGCACCGACGGCCAACGGCCGACCGTCCTTGGTGTTGACGGCCACCACCGAGGGTTCGTTCAGCACGATGCCGCGACCTCGCACGTAGACCAGGGTGTTGGCGGTGCCGAGGTCCACGGCCATGTCGCGTCCCAGGAGGGAGAAACTGTTGTCGCGCATCAGAGATGCACTCCTCTGTCGATCATCGGCTTGGAGGACACGGGGGCGCGTGACCAGGCCGGGCTTCCGCTGCGCTGGCACTTCGAGGCAGCTGGCATGTGCCCCTCAGGCTACGGGATGCGGCAGGGCGGCACAAGGGCGCCCACCGCCACCTCGGCCTCGCCGGCGGCCCCGGGCCAGGTCAGGAGGATCGTCCCTGGGGAAGGGGCCTTTCCGGGCGGCCCCACCCTGTCCTCCCGGGCCCGGGGATCGGCTGGCCGGGGACTACAGGCCGGGGAAGAAGAGTGCGATCTCCCGCTCGGCCGACTCGTTCGAGTCCGAGCCGTGCACCAGGTTCTCGCCCATCTCGATGGCGAGGTCGCCGCGGATGGTGCCTGGTGCGGCATCCACCGGATTGGTGGTTCCCATCAGGTTGCGTACCACCCGGAAGGTGTCGTCCGGGCCCTCGACGACCATGACCAGCACCGGTGACCGTGTGATGAAGGCGACCAGTTCGCCGAAGAACGGCTTGCCGTCGTGCTCGGCGTAGTGCGCCTGGGCCGTCTCGGCGGTCAGGGTGCGCAGCTCGGCCGCGACCAGGCGGAGTCCCTTTCGCTCCAGGCGGCTGATGATCTCACCGGACAGACCGCGTTCGACGGCGTCGGGCTTGGCGATGACAAGTGTGCGTCCCACAAGCGGGGCAGGCTAGCCGATAGCCGGGGGGCGCCCGCACGTCACCCGGCGCCGGGGCCGGCGCCCGTCACCGGCCGGTCCGGCGCCGCACCCAGCTCGTCACCCGACTCCGTCGCGGCAGTCCGGCGGCCGATGCCCCGGCCTCGGGACGCGGTCTCCCCCGCGAGCTGCTCGGGGTCCTCGGTCGCGATCGACGCCGCACCGGGACCACGTAGCCTGCGCTGCAGCGGGATCTCGACGACATGGTGAAGCAGGGCGGCAGCCGCCAGGGTGCACAGGAACGACACGGCGAGCAGTTCGACGGACCGGACCTCGGTCCAGGACCGCCGCCACGGCTCCGTCCGATCCAGCAGCACGAGGACAGGCAGCTGAACGAGGTAGAAGGCGAAGGAGACCTCACCCAGGTAGACGGATACCGGGGTGGCCAGGAAGCCAGACCTGCCTGCGAGGTCGGTGGTGGCGGCAGCAGCCAGCAGGAGGCCGATCGGAAGGAGCACGACGTAGTCGCCGTGGCCGGACAGCGCCTCGACTCCGACGCGTCGGGCGAGTTCGTAGGCCACACCGGCGATGATCACCGCCGCCCAGACGGGGATCCGCGTCCGCCATCCGCTCTCCACGACGATGGCCAGCCACATGCCGAACATGAACTCGGGGAGGCGAATGAGCGGACTGCTGTACACGGCGCTGTAGTGGGTGTGGGTGAACAGTCCCGACGCGGTCACCGCCAGCACGAGCGAGGCGAGGACCACCGCGGCCCGAAGGCGGGCCGACAGCGACCGTAGGCCCCTGTGGACGAACGGGAACAGGGCGTAGAAGAACGCCTCGCACGACAACGACCACTCCGGTGCGTTGTAGGAGAAGACCGGGTAGTTCGACGACGGGATCCAGGCCTGCACCATGAAGACGGTCGTGACGATCCCCAGCCATCCCCGACTGAGGCCGATGTCCGGCGCTATGGCGATCATCAGGACGGCGAGGCCGAACACCACGATGTAGCTCGGGTAGATGCGCGCCACGCGCCGCCGGTAGAACGTCTTCGCCGGCAGGTCCGGCCTGGTCGACCAGGCCAGGACGAATCCGGACAGCACGAAGAAGAAGGTTACGCCCACCGTACCGAAGTTGAACGGCTTCAGGAGTCGTATCGGCAGGAAGGTCGACGAGTGGTAGAGGAAGACGAACAGCGCCGCGTACCAACGCAGGCTGGTCAGACGGGGAAGCCCCAACCCTCGGTCGGAGGTGCCGTTCATCTCCGGCCCAGACCGCACGGCCCCAGGCACCACGTCTGCGCCGTCATCGCCCCCGCCCGATCGCCTCGATCAGCACATGCTTCCATGGGCGTCGTGTCAATGACAAGGGTTCGTCTACGTCGGCACGACATCATCGGTGGCAGCGGACCTGTGCGAGCGGTCGCCGACGAGCGGATGCCCCCGGACGCCGCCGGAGCCGCCGGACGCCCGCGCCCGGGTCATGCCTCCGGCACGGACACGACGAGACGGAGCGACCCCACGTAGGCCGGCTCCTCGCGCAACCACCCGTGACGGCGGTCCCAGGCTCCCGTCTCGAGGTCCTGCCGGAGTCGGTCCACCGCCCGCCGTTCGTCCTCGGCCGGGACGAACCCCCAGGCCGACTGGGAGCGGCGGACGGCGGGATCGAGGAACCGCTCGGGTCGCGCGTAGTACGCCTCCGTGAAGCCGTCCGGGCAGTCGACGGGGATCGGCACGGCGGCGACCGACGCCGTCCCGCCGAGGGCCTCGCGGATGCGGTCGATCCCCGGGTACCGGCGTCGTTCGGCGGCGATGAGCTCCGGCGCATACCCTGCGAGCCAGAACCGGTCGAGCGCCTCGCCGTCGAAGGTCAGGACCACGACGGGCCCGCGGCTGACGTGCCGCAGCTCGCGCAGACCTCGGTCCGGGTCCTTCCACTGGTGGACGGTCACCGAGGCCATGGCGGCGTCGAACGCGTCGTCGGCGAATGGCAGGTCCTCGGCGACCGCATCGATCGCCACCGGGCGGTCGGACGGCCGCTGCGCCCTCATGGAGGCGGAGGGCTCGACCGCGGTGACCTCCAGGTCCTCCGGCTCGTAGGAGCCTGCCCCCGCTCCGACGTTGACGACGGTGCGGGCGGGCCCGAGGCTGCGCCGCACGAGCTCGGCGATGGTCGGGTCAGGCCTGCGCCGGACCGAGTAGCCGGCGCCGTTCGCCTCGTAGTCGAAGTCACCGGCGGGAACCACGGCAGCGAGCCTAGGCACCAGGTCATCGGCCCGTCGACGGCGCGCCGGCGATGCGTCACGTCGGCCGTGCGTCACGTCGGGACCGGGCACCGCCCCCGTCGGGTGGGGCGCAGTCCCGGTGGAGTGCCGTTCCCGGGACCGGGGCCGCAGTGGACAGCCTCAGGCGTCCCGGGCCAGCAGCGCCTCGCGAGCGTCGGCCACGACGTACAGGGAGCCGCACACCACCACACGGTCGTCCGGGCCCGACCGCTCGACGGCCCGGTGGACCGCCTCCGTCGGCGTGGCGGACAGGACCACCTCCATGCCGAGCGAATCGGCGGCGGCGGCCAGGTCGCCGACCGGCATCGCCCGGGGCGACCCGGGGGCGCAGGCGATCACCGAACGGACGCCGGCCGACACCAGCGCGTCGAGCATGGCTGTCGGGTCCCGCCCTGTCAGCATCCCGACGACAGCCGTCGTCTCCCCGTCGATGGCGAACTCCTCGGAAAGCGACCGGGCCAGGACCATCATGCCGGCGACGTTGTGTGCGCCGTCGACCAGGACGAGCGGGTGACGCCCGATGACCTCCAGGCGGCCGGGCACCTGCACGGCGGCCAGACCCTCCGCCACGACGTCCTCGTGCAGCGGCGAGCCGAAGAATGCCTCGGCCGCGGTGAGTGCGCAGGCGGCGTTCTCCCCCTGGTGGCTCCCGTGCAGCGGCACGAGCACCTCGCCGTAGGCGCCCCCGGGGGTGCGCAGGTCGACCAGCCGGCCGCCGACGGCCACGCGGTTGGAGGTGCAGGCGAAGTCGATCCCGCGCACCCAGATCTCCTGGCATCCGGCCGTCTCGGCCGCTGCCCGGAACAGGGCGACGAGCACGGGGTCGGTCTCCCCCACCACGGCCCGCCCGCCGGAGGTGAAGATACCGGCCTTGTCCCGAGCGATGTCCTCGAGCGTCGGACCGAGCACCTCGGTGTGGTCGTAGCTGATGTTGGTGACGACCGACACCGCCGCGTGGACGATGTTGGTGCAGTCCCACGTGCCCCCGAGACCCACCTCCACCACGGCGACGTCGACCGCCTCGTCGGCGAACCAGGTGAACGCGGCGGCGGTCAGCAGCTCGAACCGGGTGGGCGGCTCGTCCATGAGCGACTCGATCCGCCGAAGTGTGTCGAGCACGTCGGTGAACGCCTCGTCGTCGATCGGCTCGCCGTTGCGGGCGATCCGTTCGTTCACCCTGGACAGATTGGGACTCGTGTAGGTCCCCACCGAGAGTCCCATGGCGGCCAGCAACGAACTGGTCATCGCCGCGGTGGATCCCTTGCCGTTGGTGCCGGTGATGTGGATCACCGGGTAGGCCGTGTGGGGGTCCCCGAGGAGGGTAGCCAGCTTCCGCATGCGGTCGAGCGACGGCAGCGTCCGTCGGGTCGGCATCGCCGACTCGAAGTCGATGTGGCCGTCGAGCCAGGCGAGCGCCTCGGTGAGGTCGGCGAAGGTCACGGGGTCAGGCGGGGCGGGCGGGACGTCTCGACGTTCCGGGACGTCGCTCGGCGCGCTCGCTTACGAGGCGGCCCGGCGACTGCGGCTCGCCTTGGTCGGCGGGCTCAGCGGCACCAGGGTCGGGTGGACCTTGTCGAGCACCACGGCCCGGTCCACCACGCACTTGGAGATGTCGGTCCTGCTCGGAAGGTCGTACATCACCTCGAGGAGGACCTCTTCGAGGATGGCCCGCAGGCCGCGGGCACCGGTGCCCCGGAGCAGGGCCTGCTCGGCCACGGCCTCGAGGGCGTCGTCGGTGAACTCCAACTCGACGTGGTCGAGCTCGAAGGTCCGCTTGTACTGACGGGTGAGGGCGTTCTTGGGTTCCACCAGGATGCGGATGAGCGCCTCCTTGTAGAGGTGGGACACGGCGCTCACCACTGGGAGCCGGCCGATGAACTCGGGGATGAGGCCGAACTTCATCAGGTCCTCGGGAAGCACGTGGCGGAGGAGCTCGGAGTCGTCGCGCTCTGATGCCTTGCGCACCTCCGCCCGGAAGCCCATCCCCTTGCGGCCGATGCGGTTCTCGATGATGGTGTCGATGCCGGCGAAGGCGCCACCGCAGATGAACAGGATGTTGGTGGTGTCGATCTGGATGAATTCCTGGTGCGGGTGCTTCCGGCCGCCTTGGGGAGGCACCGAGGCCGTGGTGCCCTCCAGGATCTTGAGCAGCGCCTGCTGGACACCCTCTCCGGACACGTCTCGGGTGATAGACGGGTTCTCCGACTTCCGTGCGATCTTGTCGATCTCGTCGATGTAGATGATCCCCGTCTCGGCCCGCTTGACGTCGTAGTCGGCGGCCTGGATCAGCTTGAGGAGGATGTTCTCCACGTCCTCGCCCACGTAGCCCGCCTCGGTGAGGGCCGTGGCATCGGCGATGGCGAAGGGGACGTTGAGCATCCTGGCCAGCGTCTGGGCCAGCAGTGTCTTGCCGCACCCCGTCGGCCCGAGCAGGAGGATGTTCGACTTGGCGAGCTCCACGTCGTTGTCATGGGCGCCGTTGTTACCGGCCTGTACCCGCTTGTAGTGGTTGTAGACGGCGACCGACAGAATCTTCTTGGCGTACTCCTGCCCGATCACGTAGTCGTTCAGGAATTCGTAGATCTCCTTGGGCTTCGGCAACTCGTCGAAGCTGAGCTCGGTGGTGTCGGCCAGCTCCTCGGCGATGATGTCGTTGCACAGCTCGATGCACTCGTCGCAGATGTAGACGCCGGGACCGGCGATCAGCTTCTTGACCTGCTTCTGCGACTTACCGCAGAAGCTGCACTTCACCAGATCGCCACCGTCTCCGAATTTCGCCACGTCGGTTCCTCGTGCCCTTCTGTCGGCGGTCCTTGCTACTCGACCGAACGCTGTGCTGCCTGTGCGAACTGCTGCCTGTGCGTACTGGTGACCACGGCCCGGTGGCCCGGACCTCCAACCCTAGCGGCTGGGATGCCGCCAACCGGACCTTGTCGACCCCCCGGCCACCACCCCTACGCGGCGCCGATGGCATCCATCGGGAGTGTGTCCCGCGCCGAGATGACCTCGTCGATGAGCCCGTACTCGACCGCCTCGGCCGCGGTCATGATGAAGTCCCTGTCGGTGTCCTTCGACACCCGCTCGGCGCTCTGGCCCGTGTCGTCGGCGAGCATCCCGTTGAGCAGGTCCCTCATGCGCAGGATCTCCCTGGCCTGGAGCTCGATGTCGCTGGCCTGGCCCTCCACACCGCCGAACGGCTGATGCAGGAGGATGCGGGCGTGGGGCAGAGCGAAGCGTTTGCCCTTGGTGCCGGCGCCGAGCAGCACTGCCGCAGCCGATGCCGCCTGACCGAAGCAGAACGTCGACATGTCCGGCTTGATGTACTTCATGGTGTCGTAGATGGCGAAGAGGGCCGTGATGTCGCCGCCCGGCGAGTTGATGTAGAGATGGATGTCCTTGTCCGACTCCTCCGACTCGAGGAAGAGGAGCTGGGCGCAGACCAGATTGGCCACCGTGTCGTTGATCGGGGTGCCCAGGAAGATGATCCGCTCTTTCAGCAGCCGGGAGAACAGATCGTAATTGCGCTCCCCCCGACTGGTGGACTCGACGACCCACGGCACGCTGTAGCCCTGTGCGTCGATCGACCTGCTTGCCTCTGTGAAACTCACTCCGAGTCCTCCTCGCCCTGGTTCACCTTCAGGTCGTCCCGTGAGACGGGCGCCCCGTTCTCGTCGACCAATTCGACAGAATCCACGAGCCATCGCATCGCTTTGGCCTTCCGTCGGTCCGAGCGTACCGCCGAGAGCCGCCCGGCCCGTTCCAGCTGGCTCCGTACCTGGTCGGCGTCCATCTCGAGTCGGGTGCCCATCGCAGCCAGTTCTTCGTCGAGCTCCTCGTCGGAGATCTCGATGGCCTCGGCTTCGACCAGGGCCCGAAGGGCGAGGTCGGCCTTGACGCTCTGGACCGACTGGGCCCGGAGCTCCTCCAGGAACTCCTCCTCGCTCCCGCCGGTGATCCCGAGGAACTGCCCCAGGCTCATGTTCTGACCCTCCAGGCGGTGGTTCAGGTCATGGATGCGCTCGCGCAGCTCTTCCAGGACGAGCTGCTCAGGGATCTCTTCGGTCACCAGCTCGACGAGCGCCTCCACCGTCTTCTGCTGGAGCGCCATCTGGGCCTCGACGATGCGGCGCTGCCGGAGCCGCTCGGCAATGTCGGTGCGGAGCTCCTCCAGCGTGGCGAACTCGGAGGCCTCGGCCGCCCAGGCGTCGTCGGCGTCGGGGAGGGACAGCTCCTTCACGTCCTTGACGGTGACGGTAAACCCGACGGTCTGCTCCAGTGCCTCCATTTCGGCGTCGAAGGTGACCGTGTCCCCTGCCTTGGTGCCGAGGAGCTGGTCGTCGAGGCCGGGGATCACGCCGTCGGATCCCACTTCGTACAGGAAGTCGTCGGCGGTGAGATCGGAATCGTCCCCGTCCTCGTCCGCAGCGGGCCGGGCGCCACGGATGTCGATGGTGACCTGGTCACCGGTGAGCACCGGTCGGCTCACCTCGACGAGCTCACCCGACGTCGCCCGCAGCCGGTCGATCTGGGCGGTCACGTCCTCGTCGCTCACCTCGAGCGCCGGCAGGGCGACCACCAGTCCCCCGTAACCGGGGATGGCCACGACCGGACGGACTTCGACCACGGCCTCGAACGACAGCGGGCCGGACTCCTCGCCGGCGGTGATGTCGATGTCGGGCTGGTCGATCGGGTCGACCTCCGTTTCGGAGACGGCCCGCGAGTAGAACTCGGGGAGTGCCTCGCGGATGGCCTCGCCGCGTAGGGCCGTCCTCCCGCCCATCCTCGTCTCGAGGACTTTGCGGGGCACCTTCCCCGGTCGGAACCCAGGGACCCGGACCTCACGCGACAGACGCTGGAGAACGTCGTCGAGGGCTTCGTCCATCTCCGCTTCGTCGATCTCGACGGTGAGACGGACCTTGTTGCCCTCTTCGGGCGCTGCTGTTGCTCGCATACGAATAAGGGAGTGTACCGGCCCCCGGGGCACCGACTTCCCGCACGGGGACCCGACGCCCCGGTCCCAGGAACCACGGGCGGCACGTCACGGTCGACCACAGGACGGGTGCCACCGGAGCGGGGGGTCGGGACTGCCGGAGCGCGGTCGCCCCGGGCCTCAGATCATGAAGGCCATCGATTCGAGGACCCGGTGCCCGAGCGCCACGTCGCCCTCCACCTTCACCTCGCCGGAGGCGAGGACCCGGCCGGCGTCGACCCGGCCGAATCCCAGGCGCCAGAACGCCTCCTGGTCCATCGTGAGCGTGGCGTTCGGCTGGTCCGGCCCGGACCCGGGTGCCACGACCGCCCGACCCCCCTCCATCACAACCGGCACCAGCCGGCCCAGGACTCCGGTGACCACGTAGCGGACGGAGCTCCCGTCAGGTGGTGCCACCCGCTTCCCGACCACGTACGCCATCGTCGTGGCGCAGCGGTCGAGTACCACCGACTCGGCGGCGCCGTTGCGCCCGCCGGCCCGCCCCAGCGCGCGGCGCACGTCCTGCTCGTGGGCCCAGCTGTCGAGGACCCGGGTGACCAGGAAGTCGCGGTAGGGCACGTCGCCGACCGGGCTCCACCCGATGACGTCGAACCGCTCGGGCGGAAGGTCCCGGAGCTCGTAGGCCCGACGCTCGGTGACGGCAACGAACTCGGCGAACACCTCGGCCCCGGCGACCGGCCGTCGGGCCTCGATCCACGCCTCGTTGAGTTCGGCGAACTCGTTGCGGACATGGTCGGGCACGGTCTCGAGCGGTGGCGGCGGCTGATCGCCCATGACCATGCGCTCCACACCCACGATGTGGGCCAGCTGGTCCTTGACCGTCCAGCCCGGGCAATCGGTGGGCAGGTCCCACTGGAACGCCCGGATGCCGTCGCACGCAGCGGCGAACGATCTCCACACCTCGATCAGCCGGTCGACGACCGGCTCGCGGTGCACCGACCGGTCGGTCACCCGTTCGGACCCCGGGTCAGGCCGGGAGGTTGGCCTCGATGGCGTCGATGACCTCCGGCGCCTCGGGGTCCACCATCGGGCGGAACCGCTGGAGGATCGTCCCGTCCGGCGACACGAGGAACTTCTCGAAGTTCCACTGGATGTCGCCGGCCTCGCCATCGGCGTCGGGGAACGCGGTCAGCTCCTCGTAGATGGCGTGGCGGTCGTCACCGTTGACATCGATCTTCTCGAACATCGGGAACGTCACGCCGTAGGTGGCCGAGCAGAACGTGGCGATCTCCTCGGGGGAGCCGGGTTCCTGGGCGCCGAACTGGTTGCAGGGGAACCCGAGGACGGTGAATCCCTTGTCGCCATAGGTCTTCTGGAGCCGCTCGAGGCCCTCGTACTGGGGTGTCAGCCCGCACTTCGAGGCAACGTTCACCAGGAGCAGTGTCTTGCCCCGGTAGTCGCCCAGCGAGACCGGGTCGCCATGGAGCGTGTGGAGTGAGGGGTCGTAGAGGGTCATGCCCCGAGTCTAGGGGCGTGACGCCATCGGGCGCCGGGTCGGACGACCCGCACGATGGCGTGCCGGCGGCGAGCCCACCGACCGCGCTGATCATCGTCCGGGGCTAAAGCACCGGGTCACGAAGGACGAAGAACCTAGGGAGCAGTGGGCGCCGCGTCGCGGCACCCGCGTTTTCGGACAGATCGGATGGGGAGCATGGCGTTCGAGGTCGACGACGTGGAGCACGCCGGAGCGTCACCGCCCGGGGTGTCGGGTGCTGTCGTCCAGGCGCTGGTGGCCCTCGTCCGCTCCCGGGCGGGCGACGCGGGCGTAGCCCAGGCGCTGGCACTGGCCGCAGAGGACCGCTCGTTCGCCGACCTCGGGGACTCGCACCGCTGGACCCCCCTCGACGAAGCCGTCGCCCTCTTCGCAGCGGCCGCCATGGTCACCGGGGACGCCGCTGTCGCCCTGCACGTCGGCCAGGACCTGCTGTGGACCGGTGACGGATCCGACGTCGCCGAGCGGATCCGCTCGCTCGACACCGTCGAGGACGTCTTCCGCCATGCCGGCGCCCTGGTCGGGCTGTTCGAGGGGGCGACCGACGCCGTCGCCCTCGAGGTGGCACCCGGTCGGGCACTCGTGGAGGTCGCGCCGGTCGACGGCGGCACCCGCCACGCCCACATGTGCGAACTCACCCGCGGGCTGCTCGGCGAGCTGCCGGTGCTGTTCGACTCCGATCCGGCCGCCGTCAGCGAGTCCGAGTGCGCAGCACGGGGCGGACGCGTGTGCCGCTACGAGGTCCGGTGGGAGGAGGCCGACAGCATCACCGATCCGCCCCCGCCGTCGGATCCGACCCGGTCCGGGGTCGAGCGGTGGCCCGACTACGCCGTCGATCGACCGACCGCCCGAACCCACCCGCGGGGCAACGGCGTCGGTGGGAACGGGAACCGGGAGTACGGCCCGGTCGAGGTGAACGGGACGAATTCCACGAACGGCGAGCCCGGACCGTCGACCGACGCAGGTGAGCCGCGACCACCGACCGAGGTGGAGGTTCTCGCCGAGCAGTTGACGGCAGCCCGGGCGGCACTGGTCGAGGCCATCGCCGAGGCGGCCCACTGGGAAGCGGAGGCCACCCGGGAGCAGGTCGGACGCGCTGCAGAGGGTGCCCGGAGCCGCGTCGAGGCGGAAGCCGAGGCGGCACTGGCACAGCGCGAGGTCGAACGCCTCGAGCAGCTCCTCGAGAGAACGGCGGCCACCACGCTCGATTTCATCGACCTCGACGTCGACGCGCTGCTGGCCGAGCTCGCCTCGCGTGCTGACCAGGTGGTCTCCGCCGAGCACTACGTGCTGATGGTCCGCGTCGGTCCCGGTCTGCCCATCGAACTCCACCATCGCGGCCTCGGGGCCGAGGAGGCCCGTGCGCTGACCGCCGAACTGTGGAACGCGGGCGCGGACGACGCCGTCGGTCGACGCGTCTTCGATATCGCCTCGCCTCGGCGCCGCTACGGGCGGCTGGCCGTGTTCGTGGGGGACGGTGACGAGTGCACGGCATCCGATGACCGGATCCTGCGCCTGTTCGCCCACTACGCCGCCAACGTGCTCGACGTGTTCACCGTCCTGGCCGATGCCAGGCGGAGCGACACGACCGCACGGACGATCCTGTCCTTTTCCGAACGGCTGTCGGGCCTCACCAACCTGGCCCAGGCCCTCCAGATCCTCGCCGACACCGTGCCCGAGGTCACCGACTGCGCCCAGTCCACCGTCTATCTGTGGGACAAGGAACACTCGCGCCTGGTGCTCGGCGCCTTCACGACCGGGATCTCCCCGCCCGATGCCGATCTCGGATCGATCGCCCCCCAATGGGCCAAGTCCCGCTCGGCCTCCGAGATCCAGGCCCTGCAGCCAGGTCAGGCCGAGCTGTCGGACGGCGTCGACGGGGACGGTGCCGGAGTCCCCCTCTCGGTGGAGGTCGACAACCCCCTGATCCAGCGCATGATCAACGGGCACGAGGTCATGGTCCTCGATTCGTCGACCGTGGGCGACCCCCTGCTCCGACGGCTGATGGAGGAGTCCGGGGTCCCGGCTTCGGTCGTCGCCCCGCTCTTTGCCGCAGGCGAGTTCCTCGGAGTGATCGCCGCCAACTTCACCAAGGATGCAGCACCGACGACCATCCACGACGCCGACCTCCACGAGCGGCTGTGCGGGCTGGCCGACCAGGCGGCCACGACCATCCAGAACCTCGAGCTGCTCGAGAAGGTCTCCCACATGGCGTGGCACGACGCCTTGACCGGCCTGCCCAACCGTCGCCTGTTCGAGGACCGCGTCGAGCAGGAGCTCGTGCGGTCGCGTCGGGTGGGCGAACCGGTCTGCATGTTCTTCGTCGACCTGGACAACTTCAAGACGGTCAACGACACCTTCGGCCACGCCACCGGTGACGCGCTGATCCAGGAGGTGGCCCAACGACTCGTGGACACGGTCCGCAGCCAGGACACCGTGGCCCGCGTGGGGGGCGACGAGTTCGCCATCCTGCTGCCGGGACTCGTCGACCAGCTCTCGATCAACCAGCTTGCCGAGCGCACCCTCGACGCCATGCACACCCCGTTCGAGATCTTCGGCCAGCAGGTGACCACCTCGGCATCGGTGGGGATCGCCATCGCCCCCGAGCACGGGGACACCTATGACGACCTGCTCAACCGGGCCGACGAGGCCATGTACCGGGCCAAGGACCACGGCCGCGACGCCTTCGAGATGTTCCGGAGCACGCCCGATCCGGCCCATCCCGGACGACGGTCCCTCGACGACCGCCAGCTGCACGCTGACCTCGTCAAGGCACTCGACGGCAATGAGTTCTTCCTCGTCTACCAGCCCTACATCGACCTCCGGACCGCCGAGATCGTCGGGGTCGAGGCGCTGATCCGGTGGCGACATCCCACACTCGGGGTGCTGCAGCCACCCCAGTTCATCCCGATGGCCGAACGCAGCGACCTGATCGTCGCCCTGGACAACTGGGTGCTGTGGCAGGCGTGCCGACAGTTGCGAGCCTGGCGTGACCACGGCATGGGCGCCCTTCGGCTGTCCGTCAACCTGGCCTCCCGGGACCTGTCCAGCCCGGACTTCTTCGACAGCGTGGAGCGGACCCTGAGCGACACCAGGACCGACCCGTCGCTCCTCGAGCTGGAGATCACCGAGCGGGTCGTCCTGGACAAGGACGGTCCGGCCGTCGGGAACATCGACCGCCTGCGCAAGCTGGGCGTACGGTTCACGGTCGACAACTTCGGCTCGGGCAATTCGTCCCTGGACCGCATCGGCTCCTTTCCGGTGAGCACCCTCAAGATCGATCAGTCGTTCGTCCAGGTCCTCGGGCCCGAGGACGAGGAGAGCAGCCTGGTGTCGGCCATCATCGCCATGGCCGGCAAGCTCGGCCTGTCCTGTGTGGCCGAGGGCGTGGAGACGCTCCTGCAGAGCCGGGTGCTGCTGCAGAGGGGTTGCACGACAGCACAGGGGTACTACTTCAGCCCCCCGCTGCCGCCCGACGGGATCGAGGCCATGCTGAATTCGATGACGCCCGCCGAGGTGCCCGAGTTCTTCGGCGAGCCGCCCTCGGACGCCCCGCCCGCCCCTGACGGCGACGAGTGACCCGGGTCGACGGGGGCACCGGGCCCGGACCGTCGTCGCCCACCACCGCTAACTCTTGCTAGCGAATCGGGCTCCCATCCCCCGTTCGCCGGAAGGGGGCCGATACCGTCGCTCCATCAGGCGTCCGTCTCGGGCGCCGCTCGGAGCAGGAGGAGGAACCATGGCAATGTACGAGGGCTACTGCGTCAAGTGCCGCGAGAAGCGGGAGTTCGACGGCGAGGTCGTCGAGATGGCCAACGGCCGTCGGTCGGCCAAGGGCAAGTGCCCGGTTTGCGGAACCGGGATGAACAGGATCCTGGGCAAGAACGCCTAGTCCGGGGGATCCGGCGGCGGACGCGGTCCGCCGCCCCTTCCCGCCCGGGCACCGCCGGTCTTGCCGGGCGGTGCCGGTCGCGGCCGGAGCGGCGTGTCGACTGGTCCCGGTGGGCGTGTGGGTGGGCCCCGTCGGCGTGTCGGCAGGGCCTCAGTGGGTGACGGCGGGCAGCGCCAGGCTGTCGAGCACCGCTCCTTCGCGGAGCCCCCACTCACTGACCACCAGACCCCGGAGGCCCAGGTGCTCCACGAGCGTGGAGAACACGACCGCCCCGATGGGCAGGAGTGGTGCGCGGCGGGCCTGGATCCCCGGGAGCGCCATCCGGGCGTCGAGGTCCAGCGTGCACAACCGGTCGGCCAGCTCGTGGAGCTGGCCGGCGGGGACCTCCACCTGGTTGACCGATGCGGATCCCGATGAGCCGGTACGTGGCGGGGGACGGTGCAGTCCCATGGCCAGCCGGGCGAGCGCACGCACGGTGCCACCGCTGGCGATCACCCGTTCGGCCGCGACCGGGTGGGCGGCGAGCATGGCGGCAATCGGTGCCGACCGGTCACGAGCCAGGTCCCGGACCGCCTGGCGCTCTCCTGACGACAGCCGGTCCCCGGTGTCGAGCTCGCCCCGGATGCCGCGCTGTGCCCAGCGCCACGCTGGCCACCGAGGTCACGGTTCCCACGGTACCGACTCCCGCTTCCAGGCTCCCGCCGCCGAGGTCGAGTCCGAGCACCGGGGTGTCCCCGACCCAGACACCGGCCCGTTGGCCGAGGAAGCACAGGCGGGCCTCCTCCTCGCCGGTCAGCAGGTTGATGGGACTGCCCAGGATCCGTTCCATGCGGGCGATCAGTCGCTCACCGTTGTCGGCGTCACGCAGCGCTGCGGTGGCCATGGCGACCACGAGGTCCGCGCCCGCGTCCTCGGCTGCCCCATGGAGCCGCTTGACGGTACGGACGGCCAGTGCGGACCGGTCCCCGGGCACGCCGCCCGTACGGGCGACCTCGGTGCCCAGGTGGAGGAATGACCGGCGCCGCAGGACGGGGTCGAGGCGGCCGTCTCGGGAGGCGTCCACCACCATGAGGTGGAACGAGCTGCTGCCCAGGTCGAAGACGGCTACGCGCACGGTGGGCATCGGTGCGACGCTATCCCGCCGTCAGGGGGGTCGGGGACGAGGCCGCGCCATGCCCTACGCTGGCGGGTGCGGCACCGGTCGGCAGGCACCGCCGGGGGCCAACGGGACGTAGCGCAGCTTGGTAGCGCGCCTGCTTTGGGAGCAGGAGGTCGCAGGTTCAAATCCTGTCGTCCCGACCACTGTCGTCCCGTCCAGGTGACGTGTGGTCCCGAGCGGGACGCGCATCGCTCCGATGGGTCTGCGCAGGCAAGGGACTAGGCGGAAGCGGCCAGCTGAAGACCGAGCAGTGACCGCAGCTCGCTCGCCGGTACCGGTCGCGGAGAACAGGAACCCCTGGGCGAAGTCGCACTCGAGGGACCGCAGCACGTCGAGCTGCTGGTCGGTCTCGACGCCCTCGGCCACCACGTGGAGGCCCAGGGCATGGGCCAGCTGGACCACCGCGGCGACGATCTCGTCGCCGCCGGTCCTCATCCCCAGCTCCTCGACGAACATCCGGTCCACCTTCACGATGTCGAGCGGGAAGCGCTGGAGGTAGCTGAGTGACGAGTAGCCCGTGCCGAAGTCGTCGATGGCGAGCAGTACGCCGAGCTCCTTCAGCGCCGACAGCACCACCAGTGCCGAAGCGGCATCGCGCATCAGCGCGCTCTCGGTGATCTCGAGGGTCAGGTGCTCGGGAAGGAGCCCCGTACGGGCGAGGATCGCCTCCACGGTGCGGACGATCTCGGGATCGTCGATCTGGCGGGCGGACAGGTTCACCTCCACCGAGCTCTGGGGGCCCACCGGTCCGTCGAGGTGCCACTCGCGTAGCTGGTGGCACGCCTGCTCGAGCACCCAGGCGCCGATCGGGATTTGCTTCCGTTTACGGCTGCAGGCCGCCTTTGATTATTTCCGGGAAAGTGATTTCGATGTTTTTAGCACGACGCTGACAACCGGGCCGAGGAAATCGGCGGAAGTTATCAACCGCATCGGCAGGGAAATCGGCGGCGACAAATTTCTGGCCCGGGATTTTAAAAAGAACGGCGGCGCACAAAGGGCTATTCAATTGGCTAAAAAGTACGATATTTACCGGCAAAACTACTGCGGCTGCATGTACAGC
Source organism: uncultured Acidimicrobiales bacterium (assembly GCA_963841925.1). GTDB lineage: Bacteria > Actinomycetota > Acidimicrobiia > Acidimicrobiales > RAAP-2 > Bog-756. The sequence goes on from CAWJER010000014.1 coordinate 314,431, forward strand.
GTGAGGAAAAGCAAATAGTTTTAAAGGATTACGGATGTTCGCGAATAATTTTAGCTGCCGTCACCGCTAATTTCTCGAGGTAGCCGCCGCTGCCATGATAAGCGTTAACATCAGCCGCCAGGGGATGAATCGTCTCATCTTTCTTCAACAGTTTTTTGATAATTTCCTCAATTTTCACTTCTTTCCCGGTGGTTTTCAGCAAGGCATAAGCACCCGCCGCGGCCGCGCCCAGGGCAGCGCCGGCATCTTCGATACGGATAACCGGTTTGTTCCAGATGGAAACCACCCGGGCGTAGAATCTCGGCATCTTTTATCCACGCCGCCGGTAACATAAAGCGGGTCGGTTGATTCTTTAGCGAACGTTCTAGAGTAAAAAAGCCAGTGCCGAGAGGGGATTCAATGAGACCGGAATAATCCGGCCCAGCTCCGGTACAGCATGAGTGTAATGACGATATCTAACTGCCGGAAACCGGGAAAGATCGAGGCGCGGCTGCCAGAACACCATGTATTTGCCGACAGGTGTTTCCTTGAGAGCTTTTTCGGCGGGTTGATAATCCACTTTTTTCAGGCCGTGTTCGGCCCGTAATCGGTCCCTGACCAGCGCGCCGTTGGTGCGGCAACTGAAGATAAACGGACCCGCCTGATGCCGTCGTACATGGAATTGGAAGCGCTGCTCATATCAAAATGTTTACCGTCGGTAGAGACCATGTTGACCAGACTGGAACCCGACTAAGCAGATTGCCGGTGACCAAAACTTTCGACTGGGGATTGTCACCGGAGCCGGCGATAGTCGGTAATCCGGGCTGAAGCCGTATTTTTCAATGAAATAAGTGGCGATGCGTCCGACAATCGTGTAAGGGGGAACGATGGGTAAAAGCTTGTTGCGCAACGAATTTTCGCCGCCCGGCAGACCATCCGCCACGGCTTTTACAAGTTTGATGGACCAGTCTTTGCTCAGATAATCCATCATCGACATACCGCAGGCGTTACCGAAGTCCAGCGGCACACGGGAATTACCGGACAAAACCGCCGGGATCAGGCTGCTAAGTAAATGAATATGCTCCGTTTTCTGGAAGTCTTCCGGGTACTGCGAAGCGATTTTCCGGATGACCGCACCGGTGAAACGGGCCGGGAAATCGGAACCGGACATCTGTATCATTTTTTCCTGTCCGCCGAAAAAGTGCGGATAAAGTCGCCTTCTTTAACAGTATCAGATGTCATCCAGGTAGGGACTAGATTTAAAGCGAAACAACCTTCGAGAATTGTCACCAGATTGGATTTGGTGGCATCCGGGACGTTCAACCGCCCGAAAAGAATCCGTGCCTGATGACTGATGTAAGCGTGACCGTGCTGCTGCGCGGAAACGTTCAAACCAGGATATCCCGCATCGGCAGACCTGAGGATTTCATATCGGCAAAGATGGCATCCAGCGCCGCTAGGAACATTTTAGGCGGCTGATTGGCTTCGCCTTCATGCTTCGGCGGCAGAATGTAGTTTTGACCTTGAATACCATATTTTTTTAGGCGCGCATCTTTCTGGTAATCCAGAAGAGCTGTTTAACAATTTCGCGTGAATCTATATCGATTAAGACGGCCGAGAAACTTTGAGTGCTCAGGTCAAGTCCGAGCGATAATCTTTTATTCGCCATTTGTGTATTCCTCACAAGACGCTAGAATTTTATAAGATTTTGGAATTAGTAAAATTATGCCATTAGCTGAAAGATTGTGCAACACCCGATATAAAAAGATACAAAGACATCGGGATACTGGCGGCGTATACTGTTGTGTTTCTGTTGCTGGCAGGAATGAGTTTAAGATGAGGAAGTTATACATAATTGATATAAAAACGATATGTAATCGTGCTTGTTTGACGAAATACATTGTGCTAGTATTTGAGTGCAATACACGAACAAACCACGCGGTGCGTTGGCTCAATCCCGCGGAGTTCAACAGAAACGATTAGATTTACATAATAATAGTATACTTGTTCAGAATATCGTGAGGAGGATGTGGTTCCCATGACTGAAATGAGACGTTCCGAAGAAAATCCAATTATAATACCGATGAGTGAAAACGCCTGGGAAGCTGATGGTGCCTTTAACGGTTGCCCGGTACAAGACGGCAGTAAGATGCATTTTGTATATAGGGCGGTATCGCACCCCCAAGAAATTGCAGGCTTCGAACTGCCGGTCTCAACTATCGGATACGCCGTGAGCCTGGATGGGGTGCATTTTAAAAACCGGCACCAGTTTATAAAACCGGAATACGACTGGGAGAAGTTCGGCTGCGAGGACCCGCGAGTGTCCAAACTGAACGGTAAATTTTACATCTTTTACACGGCGCTTTCGACTTTTCCATTTTGTGCGCCATGTATTAAAGTGGGGGTAGCGATTACCAAAGACTTCAAGAAAATACAGGAAAAACACTGGTAACACCATTTAACTCGAAGGCAATGTCGCTATTCCCTGATAAAGTAGACGGCAGATACGCGGTGGTATTGAGCGTGAATACAGACCTGCGCCGACTCGGATTGCGGTGGCTTACTTCGACCGCGAGGAGCAAATGTGGTCGCCGACATACTGGGAAGGATGGTACTCGCTGTTAAATGAAAACATCATACCGCTGGAACGTTCATCGAAAGACCATATCGAAGCAGGGGCCCCACCGATAAAGACAAAATATGGCTGGCTGCTGATATATTCTTACATCCAAAACTACTTTGCACCGCCGGCGACATTCGGCATTGAAGCAGCGCTGCTGGACATTAATAATCCGCAGAGAATTATTGCGCGTACGGAAAAACCGCTGCTGGTACCGCAGGAAGAATATGAAAAATACGGAAAAGTACCGAATATAGTTTTCCCCACCGGCGCGTTAGTGAAGGAAGGCATACTGCATATTTATTACGGAGCGGCGGATACTACCTGCGCCGTGGCGACCTGCAAACTCGAAACGCTGCTGGAAGACATGCTGGAATCCAGGATAAAGCAGATACGGCTGAACCGATATGAAGGCAACCCATCATCAAACCGGACCTGAATTTGGAATGGCAAAACGGGCAGTGTTCAATCCGACAGCGCTGTATGAATATCGGCGGGTGCATCTGGCATACCGGGCGATGTCCGAAGACAACACTTCGGTGATTGGGTTTGCCTCAAGCGGCGACGGGTATCATTTTGATGACCGGCCACCGGAGCCGATTTATACACCCCGGGAGAATTTCGAGGCGAAACTGGTGCCGGGCGGGAATTCGGGATGCGAAGACCCAAGGCTGACACGGATCGGGGATACGATTTATATGTTGTATACCGCATTTAACGGACGGAGCGAGCCGAGAGTGGCATTATCTTACATCAAAGTAGACGATTTCATCGCGCGCTGTTGGAACTGGTCGCGGCCATATTAATTTCACCACCGAACCAGCCAGAAAAGACGCTGCGATTTTCCCCAAAATGATAAAAGGGAAATACGCGATACTACACAGAATGGGGTGAGTATATGGCTGGATTACGTAACCGATTTAAATTTCGGGGATAACAAATGGCTAAAGGGCAACATCATCATGAGTCCCAAAAACGAGCTGCAGATACAGAAAAGCTGGGGATTTCCGGGCCACCGATTAAAACCAAGGAAGGCTGGCTGCGGTCGTACCATTGCGTATCGCGAAAAACGCAGCCGATGACTTATTATGTGGCAGAGCGTTATTGGACTTGAAAGACCCATCAAAGGCGCTGGCGCGGAGAAAAGTGCCGAGACTGCAGCCGGAAACACCTTACGAATTATTCGGGCAGGTGAATAACGTGGTATTCCCCTGCGGGGCGGTGGTTATCGGTAAAACGGTTTGTTTATTACGGCGGGGCTGACAGCGTAATCTGTGTGGCGACGATGAAATTAGCCGAGTTAATGAACAGCCTGATAACCTGGGCGGGACTGGAAACCGAACTCACCAGCCTGGTAAAGAAGAAGTAAAGATTAAGTAACATGTATTGCTAAATCCGCTTTATATCTTATATTTTTTTGAAAGGAATCAAGTTGTTAACGGACTATAATTATGTTGCTATTATCTGATTGCAGCTTTTGTTTTTGCCGGCGGCGCAATCGGTTTGCCGATTTTACTACGATATTTCCATGTCGTCCCGCGAAACCCGAACGCGGAAAAAATATAATATTTATGAATGCGGGATGGAGACCACCGGAAAGACATGGATTCAGTTTAACTTCCGTTACTATTTTTATGCGCTGATTTTTGTAACTCTGGAACGATGGTTGTTTTTCTTATCCCTGGCTGTACAGTTAAAACAACTCGGGGCGACCGCCCTGGTAACGATACTGGTATTCATGATCATCATTGCTATCGGTTACATATACGCATGGAAGAAAAAGGCTCTTGAATCAACTAAACAATCAGCCGCAGCCTGAAGTCTATTCCGACAAAATACTGGATAAGACCGAAGGCGAAGGCGTTGAGTTTGTCAAACAGCAGCACCAAATTCAAATCGAATACCCGGACAGCTGGCAAAACGAAGAATCAAACTATAATTTTATTCTTGCTTCTGCCGATGCTTTAATCAACTGGTCGCGATCATCTTCCGTCTGGCCGGTAAACGCCGGTCTAGCCTGCTGCGCATTTGAAATGATTTCCACGGCATCCTCCAGATTCGATTCTCACGTTTCGGCATGGAAATTTTCGCCGTCTCCTCGCCAGGCCAACCTGTTAATCGTTAACGGGACGTTGACGAGGAAAATGGCACCGCAGTTAAAAAGAATCTACGACAGATTGCCGAGCCAAAATATGTAATCGGACGGGTTCGTGGCAACCAGTGGATGTTGTTGCAACCCTTACGCGCATGCCGGGCGTGAAGAGATAATCCCGGTGGATGTTTACATTCCGCGCTGCCCGCCCGCCGGAAGCGCCGCTATACGGCATCCAAATGCTACATAAGAAAATCAAGAAGCAGAGAAACTTCGAGAAAAGGAAATCGGCATGACGGTCGAACTGCAGGCGACTGAAGTAGCGGCCAAAAACCGGGAAACCGGTTCCCGGGATGTACGATCGAATCCAGCGGCAATACCATAGTGATTAAAGACGAATTTGCGCTGAAAGCAGCAACGTTTTTAAAGAATGCTGCCGGACTGGATTTTAATTATCTTAATTTCCTGACGGCTACCGACTATCAAACCTATTTCGAGGTGATTTACGATTTAGTTTCGCTGGAACATAACCATAAACTGGTATTAAAAATAAAATTAAATAATCGCGAAAAACTGGAACTGGCTTCAGTGACCGGCGTTTGTAAAGGCGCAGATTTCCAGGAAAGGGAAATTTTCGATCTGTTCGGGATTAATTTTACCGGGCATCCAAATTTGAAACGTATTTTCCTCTGGGAAGGGTTCCAGGGATATCCTTTAAGAAAGGAATCTGAAACAATAATGGCCCTCAAGACTGAAACATTTTTAGTCATCGCCGGACCGCAGCACCCCATAGATATGGGGCGTTCCGGACCCGTTTTATCCTGGACGGGGAAATGATTCAGGACGTAGAACCAGTCTTCGTCTACCTGCACCGGGGGATTGAAAAACTGGCAGAAGGGCTGACATATTCCCAGGTTATGGTTTTTACCGACAGGCTCGATTACCTGGCCTCGATGCCCAACTACCAGGCGTACGCGGTGGCGGTAGAAAAACTGGCAGGGATTCAGGCGCCGGAACGGGTGAAGAGCTGCGCGTTATCATGGCCGAACTAATGAGGATTTCCAGCCAGCTGATGGGCGTGGGATTTTTAACAAATGATATCGGGCTTTTCTGACGCCGCTACTGTAACATGAACCGGGAAAAGGAAAAAATCCTGGACCGTTTGATATGGTATGCGGAAAAGACGACATATAACGACATGCGCATCGTGAAGAAGCCAGGATATCCCGGAGTATACCGGCCGGCATGAAGAAATTGACTGACACTATGCCACGATTTATCGAGGAATACGAACAGTTACTGGCGACAAACGAGATTTTACTTGTCAGAACAAAAAATGTGGGCATCCTGACGAAAGAAGCGGCGATTAATTATTCCATGCCGGACCGGTGCTGCGTGCCAGGCGGTGTGAAACGGCATATTAAAGCTTAACCATATTCGGTTTACAACCGTTTCAACTTTGAAATTCCGACGGCTACAAAAGGCGGACGTGTACGACCGTTACCGGATAAAAATTAAAGAAGAGAACAAAGTATTATCATTATTAAAGAGGGGATGGAACAATTGCCGCAAGGCGAAATCCAGGAAAAGCGCCGAAATTTTACGGCCGCCAAAGGTGAACTTAAGGATGAATTGAATGGCCGAAGGCGAGCGAGGTTTTTATCCCGTATCTGACGGCGAACCAACCCGTACCGGCTTCACTCGTCGCCGTCCCTGCTGTATTAATGCCGCTGCGCGAGCTGGTCATCGGCGTAAAAATTGCCGACCGATGGCGATATTCGGCAGCATCGATATTTGCATGGGGGAGGTGGATAATAATGCCGACTTTCACCCACACCATTTTGCCGACCGTGTTAAATACGGGTATTTTAGCGCCGGATTGGCGGTGGATTCTGGAGCCACATGATAATTTTGTGGTGATCCTGTTCCTGTTTGTAATATTCATGGCCATGGGCTTCATCTATTTTGAAAGACGGGTCATCAGCCGATTCCAGATGTATTGGGCCCAACCGGGTGGGGCCTTTCGGGTTGTTCCAGCCCGTAGCAGACGTGATTAAAATCCTGATAAAAGAAGATATCGTCCTGCTGAATGCGGATAAGTTAATACACGCAGGGCGGGTTCTTCCCGACGCAGGACGCCGATCTCAACGCCCACGATCCGAGCAAGCCGTTCCTGAGCGGCCACGACTACTACGCCAGAGACGCCCACAGGCGCGCGCGCTCGGCGTGCCCCGCGTGGACACGCACGAGTACGCGAGAACAACGGCCTCCATCGCCGCCAACGTCACCCTCTACGAGGCGACCTGCAGGAGGTCCGCGACGAGAGCGTCGCGACCGCCGAGCGCGCCGCCAGCGGATCCCGCGACGCAACCTCGGCGGGCAAGGCCGGCGTGACCCATGACGAAGGCACGGCGGAGACGCCGCGTCACCTCGGCGACAACGCCGACTTCGCCTGGGGCCTCGCCCGCCTCTACGAGGCGACGAAGAAGCCCGAGTACGCGAAATGGCCACGTCGCTGGCCGACTTCCTCTGCAAGGACCTGGCGGACGCCGAGGGTGGAGGCTTCTTCGAGAGCCCGGCCGATCCCGGCGCCACCGGCGTGTTCGCGCGGCGGCGCGTGCCCTTCGAGGAGAACGTGCATGGCCATCCGCGCGCCCGCGAAGCTCGCGCACGCGCTGCCCGACACGCGCGAGACCTACGGTCGCGCCATTGACCGCGCGCTTCGAAGGATCTCGGAGCCCAGCGAGATCAAACAGCGCGGGCGCATGATCGGCGACTTCGTCCTGGCCCTGGAAGAGACCCGCGGCGTCCGGGGCGTCCCCTAGGCGTTCGTAGCGCATAGGGGCCCCGCTCCCGCTCCCGCACCGGCTCCCGCACCCGCACCCGCTCAAGCTCCGCGACGAGGCTCTGAAGACCCGCGGCGTCCGAGGCGTCCCCTAGGTGTTCGTAGCGCATAGGGGCCCCACGCCCCACGAACTCCTAGCCCTGCCACTCGATCTGGGTCGCGATTTGTCGGCGACCTCGCGTCCCTCGAGCCGCTTCACGATGGCCAGCCCCAGATTCATCGCTCGTCACGCCACCGGCCGTCACGACCTGGCCCTCGTCGACGACCCGCTCGCGAACCGCCGTGGCGCCGTACTCGGGGAGCCTCTCCAGCGCGGAGTGATGGGTCGTCGCCCGCTTTCCTCGGAGCCTCCCGGCCGCACCCACCAGCAAGGCTCCCGTGCACACCGACGCGACGAGGCGGTTCGGGGGGAACGACCCGAGCCAGGCAGCGAGCGACGGGTCGCGCTCGAGCGTGCGCGTGCCTGGACCTCCCGGCACCACCACGACGTCGAACTCGGCGAGCGGCGGCCGCGCGCGTCGTGATCAGCTCCGCGCCCCCCTCGTCCCAGGCACGGTTGACTCCCCTGCCCTCGTCGGCGAGGAAGATCTCGCACGACGCGCTCCGGTCGAAGCCCATGGACGCGATGCGCGCGATGGGGTCGTAGGCGCCGACGAGGTCGAGCAACGTCATCCCCTCGAAGGCCAGGAACCCGAAGCGCGTCCCCGTGACCCATTCGGCAGACTGGGCTCCAGGCGCGCGAACTCCGCGAGCGAGAACGACGCGGTCGACGGCGTCGCGCGCGACGGTCCCGTGGACGTGCGGCATCGGGCCCCGAGGCGTCGCCGCGACGACCACGGGAACGTCGAGCCGGCGCGGGTCGATTTGGAGGACCGTGACCTCGACGTCCGCCATGTACGCCTGGACGCTCGCGAGGAGCACGTCCCGGTAGGAACAGTGGACGAACCCCTCCCGGAGGAGCGACTGCGCGACGTACCGCTCGTCCCCGAGGGCCTCGCGGTGACCGCGCTCGGGAGCGCGTGAACAGGCCAGCGCATCTACTGCATGTCGAGCTGGACCTGGGCCTGGGTGAGCGCCACGCTGTACACGCGCACCTCGTCCAGGGCGCCGTTCAGCAGGTCGTAGTCGTTCAGGGTGTCGTTCGCGAGGTACAGAATGCCCTGCCCGCCCACGGTTGGCCCCGACAGGGCGAGCGTGGCGACGACGCTGCCGTTGATGTAGACGACCTCCGAGCCGTTCGCGCCGATTGTGGGATTGTGGACCGCGGCGAAGTGGTACCAGGTGCCCGTCGTCAGCGCGGCGTGGACATCGCGACGTCGTTGCCGTTGGCGCTCGTCGCCATCGGCGTGTGGATGACGAGGCTGCCGGGACAGAACCACTCGGCAGGCGAGCGCTGGTAGTCGCTAGCAGTTGCCGCCGCCCATGTCGCTCTTGTGGAAGATCGTGACCCAGTTGCCCTGGACCGTGTTGGTGAAGAGCCAGTAGTCGACCGTACGCGGCGTTGTTCGCGCCCCACGTGAACGCCGCGTTGCCGTTGACGATGCCGCCCTGGTTGACGCCGTTGAACGACAGCGCCTTGCCGCTGACTCCCGCGATGTAGGTCGCGTTGTGGGTGCCGTTGTTGGTGCCCGCGACGTCGGTCATGACCGTTCCCGATCCCTCGTCGAACGGGTAGTACGCGATGAGGCTGCTCCGGCAGCGGACGATGACGTTCGTGACGTTCGCGGCGTTGATCGTCCCGCTCCCGTTCGCCACGTAGCAAGTTTGCCCGGCGGGGGGCGTCGTGACCGTGACGGCGTACGCGGAGCCGTTGAGCTGCGTCGCCGAGAAGGTGAAGGTCTGGTTGCCGGTGCCGTCTCCCGTCACCGTGAAGGCGTGACCCGCGTTCGACAGGACGACGCTCGCGCCGCCCGCGAGCCCGGTGACCGCGCCACCGACGGTGAACGTCGCACGAGACGCAGTGATGGAGACGCGGAGATGTTGGCGCCGGCGACCGTGCCCGAGCCGTTCCTACGGTGCACGTCTGCGGACGGCGGCGACCGGGTCGAGCGCGCACGAGACCGCGTACGAGGCGCCGCGGGCCAGCGGCGTGGGAAGGCGAAGAAGCCGTTCGGAGTGACGAGAGACATGTCGCCGCCGTTGTCCTGGAGGACGAGCGAGCTGCCGGAGGCGAGGCCCGTGACCGTGCCGCCGACCGTGAAAGCGCTGGAGGCGCAGTTGACGACGACGCGGTGACGTTGGACGCGCCACCGTGCCCGATGCCGCCGCTCACGGTGCACGACTGCACGGGCTCGACGGCTGCGTGAAGACCGTCACCGCGTAGGGGGACGCCGGCTCGGGCCGGGCGAGGCGAACGTGAAGGAGCCGTTCGCGCTGACGTGAGCAGGTCGTTGCCGCCGTTGTCCTGGAGGACGACGGCGCCGGCGCCCGCGAGGCCGGTCACCGTCCCGCCGATGGTGTACGTGCCTCGCGCGCACACGATCGGACACGTACGTCACGTTGGACGCCTGCTACGATGCCGGTGCCCGCCGAGACCACGCACGTCTCTGTCCCGCCTGCGGGCTGCGTCAGGATGGTCACCGCGTACGTGTGGCCCGTCATGAGCGCGGTCGGGAAGGTGAACGCGCCGTTCGGATCACCGTCAGGTTGTCGCCGGCGTTGTCCTGGAGGACGAGCGTGGCCCCGCCCGTGAGCCCGGACACCGTGCCGCCGATCGCGTAGCTCACCGTCACGTCGAACAGCCGCCGTCGAAGGAGGCGTCGGTGAAGCTGCCGTCGGAGGCATCGCCCCCGCCGGCCTCGGTCGCGCCCGTGTTGTCGCGCTCGGCGCTGCAGCGACGCTCGTGTCGGTGACGGCCGTGTCACCTGGAGCGTCGGGGGGAACGGCGGAGTCGTCGACGGCCGAGTCTTCGGGGGGCGACAGAGTCCGGCGGAGACGACAAGCTGCCTCGGACGGGCCTCGAAGTCGGCCACCGTCACGTCGGAACCACCCGAGTCCGCGGGGGCCGTGGAGTCGAGCACGCCGCTGTCACCAGCCGCGGTCTCCGCGCCTGTCCCCGAGTCCGAGCCGCCCCCTCTTCCACCGCGCAGTCCCTCCCCCGCAACCGGCGAGCGGCAGCGCCGAGACGAGAAGGGTTACGAGCGCAAATACACCGACGATACCCGAGGGCTTAAGCACTCCTCGATTGGACAAACGTACGGGTCTCTCACGCAAGAACAATCGCTTGCGGCGCGTCCGTCAGCGCGGGCTGCGTGTATGCGGGAACTGGTGGTCACGGTCCGCACCAGAGGGTGAAGAGCGACATGAAGTCCTCGCAGACGGCGGCTCCGCCATCGCCCATGAGCTCGACCTCGTCGTTGCACGCGGCGTTCGGCGTGTTCGAGGGTCCGGCGCAGGGCCCGCCTTGCGCAAAGACCGCCTGCTCGCAGGCCTGCGTCATGGGCTGCGTCATCGAGTTGAAGTCGGAGCACATGGCGCACTCCTGATTGACCAGTCGTTCTCGTCTCGTTGAGGGCATTTCCACAGCTCCCCGCCCCCTTTTGGCCGTCGATGTCGGTGACGCAGCCACCGAAGTTGAGCTCGGCCGGCTGTCCGTTCACGGTCAGGATGGGGCCGGGGCGCTGGCGCCCTCGTCCGTCTGAAGGCACGCATCGCAGCGAGCGTTGCCCGACGTCACGGTGCCTGTGCCGGTCGAAGCTCTGCAGGGCGTTCAGGTACGCGGTGAGCTCGGCAGAGGAGCACGCGTTCTGATGAAGCGGCGTCGGCGGCGCCCAGGGAACGCCGTGAACGGCGTGTCGGACGCGCACGTCGCCGGCGGCGAGTCCTCGGTGAAGACGTCGGGGATGTCCACGTCGTCCGGAGTGCTCGTGTCCTCGATGACCAACGTATCCACGGGGAAGAACGAGTCAGGGAAGGTCACGCTCGTGTCCTCGACCGACGTGTCTTCCAGCCCGGAGTCGTGGGGGGCCCCCGTGTCCGCGGGCTTACCGAGTCGCGCCTGCCCGCGTCACCCTCGGTCGAGGGGTCGATCTTTCCGCCCGCAACTGAAGGATCACGATGAAAACCGTCGCCAGCGCGCCCGAAACGAAGAAAAGGCCCACGCTTACGCATGAGTCCACTTCAGCGCACCTGGAGCCCGCCGCAAGGACAATCGCCCCTTCACACTTCTTCATCATCCAGCCCGTGGGGCCTTAACAGTCCGCCCCCATCCTCTCTCTCACTCGAGACGGACGCCCTACCGCGCGTCCCGGACCGCGGGTCCGGCGCGAAGGCGCGGCGTCACCCAGACGTCGTCGAAACCCAGTGGAGGAAGAACCAATCATGTTCGGCTTTCTAATCGGCACAGCATGTCTCATCGGGCTCATCAAGGTCGCGCGCCACGGCGGCGGCTACGGCTGCGGCTCTCGCTACGGCTCCTGCTCCTCGGGCTACGAGCGCGGGTGCGGCGGCGGCGGCGGCTACCAGGACGAAGGGGGCGGCCCCTGGGGACGTCACGGCGGGCAGGGACGCCATGGCGGCTTCGGACCGCGCATCTTCCTGCGGGCCGCCTTCGAGCGACTCGACACGACCCCAGGCCAGGAGAAGGTCATCCTCCAGGCCGTGGACGAGCTGCGCGAGATTCTTCGGCAAGGCGAGGGGCGAGTTCAGGGACGCGCGCCGACTTCGCCAGCGTCGTCCGCAGCGCCTCGCTCGACGAGGCCTCCGTGGCGGACATTTTCATGAAGCACGACACCACGCTGAGCGAGACCCGCCGGGCCGCCGTCGAGTCGCTCCGCAAGATCCACGAGGCTCTCACCGAGAAGCAGCGCGAGCAGGTCGCCGAGCTCATCGAGAAGGGGCCGCCCTTCGGCGGAGGCTTCCGCGGTCGTGGTGGACGCTGGGGCGCAGGCCCGTACCGCAGCACGTGGACGTGAGGAGGACACCCATGATATGATGCATCGCAATCGTTCTTCTCGCGCTCGGCACCGTCGGCGGCTACGCCTCGGGCTTCGCTTCCCTTCACCAGTGCCACGCGCGTCGCAGCGCGTGGGAGCGGCACGTCGCCCAGGTGTGCGTCGAGGCCGCACAACACAGAGGCGCATCGTCCGCTCGCCCCGGAGCACCGAGCGACGTCGACGACGAGGGCAGCGAATCCGCGCCGGCGTCGCGGCGGCTCGCCGCGACGCCGTCCACAGCTGGTACCCTCGTGATCCCCTCGATGCCTTCACGCGTGCTGCTCATCGACGACGACGCGGCTCTTCGAGCTGCTCGCGAGCTACCTGGGTCAGAACGGGGTGGACGTCACGTCCGCCCCCGACGGTCCGAAGGGGCTCG
>CAWJER010000015.1:0-257808 GCA_963841925.1 uncultured Acidimicrobiales bacterium
AGATCGAGGCTGATCGCCGTGGCCCCTCCGACCTCGGCATCCGCACCGGGGATCCCGTGCACGGCGTGGCGCACCTGGTCGACGACACGGTAGGCGGCCTGCCCATCGGGGGGCACCGAGAGAATCCCCGGGAGGTACACCTTTCCGCGGCCGGTGATCGTCAAAAGCACGGCGGCGATTCCCGGGGTCGCGGCCAGCGCCCTGCGGACGGTCGGTGCCGACGCCACATCAGCGATGACGACCACCGGGCTTCCCACGCCGGCCGGAAAGTGCGCAGCGAGGATATCTTGACCGACAACCGTGCTAGGCCTGCCCCGGTAAGACTGGCTGTCGGCGAGACCGTTTGCGTCGAGGTCGGTGACCCCCAGGGCGAGGACACCCAGGCAGAGCGCCGTGATGATCCACACGTCGCGGGGGTGACGGGCGATGCGCTGTCCCACGCGGGACCAGGCGCCCACCGCGGTGGGTTCGGGGTGAGCCGAAGTCGGGGTGCTTCGGCCAGAAGATCCAGCGGCCGACGGTCACCAGCAGGGCCGGCAGCAGCGTGAGCATGACGGTGAGGGCGATCGCGACGCCTATTGCCGCCACCGGCCCGAGACTCGCAGTCGAGTTGGTCTCGGCGAAGGTGAGGCACAGGGAGGCCGAGGATCACCGTGCTCGCACTTGCGATCAGCGCCGGCGCCGCACGGCGGAGCGCGATCTGCATCGCCTGGTGCCGGTCTTCCTGCAGCCGGAGCTGTTCCCGGGTAATGGTGACCAGGAGCAGGGCGTAGTCGGTGCCCGCCTGCCGAAGACGAGCACGGTGAGTATGCCGGCACCGAAGGCGTTGACGGTGAGTCCGAGTTTCGTGGATTCGTAGATGAACTTCGGCGGAAGTCAGCGCGACACCTCGGCCGACAGGATCGGGAGCAGCGACAGCGTCGAAGTTCGATAGGTGAACAGCAGGATGAGGATCATGATCAATATTGTCCGGTAGAGGAGCGTGGGGTCGATCCCTGAAGACGTTCGCGGAAGCGGAGGAAACCCTGCCGGACCGGCCACATGGACAGTGAGCCCGGGACCGCCCCGGCTGAGACGTTCATCGGGACACGACGCCGCCTGCCAGCTTCCACCGTTCGGCCCGAGGTCGACCGCCACCACGTCTCGCCGCCGACCGCCGCCGAGAAGACGGGCCCGCCCATCGGTCCGCCGGTCCGAGCCATCAGCGCGAGTCCACCGGCGTCGGAGGCGAACCTGGCCTTGTCCTCGGCGGTGAGGCCGCGGGACGGTCGTAGACGACGACTGCGGGAAGCATGTTGGGAGACTCGAAAGCTCCTTGGAGGTCGACGACCTTGTCGACTCCGCTTCCCCGGCAGCCAGGCTTGGGTGTCTTTCCGCCTGCGCCGAGAGCTCGCCGGCGAACGGCGCGGCCACGATGACGACGACCCGCCAGAACGCGAGGATGAGGTACTTCGTGCGTGGGCCGGCAACACTCGGTCACGCGGTTGCCGATGAGCAATAAACTCCCATTCGGCGCTGCATCCAGAGGGCCGCCCTACTGGAAGCGGGCCTGAGCCGGAGGGAACAGACGTCGAACCGGTCGAACGGCTCGACAACCATCATGGTTCCACCTTCAGAAGTCCCGAGGTAGGGCCGATTACCCGGAAGATCGGACCTCGCCATGGCAGATAACTCGACATGGGCTGCGCAGTTCTCGGGGATGTCACCACACGCCGCTAGGTGTGCCTGAGCGCCAGGCACAGGGCGACACCCCTACCGGCCTGCCCCGTTGATCTATCAGGTGATTAGGGTCGAGACCGTCAGCCTCGTGTCGAGCTCGGCCTGGGGCCAGTCGATTCGTGGGATGGGCGACGGGGCACGGTGGGAACCCCTTGGCGGAGGGCACCCGGAACTCGTCTGGACGCTGACCGTCGCGGGTCCGGCTTCTCAAGCGCCGGCTACGTCGAAGGCGGGACGGGGGCCCTTCTGGCCTGATCGCAGAAGATGAGGACATGGCGATGTTCGTCGCGATGTACGCCGAGGTCTCTCCGGATGGTCCCGATCATTTCCCAGTGGGTCGGGAGAAGATACGAATAATGTGGGCCGAGCCTTTTGACTGGACGAGAGAAGGGGCGGAAGATCTCAGCTCCGACGCTCGTCATCGTGGGCGACGACGAGGACATCAGGGTGGGCCACGAAGAGCAGTTCTCCGACCGGTCGACAACGGTCGGCTGGCGGTGATCCCCGGCACATCTCATCTTGCCCCGATGGAGAAGCCTGATTTCTTCAATCGACACGTGCCGGACTTCATGTCCACCCGAATTCTGAAATGATGATGCTTCTCCGGCGCGAGGCCTGTGCCCAGCCGAATTCGAGCCATGCCCAGGAATCCCTGACAGCGGGTCATGGCCTGAGCTCCGATGGCCGAGGACCAATCCTTCACCGCATTCGGAAATCGTGCATCAAGCGCCGGGTAGCGCCGGTGACCGGGGTCGGCCCGGCGAGGTCGTAGAGCCGCCCCTTCCCCGGGGCTCGTTGCCGAATCGTTCCTGTACCCTTGGGCCGTCCCGAGGACTTGGCCTGCCTTCCACCCTGGAAGAATGGGCCAAATATAGGCCAGAGGGGCAAGGAGAGGTGCGAGAGCGGCCGAATCGGACTCACTGCTAATGAGTTGACCTGGGTAACTGGGTCCGAGGGTTCAAATCCCTCCCTCTCCGCGTTTCGGCACGGGCCCCTCCATCGCGAGGGGCCCGTGCCGCGTCCTGGCCCGGGGCGCCCCATGCTCCCCACCCCGGTAGATTGGACCGGTGGCCGAGCGGTACTGGATCGAGACCTTGGGCTGCCCGAAGAACCAGGTCGACTCGGACAAGTTGGTCGGAACCCTGACCGGGGACGGATTCGAGGCGGCCGACTCCCCCGAGGAGGCCGACCTGGTCGTGGTCAACACCTGTGCATTCATCGAGGCGGCCCGCCAGGAGTCGATCGACACCGTCCTCGCCCTCGCCGACGCCCGCAGGAACGGCTCCCGCCTGGTGGTGACCGGCTGCATGGCCGAGCGCTACGGCGACGAGTTGGCCGATGCCCTGCCCGAGATCGACCTGGTGGCTCCGTTCGGCGCCTCACTGCTGGCTCCGACCGCGCCGGAGCGCACGCCGGTGACCCTCGGGGCCAAGCCGGCCACCGTCGCCGTCCCGGCCTTCGACCTGCTCAACCTGCCCCGACCCCACGCTGCCGCCCCGTGGGCGTACGTGAAGGTGGCCGAAGGGTGCGACCGCAACTGCGGGTTCTGCGCCATCCCTTCGTTCCGTGGCAAGCAACGGTCGCGAGGGGTCGACTCGATCCTGGCCGAGGTGGACCAACTCGGCGCGTCCGACGGCTCGCTCAGCGAGGTCGTCCTGGTGGCACAGGACCTGTCTTCGTTCGCCCTGGACCGGTCGGGAGGCCGGATCGAGCCCCGCCTCGACGGACCGGCCGTCGGCGGCAACCGCCCGATCGTCGACCTCGTGGCGCAGGTGTCCGAGCGGGTCCGGTGGACCCGCCTGCTCTACCTGTATCCGTCGACCCTCGACGACGCCCTGGTCGAGGCCATACTGGCGACCGGCGTGCCGTACTTCGACCTCTCCCTCCAACACGTGTCCCGGCCCCTCCTCAAGCGCATGCGGCGTTGGGGCGAGGGTGACCGGTTCCTCGAGCGCATCCGTTCCATCCGCGCCGCCGAGCCCACGGCCGCCTTCCGGTCGTCGTTCATCGTCGGGTACCCGGGAGAGACGGAGGAGGACCACGACCGGTTGCTGAGGTGGATCGACGAGGCGCAGCTCGACTGGGTGGGGTTCTTCCCCTTCAGCGCGGAGACGGGCACCTATGCCGCCGACCTCGACGACCAGGTGCCGGCCGAGCTGGTGACCGAGCGGATCCGCGAGTGCACCGAGCTCCAGGACGCCATCACGGCGAGCCGCCGCGAAGACCTGATCGGGACGGTGATCGAGGTACTGGTCGACGGACCGGGAGAAGCCCGCTCCTATCGGGAGGCCCCCGAGATCGACGGGATCGTGACCGTCCCGGACCACCTGGCGGTGGGATCGTTCGTCGAGTTGGTCGTCACCGACGCCGACGGCCCCGACCTCTCGGCCGCCGTGCCCGGGGACGGTGCGGCCGACGGGACCGCACCACTGGCTGCGTCCGGGACGGGGGGACGATGAGCGACGGCGCGCTCGGCCCCGGGGTCCCGGCGGCATCGGGCACCCCTGCTCCCGGCCGGGCGACCGCGGGCGCAGCGCGGTCCACCACGTTCGGGCCGTCCGCGCTCCTCACACCGGCCAACGCCATCACGGTGATCCGCCTCCTGGCCACGCCGGTCGTCATCGTGCTGATCATGCGATGGGGGGCGAGCTGGTTCACGTTCGTCTTCGGTGGGCTGCTGGCCATGTCGGACGGCATCGACGGGTGGCTGGCGCGCAAGCAGGGGACGACCCGGTCCGGGGCGTTCCTCGACCCGCTCGCCGACAAGGTCGTCGTGCTCGGTGCACTCGTGGCGCTGGTGGCCAAGGGGATCGTCTGGTGGCTGCCGGTGGCGGTCATCGCCGTGCGCGAGATCGCCATGAGCGTCTACCGCTCGGTAGCCGGCCGCCGCGGGATCTCGATCCCGGCACGGAACTCGGCCAAGTTCAAGACGCTGGTGCAGGACATCGCCATCGGCATGTGCCTCGCACCGCCGCTCGCCGGGCACTGGACCCTGCTCAACTCCGCCATGTGGGTCGCCGCCTTCCTCACGGTGTTCACCGGTGCGCAGTACTTCGTCGACGGGCGGCGGGCCGCGGCCGGGCGTTCGCGGCGCGGGCCAGTGGCGCCGAGTGGCATCGACGGGACGGCCTGAGCAGGCGTGCGGATCGAGATCGTCGCCGTCGGCACCGAGCTCCTGCTCGGGCAGATCGCCGACACCAATTCGCAGTGGTTGGGCGAGCAGCTCGCCGCCGTCGGTGTCGGATCGCAATTCCACCAGGCCGTCGGCGACAACCACGAACGCATCGTCCTCGCCTTCCGCACGGCGTTGGCCCGTAGTGACGGTGTCATCGTGTGCGGCGGCCTCGGGCCGACCCACGACGACATCACCCGTGACGCCCTCGCCGAGGTCATGAACGTACCGCTCGAGCGTGACGAGGAGGTGGTGGCGAGGATCCGGGAGATGTTCGCCAGCCGGGGCCGCCAGATGCCGGAGTCGAACCTCCGCCAGGCCGATGTGCCCCGCGGGGCGTCGATCATCCCCCAGACCAAGGGGACGGCCCCGGGGCTGATCTGTCCGGTCGGCCACAAGGTGGTCTACGCCGTCCCCGGCGTCCCCTACGAGATGGCCGACATGTTCACCCGCGCCATCGCACCGGACCTCCGGCGCCGCATGGCGGACCGGGGGGAGCTCGAGGGGACGATCGCCAGCAGGGTGATCCGGACCTGGGGCATGAGCGAATCGGGGCTGGGGGAGGCGCTCGCCGACTACATCGCCAGCCTGGACGTGGGGGCTTGCGACCCCGGCGCCGGCGCCGCGACCATCGCACTCCTGGCCAGCGGCATCGAGGGCATCAAGGTCCGGGTCACCGTGCGCGCCGCCGACGCGGACACCGCAGGCGTATTGCTCGACACGCACGAGGCCGCCGTCCGGTCGATACTGGCCGAGGCCGCCGGGGACGTGGTCTTCGGCGTGGACGAGGAGGCCATCGAGGACGCCGTGGCCAGAGTCCTCCTGGCCGGCGGCCTGACGGTCGGCCTGGCCGAATCGCTGACCGGCGGGCTCGCCGCGTCGCGGTTGGTCAATGTCCCCGGCGCCAGCACATGGTTCCGTGGATCGGTCGTGTCGTACGCGTCCCAGGTGAAGTTCGACGTGCTCGGAGTCGCCCCGGGCCCAGTGGTGTCCGAGGATGCGGCCCGGGCGATGGCCGAGGGAGCCCGCCAGGTGCTGGGGGCCGACGTCGGCCTCTCGGTCACCGGGGTGGCCGGTCCGGCCGAGCAGGACGGTCAGCCACCGGGGACGGTGTTCGTGGGGCTGGCCCGGCCGGGCCGTGCCTCCGAGGCCTTCGCCTTCGCCGTACCGGGCGACCGGGCACGGGTGCGCCAGTACGCCACGATCGCCGCGCTCGACCTGCTGCGCCGGTCCCTCGGGGCCCACGACCCGGCCTGAGCCGGCCTCAGCCGTCCGTCGGACCCGGTCAGGTCCCCGTGGTGGGTGTGGTCGAGTGGGCCGGGGCTGTCGTGGTCGCCGCCGGCACCGGCGCAGCCGTCGTGGTGACCGGGATGCCCTGGGGGGCGAGCTCCACCCACGTGTTGCCCGGGCGCAGGGTGATGGGCGAGCCGTCGGCGGCGGTGAGGACGGCCGGTTTGGTGAGGCTCGCCCGGCTCCACGTCCCGGTGATGGCCGCTCCGTCGCGGAGCACGACCGCCGGGCCGGTGCCGGTGGCGTCGACCTCGACCTCGTGGCCGCCCTCGCTGTTCTCCACCCACGGACCGATGAAGGTCGGCACCGTCATGACGACCACGTTGGCGGCCGAGGTCTGACTGCCGTCGACGAGCCTGTCCGGGATGCCCGAATAGGAACGCAGGTAGCTGGAGGTGGACGGGTTCCACGTCCAGGTGACGTCGGCCTCGGTGGAGAAGGGCACGTGCACGGTGAGCCCGGAACCGGCCACCGCTCCGGCCGGCGGCGCCGCACTGAAGGTGAAGATCGGCGCCGGGGGCGTCGTGTCCGACGGCACGAGCGCCCACACCGGTGTCGTGTTGGTGAACGTGGCGTAGGGGGCGTAGCGCCCGCTCGGGTGGATGGTGATCGACGTCATGCCCCCGCCGAGGATGTTCTCGTCCTGGATGGGCGCGTCGGCCAGCAGGTTCAGTACGGGAGTGATCCCGCCGGCATGGACGAAGATCGGGTCGGAGAGCTGCGAGAGGATGGCGACGTCGGGCTCGCGGGCCGAGCGGAGGTCGCCGACCAGCGCGGCCGACTGGCACTGGAACACGGCCACGAGGCGTGTGTAGGAGCCCTCCACCGGCTCCTCGAAGACGACGTCGGCCTGGTTGAGCCCCGCTGACGGCCGGTCGTCGGTGTAGTTGCCGATCTTGGCCGCCAGCGCCGGTCGGGGCGGGACGACACCGCCGGGTGCAGGGGTGCCGGTCAGCGGGCACGTGGCCACCACCGGCGGCACCGTCGTGGCCGTCGCAGCCTTGGGTGCCGCCGCCTTCTTCTTCGCCGCCGAGGTACCGCCGGCCAGAACGGCGGCGACGACGCCCCCGATCACCAGGAGGGCCACCAGCCCGAGGACGTACCATCTGGTCCGCGACGCCCGCCGCGTGCTGGGCGCGCAGCTCCTTGCGGGTCATGATCGTCGGTGCGGCGCCGACGGTGGGTGACGGGTCGGCGGCCGGCCCGGGGGTCGTGTCAGGGGTCTCGGGGGTGGTCGATTCGTCGTCCGGCATCAGGGCGACGCTACAGCGGCCGGAGTGGGTGACTGGTGGAGTGGAGGATCCCAAATCGAATGGGGCCGGGGATCCCACATCGAACATGCGTTCGGGTCTACAGTGGCGCTGTCGAACCGCAGTCAGCGTCGTACCGCAGTCGAATCCGTACCGCAGTCACAGCGGGTCGATGCCCCGGGGCCGAGGCCACGGGAACCCTCCGGAGGACGGGAGTCACACCCCATCCGTACGGTTGGCCGGGTCAAGTGAACGACAGCACCGAGGAGAAGCAGACAAGACATGGAACGTGACAAGGCACTCGAAATGGCCCTGGGGCAGATCGAGAAGCAGTTCGGTAAGGGTTCGGTCATGCGGATGGGTGAGAACCTCCACATGAACATCGAGGCCATCCCCACGGGGGCCCTCGCCCTCGACCTCGCCCTCGGCATCGGAGGCCTCCCCCGGGGTCGCATCGTCGAGATCTTCGGCCCCGAGTCGTCGGGTAAGTCGACGCTCGCCATGCACGTCGTCGCCGAGGCCCAACGCAACGGTGGCATCTGCGCCTACGTCGACGCCGAGCACGCCATGGACCCGGTCTACGCCAAGGCGATCGGTGTCAACATCGACGACCTCCTCATCTCCCAGCCCGACACGGGCGAGCAGGCCCTCGAGATCGCCGACATGCTCATCCGCTCGGGTGCGCTCGACGTCCTGGTCATCGACTCGGTCGCCGCCCTGACCCCCCGCGCCGAGATCGAAGGTGAGATGGGGGATTCCCACGTCGGCCTGCAGGCCCGGCTGATGTCCCAGGCGCTCCGCAAGCTGACCGGCACGCTGTCGAAGTCCCGGACTATCGCCATCTTCATCAACCAGCTGCGCGAGAAGATCGGCGTCATGTACGGCTCGCCCGAGGTGACCCCCGGCGGTCGTGCGCTCAAGTTCTACTCGTCGGTGCGCCTCGACATCCGCCGCATCGAGACCATCAAGGACGGGGCCGACCAGGTCGGCAACCGGACCCGGGTCAAGGTGGTCAAGAACAAGTGCTCACCGCCGTTCAAGCAGGCGGAGTTCGACATCGCCTTCGGCAGGGGGATCAGCCGCGAGGGCTCCCTCCTCGATGTCGGCGTGGAACTCGGGTTCATCAAGAAGTCCGGTGCCTGGTTCACCTACGAGGGTGAGCAGCTCGGGCAGGGCCGGGAGAACGTCAAGAGCTTCCTGACGGAGAACCCCCAGCTCATGGCCGAGGTCGATGAGCGGATCCGCGACCACCTCGCCGCCCAGAACGCGGCCAAGGCTGCCGAGGCCGCAGGAGAGCCGCTCCCGCCCACGGAGGACCTGCTGCTCGACGACGAGCCGATCACACTGAGCGACTGAATCGACGTACCCGTCGACGCACGGACCGGGTCCGGCCAGAGCGGCCGAGCCTGTACGTGCGTCGGCACCGACTCGCGGCCCGGGCCACGTCCCTGCGTCCCGGGCTGCCGCATGTCCGCAGCAGGCGGTCCGACGCTCCGCGTCGTCCGACCGGTGTCCAACTTCCGCGGGTGCGCGCCAGACCAAGCTTCAACTCCGACCTAGGGGTAGGCGTACCGCCACGTGCCCGACGACGGATTGGTGATGCTCGCCGGGGCGTTCCCGAGGACCGAGTACACGTTCAGCATGATCCTCAGCAGGTGCTCGGTCACCCCTGGCACGGGTCCGGGCAGGACGTTGGCGGGGACGAGCGGGGCGTCAGCCAGCTGGCTCACCCATGAGGCGTTCCCGGTGTCGAGCACCCCTCCGCCCGCCTCGACCGTGTACCACGTGACGTCAGAGTGGTTGCCGTGGCGGTTGGCGACCGGCGAGTGGGCTACGACGTCCGCATCGGGGGGAGACGGCGGCCCGGGCAGGTAGCGGTCGAACTCACCCTGGACGGCGTGGGGCAGGTGCTGGCCGGCGGTGAGGCCCGTGCCGGCCAGCAGCCAGTGGCTGGGGTCGACGATCACCATGTCGGCGTCGGCGTCGATGTCCTGGTACATGCCCCCGGTCAGCTTGGACTCGGGGTCGGACACCGGTGGCTGGTCCCAGTTGACCGTCACCAGGGAGTCGTCCTTGCCCGTCATGGGGTCCTCGGCCGCCGACTTGTAGCAGACCACGAGGCGGTTGGGACCCAGTGACGACGGCTGCAGCCGGATCTGCCGATAACAGGCGTTGGCTCCCAGGAACGCGATGTTGAGACCCTGCTGCACGGCTGTCTGGGCGCCGTCGCGCATCTCGGCCGACCAGTACTCGTCGTGCCCGAGACTGAACATGGCCCGGTGGTTGGCGAGGAGCCCCGGGCGCTCGTGCAGGTCCACATCGGTCCAGTACGACACGTCGAGACCGAGTTCCTCGGCCTGGAATACGACCGGGAACTCGTTGCCCACGAAGTCGGCTGCCCCCGACGCCCAGTCGTGGCTGTACGGGCGGTCGTAGGACACGATCCGGGCCCGGTCGGCGTAGGTGCCACCCGCCGGGTTCTGCGTATACGACAGGGCGCCGCCGCGGTTCCCGTAGTACAACGAGTAGCCGCCCCACCGGTTGTAGGCCTGCCAGCTGGTGACCCCGTGCATCAGGAGGATGGCGGACTGCGACACGTCGTCGCGGACGCACAGGGGGACGAACCCCTGCTCGCCACCGGGCCCGACGAGCTTGAGCAGGTAGGCCCCGGCGGGCCAGGTGGCGTCGACGGTCACCTCGATCGACGGTGCCCACTGGCACTCGACGGTATTGGTGGGCGGGACGAGTGCCGGTGGTGCCTGGCGGACCCCGGGGACCTCGGCCGAGGTCCACACCAGGCGGGCCCCGATTCCCTGGTAGTAGCCCATGCGGTAGGCGCGGACGTGGAACGACGGTGCCTTGGTGTTCACCCACAGGGTCACGGTGTCACCGACCTCGGCACTGACGTGGTCGGCGTAGCCCTCCATGTCCCCGGCCGCCTGGGGCGTGGTGACCCACCAGGCGTCTCCGGTCCGGGCGTTCTCGGCGATGATCGCCGGGGAGACGGGGAGCATCATTCCCTCCACCACGGACTGCTGTGCCGCACGCGGTGCCATCGTCGTGCCGGTCGTCGCGTGCGGTCCGGTCTTCGGGCTGACCCGGACCGAACTCGGGCGGGCATCCGTGCCCGCTCCGGCGACCTCGGCGCCCACGGCCACTGCCGCCACCACCGCACCCCCTGCCGCAGTCCACCCCAGGAGTCGTCGGCGGCTCATCGTGGGCGCGGCCCGTCCTCGTCGCTCGAGCCGGTTGCGTCCGGGCCCTGGTTCGGGCTGTGGGCATGTGGTCTGCTCATGGATCTGGGTCTCTCGGCGCGGCGGCCTGGCGGGCAGCACGGGACCGGCGGGATCGGACAACGATACCGACAACCCCGCGACCTCCTGTGGGCAGCGGCGCCGGCCCGCCCGGCGACGACCATCGTGGCGACCGATGGCCAACCGTGCGTACGCTCGGGCGGCAGCCGGCCGCGGGGCGAGGAGCACCGGGGGACGAGGCGGCACGGAGGAGCTACGCCATGGAGTTCGGAATCATCCCCCCGGTCCGGACCGGTGCCACCGCGGACCCGGACTGGATGACGGCCTTCGCCCGCCACGTCGAGGCGAACGGCTTCGAATCGCTGGTGACGGTGGAGCACGCCGTCGTGATCTCGGACTACACCAGCACCTACCCCTACGCTCCGTCGGGACGGATGCCGCTGCCCGACGACTGCCGGATCCCCGATCCCCTTGACCTGATGGCGTTCCTCGCCGCGGTGACCGACCGGATCACCCTCGCCACCGGGGTGCTGGTCGTCCCCAACCACCAGCCCGTGGTCCTGGCCAAACGCATCGCCACCGTCGACGTCCTGTCCGGTGGTCGGGTGCGCATGTGCCTGGGTGTCGGCTGGATGGAGGAGGAGCTGCGGGCAACCGGTGCCGACCCGCGGACCCGGGGCCGCCGGACGGACGAGACCATCGAGGCCATGCGAGCGCTCTGGGCGGACGCCGGTCCCGAGGGTGCCTCCTACTCGGGCGAGTTCGTGCGGTTCGAGCACGCCCACTCGTTCCCCAAGCCGGTCCACTTCGGCGGCGTGCCGCTGCACATCGGCGGGCACAGCGAGGCCGCCGCCCGTCGGGCCGGGCGCCTGGGCGACGGCTTCCAGCCGTTGGGCCTGTCGTCGTCGGACCTGGCCCTGCGGATCGCCCAGATGCGGGAGGCGGCAGAGGCCGCCGGCCGCGACCCGGACGCCATCGAGCTGTCCGTGTCCGGCTACCTGCCCACGACGACCGAGGAGGAGGTGGCCGCGGCCGAGGCCGCCGGCATCGACCGCATGCTCCTGTCCACGTCGATGAGCCAGGACCTCGACGGACTGGCGGAAGAGGTGTCGACGTTTTCGGACCGATTCGGCCTGACCTCCACGTCATGACCGACGAGGCCGGGCTCCGTGACCTGTCCCTCGGGTATGCATCGGCGGTCGACGCCCTGGACGGCCCGGGCTTCGCCGACCTGTTCGCCGAGGACGGTGAGCTGTGGGTGCCCGACGTGTCGGTCGGCCCGGACCCCACGATCTGCCGTTCCGGCGCCCGGGCGCTGGCACGGATCCCGTCCGGCCTGGCCCGCTACCACCGGACCTCGCATCGCGTCGGGCCCGCCGTGTACGTCGTCGACGGGGAAAGCGCCACTGGTCATGTGAGCGGTGTCGCCCACCACCTGTCGGTGTCCACGGTGGCGGCGCCCGACGGCCGGGGTCCTCCGGTCGGAGGCCCGGGGACCGACCACGTCTGGTACCTGCGCTACGAGGACCGCTATCGCCGGGAGCCGACGGGATGGCGGATCGCCCGCCGGGACCTCCATCTCCGGTGGATCGAGGACCGACCGGTCGACCACGTCGGACCGGGTCGTTGAGGCTACCGACGGGGCCGTGGAGGCGGGCCCTGTCGGTGCCGGCGGACGCGGTCGACGGTCGGGGACGACGCCGCCGGCCGTGGGCGTACGCTCCTTGCCATGAGCCTGCCTGCCCCCCGTCCCGACCGCACCTGCCTGGTGACCGGAGCCTCGTCCGGCATCGGTGAGAAGATCGCCTCGCTCCTGGCGGCACGGGGCCTGGGTGTGACCCTCGTGGCCCGGAACGAGTCGAAGCTGCGCGACCTGGCCTCGGGACTCGCCGCCCGGCACCGGGTCCGCACGGAGGTGCTCCCGGCCGACCTCACCGACGCCGATGCCCGCAGTGCGCTGCCGGGCCGGGTGGCCGACCTCGGCCTCGAGGTCAACGTCCTGGTGAACAATGCCGGGTTCTCGACGGTCGGACCCGTGTACCGCTCGGACCCCGAGCGCGAGATCGCCATGGTGCGGACCGACGTGGAGGCCGTCGTCCACCTGTGCTCGCTGTTCACACCGGGCATGGTCGACCGGCGCAGCGGCTGCATCCTCAACGTGGCCTCGACGGCGGCGTTCCAGCCGATCCCGGGCCAGGCCGGCTACGGGGCGTCCAAGGCCTTCGTCCTCTCCTACAGCCACGCCATCCGCGAGGAACTGCGACCCAAGGGCGTGACGGTCACCGCCCTGTGCCCGGGTCCGGTGGACACCGGGTTCGCCGACGCGGCCGGACTCGATCCCGACGAGGCCGCCGGGGCCATGCCCAAGATGTTCTGGGTACCTGCCACCCGAGTGGCCGAGGCCGCCGTGGAGGGCATGGATGGAAATCGTGCCGTCGTCATCCCCGGTCTGGCCAACCGCGTCACGGCCGGTGCGGCCTGGCTCTCGCCCCGCCGGGTGCTCCTGCCCATCGTGGCGAAGGCGCATCCGGGCCTGCGCGACGCCTGACGCGTTGGCCGGCGCCGACAGGAGGCCGGCCGGGACGGGATGGCTCCGCGCCGGACGCGCCCGCCCGGCCGTGGCCGCGGCGGCCGACACCGCATGGCTCGTGGTGTTCGTGGTGCTCGGTCGCTCGTCCCACACCGAGGTGGAGTCGCTGCCCGGAGTGGCGCGCACCCTGTGGCCGTTCCTCGTCGGACTCGCGGTCGGGTGGCTCGTGGCGAGGGCCTGGCGTGCACCGGCGGCGGTCGTGCCGACCGGGATGGTCGTCTGGCCTGTCTGTGTGGCGGCGGCCATGGTGCTGCGTGCCGGGTCCGGCCAAGGTGTGGCCGTCGCCTTCGTCGGCGTCGCCCTGGCCTTCGTCGGCCTCGGACTGCTGGGTTGGCGTGCGGCGGCCGGAGCGGTGCAGCGGGTGCGGGAGCCGGGGTCGGCCTGATCCGGCCGGCGGGGCCGACCCTGGAGCCCTGCGCTACCGGCGGACCCGGGGGCACCGGGACCTGGCGTTCGACCCGCAGACCAGTCCCGGGGTGCTTATCGGCAGTCTGCGGCGGCAACTTGAGCGATTTTTCGGAAGAATGTGTGAAACCTCAAAAAAGGTCCCTGACCGGGGAGTGCGTGGCGCCAGTACCACGTCCGACCCGGAATTCGCCCGCTGGGGCCGGGTGCCGAACGGAACCGGACCCCCGGCCCGTCAGCCGCCGATGAACGCAGCCAGCTCCGGTGGCACGAAGTTGTGCTCCTCGGTCGTCTCGGCTTCGGTGAGCTCGACCATCCTGTCCACGACCTCGACCGGGTCCCGCTGGTCGTTGGTCACGAAGTCGCGCATCATCTCGAACAACTCCGTGGACCCGGCAGTGACGGCGTCGTCGCCGAACCACTCCCACATCGAGTCCGCCATGCGGTCGTTGAAGCCGGTGAGGTACGGGCCGGGGTTGAGGAGGCAGACGTCGACCCCCTGGCCGGCGAGCTCGCCCCGCATCGCCTTGCCCATCGCCTCGAGGGCGTGCTTGGTCATCGAGTAGGGACCGAACGACGGTGCCGACAGGACCCCGGCGATCGACGACATGATGACGATCCGGCCGGAACCCCTCGCCACCATCCCCGGCAGGACGGCCTGGGTGACGGCGAGTGTGCCGAAGACGTTGACCTCGAAGAGCCGGCGCACACGGTCGATGGGGACGTCGGCCATCGGGCCCGTCTGCCCCGCACCGGCGTTGTTGATCAGCACGTCGAGGTCCCACCGGCGGGCCTTCGCCACGTCGTCGGTGGTGATGTCGAGCTTCTCGACCGTGAGCTGCGGGGCCTCGGCCGCCAGCTCGGCGGCCTGGGCGTCGGTCTCGGTGGTGGCGATGACGGTGTGACCGCGGGCGGCCAACGCCAGGCTGGCTCCCTTGCCGAAGCCCGATCCGGCCCCGGTGATCATGACGGTTCTGGCCATGGTTGTTCGCTCCTCGGTCGCGGCTCTCCGAACTCTAGGGCGGGACGGAGCGATCGCGGGGGTGCCACCGGGACGTGTGGCCGCCGGGCGCCGGTCAACGGCGACGCAGCGCGTCGACCCCGGTCAACGGCGACGCAGGGCGTCGACCCCGGTCAACGGCGACGCAGGGCGTCGACCAGGGGGGCCGGTCCCCCTGGCGGTGGGCCCGCCCGGTGGCGCAGTGCCGAGGTGGCACCCTCGGGCGCGTCGATGTCGGTGAGCGTGATACCGCGCATGATCAGATCGGTCATGTCGTCGGCATGTCGTTCGGGGTCGAGCGGGCCGTCGAGCACGTCGAAGGCCTCGGACAGCGCGGTCAGCGTGTAGGGGGCCTCGGCGCCATGGCCGACCAGGAAGAAGAGCCCGCGGGTGGACACCGGGCGGATACGGCCGTCAGCGCGGAGCCGGTCGAGGAGCTGGCCGATCACGGTGAACATGGGCGACATCACCGAGTCGACGATGTAGCGGAGCCGGGGCGTCGACTGCAGGCCCTCCTGGTTCATCAGCCGGCCGAGTTCGGGGCGCTGGTGGGCGGCGCCGAGGAAGGCACGGATGGTGGCCCGCAGTTCGGCGAGGTCGTCCGGGGGAGTGATGGCGGCCAGCAGATGCTGCCTGCGTCGGTCGATGTCCTCGACGAACCGGAGGAACCCGAGGTCGATGGCGGCGAAGTACAGGCGCTCCTTGGTACCGAAGCGCTGGCTGATCGTCCCGTGGCTGAGCCCGAGCCGGGCGTTGAGCGACCGGAGTGACATGGCCTCGTAGCCCTGGGCCGCGAAGGCCTGCAGCGCGGCATCGAGGATCTCGTCGTCCTGGCGGATCCGGGGTCGTCCCCTGGTTTCGTGGGGGGCACCGTCCGCTGTCACATGGGTGGCACCACCCGTTGTCACATCCGGCTGCTCGAGTCGGGCGTCAGTACTGTGCTCGTCCGACATGCTCATTACTCTATCCACTCGACGCTATCGGCCATAGTGATTGACGACTGACAATTAATTAGTTACCCTGGGGGACGAGCAAGGAGGCGAACCATGGCGCTGCATGCACTGCTGGACCTCGAGCTGTCCGTCCCCGATCCCGACGCACTGGTCGGGTTCTGGACCTCGCTGGGCATGGAGCGGACGGATGACTCCACACTCGGGACGGGTGACCGCCCGTCCCAGCTCCGGGTGGCCGAAGGGGACTACCGTCACGTGTCCGAACTCCGCCTGGCGTGCTCACAGGAGTCCGACCTGGTGACCATGCGGGGCAGTCTGACCGCCCTCGGTGTCGACTCGGTCCTCGCCGACGGTGTGCTGCGCTGCGCCGACCCGATGGCCGATCACGACGTGGTCGTGCAGGTCACCGAGGCACCGCCGCTGACCCCACCCCCCGTCCGTGAGGTCAACCGCCCCGGCACGATCGCCCGGGTCAACCGCCGCTCGTCGGCTGCCATCCGCCCGATGGCGCCGCCGCGCCGCGTCGGGCACGTCGTGTTCGGCAGTACCGACGTGGCGGCGAGTGTCGCCTTCTACCGCGACGGTCTCGGCTTCAAGCTGTCGGACGCGATCGAGGGCGGCATCGGCGCGTTCCTGCGCTGTTCGACGGACCACCACAACCTGCTGGTGATGCCCGCGCCGGTGCCCTGCATGAACCACTACGCCGTCGAGATGGACGACGTCGACGCCATCGGCCTGGCCGGAACGCGCGTGGTGTCGGAGCGCCCGGACTCCTCGGTCTACGGAATCGGGCGCCACGTCCTCGGCGCCAACCTGTTCTGGTATCTCCTCGACCCACAGGGTGGCATGTTCGAGCTGTTCGCCGACATGGACCAGATCACCGACGACGCCCGGTGGGAGGCCGAGGAGTACCGGGACGACTGGGACCCGTTCACCATCGCCTCGTGGGAGCCCGGCCCGTCCAAGCCCGACTTCTTCCTGCCCGCCGACATCGAACAGCTGGCCAGGGCACGCGAAGCGACGGGGCGCTGACGTGGACCTGGGCATCCGCGGTCGCACGGCGGTCGTGTGCGCCTCGACCCGGGGCCTCGGCCGGGCCTGTGTCGAGTCGCTGGCCGCCGAAGGTGTCGACGTCGTGGTCAACGGCCGCGCCGAGCACGACGTGGCCGCCGTTGCCGTCGAGGTGGCGGACCGGTTCGGTGTGGGCGCCCGGGGCGTGGCCGCCGACCTCGATACGGCGGAGGGCCGCCGGACGCTGCTGGCCGCCTGTCCCGATCCCGACATCCTGGTGACCAACAACGCCGGGCCGTCCCCGGCGGTGTTCGCCGACGTCACCGCCGAGGCGTGGCTCGCCGCGCTGCAGTCCAACATGCTGGCCGCCGTCGAACTGGTCCAGGGTGTGCTGCCCGGCATGCGGGCCCGCCGGTTCGGCCGTATCGTCAACGTCACCAGCGCCATGGTGAAGACACCCCACCCGTTGATGACCCCGTCGGTCGGGGCACGCGCCGGCCTCACCGGGGTGATGAAGGCGGTGGCGCGCGAAGTGGCCCCGGACAACGTGACGGTCAACAACCTCCTGCCCGAGCGGATCGACACGGGCCGCCAGCGTCAGATGGCCCAACTGGCCGTGGCCGTCCGGGGCATCACCCTCGAGGAGGCCTACGCCGAGATGGCCGCTACCATCCCGGCCGGTCGCCTGGGCCGTCCCGAGGAGGTCGGCGACGCCTGCGCCTACCTGTGCGCGGCCCAGTCGGGTTACCTGACCGGTCAGAACCTGCAGCTCGACGGGGGCGCCTACCAGGGGCTGCTCTGATGAGCAGGAAGACGACCGGGGTGTCGGCGGGGGAGACGACCGGGGCGACGACGGGGCTCGGATCGTTGCCGCAGCGGACGACCGTCCTGGTGGTGGGTGGCGGTCCGGTCGGACTGGTCGCCTCGATCCTCCTCGGCCGCCAGGGCATCGATCACGTCGTCGTGGAGCGGCGGAACGGGGCGCAGTCGGCGCCGGCCGCACACGTGACCAACGCCCGGACGTTCGAGATCCTCCGGTTGTCCGGCGTCGACATGGACCGGGTGTGGTCGGCCTGCCGGAAGCCGGAGGAGGGCGCCTGGGTCCGGTGGGTGACGTCGCTGGTCGGCGACGAGCTCGGCAAGGTCCCCTTCGAGCTTCAGCACCGGATCCACGAACTCGACGACGTGACCCCGACCCCCCTGCGCAACCTGTCCCAGCACCGGCTCGAGCCCATCCTGCGGGACCACGTCGACGCGCTCGTCGACGGCGTCGAGTGGGTGGGCGCCACCCGGGACGACGACGGGGTGACGAGCACCCTGCGCGACGTGGCCACCGGCGGGACCTCGACGGTCACCAGCGACTACCTGATCGCTGCCGACGGAGCCGGCAGCAGGGTGCGCTCCTGGCTCGGGATCGGCATGGAGGGGCCGGACGTCCTGCAGAGCTTCGTCATGATCCACGCCACCGCGGACCTCCGTCACCTCGTCGCCGAACGGCCCGCGACCCTGTACTGGACGATGGACCCCGACGCCCGCGGGGTGTTCGTGGCGCACGACGCGGCATCCACCTGGGTGTTGATGAAGGACTGGGACCCTGGCACCGAGGCCCTCGAGACCTACACCGTCGAGCGGTGCGACGCACTGTTCCGAGCGGCGGCCGGCACCGACGACCTCGACCTCGTGATCGAGAGCGTCCGGCCGTGGCGCATGACGTGCCAGGTCGCCGAGCGCTACGCGGACGGGCGCGTCTTCCTGGTCGGCGACGCCGCCCACCGATTCCCGCCCACGGGGGGCCTCGGTCTGAACACCGGCGTGGCCGACGTCCACAACCTGGTGTGGAAGCTGGCCGCCACCGAGCGGGGCTGGGCACCGGACGGGCTGCTCGACACCTACGGCACCGAGCGGCGCCCGGTGGCCGAGCACAATGCGGCCAAGAGCCTCGACAACGCTGTGGGCATGCTCGACGTGTTCGTGGCCTGCGGGGTCACCGGCGCGCCCGACGAGTCGCGTGGTGCCTTCGACGCAGCCGTCACCTCCGAGGCCGGTCGTGCCGCCATCGACGCGGCCGTAGTGGGCCAGGCCGAGCACTTCGACATGCTCGGCCTGCAGTTGGGCTTCGCCTATCCGATCGGTCCCGGGACCGTGGTGGACGACGGATCCCCTCCGGTGGAGGTCGGGAATCCCGTGCGCCAGTACGTGCCGAGCACGCGACCCGGCGGGCGGCTGCCCCACGCCTGGGTCGAACGCCGCGGCGTGCGGGTGTCGACCCTCGACCTGGTGCCGACCGACCGGTATGCGCTCCTCACTGGGTCGTCGGCGTGGGCCGCGGCGGCGGCCGGCCTGGCCGGCGGGCCGGTGCCCCTGGATGTCGTCCGGTTCGGCGGCGACATCAGCGACCCGGACGGCGCCTGGGGCGCGGTGTCGGGGATCGGGGACACCGGCGCCGTGCTCGTGCGCCCCGACCAGCACGTCGCCTGGAGGTCACCGTCGGCGTCGGACGACCCGGGAGCGGTACTGGGTGACGTCGTGGCCGGCCTGGGTCGACCGGCAAGGATCCGGGGGACGCCGCCGGTCGGACCGAGCTGATCGATCGGGCCCCAGCGGTGGCGCTCGTGGGCAGTCCGCACCAGGGGGCGTGGCCGCCGCCCCGGCCCGTTCCGCCGCCCCCCTGGGGTCAGGACTGTCCCTCGGCCTGCTCGGCCAGTTCCATCCACCGTTCCTCGGCGGCGTCGAGCTCGTCCTGCACGGCGCGCAGCTCGGCCCCGAGCCGGTTGAGCTCGACGTGGTCCGTGGTGGCGAGGAGGGCCTGGTGCAGCGTGTCCCGCTGCCGGCCGAGCCGGACGAGCTGCTTGTCCGCCTCGCGCAGGAGCCGTCCGACCGGTGGCCCACCCGGGGAGCGGGCAGCTTGAGGCGCCGCCACCTTCGGTTCGGTGGGCCTGCGGGCCGGTGGGGCGAGCAGGCGGGCCATCCAGGCGTCGAGGCCACCGGGCACCGGGGTCACCCCGTCGGGGCCGACGGCGACCACCGACTCGATGGTGCGGTCGAGGAAGGCGCGGTCGTGGCTCACCACAACCAGTGTCCCCGGCCAGTCGTCGAGGAAGTCCTCCAGGATCCGCAGCGTGTCCAGATCCAGGTCATTGGTGGGCTCGTCCAGCAGCAGCACGTTGGGGCGCTCCGCCAGGACGGCCAGGAGCTGGAGCCGGCGCCGCTCGCCGCCGGACAGGTTCGCCACCCGCGTGTGCGGCAGGTTTCCGGTGAACCAGAACCGCTTCATCAGGGCTACGTCGGCCAGCGACCCCGGCGTCCGGTGGGGCCCCGCCACCACCTCGGCGACCCGGGCCGAGGGATCGAGGGTCGCCCCGTGCTGGTCGTAGTAGCCGACGACGACCGTCGGTCCGACCTCGACCGTCCCGGTGGTGGGCTGCCGCCTGCCGGCCAGGACGTCGAGCAGCGTCGACTTGCCCGTCCCGTTGGCCCCGACGACGCCGATCCGGTCGCCGGGGCCGAGCAGTAGGTCGACGTGGCGGAGGACCGGGGTGCCCGGCGCGTAGGACACGCTGACGTCGGTGCACTCGATGACCTTGTCGCCCAGTCGGGCCATGGACGCCCCGAGTTCGAGGTCGCCCGGCCGGTCGGCCTCGGCCGGCCGCCCGGCGATCAGCGCCCTGGCCGCGTCCACCCGGGCCCGCGGCTTGCGGCTCCGGGCCTTGGCCCCGCGCCGGAGCCACGCCAGCTCGGTCCGGGCCAGGTTGCGCCGGGTGGCCTCGGCGCTGGCGGCCTGCTCCTCGCGTTCGGCCCTCCCTTCGAGGTAGGAGGCATAGCCGCCCTCGTGCACGTAGGCCGCCCCCCGGTCCAGCTCGAGCATCCGGTTGGTCACCCGGTCCAGGAGGTACCGGTCGTGGGAGACGAGGACCAACCCGACGGTGTAGGCGGCGAGCCAGTCCTCGAGCCACGCCACGGCGGCCAGGTCGAGGTGGTTGGTGGGCTCGTCGAGGACGAGGAGCTCGCCGGGGTCGGCGAGCACCCGGGCCAGCGCCACCCGCTTGGCCTGCCCTCCGGACAGGGTGGCCACGTCGGCGTCGACGAACGGCGCCATCCCCAGCCGGTCGAGGGCGGCCGCCGCCTCCCACCCGTTACCGACGGCCGCGCCCACGGTGCCGGACGGGAGTTCGGGTGACTGGCCGAGGTAGGCGGTGCGCACGCCCCGACCACGGCGGACGACGCCGGCGTCCGGCTCGAGCCGCCCGGCGAGCACCCGCAGCAGGGTCGACTTCCCGGTTCCGTTGATCCCCACCACGCCCAACCGGTCACCCGTGCCGATGGTCACGGCGAGGTCGGCAAACAGTGCCCGGTCGGCCATGGTGACGCCGACGCTCTGCAGATCGACGAGGACGGCCACGTGGCCACGGTACCGCCGACCGGGGCGGCGCCCGGCCGGACGGGGTGTCGGACTCGGACCACGGCGGGCCGATGTCACAACCGGGCCCCCCGGTGCGTCGTCAGGGTGAACCGACGATGATGGGCGGCCGAGGAGGGCGACATGCAGGGGTCCGTGGACGTACTGGTGGCCGGAGGAGGGATCGCCGGGCTGGCGGCCGCCGTCGAGGCGGCACGCTCGGGGGCGACGGTGCTGCTGGCCGAGTCGCACCGGCCGGGAGGCCGGGCCCAGAGCGACGTCCGGCGCGGGTTCACCTTCAACCGGGGTCCCCACGCGCTGTACGAGGATGGGCCGGGCCGGGCCGTGCTGGACGCGTTGGGGGTACGGGTCACCGGCGCGCCGGCCCCGATCCGGGGTGCGCGGGCCCTGCGCGACGGGCGGCTCTTCCGGCTCCCCGGTTCGCCGGCCACACTCCTCGCCACCGACCTGCTGTCGGTGCCCGGGCGCCTGGGCGGGGCCCGGGTGCTGGCATCCGTGCGGCGCCCACCGGACCCGGGGCTGGCGGCGGAGTCGGCCCGGTCGTGGACGGAGCGGGTGGGCGGGCGGGCCGAGGTGGCCCAGCTGCTGCAGGCGCTGCTCCGGCTGGCCACCTACGTCCGGGACCTCGACGCCCTCAGCGCGGACGCCGCGGTCGGGCAGCTGCGGGTGGCCACCGGAGGTGTGACCTACGTGGACGGCGGCTGGCAGTCCATCGTCGACGGCCTGGTGGACGCGGCGGTCGGTGCCGGGGTCGAATTCCGTGGAGGGACACCGGTGACCGCCGTCGGCGTCACCCCGGACGGGGTGCGGGCGACGGTGGGCGACGTCACGGTGGCCGCCCGCTCGGTGGTGCTCGCCGTGGGCGGACCGGCCGACGCCGAGCGGCTGCTGCCCGGTTGTGTGCCCGGTGATCTGGGCCCACCCGCCGTGGCGGCCTGTGTGGACTACGGCCTCGCCTCGCCCGCGCCGGTCCGCTTCGTGTTGGGCATCGACGAGCCCGTCTACTTCTCACAGCACGCACCGGACGCCCGGCTCGCCCCGGACGGGTGTGCCGTCGTGTGCGCCCTCCGCTACGGCAGTACGGGCCGGGAGGCCGCCGAGGACCTCGACCGTCTCCTCGGCCTGGCCGGTGTCGACGGGTCG
The DNA here is from genome assembly GCA_963841925.1 of uncultured Acidimicrobiales bacterium. Classification (GTDB taxonomy): domain Bacteria; phylum Actinomycetota; class Acidimicrobiia; order Acidimicrobiales; family RAAP-2; genus Bog-756. The sequence continues at coordinate 22,205 of CAWJER010000015.1, forward strand.
ACCGTACGCGAGCGGCGGGTGCTGGCGTCGATGACGGTGGCCCATGCGCTGCCCCGGCCGGGGCACGGCCTGGCCGCCCGGCCCGCGGTCCGGGTCCCCGGGTCACCGGGGTGCTTCCTCGCCGGCGACTGGGTGGGGCCGGTCGGACTGCTCGTCGACGCCGCACTGTCGAGCGGTGCCGCCGCCGGACGGGAGGCGGCGGGCCGGTGACCGACCCGGCGGCCGCCTTCGAGGGCGAGCGGGCGCGACTCACCGGACTCGCCTACCGGATGACCGGGTCCCACCACGACGCCGAGGACATCGTCCAGGAGGCCTGGATCCGCTTCGAGCGCCACTGCGTGACGGTGGACGTCCCGGCGGCGTGGCTGACCACGACGGTGACCCGCCTGTCGATCGACCGCATCCGCCGCGTGTCGTCGTACCGGGCGCGCTACGCGGGACCGTGGATGCCGGAGCCGATCTCACTCGAGCCGACACCGGACGAGGTGGTCGACACCGCCAACTCACTCACGCTGGCGTTCCTGATCATGCTCGACCGGCTCAGCCCCCTGGAGCGGGCCGCCTTCGTGCTCGTCGACGTCTTCGGCGAGCCCTATGCGGCCGTGGCGGCGACGCTCGGGCGGAGCGAGCCCGCCTGCCGCCAGCTGGTGCACCGGGCCCGCACGCGGATGCGGTCGGCCCGGGAGTCGTCGCTCGTGCCGATCGACGAGGACCGCCTGAGGCGCCTGGCCGTGGCGCTGGTCGAGGACGACCAGGACGCGCTGCTGGCGCTGCTCGCTCCCGACGTGGTGCTGGTGAGCGACGGTGGGCCGACCCAGCACGCCGCCCGCCGCCCGGTCGTCGGCCGCGACCGCGTCGTCCGGTTCCTGGTGAACCTGACCCGCCGCACCGCCGGTGCACGGGTCACCGAGGGCACGGTCAACCACGGCGCATGCCTGGTGGTGGAGGCACCGGACCGGACGGTGATCGTCACCGGGGACGTGCTCGGGGACGCCATCGCCTCGCTGACCCTGCTGCTCAATCCGGCGAAGGTCGACGGGGCGCAGGTGCCGCGGCGCGTCCTGTGACGGGCGGACGGCCACGGCGGCCGGGTGCCGCCGTTGGGGCGGTAGGTTCGGACCATGTCGACCATCACCATCTTCCACAACCCGAACTGCTCCAGCTCCCGCGCCGCCACCGAGATCGCCGACGAGCTCGGGGTACCGGTCGAGATCCGCCGGTACCAGCTGAAGGCCCAGCGGCCCACGGCCGACGAGCTGCGCGACCTGCTCGGGATCCTGGAGGACGAGCCCACGGCGCTCGTCCGGCGGGACGCCAACTTCACCAGGCTCGGGCTCGACGACGCCGATGTCCGGACGGTGGATCAGGTGGCGGACGTGCTCGCCGCCCATCCGGAGCTGATCCAGCGGCCGGTGCTGGTCGCCGACGGCGCCGCCGTGATCGGACGCCCCAAGGACCGGATCGCACCGTTCCTCGAGGTGCACCGCTGACCGGCGCGCACTACCCGCCCCCACGTGGCTCCACCGCTCGCTGGTCCGGAAGTCGCGTTCCGGTGCGGCCGTGGTCTCCTGTTCAGTCCCCGGGATCGCCGAGCGACTCCAGACCGGTGACGAACTCCTCCTCCACGGCGGCGGTGTCCGCATCGAATGCCTCCCATCGCGTCGTCCGTGTGCCCAGCACGGACCGGTGGTGGTGTCCGAGCGACAGCGACATCATCAGGTAGTGGGGGAACACGAACGGCGTGGGGGAGATCTCCACGACCAGGGCCCTGTCGGCGAAGAGGAGGTTGGTCAGACCTGCGCCGTGGGCGGCGACGACCGCCTCCGCGTCGTGGAACAGCTCGACCTGCTCCGGAAAGGTGAGACCCTCCAACTCCACGGGGCGGAATCCGTGGCGGCCCAGCCGTCGGAGCAGCTCGTCCTCGTTCGTGAGCCTGCGGGCTCGCCTGCGGACGATGTAGATGCGCTCGGATCGGCGCGAAGGTCGGTCGGGTCGCAGCGCCTCGCGCAGTCGGTCCCGGTACCAGGACGGCAGCCACCCGCTGTACCTCCATGCGGGGAAGGTGGGCAACACGAGCCGCTCCGCCCGGACGAGGCCCTCGGAGGCGAGGGGTCGGAGCGTGACGCCCGGTGGCCGGAGGCGGTCCAGGACGAACCGCTCCACCGGGGTGAGGGGCCCGTTGTACAGGATGTCGACGGGAGTGGACGTGAGCTGGGGCAGTCCGAAGGCGCACACTCGGGCCAGGTTGTCGACGAGTGAGTGGTAATGGTTGCGTCCCGGCGAGCGGAGCACCGACACGGTCCCGGCCATCGACTCCGGCCGGACCTTCGAGAAGCGTCGCAGTCGAGCGGCCTGTCTGTCGTCGGCGTTGAGCGACTCCATGCCGGTGTTGAGCGACTCCGCCACGACCTTCCGAGGCCGACCGGACAGGACCACCCCGTCGACCGGGGAGACGAGGGCATTCGCCAGGAACCAGGCCCGCATCGGTCGCGTCGCCGTGCGCGCCGAGCGAAGGGAGATCGCCTCGGGTTCCAGGGGAACGCCATCGATGGTCGATGCACCCCACGGTTCGCCCTCGGCCAAGGCGACGACGGGGGCCTGTGGGGCCAGGACGTCCGCCGATGTCGGGGCGAAGATGGTACGGAACGCCAGGGCGGGAACGGCTCGCTCCGACCTCTGGCGCAACGAGGTCGGGGCTCCACCCTGACCGAGCTGTTCGTAGGACCGTTCGACATCACAACCCCGAGGGAGGACGGATCCCCGCTTTCGTGGGGCTGCGTGCGAAGCTAGCAAACCGGCGATCGACCGGGCGCATCCGCAGCCGTCCACCGGTGTGCTGACCGGTCTGCTGGAGGGCCGTGCGGGTCTCGACCCCACACCTTGGGATCAACGGTCGGAGCCGGTCGTTTCCGGGGATCACCGCCCGACCGGACGAGCACGCCACCCAGCACCGGTCCGGCGGCGGTGAAGACGCCGAGGCCGAGGAGGAACCCGGCCTTCCGGCCGTAACGGCCGGCCAGCCTCCCGAGGGGGATCGAGCAGCGCGGCGTACACGACGGCGTAGCCGTTCAGGATCCAGTTCAGGTTCGTGAACGACGACTGGTGGACGTGGCGTCCCATGCCCACGAACGCCACGTTCACGATGAACAGGTCGAGTGCGGTCGTGAATGCCGCAGCGGACAGAACGGCGAGGACCGGATACGCAGCCTCCCCGGCGGCGCCGTCCTCCCGGGTGACCTTGGGAGCCTTGGTCCTGCCGGCGCACCCGACTACGCGAGCTCGACGATCTTGGAACCGTCGTCGCTCGGTAGTTCGGACCCCACCGTCGCCGAGACGACCAGGCTGGCAAGGTCGGCGATGCCCCGAGACACAGACACAAAGGCCGCATCGGCGGCGTCACGTCCCGTAACGACGCGCACCAGTGAGGATCGAGGAGCGAGACCCGTGGCGTCGTAGACGCACCAGCGGCCATCGACGAAGGCCTCGAACACCGCGTGGAAGTCCATTGGGAAGAGCCCGGGCGCATAGACCGCCGCGAAGCGGGCGGGAACCCCAGTCGCCCGACACAGCGCCACGCCGAGATGGGCGAAGTCGCGACACGTCCCGACGCCCGTGAGAAGAGTGTCCTCGGCCGAGTCGTGGACGCTGCTCGATCCCGGAACATACCCGACTCGGAGTCGAATCCACTCGGTGATGGCGGCAACCCGGCCACCCACGTCGCTTCCGACACCGAACTCCGCCACGGCGAATCCCACGATGTGGTCGCTGGGGCAGTACCGGCTCGGTCGTAGGTACAGCTGCTGCAGGTAGTCCGACGATAAGGTCCCGGCGACCGACGAAGGGGCAAGGCCGACGGTCTGTGCGAAAGTCGGCATCCTGGCTTCGATCTCGGCGCGGTAGCTCACCGAGAGAAGGCCGGACCTCGCCAACACGGTGACGACCCTCGCCCCCGAAGGATCCGTCAGCTCGTGGAGTCCACGTTCGGGAACGCCATCGGTCGCCACGTCGAACCGTTCGCTGAGCACCCGTCCGGCCGACCTTGCCGCCATGATCTGGATGATGATCGTGCTCGGCTCGACAACGGCGACCGCCAGGTCACAGGTGATGACTCGCCGGGATCCCACGGGATCCACGTGATCATCGGGCGGCCCGAAATCACTCACGGCGAACCGGTGCGGCTCTGGTTGCGCCAGGGTCCACTCCTTCGTCGGCCCGACCCCTTCAGCAAACCCATGGCAGCTCGGCTGAGGTCACTGACGGCGTCTCGATCTGCTGCATGTCCCTAGTCTGCCCGGATCCACAGAGCCCGCCCCCAGAACGCTGCTGGTGACACGTCGCAGAGACTTGGTACGAAATGGCGGCACTCCAACGATCATGAGTACCTGATTCCCCCTCACGTCATTGGTGGGCGACTGCTCCAGTGCACGTCGGAGCGGGTCATCTCCATCATGCCCTCTCGGGGGGCAATGCTCACCACGGGGCCCCGCTTCGGTTACGGTCGGTCCGCCGCTGGCCCCGGATCGAAAGCGTCCTCACATGTCGAGCTGCCTGGTTGTCCAACACCTTGAACCCGAGTCCTCCTACGCGATCGGCGAGGCGCTGTCCGCGGCCGGGATCGACGTTGACCAGCGTCGCACTGATGCCGCCGAGCCTTTGCCCGAGACCCTCGACAGCTTCGACGGGCTCGTCGTCATGGGTGGCCCAATGTCGGCCGACAGCGACGACGGATTCCCGACCCGCCGACAGGAGCTGGCACTCCTGGCCGAGGCGGTCGAACTCGGCCTTCCCACCCTCGGGGTGTGCCTGGGCGCGCAGCTGCTTGCGGCGGCGACCGGCGGTCGGATCCTCCGGGGCGCGTCGGGACCGGAGATCGGGTGGGCGCCGGTCCGCCTCCAAGCCGACTGCCGCCGACGACCTACTCCTCGCCTCGGTCCCGGACGAGCTGTCGGTCCTCCATTGGCACGGCGACACCTTCGACCTTCCCCCGGCGGCGTCCTCCTGGCCTCGAACGACCGGTACGACCGAGCAGGCGTTCCGCATCGGCCCGAGGGCATGGGGCTTCCAGTTCCACCTGGAGGTGGACCAGGAAGCCGTTGCCGCCTTCGCCGGCAGCTTCGGTGCCGATCTGGCCGCGGTGGGCACCAGCCCCGGCGACCTCCTGGACGCCACGCCGGCCGAGCTGGCCCGCCTGGAGGTGCACCGCCGTCCCGTCCTGGCCCGATTTGCGTCCCTGGTCGGCGCCCGGCCCCTCGGTGTCGACGACTCCGACCTGGCTGTCGGCCTCACCTGATCAGCGGCGACCCGGCCGCCGGGCGAGCTCCTTTTCGGACGCGTGAAGGGATCATTTCCGCCGTGTGAACAAGGGGCAACGTGGGTTGTCTTTGAGACAACACCGCCGTAGGTTGCCTGCATGGGACCGGAGATCGGCCTGGCGCCGCCAATCGGAGACTGCCTGCGGAGCGCCCGCGAGGAGCGCGGCCTGACCCTCGAGCAGGCGGCCGAGACCTCGGGCATCTCGAAGTCGCATCTCTCCCGGCTCGAGTCCTCCGAGCGCCAGCCGTCGGTCGCAACGTTGCTGGCTCTGTCCGAGGCCTACGGCGTGCCCGTCGGCGTCCTCTTCGGGGAGTCGCAGGGCAACGCCACGATCGCCGTCTCCCAACCCGACCAGCCCCGGCACACCTCGAAGGGTCTGGCCATCGCGGCGTGCAGCGGTTATCCCGGCTCGAGCGTGATCGATGCGCTCCGGTTGACCATCGATCCCGACCGGGAGGCACCGGTCCCGGCCCGTCACCCCGGCGAGGAGTGGCTCTATGTCCTGAGTGGCACCCTCCGACTCGAGTACGACGGCGAGGACCACCTGGTCACCGCCGGCTCGGCCGCGCACTTCAACGCCGAAGTGCCCCACCGGCTCGGCGCCGAGGGGTCGGTCGCCGAGGTGCTGCTGATCGCGGCCAAGCCCCTTCGCAACCTTCACACCGTCCACTGACCCCAGGAGGAACCATGAGCATCACCGAAGCCGAATCCACCACCCTCGAGGCGACAGGAAGCGCCTTCGAACTCGACGGCTACATGGCCGTCCGGGCCCGGACCCGCAAGGCCGTCCATCAGATCGCCGACCAGATCACCCCCGGGCTGTCCGAGGACCAGGCCAAGGAGATCGCCCGGTCGACACTGAAGGAACTCGGGATGCGCCGGGGCTGGCACCACATCATCGTGCGCTGCGGCTCCAACACGACCAAGGACTTCATGGAGCGCTCCGAGCCCGGCGTCGTGCTCCAGGAGAACGACATCTTCTTCGTCGACATCGGCCCGGTCTACGGCGACTTCGAGGGCGATGCCGGCGACACCTTCGTCCTCGGCGACGACCCCATGCACCTCAAGGCCAAGCACGACGTGCGCCAGATCTGGGACATCGTCCGGGACAAGTGGTTCATCGAGCAGATCACCGGCATTGAGCTCTACGACTTCGCCATCGCCACCACCGAGGAGTTCGGCTGGAAGCTGAACATGGACCTGTCGGGCCACCGGCTCTCCGACTATCCCCATTCGGCGCACTACGACGGTCCCCTTGCCGAGGTCACGTTCAAGCCGAGTCCCAACCTCTGGGTCCTCGAGATCGCCATCGCCAACCCCGAGAAGACCTTCGGCGCCTTCTACGAGGACCTGCTGCTCGAGGACCAGTCGTTCCCCGGAGGGAACATTGCTAGATCGATCCCACACGTTATGGGTGCTATTTACTGTCAATGAATAACGTTCTGTGAGCGTGTAGTGCGCACGAGGGACCAGGCCGTGTGCCGTCCGTTGTACGCCAATCATGGCCCTGTGAACTGGGATTACTGTGAAATCCGGCAGACCTCATTCAGCTGTCGCGCCTGCAGAAAGCTGCGATTCCGTTCATATTCCATTCACAATTATCCCCTTGCATTTAGCTTCAGAGGGGCGCAACTTGGACGCAGGAGACCAGCGGTGCGACGCCAGTCGTAGCCGCAGACGATGGAAGGAGACGACCGTGAGCACCATTGAAACCACCAGGCCGACGCCACTGGGCGCGTCGAGCGAGCACAGGCACCATGGCCTACGAACCCGGGCGCTCGGCTTCCCGACCGTCCTGGCCCAGTCGGTGGCCGTGATCTCGCCGACCATGACGGCGGTGTTGATCATCCCGCTCTGCTTCGCCAACGCCGGCAACGGGACATGGCTCGCCTACGCCTTCGGCACGGTGATGCTGCTCTTCGTGGCGCTGTGCCTGAACCAGTTCGCCAAGCGCTCGGCCCTCCCGGGTTCGATGTACGGCTACACGGCCAAGGGCCTCGGGCCGGCAGCCGGGGTCATGTCAGGTTGGTCCCTCATCTGGTGCTACCTGTTCATCGGGGTGGCCGGCCTGACCGGGTTCTCGGTCTTTGCCGCACAGATCGTGTCCTCCATCGGCATCCACACGACGATCCCGCCGATCGTCTTCTTCGGCATCTCGGCGGCCGTGTGCTGGGTCATCGCCTACAAGGACATCAAGGTCTCCTCGGTGCTGACCCTGGTCTTCGAAGCGGTCTCGGTGGCATGCATCCTGGCCCTGGCCTGGGTGATCCTGTTCGAGCACGGGTTCACTACCGACACGGCCCAGCTCAAGGTCTCGGGCCTGACGCTCCACGACCTCTCCCTGGCCATCGTGATCACCGTCTTCTCCCTGGTCGGCTTCGAGAGCGCGACCGCACTCGGTGGCGAGGCCGCAAGCCCCTGCGCAACATCCCCCGGGCCGTGGTGACCAGCCTGTTGATCACCGGCGCCTTCATGGTCTTCATGAGCTACGTCGAGGTCTTCGGAGCCAGGCACGCCGGGTTCAACCTGGCCACCATTTCGGCTCCGCTGACCAGCTTGTCCCAGGCCTACGGGGTGGCGTTCTTCCGGATCCCGATCGACATCGGCGCCATGGTCAGCTTCTTCTCGCTCAGCCTGTCGTGCCTGAACGCCGGGGCCCGGATCGTCTACCCGATGGCCAATCATGAGGTGCTGCCGGCCCCGCTCGGCCGGACGCACTCGGCCAACAAGACGCCCCACGTGGCCATCACCACGTTCGTCCTCGTGATGCTGGCGGTGCCGTGGTGCTCGAGATCTTCACCAACCCGCTCACGACGTTCGGTGACGCCGGCACCCTGGCCGCCTTCGGCTTCATCACCGCCTACTACCTGATCACCGTGGCCGCCCCCTTCTACCTGAAGAAGCGGGGCGAGCTGAAGCCCGGACACGTGGTGCTCGCCGTGATCGCCGGCCTGGCCATGGCGGTTCCGACGATCGGCAGCTTCTACCCGGTGCCGGCGTGGCCAGTGAACGTGTTCCCGTACATCTTCCTCAGCTGGATGGCGGTCGGAGGCGCCTGGCTCTTCGCCCTGAGTCGGCGTCGCTCCCACGTCTTCGCCGACATCGAGCTCGATCTCGAGACGACCATGAGTGCCTCGGCCCGGGACCACCACGAGGAGATGGGTACGTCGGCGCCGTTCGTCCGTCCGATGCCGCCGACCTTCGAGGAGCTGGAGCTGGCGATGGCCGGTGCCGCCTGAGCAGCACGCAGTTGCATGCACTGGAGTCTCCCTCTGACCGGACGACCAGTCGGACCGGAACGTCAGAATCGTCTCTTGGATGGACGAGTTCCGTGCCGGGACGAGCAACCAACCGAACGACCCTTGAGGACAGGAACGACCCCGAACCGCCAGTTCGGGGTCGTTCCGCTGTCTTGCACGCGTCGGCGACATCCCGGGGTTGGCCGACTGTCTTGTGGCGATGGTAGGTCCTGCTGCCTCCACCAGGTGGCCCGGCTGCCCCGGGGGCGCGCTGATCGAATGGTGCACCGGGCACCCGGGTAGGTGCGGCACCCTTCCGGACGTGGGGCGCCCTCCGCCACCGGTGTGCGTTCTGCCCGGATCGACGAGGCCGAGCCGCTCCAGGGGATTCTGGAGGCTCCGACAGATCCCGGGCCTGGTGCCTGAGGATCTATGGTCGATTGGGCGAAGCCCGAGATGCAGCCCCACCTCCTCAGGAAAAGTGAGGCGTCGTGACGCTCACAGAACACGTCCCTGCGGCGTCCACCGAACGACCACCGGCCGCCCGCGCCATCGACCTGCGCAAGACGTACGGTGCCGGGCAGGCCACCGTGCAGGCGCTCGCCGGGGTCGACGTGACCTTCGAGCACGGCCGCTTCACGGCCGTCATGGGTCCGTCGGGCTCGGGAAAGTCGACGCTCATGCACTGCATGGCCGGCCTCGACCGCCCCACCTCGGGACAGGCCTTCGTCGGCGGCGTCGACATCGCCAACCTCGACGACAAGGGGCTCACGCAGTTGCGTCGCGACCGGATCGGCTTCGTCTTCCAGTCGTTCAATCTGGTGCCCACACTCACCGCCGGGGAGAACATCACGCTGCCGGCGGACCTGGCCGGTCACAAGGTGGACCAGGAGTGGTTCGACTACCTGGTGGCCGCCCTGGGCATCGGCGACCGCCTCTCCCACCGCCCGAGCGAGATGTCCGGGGGCCAGCAGCAGCGCTGCGCCTGCGCCCGGGCCCTGATCAACCGGCCCGAACTGATCTTCGCCGACGAGCCGACGGGGAACCTCGACTCGAACTCGTCCGCCGAGATGTTGACGTTCCTCCGGCGCTCGGTCTCGGAGTTCGGCCAGTCCATCGTCATGGTCACCCACGACCCACGCGGTGCCGCCTACGCCGACCGGGTGGTCTTCCTGGCGGACGGCAACATCGTCGACGAGCTCTCCGAGCCGACCGCCGACTCGGTCCTCGAGCGCATCCGCACGCTGGGCACCTGACATGTGGCGCGTCACCCTCAAGGGACTGCTGGCCCACAAGCTGCGGCTGGCGCTGACGGCCCTGGCCATCGTGCTCGGCGTCACGTTCATCGCCGGCACCTTCGTGCTCACCGACACGCTGCACAACACCTTCGACACCCTCTTCGGCAACATCTACCAGAACATCGACTTCCAGGTGCGCGGCGTGGCCCAGTTCGGGAGTGGGGGCACGGCGACGCGCAACCCGGTGCCACAATCGCTCCTGGCCGGGGTGCGGGCCGTCCCGGGCGTGGCCGCAGCCGACGGCTCGGTGACCGGCTACGCCCAGTACATCGCGCCCGACGGCAAGGCCGTCTCGACCGGGGGGGCACCCACGATCGGCCTCTCGTTCGACCCCGACCAGCAGATCTCCCAACTCCGCCTGGTCCAGGGCACACGACCGACGACGCCCGACGAGGTCGTCATGGACCTCGGCACGGCGCAGAAGTACGGCTTCCGGGTCGGCCAGTCGGTGCGCATCCTCCTCCTGGGTCCCACCCGCACGTTCACCATCGTCGGCCTGGCGCGATTCGGCACGGCCGACAACCTGGCCGGGGCCACCCTCGCCGCCTTCGACACCCCCACGGCACAGGCGGTCATGGGCGAGGTGGGGAAGTTCGACGCCATCAACGTCGTCGCCCGGCCCGGCGTCTCCAAGACGGCGGTGCAGCGCGCCATCGAACGGGTGCTGCCGCGTGGGGTCGAGGTGGTCACCGGCCAGACCGTGGTGAACGAGGCCACGAGCGCCATCGGTCAGGCACTCGGGTTCCTCAACACGGCACTGTTGGTCTTCGCGTTCATCGCGCTGTTCGTGGGGGGCTTCACCATCCTGAACACGTTCTCCATCACCGTGGGGCAGCGCACGCGGGAGCTGGCGCTCCTGCGCATCGTCGGGGCGAGCCGTCGCCAGGTGTTCCGCTCCGTCCTCGGCGAGGCGGCGATCGTCGGGCTGGTGTCGTCGGTCATCGGGCTCGGCCTGGGGGTGCTGGCGGCGATCGGTCTGGAGAAACTGCTGAGCGGGTTCGGGGTGACCCTGCCGACGGGGAGTCTGGTGTTCGAGGCGCGCACGGTCGTCGTGTGCATCGTGGTGGGTGTCGGCGTGACCCTCGTCTCGGCCATCAGCCCGGCCCGCCGGGCCGTCCGCATCGCCCCGGTGGCTGCGGTCTCCGACCAGCAGACCGAGGACGAGATCCCCCTCCGGCGTCGCTTCGTACGCGGGGGTGTCATCCTCGTCGTCGGCGTGGGACTGCTCGCTCTCGGCCTGTCCCTGCCGGCCATCGCCCTGGTCGGCCTGGGCGCGGTGCTGATCTTCGTCGGGGTGGCCATGCTCGCCCCGGCGGCGGCCCGCCCGATGGCCAGCGTGATCGGCCAGCCGCTCGCCCGCCTGCTCGGGATCTCCGGCCGCCTCGGCCGGGAGAACTCGATGCGCAGCCCGCGACGCACCGCCCAGACCTCGTCGGCCCTGATGGTGGGGCTCGCCCTGGTCTCGGCCATCGCCGTGTTCGGCGCCTCGCTGTCCCGCTCGGCCACCAGCAGCGTCGACAACGCCGTCAGCGCCGACCTGATCGTGTCGACCACCAACAACGCCGGCAACGGCAGCTTCAGCCAGTCCGTTCCGCAGGTGGCGGCCTCGGTCCCCGGAGTCTCCGCCGAGACGGCCGTCTACGGCGACCAGTTCGAGTTCCGCAATTCGCTCGAGTCGATCCTCGCCATCGGCACCCAACACATGAACCAGACGGTGATCCTGGACGTGACGTCGGGGACGGCCGGTGCGCTGGTCGTCGGCGACCTGCTCATCGACACCACGACGGCCAACGCCGACCACCTCGAGGTGGGTGACAGGGTCCCGGTACGGTTCGCGCTGACCGGGCCGACCGCGATGCGCATCGGCGGCATCTACCAGCCCAACGCCCTGGTCGGGAAGTACCTGGTGAGCCAGGCGTTCTTCCTCCACCACTTCCAGAACCCACTCCCGGGTGCCGTGCTCCTCAAGACCGACGGCAGCCCCGGGGTGCAGCAGGCGGTGGAACGGGCTCTCGCCCCCTACCCCAACGTGAAGGTCCAGTCCCGGGCTCAGTTCGAGGCGTCGCAGACGGCCCAGGTCAACCAGCTGCTCGGCCTGGTCTACGCGCTGCTGGCCCTGGCGGTGGTCATCGCCCTCATCGGCATCGTCAACACTCTGATGCTGTCGGTCTTCGAGCGCACCCACGAGATCGGGCTCCTGCGGGCCGTGGGCATGAAGCGGCGCCAGGTCCGGGCCATGATCCGCTCCGAGTCGGTGATTCTGGCCGTCTTCGGCGCCATCATCGGCATCGTGGTCGGGACGGGCCTCGGCATCGCCCTCGTGTCCTCACTCCACTCGCAGGGGATCAGTGACACCGTGGTACCGATCTCGAGCCTCGTGGTCTTCCTCGTGCTTGCCGCGCTCCTCGGCCTTCTGGCCGCTGGCTGGCCGGCCCGGCGCGCCGCCCGGCTCGACGTCCTGGCGGCAATCGCGTCCGAGTGATCGACGGTGAGCGTCACGGCGGACGGGCACGGGCACATTCCGCCGACCGTGCCCCAGATCGTCCGGTCGCTGCGGCCCGTCCCGGGGCGGTTCATCGCAGCGTCGGGTGCTCGGACCGGGCCCCCTTGACAGCGCCCTCCCTCGCCCCGCCCGAGTCCCGATGGGGAACCAGGTCAGGAGCCGGGAGACCGGTGATCTGAGCTGGGGCGTCACGACGAGCAGGCCTCCCTCGTCCATCGCTCACGGGACCTGGGGAAGTGGCTGCTGGGCAAACTCCGGACCCGGGGGATGGCGGTGGAGGATGGTCCACACCCCATCGGCTCCTGCGCATCGCTCGGATCGACCCCTCGTGCCCGTCAGCATCTGCATCGGCCTGGGCATCGGCACTGGCACTGGCGAGAGGTCCATGCACCTCGGCACCTCGGAAGCGGTCCTCAGCAGGCCACCAAGCGCACGGGCAGTTCTTCGTGGCGGCGGACCATGAGGCTGTTCGCCCACTTCGGCGTGCGACGAGGATCGAGCGTGATGACGCTCGTTCGGGCCAGCATCACACGGAGCACGGTGGTCGCTTCCAACCGAGCGAGGGGCGCTCCTACGCAGTGACGGATGCCCCTGCCGAACGCGACATGTCGGCGTGGAGCTCGCCGGTCGAGGTCGACGGTCTCGGGTAGATCGAACATGGCGGGATCCCGGTCGGCGGCACCCCAGAGGAGCAGGACCGTCGCTCCGGCGGGGATCTCCACGCTTCCGAGCGCGGTGTCAACCGGCACGAAGCGCATGTGGAAGCGGAACGGTGGCTCCAGTCGGAGGGCCTCTTCGACGAATGTCGGGATCAACTCGGGGCACTCACGGAGATGAGTCTGAAGATCTCGGTGTTCAGCCAGGATACGGACGGCATTGCCGATCAGGCTCGTGGTGGACTCGCCGCCGGCGCTCAGCAAGGTGTGGAGGATCACGTTGGCCTCCGATTCGGAGAGCGCCCCACTGGTGACGCCCTGGGCGACCGCCCCTATGAGGTCGGGCATCGGCTCGTTCATCGCGGCCGTGAGTTGGCCGGACAGCCACTCCGCAATCTCGCCGGTCCGTGCGATGTGGGCGATCAACTCGTCGTAGGACAGCGTCGAGCCCAGCATGGCTGTCGAGTCGAGAGCCGCTTGCAACAACCGGTCGAGGTCGCTGTCGTGGAATCCGATGAGGCGGCTGATCATCGTGACGGGTACGACGTTTCCGACGGCGGCCATGAAGTCCACGGAGCCTCCGTGGCGGAGCGCCCGGCCCACACAGTCCTCGACGATCTCGACAATGTCCGGTTCCAGACCTGCCATCCGCTTGGCCACGAGCTCAGGAAATACCGTGTCCCGGTGCAGTGCGTGCACCGGGGGATCGGCCGTGGCCAGCGCCTGGACTCCGGCGTCACCGAAGGGAAGCCGACGGGGCATGCCATGGTCGTCCCGGTAGAGAAGGCAGTTCAAGTTCGACGAGAAGTCCTCCACCCGGCCGGCGGCCTCAGCGAGGAGTTGGAACGTGGCCACTGTGAAGATCCCCGTGCCGGGTACCTCCCATACCGGTTCATGAGCCCGCAGATCCTCGTAGAAGCCGTAGGGCTGGTCGATCACGGCTGGGTCGAGCAGGTGCGTTCCCGAGATCGTGGGACCCATGCCCGTGGGTGAATCACCGCTGCCCCTGAGGCGTCCCTGACCGGTGATGCCGGATGCCCATTGCGGCACGTCCGGGGGCCTGTCAGCTCGGGTCGGAGTAGAACTGGCGAAACCACCGGCGGTACTGCGTGACCGGCCCGTCGTTCCGGGTGAGCATCGGCCGGTCCCGGTAGATCTTGTTCTCCCAGATCGGCACATCCTGCGTGAACTGCTCATTGGTGATGCGGTCGTTGAGTTCGCTGATCGACTCGGTGGCCTTCGGGTCCGGCAGTGCCTTCATCGAGAAGCAGAGGTCCACCTCGGTGAACTCGTCATCGATGGGTGTCTGCGTGATGTACGTCAGCATCTCGATCGGGTCCTGACTGACCTCGACCGCCACGATCCCTGGGCCGCAGGTCGTCGAGGTCGTCTTGATCTCGTAGCCGGCGGTGTTCACGGCGGTGACCCTCAGGTTCTGCTCGACGATCATGGAGGGGCCTTCGAATCGGACCTCGAAGTGATCCCTCTCGGGCGGTGCCATGTCGTGGACCGCAGAGAAATGGGCCTGGTCGATGATGTTCTCGGTCAGATCCTGGACGTGCACACGCACCCGGTAGGAGTTGGACCTCCAAGGTGTCCATGTCGATTCGTCCGATCGGTAGCCCATCACGTCGTAGCCGGGAGGGAGGCCGGCGGCGTGGTGCCAGATGAAGATGCGGCCGTTGCGTTCGCACACGGGCCACGCGTGGGTGCTGGCTCGCGGCTTGCGGTCGAGGCCCGGCACGTCGACGAGCTCGCCGTTGCCGTCGAAGCGCCACCCGTGGAACGGACAGGACAGCCCGTCCCCACACACGCGACCCCCGACGCCCAAGTGGGCTCCGAGGTGGGGACAGTAGGCGTCGAAGACACGGGCGATCCCGTCCTCGCCCCGAAAGAGGACGAGCTCCCGTCCGAGGTAGGTGACTGCCCGCACGTCACCTGGCGCGAGGTCCGAGCCGGCTCCGACGCTGAACCAGCCGTTGGGCGAGCTCGGGAACGGGTAGCGGGAGTCCATGGCGCTACGTGGGGGTCGGCCCGTCGATCGGAGCCGCATCGTGGAACCGGGCGCCGAAGGCGCGGAGCGGAAGATCCGCACTCGTGATCAGTCCCGGCCGTGCCTCACACACGGACCGGATGGCATTCAGGGCGGGCATCCCCGTGATCGTCATGCCCACAGATGCGAAATACTCCGGCGTCCAAGCGCCGTGCGGCATACCGGTGGCGGGGAAGATCATATGCCGGTTGACAATCGTGGGGTCACCCTCGACGGTGGTGATGTAGCAGCCCTGCACATCCCAGCTCGGCTCCGTCTTCTGGGCCATCTGCCATTCGAGGTGCACCTCGATCTTCGATTCACCGCCCGAGATTCCCCTGAACTTGGCCAGGCTCGCCCCCACCGAACCCTTCGGCAGTGTCCACCAGCCCAGATCGACGTCTTCCGTGCAGGCACCGAGTTCACACTCGAACACGACGTCGTCGATCTTCAGGTCGAAGCAGTCCGCCATCATGTAGATCGAGTCGGCGAACACCGTGCAGCCGGTCTCCAGGAGACCGGGAACCTCGGGATCGTCCACGGGCCGCCCGTATCCAACGTTCTTCCACGTGTCCACCGAGTGATGACAGGAGACATCGACCGTCTCCAACACGGTGATGTGGTCCACCCGCCCCATTCCTGCGGTGGCCACCACGCTGAGGATCTGGGCAAGGCCGGGGTTCATGCCAGTCCCGTAGAACGTCGCGCCTCCGCGCTGGCACGCCGCTTCGATGAGTTCGGTCGGCTTCTTTCCCGACGGGTGGGGATGATTGCGATCGCGGTGGTAGCCGGTGATCCAATCGGACGTGGTCACGACGTTGATGCCCGCATCGAGCAGCTCGCAGAATAGGTCGATGTCCGGCCAGACACCGTTGAAGTTGACCACGTCCGGCTCGGCCCGGAGGATGTCGGCCACGTCGCCCGTAGCGGTCACTCCGAGTGGGGCACCACCGACGATCTCACCGGCGTCGAGGCCGACCTTCTCAGGTGAGTAGCAGTAGAGGCCCGTCAGTTCGAGGTCGGGATGCTCGACGATCCGCCCGACCATTTCGGAGCCGACGTTGCCAGTGGCGACCTGAAAGACCCGGAGCTTCCTCTGCGACATTCGTCGGTCCTCCCCCTCGAGTGCCTCGGTCGTCGTCGACCTTCCGACCCCACCTTACGGGAAGCTTGGACACCTGTCCAGACGGTTGTCCGGATGACGATCCGTGTCATGACTCCCGGCGCGTCGGGCGAAGGACCCCCTGGCTCTGATCGCCGGTCGCGCGTCGCGGGAATCCGGGCCGGGGTCGTGGCCGGACAGCGATCGCCGACGCTCGGGTCGTCGTCACCGCACCTGCAGGTGACGGTGCCTGCGACGCCCTGGGCGGTCCGCGAGCACGTCGGTGCCCATCAGCAGGAGGGAGTTGAGCATTCCGTGGACGAGGGTCGACCGGAGTCGGCGTAGGCGACCGGCTGACCGGTCGGTGTGCGCCCGAGGTCGTCGAGTCCCGGGCCTGCAGATGGTCGTGCGTGGCACGGCGCAGGGTGCCCGGGAGAGCCACCCCCCCCGGGTCACGCCGGCCCGGCCTGCAGCCGTGAGGCCGGAACCTCGTCGCCGAGGTGGGGACGCATGACGCCGCACGGGGGCCGCACAACGCCTGGTGGGTGGTCGGCGCCGTACCGGTCGAACCGGCTGCCCGGGTCGGTGGGCCTGTGGCCATGGGACCCCGTCAGCTGGTCGACCTCCCCCGGCCGACCACCCGGGCCGGACCGATGTCCGGGGCCACTCTGTCCTGGGTGAGTCCGATCCATGCAGGCGACTGCCGGACCCGCAGCCGATCTCCTCGTAGAGTTGGTGCATGGAACCGTCGGCTGAACCGACCCGTCTCATCAATGCGATGCGGTTTCTGGTGGAGATCCCCACAAACCCGTCAACTGAGGTGTTCGAGCTGCTGGCTCCGAACGTGACCTACACGGTCCCGGGTCGCAGTCCGCTGGCCGGGGTGTTCCACGGTCCCACCGAGGTCCGGGATCACATCAACAAGTTGCTTCGGGTCACGACGGGAACCTTTCAGATTCTCAAATGGGTCGAATGGCTGGTCGGCCCCACTCACGTGGCTGCACTGCAATTCGCCCAGGCACAGGGTAGGAGCGTCATCTACAGGGCTCACAATCTGTACCTGGTCGAAACCGATCACGATGACTTGATTGTGGACATCCGCGTGCTCTTCGAGGACCAGTACCAGACCGACAGATTCTTCAGCCAGATCGATCCGGAGTAGGCAGGAAGCTCGGGGTGCGGCGCGACGATGACCGCCCCCGGTGCGCCGGGATGGGTCGTCCCCACAACACTCGTGGTTGGTGCCGACCTGGAGGGGTGAGATGCGGGGTCGGTGCCCCAACCCCTGGCCGTCGTCCCGCCCGATCGCCCATCGGCAACGTCACCACATCAGCGTCGACGACGACCAGCTGCCGATCGACGGCGGCCCGTGGCCGACAGGATCGTTGGCGCCGCGCCGCGCAGCGCCGGACCGGGCGCTCCGGTCACTGTGGTGCAATGCTTTGGACGTGGAAGCCCGGTCACCCGACGAGCGCAAGGCGGACGCCCTGTCGAAGCTGGCGGCGGTCGGGGCCAACGTGTGGGTGGCGTCCGTCTCACTCACCGACGCCGTCCACCTCGTACCGGTGACCCACACCTGGAACGGGAACCAGGTCGTGCTGGCCACCGAGTCGCAGTCGCGCACGGCGGCCAACGTGACCGTCAATCCGCGGGTGCGCCTCGCCCTCGGCGAGACCCGGGACGTGGTCATGATCGATGCCGTCCTGGCCGAGGCCGTCGCCGCCACCGAGGCCTCCGTGGCACTGGCCGAGGGGTACGCCGACCAGGCGAGGTGGGACCGACGGACCGACGGCGGTGACTACGTCTACCTGGTGTTCGGTCCCGACCGCATCCAGGCCTGGAGAGAGGGCGAGGACCTGACCGGGCGCACGGTCATGCGGAACGGGGAGTGGACGGTCTGAGCAGACGGTCGCGGAATACATCGGAGTCCGATGAGTTGTAGCAGTGGTGAAGGTCGTCGGCGTTGTCGAATACGGGGGACCCGAGGCCCTGCAGGTGTTCGAGCTTCCTGATCCCGAGGTCGGGCCCGGACAGGTGAGCATCCGGGTACGGGCAGCTGCCGTCAGCCCGACGGACACGTACGTGCGCAACGGCGCGCTGTCTGAGGCGCAACGAGCCGTGGGCCCGCCCCGCTACGTGCCGGGGATGGATGCCGCCGGGGTGCTCGAAGAGATCGGCGAGGGGGTGCACACCGACCTAGCGCTCGGCGACCATGTGATGGCCATCGTGGTTCCCAGGGGTTCGCACGGAGCGTATTCGGAGCAGATCGTGGTTCCGGTGGAGTCGACGGTCCGAGTGCCGGCCGGGGTGACCGACGTGGAGGCCTCCACCCTGCCCATGAACGGGCTCACCGCCCAGCTCGCCCTCGACGTGTTGGACCTCGAGCCTGGTCGGACACTGGCGGTGACAGGCGCGGCGGGCGCACTCGGGGGGTACGTCGTCCAGCTGGCCAAGGTGGCGGGTCTGACCGTGGTGGCCGATGCCTCCGAGGCCGATCAGGGTCTGGTGGAGGGCCTGGGCGCGGACGTGGTGCTCCGACGTGGCGCCGCCTTCGGTGCGGCTGTCCGCGAGCACTTCCCGACCGGGGTTGACGGTGCCGCTGACGGAGCCATTCTCGATGGTGACGTGGCGCCTGCAGTGCGCGACGGTGGCGTCGTCGTGACCGTGAGGGGCTACAGCGATCCCGGCGAACGCGGGGTGTCGTTCCGACCCATCAGCGTCGCGAAGTACATACAGGCCCATGAGAAGCTCGACCGATTGCGCCGGCTGGTGGAGGAGGGCCGTATCCGCTTGCGGGTGGCGGGCACAGTGCCCAAGGAACGAGCGGCCGAGGCGCACCGTCGGCTCGAGGCAGGCGGCGTCCGAGGTCGGCTGGTCATAGATTTCTGAGCTTCGTGTCGCACGACAATCGACAACCGTGAGGAGCAGTCATGAGCGATGGTCCCATCCGACTCGATGCGGTAACCCGCGGGGCAGTGGCCTCGGGGAGGCTCGTCCACCTGGCCACCATCAACCCCGACGGCACCCCACAGGTGACGTGCATCTACGTCGGCTGGGATGGAGACGAGATCGTCGCCGGTCACCTGGCTGATCACGTGAAGTTGCGCAACATCCGTCGTGATCCGAGAGTGACACTGTCCGTCGAGTCGGATGTCCCTTCCGAAGGATTCAGCCCCTATCTCGTCATCCGGGGCGTCGCCAGCGTCGAAGAGGGAGGTGCCGTGCCCCTGCTACGCCGCATCACCGATGGACAGTTCCCGCCCCCCGGAGACGATTGGCCCGAGGGTTTCGTTACACGGATCTCGCCTCGGCAGCTGTCCGGCGTCGGTCCCTGGGCCGTCGCTGATTGAGCCCCGCGTCGGAGGCTGAGTCGGTCCAGGCGGCACCCTCGGCATCCGACCCCGCTTCCCCCGGTGGCCTTCCCCGTCACGGAGACAAGCACCGCCCCCCACCTGACGCGCTAGGCGCCGGGCACGGTGCCGGCCCGATCGAGTGCGCTGGTCAGGTCGTCGAGTAGATCCACCAGGGTCTCGAGTCCGACGGACAGGCGGATCAACCCCGGATGGACGGCGAGCGGCGAGTCCGTTGCCGATGCATGGGTCATCCGGTGGGGGTGTTCGATCAGCGACTCGACCGCCCCGAGGGATTCGGCCAGCGTGAACAGGGACGACGAGCGGGCGACCTCGAGTGCGGCCGGCTCCCCCCCGGCGAGGACGAACGACACCATTCCTCCGTAGCCGCTCATCTGGCGGCGTGCCACCTGATGGCCGGGGTGGTCCGGCAGGCCCGGGTAGAGGACCGAGGTGACTGCGGGGTGTCCGGAGAGGAGCCCGGCCACGGCGGCCGCGTTGGCGCAGTGGCGATCCATGCGCACGGCCAGCGTCTTCACCCCGCGAAGTACCAGGTAGCAGTCCATCGGTCCCGGAACGCCCCCCGCCGCGTTCTGGACGAACCTGATCCGCGTCGCCAGCTCGTCGTCATCGGTTGCCACGAAGCCCCCGACGACGTCGCTGTGGCCGCCGAGGTACTTGGTCGACGAGTGCACCACGATGTCCGCTCCCCACTGGAGCGGCTGCTGCAGGTAGGGCGAGGCGAACGTGTTGTCCACCACGACGAGGGCTCCCCGCTCGTGGGCGAATGCGGCCACGGCCTCGATGTCGACGATCGACAGGAGGGGATTGGACGGCGTCTCGACCCACACCATCGTGGTCCGGTCCTGCCAGCCCTCGCTGATCGTGTCGATCGAGGTGAGATCCACCGGCGTGTAGCGAAGTCCGGCCGGCGCCCACACCTTGTCGAAGAGGCGGTACGTGCCCCCGTAGGCGTCGTTCGGGATGATGGCGTGCTCGCCGGGGTGCAGCAGTCGCAGCACCGCGTCCTCTGCGGCCAGCCCACTGGCGAAGGCCATGCCGTGCTCCGCCTGCTCCAGTGAGGCCAGGCACGTCTCGAGCGCGGTGCGCGTGGGGTTGCCGCTTCGGGAGTAGTCGTAGCCACGGTGCTCGCCCACGGACTCCTGGGCGAAGGTCGTCGCGAACGACACGGGGGGGACCACCGCACCGGTCGTCGGGTCCGGTGGTTGCCCGGCGTGGATGGCCCTGGTCTCGAACCCCGATCGCTCGGTGCCGTCGGCCCGGTCCCCGCTCACCTGTCCGGCCCCGACAGGAAGTCCAGTAGGTCGCTGCGGGTGACGATCCCCGTCGGGTGTCCGCCGTCGACGACGAGGACGGCGCTGTTCTGGGCGAGGCGCGCCGAGGCCACCTCGATCGCCTCGCCGGTGCCGACCATGGGCAGCGGTGGCGTCATGACCTCGTCGACCCGGGCGTCGAAGGATTCGGGCGTGGCGACGAGTCGGGTGAGGAGGTCGTATTCGGTCACGGTGCCGACCACCTCGGCCAGGGCCAACGGCGGTTCGGCCTTGACCACGGGCACCTGGGAGACACCGTATTCACGCAGGATCGCTATGGCCTCGCGAACGGTCTCCTCCGGATGGACATGCACCAGGGGCGGGAGCGACGGGATGCCGTTGCGGTGCTTGTGGGCCAGCAGTTCGCCGACTGTCTCCGCTGTCGATCCGCCGGACCGGAGGAAGCCGTGATCGGCCATCCAGCCGTCGTCGTAGAGCTTGGAGAGGTAACCCCTGCCTGAGTCGGGGATGACCACGACGATGACGGCGTCGTGCCCGGCCTCGAGCCCCACCTGGAGAGCGGCCCAGATGGCGGTGCCGGCGGAGCCGCCGACCAGGATCCCCTCCTGTCGGGTGACCCGGCGGGCGGTCAGGAAGCTGTCGCGGTCGGAGACCATGACCACCTGATCGGCGACATCGCGATCGTAGGCACCGGGCCAGAAGTCCTCACCGATGCCTTCCACGAGGTAGGGACGGCCGCTGCCGCCTGAGTAGACGGACCCCTCGGGGTCGGCACCGATGACCTGGATGGCGGGGTTCTGGTCCTTCAGGTAGCGGCCGATTCCGGAGATCGTCCCTCCTGTCCCGATGCTGGCCACCAGGTGGGTGATGCGACCGGCGGTCTGCCGCCAGATCTCGGGGCCGGTGGTGAGGAAGTGCGCCTCCGGGTTGTGGGGGTTGGAGTACTGGTCGGGCTGGAAGGCACCGGGGGTGGTCTCGACCAGCCGCCGGGCGACCGAGTAGTAGGAGTCGGGGTGGTCCGGGTCGACAGCCGTCGGGCAGACGACGACCTCTGCCCCGTAGGCGCGGAGGAGAGCGACCTTTTCCGCGGCGATCTTGTCGGGCATCGTGAAGATGCACCGGTATCCGCGGCGGGCGGAGACGATGGCCAGGCCGACCCCGGTATTGCCCGATGTCGGTTCGACGATGGTTCCGCCCGGCCTGAGTCGCCCGTCGCGTTCGGCCGCATCGACCATGGTGAGTGCGGGGCGGTCCTTGACGCTGCCGCCTGGATTGAGGAACTCCAGCTTGGCCAGCAACTGACCGGGAAGGTCCCGCCCGATCCTGTCGAGCCGGACGAGGGGCGTGTTGCCGACCAACTCCAACAACGAGTCGGCTGCCTGGATCGCCGGACCCGGATCGCTGATGGGACGGACCTCGATGGCCGGACCGACGTCGACGGGTACGTCGCTCAGCACCTCGACCGGCAGGCCGGCCTGGTGCAGCTGGTGGGCGATCCTCGTGAGCCAGCCCCGGCCCTCGTCGCTGTCGGGCGCGACCAATCCGACCGAGCGGGGGATGTGCGCACGCAGGTCGGCGATGACCTCCGGTGGCAAATGTCCGTGGACGACGTCCACCCGCCTGCGGGCACGTGCGGACAGGCGCTCGGGGACTGCGGCTGCGTCGATTACGAGCAGGACGTCCATGACGGTGCCTCCATCATGCCAGTTGATCGGAGAGCTGCGGCGACGAGGTGATGGCCCTTCCCGTCGGCGTCCCCGCCCACCTCCGGCACGGCTCGGCTGGGGCACCTGTGGCCTCCGGCCGAGCGCGGGTCCGAGCCGCTCGGCCATGTCGGTGAGGATCTGCACGTAGTCCTCGTGGTCGAACGTGAACGGCAGGGCGAAGACCACCTCGTCCACCGCTCGGAATGCGCTGTGGCTATGGAGGCCGGCGGCGATCGCCTCCGAGGTGCCTACGACGTCCGGGGCGAACAGGATGTGTTCGGCTGACTCGTCGGTAACTGAGGTCGTCGGCGTCGGCGGTGTCGGGATACAGGGCGGCCTTGACGTGCTCGAAGTGACGCGGTTCGCCGACGGGATGACCGCGGTGCCCAGCGCGATCCGCGATGTGCGCTGCGTCGCCGCGGCGAGGACAGCCACGGGTGAGGAGGTGCCGGATTGGAGGTGCCGGTAACGTACCCAGGCGCTGTCGGATCCCAGCTCCTCGCCCAACTCGATGACCTGGAGCACGCTCTCGTGGGCCTGCGCCGCGGTCTCCTGGATGGCGCCGCGGTCTCCTGGATGGCGATGGGACAATTGGCGGCGGAGGGAAGGCTGCACTCGAGGAAGGTGCCCGCCGTTCCCGCGCCGGGGGCGGGCTCCCTGATGGGGCGGTCGTGGTTGTGGGAGCTGAGCGGACCGGATCCGAGCGGGTCCTTACCCACTGCCTGCACTCGGAGGTCCGCCGAGGCCCCGGCTGATCCGCTCGAGGACCTGGGAGCGAAAGCAGGTCGGCTTCCTTCGGATACCCTCTGGTCGCATGGCCTCCGAACCGGGGTGGCTGGTGGGCCTCCCGAAGACCCTCATCTCCCAGCTCCGCGAGGCCGAATCCGACCTGAGGTCAGCCACACGGGATCTGGACTGGCTGCGCAAGGAACGCGGGTTGCGGTCAGACGGCGAGCTGGGCCGGGCCGCTGCCGAACTGCTCTCCGCCAGACAGGACGCCTTCCAGCACGAGCGGATGGCTGCCAACAAGGACTATTCGAGAGCCATCCGCAGGATTGGCCGCCGTGCTGCCCCAGCCGACAACGAACGGGTCGAGCTAGCGGAGGACAGGCTGGAGAAGTTCTACCGCCCTGAGGAAGAGAAGCTGTCCGAGGCCCTGGATCGGGCCACCCAGAAAGTCGAGGAGACCAGCCACGAGGTCTCCGATCGGGAGCGGTGGATGGACGACCACCCCCACGCGCCTGCCCACCTTGCCGAATTGGGTGCGAAGCTCCGGGAGGTCGAACATGAGAACGACCACGAGCGCTGGACCGTCGAAGGAGAGCTGAACCCCCGACCGACCCCGGCTCCGACCGTCCCCTTCAGCCGGTCACGAGACGACAGCCGCAGCATCGCCAACGACCGTGACTACGGCTTCGGGAGGTGAGTTCATGCCTCAGTCCATGCCCGCCTCGACCCGGCCGTCGACTCTGGAGGTTGTCCCACTGATCCGAATCCGCATCACCATCGACTCCGGTGGCATATATCCGTGATGATGCTCGGGGGATATACTGGACCCATGAGCAAGCACCTGGTCGACATCGACAACGATCTCCTCGCCGAGGCCACGTCCATCCTCGGGGCGTCGACGATGAAGGAGGCAGTCAACCGCTCCCTCGAGTCGGTGGTGTTGGCTGCTCGCCGTCGCAGCCATGCCGACCGCCTGGGGGCGATGGCCGGACTCGACCTGGATGACCCTTCGGTGATGTCCGGCGCGTGGCGCTGAACGCGCGGTATCTGGCCGACAAGAGCGCCCTCGCCCGCTTTCCCCATCCGGTCGTCGAGGCCCGGCTCCGGCCACTCCTGGAGGATGGGCTGATCGCCACCTGTGCCATCGTCGACCTCGAGGTGCTGTTCTCCAGCCGGAGGCTGGTCGACTACGAGGCGGTGCTCCTCGAGCGTCGCAGCCTCGACAGCGCCCCGATCACGCCAGAGGTGCTCGACCTCGCCATCGACCTCCAACACGAGCTGGCCAAGCGCGGGCAGCATCGGCTGGCCATCCCCGACCTGATCATCTCGGCAGCCGCCCGGTCGGCCGGACTCATCGTCCTCCACTACGACGCCGACTTCGAACGGGTCGGGGCCGTCGGCGGGGCTGAACATGAGTGGGTCGCTCCCCGGGGCAGCCTCTGATCCGGCACCTCCTCGGATCGAAGCGTCGGCCCTTTGCCAGGAAACGTGGCGAAGCTCCGCACCGCCTCCACCAGGGAGGGTGACGTTGCCGGCGAACCCGAGGTGACGTTCAGGGAGACGTTGCGGGCCGATTGCAGGCCAACGTCACCTTTCGGCATCGGACCTTCGGAGAGTCCAGGGTGACATTGGAGGTGACGTCGATCCGGAGGATGGGTTGCGACCACGGTGCACCGCCTGGCACTGATCACGACCGGAGGATCACCATGCGCAACAACCCGACCTCGAAGTCGCCGAAGCCTCTACTCAGCGTCGAGGAAGCCGCCGTCCTGTTGGGGGAGACCCGCTCCACGCTCTACCGGTCCATCAAGGCCGGCACCTTCCCACTTCCCATCTTCAGGATCGGCCAGAAGATCCGCATCCCCCGCAGGTCTGCCGAGCGCCTGCTCGCCGGACTTCCGCTCACCCCGCCCGAGGACGCACGCGAGACCCTCTCCCATCCGAGCATGTGGTCGAGGAATCAGTTCGATCCTGAAGGCGCTCCGGATCCGGTGGCGCCCGAGGACAGCATCTTCCCTACGTGAGCGGCGGCTCGCCGGTCCTCCTCGGGCACGGAGTCGTTGTAGTGGCGTGCCATCTTGACGGTCGACCAACCCAATCGGGTCTGCTTCTGCGATTCGGAGATCACCGGGTCGAGCACCGTGGCGTGGAAATGACGCAACGAGTGCATGTGCACGTCGGTAGCGACCGTCCCTTACTTCCGCACGGTGGCGAAGGTATGGCTCATCGCATCAGGGTGAGGTGGGATCAGCCCACCGGGCTCGGAGGAGAACAGGAGGGACTCCGGTTCGAGGGGGAGTCCGCACGCCATCGCCAACGAACGCTGTGCAAGCCGCAGCCGCCTGAGGATCGATGCGGTGTCGGGGTCGACGGCCACGGTTCGGATGCTGGCCCGGATCTTCGGCGATTTCAGGGTGGCGCCGCCCTTGGCCGCCACCACGCTCTGGCTGATCCGCACGGTGCCGGCGGAGAAGTCGACGTCGTTCCAGCGCAGGGCGCAGACCTCACCCCTCTGCATGCCGGTCGCCGCCACCAACCGCAGCACCTCTGCAAAGCTCGGAGCGAACGTGTCGGCCGTGGCGATGAGCGTGCGCACCTCGTCGAGGCTCGGAGCCCTTACCTCGTCCCGTTCGTCGAGTGCCCAGGTGGGCAGTTCGGTGTCGGCGATCGGATTCGGCAGCGCGCCGCCGCTCCACTTTCGGGCCAGTCGGCAGGCCCGATGCACCAAGGCCCAGATCTGGCGGACGCTCGCCTCCGCCAGGCCGTCGGCTTTCAGGCGGCGGAAGTACTTCTCGACGTCGTAGGGACTGAGGGTCGCCAGCCGCTCGTTCCCGATCGACCCGTGGACGTGCTTCATCCACATGTTCTCGTAGCGCCGCACGGTCGACGGCGAGAGGTCCTCCCAGCCGTTGTCCCTCCACCCCCGGATGGCATCGTTGACCGTGGTCCGGTCGCTCCAGCGGGGTGCCTCGACGACCGGCGGTGGGACCGGTTCGTCCTCTGCCGCCGCGACCAGCCGGGACAGCTCGCGCTCGGCGGCCCGCTTGCCACCACGAAACGTCTGGTAGCCGTGACGCACGTTGCCGTGGGCATCGCGGCCGAGGAACACCCGCAGTTCCCACACGTTCGGGTGCCGCTCACGCATGCTTCCGGGCATGTCCCCTCCAGACCCTCTCCCAATCGTTGGGCAAGGTGTTGGGTTTCAGGCCATCTGGAGGGTGTAACGAGGGCAAAAACCACCTCTGACCTGGTGGGCCGTGCGGGTCTCGATCCCGCCACCTTGGGATTAAAAGTCCCCTGCTCTACCCGATGAGCTAACGGCCCGTGGAGGAGCGTATCGGCTCGCCGACTCGGGACCCGTCCGATCGGGGGGGGCGGGACGCGTAGCCCGGCGGGACCGTGCCAGGCCGGTCCGGCACCCAGACTGGTACCGTCTCCGCCTATGCCGCCATCCGATACGGTCCGACACGGAGGGCTCCCCCGGGACGAGATGCTCCCGTTCATCCCCGGCGGGACCTCCACGATCCTCGACGTCGGGTGCAGCCGGGGGCGGTTCGGCGAGACGCTGCACGGGGCCAACCCGGCCTGGAAGCTCTACGGGATCGATCCCGACCCCGAGGCCGCCGCCGAGGCCTCGGTCCACTACGAGCACGTCACCTGCGGCTACTTCCCCGACGACCTGGTCGGGGACGACCGGTTCGACTGCATCGTGCTCAACGACGTCCTCGAACACGTGGTCGACCCGTGGACGATGCTCGAGCAGGCCGCCGGCCTGCTGTCCCCTACGGGACGCGTCGTGGCATCGATCCCGAACGTGAGGTACTACATCGTCGTGCGCAACCTCCTCCTGCGCGGTCGCTGGGACTACGCGGACTGGGGCGTCCTCGACCGGACCCATCTCCGGTTCTTCACGCGTGCGTCGATCGAGTCGCTGTTCGACGGCGCCGCCATGGAGATCGAGACGCTCGCTCCCATCAATCCCGTCCCGCTCCGCCGGGCCGCGCTGCTGGCGGGGCCGTTCCGGGACATGCGGTACATGCAGTTCGCCGTGGTCGCCAGGC
Source organism: uncultured Acidimicrobiales bacterium (assembly GCA_963841925.1). GTDB lineage: Bacteria > Actinomycetota > Acidimicrobiia > Acidimicrobiales > RAAP-2 > Bog-756. The sequence goes on from CAWJER010000015.1 coordinate 49,489, forward strand.
CGCGTCGGGCCCCCAGCGCGGAGGCCTAGACGCCCGGCACCGTGGCGGGACGCACGCCCTTGGATGCCAGGCCCCGGGCCACCGCCTCCAACCAGCCGAGGCCGAACTCCTGGTCCGGTTCCAGGTAGTTGCCCTCGGCCCACTCGTTCCACGACTTGATCAGGATCATCTGCTCGGCCTCGGGTGCCCGACGGGCCATGTCGACCGCGCTCGCCACCTGGCGCTCGAACCGTTCGGGCGACGACCCCACGGCGACGACCCCGTCGCGACCCCGCCGGGGGGTGTCGTCCCAGTTGGGCCACACACAGGGGATGGCGGTGCAGGCGAAGTCCGCGGGCGGGGAGCTCGTGCAGGTGTCGGCGTAGGTGTACCGGAACGGCCCGCGTCGCAGGTTGGTGTGGGAGAGGAACGCCGTGCGGCGCGACGTGGGTGTCGAGTAGTCGAACGGCTTCTCGATGAATGCCAGCCCGTCGAAGCCCTGGCGCGTGGTCTCCCCGAGGTCGAGGAACGGACCGCAGGCAATGGTGTAGAGGCCACCGAGGCCGGCGTCGGTGGCCATCTTCTGCCACCGGTCGATGAATTCGGCACCGTCGGGCAGCCGGTTCGGCCGGAACACGAAGAAGACCGGCTTGCCCCCGATGCGGACGTAGCGGGGGTCCTCGAACGCAGGACGGAGGTCCGCGAAGTGGGCGCGGTCGTCCTCCGGTCCCGGGTAGGTCTGGTCGATCATGATCCGCTTGGTCCCACCCATCCAGGTGTCACTCCAGGGATGGTTGGCCCAGGCGACACAGAACGGGAAGTCGGGCGAGCCGCTGGCCACGACCTCCTCGAACGGGCGCTGCAGGAGCTTCCTGCCGGCGAACCAGTAGCGCCAGTACACGAAGCCCGTGACCCCGTGGGCACGGGCGAGGCGTGCCTGTTGCTCGCGCACCTCGGGCACCCGAAGGTCGGTGAATCCGAGGTCAGCGGGCAGCCGCGGCTGCCGGTGCCCCCGGAACAGCGGACGGGCCCTGGTGACGTTCGTCCACTCGGTGAACCCGGGCTCCCACCACTCGTCGTTCTCGGGGATGGGGTGGAACTGCGGAAGGTAGAACGCTAGGACCTCCATGTGCCGCCCCCCCTTTCGCTCCGGCCGATGCCCCCCGGGTCCCGGGCGGCCAGTGGGTCACCGTGCACGGGCAGGAGTGTACTGTCCGGACGATGCCCGCTTCGCCCGGCCACCGTCGTGACGAACACGTCGCCCGGCAGCTGCCGGACCCCCGTGTGCTCGACAACCCGGCCTGGTCGGCACTGACGGGGCCCCAGCGATCCCACGGCCAGGTGGTCGGCACCGTGGCCCGCTTCCGACCGGGGGTGTCCGCCTTCGGGGCCTTCGCCGACGAGCCCGGGGACGGTGACTGGTCGGCGATGGCCGACCTCGTCGGCCCGGGTACGGTCGTCATCACCACCGGGCGCACGTCGACGCCTCCGAAGGCCTGGGGGGTCGAGTTCGACGGCGTCGGCGTGCAGCTCACCGGTGAGGCGCTCGTCGACGACTCCCGCCCCGTGCCTCCCGATGGCGTCGAGGTCGTCGGCCTCGGCCGGGACGACGTCGACGCCATCCTGGAGCTGGTGGCGCTCACCCGACCGGGCCCGTTCGCGGCCCGCACCGTCGACCTCGGTGGCTACGTCGGCGTCCGTCGCCATGGCCGGCTCGTCGCCATGGCCGGTGAGCGCATGCGACCCGTCGGCTGGGCGGAGATCAGCGCCGTGGCCACCCACCCGGACCACCGGCGCCAGGGGCTCGGTGAGCTCCTGGTCCGGGTGGTGGCGGCGGGCATCGCCGCCCGTGGCGAGACGCCCATGCTCCACGCGGCGGCGAGCAACACCGGCGCCATCCGGCTCTATGAAGCAATGGGGTTCACCCTTCGCCGACAGACGCGGTTCCTGGCCGCCCGGGCACCGGGCACGCCGACCGGGACTGCTTCCGGGCCGGTCATCCCGACCCACCACTGACGACGACGGCGGACGGCAGCCCGTCGAGGGCGACCGTCCGCACCACCCTGTCCCGAGTCGGGTCCACCTGGACGAGTGCGTTGTTGCCGCTGCACGCCCACAGATCGCCGTCCGGGGCCACGGCGATGCACCCGGCGGGCGCCCCGATGGCGATCGGCTGGCCGACCTGGCGGTCGGCGACGGTCATGGGGGTGATGCTGTCACCCCCGCTGATCCAGGCGATGGGGGAGCCGGGGGAGCCGGCGATCCCGGTGGGATTCGACCCGATCGGCACGGCCGTGCCGGCGGTGAGCGCGGGCAGGGCCACCGGGGTCACTGAGCTGGTCTGGAAGTCGGCCACCAGCGCCGTGGCGCCGTCGGCGCCGATGAGCACCGCGCTGGGCTCCGGACCGACGGCGACCGGTGCGCCGGCGACGAGTGACGGCAGCGCCATCGGGGTCACCGTGCCGTCCTGGTAGTCGACCACGAGTGCCCGTGTCCCGTCCGGGGTGACGGCCACGGCCACCGGCTGGTGCCCGACGGTGACGGTGGCGCGCACAGCGAGGTCGACGAGGTCGACGGCGGTCACCGTGTTGTCCCCGAAGTTCGCCACCAGGGCGAGGGATCCGTCAGGGGTGACCGCCACCGCATCGGGCTCGAGGCCCACACCGACCCGTCCCACCACGTCACCCGTCGCCGTCGACACCTCGACCAGCTGGTTCTGGGCCTTGACGGCGACGACCAGGTACTTGCTCCCGGGGACGAGGGCGAGGCCCGACGGAAGGGTGCCGACGGTGACGGGGCGGCCCACAGCCCCGGTACGCGTGTCCACCACCGCCACGGTGTCGCCGGGATTCGGGATCCCCGACCCGAGCGTGGCGTAGGCGACCGGCGAGGTGGCCGGCGTCACCGACTCGGTGGAGCAGCCGGCCAGTCCGAGTGCGACGACAGCGAGCACGAGGGGCGCAGCGGTCAGGGGCCGAACCCGGGGTCGTCGGCCGGTCGCCGGTCCTGGGTGGGTCATGGTCGGGCGCTCCGGTGCACCGGGCGATCGTAGGTGGCGACCGGGGTCACCCGCGCGAGCAGGCGGGGCCGAGTTCCTGGGCGGCATGTCGCCATCCCGGATCGTCCGTCACCGGGAAGAAGTCGCCGGTGGCCGTGTCCTGCACGTAGGGGACGGGCGGGGGCGCGCCGCCGGCCAGGTCGGTCACGGCTGCCACCAGTGCGTCGATGTCGTCGCCCGAGGTGCCGAGGCCGGCGCTGGCCCGCACGGCCCCCGGGATCCCGCGGTGGTCGCCCCGGAGCACCTCCCGGCGGTAGACGCCGACTGCCTCCTCGTCCAAACCGAGGAGGCGGATCACGTAGGGGTGGGCACAGAAGCAGCCGTGCCGTACGGCGATCCCGTACTCGGCGCTGAGCCGGGCCGCCACCAGGGCATGGTGCATCCCCTCGACGGTGAAGGGAACCACCGGGAGGGTCGGGGCGTCGGGAACGCCCGACCCGGCCGGTCCGAGCAGCCGTACGCCGTCGATCGGGGCCAGGCCGCCCTGGAGACGGGCGGCCAGTGCCCGCTCGTGGGAGTCGATGGCCCCCCAGCCGATGCCGGCGAGCGCGTCGATGGCGGCGTGGAGCGCCACGGCGCCGACCACGTTGGGCGACCCCGCCTCCTCCCGATCCGGCGGTGCCGTCCAGATCACCTCGTCGAGTCCCACGAGGTCGACGGCCCCACCGCCAGCCAGGAACGGGTCGCCCGTCTCGAACAGCGCCCTCGGACTGATCAGGGCACCGCAGCCGAAGGGCGCGTAGAGCTTGTGCCCGGACAGGGCCAGGTAGTCGGCGTCCCCGGGCAGCGGTCGATGGGGCGCCAGCTGGGCGGCGTCGACCAGCACGGGGATGCCGCGCTCGTGAGCGGCGGCGATGATGCCGTCGAGGGGCGGCAGCCAACCCGACACGTTGGAGGCCCCGGTGACCGCCAGGAGCACGGGACGGCGTGGCCCGACGTCGAGGGCGGCGACGACGTCGTCCACGGTGAAGGTCCCCCCGGTCCCGCACTCGACGTAGCGTCGCCGGGCCACCCGGCCCCAGGGCAGGAGGTTGGCGTGGTGCTCGACCACGGTGGTGACGACGACGTCGTCCGGGCCCAGTCGCAGCCGGTAGGCGAGGTGGTTGATGGCTTCGGTGGTGTTGCGGCAGAAGATGGCGACATCCGGTCCGTCGGCGTCGCGTCCGGCGAAGCCCAGCACGGCCCGCCGGGCGTCCTCGTAGGCGGCGGTGGCCCGGCGCGACCGGAAGCCGGCGCCGCGATGCACGCTCGAGTACCACGGCAGGAATTCCGCCACCCGTTCGGCGACGGCCGGATGGGCCTGGGTCGATGCGGCCTGGTCCAGCTCGATGGCCCGGCGCTCCATACCACCGAGACAGGGGACGGACGCACCGGAGCCGACCAGCGGTGCCAGGGCGGCGGCAGGGTCGCGCTGTGCGTGCTCCACCCGAACACCCTACGAGGTGGCCTCCCCACGGGGGTACGCTCCCGGGCATGCAGACCGAGTGGTCCCACGAGAACGGCGAAGCCGGCGCCACGACACCGGCGGCGACGCCATGGACGCCTGCGCCGGGCGGGCACGACGTCAGTGCCAGCGCGTCCGACGGTCCCCTGGGGTCGGCCGACGTGGCCCCGGTGCACGGCGAGTCGGACGACGCCGGCAGCCGGTCCGTCGAGGAGGAGGCCGTCGCCGCCGAGGAAGCCGTCGCCGAGGAGGAACTCCACCGATCGGCCGTGGACGCGGTCGACTCGCTGCTCGACGAGGTGGAGCTGGCGCTGGCCCGACTCGACGACGGCACCTACGGCCGGTGCGAGGCCTGCGGCCGGCCGATCGCCGACGAGCGGCTGGCCGAGCTGCCGATCGTGCGGACGTGCGAGGTCTGTGACGGTGCCGAAAGCGGAACGACAGCCGCCGGCCCGGTCGAGCCGGTCACGGCCTGACCCGGAGCCTTCGGGGGTCGAACGGGTACGTCCCTGGCGCTCGGGAGGTCCTCGTCCGCCGGGGCCTCGATCCGCCTTCCGGGTCCTCTATCGGCATCGGTGGTGCCGAACTTGAGCGATTTCTCGGAAAATTCCCGGAATTCGGACAATTGACCTCTGACCAGCGAGTATCTGGCTCCGATCCACGGGCTGCGGGTCCGTTCCGCCCGCCGAGGACCCGGTACGGGTCGCTGACCGGGCCTTGCGGACCGGTCAGCGCGTGGGCAGGGTGACGCCCGGGTTCACGATGGCCCGCAGGACGCTGTCGAGCACGGCCCGTCGGGCCTGGTCGGGCTCGATGCCCAGCCCGAGGGTCACCATGTGGTCGACCAGCAGTGCGCTGAGCCCGTGGACCGCGGTCCACGCGATCAGGGCGGCGTCCATCCGGCGCACCGGGTCGAGCAGTCCGGCGTCGACGAGGCCGTCGATGCCCGTGGCCAGCACGAGGGCGGCGTCGGGGTGGTCGGCGGTGTCGGGGGCGCACCCGGTGGCCAGGAAGGCCGTGCGGAACAGCTCGGGCGACCCCGTGGCGAAGTCGATGTAGCCCCGCCCGCAGGCCTCGAAGCGGGCGACGGCGTCCTCGGCGACGTCACCGGTGGGGACCACGGCGTCCTGGCCGTCGATCATGGTGCGGGCCAGCTCCTGACGGGCCACCTGGGAGACCAGGGTCATCAGGTGGTCGCGGTCACGGACGTGCCGGTATGCGGCGGACGGCGAGACTCCCACGTCGTGGGCGACGTCGCGGAGGCTCACCGCGTCCGGGCCGCCGGCCCTGGCCCGGGCCACGGCGGCCTCGATCAGCGCCGGCTTCAGGTTGCCGTGGTGGTACGGCCGTTCGGTCGTCTCGGTCACCCCCCCATGTTGCCACCCGAGTGGAATGTTGACGGTGCTCACATGTCCGGAGATAATGTGAGCATGCATCACATCCGGTGACCGGCTCCGTCCGAGGTCGTCACCGCCGTCGCGTGCCCGGTCGCGGGCACCTGCCGTGACCGCAGAGTTCTCCCGACGGTCGCTCCTGGCCGGTATGGACCTCCTCGCCGCCGGCGCCGCCCTCGAGGCCTGCTGCCCTCCGACGGCGGAACGACAGGGGACGACAGCGCCGGCCCCTGCCTCGACCGTCAGCCCGTACCTCGCCGGCAACTACGCACCGGTGGACCGGGAGGTGACCGCCACCGACCTGGTGGTCACCGGCCGGCTGCCCGGGGCGTTCTCGGGCCACTTCGTCCGCAACGGCCCGAACCCGGTGACACTCCCGACCGGCCCTAACAGCTGGTTCGGTGGTGACGGATGCTCCACGTGGTGGAACTCGACGCAGGGCGCGCCGCTCGTACCGGAACCGGTGGGTGCGGACCCCCCGGTGGCCAGCGCTCTCGGCGAACAGGCCCCCGGTGGCCCCGTGTCGCTCACGGGCGTGGACCTGTCCAACACGTCGACGGCCAGGCCGGGCGCGGATCTGCTGTCGCTGACCGAGGGAGCGCTGCCGTACGTCATCGGCGCGGACGGTTCGACGGTGGGGCGGACGGACCTCGGAGGGGCACTGACCCACGGTCTGCCCGCCCACGCCAAGTACGACCCGCGGGCCGACGAGGTCCACCGGATCGGCTATTCGACCGTGGCCCGTCCGTACGCCGTCTGGCAGGTGATCGACGGGTCGGGGCAGGTCACGCGGACGGTCCCGATCGACCTGCCCGAGCCCGTGATGATCCACACCGCGACCCTCACCCCGATGTACGTGCTCGTCTACGACCTGCCGGTGGTCGTCGACCTCCGGCTGTTCGCCGACGGCTGGTCGGTGTCGTTCCGGTGGGACCCGGACCATCAGGGCCGCCTCGGCGTCATCGACCGGGCGAATGGCGACCTCACCTGGATCGACCTGCCCCCGCTGTTCGTGTTCCACGACGCAGGTGCGTTCGACACAAGCACGGGGTGCATGGTCGACCTCGTGACCTACCCACGGGTCTTCGCCACCGACCTCGGCGGACCGTTGCCGGAACCCAACCGACTCGAGCGGTGGACGGTCGACGTGCACGGTGGCACGGTCGACCGCGTCGTCCTCGACGACGGGCCCCAGGAATTCCCGCGGGTGGCGCCCGGGACCTTCGGACGGGCCAACCGGTTCACCTATGCCGTGGGCGCGGACCGGGGCGACCTGGCCACCGCCTTCGGCCCCGGCAACGCCGTGGTGCGCCACGACCACCTGTCGGCGACGTCCACGCGCTGGTCCCCGGGGCCCGGTCGGTCGTCGGCCGAGACCGTGTTCGTGCCCGACCGGGAACGGTCCGGGTCCGAGGACGGCGGATGGCTGCTGGCCTTCGTCCACGATTCCGGCACCGACCGGTCCGAGTTCGTCGTGCTCGACGCGGCCGACGTGGCCGGTGGGCCCGTCGCCACGGTGGCCCTGCCCCAGTGGGTGCCGGCCGGCTTCCACGGGAACTGGTTCGCCACGGTCTGATCCGAGGATCGGTCGGAACCGGTCATCGGCCACTGGTCGCGCCGCCGCCCGGGCCGACACGCGGAGCTACCCGGTTCACCGCCAGCGCGGATGTCACTTCCTCGTACTCCGAGGGCGAGGGACGCAAGCCGCGCTCGCCGCTCGCTCGCCGCGTGCCTCCTCTCCGGGGCTGACGCTGCCGGGTCGGTTGTGTCGGGGTCCCTGTCATTGCGATCTTCACCGATGTGGGCAATCCTTTCGGCATCGTCGCAGCCCAGCACCAGATCTTCCCCGCCGGCCGATGGGAAGACCGATACCTTGCACCAGTGGTCGATTGCCCTGCTGCTGTCCGAACGAGTTGGAGGCACGACACGTGGACACGGTGACAGTCGCACCGACCGGGGGGCCGGAGGCCACTCCTGGGGACGAGGCGGGCACAGCGCCCGGTGACCGACGCTTCCGTCCCGATGTCGAGGGGCTCCGCGCGGTAGCCGTCCTGTTGGTCGTGCTCTATCACGCCGACCTCCCGGGCCTGCCGGGAGGCTACGTCGGCGTCGACGTCTTCTTCGTGATCTCAGGCTTCGTCATCACCGGCCTGCTCCTGCGGGAACGGGCCACGACGGGACGAACCTCGCTCCTGTCGTTCTACGGACGGCGGGTGCGGCGCATCCTGCCGGCGGCCACCGTGGTCATCGTCACCACCGTGATCGTCACCTACGCCGCGCTCGGCGTGGTCTACGGGAATCCCACTGCGGTGGCCGCCCGGTGGACTGCGGTGTTCCTCGCCAATTTCCACTTCGCCAGCATCGGGACCGACTACCTGGCCTCCACGCTACCGCCGTCACCCCTGCAGAACTTCTGGTCCCTGGCCGTCGAGGAGCAGTTCTACCTCGTGTACCCGGCGATCTTCCTGGTCGCGGCCTCGTGGCGTTCCACCAGCTCGATTCGTGCGCGGCTCGTGGTGATCCTGGTTCCGATCATCGCGTTCTCGCTCCTGCTGTCCGCCGCCCAAACCTCCTGGTCCCCCGACACGGCGTTCTTCTCCCCCTTGACCCGGGCGTGGGAACTGGCCCTGGGTGCCCTGGTGGCCGCCACCACCCCCTTCCTGCTTCGCCTGCCCCGGCCCATCGCAGCCGTGCTGACCTGGATGGGTGCGGCCGGCATCGGATTCGCAGCCGTGACCTATTCCGCCTCCACTCCGTATCCGGGGGTGGCCGTGGTCGTACCGGTCGTCGGGACTGCCCTCGTCATCGCGGGCGGCACCTCCTTCCCCCGGTGGGGAGTCGAGTCGGTACTCGCTCTGGGCCCGTTCCAGTGGTTCGGGCGGCTGTCCTACTCCCTCTACCTGTGGCACTGGCCGATCCTGATCATCGCCGCCGAAGCAGCCGGCATGAACGGGCTGCCCTTCCACCGAGCTCTCGGGTGGCTGGCCCTGTCGCTCGCCGCGGCCTATGCCACGCACCTCGTGGTGGAGAACCCGGTCCGCCACGCCCGGTCACTCGTCCGGAGCCGATGGATGACGCTCGCCCTCGGGGCGGTACTGGTCGCCGTCTCCCTGACGGTGGCCTCGGTCGAACTGGCCGTGCACCCCGCATCCCCCGTCAAGGTCACCGGCGGAGCGTCGAACGCGGTGGTGCCGCTCCGCCCGGACCAGGTGGCGGACATGGTGGCGGCCGCGCCTCGCATCACCAGCCTGCCGGCCGATCTGGCGCCGACCCTCGCGGGTGTCTACTCCGACTGGGGCGGCCCTCCGGGAGCGTGCTGGCCGACCTACTCCCAGACATCGGTCCCGGCCTGCGCGTTCGGGGACCCCCGGGGGACGCGCACCATGGTCCTCTACGGCGACTCCCATGCCGGCATGTGGTTCGACGCGATGAACCTCATCGCCACGCTGTCGCACTGGCGACTCGTGATCCTGGCCAAGGGGTCCTGCCCCGTCGTCGACCTCCCCGTCGCCAGTCCTGCGAGCGACCCGATGCCGGGTGGAGGGTATCCGGCCTGTTCCCGGTGGCACACATTCGCCGTCAACCGCATCCGGCAGATCCACCCGGACCTCGTCGTCATCACGCAGTTCCCCGAGACGCCACCGGATGGCACCCCGTACTCACCTGCCCAGTGGGCGGCCGGCACGGCGGCCGCCATCCGCCAACTGCCGGTGCCGACCGACCGGGTCACGGTCCTCGGCAACATCCCTCACGATCCCTCCGGTGGGCCCGGCTGCCTGTCGCTCCACCCCACCGATGTGCAGGCATGTTCGGGTCGCGCCGTCGGCTTCTTCCTCGCGTACGACGTCGCCGAGCAACAGGCCGCGTCCTCCACCGGCGCCCGCTACATCAACACCATCCCGTGGTTCTGCTCGGCCATCTGCACCGACGTCATCGGGCGCTACCAGCCCTATCGGGACGGATTCCACATCACGGGGACCTACGCCACCGTCCTGAGCCAGGTCCTCGCCGAGGCGATCGATCTGAATTCGTATCCGCCGATCGCTCGACCTCATGCCCCTACGCAGGCCATCGCCACCTCGCCGGCCGGACCCGCCGGGTGAACCACCGGATGACGACCGGACCCGGGCCGCGCTCGGGGGCGGGACTCGACGCCCTGTGGACGGCACGCGGACCCGGGGTAGCTCCCGGGAGCTGTCCCGCCGGTCGGACTGGCTGAGGTCCGGGTCTCCTACTTCTTCGACTCCCGGAACATGGTGTCGATCTCGGCGATCTCGGTCAGGAGGCGCTCCCCGACGGCGACGTCGTTCGTCTTCTTGGCCTCGCCCGCCGTCTTGGTGGCCTTCCAGAACTTGTCGTGCAGGTCCGGGAACCGCTCGAGGTGCTCGGGCTTGAAGTAGTCGGTCCACAGCACCCATAGGTGGTGCTTGACGAGCTCGGCGCGCTCCTCCTTGATGATGGCGGCGCGGATCTTGAAGGACTCGTCGTCCGAGGCGTTGGCCTTCTCCATGGTGGCCTTGACCGACTCCGCCTCGATCCGGGCCTGGGCCGGGTCGTAGACGCCGCAGGGCAGGTCGCAGTGGGCATGGACGACGGTCGGGGACGACACGCGGTCGGCAATGGCGAGCAGGTGGTCTGCGATTCGCATGGGTGCTCCTCTTTCCTGGGTTCGGTGAGTTTCCTGGGTTCGGTGTGCTGGGTGCTCGGGTGGATCCCGCCGGAAGGTGCCGCCTGTGGCCACCCGCAACAGGTACGGCCGGCGCCGACCCGTCTGGTACAGAGTGGGGGATGGGCCCCGACGCCGCCACCTTACCCAGTCCGGGCCCGCGGACGCCCGGGGGGCGACGCCGCCGGGCGGGCCGGACAGCTGTATGCCTCTGCCTGCTGGTAGCCGGAGCCGCGTTGGTCGCCTCCCGGGTGTTCCGCAGGGTGGAGGTGGCCGGGGGCTCGATGGAGCCGACGTTCCGGGCGGGGGACCGCCTGGTGGTCCTGGCCAGGCCGGTCGGGGGACCGGCCTGGCCTGCGGTGGGTGACGTGGTGGCCGTGGCCGATCCCCGGGACCCGAGCCGCGTGCTGGTGAAGCGGGTGGCGGCGGTGGACCGCGCCGCGGGCGCACTCGACGTGCGGGGTGACGACCCGGGCGCCAGCACCGACAGCCGCCACTTCGGTCCCGTCCCGCTCGCCTCCGTCGTCGGCCGTGCCGTGTACCGGTACGCCCCCCCGGGGCGAACAGGACCTGCCCCCTGGCCCACGGAGTACCATCGGACCTGATGCCGAGCACCTTGGACGACCTCAGCCGACTCCTCGACCCGACCTACCTCGCCGACGTCGACGCGCTGTCGCTCGACGACATCCGCCGGAAGCGCACCGAGTGCCAGGAGGCGGAGGGATCGCTGTCCTACCTCCGGCGCCTGATCCAGGGCCGCCTGGACATCGTCCACGCCTACCTCGAGCGACCGGACGGCGCCGAGGCACCCGACCTGTCCAGCGTCATCGACAACCTCGCCGGGATCCTCGCCGGCCCGGGGCGGCCGTCGGGTCCCGGACGCAATCCCGTCCTCCACTCGCCGGACACCGACGACATGGCCGCGCTGACGACGGAGCTCGACGCCATCCTCGGTGCCGACGAGATCGGCCACCTCGGCGAGCGCGACGAGGACCAGCTGCGCGACCTGGCCGGCCGGCTCCGCGACCTCGAGAACCGGGTGTCCGGTGAGCGGCGCGGCCTGCATGAGCGGATCGACGCGCTCCAGGCCGAGCTGGTGGAGCGTCACAAGTCAGGGCGTGCCTCCGTGGACGGCCTCCTGTCATGAAGGAGCCGGTCGGCCACGACGGCGACCGTTTCGTCAAGGAGCTGCCGGAGCGTTTCAACGAGCTCGGCTCCTTCATACGCGAGCAGCGCAGCTCGGCCCGGCTGTCGCTGCGGCGGCTGTCGGAGCTGGCCGGGATCTCGAACCCGTACCTGAGCCAGATCGAGCGCGGCCTGCGCCGGCCGTCCGCAGAGATCCTCCAGCAGATCGCCAAGGCCCTGCGCATCTCGGCCGAGACGCTGTACGTCCAGGCCGGGATCCTCGAGCGCCCCACCGGTGACACCGACCTGTCCCGGTACATCTTCGCCGACCAGCACCTGACCGAGGAGCAGCGCCAGGCGCTCATGCGGATCTACCTGTCGTTCCGTCACGAGAACGAGGACCTGGTCGGGCCCGAAGCGGAACCCGGGTTCGATCCTGATCCGGACGCGGCCGTGGCCGACGGGCCGTCGGGTGTGGCCGGCCCGACCGCCGCAGCGGGCTGACGCGCCCCTCCCGGTAGGATCGACGCCGCATGAGGCGACTCGCTGTCCTATCCCTCCACACCTCCCCGTTGGCCCAGCCCGGCACCGGGGACGGCGGCGGCATGAACGTGTACGTACGCGAGCTGTCGTCCGCACTCGCCCGTGCCGGCGTCGTGTGCGACGTCTTCACCCGTGCCGCCTCCGACGACCTCCCCGCCGTGGTCGAGATCGAACCCGGCTTCCGGCTCCACCACATCGCCGCCGGTCCACCGGCGCCGGTGCCCAAGGAGGCGCTCATCGGCGTGGTCGACGAGTTCACGGACGGCGTCCTCAAGACGATGTCCACCGCCACCGTGTACGGCGACGAGGACCTCCCCTTCGATGCGGTGCACGCCAACTACTGGCTGAGCGGCATCGCCGGCCACTCCGTCAAGCACCAGCTCGACCTGCCGCTCGTGTCGACCTTCCACACCCTGGACCGGGTCAAGGCGGAGGCCAGCCCCGAGGAGGTCGAGGCCCACTCCCGCCACATCCGGGCCGAGGCCGAGGCGGCCGTCATCCGCTGCTCGGACACCGTCCTGGCGTCCTGCTCGGTCGAGGCCGCGCAGATCTCCGACCTCTACGGCGCCGACCCGTCCCGCATCCGGATCGTGGCCCCCGGGGTCGACCATGCGTTCTTCGGCCCCGGCGACCGTGCCCAGGCGCGGCGGGCGCTCGACCTGCCCGTCCGCGTCCCGCTCCTGCTGTTCGTGGGCCGCATCCAACCACTGAAGGGCGTGGCCGTGGCCGTGGCCACGCTGGCGTCGGTGGTCCGGGACCAACCCGACGCCCACCTGGTCGTCGTGGGCGGTCCGAGCGGGCCGCACGGTGAGGAGGAGGTCGCCCGTATCGACGAGCTGGTCGACGGCCTCGGGCTCCGGGACCGGGTCGTGTTCGTTCCGCCCCGGCCCCATGAGCTCCTCTCCACCTTCTACCGTGCGGCCGACGTGTGCCTGGTGCCGAGCCGGTCCGAGTCGTTCGGACTCGTCGCGCTCGAGTCCGCGGCGTGCGGCACCCCGGTCGTCGCTTCCGACGTGGGTGGCCTGCGCAGCCTGGTCGACCACGGCCGCACCGGGTACCTGGTGGAGGAGCCCGACCCCGAGGCCTACGCCGCCTGGGTGCGCCAGATACTGGCCGAGCCGCTGCTGGCCGAGCGCCTGAGCACGGGCTCGGTGCTCCGGGCCCGGCGCTACACGTGGGCCCGCGCCGCCCATCTGCTGGTCGACATCTACGCCGACCTCACCGCCGGCCGGCTGGTGGAGTGCCGGTGACCGACGAGTGGGCGGGTGTTCTCGAGCCCGCCGAGCGTGCCGAGGTGTGTGCACGGATCGACTCCTGGGCCGGGCGGGAGCTGGATGCCGGTGGCGCACTGGTGGCAGTCGACCGGCAGGTCGGCGGTGACCCGATCACCGGAGCGCCGCGGTGGTACCTGCGGCTGCGGGGCGACGAGAAGGAGTTCGTCACGGTGTGGCTGACGTTGCGGCAGCGGACCCTGCGCCACGAGGCCCAGTTCATGCCCGCGCCCGAGACGAACGTCGAGGCCACGTGGGAGTACCTCCTCAAGCGTAATGCCGACCTCATCGGTCTCTCGTTCGCCCTCGGGGCGGAGGACGCCGTCTACCTGGTGGGCCGGGTACCGGTGTCACGCGTCGACGACGCCGAGCTCGACCGGATCGTGGGCTCGTCGCTCGCCTACACCGACGAGTGCTTCCCGACGGCGATGTCCCTCGGTTACGAGGGCCGGTACCGCCGTCGCCCCCCGTCGCCCCTCTGACCCCCCACCTGGCCTGGGATGGGCACCACCCGTTCCGAGAGAGCGCGAAGCGCGCGCTGGTAGCGTGCGTCCATGGCTCCCAAGCTCCTCGTGGTCGGTGGCGGAAAGATGGGCTCGGCCCTGGTCACCGGGCTCGTGGCCGTCGGATGGGCCTCGGTCGGGGACCTCGCCGTCAGCGAGACCGACCCCGCCCAGCGGTCGCGGCTGGAGGCGGCCCACCCGGGCCTGACCGTCGTGCCCGGACCGATCGAGGCCGAGGACGTCCTGCTCGCCGTCAAGCCCGACGTGGCCGAGCCGGTCCTGCTTACCCTGGCCGCCAACGGTGCCCGCCGGGTGCTGTCCATCGTCGCCGGGATCTCGTCGGCGCGTCTCGAGGCGGTGATGCCGCCGGGCTCGGTGGTGGTACGGGCGATGCCCAACACGCCGGCACTCATCGGGGCCGGCGTGGCCGGTCTGTCGGGCGGCATGGCGGCCACCTCGTCCGACCTCGACTGGGCCGAGGGGATCCTCGGTGCGGTCGGTACCGTCGTCCGGCTGCCCGAGCGCCAGCTCGACGCCGTGACCGGGGTCTCGGGATCGGGCCCGGCCTACGTCTTCCTCGTCGCCGAGGCGATGATCGAGGCGGGGGTGACCGCCGGCCTTCCCCGGGACGTGAGCAGGCAGCTGGTCGTCGGCACGCTGCTCGGCTCGGCCCGCATGCTCGACGAGACCGGACAGGACCCGGCCGAGCTGCGCGCCGCGGTGACGTCGCCGGGAGGGACGACGGCGGCCGGCGTGCGCACGCTCGAGTTCAAGGCGGTCCGTTCCGCATTCATCGAGGCGGTGGCGGCCGCCGTCGAGCGTTCGAGGCAGCTCGGCCGCTAGCCGGGCGGCGGTGGTGACGGGGTGGGCTCCGTCGTCCTACGATCCTGCCGTGCCGAGCAATACCCCGCCGCCCACCAGTGAGTCCCGGCCCTCCACCCCCGGCATCACGGGACGGAGGATCCCCGAGGCGACCGTGGCCCGGTTGCCCGTCTACCAGCGGATCCTCGAGGAGCTGCTCCGATCGGGCACGTCCACGGTCTCCTCGGAACTGCTGGGCGCCGCCGCTCAGGTGAACGCGGCAAAGGTGCGCAAGGACCTGTCGATGCTCGGTTCGTTCGGTACCCGGGGGGCCGGGTACGACATCGCCTTCCTGGTCGAACAGATCGACCGCCAGCTCGGACTCGACAGGGAGTGGACAGTCGTCATCGCCGGCGTCGGGAACCTGGGTCGTGCCCTCGCCCGGAGCCAGGGCTTCGCGGCGCGCAACTTCACGGTGACCGCCCTCGTCGACACGGACCCGGCCATCATCGGGGATCGCATCGACGGCCTGGAGGTGCGCCATCCCGATGAGCTCCCGGCCATCGCCGCGCGAGACCCCGCTGTCGATCGGTGTCATCACCACCCCGGCCCCGGTGGCCCAGAGGGTGGCCGACCTCCTGGTCGAGGCCGGGATCCGGTCGCTGCTCAACTTCGCCCCCCGGGTGCTCGAGGTGCCGCCCGGCGTCCTGTTGCGCTACGTCGACCTCAGTATGGAGCTCCAGGTCATGAGCTTCTACCAGGCCCGCCAGCTCGACGACGAGGCCGACACCCGGATGCCGGTCATCCGGTCGATCGGGCGCACCCCGACGGGACCGGCCTGACGCCCCGGACCCGACGACTGGCGGTGGCGCGCCCGGTGCGGCGATGCTGGAGGTGCCCGCAGGACCCGGTGACCGGAGGGTACCCGTAGCTCGGTAGGGTGGCGGGGGGCACGAGCCTTTCCATCGACCGAGTCGACCGACGCTGTGACATCGAGGCTGTGACGAAGTGACCGATCCTGTGAGCTACGCACCTTCCGAGGCGGTTGCCCCGTGTCGGTGATCGTCGTCGGACTCGAGCAGAAGCACGCCCCGCTCGAGCTGTTGGACCGGGTGTCGGTCACGGATGCGGGCACCGGTAAGGCGCTCGGGCGTCTGCGCGACCAACCGAACCTTTCCGAGGCCGTGCTGGTCTCCACGTGCCTGCGCACCGAGGTCTACGCCGTCGTCGAGCGGTTCCACGACGGCGTCGCCGAGATCCAGGAGTTCCTGGCGGACACGAGCGGGAGCTCGGTCGACGCCCTCGCCGAGTACTGCACGATCCGGTTCGACGACGACGTCACCGAGCACCTGTTCGCCGTGGCCGCCGGCCTGGAGTCCGCCGTGCTCGGCGAGTCCGAGGTCCTGGGCCAGGTGCGCAGGGCGTGGGAGCGTGCCCAGGGCGAGCGGGCATCGGGGCCGGTCCTCGGCGCGCTGTTTCGCCACGCCGTGGAGACGGGCAAGCGGGTGCGGTCGGAAACGGCCATCGCCCGAGGCATCACCTCGCTGTCGCACGGCGCGGTGGCCCTGGCCGCCGACCGCCGCGCCGGCGGCCTCACCGGGCGCGCGGGTCCTCGTCGTAGGGGCCGGGGAGATGGGCGAGGGCGTGGCCCAGGCGCTCGCCGGGGCGGGGGTCGAGCACCTGGTCGTGGCCAATCGGACCGTCGAGCGGGCCGAGGCCCTGGTGGCGGCGCTGCCGCCCGGCACGGCCGCAACGGTCGTCTCCGCCGACCTCGCCGACCTCGCCGCCCTGCTGGAGTCGTCCGACGTCGTCCTCACCACCGTGGGCACGTCGCACCCCATCATCGACCAGGCCATGCTCGAGTCCGCGCTGGCCCTTCGGCACGGCCGGGGGGAACTGGTGGTGGTCGACCTGGGCGTGCCCCGCAACGTCCAGCCCTCGGCGTCCGCGCTCGCCGGCCTCGTCCTCCTCGACATGGAGGATCTGCGCGCCTCGGTCGCCGAGGCCATCGGCGGCCGCCAGGACGAGGTGGCCGCAGCCAACGGGATCGTGTCCGACGAGATCGAGCGGTACCGCGCCGCCTCACGTGCCCGCGACGCGGCGCCGATCGTGTCGGCGCTCCGCTCGCGGGTCGAGGATGCCCGCCAGGCCGAGCTCGAGCGGCTGCGATCGAAGCGGTCCGACCTGGACGAGGCGCAGTGGGACCAGGTCGACGCCGTGACCCGGTCGCTCGTGGCCAAGCTGCTGCACCAGCCGACGGTGACGCTCAAGGAGGCCGCCGGCACCCCGCGGGGGGAGCGCCTCGTCGAGGCGCTGCGCGCCCTGTTCGACCTCTGACCCGTGTGGTCGCCGGCAGCATGAGATCGGCACCGGGCCCGCTCCGGCTGGCCACCCGCGGCTCACCCCTCGCCCTGTGGCAGGCCCACCGGGTCGTGGCCCTCCTGACCGCAGCGGGCGTGGCGGCCGAGCCCGTGGTCGTGGACACCGAGGGCGACAGACGCACGGACGTACCCCTGTCGCAACTCGGCGGCCAGGGGGTCTTCGTCAAGGAGGTCCAGGCCGCGGTGGCACGTGGTGACGCCGACGCCGCCGTCCACTCGGCCAAGGACCTGCCCGCCTCCGCCGATCTGGGGGTCCCCGGCCTCGTCCTGGCGGCCTTCCCCGAGCGTGGTGATCCGCGGGACGTGCTCGTAGGGGGTCGTCTCGACACGATGCCCACCGGGGCCACCGTCGCGACGGGGTCGGCGCGCCGGCGGGTCCAGTTGGCGAACCTGCGGCCCGATCTCACGTTCGCCGACCTCCGGGGCAACCTCGCCACCCGGTTGTCCCGGGTGGGGCAGGACGGGATCACCGCGGTGGTGGCCGCCCGGGCGGCGATCGACCGTCTGCAGTGGCGTGCACCTGACGGGGTGGACATCGAGACGCTCGAGCCGGCCGTGTTGCTCCCCCAGGTGGCGCAGGGCGCACTGGCCGTCGAGTGCCGTGGTGACGACGAGGCGACCCGCCGGTCGCTCGCCGCCATCGACGACGACGACGTGCGGACCGTGGTCGAGGCCGAACGGGCCTTCCTCGCCGAGCTGGGTGGCGGGTGCACGCTGCCCGTGGGTGCCCACGCCGTCGCCGAGGCCCCGACGGGCGGCCGCACCGTCGCCGGGACCCGCCTCCGGCTGACCGGGCTGCTCGCCGGGGCCGACGGTCACGTCGTGCTGCGCCACGAGTCCTGGGGCGATGACGGTCCCGCCCTCGGCCGCGCCGTCGCCCGGTACCTGCTCGACGACGCCGGGGGCGCCGACCTCGGCCCGTGGAGCCCGGCCTGGTGACGGTCGCCCTCGTCGGCGCCGGCCCCGGCGATCCCGGGCTGCTGACCTGCCGCGGTGCCGAGCTGCTCCGCAGCGGCCGACGTCGTCGTCTACGACCGCCTGGTCGCAGCCGAGCTCCTCGACCTCGCCCCCGACGGCGCCGAGCTCATCGACGTCGGCAAGGGCCCCGGTGCAGTCGGGCCTGCAGGTCGACATCAACGAGCTGCTCGTCGCCCACGGCCGTTCCGGCCGCCGGGTCGTCCGCCTGAAGGGCGGGCGACCCGTTCGTCTTCGGGCGCGGCGGCGAGGAGGCCGAGGCCCTGCGCCGGGCCGGCGTCGACGTCGAGGTCGTCCCCGGGGTGAGCTCGGCCTTTGCCGCGCCGGCGGCCGCAGGCATCCCGGTCACCCACCGGAACGTGTCGACGTCGGTGACCGTGGTCACGGGCCACGCCGGGGATCCGTCACTGCCCGGGGTGGACTGGGACACCCTGGGCCGGCTCGACGGGACGCTCGTCGTCCTGATGGGCGTGGGCGCCCGGGCCGCCGTCGCCGAGCGGCTGATCGCCGCCGGACGCAGCCCCGGCACTCCGGTGGCGGTGGTTCGGTGGGGGACGACCGACCGCCAGGAGGTGGTCCGCACCACGCTCGACCACCTGGCCGACGTCGACCTCGGCGCACCGGCCGCCATCGTCGTCGGCGCCGTCGCCGGTCTCGATGTCACGGCCGCCGTGGGTGCGGCGGGCGGAGCACTGACGCGGTGCACGGCCCGCACGGGGGACCGGGGTCGCCGTCGGAGCCGGCCACGACGCCCCCTGCTCCCCGTCCGGTACCGCAACCGGGCGCGCTCGCCGGCGCCCGGGTCGTGGTCACCCGGGCCCGGGCCCAGGCGTCCGGACTCGTGCACCGGTTGGCCGACCTGGGTGCCTCCGTCGTCGAGCTGCCGGTGATCGCCATCGAGGGCCCCGTCGACGGGGGGGTGGCACTGACGGCCGCCGCCGGGCGGGTGGCCGCCGGGGAGTACGACTGGGTGGTGGTGACCTCGTCGAACGCCGTGTCCAGGATGGTCGACGCGCTCGGAGGCCGCCCGCCGCCGGCCGCCACCCGGTGGGCGGCCGTGGGCAGGTCCACGGCCCGGGCGCTGATGGAACGCGGGATCGTGCCGGACCTGGTGCCCGCCGTGGCCGTGTCGGACGCGCTCGTCGAGGTCTTCCCGGCGGCGGCCCCCGCCGGCACGGCGCCGGGTCGGGGGACCCGGGAGCCGGCGGTCCTGTTCGTCGCGGGCGGAGCGGGTGCGCGACGTGGTGGCGTCGGGCCTGGCCGCCAAGGGGTGGAAGGTGGACGAGGCCGTGGCCTATCGCACGGTGGCCGGCGACCCGGACCCGGCGGCGGTCGAGTCGGCGCGGACGGCGGACGCGGTGGCCTTCACGTCGTCGTCGACCGTGGAGCGGACCGTCGAACTACTCGGTGTCTCGGGCGTGCCGCCGGTCGTCGCCTCGATCGGGCCGGTGACCAGCGCGTCGGCGCGCGCCGCCGGGCTCGAGGTGACCGTCGAGGCCGTCGAGCACACCCTCGACGGTCTGGTGGCCGCACTCGCCGCGGCGCTCGCCGACGACCGCTGACGCCGGCCGGCACGGCCGGCGACCCGGCCCGGTCGGCGTAGGGTGGGGCACCGTGCCCAGCGTCCCGCCCGTACCCGGCTTCCCCGCCCGCCGCCTGCGCCGCCTGCGGCGTACCTCTGCACTGCGGCGCCTCGTGGCCCAGACGCGCCTCACCGTCGACGACCTGGTGGCCCCGCTCTTCGTGGCCGACGGCCTCGACGCCCCACGCCCCGTCGGCTCGCTGCCCGGCGTGTCCCAGCATTCGATCCCGTCCCTGGTGGAGGAGGTCCGACGGCTCGGCCGCCTGGGGATCCCCGGGGTCATCCTGTTCGCCCTCCCCCGGGCCGAGGACAAGGACGCCACCGGCTCGGCGGCGCTCGACCCGGACGGGATCACCCGCCGCGCGCTCGAGGCCGTGCGCGACGCGGTGGGCGACGACCTGGTCGTCATGGCCGACTGCTGCCTGGACGAATTCACCGACCACGGGCACTGTGGTGTGCTCGACCCGGCGACCGGGGACGTGGACAACGACGCCACGGTCGAGCTCTACGCCGCCCTGGCCGTCGTGCAGGCCACCGCCGGTGCGGACGTGATCGCCCCGAGCGGGATGATGGACGGTCAGGTGGCCGCCATCCGGGCCGCGCTCGACAGTGCCGGTCAGCCGTCCACCGCGGTCCTGGCCTACGCCGCGAAGTACGCGTCCGCGCTCTACGGCCCCTTCCGCGAGGCCGCCGACGTGACCATCGCCGGAGGCGGGGACAGGAGGGGCTACCAGCAGGACCCGCGCAACGGTCGCGAGGCACTGGCCGAGGTCGCGGCCGACGTGGCCGAGGGTGCCGACATGGTCATGGTCAAGCCGGCCCTCACCTACCTCGACGTCGTCGCCGAGGTCCGCGCCACCGTCGACGTGCCGGTCGGGGCGTACCACGTGAGCGGCGAGTACGCCATGGTGAAGGCGGCGGCCGAGCGGGGCTGGATCGACGGGCCCGCCACCGCCCTCGAGCAGATCACGGCGGTGAAGCGGGCCGGGGCCGACTTCGTCCTCACCTACTTCGCCGGGGAGCTGGCGGAGGTGCTGGATGCCTGACGGGCCCGGGCACGAGCGGTCCGACGAGCTCTTCGAGCGGGCGGTGCGGGTGATCCCGGGCGGGGTCAACTCGCCGGTCCGGTCCTTCCGGTCGGTCGGTGGCCACCCCTACTTCGTCAGCCGGGGTGAGGGCGCCTACGTGTGGGATGCCGACGGCAACAAGCTGCTCGACTTCGTGCAGTCCTACGGGGCCTCGATCCTGGGCCACGCCGATCCACAGGTGGTGTCGGCGATCCGCACGGCCGCCGGCCGGGGCACCACGTTCGGCGCTCCGACCGAGGGTGAGGTCCTCTTGGCCGAGGCGATCTCCGAGCGCGTCCCCGGTTGCGAGCAGGTCCGTCTGGTGTCCTCGGGAACCGAGGCCGCCATGAGCGCCATCCGGGTGGCCCGTGGGTTCACCGGGCGGGACCGGATCGTCAAATTCGACGGCTGCTACCACGGGCACTCGGACGGCCTCCTGGCCGGCGGGGGGAGCGGGGTGGCCATGCTGGGCCTCCCGGACTCGGCCGGCGTGCCCGCCGCCGCCGTGGCCGACACCGTGGTCGCCCCGTACAACGTCGTCCCCGAACTGGACGATCAGGTGGCCTGCGTCATCGTCGAGGCGGTGGCGGCCAACATGGGCCTCGTCCCCCCGGTCGACGGCTTCCTCGAGGGGCTGCGGGCGGCGTGCGACGATGCGGGCGCCCTGCTCATCTTCGACGAGGTGATCACCGGGTTCCGACTGGGGGAAGGCGGTGCTGCCGCGTACAGCGGGGTGCAGCCCGACCTGTGGTGCTTCGGAAAGGTGATCGGGGGCGGCCTGCCGGTAGGAGCCTTCGGGGGTCGCGCCGAGATCCTGTCGGTGCTGGCGCCGCTCGGCCCCGTCTACCAGGCGGGGACGCTCTCGGGTAACCCGCTGGCAACCGCCGCCGGGCTCACCGTCCTGCGCATGCTCACCCAGGACTCCTACGACGGCCTGGCGGCGCGGGTGTCGTCCTTCGGCGACTCGCTCCACCAGGTGCTGGCCGACGCCATGGTCGCCGCAGGGACGACGGACGCCGACGGTCGGTCCCTGACGGTGCGCGTGCCCGTGGTCGGTCCGCTGCTCGGGCTCTTCTTCGTTCCCGACACCGCGAGTGAGGTCCGCGACTACGAGGGTGCGGCCGCCTCGGCGGATACGGGTCTGTACGCCGCGCTTCTTCCGAGCGATGATCGCCCGGGGCGTGGCGCTGGCGCCCGGGCCGTACGAGGTCGCCTTCCCGTCGATGGCCCACGGCGAAGCCGAATACGACCGGGCGCTGACGTGCGCGTCGGAGGCGATCGCCGAGGTACTGGCCCACTGACGTCGGGACATCCTCGGTTCAAGCTTGCACCGGGAGTTGCCGATGAGGGGAGGGTGGTGCGTGGGTACCCCAGTTCCGGCTCGCACTTGGGGCACAATGGTGGCGTCGCGTGGCCTCGCGGGGTGTACGCGGCAATTTCGCTTTGCCCTATCGGGCGGGGGCGGGAATATCTAGGATGGGCGGGCGCGCGCCGCCCGGCTGCGAGCCACCAGTGTCCACGAAGGAGCGATGCATGACGGTCGGGATCACGGAGCTACCTCCTGAGGGCATGCTGCTGCCGGGCGTCGCCCTGGCCGGTGACGCCGACCGGGGGACCAAGACGACCGAGGGCATCAGCCTTCTGTTCACCACCGCGGGGATCACGGTGCAGGGCCCCCAACCGCAGATCGAGCGACTCCTGGTGTGGACGGCGCTCGACTCGGCCACGTGCCATGAGGTGCTGCAGCTCAGCGACGGTCGCGAGGCGGCCATCATGGAGCTGACATCGGGCGGCCAGTCCATCCGGTTCCTCCTCCCGAGCGACACCGTCTCACCCGGCCAGGCCGCCTATCTCGACCAGGCTCTGCCCACGTGGCTGGCGCGGTACAAGGGCTCGTCACTGCCTGCGCCGTCACCAGCGCCCGAACCGGCGGCGTCCGACGCCGAGGGCGCCGAGGTCGGTGTCGCACTACCCGCCCCGGGCCCGTCGTCGGCACAGGCTCAGGCACAGGAGACGGCACCGTCCTATGCCACGGCCGGGGTCGCCGCTGCCGCAGCGGGCGCCACGAGGGTCGGCGGGCTCCAATCCGACCCGTCTCCCGACCCGTCCGACGGTAACGGCGACATCGCCGACCCGGCGGGAGGAACCGGAGCGGGTCTGGCGCCGAGCGCACGGCTCGCCCCGCCTCCGCCGCCCCCCGCCGCTCCCGCCCCTCCCGTCCTCCCCCCGCCCCCCGCCCCTACCTTCCGACCGGCAGCGCCACCGGCTCCACCGGCCCCGACGATGCCGTCCCCTCCGTCAGGCGGGCACGCACTCGCCCCACCTCCACCTCCGCCCCCACCGCCGGCGACGACGGCATGGGACGACCCACCCCTGTCGTCGACCGGGGCGGAGTCCGCGGCCCCGTCGAAGACGCCCTGGTACAAGCTCGCACCACGTAAGCCGAAGGCGACGGACACGGCGGCCGCCGCTGCCGCGGTGGCCGGGGGACAGGCGCTCGACGAGGGTTCGGTCCAGCCCACCGCCGGGCCGTCGGTCACCGACATCGCGCCGCCCGAGGCCAAGACGCCCTGGTACAGGCCGGCCCCCCGCAAGTCCAAGGAGGCCGCGGCGGGTGCCGCGGTCGGTGCCGCCGCCGCGACCGCAGACGTCGTACACGAGACGCCCACTCCCACGCCGGCCACGGACTCCCCGCAGGCCGACGTCAAGACGCCCTGGTACAAGCCAGCCCCCAGCAGGTCGAAAGTCGCAGCTGCCACCGCGGCTGCGGTGTCCGTCGACGCGGCAGCACCCGGTCCGGACCTGTCGGCCGGGGCCACCCCGACGTCGGGCCCTCCGCCCCCGGTGGCGCCACCGGCGGACCCGGTGCCCCTGACCGTGCAGCCGCCCGCTCCCCTGACGGCGACCCCGCCGGTGGCCTCCGGCAACGGTACCGGCGCCGCCCGTGCGGGCGGCAGCGGGGAGACCCCCGTCGAGGCGGCCGCCGGCGCGGGTGACGACTCCGGGGTCGTGCTCGCCGGCACCACGAAGCGCTCCGGGCGGGCCGCGGTGATCGCACTCGTGGGCGTCCTGGTCCTCGTCGTGGCCGGCGGTGCCGCCTACCTGGTCTCCAGGCGGAACACCTCGTCGACCCCGACGGCCCCGGCCGTGCGCCACACCGTCGGCGTCGGCCGCCGCCGACGCGGCGCTGGCCACCGCCGTCAACCTGCGGCTGTCCGACCTGCCCGCGGGGTGGACGGAGGCCCCGACGGGCCAGACCGTGGTGCGTCCTCCGGTGCCGCCGGCCGCCGTCCAGGCCGACGCGGCCAACACCATGGCGTCGTGCCTCGATACCAGCTATGCCGTCGCCACCGGCCTGTTCGGGGCCGGGTCGCTGCCCTACCAGACGCGGCATGGCGCAGTCGCCCACCTTCCTGAGCGCGGCCGGCTCGTCGCTGGAGATGGGGTCGAAGACGATGACCTTGGCGTCGCCCGGTCAGGTCGAGGCGCTCGACGGCATCTTCACCAACCCGAAGTTCGACGGCTGCTACCAGCAGTACGCGAGCGCCCTCGCCGCCGGCACGGTGTCCGGCGGTGCAGCCCAGGTGCAGCCCGTGACGCTGAGCGGCCCGACCGGGGTGCAGGCCTACGGCGTGGTGACCACCTACACGCTGCCCGGCTCGGGCACCGAAGTGGTGGGCGACGCCTACCTGCTCGGTGGGAGGGTCGTCAGCATCCTGCAGCCGTCGACGAGTGGCGCGGCGATCCCGGGCGACGTGTTCACCCCGGCATTCGACGCCGTGGCCGGTCGGGTGGCCGCGGCCTCCTCCCGGTAGCCACCGACGTCACCGGGGCACGGACCCCGGGGGCCGGGGCCCCCGGGCACCTGGTTCAGGCGCCCTCGGGCGCCAGCCGGGCGATGAGGGCCAGTGCCCGGTAGGCGGCCTCGGCCGGGCCGGTCTCGTCCGGGCGCACCAGGTTCGCCATGATCCGGAGGATCCACGTCATGAGCGTCTCCGAGTGCATCCCGGTGCCGACGCAGAGCTTCATCAGCTCGGGACGGGCGATCACCCGGATGAACGCCCGGGCCACCCGGTAGTAGAGGCCGTAGGCCTCCTCGAGCCGGTCCTCGTAACGCAGGAGGGCGTCGACCCCGTCGCCCGACAGGGCCTCGCCCAGCGAGGCGGCGGCAAGGCGGCCGGTCTCGTAGCCGTAGGCGATCCCCTCCCCGTTGAAGGGGTTGATGGCGCCGGCGGCATCGCCGACGACCAGCGTGGTGGCGCCGACACGGGGGCCGACGGCCAGGCCCATCGGCAGCTTGCCGCCGGTGGCGGGACCCAGCGCGGTGCCGGGGGAGAGCTCCCACTCCTCGGGCGCCCCGGCCACGAAGTGCTCCATCAGCGTGCCCGTGTTCACACCCTTCCACCGCCGGTCGGTGGAGAGGAGACCGACGCCGACGTTCACCCGGCCGTCCCCGAGCGGGAAGATCCACCCGTAGCCCGGCACCACGTTGCCGGAGCCGTCGCGGATGTCGAGGTGGGACTCGATGAAGGGCTGGTCGTGTCCGGGGGATGCGTAGTACCCGCGCAGCGCCATGCCCATGGGCTGCGACCGGTCCCGACTGGTGCCGAGCGCCCGTCCGAACCGGGAGTTGGCGCCGTCGGCCACGACCACGTAGCGGGCGCGGACCTCGCGGGTCCGCCCGGACAGCCTTCTCCTTCACGACGGCCCCCGCACACGACGGCAGTCGGCCTCGACGGCGGTGCCGTGTCGTCCAGGATGCGGCTCGAGCGCCTCGGTACCCTGCCACACGGTGGCCCCCGCCTTGGCCGCCCGCTCGTTGACCAGGGCATCGAGGTCGTGCCGGGTGATGACGTAGCCGTACGAGGGGAACGACGGGTGCTCGGGCCAGGGCAGCTCGAGGACCCTGCCGAAGCCGTGGGCGCGCAGCCCCGTGTACCGGTGCGCGCCGGCCAGGGAACCCTCGATTCCCATGTCGGCGATCTGGCGGACCGAACGGGGAGTCAGCCCGTCGCCGCACGTCTTGGCCCGTGGGAACTGCTTCTTCTCCACCAGGGCGACGTCCCAGCCGGCCTCGGCCAGCCAGTAGGCGCAGGACGAGCCCGAGGGCCCGCCACCCACGACCAGCACGTCGTGGACGTGCCCGGACGTGGGGACTGCGTCGCCGGTGGGGTCGCCGGTGTCGGTGGGGACGGAGGTTCCTTCGGCCGCTGCGGTCACGCACCAATGCTAGGGGGGACCGGTGTGGGCCGGCACACGGGGAGCCTGTCGGGGGGTCGATACCGCCCGATCCTCACCCGACGGCCGGATGTGCTTTGTCGGAAGGGCGCGTGGTAAAAAACACGTGCTGTGGCCGACTACCTTCCGATCCTCATCCTGATCATCCTGGGGTTCCTGTTCGCCTCCCTGTCGTTCGTCGCGTCCGCCCTGCTCGCCCCCAAGAAGCGGCCCACGGCGGCCAAGATCGCGCCCTACGAGTGCGGGATCGTCCCCGGCATCGACCCCCCGACCCGGTTCCCGGTGCGGTTCTACCTGGTGGCGATGATCTTCATCATCTTCGACATCGAGGTGGTCTTCTTCTACCCGTGGGCCGTCATCTTCCGCCAGCTGCGTTCGTTCGGCCTGGTCGAGGTGCTCGTCTTCGCCGCCGTCGTCTTCGTCTCCTTCGTGTACCTCGTCGGCAACGGGGCCCTCAGCTGGGGCCCGTCCAAGCGTCTGGCCGGCGGCATGCCGTCGCGCACCTCGGCCTCGACCATCGCCCGGATCGGCAATCCCACCGCGCCGTCCGCCGGGGAGACGGCCCCCACCACCGCTCCGGCCGGCCCCGGCCGCGCCGCCTGAGCGGGCCGGCCGACCATGGGACTCGAGGACCTCCAGCACAACTTCCTCACCGGTCGGCTGGAGGACCTGGTCAAGTGGGCGCGGACCTACTCCATGTGGCCGGCGACGTTCGGACTCGCCTGCTGCGCCATCGAGATGATGTCGGTCGGCGCCGCCGACTTCGACCTGGCCCGCTTCGGCATGGAGGTCTTCCGGGCCTCCCCGCGCCAGGCCGACCTGATGATCGTCGCGGGCCGGGTCTCCCAGAAGATGGCCCCGGTGCTCCGCCAGGTCTACGACCAGATGATGGAGCCCAAGTGGGTCCTGTCGATGGGCGTGTGCGCCAGCACCGGAGGCATGTTCAACAACTACGCCATCGTCCAGGGCGTCGACCAGATCGTCCCGGTCGACGTGTACGCGCCGGGCTGCCCGCCGACTCCCGAGACGCTGATGCACGCCATCCTCACGCTGCACGAGAAGGTGCGCACCGACGACATCACCCAGCGGCGCACGCTCGTCCTCGACGGGCGCCCCTCCACGACCGGCCTGGCAGCCGACGAGGGCGGCGACACCGACGACGCCCGGGGCACCGATGACGACCGCACCCAGGGCTGGACCCCGGAGCGGCCGGACGCCGTCCACCTCGCCACCCCGAAGCGCAATCCCATCATCGCCCGCAGCGTGGGTGAGCCCCTGTGACCACGGCCACCGACGGGGACGACACCTCCGACGCGCCCGTGGTCGGCCTGGCGGGAGGCTCGTCGGCACGCCGTCGCCGCGGCGCTCCGCCCGAGCTCCTCTTTCCGACCCGTGAGCAGTACCTGGGCGTCGTCTCGGGGCTGCGCGACGAGGGGTTCGAGACCTGCGCCGACCTGTGCGCCGTGGACTACCTCACCCACCCGGGCCGGGTGCTCCCCGACGGGGTGGCACCGGAGCGGTTCGAGGTCGTCGTCAACCTCCTCTCCCTCAGCCAGGTCCGACGGGTACGCGTGCGCGTCCAGATCCCGGCCGACGACGCCGAGGTGGTGACGGTCTTCGACGTCTATCCGGGAACCGAGGCCATGGAGCGCGAGGCCTACGACCTCTTCGGCATCGTGTTCACCGGTCACCCGGACATGACCCGGATCCTCCTGCCCGAGGACTGGGAGGGCCATCCGCTACGGAAGGACTACGGCATCGGCCGGGTGCCGGTGCAGTTCAAGGGCGCGCCGGGGCCTCGATGACCGACACCGCTGCGACCGCCGACGGCCTCCCCCACGTCGACACCGAACTCCCGGACCCGGTGTCCGGTGAGCGGTACGACCAGCCCTCCGCCGCGGGCACCTCCACCGGCCTCGTCATCGAGACGTCCGAGGGAGCCCAGGAGCTCCACCCCCGGACCCGGACGGAGGCCGGCGAGCTGCGCCGCGAGGTCGGCGCCGTGCTGCGCCTTCCCGAGGGCGTCGTGGTCAACCCCGACGACATCGACATCGAGCAGACCGACGACGAGACCATGATCATCAACATGGGCCCGCAGCACCCGTCGACCCACGGTGTGCTCCGCCTGATGATCGAGCTCGACGGCGAGACGGTGCTGCGGACCAAGCCGGTGATCGGCTACCTCCACACCGGCATGGAGAAGACGGCCGAGGAGCTGACCTACGTCCAGGGGTCGACCAACGTCACCCGGATGGACTACCTGTCACCGCTCCACAACGAACTGGTGCTGTCGCTGGCCGTCGAGGAACTGCTGGGCATCGAGATGCCGCCCCGCTCCGACTGGATCCGGATGCTCCTGGTCGAGCTGAACCGGGTCTCGTCCCACCTCATGTGGATGGCCACCAACGGCATGGACCACGCGTCCACGTCGATGATGATCTACGGGTTCCGTGAGCGCGAGATGATCCTGGCCTTCTTCGAGAAGACGACCGGGCTGCGCATGAACCACAATTTCATCCGTCCCGGCGGGACGGCGGCCGACCTGCCCGACGGGTGGGAGGACGACGTCACCATCATCTGTGACACGGTCCTGCCGCGCCTGGACGAGTACGACGAGCTCCTGACCGGCCAGCCCCTGTTCCACCAGCGGTCCGAGGGCGTGGGCAACCTGTCGGCCGAGGAGGCGCTCGCCCTGTCCCTGACCGGGCCGTTGCTGCGCTCGACGGGGGTGCCGTGGGACCTCCGTCGCTCCATGCCGTACCTCCGCTACGACGAGGTCGAGTTCGACGTCATCGTCGGCACCTTCGGCGACAACTTCGACCGCTACTCGATCCGACTCAACGAGATCCGCGAGTCGATCCGGATCATCCGCCAGATCGTGGAGAAGATGCCCGCCGGCGACTACCGGGTCCAGGACAAGAAGGTCACCCCGCCGCCGCGGGGCCGCATCGATGAGTCGATGGAGGCCCTGATCCACCACTTCAAGGTCTTCACCGAGGGGTTCCGGGTGCCGGAAGGAGAGGTCTACGTGGCCACCGAGTCCCCCCGGGGCGAGCTCGGCTGCTACCTGGTGTCCGATGGCGGCCCCAAGCCCTACCGCATGCACATCCGCGGTCCGAGCTTCGTCAACCTCCAGGCCCTGCCCCTGATGATGCGCGGTGGCCTCCTGGCCGACGCCGTGGTCGCTTGTTCGTCAGTGGACCCGGTGATGGGGGAGGTGGACCGATGAGCGAACCGACCCCGCTCGCCCCACCCCGCCGGGCCGCCCGGACGCCGGCGACGCCGAACCACCTGTCGCCCGACATCGTGGCCCGCGCCCGCCAGCTGATCACCCTCTACCCCGAGCCGCGGTCGGCGCTGATCCCCCTCTGCCACCTGGCCCAGGAGCAGGACGGGTGGCTGACGCCCGAGGCCATGGTCGACATCGCCGGCCTCGTCGGGGTCACACCGAGCGAGGTCCTGGGCACCGCGTCCTTCTACGACATGCTGCACACCGAGCCGGTGGGGAAGTACGTCGTGGCCGTGTGCACCAACATCGCCTGCCTGTTGGGTGGCGCCGCCGAGCTGCTCGAGCACGCCGAGGACTCTCTCGGCATCGGCAGCGGGGGCACGACCCCCGACGGGACGGTCACCCTCGAGGAGGCCGAGTGCCTGGCCGACTGCGACCGGGCCCCGTGTGTCCAGGTCAACCACCGCTACGTCGGCGCCCAGACGCCCGAGTCCTTCGACCGTCTGGTCGCCGAGCTCCGCTCGGGCGCCCTCGATGGCGACATCCCGCCGCACGGGACGCTGATCCGGGTGCGCCGGGCCAACGGGCTGGCCGTCGGACCCGGCCGTCGTGGCCGAGGAGCGTCGGGCCGCAGCCGAGGCGAGGGCGGCCCGCGAGGCGGCGGCGACGTCCGGCGGGGGAGGTGCCTGATGGCCATCACCGACCCGCCGAAGATCGTCACCGCCCGGATCGGCCACGACGACTCGCACACGCTCGAGCGCTACCTGGCCACCGGGGGCTACGACGGACTGCGCAAGGCGCTCACGATGACCCCCGAGGCGGTGGCGGCCGAGGTCGACGCGGCCAGCCTGCTCGGACGTGGTGGCGCCGGGTTCCCGGCCGGGCGCAAGTGGTCGATGCTGCGCAAGGCGCCGGTGACCTACCTGGTGGTCAACGGTGACGAGTCGGAGCCGGCCACGTTCAAGGACCACCTGCTGGTCGAGCGGGACCCCCACCAGCTCATCGAGGGCGTGGTCATCGCCGCCTACGCGCTGCAGGTCGCCCGGGTGTTCATCTTCCTGCGGGGCGAGTTCGCCCTGGGCCTCGAGCGGGTGCAGGCCGCGCTCAACGACGCCTACGCCCACGGAGCGGTGGGCCGGGACATCTTCGGTTCCGGGTTCTCGGTGGACGTGGTGGTCCACCCCGGCGCCGGCGCCTACATCTGCGGCGAGGAGACGGCGCTGCTCGAATCGCTCGAGGGCAAGCGGGGCTTGGCCGCGGATCAAGCCGCCGTTCTTCCCGGCGGCCATCGGCCTCTACGGTGACCCGACCGTGGTCAACAACGTCGAGACCATGTCGAACCTCCCGTGGATCGTGAGCAACGGAGGTGCCGCGTTCGCCGCCCTCGGTGGCGGGCGCTCCACCGGCACGCGGCTGTTCGCCCTGGCCGGCCACGTGAACAACCCGGGCGTCTACGAGCTCGAGATGGTCACGACCACGTTCAACGACCTGATCAACGCCCCCGTACTGGGCGGGGGCATCCCCCACGGGCGCGGGCTCAAGGCGTTCATACCCGGTGGGGTGTCGGCCCCGTGGTTCGGGCCCGACCAGATCGACCTGCCGCTGGGCCAGGACGAGGTGGCCGAGGCCGGGTCCATGCTCGGTTCGGGTTCGGTGGTGGTCATGGACGACCACACCTGCGCGGTCCGCGCCGCGTGGCGGATCACCAAGTTCTTCAGTCCCGGGAGTCGTGCGGCCAGTGCACGCCGTGCCGTGAGGGCTCGGGCTGGCTCGAGCGCATCATGGAGCGGATCGAGCGGGGCCAGGGGCGCGAGGAGGACCTCGACCTGCTGCTCGACGCCTGCGACAACATCTCCCCCGGACTGAACTGGCCGCCGCAGCAGACCACCATCTGCGTACTCGGTCCGTCGATCCCGTCCTCGATCAACTCGGCCATCACCATGTTCCGCGACGAGTTCCTCGTCCACATCAAGGAGGGGGGCTGCCCGTATGACTGAACCGGCCACCCCGTCGGACGAGTTCGAGTTCACCCTCGACGGGCGGACGGTCCGCGCCCGGAAGGGCGAGATGCTGATCGCCGCCGCCGAGCGGGCCGGGACGTTCATCCCCCGGTTCTGCTACCACCCGCGCATGGAGCCCGTCGGCGTGTGCCGGATGTGCCTCGTCGAGGTGAGCGGTCCGCGCGGCGCCACGCTCATGCCGAGCTGCTTCATGGAGGCGGCCCCGGGCATGGAGGTCACCACCGACTCCGACAAGGTCAAGAAGGCCCAGGACGGGGTCCTCGAGTTCCTGCTGATCAACCACCCGCTCGACTGCCCGGTCTGCGACAAGGGCGGCGAGTGCCCGCTCCAGGACCAGACCCTGGCCTACGGCCCAGGGGAGACCCGGTTCGTGGAGGAGAAGCGCCACTTCGAGAAGCCGATCCCGATCTCGGAGCTGGTCCTGCTCGACCGCGAGCGGTGCATCCAGTGCAGCCGGTGCACCCGGTTCGCCGACGAGGTGGCGGGCGAGGCGCAGATCGACTTCATCGGGAGGGGCGAGCTGCTCCGGATCGGCACCTTCCCCGACCTGCCCTTCACCTCCTACTTCTCCGGGAACACCGTGCAGATCTGCCCGGTGGGGGCGCTGACCGCCTCCCCCTACCGGTTCGCGGCCCGTCCGTGGGACCTCGACCAGGTCGAGTCCACGTGCACGACGTGCGCCGTCGGGTGCCGCGTCGCCGTCCAGTCGTCGGCCGACCGCCTGACCCGGCTCCTGGGCATCGACATCGACCCGGTCAACCACGGGTGGCTGTGCGACAAGGGCCGGTTCGCGGCGGACGCCGTCAACCGCGAGGACCGCCTGGTCGAGCCGATGGTGCGCAAGGATGGCACGCTGGTCGCCGTGTCGTGGCACGAGGCGCTGGACGCCGTGGCCGACGGGCTGCGTGCCGCTGTGGCCGAGGGCCCCGACTCGCTCGGGGTCGTCGGTGGCGCCCGACTGACCAACGAGGGCGCCTACGCATGGGCCCGGGTGGCCAAGGGCGTGCTCGGCACCGACTCGGTCGACGCCCAGATGGGTGACGGCCTCCCGGCCGAGGTCGTGCTCGGCCTGCCCCGCGCCACCATCGACCAGGCCGCCTCGGCGTCCACGGTGGTGCTGCTGACCGGCGACGTCCGCGAGGAGCTCCCGATCCTCTTCCTGCGGTTGCGTGCGGCGGCCGTCGACGGGGGCACGTCGCTCGTGGAGCTCTCACCCCAGGCCACGTCGCTGTCCGACTACGCCGCCGTGTCGCTGCGCTACGGACCCGGTGAGGCGCGTACCCTCGTCGACGCCCTGGTGGGCGGGGGCACGCCGCCCGCGGCGGCAACCGACGCCGACGCCCTGTCCGAGGCACGTCGCCTGATCGGCGATGGCCCGGTCGTGGTCGTGGTGGGCCGGCCGTCGCTGGCCGAGGACGCCGAGCTGGTGGCCGACGCCGCCCGGGCCCTGGCCGACGCGCCTGCCGGAGGCCCGGTTCCTGCCCGCCCTGCGCCGAGGCAACGTGCTGGGCGCCCTCGACATGGGCCTGGCGCCAGGGGTGCTCCCCGGCCGGGTGGCGCTCGAGGACGGTCGGGTCTGGTTCGAGTCGGCGTGGGGCGCCGTGCCCGAGCGGCGCGGTCGGGGCACGGCCGACATCCTGGCCGCCGCCGCCGGAGACCATGCCGGTGGCGCCGGGGTGAGTGCTCTGGTGCTGCTGGGCAGCGACCCGTTGACCGACTTCCCCGACCGCCACCTGGCCCACCGGGCGATCGAGGCCGCCCAGTTCGTGGTGGCCGTGGCCACCTCTCCCGGTGCCGTCCTGGACCACGCCGATGTCGTCCTGCCTGCGGCCGAGGCCCACGAGCGCCCGGGCACGACCACCAACATCGAGGGCCGGATCTCCGCGCCTCGGCCAGAAGCTCGTGCCCCCGGGCCAGGCGTGGCCGGACTGGATGATCGCCGGTGAGCTCGCCGTGCACCTCGGTCACGACCTGGGCTTCGACTCGGTCGGAGCGGTGTGGGACGAGATCGAGCAGCTGGCCGTGTCCCACCGCGGAATCACCCGGGCGGTCCTCGACTCCCACGGTGCCGCCGACGGCGTGGTCGCCCCCCTCAGCTCCCACCCGGTGTCGCTGTCCCGCCGGGCGCCGCTCGACCCGATCGCCGTGCCCGGGGTGGAGTCGGTCGAGCGCCAGGGCGCCAGCCTCCAGGCCGGACTGGCCGCATCGCCCAATGCCGGCGGCGACACCGAGGCCGACGCCGCGGGCGCCGCGCCAGGAGGTGGCCCGGCGCGGCCGCCGATGCTGTCCGGAGTCACCGAGCTCACGGTGCCGCACGTGTCCCCGGCCGACGGGTACTCCGTGCGACTGGTCGCCGCCCGGGTCCTCTTCGACGGCGGCAGTGCCGTCGGGTCCGTGCCGGCGCTCGCCGGCCTGGTGGCGACCGGCGCCCTGCGGGCCAATCCCCTCGACCTCGACGCACTGGGGGTGTCTGCCGGCGACCACGTGCGCCTGCGGTCGAACACGGCCACCCTCGTGGCGCCCGTCGAACCCGACGGATCGCTGCCGCGCCGCGTGGTGGCAGCCGATTTCAATGTGCCGCTCGGCGACGGGACGGTGGCGGACCTGATCGACCGGGCCTTCCCCGTGGTCGACCTGAGGATGGAGTCGCTGTGACCCACCTCGCCCCGCTCCTCGGCACCGACCCGCTCTACGGCAAGGGTGTGGGTTGGGTGGTCCTCGCCATCGTCGCCGTCAAGGTCCTCGTCGTGTTCGGGGCGCTCATGGTGGCGGTCATGCTGATGATCTGGTTCGAACGCAAGGTCATCTCGGACATGCAGAGCCGGATCGGCCCCAACCGGGCCGGGCCGTTCGGCATCGCCCAGACACTGGCCGACGGGATCAAGCTCTTCTTCAAGGAGGATCTGATCCCGGACAAGGCCGACAGGTTCGTCTTCAAGCTGGCGCCGTACCTGACGATCATCCCGGCCTTCCTGGCCTTCGCCATCGTGCCCATCGGGGGCGAGGTGACCCTCTTCGGGCACACGTTCGAGCTGCAGCTGGCGGACCCGCCGATGGGGATCCTGTTCCTGCTGGCCATGTCGGGTATCGCCGTCTACGGCGTGATGCTCGCCGGTTGGTCGTCGGGCTCCAAGTACCCGTTGCTCGGCTCCGTCCGGGCATCGGCCCAGATGATCTCCTACGAGGCGGCTCTCGGGATGACGGTGGTCATGGTCGTCCTGATCACCGGCTCGCTCAGCACGCGCACGATCGTGAACGCCCAGGCCGGCCACCTCTGGCAGTGGAACGCCATCCGACTGGCCGTCGTCCCCTTCCTGATCTTCTTCATCGCC
Source organism: uncultured Acidimicrobiales bacterium (assembly GCA_963841925.1). GTDB lineage: Bacteria > Actinomycetota > Acidimicrobiia > Acidimicrobiales > RAAP-2 > Bog-756. The sequence continues at coordinate 84,098 of CAWJER010000015.1, forward strand.
GTGGTCGCCGAAACCAACCGCCCGCCCTTCGACCTGGTCGAGGCCGACCAGGAGCTCGTGGGCGGGTTCCACACCGAGTACTCGTCGATCCGGTTCGCCCTGTTCTTCCTGGCCGAGTTCATGAACACGATCACCATGTCGGCCATCACCGTGACCCTGTTCTTCGGCGGCCCCGACGGTCCCGTGCCCCACATCCCGCACGTCGAGTGGATCTTCCCGATCCTGTGGTTCCTGGCCAAGACCATCGTCTTCCTGTTCATCTTCGTCTGGCTGCGCGCCGCACTGCCCCGACTGCGCTACGACCAGCTGATGGACCTGGGGTGGAAGCGCCTGATCCCCCTGTCGCTGGGGTGGCTGCTGATCGTCGCCGGCTTCGTCGTCGACGGATGGTGGGGGGTGGGCATGGCGGCCGCCGTGGTGGTGGGCGCCGGGCTGCTGTCCCGGGCCTTCTCGATCGGCGACGAGCGGGAGGCCACCCAGGCCGTCGTCCCCCAGGTCGGGGTACGCCTGTGGACCCGTGCCGAGCAGCAGCCGCCGACCGCACCCTTCGAAGGAGGTGACCGCTGATGGCGGTCCCCGAGCCACAACGCGGCCGCCAGAACTTCCTCGGCGGATTCAAGCTCACCCTCGAGCACCTCGGTCGCCCGGCGGTCACCCGGCAGTACCCCGAGGAGAAGCGGCCGAAGCAGCCCCGTCAGCACGGCCGCCACGTTCTCAACCGGTACGAGGACGGCATGGAGAAGTGCATCGGCTGCGAACTGTGCGCCGGCGTGTGTCCCGCCGACTGCATCTACGTGCGCGGCCTCGACAATCCGCCGGACCACCCGGTGTCGCCGGGTGAGCGCTACGGCTACGTCTACGAGATCAACTTCCTCCGGTGCATCCACTGCGACCTGTGCGTCGAAGCGTGCCCGACCGAGGCCATCACCGAGTCCAAGCTGATGGAGTTCTCCTTCTCCAACCGCAACGACGCCATCTACACGAAGTCCGAGCTGCTGGTGGACGACGAGGGTCGGCCGAAGCACATGCCGTGGGAGGACTGGCGCGAGGGTGACGACCTCCACACGTCGGGCTGGATGCGGGCCACGTCGCCCGCCGGGGCCGCCGAGTTCGAGGGTCAGGTCCAGTGGTCCGGTGAGCTCGGCTTCGGTGTGCGCGCCCCCGAGGCCGGCCAGAGCGGTGTGCGCGACGACGCCACCACGGGGAGCATGCCGCTGCGCGAGACGCTCGAGCGCCACCTGCGCCCGGCCGACCTGCCGGCGGCCAAGCGCGGCCCCACGCGGCGCCATCGGGCGTGCCCTCGAGAAGGCCGAACGGTTCCGTCCCGGATTCGGGAAGAAGCACCACGAGGAGGCGGACGTCGCCTACGCGGATGCCAAGCGCGCCGGCAACGCCGACCGTGACCGCCTCCCCGTCACGGCAGCCGAGCCGAGATCCGACCGAGGACGGGGAGGGGCGTGACCACCCTGCTCGCCGTCATCGTCACCTCGTCGGCCCACCCGACGCTCCCCGACGTGGGGGTGTTCGCCGTGTCGGCCGCCATCGTCCTGGCGGGCGCCATCGGTGTCGTCGTGGCCCGCAACCCGGTCCACTCGGCCCTCATGCTGGTCATGACCCTGTTCGGCATCGCCGTGCTGTTCGTGCTCCAGCAGGCCAGCTTCCTGGCCGCCGTGCAGGTGATCGTCTACGCCGGCGCAATCGTGGTCCTGTTCCTCTTCGTGATCATGTTCCTCGGGGTCGACAAGGAGGAGAACGTGGCGGCCGAGCCGCTGCGGGGCCAGCGGCCGCTGGCCGTCGGCCTGGTCGCCCTGGGCACGACCGGTCTGCTCCTCCTCGGGCAGGTGTCGAAGTGGACCACCGGACAGCCCCACGCGGCCGGGCTCCGACACCGGCGCCCCCAACGTCAACCTGATCGGCAAGTCGCTCTACACGACCTACCTGTTCCCCTTCGAGGCCACCTCGGCATTGCTGATCATCGCCGTGGTCGGTGCCGTGGTGCTGGCCCGCCGGCCGCCGGCGGCGACCTCCTCCGCCCTCATCGAGGAGGCCGACTCGTCCCCGGCAGTGCCGGACGCCTCCCCGGTCATCCCCGATGGCATGCCCCCCGCCGACGACGTGCCGACGGCGCCCGGAACCGCCGCCCCACCGAGCGCGGACGGGACCGAGGACGCCGAGGTGGATGCATGAGCATCAGCCCGGCCTGGTACCTGTCCCTCAGCGTCGTCCTGTTCGCCATCGGCGCCCTCGGGGTGCTGGTGCGGCGCAACGTGCTGATCATGTTCATGTGCGTCGAGCTGATGCTCAACGCCTCCAACCTGGCCTTCGTGACCTTCGCCCGCCAGCTGCACGACATCGGCGGGCAGGTGCTGGTCTTCTTCGTCCTGGTGGTCGCCGCGGCCGAGGTCGTGGTGGGCCTCGGCATCGTGGTGGCCATCTTCCGCAGGCGTGCCAGCACGAACGCCGACGACCTCCACCTGATGAAGGGCTGAGCGGGCGATGCTCCACGTGACGTACCTGATCATCCTGCTGCCCCTGCTCGGCTTCGGCATCCTGCTCGCCGCCGGGCGCCGACTGGGGGACCCGGCCGCCGGGGTGGTCGCCACCGTCATGGTGGGCGCCTCGTTCCTGGTCTCCGTCGGGGTCTACCTGGCGCTCCTCCAGGTGAACGCGCCGGTGCGCTCCTTCAGCCAGAACCTCTGGACCTGGATCCCCGTCGACCGGCTCCAGGTCCACGCCGCCCTCTACGTCGACCCGCTCTCGATGACCATGGTGCTGTTCGTGACCGGGATCAGCACACTCATCCACCTGTACTCGATCGGGTACATGAAGGGCGACAAGGACTACCCGAAGTTCTTCCTGTACATGAACTTGTTCGTCGCCTCGATGCTGATCCTGGTGCTGGGCAGCAACCTGCTGGTCACCTTCGTCGGGTGGGAGGGCGTCGGCACCTGCTCGTACTGGCTGGTGTCGTTCTGGTTCACCCGGGACTCGGCGGCCAGTGCCGGCAAGAAGGCCTTCGTCTACAACCGGATCGGCGACGTCGGCTTCCTGCTCGCCATCTTCCTCGTCTACGACAAGGTCCACTCGCTCGACTACCAGTACATCTTCGCCCACGTGGGTGAGATCGGCTCGGCCAACGTCACCGCCATCTGCCTGCTGCTGCTGGTCGGTGTGATGGGCAAGTCGGCTCAGATCCCGCTGTTCCCGTGGCTGGCTGACGCCATGGAGGGCCCGACCCCGGTGTCCGCCCTCATCCACGCCGCCACCATGGTGACGGCCGGGGTCTACCTACTGTGCCGGGTCAACCCGCTGCTCCACGCCTCGCCCGACGCCGCCCTGACCATCGCCATCGTCGGCGCGGCCACCGCCTTCATGGCCGCCACCATCGCCTGCGCCCAGCAGGACATCAAGAAGGTGCTGGCCTACTCCACGGTGTCCCAGCTCGGCTACATGTTCCTGGCCATCGGATGCGGCGCCTACACGGCGGCCATCTTCCTCATGGTCGCCCACGCCTTCTTCAAGGGCCTGCTCTTCCTGGGGGCCGGTTCGGTGATCCACGGCCTGCACGACGAGCAGGACCTCAAGCGCATGGGCAACCTGCGCGCCTACCTGCCGATCACCTTCATCACCTTCGCCATCGGGTGGCTGTGCATCGCCGCCGTGCCACCGCTGTCCGGTTTCTGGGCCAAGGGCGACGTCCTCGACAACACCTGGGCCGCCCACCCGGCCCTGTGGGTCGTCGGCATCGTCACCGCCGCCCTCACCGCCTACTACATGAGCCGGCTGACCGGGCTGGCCTTCTTCGGCAGGGACCGGTGGTCGAGTCCGGGGCGGACGCCCAGGAGCTGGACGCCGCCCATGCCCATCACGCCGACGGTGCCGTGTCCGAACCCCACGAGTCGCCGTGGATCATGACCGTGCCGCTGTGGATCCTGGCCTTCTTCGCCGCGGTGGCCGGGGTGATGGCCATCTCGGGCAGCAACTTCTCGCTGGCCAACTGGGTGGATCCCGTGTTCGGGTCGAACCTGTACCACAACGGCCTCAGTGGGACGGCGCTGTGGGTCCTCGCCATCGTGGATGCCGTCGTCGCCATCGTCTTCGTCGCCGTCGGCCTGTGGCTCTGGTCGCAGCGTTCGGAACGGCCGGCCCTCGAGGGTGCGTTCCTGCGGGGCGCCTGGTACATCAACGAGCTCTACGACGCCGTGTTCGGGCGGCCGAGCGAGCGCCTGGCCGCGTTCTGCGCCGACGTGATCGACCCCAAGGTGATCGACGGTGCCGTCAACGGCGTGGCCGGCGCCTTCCGGGGCTCGGGGACCGTGCTGCGCAAGACCCAGACCGGGTACGTGCGCAACTACGTCCTCGGGATCACCTTCGGCACCGTCGTGGTGCTCGGCTTCATGCTCACGAGGATGTGGTGGGGCTGATGACGGCGACGGCGTTCCCCTACCTCACCACCCTGGTCCTGCTGCCGTCCGTGGGCGCGGGCGTGGTCGCGCTGATCCCGCGCCGGGCGGTCGCCACCTGGTTCCACGAGGCCGTGGGTGTGGCCGTGACCGTGCTCACCCTGGGGGTGGCGGCCGGCGTCCTCGTCGTCTTCAAGGCCGGGACCGGTGCGTACCAGATGGTGAGCACCCACGAGTGGGCCAGCGGGCTCGGCATCCACTGGTCGGTCGGCGTCGACGGGATCTCGCTCTTCCTCGTGGTGCTGACCGCCGTGCTCTTCCCCCTCACCATGCTGGGGGCGCGGGCCCGGCGCGACCCCCGGGCGTTCGTGGCCTGGGTGCTGCTGCTCGAGTCCGCGTGCATGGGCAGCTTCGTCTCGCTCGACCTGATCCTGTTCTTCCTCTTCTTCGAGCTGACCCTGGTCCCGTCGTACTTCCTGATCGGTGGGTGGGGGTACGCCCGGCGCGGCTACGCGGCGATCAAGTTCTTCGTCTACACGTTCGCCGGCTCGGCCTTCCTCCTGGTGGGGATCGTGTCCATCGCCTTCATCCACCAGTCCCAGACCGGGTTGCTCACCTTCGCCCTGCCGGCGCTGATGCACACCCACCTGTCGGGGACCGAGGGCGTGCTGCTGTTCCTCGCCTTCACGGCGGCGTTCGCCGTCAAGGCGCCGATCTTCCCCTTCCACACGTGGTCGCCGGACGCCTACGCCGAGTCCCCGACGGCGGCGGCCATCCTGCTGGTGGCCGTCATGGCCAAGCTCGGCACGTACGGGATCATCCGGTTCGACCTCAACCTGTTCCCCCAGGCCAGTCGCACCCTCGCCCCGCTGCTGCTGACCCTGGCCGTCATCGGCATCACCTACGGGGCCCTGGTGGCCTGCGCCCAGCGCGACCTCAAGCGGCTGCTGGCCTACTCGTCGCTGGCCCAGATCGGCTTCATCGCCCTCGGCACCTTCGCCCTCAACAGCCAGGGCCTGAGCGGTGGCGTGCTGCAGATGGTCAATCACGGACTGGTGATCGCCACCCTGTTCATCCTGGTCGGCTGGATCTACGACCGGCGCAAGACCTGGCAGATCGGGTCGCTGAAGGGCCTCCAGTCACCGGCGCCCGTCCTGGCCGGCGTGTTCACGCTGGCCATGCTCGCCTCGATCGGGGTGCCCGGGCTCAACGGCTTCGTCGGCGAGTTCCTCATCCTCATCGGCACCTTCGTAGCCCATCGGTGGTGGGCCGTGGCCGCCTCGGCCGGGGTGATCATCGCCGCCGTCTACCTGCTCTGGGGCTACCAGCAGGTCTTCCACGGCGAGCCGACCGAGGAGGACACGACCACCCGCGACCTGTCGCTGAACGAGCGCCTCATCGTGGCGCCCCTCATCGTCCTCATCGTGCTGCTCGGCGTGTTCCCGAAGCCGGTGCTCGACCGCATCACCCCGTCGGTCAACCGGCTGGTCGTGCGCGTGGACACCGTGACCCACACCCCGATCCCGGCCGGTCTCCGCCCGGCTCCGCTGGTCGCCGTCCGCTCCTCGGGCAACTCGGCGAGCCCGGCCGTCCCGGCGAAGCAGACGGGGGGAACGAAGTGACGTTTCTGGCCACGTCGGCGGCACCCACGATCCACGTGCCGCACATCGACTACCTGAGCATCCTGCCGATGCTGATCATGCTGGGTGGGGCACTGGTGCTGATGCTGGTGTCCTCCCTCGTGCGCAAGGTGATGGATGTGCGCGCCGGCACGATCGTGGCCGCCGCCGTCTCGGTGGCCGCCCTCGTGGCCGCCCTGGTGCAGTGGGACCAGGTGGCCACCCACGGTCCGTCGGTCACGATCGCCGGGGCCATCGCCTTCGACGGCTTCGACGTGTTCATCCAGATCACCGTCTCGATCGCCATGCTGCTGACCGCACTGGTGGGCGACGGCTACCTGCGGCGGGAGGGGATCAGCGGCCCCGAGTACCAGGTCCTGGCCATGGTGTCGGCGTCGGGGGCGATGATGATGGGGGCGGCCAACGACCTCATCGTGGTCTTCCTCGGCCTCGAGATCCTCTCGATCGCCCTCTACGTGCTCGCCGCCTTCAACCACCGTCGGGCCGAGTCGGGTGAGGCCGCCCTCAAGTACTTCGTGCTCGGCGGGTTCTCGTCGGCCGTCTTCCTCTACGGGATCGCCCTCACCTACGGGGCCACCGGGACGACCAACCTGCCCCAGATCGCCGACTACCTGTCGCGCCACGTGATCGTCCACAACGGCGTGCTGCTCGCCGGCATCGGCCTGCTGCTGGTCGGCTTCGCCTTCAAGATCGCCGCCGTGCCGTTCCACCTGTGGTCGCCCGACGTCTACGAGGGGTCGCCCTCGCCGATCGCCGGCTTCATGGCGGCCGTGGCCAAGGCGGGGGCGTTCGCCGCACTGCTGCGGGTGTTCGTCACCTCGTTCCCGACCGTCCGGGCCGACTGGCAGCCGGTGGTGTGGGTCCTGGCCCTGCTCAGCCTGGTGCTCGGCGCCGTCGTGGCACTCACCCAGCGCGACGTGAAGCGGATGATGGCGTACTCGTCGATCAACCACGTGGGCTTCATCCTGCTGGGGGTCGAGGCGGTGTCGGTCCGGGGCGTCTCGGCCTCCCTGTACTACCTGTTCACCTACATGTTCCTCGTCATCGGCACGTTCGCCGTGATCGGCGTGGTGGCCGGGGCCGGGGACACCCGCTCGAAGATCACGGACTACCGGGGCCTGGCCCAGCGCCAGCCGCTCCTCGCACTGGCCTTCGCCGTGCTCCTGCTGGGCCAGGCCGGCGCCCCGTTCACGACAGGGTTCCTGGCCAAGCTGGGGGTCATCGAGGCGTCCGTCGCCAACCAGGGCTACGGACTCGCCGTGGTGGCGATGGCGTCGGCCGCGGTGGCGGCCTTCTTCTACCTGCGCCTGGCCGTGACGATGTTCTCACCGGTCGGCGACGAGGGTGACGCCCCAGGCGACGCCGACGCCGACGCCGACGACGCCGCCGGGACGGCGGGGGAGGGCGTGCCGGGAGCCGGCCCGGCCGTCGCCACCGGTGGCGAGCAGGTGGCCAGTCTCCTGATCCTGACCGATGCCCCGCCGGCGGCCGAGGTCGAGGCCCGGGGCGTCGTGGCCGTGCCACCGCTCACCACCGTGGCCATCGGCCTGTGCGTGGCCTTCACGGTCGTCTTCGGGATCATCCCGGGGCCGGTCCTGGACTTCGCCCACCAGGCCACCCTCCTCCTGCTCCGCTGATGCGCACCGGGGCCACCGGTCGGCCCCGGGCCCGCTGACGGGCCCGGCCGGGTCCCGGCTCCGCCGCGGACCTGCGGGTACTGTCGTCGGGGGCGCACCCGGATACGGAGGAACGGCAGATGGCACAGGACCCGAAGCCCGCGGCGACCGAGTCGCCGGCCAAGCGCGACACCCGGGAGATCGTCCGACTGGTCGTGTTCGGCCTGGCGCTCGTCCTGCTCGTGGCGTTCGTCGTGGGCAACTCCTCCTCCGTCCCGGTCCACTTCGTGTTCTTCAAGACCGATACCAGCCTGATCTGGGTGATCCTCATCTCCGCCTTCCTGGGTGTACTCGTCGACCGGCTGGTCATCATGCTGGGCCGACGGCGCAAGGCGCGGAAGTAGCGGGCGGCCCCAGGGGCGCTGGCCCGATGGCCGGTGCCGGTGCCGGTGCCGGTGCCGGCACGGTGGCCGGTGCCGGTGGTCCGCCGCACGCCGCGGTGACAGGATGGGGACATGACGCTGCCCACCCCCGAAGAGCGGGCCGTGCACGGCCGCAAGGCCCGGGAGCTCGTCCCGCGTTCACGGCACGGCGAGTGGACCCCGCCCGCCGGACCGGACCGACCCACTCGAGATCCTGGCGCTGCAGGCGACCACCCGGGTGCCGGACCTGGTGCCGATCCGCTACGGCCGCATGGCGGCCTCGCCGTTCGCCTTCTTCCGGGGAGCGGCGGCGGTGATGGCCGCCGACCTGGCCCACGAGGAGCACTCCCACCTCGACGTCCAGCTGTGCGGCGACGCCCACCTGGTGAACTTCGGCGGCTTCGCCTCCCCCGAGCGCGACATGATCTTCGACGTCAACGACTTCGACGAGACGCTTCCGGGGCCGTTCGAGTGGGACCTGAAGCGCCTGGCGGCCAGCGTCGAGGTGGCCGCTCGGGCCCGGGGCTTCGACGACAAGCTGCGCAAGTCGCTCGTGGCGCAGTCGATCCGCGGCTACCGCGAGGCCATCCACGGCTTCGGCGGCATGAGGAACCTGGACCTCTGGTACGTGCGCCTCGACGCCGACACGATGCTCGAGCGGTGGGGCCACGAGGCCGGACCCACGGTGCTCGGGAACTTCTCCAACCGGGTCGAGAAGGCGAAGAACAAGGACCACCTGCGGGCTGTGGCCAGACTGACCGAGGAGGTGGACGGCGCGCTCCGGTTCCGGGCCGATCCGCCGCTGCTGATGCCGGCCGACCAGATCTTCGACCCCGCCCTCGTCACGGAGATGGTGGAGCACCTGCTCACGGCGCTCACGGAGTACCGGACGACACTGTCCGGGGACCGCCGGCACCTGCTGTCCCGGTACGAGTTCGTGGATCTGGCGCGCAAGGTGGTGGGTGTGGGCTCGGTCGGCACGCGTTGCTGGGTGGCCCTGTTCATCGGCCGCGACCGGGGCGATCCGCTGGTCCTGCAGATCAAGCAGGCCGAGCAGTCGGTGGCCGAGCCGTTCCTCCGCCCGAGCGAGTACCTCAACATGGGCCAGCGGGTCGTCGAGGGACAGCGACTGGTGCAGAGCGCCAGCGACATCTTCCTCGGTTGGGACACGGTGACCGGCGAGGACGGTGTCGCCCGGGACTTCTACTTCCGCCAGATGTGGGACTGGAAGCTGTCGGCCGACATCGACACCATGCTCCCCGAGGGGCTGGCCGTCTACGTCCAGATGTGCGGTTTCGTCCTGGCCCTCGGGCACGCCCGCTCGGGTGATGCCGTGGCCATCAGCGCCTACCTCGGTAGCGGCTCCCGCTTCGACGAGGCCATGTGCGCGTTCGCCTCCGCCTACGCCGACCAGAACGAGAAGGACCACGCCTCACTGAAGCTGGCCATCGCCACCAACAAGGTGCACGCCATCAGCGACGTCTGAGCCCACCGGGGCACCGACGGTTCACCCATCCGACCGACCCGCCACCGGTGGGCATCCGAGACAAGGAGCACGACATGCCGCTGCACAAGCACGAATCGATCCGGACCGAGCTGCTGGATTCCGTCTATGCGGGCCAGGACCTGTTGACCACCCTGCCGTCCCACCTGTTCCCGAAGGAGGAGATGCGCAGGGAGGACGCCTACCAGGCGATCTCGGACGAGCTCCTGCTCGACGGCAACGCCCGCCAGAACCTCGCCACGTTCTGCCAGACGTGGGAGGAGGACGAGGTCCACCAGCTGATGGACCTGTCGATCAACAAGAACATGATCGACAAGGACGAGTACCCGCAGACGGCCGAGATCGAGCGCCGGTGCGTCCAGATGCTGGCCGACCTGTGGAACGCTCCCGACGAAGGCGGCGCCGTCGGGTGCTCGGCGATCGGATCGTCCGAGGCGTGCATGCTCGGCGGCATGGCCGCCCTGTGGCGTTGGCGGGCGAAGCGGAAGGCGGCGGGCAAGCCGATCGACTCGCCCAATTTCGTGTGCGGGCCCGTGCAGGTCGTATGGCACAAGTTCGCCAAGTACTGGGACGTGGAGATCCGTGAGATCCCGATGTCGCCCGGCAGGTACTGCATGGACGTGGACCAGATGCTGGAGCGGGTCGATGAGAACACGATCATGGTCGTGCCGACGTTCGGGGTGACGTACACCGGTTCCTACGAGCCCGTGGCCGATCTGGCCGCCGCCCTGGACACGCTGGCCAAGGACACGGGCCTCGACGTGGACATCCACGTGGACGGCGCCTCCGGCGCCTTCCTCGGACCGTTCTGCGCCCCCGATGTGGTGTGGGACTTCCGGCTCCCCCGGGTGAAGTCCATCTCCACCTCGGGCCACAAGTTCGGGCTCGCCCCGCTGGGTGTCGGCTGGGTCCTGTGGCGTCACACCGACGACCTGCCGGACGATCTGATCTTCCACGTCACCTACCTGGGTGGCGACATGCCGGTCTTCCAGATCAACTTCTCGAGGCCGGCCGGGCAGATCGTCGCCCAGTACTACAACTTCGTGCGCCTGGGCCGTGCCGGCTACCAGGACATCCAGGACGCCTGCTACGCCACGTCCAAATTCCTGGCCGACGAGATCGTCAAGCTCGGCCCCTTCGAGCTCCTGTGCGACGGGAACCCGCTGACCGGGATCCCGTCGGTGGCCTGGAGGATCGCCGAGGGCCAGGACCCCGGCTACACCCTCTACGACGTGGCCGACCGGCTGCGGGTCAAGGGCTGGCAGGTACCGGCGTACCCGCTGACCGGCTCCGTGTCGGATATCTCGGTCCAGCGCATCCTGGTCCGACAGGGTGTGAGCCGCGACCTGGCGTTCCTCCTCCTCAACGACATCAAGGAGGCCATCGCCCACTTCGACCGCCACCCCGTCTCGGTGGCCATGACTCCCGAGGAGTCGGGCGGCTTCAGCCACCTGTAGCGGCACGCGCCACGGGGCGGGCCGGCGCCTGTCGCGCCGACCCGCCCCGTCCGCTTCGCCGCGATGTGCCTCCCTACGACAGGAGCTTGGCCTTCTGGGCCTCGAATTCGGCGTCGGTGATGGCACCGCTCGCCTTGAGGTCGGCCAGCTTGGCCAGCTGGTCGACGCTGCTGCTGCCGCCGGCCGTCTGCTTCACGTAGTTGTCGAACGCCTCCTGCTGCTGCTGGGCGGCCTGTTCGGCGCGCTCGTGCATCTTGCCGCCGCGGGCGATCAGGTACACGAGGATGCCGAGGAAGGGCAGGATGATGACGAAGAGGACCCACAGCGCTTTGGCCCCGCCGCCCATGTCACGGCTGCGGAAGATGTCACCGAAGATGATGACGAGCAGCCAGAACCAGATGAGGAAGACGAAGATTCCGAGCATGGTCCCGAACAGGTCGGCCAGCGGATAGGTGTAGGCGGTCATGGTTGGTTCTCCTTGAGGATCGTGTACCTGCCGATAACGTAACGCAGCCGCGCCACCGCCAGCGGCTGAACGCTGTTCAGACCCTGGTCGGGAAGCCGGTGGGTCAGGAGCCGGTGGGTCAGGGTATGGGTGGTGAGACGGCGATCTGGATCACGGCCACGATCAGCATGAGCCCGCCCAGGACGACCAGAGCCAACCGGATCCGGAAGAACCGGAAGTGCCCGCTGATCCCGATGAGGAACAGGATGGTCGCCAGGTAGATCGTGTCCCGGACGTAGTTGTCCGAGTTGGCGCCCGCCTGGACGCCGGCCGCGTACTGGGTGGATGCCTTGGCGTCGAGGGCGGCCGCCACCGCCAGCTCCGGCTGCTTGTACTGGGGCATGTAGGTCGGCCCCGGGGGGGCGGAGGCATTGGTGAGCGGATCGGTGGCCATCCAGGCGTCGAACGCCACCTTGAACGCGGGGCGGAACCGGCGCTCGGCCACCGCCTCGGCCTGCGTGTTCCCCGCAACGTAGGAGGTGAACCAGGCGTTGAACGTGGTCGAGTCGAAGTTCTTGGTGTCCTGAGCATCGAGTGCGGCCCGGTTGGCCTCGGTTCGGGCGGCCGATGCCGTGGCCAACCTGACCGACGACTCGGTGCTCCACTTGGCCGACGCGTAGCCCGTGTAGGCGGCCAGGAGCGCCACGACGGCGAGTAGCACGGCCTCGATGATCGACAGGGTCCGGTCGTGCTGTCGGGTGCCGTCGTCGGCGTCGTCCGATCCCTCGTCGCCGTGCCCGGTCGTGTGCTTGGTGTGCCGCGAGATCTCGCCGGCCACCTCGCCGGCACCCAGGCCCTCAGGCACCCGTGTCCCCGCTCGTCGTGCCGGCCTGCGGGCTCCCGGCCGGGGAGGCCGGGGAGGCCGGCGTCGGCAGCGACCAGTCGACCGATACGGGCCTGGTCGTGAGCAGCCGGGGACGCGCCACCACGGCCGGGCGGTCCGTGGTCCACGGAGCGGGCAGGGCCATGGTCAGTCCGGCCAGACCGCGCAACGCCTGGTCGTAGGCCGAGCGCACGGCGGCGAAGCGGGCCCAGGCGGCCTGGCGCTCGTCCTCGGGAACGCTGACGACCTCGTCGAGCCGGTCGAGCGCGTCCAGGTACTCCTCCCGGGTGACCGAGATGTCGGGGATGTCCCCGGCCTCGTCGGGTACCAGCTGGACCAGCGGGACCGGCGGTCCGATGGGCAGTCCGGCCGCACGTCCGACCTCGATGACGGTCGGGACCCCGTTGGCCAGGACCACCATCGGACCCTGGTGCATGACGGTGGAGTCGCCGGTGAGCCGGATCCCCGAGGCGGACAGCAGCAGGGCGCCGGCGTCGAGCAGCGATCCCACCGAGGCCACCCAGGACTGGGTGTCGTCGCTCTCGGGGAAGTAACAGAGGGCGGGAAACGAGCAGTGGGTCTGGTCGAGCTCCAGCAGCCACGTCGATGCCGTGCGCCACAGGTCGGCGTTGTCGAGGGCATGGAACCGGTTGAGGTTCAGGAGGAGGTCGACGCCCGACGACGGGGTGCCGGCGAAGGGCTTGAGCGTGCGGATCCCCTTCTCCCGGTCGTGGTGGGCCGCGTAGATGGTGGGGAGGTAGCTGATGAGCAGGGCGACGAGCCCGAGTCCGATGATCGCCTCGACGAAGGTGATCCAGGTCCGGGCGCTGCCGGTCGGGGCCGAGAACCCGAGCGTGGTGACCGAGGAACCGCTGATCTCGAACGAGTGCTGCCACGTGCCCGAGTCGACGCCCCAGAAGATGAGCCCGAACCCGACGATGACGGAGAGCATCCACACCAGAGGCAGGGAGACCAGTGCCACCGGCGCGTAGAGCCCGCGCAAGTGGGTCGAACGGGCACGGTTGCGGCCGTCGTGGACGAGGATCCGGTTGGTCACGGCGAAGGTCACGCGGGCGATGCGGGTGAACGAGTTGCGGGGGAGGACGACCGTCTCCAGGGCGGACACCAGGACGCTCGCCACCAGGACCGCCCCCACGACGATGGCGGCGATGCCGGCGACGACCGGGTGGGATCCCGCTGCCGCGACCGACACCGGTCAGCCTCCTCCGGTTGCCGGGGCGGGCGTCGCCGGGGCGGGCGCGGCGGGGGCCCCACGGCGCAGGTCGGCCGGCTTCTGGGGCATGCGTGCGGTCAGGACGTAGGCGACCACGACCGCCACGATGACCAGGGGGGTGACACTCAGGCCGTCGCTGGCGAACAGCAGCACGGCCAGCAGCGTGGCGGTCAGGGGGAGCCGGAGCATGACCGTGGTCATGGCACCGATGCCCATGGCCACGGCCGGCACCAGTGACAGTCCGGGGAGGTGGGACCCGGCCACCCCCATGACCCCGCCGATGAACATGGAGGGGAAGATCGGGCCGCCCCGGAACCCCGACAGGGACACCGCGTAGGCGATCGACTTGGCGATGCCCAGCACCACGAGCGCCCCGACGGTCCACGTCGAGGCCTGCAGGACGAGGCCGGGGAGCGCCGACTGTCCGGAGAAGAGGACGTTCTCGCCGGCCCGGTGGGTGAGCTCGGCGAAGGCGACCGCCGCGCCGGCCACGACGAGGCCGGCGACCGGCGTCCACAGCAGGCGGTTGCGCACCACGACCGACTGCGCCGCCAGGGCGCCGATCCGGATGGCGGTCCCGAGGAAGGTGGCGAACACCCCGATGGCGATGCCCCACAGGAAGAGGACGCCGGTCGGATGGCTGAAGGTGGGGAGCCCGGGGATGGCCAGGGAGAACGTGCCCAGCCCGGTGAGATGGTCGAGTCCCACGAAGATGAGCGTCCCCACCCCGGCGGCCAGCAGCCCCGGGACGAGCACCAGCCCGAGGAGCGGTCCGCCGAGGCCCGACGCCTCCATGAGGAGGAAGGCACCGACGATGGGGGAGCCGAGCAGGGTGCTGATGGCGGCGAAGCTCCCCGCCGCGGCCATGACGGTCCCGGCCATGGGGGGCGCGTCCTTGGCGGCCAGCTTGACGGCCAGGGCACCGAGCCCGCCGCCGATGGCGATGAGGGGCGCTTCGGGGCCGAGGACCACGCCGAGGGCCAGGGTGGCGAGGGAGGCCAGGACGACCCCGGGGAGCTCGATCCCGGTCGGCGCACCGCCACCGGCCTTGAACCCCTCCGCCGGCTCGTGGCCCGATGTGCCCGGCAGGTAGACGATGGTGAGGCTGACCAGGACACCGGCGACCAGCAGCAGGGGAACGGGCCACCACACCGGGGTCCCGTGGAACCCGAGGGCGGAGGGCAGCGTCGTGAAGAGCCAGTGCTGGAGCTTGCTGACCAGGGCCAGGTAGAAGTAGGCGACGGCCGAGATCGGCACGCCGATGACGGCCGCCAGCACCAGCAGCTGGACGTAGCTGCGCGACTTGAGCAGCTCGGTGGGGTCGGGCGGGGCGGCGGGCGCTGCAGGAGCAGCGGCGGCAGGCACTTGCGCATTCCCCTGGCCGCCTTCGGGCGGCGCTCCTTCGGCGTCACTCATCGTCGGGCCACTTGTCGCGGGCACTCCACTTCTTGGCGAAGGCCACCACCAGTACCACGGCGAGCAGCCCGAAGATCAGGATGTAGAACACGGTCGTTCGCCTCCGGTCGGGTGTGGCCAGAGGTTAGGTGACCCGGAAGACGCGGGCGAGCAATCGCCGCGCTGCGAACGCGTTGGCGAGGCGAGGCCACAGTCCCCGGGATCCGGCGGGTCCACGGATAGGGTGGCCATGCTGTTGGTCCGGCCGGCAGCCTCGATCACCGCACAAGGAGTACCACCGATGCTTGCCTACAGCTATCCCATCCTGAGCCTCATCTGGATGATGTTCATGTTCTTCGTGTTCGTCCTCTGGATCTGGCTCCTCATCGCCGTGTTCATGGACATCTTCCGAAGTTCGGACATGGGCGGCGGGGCCAAGGCCCTCTGGGTCCTGTTCGTCATCATCCTCCCGTTCCTGGGCGTGCTCGTGTACCTGATCGCCCGGGGCGGCAAGATGCACGAGCGTGCGGCCCAGCAGGCGGCCCAGCAGCAGCAGGCGTTCGACGCCTACGTCAAGCAGGCGGCCGGGACCGGCAGCACCACCGACGAGCTGGCCAAGCTGGCCGACCTGAAGCAGAGCGGTGCCATCACCGACGCCGAGTTCGAGGCCCAGAAGGCCAAGATCCTCGCCTGACCCGATCGGTGACCCGACGGGTGGCCGCCCTCCGTGCCCGGTGCACGGGAGGCGGCCACCGTCGCGCCCGGTCCGCCGAGCGTCCCCGGTGCGGGCGGGGACCGCCGGTACAGTGTCCCCGTGACCACCGAATCCCCGGCGGACGGCGAGGACGCCGCCGCGCTCCACCACGAGGTCGAGGTACTGGCCCAGGAGAACGAGGCACTCCGCCACCAGGTGGAGTCCACCGCCGAGCCGAAGCGACGCCGCGGGAGGACGATCGCCTCGTGGGTGCTGATCGTCATCGCCTGCCTGCTGGCGATCCTGTCGGTCGTCGTCGTCTACGCCCGCAACGAGCTGCTCAACACGGACACCTTCGTCGCCACGGTGGCACCGTTGGCCAAGGACGCGGCCATCCAGAACACGGTCGCCACCAAGGTGAGCGACAGCCTGGTGGCGAGTACCGACATCGAGCAACGGGTCAAGGACGCCCTTCCTCCCCGGGCCGGGTTCCTGGCCGACCCGATCGCCGGGGCGGTCCACACCGCCACCTACCAGATCACCCTCAAGCTGGTGCAGAGCACGCAGTTCCACCAGCTGTGGGAGCAGGCGCTACGCCAGTCCCACGAGCAGCTCGACAACCTGCTCCTCGGCAACAAGGTGGGCGCCTTCCAGTCGACCAACGGCCAGGTCACCGTCAACCTGTCCCAGGTGGAGAACGTGGCCAAGGAGAAGCTGGCCGCCCACGGGCTGTCCGTCTTCGACAAGGTCCCGAACTACACGGGCGCCCCGTTCGTGCTCTTCCAGTCCGACCAGCTGGCCAAGCTGCAACGGTGGATCCGGTTCCTCAACCACCTGGCGCTGGTGCTGCCGATCGCCACCGTGCTCCTCCTGGCCGGGGCGGTCCTCCTCGCCCGCGACCGCCGCAAGGGCCTCGTGCATGCGGCATCCGGGCTCTTCGTGGCCATGGCGATCCTCCTCGTGGGGGCCAACGTCGGCCGCAACCAGTACCTGTCGTCGCTCAAGGCGTCCCAGCCGAAGGACGCCACCGCCGCCGTGATCGACACGGTCGACGCCAGGCTGCTCGACTCCGTCCGGGTCATCCTCGTCGTCTCGGCGATCGTGGCGATCGTCGCCTTCGTGGTGGGGCTCGGCCCCGTCCGGAGGTGGTTGGAGGAACGCAGGACGCCGTCGTGGCTGACGGGCGGTCCCGTGCACGACACGGTTTCCGCCCACCGCAAGGCGTTCCAGTGGGGTGTGCTCGTGCTCGGACTGGTGGTCCTCGTGCTGTGGAACCAGCCGACGGTGTTGGTGGCACTGATCATCGTCCTGGTCACCCTGTTCGTGGTGATGCTCGTCGGCCTGTACGGAGCCCGCCGCACGCCGTCGGAGCAGGCCGCCGGCTCCCATGGCGGACCGGACGGCGGACCGGACGGCGGGACCGGACCGGTCGAACCGGTCCCCGCCGGATCCGACGCGGGCTGATCCGGGCGCCACCCCGGCCGTGACGGCACCCACGCCACGCCGCTGGTGGGTGACCCTGGAGCCGCTGCACGCCGTCGTCTACTTCGACGATGCCTGCCGCGCCACGATGGCCGACCTTGGCCTGCGCGGCTTCTGGATGGGCTACTTCGCCGGACGGGCGGCACCCCTCGGTCCCGTCGGACCCGACGTCGTGGCCGCGATGTTCTTCAACTTCGCCCCCGGGATGGTCGCCCGCGCCCTGCCCGATGCCTGGTCGATCGCCGACCCCCGGCAGGTGTGGTCGGCCCGGCGGACCGGGGCGGCGGCCACGCTGCGTCGGGTGGTGCCCGATGTCGGCGCCCGTGCGGAACGGGCGGTGCCCCTCCTGGCCCGGCCGGTCGCCGCCGCGTCGGCGGCGGGGCGCCCGCTGTTCGCCGCCACCCGGGCGACGGGCTGGCCCGACGACCCCGTCGAGGCGCTCTGGCATGCGTGCACCTGCCTGCGCGAGCATCGGGGGGACGGCCATGTGGCGGCGCTGACCGCCTCAGACCTCGACGGCGTCGAGGCCCTCGTCCTGTTCGCCGCGTCCGAGTCGCTACCCGAGGCGCTCTTCCAAGCCGCCCGGGGCTGGTCCGGGGACGAGTGGTCTGCGGCCACCACGAGGCTGCGGGCGCGTGGTCTGCTCGGACGGTCGGGGGTCACCACCGAGGGTGCGGAGATGCGCCGGGCGGTGGAGGCCATGACCGACCACCAGGCCGCATCCCCGTTCGCCGTCCTGGGTCCGGGGGAGCAGCACGAGCTGCTCGATGTGCTCCGGCCCGTGGGCGCGGCGATCCACACCGCGGGCGTGATCGCCTACCCCAACCCGATGGGCCTCCCCGAGCCGCGGGGCGCCTGAGGATCAGCCGGGGTCGGACGGTGCGGGGACGTCCGGGTCCACCGCGGCGGCCGCCGGCACCGCCGGTGCGGCCGTGGGCCCCCCGTCGGCCCCGGTCACGCGTCTGCCGTCCTCGTCCCACGGCACGATCGAGGCCAGGAACTCGTCGGTGTCGCGCTGGGCGGCGAGCATCCGCTTCTCGGCACCGGCGGCCAGGATGCGCCCGAGCACCGGGATCTCCCACAGCGACTCGGCCCGCAGGATGGCCATGACGACCGGAACGAGGTGCTCGGCGGTGTCGAACACCACGTAGCGCGGGAGCCATTCGGGCTCGTACTTGGCGTTGAACTTCCACAGCGACTCGATCTGGGCGAAGTTCGACAGTCGCTTGAGGAACCAGCGCTCGGCCCGTTGGACGGTCCCGTCGCCCTTCTCACCGGCCAGCGTGGAGCGCATGGCCGCGAAGTTCAGGCTGAGGCCCTCGTACCCACGCGCCGCCAGGTGCTCGATGGTGGAGCAGAGGGCGAAGTCGAGCAGGCCGTTCGGATGGTCGCCCGGGTCGCGGCGCATGAGGTCGAGGGAGAAGCCGTTGATGCCCGTGGCCGGCACGAACTGGCACATGGCGGCCGCCGACCCGTCAGGGGCGCGGACCACGGCGAGCAGCAGTCCGGTGTCCCGGGGGTCGAAGACCCGTCCCAGCATCATCGAGAATCCCCGCTCGTGCTCACCCTGACGGGAGAGTCGCATGAGCGAGGAGAGCTCCTCGACGAGCCCCGTGTCGATCCTGGACGGGTCGTGGAAGGAGACGGTGTACCCGTACTTCTTGATCCGGTTGTGGGCCTGGCGGAGGCCCTTCATGTGCTTGCCGGCCAGGCTGAAGTCCTGGAGCTGCACCACAGCCTCGTCGCCCAGGTAGATGTTGTGCATGCCCGAGTCGCGGTAGGTCGGGAGCCACTCCTCGCCCGCGCCCATCACGGCGGTGGTCCACCCGTGGGTGTCGGCGAACGCCCGGAAGGCGCCCCACACCTGCTCACGCTCGTTGCGGGGCCCGATGGGATCCGGCGAGATGAGGCACACACCGCCGTAGACGGCGTAGGCCACGAGACTGTCCCGGTGGAAGAACCAGCGCTTGTCCGAGCGGAGGGCGAAGTAGTCCAGCGTGGTCGCACCGTGGCGCCGGACGATGTCCCGGGCCCGGAACTCGGCGGCCCGTCCCGAGCCCAGCCGCCGGTCGACCACCGGCCGGGTGAGCAGGTACAGGGTGACGGCCACCAGGCTCAGCCCGATGGTGAGCAGCGCCGGGGCGAGGAAGCGGTCCGCCCGCTCGGGCAGGTCGATGGTGGTGATGCCGGCGAAGCGCTCGGTAACGGCCCAGAAGGTCGTCCACCACGGCAGGGTCTGGTTGTGGTGGCGCCCGATGTGCGTGAAGAGCTCGATCGACACGGTGGTCAGCACGGCCACGCCGATGGCCACTGCGGCCAGGGTGATGAGTGCGGACCGGAGCGACGTGGCGTCGGAGGCGGCCTGGAACTCCTTGCGGTTGACGAGGAGGAAGATCAGCACCCCCACGGCGATCAGGGACTCCTCGAAGTCGGCACCGGCCACGAGGTGCAGCAGCACCGTGCCGGCCACGAGCGCCACCGACACCCGCCACGCCCGGCGCTGGCCACGCAGGATGCCGCGGCCGAGCGCGATGAGGGCCAGGCCGGCCATGGCGACCAGGGCGCCGGCGGCCACACTGGCCCGTAGCGGCAGGAACTGCTCGACCACGTGGAGCCGGCCCCGCAGGGGCGGGGTGATCGAGTCGAGCACGTCGATGATCCCGGTCACGAGGATGACAGCGGCCCCCCAGCGGCGCACACGACGGGTGCGGCGGTGGGACTGGCGCAGGTCGGGGGCCGGAGGCCATGAGGCACCGACCGGGTAGGAGGCGACCAGGGACGGGTGCAGCGTTCCCCCGACGCGGCCACGGGTGACCATCCGCTCGAGCCGGCTGGGGGACGCCAGCTCGTTGTGGGCCAGCAGCATGCGGACGTGGAGCTCGGCACCCGACTCGATCTCCACCCAGCTGACCCACTGGCTGTGCAGGAACACCGGTGGGAGGCCGAGGCGGCCACGGTGCTCGGCCACCACCTCGGTCGTGGCCCCCACGTTGGCGTAGAACCCGGTGCCCAGGTTGGTGAGTTCGGACTTGAAGGTGGCCGCCGTGATCAGTCCGGCGTAGCCCCGAGACACCAGCCTGCGGGCATCGTCCCGCGCCCTGTCGTTGGCCGTTGCGTCGCTGCGCACCTCGTCCAGGGCGCCGCCGCCCAGGATCGACCACATCCTCCGACTCAGGAGCCCGAGCACGAGGGCGAGGACGGCGAGTACCACCACCGACGCGCCGATGGCGACGAGGATCTGATCCTGGAAGTCGGCGAAGTGGGCATGGCGGAGGGCCCGTGCCGGGAGGCCCGAGCCGAGGTGGTGGAGCACCCACGGCGTGACGGCGATGCGGAGGAGCAGGGCCACGGCGAAGGGCACGAGCAGCCACCAGGCGTACCGGCCGAACCGGCGGTACAACGTGCGCGACACCAGGAAGCGGGTCAGCGTCGACGGGTCGCTCAGGTGGTCCAGACCCTCGAGCCACGGCGCGTCCTCGGCCGAGTCGGGCGCCAGCGCCCGCCAGTTCCGGCCGGCCGGTGTCGTGTCCACGGCTCCCGGCTTGGTGTCGGCGGTGGGATCGGTGCCGGACACCACTGCGCCGATCTCCCGACCGCCGTCGGGGGCGCAGGCCCCGGGGTCGACCCGCACGATGCGCTGACCGGTGCCCGTCTGGACGTGGAGGTCGATGGGACCGAGGTGCTCCACGCCGGCGGCGGCCAGAGTGGCGACGACGTCGGAGGCACCGTCCGGGACCGTCCCGGCGCGGTGGGCGAGGTCCTCGGGCTCGTGGCTGCCGCGCTGGCGGAGTACGCGGCGGTCGTCCACGCCGAGGAAGCGCAGCAGCGCCCGGGCGAGCGCCGGGTGGGCGTCGATGGCCTGTCCGGCGGTACCGAGCGGGTCGTCCGAGTCGGTCAGGTCGAAGAGGTTCCCGGCGATGATGAGGACGCCGGGTCCGTCCCAGGTGTCGAGCACCTGGCCGAGCTCGGAGGTGACGGCGATCGTCGAGGCGGTGGCCTGGGGGGTGAGCAGCAGGTCGCTGACGACCATGACCCGCCGCCCGAGGGGGACGTCGACGCGCGTGCTACCCGGTTCCGGGGTGAAGTGCGGGACGCGGCCGGACGTTCCGGCGGACCCGAGGTCACCCGTGTCCGCGGTGGAGGTCGTCGTACTCACAGGCCCACCAGTGTACGGGGCCACCGGCGTAGGGAAGGGGCGACCGGCGTTAGGCTGAGGCGGTTCCCGGCCGGGACCGTCCGGAGCGGCCGTGACGAAGGGGGAGCAGTGCCCGACCAGGACAGCAGCGAGGCGACCATCGAGGACTACTTCAGCGAGGAACGGGTCTTCCCGCCCCCGCCGCTGTTCGCCGAGCACGCGGTGGTGTCCGATCCGGGTGTCTACGAGGAGGCCGCCCGGCTGGGGCCGGAGTTCTGGGCGCGCCAGGCCGGGACCCTGGACTGGTTCCGGCCCTGGGACACGGTCCTGCAGTGGGACCTCCCCTTCGCCCGATGGTTCGACGGTGGGACCCTGAACGTCTCCTACAACTGCATCGACCGCCACGTGGCCGCCGGCCGGGGCGACAAGGTCGCCTTCCACTGGGAGGGCGAACCGGGCGACACCCGGACCATCAGCTACGGCGAGCTGCTCGTCGAGGTGTCACGCGTCGCCAACGTGCTGCGCGGCCTCGGTGTGTCGCGGGGCGACCGGGTGGCCGTCTACATGCCGATGATCCCCGAGCTGGCGGTGGCCATGCTGGCCTGCACCCGGATCGGGGCGGTCCACTCGGTCGTGTTCGGCGGGTTCTCGTCCGACGCCCTCCGCGACCGGATCCAGGATGCCGAGGCCCGTGTGGTGATCACCGCCGACGGTGGGTGGCGACGGGGGCAGGCCGTGGGCCTCAAGGGAAATGTCGACGTCGCCGTGGCCGACTGCGCGTGCGTCGACCACGTCGTGGTCGTCCGCCGCACCGGCGACGCCACCGCCGGTGGTGCCGTGTCGATGACGGATGGCCGGGACCACTGGTGGCACGAGCTCCTGTCGGGGGAGGACGCGGCGGCGGGGGGCGCCCCGTCGGACCTGTGCGAACCGGAGCACATGGAGTCCGAGGACCTCCTCTTCATCCTCTACACCTCGGGCACAACGGCCGCGCCCAAGGGCATCATGCACACCACCGGCGGCTACCTGACCCAGGTGGCGTACACCCACCGCGCCGTGTTCGACCTGCATCCCGACGAGGACGTCTTCTGGTGCGCCGCCGACATCGGGTGGGTCACCGGGCACAGCTACATCGTCTACGGCCCGCTGGCCAACGGGGCGACCTCGGTCATGTACGAGGGGACCCCCGACCACCCGGGCCGGGACCGCTGGTGGTCGATCATCGAGCGCTACGGCGTGACCACCCTGTACTGCGCACCTACCGCCATCCGCACCTTCATGAAGTGGGGGGCGGAGGAGCCGGCGAAGCACGACCTGTCCAGCCTCCGGCTGCTCGGCTCGGTGGGCGAGCCCATCAACCCGGAGGCGTGGATGTGGTACTCGACCCACATCGGCGGGGGCCGGTGCCCGGTGGTCGACACGTGGTGGCAGACCGAGACGGGCGCCATCATGATCGCGCCACTTCCCGGGATCACGACCGACCAAGCCGGGGTCGGCCACGTTCCCCCTCCCCGGGATCGGGGCGGAGGTCGTCGACGAGGAGGGGCGGCGGATCGAGCGGGGCGGCGGCTATCTCACGCTCACCACGCCGTGGCCGTCGATGCTGCGCGGCATCTACGGCGACCCCGAGCGCTACCGGGACACCTACTGGAGCCGGTTCGACGGGCAGCTACTTCGCCGGTGACGGCGCCAAGCTCGACGACGACGGCTACCTGTGGCTGCTGGGTCGCGTCGACGACGTGATGAACGTGTCCGGCCACCGGATCTCCACCACCGAGGTCGAGTCGGCGCTGGTCGACCACCACCTGGTGGCCGAGTCGGCCGTGGTGGGCGCGGTGGACGCCACCACCGGTCAGGCCATCGTGGCGTTCGTCACCCTCGTGGCCGACGCCGGGGCGCCGGACGACGAGCGGGGCCAGGAGCTGCGTGCCCACGTGGCCTCCAAGATCGGGCCCATCGCCCGGCCCAAGACGGTGATCTTCACCGACGAGCTGCCGAAGACCCGGAGCGGCAAGATCATGCGTCGTCTGTTGCGCGACGTCGCCGAGGGGCGCGTGCTCGGCGACACCACCACCCTGGCCGACCCCGCCGTGGTCGAGGAGATCCGCCGGCTCGCCGACGCCTCGCCCGGCGAGGACTGAGGGTGGGGGACCCCGGGAACTGGGCCTGGCACCACGGTCGGGTCGAGCACCCCGGTGAGGCGGTGGTGTTCGACGTCGACGGCGTCCTGTCCGACGCCGTCGGACGCCAGCACTTCATCGAGCGGGGCCGGCGCAACTGGGACGCGTTCTTCGATGCCTGCGGCGAGGACGCCGTCATCGGCGAGCTGGCCCGGGTGCTCGAGCTGCTCGACCCGAGGCTCCAGATCATCCTGCTGACCGGGCGACCCATGCGGGTCCAGCCCCAGACCCTGGCATGGCTCGAGCGGTACGAGCTCCGGTGGGACCTGTTGGTCATGCGGTCCCGGGGCGACTACTCACAGGTCACGTGGTTCAAGCGGGACACGGTCGACGAGCTCCGCCACTTCGGCTTCGACCTGCGCCTGGCCTTCGAGGACGACCCCAACAACTTCTCGATGTTCCACGCCATGGGCATCCCCTGCGTGTACATCCACTCCGGCTACTACGAGTAGCGCCGTGACCGTGACCTGGCCGCCACCCACCAGGCGGCGAACAGGGCCACGGCCGAGGCGACGAGCACGGGCGTGTCCCCGTAGTCCACGTAGAGCGTCCGACCGGTGCGACGGTGGAGCACGGCGGGGATGATCTGGCGCACTCCCAGTGTCGATCGGGCGAGGAGCGTGCCCCGGTTGGTGATCCAGGCGCTGAACCCGGTCGGCGCCGCCTGGAGCAGGTCCCGACCCTGCTGGACGGCCTGGACCCTGCTGGCGGCGATCTCCTGGGTGGGGACCTGCCCGTTGGCGTAGGACGATGTGTTGGTGGGCACGATCAGCAGCTGGGCACCGGCCCGCACGGGCGCCCGCCCGCGGTCGGCGTAAAAGACCTCGTAGGAGATCATCGCCCCGAGCGGTCCCGCCGGTGTGTGCAGCAGGCCGGTCCCGTTCCCGGGCACGGCGTCGCGGGGCACGGCCGACAGGTTGCCGAGGTGGGCGAAGAACGACCGGTAGGGGACGTACTCGCCGAAGGGCACCCTGTGGACCTTTTCGTACCGGGACACGACCGTGCCGTCCGGGCCGAAGGCGACGACCTCGTTGCGGAACGCGGTGGCCGAGACGGTCTCGGTGACGCCGACCACCAGGGTGGACCCGAGCCGGCGGGCGAGGGCGGACAGCGCCGCCTCCTCGGGTGATCCGTCGAGGGGGCCGTCGAGCGAGACGACGTCCTCCGGCCACAGCACCAGGTCGAGCGGCGGGTCCGGGGTGCGCCGGGTCAATTCGTCGGTGGCCGCCACCGCCGCGCCCAGCACGACGGTCGGGTCGACCTGGGCCTTGCGCAGCCCGCGGACACCGCCCCCCTGCACCGCCGCGGCCGTCACCGTCCCGACCGACGGACCGCCGTCGGGGGCCAGGGCCCCGGCCACGCCCGCGCCGAGCACCGCCGCCAGCGCCACCGCCGCCACGGCGGCGAGGCTCCCGAGCCCGGCCACCGCCCCGCGCCACGGGCGGGAGCGGACGGGTCGCCGTCCCCGTCCTGGACGTCCGGAAATTCACTGCCCTGGAAGGTGCGGATGTGGTGGTGGTCGCGTGCGGCCCGGACGATCGCCGTGGCGAGCGCCCCGACGGCCACGCCGCCCGTGTAGACGACGGCGGTCAGCGCCAGTGGCCCGCCGAGCCGGGCCGAACCGAGCAGCGGGCCGCCGGCCTGTCCGAGGAAGACCCCGCCGATGGGGAGCCCGCCGAAGGGCCACGTCTGGCGGACCGCCTCGGCCAGGGTCATGGCCGCCGGGAAGGCCAGCGCCCGCGCCCAGACCGGTCCCCGGGGCACGGCCAGGCAGGCGACGCCCATGAACAGCGCCTCGATGGCGATCAGCACGATCGCACCCAGCAGGGTGAAGGCGCGGGCGAACATCAGGCCGGGCACGTAGCACCCGAGCCCGGCCAGCCAGCCGGCCCACAGCCTGGTCCGTGGGCGGAGCCCGGCGAGACGCCACCACAGGAGGCCTGCGGCCGGAAAGGCCAGGATCCAGAAGCCCCAGGGTGGGAGCGACAGGGCCAGTCCGGCCCCGGCGGCGACCGAGGGGAGGGCCACGCCGCCCAGCCGCGGGGACACGGTGTCCGACCGGTCCACCACCATCGTCACCCGGGACGGGCGCCACGGCGGCTGTCCGGAGTCGGGCGGAGCGGCCCGCGGGCCGACGGCGGCGCGGTCGGTTCGGGGGGTGCCGTCGGACCCGTCGGCCCCGGGTTCATCGTGCCGGAGCGGTCGGGGGTGCCACGGTGATCGACGCCAGCACGGCCCGGGCGGCGTTGCGACCGCTTCCCACGACGGCCGGGATCCCGACGCCCCGGTAGGCGCTCCCGGCCACCGCGACCCCGGGCAGCTCGGCCACGGCCCGTTCGACCCGGCCGGTGCGCTCGAGGTGGCCCGGCGTGTACTGGGGGAATGCGCTGTCCCACCGGGTGACGAGGGATTCGGCCGGCCGGTCGGTGATGCCGAGGATCCGGGCCAGCTCGCCGAACGCGGCGTCGGTCAGCTCGTCGTCGTCCATGGCATCAGGTCGCCCGTCGCCGAAGCGTCCGACCGACAGGCGGATCAGCTCGTCCCCGGGTCGGGCCAGGCCCGGCCACTTGCGCGACAGGTAGGTGCAGCCGGTGATCAGCGCGGTGTGCCCGCCCACCGGCGAGGTCCGGGGGACGAGGAAGCCCGTCCCCGCGAGCTCGCCGCGGATCGCCGTGGCCGGTACCGACAGGGTGATCACCGTCACCGACGAGTGCCTGATGTCGGCCAGGATGGCCGACGCCACCGGTGCATGGTCGGCCAGGAGGCCGGCCGCCTGTCCGGCCGGCACCGCCAGGACGATCCCGTCGACCCCGAGTGACCGGGTGGCACCGGACGCCCCGGTGACACCGGGCACCGACGATGTGTCACCCGCCAGCGTCAGCTCCCACGCATGGTCGGAGGCACCGTCGCCCGTCCGCCGGACCAGCCCCTCGACGGCGACGCCGGTGTGCACGGCGACGCCCCGGGCGACCAGGGCGGCGGCCAACTCGGCCGGGAGCCGGGCGGCCGTGCCGTCGAGCGACCAGAAGACGGGCGACGGCGGTCCGGTCGGAGCCGCGGGCGGCGGCGGGAGGCGGAGGCGCCGCATGAGGCTTCCCGACTTCCGATCGGCCGCCAGCAGCGGCGGGAACGTGGCCTCGGCACTCAGGTCGTCGACCCCGCCGGCGTGGATGCCACCGACGAGCGGGTCGACCAGGCGCTCGGTGACCTCGTGTCCGAGTCGGGAGGTGACCACCCCGCCCACGGCCGCATCCCCCGTCGCCCCGCGGCTCGGCGCGGTGGGGGCGCAGCAGGTCGACCGCAGCCGCGGCCGCGCCCCCGGGGCCCAGGATGCCGGAGCGTGCCAGCGGCCACCAGCGGGTCGGGACCCCAGGTTGACCCCGTCCGGCATCATCCGGAGCCGGCCCCGGGCCCACAGGGAGGCCCCCGTCGCCCCGGGTGCCACCAGCGCATCGGTCAGCCCCAGCTCCGTGCACAGACCAGTGGCCTCGGGCCGGCGGGCCAGGAAGGCGTCGGCGGCCAGGTCGACCCGGCGCCCGGCGAACTCGGTGGAGTGGACCTTGCCGCCGGTGCGGCTGCCCGCCTCGAGCACCAGCACGCGAGCGGGGCGCCGGGCTCGTCGGACCCCGAGGTCCTGGCTGAGCTGCCATGCCGCCGCCAGCCCGGCCATCCCGGCTCCCACGACGGCGACCACCGGCCGGCGGGCCGGCGCCCGGTCCCGTCACGGCGTGCCGTCCGCCGCCGCCCGGACGACTCCGGCGAGCAGGGCGAGGAACCGGGGGTCGTCGTCGAGCGACGGGGTCCGGGCGAACGCGATCCCCAGCGAGTCGGCCCTGCCCTGCGCCTCGATGTCGAGGTCGTAGAGGACCTCGAGATGGTCCGACACGAAGCCGACCGGGCACACCACGACAGCGGTCGCGCCCTCGGCGGCCACCCGCTCCATCTCCACCAGCAGGTCGGGTCCGATCCACGGGTCGGCCGTCCGGCCGGCGCTCTGCCACGCCGTCCCCCACGTCACGGTCGGGTCGGCGTCGAGGTCGAGCAGGCGGGCGATGTCGCCCCCCGTCTCGGCGACCTGGTCGGGGTAGGGGTCGCCCGCCTCCACCACCCGCTGAGGAAGGCTGTGGGCGGTGAAGAACACCGCCACCCGCGTCCGGACGGCGGGATCGAGGGCGTCGATCACGGCACGGGTGCGTTCGGCCAGGAGGGGGACGAAGTCCGGCGCGCGGTGCCACGACGGGACCACCGTGAGCGCCACGGGCGCACCCGCGTCGGTCGCCGCCCGGGCCCGCTCGAAGTACTCTCCCGAGCCCATGGTCGACTGGTGGGGGGTGAGGACGACACCGATCATCCGGTCCACACCGAGGTCGATCAGCTCGGCCACCGCCTCCTCGATCGACGGGTGCACGTACTTGGTGCCCAGGCGCACCACGTACCGTCCGGGGTCGCCTGCCTCGAGCGCGGCGGCGAGGCCCTCGACCTGGGCCCGGGTGCGCCCCGTCAGGGGGGACGTCCCGCCGATGGCCGCGTAGCGCCCGGTCAACTCCGCCAGCAGCTCCGGCGTGGGTGGCCGTCCCCGGCGGATCCGGGTGTAGAAGGGCTCGATCCCCTCGGGCGTCTCCGGCGTCCCGTGCGCCATGACCAGCACACCGACGGGTTCCGTCACGCCGTCGCCTCGACCCCGGCCCGGCCCTCCACGTGGACCAGCTCGACGACACGCTCCAAGATGGCGGGGTCGGTCTCGGGCAGCACGCCGTGACCGAGGTTGAAGACGTGCCCCGGCGCCGTGCCGGCCCGCGCCAGGACCTCGCGGGTCTCGGCGGCGGCGACCTCCCACGGGCCCAGGCACATGGCTGGGTCGAGGTTGCCCTGGACGGCGGTGCCCGGTCCGACCCGGACGCGGGCCGCGTCGAGCGGAACCCGCCAGTCGATGCCGACCACGCTCGTGCCGGCCGTGGCCATGAGCGGGAGGAGTTCGCCGGTCCCCACGCCGAAGAGGATGGTCGGGACGTCCGGGTGGCTCCGGCCCAACTCGGCGACCAGGCGTCGGGTGGCCGGCAGGACCAGCTCCTCGTAGTGGCGGGGGGTGAGGATCCCGGCCCAGCTGTCGAACACCTGGACGGCCGATGCGCCGGCGTCGATCTGGGACCGCAACGAGGCGAGCGCCATGTCGGTGAGGCGCTCGACCAGGTCGTGCCACAGGACGGGCTCGGCCTGCATCAGCGCCTTCACCTTGGTGAAGTTCTTGGACGGTCCGCCCTCGACCAGGTAGCTGGCCACGGTGAACGGGCCGCCGGCGAAGCCGATGAGCGGCACCTCGAGCGTCTCGGCCAGTATCCGCACGGCCTCGATGACGTAGGGGGTGTCGAGCTCGGGCTCGAGGGGGCGGAGGCGCTGGAGGTCGGCGGCCGAGCGGAAGGGCTCGGACACGACCGGTCCGGTGCCGGGGGCCACGTCGACCCCGAAGCCGATGGCGGCCGCCGGCACCACGATGTCGCTGAAGAAGATGGCGGCGTCGGTCCCGTAGCGATCGACGGGCTGACAGGTCAGTTCCGCCACCAGCTCCGGTCGGGAGATGGCGTCGAGGATGCTTCCCGGTCCCCGGGCCGCCCGGTACTCGGGGAGCGACCGCCCGGCCTGGCGCATGAACCACACCGGCACGTGGGGCACGGACTGGCTGCGGCAGGCCCGGATGAAGGGGGCGTCGTCGAAGCGACCGGGCGCGGGCGCGGATCGCGCCCGGGGCGCGGCGGTGGACATGGCCCGAGTCTACGGGTGGGGACCAGGCCCCCGGCGGCGTGACGTGGGCGCCGGCGCATGAGCCGGCGGGGCCGCATACAATCGAGGGTTCCCCTGAGCCGTGCGGCGGCCCATCCGGTCGGGTGGGCGGAGTGCGGCGGGCAGACAGGAGGTGGGGCGTGGAGACCGAGCTGGAGTCCGAGCAGGACTTCGTGGACCTCGCCTATGCGCGACTCGACGCCATGCGCGGGGACGCCAACTCGATGCTGGAGGGCGTGCTCGACCTCGGCCGGGGTGGCACGTTCCAGTCCCGGACCGAGCGTGACGTCATCGTGCGCACGAGCCTGGCCCGCCTGGAGCAGCTCGACATCGGTGACCAGGCTCTCACCTTCGGGCGGATCGACCGGCTCACCGGCGACGACGGCCCCGACGGCGCACCGGCGAGCGAGACCTTCCACATCGGCCGCCTGGCGATCCACGGTCCGGACCACGAGCCCCTCGTCGTCGACTGGCGTGCGCCGGTGGCCGAGCCCTTCTACCGCGCCACCGGTCGCGACCCGCTGGGCCTCCTGCTACGCCGGCACCTGGCCCTGCAGGGCCGCACGGTGATCAGCGTCGAGGACGAGCGGTTCACCGAACCGGGCGAGGTCGTCGACACGGTGGCCGCCCAAGGTGGGACCCCGGCCGGGTACGACGGCACGGCGGGCGCGTACGACGCCGAGGCCGGGACGGACGGGGCGGGCGAGCTGATCGTCGGCGACCTGCCCATCGGCGGGCCGGCCGCCCTGCTGGCCGCCCTCGACCGGGCCCGGTCGGGGCGCATGACCGACATCGTGTCGACCATCCAGGCCGAGCAGGACGAGATCATCCGGGCACCACTGAGCGGCGTGCTCGTCGTGCAGGGCGGTCCCGGTACCGGCAAGACGGCGGTCGCCCTCCACCGCGCCGCCTACCTGCTCTACACGCACCGGTTCCCGCTCGAGCGTCAGGGTGTGCTGGTAGTGGGGCCGAACCCGCTCTTCCTGCGCTACATCGAGCAGGTCCTGCCCTCGCTGGGCGAGACCGGGGTCACCCTGTCGACCGTGTCGGGCCTCGTGCCCGAGATCAAGGTGCGGGAGAACGGCCCCGCCGACGTCGCCCGCCTGAAGGGCGACGTCCGCATGGCCAAGGTCATCGCCCGGGCCGTCCGGACACGACAGCGTCCACTGTCCGCCGACATCGAGGTGCCGTACGGCGCACTCGTGCTGCGCCTGACCGCCGAGGAGTCGCGTCGGATCGTCGAGGGGGCGCGCCGTCGGCCCGGGACCCACAACGCCCGACGCCGACTGGTGGAGCAGTCGGTCGCCCAGGTGCTCGCCGACCGGGCTCGCCAGACCCAGCAGCGCCTCGGGGTGGGCACCACGGCGGCCACGGCCTTCCCGGGGTACGAGGACCCCGCCGACCTGGACGACGACGAGTTCGACTTCGAGGACTTCTCGCGCAAGGTCCGGCGGGTCCCGGACCTGGCCCGGGCCCTCGACCGGATGTGGCCCCGGCTGTCGCCCCACGAGCTCCTGCACGACCTCTACGGCGCCCAGCCGCTGATCGCCGCCGCCGGGCGCGGCATCCTCACCCCCGAGGAGCAGGCGCTGCTGCGGCGCCCCCGCTCGACCGACTTCGACGAGGTGGCTTGGACGCCGGCCGACGCCGCGCTGGTGGACGAGGCCCGTCATCTGCTCGGGCCCCGCTCCGGTGGCACCGACGACGCCGTCCGCAAGTACGGGCACATCGTGGTGGACGAGGTGCAGGACCTGTCACCCATGCAGCTGCGCATGCTGACCCGTCGCTCGCTGGCCGGCTCGATGACGGTGGTTGGCGACATCGCCCAGGCTACCGCCCCGTGGGCGCCGACCTCGTGGGACGACATCGTGGAGCACCTGCCCCGCCGCCGCCCGGCCCGTACCGTCGAGCTCACCGTCAGCTACCGGACCCCCGCCGAGGTCCTGGCGGTGGCCAGCCGGGTCCTGGCCGTGGCCGCCCCCGAGCTGACCCCGCCGAAGCCGGTCCGGCGACGCGGGCGTGGAGCCCCGCATGGTCCGCGTGACCCGGGACGTCGGCCGGCCGACCACGGACGACCTCGCCAACGCCGTGGCCGCCGCCGCCGTCGAGGAGATGGCCGCGGTGCGGCCCGGCCGGGTGGCGGTCATCGCCCCCGAGGCGCTGCGTGGACCGCTGGCCGACGCCCTCGCTCGGGCGGGCACGCCGGTGGTCGATCCCCGGGACATGCGACGGGGCGGACTGTCCGAGCCGCTGGTGCTGCTCGGTGCCGACTCGGCCAACGGGCTCGAATTCGACTCGGTCGTGGTGGTCGAGCCGGCGGTCATCGCCGGGGAGACGGCCCGGGGGCTGCGCACCCTCTACGTGGCCCTCACCCGACCCACCCAGCGTCTGACCGTGGTGTCGTTGACGGCCCCGCCCGCCGCCCTGTCGGCCCCCGTCTGAGCCCGCCCGGCGGCCGGGTACGGCCTCCCGGGCGGTCCCTCCGGGGGGCGCTCCGCCCGATTTGGCCCCCGGGATGCTCCGTCGGCTAAAACTATGCCCGTGACCCAGGCCCTCGCCGCCGATCCGGCCATCTCCCGACCCTCGCGCCACCGCCCGGACAGACCTCCGATGCTGTCGGTGGGCGTCATCATCTGGCTCGGCTCGGAGGTGATGTTCTTCAGCTCCCTGTTCGCCGCCTTCTTCACCATCCGGGCCCACGCCACGGTGTGGCCGCCCCCGGGCACCCACCTCGACACCGTCCGCGCCGGGATCTTCACGATCATCCTGGTGGCCTCGAGCTTCACCATGCAGAAGGCCGTGTTCGACCAGGAGCGGAACGAGCGGAAGAGCGCCAAGCTCTGGGTCTGGCTCACGCTCCTCCTCGGCACGATGTTCGTGGCCAACCAGTTCTACGAGTGGATCGACCTGTCCCACGACCCGGCCACCAACCCGACCCATACGGCGTTCGGCTCGCTCTTCTACATCATGTCCGGCCTCCACGGCCTCCACGTGTTCCTGGGTCTGGCCGCCATGATCTTCCTCCTCGTGCGTCTCCGAGGACCGGGCGGCGACCCCGGCGAGACGTCGGTGTTCCAGGGGGTCAGCTACTACTGGCACTTCGTGGACGTGGTGTGGGTCGGCCTCTACAGCTGCCTCTTCCTGCTCAAGTGATGACCGAGTCCCCCCGCCGTTCCGTGAAGGCCCGCCTGGCCGCGCCCGTGGCGTTGGTCGGTGCCGTCGCCGTCTTCGGCCTGGTCGCCTTCTCGTCGGGACCCGCCTCGGCCGACACCACGACCACCACGGGCGCGACACCCACCCCCTACGGCGTCGGCTCGTCGGCCAACGGAGCAGCCACCACCGAGAGCACACTCCCCGGCGCCCAGCCCGGCACGGTCCAGCAGACCCCCGCCGCCATCTCCGCCCTGCCCTCGCCGACGGCGGCGGCCAAGGCGGCAGCGCCGGCCAACGTCACCGGGATCTACTACACCGAGCTCCCGTCCTCGTTCATCGCCCCGGGGCAGGCACTCTTCGCGGCCAACTGCTCGAGCTGCCACGGCCCCGAGGCGAACGGCAAGATCGGCGTCGCCCCGAACCTGCAGGGCCTGGGTGCGGGCACGGTCGACTTCTGGGTCTCCACGGGCCGCATGCCGCTGGCCAACACCAGTGTCCAGGCGACCCGCAAGCCGCCCCGCTTCAATCGGATCCAGACCCTCGAGATCGCCGCCTGGGTGCAGTCGCTGACCCCGGGACAGGGCACGCCGGTGCCGATCGTGAACACGCAGAACGCCGACCTCGAGGCCGGGAACACCCTGTTCACCCTCAACTGCGCCGCCTGCCACACGATCTCCGGTGCCGGTGACGCACTGGCCGAGGGCGCCTACGCCCCCAGCCTCCACCTGGCCACGAACACCCAGGTGGTCGAAGCCATCCGGTCGGGCCCCGGCAACATGCCCCGCTTCGGCCCCGGCAACATCACCGACACCGAGGCACGGGACATCGCCGCCTACGTGACCGGGGTGCTCCAGCACCCGAACAACGCCGGCGGCGTCGGCCTGGGCGGGATCGGACCGGTGGGTGAGGGCTTCATCGGACTTCTCATCGGTGTGGGCATCCTGATGTTGGTCTGCTTCTGGATCGGAGATCGCGCGTGAGCGACAAGACACCCGGCGTCGACGGCGCCCCGCCGGCCACACTGGACGACCCGCACCTGCTGCCGTCGGCCAGGAACCCGAAGCGCATGGAACTCCTGGCCGCCCTGGCCATGATCGTCGGCATGGCCGGTTTCGTCGGCTTCATCGTCGCCTACTGGGTGGATGCCGTCGATCAGTGGGAGGCGTTCACGCTGGGCGTCGGCATGCTCGGCCTCGGTGTGGGCGTCATCGCCTGGGGCAAGTACCTCATGCCCCAGGGGCCGTTCGTCGAGGAGCGGCACGACTTCCACTCCACCGACGACGAGCGGGCGTCGTTCAATGCCGCCATCACCGGACGCGGTGGCATCGAGGTCAAGCGCCGCAAGTTGCTGCTCGGGGTCTTCGCCGTGGGCGGCGGCATCATGACCCTCGCCCTGGTGATCCCCGGCGTCCGCTCGCTCGGCCCCAAGCCCGCCAAGTCGGAGGACAACGAGGGCTCCACCGCCGACTCCCTCTTCACCACCAACTGGAAGAAGGGGTCGAAGCTCACCACGGTCGACGGCCGCCTGGTGCAGGTGGACGACCTCGAGGTCGGCGGTGTGCTCACCGTGTTCCCGCAGGGCTTCGAGGGTTCGTCGCCCGACCAGGTGATCCTGATCCGGCTGGCGGAACTCGGCCCGAACGACCCGCCGTACCCGATCGCCCCTCCCGGCAGGACCGACTGGGGCGTCCAGGGGTACGTGGCCTACTCCAAGCTCTGCACCCACCTCGGGTGCCCCGTAGGGCTCTACCAGGAGCGGACGCAGCAGCTGGTGTGCCCCTGTCACCAGTCCATCTTCGACGTCAACGCCGGCTGCATCCCGCAGTTCGGACCCGCCCCACGCCCGTTGCCCCAGCTGCCCATCACCGTGGACCCCACCGGCCAGATGCGGGCCAACGGCAGCTTCGACCAGGCCGTCGGCCCCGGATTCTGGGAGCGCCCATGATCGACAAGTCCCTGAACTGGTTGGACGACCGTCTCGGCGTCGCCAAGGGCGGCCGTACCTTCCTGGACAAGATCTTCCCGGACCACTGGTCGTTCATGCTGGGGGAGATCGCCCTCTACTCCTTCGTGGTGCTGCTCGGCACCGGCGTCTTCCTGACGCTCTACTTCGTGCCCTCCGCCCACGAGATCGTCTACCACGGCAGCTACGTGCCGCTGCGGGGCCAGAAGGTGTCCGAGGCCTACGCCTCCACCGTCGGCCTCTCCTTCGACGTCCGATCCGGGCTCCTCATGCGCCAGGCCCACCACTGGGCCGCCGACATCTTCCTCGGCTCCATCGCCGTCCACATGGCCCGTGTGTTCTTCACCGGAGCCTTCCGCAAGCCCCGTGAGTTCAACTGGATCGTCGGGGTCACCATGCTCATCCTGGGCATCGTCAACGGGTTCCTCGGCTACTCGCTGCCGGACGACCTGGTGTCGGGGACCGGCATCCGCATCGCCTACTCGATCATGGAGTCGATCCCGCTGGTCGGCAGCTACCTGGCCTTCTTCCTCTTCGGGGGCAATTACCCGGGCTCGGGCGTGATCATCCCCCGGTTCTTCGTCCTGCACGTGCTGATCGTGCCCGCCATCATCGTGGGCCTCCTGGCCGCCCACCTGGGCCTCCTGGTCAAACAGAAGCACACGCAGTTCCCGGGGAAGGGCAAGTCCGAGGAGAACGTCGTCGGCTCGCCCATGTTCCCGACCTTCATGGCCAAGACGACGGGCTTCCTGTTCGTGACCTCCGGGGTCATCTTCCTGCTCGGCGGCCTGGCCCAGATCAACCCGATCTGGCAGTTCGGCCAGTACGAGCCCTACCAGATCTCCTATGCGGTGCAGCCGGACTGGTACATGGGATGGCTCGACGGGGCGGCCCGCATCATGCCCAGCTGGGAGTGGGTGGGCTGGGGCCACACCATCCCCCTCGAGGTGTTCCTGCCCGCTGTGGTGTTCCCCGGCCTCATCTTCAACATCCTGATCTTCTGGCCGTTCATCGAGTCGGCCAAGACCAAGGACCACGCATACCACAACCTGCTGGACCGACCCCGAGACCGTCCCAAGCGGACGGGCGCGGGCGCGGCCATGCTCACGCTCCTCTTCGGGGTGTTCTTCGCCTCGTCCACCGACGTCATGGCCAACTTCTTCCGGGTGCCCCTCATGGACGTCCTGTGGTTCTTCCGGTTCTTCGTGCCGCTGGCACCGATCGTCGCCTACTTCATCACCGTCAAGATCTGCAACGAGATGCGGGCCGCCGAGGGCGTCGGCAGGCGCAAGCGGGCCCTCGTCGTCGAGCGCTCCACCACCGGTGAGTACACGACGGTCGAGTCCCCGCCGCGTCCGGGCGACCAGCACGAGGAGCTCGAGGCCGTCCCGGTCCCGACCTTCATCGACACCACCGACCCCGAACTGGCCACGGCGGCCGGCGTGCGCCGCGTCATCCGCTAGGGCCGCGGACCGGTCCGGGCGCTCGTCCGCCGGGCACGTTCCCCGGGTCGACGACTTGCGTCAGATCCCCTCACCTCCCTACGGAGGGATTCGAGGACCCCGTCGGCGGTCCTGTGCCACGCGTGGTGACGAGGGTCCCCGCCCCCGACCCGGTGCGGATGGGGTGAACGGGTCCCTCACTGCCGCGGTGGGTGCCCCTTGGCGCCGACATCCCGGTGATCTCGGCGAACCATCGTTCGACGAGGTGCAGCCACGAGCTGGACGTCGCGATGGCGTGGATGGCGACCATCGGGTGCGCGGGCAGCAGCATCCGGACGGCCGGGGTCGGATGGTCGGGTGATCGTCGATGGGGAAGTGGACATCCAGTCCCTGGGGCACCGACCCGTCGACGGGAGCCAGCTTCCTCCCGCACCCGACGGCACGACGTCGGTCGGTCAGCTTGACGGTGACCTCACCGGTGACCGGATCGGGTGCGGCGCAGGCGTCGACGATCCCGTTGCCCTCGCAGTCGTGGGTGCGACGTCGTGTATCCCGATGGTGGAGAGCGGGTCCGACCGCAGCGCGAAGGTTCCGACCCGGTGAGCCTTCAGACCGGAGCCGACGTGGCGCGTGGCCCGACCGGGAGGTCATGCAGGTCTGGACTCTGAACATGATGGGCAACCGGCCCCCCGGATGCGGAGGTCGATGTCGGAGAACGGGCGCGGTCGGATTTCGCAGGCGCGTCGGCATGCGAGCCTGTGATTTGGGGACCTGGGCGCCGGGCCCGGGCAGGACGGGGTAGGAGACGAGGAACGCGCCATGCCGTCGCAGCCGGTTCGGAGCCGACCGACGGGGTCACCCTCCGACCACCCCGGTCCCGTCGGGCAATCCCCGATCAATGCTTCGCCGGTCAACGCCCCGTGAGCCGTTGACCAGGCTGACGGCACGGTGACCTGGGGCGACGTTCCGGAGGAACCCCGACCACGCCCGCCGGCTACGGAACCCGGGTCGGCCGGCACCGGACGGACGGACTCCCGGTGGCCTGCTCCACGACGCGGCGGCACCCGATCGCTCGATCAGCCGATCTCCACGGCTGCGTCACCCCGGCGCCGGCTCGGACTGTCGGATCACGATGGAGCCCCGTTGCGACGTGCGACTCACTCCGGCCGGGGCGACCGCCTGAGCTACTGGAGGCTCGACGACCCCACGACGGTGTTCGGACGGTCGACCACGACGCCGGTGTTGCCGCTGACGGTGAGCGATCCGTAGACCGTGTTCCCGGTCACGGTGACCCCACCCGAGTCGTGGGTTACGGAGATGGCGCCCAGGGCCTTGTCCTGTATCAGTGACACACCCCCTGTGTCCGAGGTGAACGACACCCCGCCGATCAGCGTCGTGCCCGGGCACGAGGAGGTACCGTCACCGACCACGATCGGCCCGGTGGCGCCGGTGGCCGTGAAGATCAGGGCGAAGCTGCTGTCGCACATGCGCACCGTCCCACCGGTGGCGGTGAGCGAGCCCAGCACCAGTGCTCCTTCGGCGTCGAGAGCCCCCCGGGCTTGACGGTGATCGAGCCGATGACCGTGCAGCCGGGGGCGATGCGGACCGACTGGCCCGCCGACACCGTCACCGAGCCGATGGTCAGGCAGGCGAGTGTCGTGGAGTTCTGGACGGTCAGGGTGCCCGAGACGAACGTGAACACATAGTTGACCGCCGCCAGCGTCCCCGGGGCGCACGTGATCGGGTACGAGCCTGCGGGACTGGTTGTGGTGGCCGCGGTGGTGCAGGCCGCCTGGCCGGTCACACCCGACGTGGTGAGCGTCTGTCCGTTCACGAATCCGGACACCGCGTAGGTCAGAGGCGGATTGGCCGACCCGAACTGCTTGGTCAGGCTGGTGGCCGTCACGGTGAGGGTGGCCGGCCCGACGGTCACCGTCCCTCCGGCGTAGGTGATCGTGTAGTTCGGATCCGATGCCCCGCTGCACGAGGACGAGTAGCTCCCGACCGGGCTCGTGGGACCTGCGGACGTGGAACAGCCCAGCCCGGCACCGAGCACCGAGGAGGTGTCGCCGTTCTTGAATCCGGTCACCGTCGCCGTGATGGTCGGCTTCTGGCCGCCATAGGTCGAGGTGGCCGAAGCGGCCGTCACCGTGAGCGGTGCGGGGGTGACCGAATCCATGCCGTTGACATAGTTGATCACGTAGTTCGGATCGGACGCGCCTGAACACGAGGTGGTGTAGTTGCCCACCCCGCTCGACGCGGTGCCGGTGGACGAGCACGACGGCCGGGTCGTCAGCGATGAGGGCCCGTCGCCGTTCTCAAATCCCGCGTAGGACGGGGTGACCGCAGCCGGCGCCGACCCGTAGGTACGGGTACCGGACGAGGCGGTGACGATCAGTGTCGACGCGCCCACGACCACACTGCCCGGCACGTAGGTCAGGGTGTAGTCCGGATCCGATCCACCCGAGCAGCTGCTCGCGTAGGTGCCGACAGGGCTGGACGAGGTCGCCGCCGTGGTGCAGACCGGGACCGTGTTCAGCACACCGGATCCGTCCCCGTTCACGAATCCCGAGTAGGTGGGCGTGATGGTCGGTGGAGTGGCCCCGTAGGTCATGGTGCCCGAGGATGCAGCCACCACGAGTGGCGCAGCCACCTCCTGGACCACCCCGTCGACGTAGCTGATCTGATAGTTGCCGTCGACCCCGCCCGAGCACGAGCTGGGGTACGCCCCGACCGGTGTGGACGCCTGCGCCGAGGTGGTGCAGGTCACTCCCGAACCCAGGACGGCGTCGGTCTCCCCGTTGACGAGACCAGTCACCGTGGGGGTGATCACGGGTGCCGTCGAGCCGTAGGTGAACGAGCCGGACGAAGCGGTCACCGTTGCGGCCGCCGGGGTGACCTCCACCGAACCGTCGACGTAGGTCACCGAGTAGTTGGGGTCCGAGGCGCCCGTGCAGGTACTCGGGTAGGAGCCCACCGGGCTCGAGGAGTCTGCTGCCGTCGTACACGTCAGCCCGCTACCGAGGACCGACGGGTCCTCACCGTTCTGCAGGCCGTCGACCGACGGGGCCACCGCGAAAGCCGGTGAGCCGTAGATGGCGGACCCGGATCCCGCCGTCACCGTCACATCGGCCTGGCTGACCGTGACGAGTCCCGTGGAGTAGGTGATCGCATAGTCCGGGTCGGATGCGCCCGAACACGTGCTGGCGTAGGTGCCCACCGACGTCGTGGGAAGGACCGGGGACGTGCAGATCGGTCCCGTGGCCAGGGACGACGGACTGTCGCCGTTGACGAGGCCCGAATAGGCCGGTGTGATGTACGGCGGGGCCGAACCGTACGCCTGGGACGTCGACGAGGCGGTGATGCCGAGCGGTGCCGGGTCCACGATCGTCTGGCCCGGTTCGTAGGTGATCTCGTAGTTGGCGTCCACCGCACCGGAACAGTTCGTCGTGTAGGCACCCACGCCGCTCGACGACGTCGCAGTGGTGGTGCACGTCGGCGGGGTGGTGAGCGAGGCTTCCGCGTCGCCGGCGGCAAAGCCCTCGTAGGTGGGTGTCACCGCCGGTGGCGTGTCGCCGTAGGTCGATGTTGCGCTCGAGGCCACGATGACCAGGGGGGCCTGGCCGATCACCACGGAGCCGGGCTCGTAGGTGATCGTGTAGTTCGGGTCGACCGCGCCCGAGCATTCCGTCGGATACGAATCGACGGCCGAGGAGGACGTCGCGGTCGTCGTGCACGTCGGCGACGTGTCCAGCGACGAAGCACCGTCCCCGTTGACGAAGCCGGTGTAGGACGCCGTCACCTGGGGCACGGGGTCGCCATAGGTCACGGCCGAGGATGATGCCGTCACCACCAGGGCGGCCGGGCCGACCGTCACGCTCCCGTCCACGTAGGTGATCGTGTAGTTCGGGTCGACCGCCCCCGAGCACATCGAGGCGTAGGTGCCCACGGGACTGCCGGACTCGGCCGAGGTCGAGCACAGCAGTCCGGCCCCGAGGACGCTCGGGTCCTCGCCGTTGACCAGGCCCGTGGTCTGGGCGGAGCTGGCCGGTACCGAGTCACCGTAGGTGAGTGATGCCGACGAGGCGGTGATCGTCAGGGAGGCCGGTGTCACCGCCACCGAGCCGGCCACGTAGGTGATGTCGTAGTTCGGGTCGGCGGCGCCCGAGCAGGTCGACGGGTAGGAGCCTGTCGGGCTCGTCGGAGTGGCCCCGGTGGTACAGGTCAGCCCCGCACCGAGCACCGAAGCCCCGTCGCCGTTCATCAGACCGTTGACGGTCGGGGTCACCGTCGGCGCCGAGGAGCCGTACGTCATCGACGCCGAGGAGGCCGTGATCGTCAGGGGGGCCGGTGTCACCGTCACCGAGCCGGCCACGTAGGTGATGGCGTAGTTCGGGTCGTCGGCGCCCGAGCAGGTCGACGGGTAGGAGCCGGTCGCGCTCGTGGAGGAGGCCCCGGTGGTGCAGTTCAGCCCCGCACCGAGCACCGAAGCCCCTTCGCCGTTCATCAGACCGTTGACGGTCGGGGTCACCGTCGGCGCCGAGGAGCCGTACGTCATCGACGCCGAGGAGGCCGTGATCGTCACCGGGGCCGGCGACACCGTGACCGAGCCGGCGACGTAGGTGATGGCGTAGTCTGGGTCTGCGGCGCCGCTGCAGGTGGTCGGATAGGTGCCGACACCGCTCTCCGCGCCGGCCGTCGTGGTGCACGTCGGCTGTGAGGCCAGAGACGACGCCGTGTCCCCGTTCAGTAAGCCGGAGTATGAGGGTGTGATGGCAGTGGCCGCCGTGCCGTAGGTGGTGGCGGCTGACGATGCCGTCACGACGAGCGGCGCGGCACCCACGACGACCTGGCCGTCGGTGACGCTGATCGTGTAGTTCGAGTCGACGGCGCCGGTGCACGTCGACGGGTAGGTGCCGACATCGCTCGTAGCGCCGGCCGTCGTCGTGCACGTCGGCGCCGTGCTGAGCGAGGCGGGGGTGTCTCCATTGACGAAGCCGCTGTAGGACGGTGTGATCGTCGGTGGTGCGCCCCCGTAGGTCATGGTCCCCGACGAGGCCGAGATGCTGAGAGGCGCCGCACCCACAACGATCTCGCCGACGGCGTAGGTGATCGCGTAGTTGGCCGCTGCGGCCCCGCCGCATTGGGTCGAGTAGTCGCCGACGGGGCTCGAGGACGTCGCCGACGTGGTGCACGCCGGTTCCGAGGTGAGCACTGCGGGTCCGTCACCGTTCACGAAACCGGCGTACGAGGCCGTCACCGGCGCCGGGGCGGTGCCGTAGGTGACCGCCGAGCTGGACGCGATCACGCTCAGCGGGGCGGGCGAGACGGTCAGGGGGAGTGTCGTCGAGGAGCTCGGAGCGGAGTCCGCGTCGCCGGTGTA
Organism: uncultured Acidimicrobiales bacterium; assembly: GCA_963841925.1. Lineage (GTDB taxonomy): Bacteria > Actinomycetota > Acidimicrobiia > Acidimicrobiales > RAAP-2 > Bog-756. The sequence continues at coordinate 125,307 of CAWJER010000015.1, forward strand.
GGTGCCGGTCAACGAATGGTCGCCGGCGACCAGCGCCGTGGTGGTACAGGTGGCCTGGTAGTTCGCGCCGACCTGCGTGAGCGCCACCGTGCCGCACCCGGCGAGGGTGTTGGCGCCATCCTTGAAGGCGATCGTACCTCCGCCGTCCGAGCCGCTGATGGCGGCCGTGACGGTCACGGACTGCCCGTAGGTCGGCGACGTCACCGAGGTGCTCAGCGACGTCACCGTCGTCGACTGGCTGGGCACGACGATCGCCAGCGCGTGGGAGGACATCGAGTCGGTCGCCAATGACGTAAAGGTTGCATTCGGCGGCAGGTCCACCGCCGTCGGATTCAACTCGTTGGTGGAGGTCCCGTTGCCCAGCTGTCCGAAGCTGTTCAGGCCCCAGGAGTCGATGCCGCCGTTGGGCAGCAGGGCCGACGAGAAGTACTCACCAGCGGCGATGGTCGACGGGGTCGCCGAGATCGAGGAGACGACGGGCGAGGTGGAGGACGTCGTCGTCCCGTTGCCCAGCTGTCCGTAGGTATTGTCCCCCCAGGCGTAGACCTTGCCGTCGGAGCCGATGGCGAGACTGTGGTAGAGACCGGCGGCCACCGACACGCCAGACACGCCTGCCGGCATCAGGACCGGGTTCGGCTTCAGATGCTCGAGCTTCTCACCCGCGCCGAGCTGGCCGTCGTTGTTGTAGCCCCATGCGTAGACGTTGCCGTCGGTTCCCACCGCCAGGCTGTGGTAGCCACCGGCGGCGATCGCCGCGGCGTGGACACCCGACGGGAACTCGGTCGTGATCGGAGTGCTGGGAGTCAGCTTGTCGCCGTGGCCGAGCTGGCCGTCGTTGTTGAAGCCCCAGCCGTAGACCGCACCCGTCGAGGTGAGTGCGAGGCTGTGGAACTGCCCTTCGGCGATCGCCCGGACCACGATGCCCGTAGGCAGCGATACGACGACAGGTGTCGACGAATTCGCTGCCGCGGATCCGTTGCCGAGTTCGTCGAGGCTGTTGTCGCCCCATGCGTAGACGTTGCCGTCAGAGGCGAGGGCGATGCTGTCGAACGCTCCGGCGGCGATCTCCGTGGCGTGGACGCCATTGGGGAGGAGGACGGGCACGGGCGTCAGGCTCGCGGTCGTGGTGCCGTTGCCGAGCTGGCCGTAGCCGTTCTGCCCCCACGCGTACAGGGTGCCGTTGGAGCCGATGGCAAGGCTGTGGTCACCGCCCGCCGCCGCAGCTACCGCCGTGACCCCCGCTGGCAGTGACACGGGCCCGGGCGTAGTGGAATTGGTGGTCGTCCCGTTGCCGAGCTGTCCGTAGGCGTTGTAGCCCCAGCTCTCCAGGATTGCCGTGCCGGCGGCTCCGGCCCGGGCCGTCGGCACTCCGACAGCCGCGCCGATCGAGGTCAGCGCGAGCAGCGACGCCACGACGAGGCGCCGTCGGCCCTGCCGATGCTGCTGCCCCTGCCGCCCCTCGGCGCCGTTCACCGGATTGATCTTCCGTGTCATGCCCGTCTCCTCGTTCGCCTTGGCGGTGCGCCTGGACGCAGCGTCCGTGCGCCCAGCGTGTCGTGGTCAGATATCGCAGTCGACGTGTCGCGCCGTGTCGCGGCCCGACGTGCCCGTGGCCCGCCGGGCCGCCCCCGGATCACCCGAGTGAGATCGAACTCTGGTTGGCGTCGACGGTCAGCGCCGGCACCGTCCCGGTGCCGGCCAGGCAGCCCTGCAATGCACTCGTGGACGGCGCGTCGAAGAACAGGTCCAACCCTGCAGCGCCGGCGAAAGAACCCGTGGCGCTCCCTGAGAAGGAAAAGCCCAGGTTCCCCTCTGGATCGCTGCCGAGGCTGGCGGTTCCCGGAGCCACGTTGGTGGGCTTGAGGAGACCGGTGGGAGCGATCCAGTCGACGGTGGTGTGCTTGATGCGCAGTTGCACGGTGTCGAAGAAGAGGCAGCCGCCCGCGTAGTGGGTCCCATGGAAGGACACCGCCTTGATCCTGAAGGTGAATGCCTTTGCATTGGTACCCGAGACCGGGACCGAACCCGAAGTCAGCGTGCCGGTGCACGAGCCGATGGTGGCAGGTGCCAGCGTGATCAGCTCGGACCCGTTGGCGGCCACAGGCGTGCCGGCTCCCGGTGCCAGCGCAGGGCTGAAGGTCATGGTCGTCCCGTAGCTGCAGGAGACAGTGCCCGCGCCCTTCACCTTCACCGCACCGGCGGGTGCCGCCATCGCCACCAGGCCGACCGCGCCCATTGCCACTGCGAGAGCCACCCGACACATCGGGATACCTCGGAGAATCGCCGCCCGAGCCATGTTCCCCCTACTGGTTTCACCACGCCGTCACCGACGCATCAGCTCCACCCCGACCGCCGTCGCCCGGGTTGCCCCAGGGTCACCATAAATTACGACGATCCGAGGTGCAATCAATTTGCACCTGCATCGGACGTTTCAGCAGTCTCCGTGACATTCCTCGCTGATGATGGCACGCAGAGTGAGTGTCCCGGGACGGTGACCCTAAGTCCGGGCGCCCGTGATCCCCGGCGGGTCTCGTCGGCGGACGGCGTCGTCCGCCTGTCCCGGTCGCTCCGTCTCGGGTGGGGGTCAGTCGAGCCCCGTGGCGAGGCTGCACTGTTGGTGCCCCGCATCCCGCCCGGGTCCGGAGACGCCGCCACCCGAGTGAACTCGCTAGCCTCGACGACCATGGAGTCGCCCGTAGGGAACCTCGTCGACCTCGACCGCTATCCGGTGCTGGACCCGTCGGGGGAGGGATTCGCCGCGGTGGTGGAGGACGCCTGCGACCAGTTGCGCGACACCGGCGCCGCGGAGCTGCCCGGATTCCTGCACCCGGCGGGTGTCGAGATCCTGGTGGCCGACGCGGACACCCTGGCCCCTCGGGCCCACCACTCGGAGGGTGAGGGGACGGCCTACCTCGAGTTCCCCGACTTCACCCTGCCCGACGACCACCCCCGCCTGACCTGGGGGCACTACGCCGTGGGGGCGGTTCCCTACGACGTCATGCCCCCCGGCTCGGCACTCCGACGTCTGTACGAGTGGGAGCCACTGCGCCACCTGGTCGAAGCGGTGCTCGACCGGGGTCCCGTCCACCGCTACGCCGACCCGTTCGGCGCACTCAATCTCGCCGTCATGGGGGAGGGGGACGAGCTGCAGTGGCACTTCGACCAGACCGACTTCGTGGTGTCGCTGGCCATCCAGACGGCCGACGAGGGGGGCGACTTCGAGGTCCACCCCCGGATCCGGTCGGCCGAGGACGAGTGCTACGACGACGTGGCCGCTGCGCTGGCCGGCGTGAGGCCGGGTGTGGTCACCCTGCCGATGGTCCCGGGCACACTGCTCGTCTTCGAGGGCCGGTACTCGTTGCACCGGGTGAGCCCGGTGGGCGGTGGTCGGCCCCGTCACGTCGGGCTGCTGGCCTACGACACGAGCGAGGGGACCGTGGGAAGCGAACTGCTCCGCGAGAACCGGTACGGGCGGACAGAGCCGTACGCGGAACCGCCGGCGCTGTGGCCGGTGGCATGAGACCCGTCGTAGCGAACGGTGCGGTCGGGCGATGACCGGGTTCACCACCCAGATCGGGGAGGCGTTCGTGGGGACGGGGGCCGAGGCGGCCCACCTCAACACCGTGCTCGGGGCGAAGGGTGGGCCGGTCGAGACGGCATGGGTCACCGCCCTCGCCACACCGCGTGCCGGACACGCCGCATTCCTGACCACGGTGCGCCCGGGCATCCCGGCCCGGCCAATGACCCTCTTCGTCAACAAGGCCACCCTCGAGGGCGAGGTCCACTCGACCATGACCTGGGGCCCGGCACAGGCCGGGGTGGCCTCGGGGGTGCTGTGGGCGGTGGCCGACGGGATCGTCGACTCCGACCTGATCGACGACCTGGTGCTGGTCGCCGCCGTGTGGGTGAACCCGCTGGCCGCCGACGAGACACTCGTCTACGACAACAACCGGACCGCCACCCGGGAGGCGCTGGCCGCCGGGGCGGCCCGATCCCCGACGATCGCCGAGGCGCTCGAGTACCGGGACCGGGCGCTCAACGCCTACTACCTGCCGCCCGGCATCACCTGAGGCCCAGGACCGACGATCCCGGTCAGGCCGGGCTGGCCGCGTGCTTCCGGTGCAGCGCCACGAACCTCGACCCGGCGGTCGACACCGCCACGAACCGGCCCGCCCCCGCCACGTGCCGCCGGTCGAGGAAGCCGCGGTCGTTCGCCTCTTCCCACACGGGCAGGCGCGGGCACGACGTGCGCCAGGCGTCCATGACCTCGTCGTAAGGGCGCGCGCCGGGCCCCACCCACTCGAGGAGGTCGAGGACCAGGCTGTCGAGGCCGTCGTCCATGGTGGTTCCCGAGGTTAGCGCTGTCCGCACGAACGGCCCCTCCGGCTGTCCGCCGGCCGCGCTTCGGGGACTCCGGCCGCAGCCCCGCCCAGCTCGACCTCGACGATCGGGTGCCCCGGGCCACGGCCATCCGGACCGGTCGGCGCCGTCGATCAGCATCGGCACCAGCGGCTCGGTAGGGCCCCGCGGCGTCCGGTGGGCCCGTCCCGTCACGTGGCGTGGACCCATCGCGGGTCCACGAGGACTGTCCGGGTCAGACCGTCCCGCCGCGGCGGCTCTCGACGACGGCGCCGATGACGGCAGACAGTCCGAGCGCAGCGGCGATGGGAGCCAGCCACAGGCCGAAGATGAACGTCATCGTGGCGAAGAACGCCCCCATGCCGAGGAGGAACGGCCAGATGCTGGAGCCGGGGAACGAGTCGATGGCGCCGGCGCCGTCGGCGACGCTGGCATCGGGGACGTCGCCCTCGAGTGGCTTCATCCGCCTGGCCCACCACAGGTAGTAGCTGCCGGGGAGCAGCCCGAGGAGGGCCGATCCGATGAGCATCAGGAACCCGGCGTCCTCGTAGGCTGTGAACCAGTACACCAGGGCGATGATGGCGAAGAAGATGCCGATGATGGCGAGGAATGCTCCGCTCACCCTCATGACCCCGCCCCCACGGTCTCCTTCTCCTGTTCGTGCCTCTGCGCCCGCTTGTCCCCGTGCGAGTCCTCCTTCAGGTGCTCCGGGTGGTTGTAGTCCCAGGTGGGACGTTCCGACCGGATCGGCGGCAGGTGGGAGAAGTTGTGGTGGGGTGGGGGTGACGAGGTGAACCACTCGAGCGCGCCGGCGTCCCACGGGTTGTCCCCGGCAGCCACCGGCCTACTCCACGACTTCACCAGGTTGGCGAGGAAGAACAGGAAGGAGAACCCGATGATCATGGCCCCCACGGTGGAGACCTGGTTGAGGCCGGTCCAGCCGTTGGTCGGCAGGTAGTCGGCGATACGGCGGGGCATGCCCTTCAGCCCGACGAGGTACTGGGGAACGAAGGTGACCCAGAAGCCGACGAACAGGAACCAGAAGTGGAGCTTGCCGAGCCGCTCGTCGAGCATGCGGCCGTACATCTTGGGGTACCAGAAGTAGAACCCGGCGAACCCCGCGAAGACGGTGGTCCCGATGAGTACCTGGTGGAAGTGGGCGACGACGAAGTAGGTGTCGTGGGTCATGAAGTCCACCGGGGGCGAGGCCAGCAGCACGCCGGTCACCCCGCCCATGAGGAAGGCGAACAGGAACCCGATCGAGAACAGCATCGGGGTCTGGAAGCTCAGTTGGCCGCCCCACATGGTGCCGATCCAGTTGAAGAACTTGATGCCCGTCGGCACGGCGATGAGGTACGACAGCAGGGAGAAGAAGGGCAGGAGCACGACGCCCGTGGTGAACATGTGGTGGGCCCACACACCGGTGGACAGGGCGGCGATCGACAGGGTGGCGAACACCATGCCCCGGTAGCCGAAGAGCGGCTTGCGCGAGAACGCCGGGATGATCTCGGTGACGATGCCGAAATAGGGTAAGGCGAGGATGTAGACCTCCGGATGCCCGAAGAACCAGAAGAGGTGTTGCCAGAGCACCGGCACACCACCTCCCTGGACCGAGTAGATGTGCGTGCCGAAGTGGCGGTCGCAGAAGAGCATCACCACGGCGCCGAACAGGACCGGGAAGGCGATGAGGATCAGGATCCCGGTGACGAGCATGTTCCACGAGAAGATCGGCACCCGGAACATGGTCATGCCCGGCGCACGCAGGTAGAAGATCGTGGCCACCAGGTTGACCCCGGTGAAGATGGCCGAGAACCCGGTCAGCCCGAGGGACATCAGCCACATGTCGGTGCCGGTACCCGGTGAGTTGATCGAGTTCGACAGCGGGGCGTAGGCCACCCATCCGAAGCTGGCAGCGCCGCCGGCCACCACGAAGCTGAACGTCATCATCGACGATCCGCCCAGGTAGAGCCAGTACGACAGGGCGTTGAGCCGGGGGAAGGCCATGTCCGGAGCACCGACCTGCAGCGGCACGATGTAGTTGGCCAGGCCGCCGAAGGCGAAGGGGCCGGCGAACAAGTACAGCATGAGGCTGCCGTGCATCGTGAACAGCTCGTTGTAGGTCTGGAAGTTGACCAGCGACGAGGTCGGGTTGGCGAGCTGGGCGCGGATGATCAGGGCCATCGCGCCCGAGATGAAGAACAGCACCAGCGAGGTGATCATGTACGACTTGCCGATCACCTTGTGGTCGGTCGACGTCAGCCAATTCAGGATGCCGGTGGGGCCGTGGTGCTCGTGGGCCCCTTCGTGCCCGGGCCCGTCGGGGCCGTGCCCTCCCGGACCGTGGGCGTCGGGGCCACCCGGCTCCTCGGGCTCGATCAGTTCGGGGGACTCGATGGTCGTGGTCACAGGGAACCCTTCTTCGAGGAGGGCGCAGCCAGGGCGTTGGACGGGGTCACGTGGGTGTACGGCGGGGGCGTGTTGGTCGCCGAGTTGGGCACGCGCTGGAGCGTGTGCCCGGATGCGACTTCACCGGCCAGCCAGGTCTGGTAGGCGGAGGGGGTGACGGCGCGCACGCTGAAGAGCATCTCGGAGTGGTACAGCCCGCAGATCTGGGTGCACTGTCCGTTGAACGTGCCCGTGTGGACCACGTTCAGGTCGAAGACGTTGACCACCCCGGGCAGCGCATAGCGGCTGAAGTTGAAGTCACGGACGTAGAAGCCATGGATCACGTCGTTCGAGACCAGCACGATCTGCACGGTCTCACCGACCGGCACGACCATCTGGGGGCCGTGGCCGCCCGGACCGTTCGTGACGTCGCCGGCGACCGAGACGTTGTGGTCGGGATAGTCGAAGCGCCATCCCCACTGAAAGGCGGTCACTTTGATGTGCTCGACCGGGGTGCCGGTGGAGGTGACCGTGGCGTTGACCGGGACCGTGGCGTCGACGTTGTTCTCGGTGAGGACCGTGAACAAGAAGAGGAAGGCCACGATCAGGACGGGGATCCCCGTGTAGAGGATCTCGATCGGGATGCTCTCGTGGAACTGCTTCGGCATGTCGTCCGTACGGCGCCGGTACCGGACGACCGTGAACAGAATCAGGATGCCGACGAAGCCCCCGATGATGATGCCGGTCGTCATCATGCCCGAGAAGAGCTTGAAGGTGTCCTGGCCCTGGGTGGTCGATCCACGGCTGGCTCCGTAGGTCGGGTACATGTTGCACCCGGCGAGCAGGAGCGGGGCGGCGGCGGCGATCCCCGCAGCAGGGCGCGCCCAACGGCGGCGGCGGGACGGGGCGGCCTCACCTGTGGGGTCGGCGCCCTCGGGTTCGCGTGCGGGCAGGGGCGTCGGAGATCCGTTTGTGAAGGCGATCACGGGGGGAAGACTAGTGGGGTCCGCGGGCAATTGAGAAGTTGAGGGCGACCGTGCCTCCGGTCGGCGAACTCCCTGGTCACAGGCGTGGCATTTCGGGCTCGGCCGGCACTCCGGCGAGCTCGGGCAGCACGGGTGCCGTCACCGCGCGCCGGATGGCGCCGGGTGGGCCGGTCTCAGGCGGGCGGGTCGGCCGGGGGCGTCTTCGGTCCGGCCAACCTGCCGGCGAGCCGACCGGCGCCCCGAAGGGTCCGCTTCACCTGGTCCTCCACCTGGGGACGGTGGTCGTCGACCACGCGCTTGCCCACCACGGCCGCGGCTCCGGTGGCGCGCCCGGCCTTCCGCAGTACCGAGTGGGGGTCGTCAGCCCCGGCATCGGCGCCCGCCGGTCGCTGTGCACCGGTGGACGGGGAAGGGACCTCGGTGGCCGTGACGTCGATGACCGGCCCGTGCGCCGTGCGACGGGAGCGTCGGCCGCTCCGGCCCGATCCGGTGACCGTTCGGGTGGCCAGGTACACGACGGCGACGACTGCGCAGACGATCACCAGCAGTCCCTCGGCGTCCGGTCGCAGTGCGGGCACGAAGGCGAGCGCGGCACACCCGATGGCGAGGCCGGCGACGACCAGCACGTGGAGGCGCTGACCGCAGACTCGGAGCACCCCGAGGGGGCCGTCGGCGGTGAGGGCCAGGAGGGCGAAGACGATCCCGGCGGCGACGAGGAGCCCACCGTGCCCGACGTGGACGGACTGGGTGACGAGCAGGAAGGCGACGCCGAGTTCGAGGACCTGCAGCGCCCAGAACGGGATGCGCCAGCGTGGCGACCGGTCGACCGGGGGACCGGCGTCCCCTCCGACCTCCGGCGACATGGGGCGGGTGCGATCAGGAGGTGGCGTCCGCGGTGCCGTCCGCGGCGGTGGGAGCCGGGGCGGGCGCAGGAGCGGCCGGTGGTGCAGGCACAGGCGCAGGCGCGGCCTGTGGAGCGGGAGCGGCCTGTGGAGCGGGAGCGGCCTGTGGAGCGGGAGCGGCCTGTGGAGCGGGAGCCGGGGCCTGGACGGCCTGAGGGGCGGCCTCGGCCAACGGTGCGGCTGCAGGGGCGTCCGCGGCGGCTCCCTCGTCGAGCCCCTTCTTGAACTCCTTCTGGGCCGATCCGAGCGACCGGGCCAGCTTCGGGATCTGTGTGGAGCCGAAGAGTACGACGGCAATCACGATGAGGACGATGATGCCTTGCTCGCCGAAGAGTTCTGCTGGTGCCATGGCGTGTCTCCCTGGATTGCCTGCTGCCCACAGGTTAGACGTGGTCGGCTGCCCCCGCTGCACGCTCGTCCCCTGGCATCCGGGCTGCGGCCCCGGCACGGAGGTCCGGGTCAGCCGGCCAGGAAGACGCCCAGGCACAACGCGGCGATCGAGGCCACCCCGCCCACCGACCCCCACACGGCCAGTCCCACCTTCGACGTGGCCCGCTGGTGGAGGAAGACGGCGATTCCGGCGATCACCACCACGGCGATCTTGACCATCAGCACGGCCTTCCAGGCCGAGGAGGCGTCCTTGGTGGTCAGGGCGGCGATGTTCCAGAATCCCGTGACGACCAGGACGGCGAACGCGGGCCACATCAGGAGGCTGAACGCACGGGCGACCTTCTTCGGGGCATCCTCGCCGAGCCCGCGGATGGTGGGGAGCAGTCCGGCCACGGTGATCTGCCCGCCCACCCAGACCGCGGCCGCAGTCACGTGCAGGATCAGCCGGATGCCACCGATGCCGGTCGACAGATGGGGTACGTCCGTGGCGACGAGGGTCAGTGGATGCATGACGGTCGACTACCTGCCGGTCCAGTTGGGCTCGCGCTTCTCGGCAAAGGCGACGGCGCCCTCCATGGCGTCCGCCGAGCGGCCGATCTCGCCGAAGACGGCGTCGTTCAGGCCCCACGCCTCGGACTCGGGGAGCTCGCCGGCCTGCTTCATGACCTGCTTGGACAGGCGGACGGCCAGGGGCGCGTTCCTGGCGATCCGCTCGGCCAGGGCGAGGGCCTCGACCATGAGCTGATCGGCGGGCACCACCCGGTTGACGAGGCCGATCTCGAGGGCGCGCTCGGCGCTGATGGGCTCGCCGGTCAGCGCCATCTCGAGGGCGACTGCCTGGGGGATGCGCTTGGGCAGGCGGATGAGTCCACCGGCACCGGCCACCAGGCCGCGGGCCACCTCGGGGATGCCGAACTTGGCGTGGTCGGCCGCCACCACCAGGTCGCAGCTCAGCATGATCTCGCACCCGCCGGCCAGGGCCGACCCGTTGCAGGCGGCGATGAGGGCCTTCGGGAAGTCGCGCTTGGTGATACCGCCGAAGCCCTTCTCGGTGATGGGGAACTCGCCGGTGGCGAAGGCCTTCAGGTCCATCCCTGCCGAAAAGGCCTTGTCGCCCGAGGCGGTGAGGACCACGACCCAGACGTCGTCATCGGCCTCGATCTCGTCCAGGGCGGCCGAGAGCGCCGTCGCCGTCGCCAGGTTGATGGCGTTGCGGGCCTCGGGGCGGTTGATCGTGAGGATCTCGATGTGGCCTCGGCGTTCGCGGAGCAGTTCGGACATGGTGGTCTCCCAGGCAAGAGGTATCAGCGTTCCGCCAGACGGTAGCGCGGCTCGTCGGCCTGGACGACCACGGTGCCGCCGACGAGGCCGGGCACGTCCAGCGCGCCCGTGGCGGTCGTCACCTCGTCGTCCGCCGGGGCGAGTGCCATGTGACGCCCGTCCGCCAGCCGGGCGATGACCAAGGCACCGGCCGCCGCACCACCGCTGTCCCGCCAGACGGTGGCGGCTACGACCGTGGCCTCCTCGCTGGAGTCCAGTGCGTCGGCGACCTCGACGGAGGACGCGTCGATGGCGGCCTGCGCCGCGGTGGTGTCGCCGCTGTGGAAGCCGGCTGGCGGCGGTGCCGAGCCGTAGACGCCGACAGCGTGCTTGGTGGCGAACCAACCCAGTCCGGTGGCGAGCCCGAGCCGCACGCCACCACTGTCCCCATCGCGCAGGAGGTCGCAGAGGGTGGCGATCCCGTGGGTCGTGTAGTTGTTGCCCGGCCCGCCGAAGTAGGGGAGTCCGCCGGTGACGGTCAGCCCACGGCTGTCCCCGGGGGCGATCCCGAGGGCGGCGGTGGCCATCTGCACGGCGGACGGGAAGCACGAGTAGATGTCCATCCGGTCGATGTCATCCATCCCGAGGGTGCGCCCGGCGGCGGCGGACGCTGCGCCGAGGGAGGCCGCACCGGCGGCGGCGATCCCGGGGGAGCGGCCGGGGTCGGGCCGCTGGGAGACGAAGCGGACGTCGACCGCCTCGGCCCCGGACCACACGAAGACGGCCCGGTCGGCGACCCCCGCCCGCCGCGCCGAGGCCAACGAGCACACCACCAGGGCGGCCGACTGGTCGGAGCCGAGGAAGGCGGTCATGCGTTTGGTGTACGGCTCGCAGACGATCCGGTTGTCGGGCGACGGGGTGGCGATCTCCGCTGCCGTGCGCTCCTGTGGGAACCACGCGTAGGGGTTGGCCGCGGCCACGGACGTGAACGGCGCCATCAACGCGCCCAGCGCGCTGCGCTGCGCGGCGGCGTCGTTGCCCGCCCGCGCCGCCAGCACGCTCTCGAACAGCGGGTAGACGTGCACGGGTGCGAGCATGGCCACGGCCAGCTCGGCCGGGCCGTAGCCGGGAGCGTCGTCGCCGACGACGGTGTCGGCAGCGAGCTCGGTCCGCCCCTCGTCGCGGGGCAGACCCCGCGCCCGCCGTGCCCGCGAGGACCGGATGGCCTCGGCGCCGGCGATGAGGGTGACCGAGAGCTCACCGGCGGCGATCTGGGAGGCCGCCCGGCTCACCAGCCACTGGGGCGTGTTGCCGCCGACGGTGGTGACCTCGCGGCGCACCTCGGGTCCCAGCCCGAGACGGGTGGCCAGCTCCGTGGCGGGGGCCGGGCCCGCCTTGGTCATGATGCCCACCACGCTGAGCCGGTCGATGCGGTCTCGGAGGAGCGGTGCCTGGGCGAGGGCCGCCTCGCTGGCCCGGGCCATCAGGTCGACCGGGCTGACCAGGTCGTCCCGTTCGAGGTCTTGACCGGAGGCGATCACGACGGGGATGCGTTCGGGGTCGTTCGACGGGAGCGGCATGGGTGGCGTCCTTCGATGGTGTCCCGGGGGAGGTGTCCTGGGGGTGCCAGGCTCGGGCGGGCCGGGTTGCCGCACGGGGCGGCAAGCTACCATCGCCACCCTGGGGAGTCCCGCCGGGCGGGCCTGCTCCGGCCGAGGAAAGGGCGCAACGTTGGCGACACGGGAGGACGGAGCACGGCCGGAGCCCCGGATGCCCGACACCGACGGCCTCGTGCCCCCCGGGTTCCTCCTCGGCGTGGCCACCGCCGGATTCCAGATCGAGGGAGGGTTCAACGGGCCCGGTGAGCCGGCCAACAACTGGCTCGCCTGGGAACAGGTCGGGCGGGTCACCCCGTCCGGTGACGCCGTCGGGTTCTGGGAGCGTCCCGAGGAGGCCCTCGACCGGGCGGCCGCCCTGGGCTGCGACAGCTTCCGCCTGAGTGTGGAGTGGGCGCGCGTGCAACCCGAGTGCGGGTCCGTCGACCGTGCCGCCCTCGACCGCTACCGCGCCGTCGTCGACGGGTGCGTCGATCGGGGACTGGCGCCGCTCGTCACCCTCCACCACTTCACCCATCCGGCGTGGCTGGGCGAGGACCTGTGGCTCAGGCCGGACGCCCCGGCGCGGTTCGCCGCCTACGCCCGGATCGTCGTGCCCGAGCTGGCGTCTTCCGTGCGCCACTGGGTCACCCTCAACGAGGTCAACGTACTGGCGCTGATGACCTACGTCCTCGGCGCCTTCCCCCCGGGCCGGACGGCCGGGTTCGCCGACGCCCGGGTGGCCCTGGACAACCTGCTGAGCGCCCACGTCTTCGGGTACGACACCATCCACGACGAGCGACCCGACGCCGTCGTCACCACCAACGACGCGTCGGTCACCGTGTACGAGTACGACCGGATGCTGGTCGACCTGCTCCTCGCACGGAGCCACCGGGTCGAGCGGAACGACCTCGACGCCTGGATCGCCGACAGACGGAGACGTCACTACGCGCTGCTGCCCACGCCGGGGATCGGCGAGGAGCTGCTGCGCCGTGCCGCGGCCCGGCTCGCCCCCTACGGGGCCACGGGAAGGGTGCAGAGGACGCCGCACCGACTCCTCGACGCCCTCGAGGCCAGTCCGCACGAGCGCCCGCTCGATGTGCTGGGCATCGACTACTACGACCCGCAGGCGGCCCGACACTTCCGGCTCCCCGGTCACCGGACCGCCGGGGGCCGTGTCTTCGCCCCGGCCCGCGACCTGTGGGACGACCCGCCGGATCCGGCCGGGCTGACCCGGTGGCTGGGGGTGCAGCACGAGTTGGCGCCCGGCCTGCCCCTGTGGGTGGTGGAGAACGGGATGTGCAACCGGGTGCGGGACGGCCGCTCCTTCGGTCGGCTCGACGGATGGGACCGTCCCCGCTACCTCCGCGAGAACCTGGCCGCCGTGGTGGCCGCCGTGGAGGCCGGCGTGCCCGTCGAGGGCTACTGGCACTGGTCGCTGGTGGACAACTACGAGTGGGGCTCCTACCAGCCTCGTTTCGGCATCCACGGAGTGGACCGGGACCGTGGTCGGCGGGGCGGGACGTGGCTCGAGACCGATGCCATGGGCCGCGACGCCGCGGGCGAGTACCGCCGGCTGATCGCCGGGATCCGGTCGGGGGACCGTTCGGTCCTGGCGCCCGGCTGGACCCCGTAGGCGAGGCTAGGTCACGAAGGGGCAGTGCCGGCAGCCCTGCCGGCAACAGGTGCCACGCCCGGCCAGGTAGTCCGAGGTCATCACCAGGTAGCCGGTGGCGGGGTCGGTGTAGGTGGAGGACCCGAACAGGCGGGCCTCCCGGTGGGCGACCAGGATGGCCTCGCGCATCGGGTGGTCGGCGGCGAGCCGTGAGGGGTGGGGCTCGTCCGGCCCGCGGCCGGCCAGCGGGTCGGGCCCGGTCATCGCCGGGCGCTGGTCACCCGGCGTGGGCGGCGGTCGACCTTCCGGTCCCGTCGTCGCCGACCGTTTCGCCAGCCGCATCGACGGCCGTGTCGACGGCCGTGTCGACGGCCGTGTCGTCGTTCCGTGTCCATTCGCCGTCCCCCAGACTGGGCACGAAGTCCTTCTGGCGCACCAGGAAGAGACAACCGACGGCACCGACCATTGCCACCACGGCGGCGATCCCCATCAGGTGGTCGAACGTCGACACGAAGGCGGTCTGGTAGGCACTGAGCAGCGCGTGGCGCGCCGGCCCGTAGGGTATGGCGGCCGCGGCCTGGCGCACCCCACCCGTGGCGACCGCCGCACCGAGCCGACTCCCACCGCGGGTGAGGACGGCCTGTCCGGTCGGAGTCGACTGCAACGAGGACACCACTGCCGGTGTGATCTGGTGGACGAAGATGGCGCCCAGTCCGGCGATCCCGGTGGCGATCCCGACCTGACGGAACGTGCTCGCCGCGCCGGTCGACATGCCGCTCCGCTCCGGCGGCACCACCGAGACCGAGGCCGAGGCGAGCACGGGGTTGGTGATGCCGATCCCGACGCCGCCCACCAGGAAGCCCGGGAGCAGGACCAGCCACGACGACGTGGCCTGCACGTGGGACATCAGCTCACAGCTGAGTGCGACGAGCAGGAGGCCGAGTCCCATCATGAAGCGCGACTGCACCTTCACGGTGAGCTTCCCGGCGACCGGGGCCACGAAGAAGGCGAGCATGGTCAGCGGGAGGAACCGCAGGCCGGCCTGGAAGGGTGAGTACCCGAGGACGGTCTGCAGGTAGAGGGTGAGGTAGAGGAACATGGCGAAGATCGAGGCCGACAGGGTGAACGAGCCGAGTGACACGCCCACCATGGCCGGCCGCCGGAACAGCCCGAGGTCGAGCATCGGATCCTTCTGGCGCCACTCGCCGACGATGAAGACGGCCATGAGGACGGCCGAACCGATCAGCATCGACAGGATGTAGGTGCTGCCCCACCCCTTGGCATTCCCCTGGACGAGTGCGAAGACCAGGAGGAAGAGCGACGCGGTGAAGGTGACGAATCCGAGCCAGTCGATGCGCCGGCCCGACGAGTACTTGGCGTTCTCGACCTTGGACAGGGTGATGATGACGGCCACCACGCCGATCGGGATGTTGACGAAGAAGATCCAGCGCCAGCCGATGCCGCTGGTGATGGCCCCACCCACCAGCGGGCCGATGGCGACGGCGCCACCGACCACGGCCCCGTAGACGCCGATGGCCGTGCCCCGCTCCTTGCCCGAGAACGCCTGGGCGATGAGCGCGAGCGACGTTGCGAACATGATGGCCCCGCCGACTCCCTGGGCGGCACGGGACAGGTTGAGCATGAGCGGGGTGGTCGCCAGTCCGCACGTCAGCGAGGCGAGGGAGAACAGGACGAGACCGATGGCGAACATCCCGCGGCGCCCGTACATGTCGCCGAGGACACCGGCCGTGAGCAGGAAGGCGGCGAGGGTCAGCGCATAGGCGTCCACCACCCACTGGAGGTCGGCGAAGGACGAGTGGAGGGCGACCTGGATGTCCGGCAGCGCCACGTTCACGACGGTGATGTCGAGCAGGAGCATGAAGGTCCCGAAGCACACGGCGATCAGTGTCCACCACTTGCGGTCCACGGTCCCTCCCCCCTGCTCAGTCCGCCGACTGCCTCTCACTGCCACCGACGCGTCGTCGACCGCCGTGGGGCATGTATAGACCACGGGTCGTGGCCGGGCAACGGAACCGGAGACTTTCCGCAGGTTCGGCGACATGGCCGATGGTGACCGTCGCCGAAGGGCGACGCCGGGTGGTGCGGCTCAGACGATGCCACTCAGACGGTGCCGTAGGTGGTGCCGCGGTCCTCGGCCCGGGCGCCGGAGCCGGACAGGTCGGCCGACGCCGCGGCCAGGTCGGCGCAGAGGTCGTCGATGACGGCGGCGTGCCCGGCGTGCACCGTGGCGTGGAGGCTGTCCGGAGGGGTCTGGCGGTCGAAGAACCACCCGCCCCGGTCGACCAGGGCGTCACCGAGGGCGAAGGTGTCGATCCCGCCCGGGGTGTCCACGCCGCCGAAGGCGAACACGGTGGCGTCCGGGGCACCGCGCAGCTCGATGCCGGGAGTCGACCCGATGCAGTGGCGCAGGGCGGTGGCGGCCCGGTGGGCGTCGGCGGCCAGGCGGAGGTAGCCGTCCTCACCCAGGTAGTGCAGGACCGCCCATCCGGCGGCGATCGGTCCGCCGGGCCGGGTCCCGGCCATCGCCGGTGAGCCGTAGAGGCCACCGAGCCAGTCGCTGGTCACGAAGGGCTGGAGCCGGGCGAGGCGGCGGTCCCCGTAGAGGATGACCGAGACGCCCTTGGACGCATAGCCGTACTTGTGCAGGTCGGCGCTGATCGATGTGACGCCGGGCACCGACAGGTCCCAGGGCTTGGTGACGTGGCCCAACGTGCCCAGGAAGGGGAGGATGAATCCGCCCAGGCAGGCGTCGACGTGGCAGAGGATGCCCCGATCGAGCGCGAGGGCACCGAGCTCGGGGATGGGGTCGATGACCCCCTGCGGGTACGACGGGGCCGAGCCCACGATCAGGACCGTGCCGTCGTCCACGGCGTCGGCCATGGCGTCCACGTCGGCACTGCCGTCCGCACGGACCGGGACCCGCCGGGACTCGACGTCGAAGTAGTGGGACGCCTTGGCGAAGGCGGCATGGGCGCTGGTGGCGAGCACCATGTTGGGCCGATCGACGCCCCGCTCGGCACGTCCCCAGTCGCGGGCGGTCTTGGTGGACTGGAGCAGCGACTCGGTCCCGCCCGAGGTGAGATACCCACGGACGGCGGCGCTCCCGCCGGATCGCCGGTCGCCGCCCAGGAGCCCCGTGGTGATGGTCACGATGTCGTGCTGCATCCAGCCCAGGCTGGGGAAGGCCATCGTGTTCAGGGCGTTTTCGGCGGCATAGCGGCCCGCCGCCCGGGTGAGCAGGTCCCGGACGTCGGCCCCGGCGTCGTAGACGAGGCTGAACACCCGACCCGCCCGCCAGTCGCGGTCGGCGACGGCGAACTCGTCGAGGCGGGCGAGGACGGCGGCGGCGTCCATGCCGTGTGCGGGGAGCCGGTTGTCGGCGAAGTCGGCCACGGGATCGAGCCTAGGTGCCGGCGCCGGTGGCGTCCCCCGCCGGGGCGGACGCCGTGTCGGGCGGTGTCAGGTGATGTCGCGCTTGGCCAGCACGGCCGAACCGACGACGGCGAAGGCGAGCCCGTAGGCCAGGATCAGCAGCGACCCCTGCCACCACGTGAGGAGTCCGGCGGATGCTCCCCGGCCGGCTGTCACGTTGGCGGCGGCGGCGGCCGCACCCGAGGGCAGCCACTTCGTCGTGCCGCTCCAGATGCCCTCGATGATGTTCTCCACGATGAGGAACCACCCGAGGCAGATGATGAGGGCGGCGACCTGGTTCGTCACCAGGGAGCCGACGCCGACGCCGAGCAGCGCGAACAGCACGAAGACCAGGATCATGCCGGGCGCCACGGCACCGATCTGGTGGGTCATGGCCGAAAAGGAGCCGCCCTTGGCCGAGAGCGCGATCCCGCCCCCGAGCACGGTCGCCGCCAGCAGGATCACGGCCAGGACGGCACCGGCCAGTGCGGCCATGACGAGCTTGCCGACGACGAACACCGACCGGCGGGGCGTCACCAGGAACGAGGTGGTCACCGTCTTGTGGCGGAACTCCACGGTGATGATCAGGACGCCGAGGAGCAGGGCGAAGATGTAGCCCTCGATGCCCCGTCCGACGAGGTTGCGCAGCTGCTGGACCGTGTGGGGCACGTTCGGGTCGGGCGGACCGAAGCCGAGGGTCCCGCCCGGGCCCTGTCCGCCGCCTCCACCCCCGCCGCCACCGCCGTCACCGTGGTTGATGAAGTAGACGAGGATCAGGAGACCGGTGATCACGATCGAGATGCCGGCCAGTACCCACGGGATCGCCGTGGAACGGAGCTTGAGCCATTCGGCGCGGACGATGGCGATCATGCGGGGCTCCCGGGCATCTGGAACGGGGCCGACTGCCCGGCGTCGTGGCCCATCGGATTGGCGGCGTCGAACCCGTGGGTCAGCTGGAGGAAGACGTCCTCCAGGCTGTGGCGCTCGTTGATCAGCTCGTAGAGGACGATCTGGTGCTGGGCGGCGAACGGGCCGAACCATTCGGGGGTGGCCCCGTCGATCACCATCGTGTCCGGCCCGGTCTGGCGCCATCCGACGGGGATGGCGTTTAGTGCCTCGGCCAGCCGGGCCAGCTCGGGCGTGCGGATCCGCATGCCGGTGGCCGCACCCGTCCCGGCCTGGGCGGCCATGTCGGCCAGCGTGGTCTGGAGTACGAGCTTGCCCTGCGAGATGATGACGACGTCGTCGACCGTCTCCTCCATCTCCGACAGGAGGTGGGAGGAGACGAGCACGGCGTGGCCGAGTGCGGCCTGACTGCGGATGAACGTCCGCAACCACTGGATGCCCTGGGGGTCGAGCCCGTTGGCGGGCTCGTCGAGGATGAGGATCTCCGGGTCGCCCAGCAGCGCGGTGGCGAGCTGGAGCCGCTGGCGCATCCCCAGGGAGAACTTGCCCACCCGACGGCGGGCCACGTCGGTGAGGCCGACCAGATCCAGCGTCTCGTCGACGCGGGCGATGGGTATGCCGCTGGCCAGGGCCACCGTCTTCAGATGGTCCTCGGCCCGCCGGGTCGGATGGAAGCTGGTGGCTTCGAGTGCCGCACCCACGTGGCGGATCGGGTGGTCGAGCTCCACGTAGCGCTTCCCGCCGAACGTCGCCGCTCCGCCGGTGATGGAGACGAGGCCCAGCAGCATGCGCAGCGTGGTCGTCTTGCCCGAGCCGTTGGGGCCGAGGAACCCGGTCACCCTGCCCTGGGCCACCTCGAAGCTGAGGTCGTCGACAGCGCGGATGTGGCCGAATTGCTTGGACAGCCCGCGTATCTCTATGGCGGAAGGCATGCCAGACCGTAGCCTCCGATCCACGCCATCCCCGGTCACCACCCCGCCCGGGCGACCGGGTGGGTCAGACCTCGGCGTAGACGTCGATGGGCAGGAGCAGGCCGATGGCCACGACCAGCTCGTCGTGCACCCGGTTCATGTTGCTCCACCCGTTCACCCAACCGACCAGTGCCGAGTACCAGACGTGGCCGAGGATGCGGGCCCGGTCGCTGATGTCCGCGGGCTGGGGCTCGCCGATGGCGCGGGTGATGATCCCCTCCATGAGGACCGAGACCTGCTGCTGGCACTCGATGGCCGCGGGGTCGGGGGAGGCGAGGGCGGTGAACACGGCGCCGACCAGGGTGGGCTGGCGGCCCATCGCCCGCAACGCCCGGTCGAGGGCGTCGATGACCCGCTCGGCCGGGCTGGCCCCCTGGGCCGGCGATTGGGCCAGCCGGGTGTCGAGCTGCTCGACCCAGTGGACCAGTGAGGCGGCCAGCAGGTGGTCCTTGCTGGTGAAGTACCGGTAGACCGTGCCCATGGCCACATCGGCACGGGCGGCCACGTCGCGCATCTGCACCGCCTCGTAGCCACCTTCGAGCGCCAGGGACATGGCGGCGTCAATCGACGCGCTGGCGCCGGGCCTGCTGTGCCCGCGTGAGGGTGCGGGGCACCGGACCGTTCGCCATGACCCCCCATCCTAGTCGGGCGCACTTTCCCGGCCCGGGGAACGGAGTGCGATCCGTACGTGTCGGCACAAGTGCAACTCATGATCGCAGAGAACCAGCCCCGCCCGCCCCGGCGTCGGTACCATGGGCGGCCATGCCCCCCGCCGAGCACAGCGACGACGATGCGGAGCTGATCGCCACCACCGACGGACGGGTGCCCGGACGGCGCGGGCTGGCCACCCGCCAGCGCCTCCTCGAATGCACGGCCGAGCTGCTGGTGGCCACGCCGTGGCGCTCGATCAAGGTCATCGACATCGCCCGGCAGGCGGGCACGTCGCCGGCCACCTTCTACCAGTACTTCGAGAACGTGGAGGCCGCCATCACCGTGCTGGCCGAGGAGCTGGTCGACGGCGCCGGGACCCTGGCCGGACTGGTCGACGGCGACTGGTCGCCGGACGTGTCGTGGGACACCGCCGTCGCCGTGGTCGAGGGCTTCATGGACTACTGGGAGCGCAACCGGGCCGTGTTCCGGGTGGTGGAGCTGACCACCGTGGAGGGCGACCTGCGGTTCCAGGGACTGCGGGTCCGGGCGCTCAACGCCGTGACCGTGACCCTGGCGCGGGTCATCGCCAACCAGTCGCCGACCTCGGGCTCACCGGCCGGGAGCGACCCGATGGCCGCGGCCGGGACCCTGATCGCCATGCTGGCCCAGGTGGCGGGCCACCGGTACGGATTCGAGTTCTGGGGCATCCGGACCGCCTCGCTGGTCGACAGCCAGGCGCGGCTGCTCCACTGGTCGGTGACGGGCCGGGCCGCCCCCGAGGGCGCCCGTGTGCCCGGATCCGAGAGCCCAGCGCCGCGCACCGGCCCGGTGGTGGGCGGTGGGGCCGCCTCCGCACGGACCTCGAAAGCGGCAGCCACGGGACGTTCCCGGGCTGACGCCGGGCCCCCGGGCCACGGCCGTCGCGCGGTGGTGCGGGGCCGTGCGCGGCGCCCGGATCAGCGCAGGGCGACCGGATTGACCGGCGAGCCGAGTGCCCCCGTGAAGGGGAGCGGGGTGGCGTCCAGCAGGAACGAGTAGCGCCCGTCCGCCGCGCATGCGTCGGCCAGCGCGTCGAGGAACCAGTTCTGACCCTGGGTCATCCCCATCTCGACGAGGTGGAGCACGTGCACGGGCAGGAACAGGTCCTCCGACTCGCACGGGTAGACCTCGAGGATGAGGGTGTCGATGGCCACGGCGGCGACGTCGTGGTCGTGGAACCAGCCGGCCGTGGCGACCGTCAGCCCCGGGGTGGGCCAGGTGTAGGCCAGCAGGTCCCGGATCGGTGGCCCGCCGCCGATCCCGGGCCGCCCGTCGAGGGCGAGGTGGGCGGACTGGCCGGTCCGGACCAGGACGACGTCGCCCGGCTCGACCTCGACCCCGCCCAGTGCGCAGGCGGCGTCGAGGTCCTCGGGCGTGACGGCGTAGCCGGGCTCCAGGATCTCGAGCCCCTTGGCCCGGGCCACGTCGAGGAGCAGTCCGCGGGACACGAGCGTGCGGATCTGCTGGATCCCGAGGAGCGAGGCGCCGTCCTCGGTGACCGTGGAGGCGGGGTAGCCGTTGTAGAGCACGCGGCCGTCGGGCCCCGCCCCGTACGAGGTGTGGGCCAGGCCGTCCCAGTGGGTGGCGCACTGCATGGCGAAGGTGACGACGTCCTCGGAAAACGCGACCCAACCCGGGTCGTCGGTCTGGGGGGCGTCCACCGAGACCATGGAGTGGGTGGGATTCACCCGACCCTCGATGAAACCCATCTGGATGCCCTCGGCCTCGGACATCGGGATGCCGAGGGGGAAGGCCTCGCCGTCGACCACCGACGCCACGCCCCGCAGCCGGGCGGCGGCGTCGATCAGGTTCAGGGTCCCGATCCGGTCGTCGGGCCCCCACCGGCCCCAGTTGGTGACCCTACGGGCCATCTCGTTGAACGAGTCGGGGATCGACGGTGGCACGGGCGCGGGCACGGGTCTGTTGTAGCCGAAACGGGCAGCTGCGTCCGCGCCGACGCCACGGTGCACCCCTTCGGAACCGTCAGCGGCCACAATGGACTTGAGCGGGCGGCGCTCATGAGTCGAGAATCTCCGGGAACCTACAGGGGCACAGAGGCATGATTCACCTACGACGGACAGGTTCTCCAGCTAGTTCCGACACCTACGGCACGCGGCGCCTTCCGTCCCGGGACGCCTGGTGCCGCGCCGCACGCTGTGGATCGTCGCGGTCACCGGCTGCGCGCTCACCCTCGTGGTCGGTCTCTTCCTGGTGCCGTCGAGCACGCCCGCCAGGAAACGGTCCGCCGTTGCCGCGCCGTCGATCGCCTCCGTCCAGGCGCTGTACGCCCAGGACCTCCTCGCCCGGATCAACGCGGACCGGGCCGCCCGCAACACGGCCGCCCAGCCCGTGCCCGCGCTGTCGGTGGACCCCGGTCTCGCCGCCATCGCCCAGTCCTGGTCCGCCTCCATCGCCTCGTCGGGAGTGGTCCAGGACCCCCCGCTGTCCGCCTGCGGCTCCGCCCCCACCGCCACCCAGGTCTGCGAGCTCGCCGGCAACAGTGGCGTCTCGGGCGACGGCTACTGGCCCGGTGACGGGTCGGACGGCGTGGAGGGTGCCTACATGTCCTCCGCCGGTCACCGACAGAACCTGCTGAACGCGGGCTACGACCAGGTGGGCATCGGTGTCACGTGCAGTGGCGGACAGGCGTGGACGGTCGAGGTGTTCGGCTACGCCTACGGGGAGATCGGCCAGGCCGAGAACCGCCAGGGCGCCCAGGACGCGGTCGAGGGCGACCCCGTCCCGGCGGCGCCCACGGTCGCCGGCACCCAGACCGGCGAGCCCGTCTACTGCCCGGGGCAGACGGTCGGCCCCGGCGGCCAGACGACGGCGACGGGCGGGCAGTTCGCCTATCCCTACGTCGTACCCTCCGTGCCCGGCGAGCCGGTGGCGGCTCCCACGGCCGTCGGGATCGCGGCGGCCGCAGGTGACCAGGGCTACTGGGTGGGCAGGTCGGACGGATCGGTGGCGGCCTTCGGTTCAGCCACCGACTACGGGTCGATGGCCGGCGAGACGCTGGTCGCCCCGGTGGTGCGGATCGTGTCCACTCCGGACGGCGGCGGCTACTGGCTGGTGGGCTCCGACGGCGGCATCTTCGCCTTCGGCGACGCCGCCTTCTACGGATCGACCGGCGGCCTCCACCTGAACGCCCCGATCGTGGACATGGTGCCGACGGTCGACGGCCGCGGCTACTGGCTGGTGGGCTCCGACGGTGGCATCTTCGCCTTCGGCGACGCCGACTTCTACGGATCGATGGGCGGCCACGCGCTGAACGCGCCGGTGGTGGGCCTCGCCCGGACGCCGGACGGCGCCGGCTACTGGCTGGTGGGCTCCGACGGTGGCATCTTCGCCTTCGGCGACGCCACCTTCTACGGCTCCACGGCCGGCCTCCACCTCAACGCCCCGATCGTCGGTGCGGCGACCACCTCGGACGGCGCCGGCTACTGGCTGGTGGGCTCCGACGGCGGCATCTTCGCGTTCGGGAACGCGCCGTTCCGGGGGAGCGCCGGATCCCTGGTGCTGCAGGCCCCGATCGTCGGCATCGCTGCCGACCCGGCCACCGACGGCTACTGGCTGGTGGGCTCCGACGACGGCGTGTTCGCCTTCGGCGCTCCCTTCGAGGGCGCCGGCTGATCCACGCGGATCAGCCGCCCCACTGCCACCCCACCCCGGTGCTCCGCGGACCGGCGCCCACCGGTCCGGCGTCCCGGTGCAGGTGGCGACCCGGTCCCAGGCCTGCGCTTGACCGGTTGATCGGCTGACCCGCTGACTCGCTGAACGGCCTCCGTGACGCCGTAGCGGCAGGCCCATCGACCGGGGCACCGGGTTGTACCCCGGCTCCCCTGGTGCGACCGCCGACGCCGATCCCCGTTCCGGGCGCCCCGTGGGCGTCCCGTCTCGCCGGGCCGCGCCCGGCCGCACTCCCGGTGGGAACCACGGGTCGCTGAACCCGAGCGGGGGCTCGACCCCGGGCACGACCCCCTGGTCGGCGGAACGCGAACAGTTTTCGCGCCGAACGGCCGATAGACGTCTGTGAACGGTGCAATCGACCCGCGCCCGGGCATCGGGAGCAGGTCGGGCGGGACCCCCCGGGGTCCCGCAGACACCGGATCGAGACGACGAGCCGACCGAGGACGGGTTCCTCCTTGCTGAACGACACGGGAACGATGCGGAGCATGACCGGTACCACCAGTGCCGGCCCCGGTCGCGTCCGGACCGTGGTCACGCGAGCCCTCGTCGGCCTGACGCTGGCGGCCACGGCCCTCGTGGCGCCGGTGGGACCCTTGACCCCGGCACCGGCGGGAGCCGCCGTCGCCACGCTCAGCCTCGGCGCCATCCAGTCGCTGTACGCCCAGGACCTGCTGGCCCGTGGGAACGCCGAGCGGGCCGCCCGCAACACGCCGGCGCAAGCCGTGCCGCCCCTGGTGTCCGACCCCGGGCTGGCCGCCGCCGCCCAGGCCTGGTCGGCCCATCTGGCGGCCATCGGACAGATCCAGGACCCCCCGCTGTCCGCCTGCGGGCCGGCCCCGACCGCCGGCCAGATCTGTGAGCTGGCCGCCAACACCGGGGACTCGGGCAACGGCTTGTGGCCGGGCGACGGCTCCGACGGAATGGAGAACGCCTACATGTCCTCGGCCAGCCACCGCCAGAACATGCTGGACGCGGGATACGACACCGTGGGCATCGGGGTGACCTGCAGCGGCGGCCAGGCCTGGACCGTGGAACTCTTCGGCTTCGCCTACGGCAACCTGGCCTCGGCCGAGGGCCGCCAGTCCACGCAGAACGCCATCGAGGGCGTGCCCGTGCCCCAGGGCCCGGCCGTCGCCGGGACCCAGACCGGCTCCCCCGTCTACTGCCCGGGACAGACCGTGGGGCCGAACGGTCAGACCTCCGACAGCGGTGGCCAGTACCCGTACCCCTACCCCGTGCCGTCCGTGCCCGGGGAGCCGTTGGGCGCCACCGTCGATCCCGCGGTCGGGATCGCCGCGGCCGGCGGGTCCGGCTACTGGGTGGCCCGGTCGGACGGCACGGTGTCCGACCGCGGCACCGCCGCCGACTACGGCTCGATGGCCGGTCTGTCGCTGTCGGCACCGATCAGGCACATCGTGGGGACGTCCGACGCCGGTGGCTACTGGCTGGTGGGGTCCGACGGCGGCATCTTCGCCTTCGGCGACGCCGCCTTCCACGGCTCGATGGGTGGACAGCACCTGAACGCCCCGGTGGTCGACATGGCGCCCACGCCGGACGGCGGCGGCTACTGGCTGGTGGGGTCCGACGGCGGCATCTTCGCCTTCGGCGACGCCGCCTTCTACGGCTCGATGGGCGGACAGCACCTGAACGCCCCGATCGTCGGCATGACGCCCACGCGCGACGGCGGCGGCTACTGGCTGGTGGGGTCCGACGGCGGCATCTTCGCCTTCGGCGACGCCGCCTTCGACGGCTCGACCGGCTCGCTTTCCCTGAACGCCCCGATCGTCGGCATGGCTCCCACATCGGACGCCGGTGGCTACTGGCTGGTGGGGTCCGACGGCGGCATCTTCGCCTTCGGCGACGCCTCGTTCGAGGGCAGCGCCGGCGACCTGACGCTGCAGGCCCCGATCACCGGGATGGCCGCCTCCGCCCCGACCGGCGGCTACTGGCTGGTGGCGGCCGACGGGGGGGTCTTCGCCTTCGCGCGCGCCGTTCGACGGCGCCGGTTGAGCTAGCCCGCCCAGATGATCGACTGCAGCTCCGAATACGCCTCGAGGCCGTAGTCGCCGCCGTCCCGGCCGATCCCGCTCATCTTGAACCCACCGAACGGGGCGTCCATGTTGCGCTGGGCGGTGTTGATCCCGACGTGGCCGGCCCGCAGCTGCTTGGCCACCCGGAACGCCCGGGCCGTGTCGCCGCTGAACACGTAGTCGTAGAGTCCGAACTCCGAGTCGTTGGCGATGGCCACGCCCTCGTCGTCGTCGTCGAAGGGGATGGCGACCACGACGGGGCCGAAGATCTCCTCACGCGCCGAGCGCATGGTGTTCGAGCCGGTGATGAGTGTCGGCTCGACGTAGAAGCCCCGCTCCATGTGCTCGGGGCGGCCGCCCCCCACGACGACCTCGCCCTCGGCGCGGCCCGACTCGATGTAGTCGAGGATGCGCTGCTGGTGGGCACCGGTGATGACCGGCCCCACCACGGTGGCAGGGTCGGTCGGGTCCCCGACGGTCAGGCGTCCGGCGAAGGCGGAGAGCCCCTCGACCACCTGGTCGAAGATGCTCCGGTGGACGACGGCCCGGGTCGGGGCCGTGCAGATCTGTCCGGAGTGGAAGGCCCAGGTGGAGCCGATGGCGGTGATCGCCGACTTCAGGTCGGCGTCGGCGAAGACCACGGCGGCGCCCTTGCCGCCGAGCTCCATGAGCAGGCGCTTCATGGTCGGCGCACCGGCCGCGCCGATGCGCTGGCCGACGGCCGTCGACCCGGTGAAGGACACCATGTCGACGTCGGGGGACGAGGTCAGCACCGAAGCCGGCTCGGGGCCCTGGGCGCTGACGAGGTTGATGACGCCGGGAGGGAACCCGACCTCGTCGAGCACTCGGGCCAGCTCCACGACGGCCAGCGGGTCCTGCGGCGCAGGCTTGATCACGACGGTGTTGCCCATGGCGAGGGCCGGGGCCACCTTGCCGGCCATGTTGGTCAGCGGGAAGTTGTAGCTGGCGATGGCGGCGACGACGCCGACGGGCTGGCGGTAGGCGAGGGCGCTGATCAGCCCACCGGGCGCCAGGGGGGTGGCGGCGGTGGCGATCGGGGGCAGCATCGACTCCTGGACGTGGCGGATGTCCCGGCTGTAGCGATCGAACCGGTCGGCGCTGATCGGGACCTGCATGCGCGACCCGACCGAGGCGGTGGCACCCGTCTCGGCGATCACGAGGGGCACCAGCTCGTCGTTCTTGGCCCGGATGGCGGACGCCGCCGCCTTGAGCAGGGCCAGGCGCTCCTCGGCCGGGGTGGCGGCCCAGGCCGGGAAGGCCTCGCGGGCGGCGGCGCAGGCGGCCTCGGCATCGGCCACCGATGCGTTGGGCGCCTGGCCGACGACCTCCTCCGTGGCCGGGTTGACGATGTCGTAGGTGCCGTCGCCGGCGTCGACCCACGCGCCGCCGATCAGCAGCTGGGTCTCGTCTCTGGTGGCCTGGTCGCCCATGGGAGGGTCCTTTCGTCGGGGGTCGTGGTAGCTGGTCGGGGGCGTCCCGGTGCGGGCGCCGCTGCGGCGGTCGCGGGTGCGGTCAGGTGGTCGTGCGGTCAGTGTCCGGTCGTGCGGTCAGGTGGTCGTGCGGGACCGGGTGGAGGCCCGCCCGGTCCCCGGCGCCGGCCGGAGCGACGGTGGGTCAGGCGGTGGCCGCCGTGTCGACGGTGACGGTGTCGCGGCCCGAGCGCAGCAGTGTCCCGGGCAGGTTGCCGGTGGGTCGCCCGTCGACCACGGTCTCGACGCCGTTGACCAGGACCCGGCTGACGCCGATCGAGTCGGCGATCAGCCGCGGGCTCCCGCCGGGCAGGTCGGCGACCAGGGTCGCCGGCTCGGAGGCGACGGTCTCGGGGTCGAACACGAAGAGGTCGGCCCGCAGCCCTTCGGCCACCCGACCCCGGTCGTGGAGGCCGAACAGGTCGGCGGGTGCCTGGGTCATCCAGTGGACCGCCTGCTCCATCGGGACGAGCTTGCGGTTGCGCAGGCAGTCGCCCAGGAACGAGGTCGGGTAGTTGGAGCCGCACATGCGGTCGAGGTGGGCGCCGGCGTCCGAACCGCCCACCAGGGCGCCGGGATCGTTCCACACGTCGACCCGCGCCTCCCACGAGGCGGCGTCGCCGTCCGAGGCCTTGGGCCACAGCACCGTACGCAGGTCGTCGGCGATCACCAGGTCGAGCAGGGCGTCGAAGGGCTCCTTGCCCTGCTCCTCGGCGATCGAGCCGACGTCTCGCCAGCTGTAGCCGGCGTTCTCGGGGGCGAAGGTGTCACCGATGATGTAGTTGGCCCAGTGCGAGAGCCGACGGAAGACGCCGGCGTCCTCGGAGTGGGCCAGCTCGTCGAGCTGCGCCCGGACGGCCGGGTCGCGCAGCTTCTCGATCCGCTGCTCGGCCGGGAGGCCCATCACCTCGCCCCAGCCCGGGATCAGGAACAGGGCGCAATGGGTGCGGAAGCTCATGTTCATCGGCACCAGGGTCGGCATGGTCAGGGCGATGATCCTGCCCCCGGCGGCCTCGGCCGCCTTCGAGGCCTCGAGCTGGCGGGCCGTCTTGTCGGGCGTGCGCGAGTCGACGGTCAGCAGGTTCCAGTTGAGCGGCCGGCGGGCCGTGGTGGTCATGGCCACCATCAGGTCGATCTCGTCGTCGGAGAAGAAGTCGAGGCAGCCGTTGGTGATGTACTCGAGGGTGGTGCCAGGGTGGTCGCGGACGACCTCGCAGAAGGCGAGCATCTCCCGACGGTCGGCGTACCGCGACGAGATCGGGTTGCCGTCGCCGTCGGAATGGGTGCGCGACTGTGACGACGAGAACCCGAGGCCGCCGGCCTCGATCGACTCGGCCAGCAGGCGGGTCATGGCGGCCAGCTCCTCGTCGTCGGCCACCTCGGCGGCCCGGTCGGCGCCCATCACCCAGCGGCGGATGGCGCAGTGCCCGACCAGGAACCCGGCGTTGACGCCGAGGTTGCCCTCGAGCCGGCCCAGGTACTCGCTCGAACGTCTCCCAGTTCCAGTCGATCCCGTCCTCGAACGCCACCAGGGGCATGCCCTCCACCTTGGCCATCATGCGCCGGATGTAGTCGTGGTCGGCGGGCTTGATCGGGGCGAGGGTGAAGCCGCAGTTCCCGGCGATCACCGTCGTCACGCCGTGCAGGTTCGAGGGTGACGCGGTCGGGTCCCAGAACAGCTGGGCGTCGTAGTGGGTGTGGGGGTCGATGATCCCGGGGGCGACCACCAGCCCCTCGGCGTCGAGCTCGGTCGTCCCGGCCTCGTCGACGGTGCCGACGGCGACGATGACACCGTCCCTGATCCCGACGTCGGCCCGGAAGCCGGGCGCACCGGTGCCGTCGACGACGGTGCCGCTCGGATCACGTAGTCGAGCATGGTGGCGTTCCCTCCGTGTGGCTCGGGCGGTCGCCCTCGCCGTGTGCGCTTGGATGTGACGGCGGGACGGCGGCGGTCGGCTGCGGACCCGTCGCCGAGTCCCCCCGGAACTGACAGTGCGTCAGATTATGGCACGCAGGCGGGCAGGGACGGGAGGGGCGGTCGGCGGCGCGGCCCCGCTCGGGACAAGGCGCCGACGGTAAGGTGCGGGCATCCACACCACCTACCTCCGGGACGACCTGCTGCCCGTCATCGTGCTCGTGCTCGGTGCCGGCCTCTTCGTGCGCCTGGCCCACTGGGTCGGCCGCCCGCCGGCGCCGGTGGATCGACACCCAGATCAGGCGGCAGATCGAGACCGGGATCGTGGCCTCGGAGTCGCTCAAGCGCTCCCGGGCCATCAGCGAGGCCGTCGAGTGGGTGGTCGTCGCCCTGACCTACTTCGTCGCCGGCATCGTGGCCTTCGACCGGCTGGGGATCCCCCTCACCACCCTGGTGGCGCCGGCCACCGTCATCGGGATCGGGCTCGGGTTCGGTGCCCAGCAGATGGTGGGTGACCTCCTCGCCGGGTTCTTCCTGTTCGCCGAGCACCAGTTCGCCTTCGGTGACGTCATCCGGCTGTCGATGCCCGGCCAGACCACGCGGGATCACCGGGACGGTCGAGGAGCTGACGCTGCGGGTCACCAAGCTGCGCACCCAGCAGGGCGAGCTGGTGGTGGTCCCGAACAGCGCCCTCCGCCAGGTGACCAACCTGTCGAAGGACTGGTCGCGGGCCGTCATCGACATCCCGGTGTCGGTGACCGAGGACCTGGTCGAGGTGACCCGCATCCTGAAGGAGGTCGTCTCGGACATGGCCGCACGACCCGGACTGGTCCGACCTGCTCCTGGGCGACCCGGTGGTGGCCGGGGTGGAGACGATCGACGTCGGCTACGTGCAACTCCGCCTCATCGCCCGCACCCTGCCCGGCCGCCAGTTCGAGGTGGCGCGCGAGATCCGGCTCCGGGCGTCCAACGCCCTGCGCGCCGCGGGCATCACCTCGCCCGGCGTCGGGACCACCGCCACGAGGCGCACCCCGTGAGCTCGGACGGGAGTCCGTCGAGGACGCCGGGCCGACAGCCGACGAGGTGGAGGAGGTGCCCCGGCCGACCGGTGAGGCCGTCCTGGTGCAGCCGCCCCACAGCGCCCTGGTGGGCCTCATGGCCGAGCCGCTGTCGCGCTCGGTCCCCGTCCGTCGGTCGACGGTGCTGATGCTGGTCGCCTTCCTCGGGTTCGGCACCCTGACGCTCCTGTACCCGCCGGCACCCAAGCCGATCACCACCATCACGACCAACAACCCGAACGGCATCATCCCGGGCATCCTGGGCACCACGACCACCACGACCCATCCGGTGGCGACCACGACCACGACGACGGCGCCCCCGGTGGCGACCACGACGACGACGATCGGTGGCACGACGTCCACGGTGGGCCGCGCCCGGTTCCTCCACGACGACGACCGGTACGGTGGGCACCACCACGACGACCACGTCGGGCTCCTCCACGACCACCACCGTGAAGGGATCCGGGCCGACCTCGACCTCGACCGCGACCACGGCTGCCGGGTAGGCCCTCCGGCCGGCGGCGGGCCGGTCAGCCGTTGACCAGCGGGATCACCTGGGCGCCGAATGCGGCGATCTGGTCGCACAGCTCCTCGGGTGAGTGCGCCGGGAACCGGACCTGGACCTGGCCGACCCCCGCCTCGCCGAACGGGTGCAGGTACTCGGCCAGCCGGTCCGGGGTGCCCTGGACGGTGCCCGGCGGCAGCTCGTTGCCTTCCGGCGGGGTGCCCAGGTACATCGGGAAGGCGATGGCGCCGATGTCGAGCGGGGCGCCGGCCCGGTACTCGGCGCGCAGCTCGTGGAGGGTGGCCAGGAGTTCGACGTTGGGTCCCACCGACTGGGGCAGCCAGCCGTCGGCGAACCGGGCCGTGCGTCGCAGCGCGGCCGGCGACGAACCGCCGACCCAGATGGGGGGCCGGGGCGACTGCACGGGTCGCGGCTTGAGCCCGAGCCCCGACGCCGGCCAGCGTGGGCCGTCCAGCTCGGGGAACTCCTCGCTCAGACCGAGGGCCAGGCCGGCGATCGCCTCGTCGGTCGCCGGTCCCCGCTCGTCGAAGGCGGGGCCCATCAGGTCGAACTCCTCGGTCACGTGACCGGCGCCCACACCGCAGATCACCCGGCCCGAGGAGAGGACGTCGACCGTGGCGAACTCCTTCGCCGCCCGCAGCGGGTGGCGGAGCGCGGCCACGTAGATGTGGGACAGCAGACGGATCCGCTCGGTCACGCCGGCCAGCCAGCCGAGGGTGGCGATGGTGTCGTACCAGGTCGTGCTCATGGCGCCGGCCAGACGGTCGGGGATGAAGGTGTGGTCGCACACGCCGACGTAGAAGAAGCCGGCCGCCTCGCACGCCCGGGCCACCCGGGCCAGCTCGGCCGGGCCGGCGCCCGCCTCCCACGGCTCCACGTAGATGGTGGACTGGGACTGGACGGGCAGCTGCATCCCGAACGAGACGGTGCCTTCGGGCAGCACGGGCACCACGTCGGTGGGCGGGGCGATGGGAGAGTCGGTCACCGGGTGAACCTCACTTGCTCGGGCCCCCGTGGGGGGCGTGCGTCCGTCGTGGGCGGCTCGCCCGGCCGGGTCGCCGCCGGGACCGTCCGTCAGCCGGGTACCAGGGAGTCGGCCAGGGTCTCGGCCAGGGCGTCGTCGCCCCCGAACTGGGTGGCGAGGACCCGGGCCCGCTTGTAGGCGAGGTGGGCGGGGACCTCCCAGGTGAACCCCATGCCCCCGTGGACCTGGATGCACGACCTGCCGTTGGTGACCGCCGCCTCGTCGGCGAGGAGCTTGGCCCCGGCTGCCGCCACGTCGGCGTCGCCGACGTCGGGCT
The DNA here is from genome assembly GCA_963841925.1 of uncultured Acidimicrobiales bacterium. Classification (GTDB taxonomy): domain Bacteria; phylum Actinomycetota; class Acidimicrobiia; order Acidimicrobiales; family RAAP-2; genus Bog-756. The sequence continues at coordinate 156,808 of CAWJER010000015.1, forward strand.
GGTCGACGGTGACCGCCGCGGCCTGGACGGCGCAGCGGGCGACCTCGGCCCGTACGGCCATGTCGGCGCAGAGGTGCTTCACGGCCTGGAACCCGCCGATCGGCCGGCCGAACTGGACCCGGCCCTTGGCGTACTCGACGGCGAGGTCGCAGGCCCACTGGGCCGTCCCGACCTGGAGCGCGGCGGTCAGCACGGTGCCGTCCCGGCGCCACCAGGCGGCGACGTCGGGACCCGGCCACCGGTTCGCCGTCGGGCAGCGCGGGCAGTGACCACACCGGGGTGAGCGGGTCCATGGGACGCGGCAGGGGCGTGGCCCCCAACGACGCCGGGTCGAGGCGCTCGACGCCCTCGGACGAGAGCACCAGCAGCACGTCGAGGTCGGCCAGGTGCTCGACCACCACCGGGAGGGTGCCGCTGCCGACGGCGCCGGGCACCGGGCGCTCGACGAGCCCGACGACCACCGAGCCGTCGTCGGCGCCGTCGATCAGGCCTGCGGCCAGATGGGAGGCGACCAGCGGCCCGGGGACCAGCGCCCGACCGAGCTCCTCGAAGACCAGGGCGGCCTCGGCCAGTCCGAGGCCCACGCCGCCGGCCTCCTCGGCCAGGCACAGGTGGAACACGCCGGCGTCGCCCAGCCGTCGCCACCCGTCACGGTCGACGACCCGGTCGGTCGACTCGGCCGGCGCGCACCACCTCGAGCGGGAAGGCTCCCTCGCACAGCCTGCGGATGCCGTGGGCCAGCTCCGTCTGGAATTCCGAGACCTCGAAGTCCATCGTCGCCCCTAGCCCTTCCGCCCCGCCGTGGACTGCGGCTCCTTGGGAAGGCCCAGGATCCGCTCGCCGACGATGTTCCGTTGGATCTGGGACGTGCCGGCCGCGATGGTGAGCGAGATCCCCCGCAGCCAGTCCTCCACCATGGCCCCGGCCGGCAGCAGGCCGGCACCGTCGGTCCCCTCGAGGTCGTGGGCGGCCAGCCCGGCCCGGTCGAGCAGGGCGAGGGAGAACTCGCCGAGCTTGTGGCGGGTCTCGGAGTAGGCGAGCTTGAAGTAGGTGCCGCCGACCCCGGGGATGCCGGTGCGGGCGGCCTGGGAGACGTTGCGCTTGGTGAGGGCGTAGAGGGCGTCGAGCTCTGCCTTCAGGTGCCCGGCCTGGCGGCGGACGCCGGGGTCGGCCCAGGCACCGGTGCGCCGGGCCAGGGCCACGGTGGTGTGACAGCAGGTCGATGGCCTCGAGGAGGTCGCCGACGAAGGCGGTGCCCCGTTCGAAGCTGAGCGTCACCATGGTGACCCGCCACCCGTCGTTCTCCTCGCCCACGCGGTTGGCCACCGGGACCCGCACCTCGTCCAGGAACAGTTCGGCGAACTCGGTCGAACCGGCGATGGTGTGCAGGGGGCGGATGTCGACGCCGGGGGAGTCCATCGGGAGGATGAGCCACGAGATGCCACGGTGGCGGCTGTCCTCGGGCCCGGTGCGCACGAGCAGTTCGCAGTAGTCGGCCACCTCGGCGTGCGACGTCCAGATCTTCTGGCCCGTGACGACGTAGTCGTCGCCGTCGCGTACGGCGCGGGTCCGCATCGAGGCGAGGTCGGAACCGGCGTTGGGCTCGGAGAACCCCTGGCACCACACCTCGTCCCCCCGCAGGATCGGGCGGCAGGAACCGGGCGCGCTGTTCGGGGGTCCCCTCGGCGATCACGGTTGGGCCGGCGTGGAGCAGGCCCACGAAGTTCACCCCGACGTAGGGAGCGTGCGCCCGCTCGAGCTCCTCCTTGAAGATGAGCTCCTCGACGGCCGTGCTGCCGCGGCCGCCACCCTCGGTGGGCCAGTCCACCCCGGCGTAGCCGGCGTCGAACAGGAGCCGCTGCCAGTGGGTGTCGTAGGCGCGCCGGCCCGGCCAGTCGTCGGGCGACGGCTTCGGCGGCAGGCCCGGGAGGGTGGCGTCGAGCCAGGCGCGCAGTTCGTCGCGGAACGCCTGCTCGGCGTCGCTGAAACGCAGGTCCACGTCGGTCTACTGCCCGGTGGTCACTGGAAGTCGAGGCCGAACAGCCTGATGGCGTTGCCGCGGACGACCTTGTAGCGCTGCTCGTCGGTGAGGCCGGCCATCTGCTTCTCGGCGATCTGGCGGGTGCGGGGCCACGTGGAGTCCGAGTGCGGGTAGTCCGACTCGTAGGTGATGTTGTCCTCGCCGATCTGGTCGATGAGCGTCAGGCCGTTGGGATCGTCGAAGAAGCAGCCGAAGACGTGGTCCTTGAAGTAGCTGGACGGCGGATTGGGCACCTTGTCGCCGATGCCGCCCCAGCCACGGTTGTCCTCCCACACCACGTCCATGCGGTGGAGCAGGTGGGGGATCCAGCCGATCTGGCCCTCGGAGTAGGCCACCTTCAGGTTCGAGAAGCGCTCGAAGAGGCCGGACAGGAGGAAGTCGGTCATCGACAGCTCGGCGTTGATGTGGGTGAGCGACGATCCCACGGCGGCCGGCGCGTCGGGCGACGTCGACGGCATCTTCGAGCTGGAGCCGATGTGCATGTTCACGACCATGGAGGTCTCGTCGCACGCCGCGAAGAACGGGTCCCAGTAGTTGTCCGGGTCGTGGATCGAGGGGAGTCCCAGGTAGGCGGGGATCTCGGAGAAGCAGACGGCGCGCACCCGCGCTCGGCGTTGCGCCTGACCTCGGCCGCTGCCAGGTGGGCGTCCCACAGCGGCACGATGACGAGCGGGACCAGGCGGCCGCCGGTGCCGGCGCACCACTCCTCGACCTGGTAGTCGTTGTAGGCCTCGACGCACAGGAGGCCGAGCTCCTTGTCCTTCGCCTCGGTGAAGGTCTGGCCGCAGAAGCGGGGGAACGTCGGGAAGCACAGCGAGGCCTCGATGTGGTTCTCGTCCATGTCCTCGAGGCGCTCCTTCTGGCTGTAGGAGCCCGGGCGCATGTCCTCGTAGGTGATGCCCTTCATGGTGACCTCGTCGCGGGGGACGCCCACGGCCGAGTCGACCCGGAGCAGGGGCCGCTTCAGGTCCTCGTAGTACCACCAGTCGGTCGGGTTGCCCTCCGAGCCCGGCTTCACGGTGAGCTTGCCACCGACGAAGGTGATCTCGCCCATCGGCGCCCGCACGATGCGTGGGCAGACGTCGTGGTACCGGCTCGGGATGCGGTCGGTCCACGTGGTGGCGGGCTCGACGATGTGGTCGTCGACGGAGATGATCATCGGCAGTTCGGCCATGGGGGGAGTGTATCCCCGCTTCTGACGGTGTGTCAGTTGGTGGCGTGACGGGCCTGGGCGGGTGGTGGCGGACGGCCCCGGCGGGGGGCAGCGAGTGGCGGTCCCGGATGAACGACGGGTGAACTCTCGGCGCCGGACCGAATCACCCCTTTCGCCCGTCGAGCCCCTTGCCTACCATGGGGCCGATGCGAGCCACGGGCGCGATGCGAGGTTCGTCGATGACGATGATGGCCGTAGCCGTCGCCGTCGTAGTGACCGTGGCGACGGCCGTGGTGGCCGCTCCTCCGGCGACGGCCGCCCCCACGGGCTCCGCCCTCGTGTCGCACGCCCTGGACTCCCCGCACGTCTACAGCGGAGGCGGTGTCGTCGGTTTCGGCGCCCCCGCCGTCGGCGGTCCGGTCACCCAGACCCTCAACTCGGTGGTCGTAGCCCAGGCGGTGAACCCCGCCGCCACGGTGGCCGACGAGGGCTACTGGCTGGCCTCGGCCGACGGCGGCGTCTACGCCGTGGGGAACGCCGGGTACTACGGCTCACTCGGCGCGCTGCACCTCCAGGGGCCGATCGTGGCCATGGCGGCGACGCCCGACGGCAAGGGGTACTGGCTGGCGGCCCTCGACGGCGGCGTCTTCGCCTTCGGCGACGCCGCCTTCTACGGCTCGATGGGAGCGGTCCCGCTGAACCAGCCCATCGTCGGGATGGCGTCGACGCCCACCGGCAAGGGGTACTGGCTGGTGGCGTCCGACGGCGGCATCTTCGCCTTCGGGGACGCTCCGTTCCTGGGGTCCATGGGGGGCACACCGCTGGTGTCGGCGGTCACCGGTATGGCCCCGACCCACACCGGGCTCGGGTACTGGCTCGTCGCCGGGGACGGCGGCATCTTCGCCTACGGGGACGCGCCGTTCTTCGGATCCATGGGGGGCAAACCGCTGAACGACCCGATCGTGGGCATGGCGGCGACGCCGGACGACGCCGGCTACTACTTCGTGGCGACCGACGGCGGCGTCTTCACCGAGGGCGATGCCGTCTTCCAGGGCTCGCTCGGCGGCGGTCTCGACGGGAACCCGCACGACATCCTCCCGGTGGCCGCCATCAACCTGGACCAGGACGGCTCCGGCTACTGGCTGCTCGACCCGGACGGGTTCAGCTACTCGTTCGCCAACCCGCCGGACCCCTCGGCATCGGCCACGTCGTCGGCCATCGTGTCCGTGGCGGCCGGGCAGGTGAACGCCGACCCGGACACCGGATACTTCTGCAACCCGTACGGCCCGTGCGAGGCGTGGTGCGCGCTGTTCGCCACCTGGGTGTGGCAGCAGGCCGGGGTGCCGATCCCGACGTACGCGTTCACCGGCTACATCTACGACTGGGCGGCGGCCAACTCGGGGGTCCTGCCCCCGACGGCGGCCCCGCTGCCGGGCGACGCCGTCCTCTACGGCACCGGACCGTGCTCGACGGCGTCGTCGGTGCACGTCGGCCTGGTGGCCCAGGTCTGGCCGGACGGTGCCGTGGTCACGGTGGAGGGGGACGCCGGACCCGCCGCCACCGGGAGCCTGGCCGTGATCATCAACGGCCCCTACCTGCCGACCCACTCGCTGCAGTACAACGGCGTCACCGTCTACGGCTTCGCCCAGCCCTGACCGGCACCGGTCGGCCGCGCCCGGCCGACGACGGGACGGCGGGGCGTTCAGTGCCCGGCGAGGAGGGAGTCGAGCAGGCGGGCCCGGTGGTCGTCGGCCGACCCCCACGCCTCGGCCAGTGCCCAGGTGCGCTTGAGGAAGAGGTGCAGGTCGCACTCCCACGTGTAGCCGATGGCGCCGTGCACCTGCAGTGACACCCGGGCGGCCTCGACGGCGGCGTCCGACGCGTAGGCCTTGGCCACCGAGGCGGCCCGCGAGGCGTCGGGGTCCCCGGAGTCGAGCGACCAGGCCGCCCCGTAGACGACGGGACGGGCGAACTCGAGCAGGACCTGCGCCCCGGCCAGGAGGTGCTTGACGGCCTGGAAGCTGCCGATGGGCTTGCCGAACTGGTGGCGGTCCTTGGCGTAGGCGGCGGTGAGGTCGACCATGGTGTCGGCCAGGCCGAGCAGCTCGGCGCCGGTCACCACGGCCGCCCGGTCCTCGGTGGTGGTCAGCAGGTCCCGGGCCCCACCGCCCGGAACGAGCAGGGTCGCCGGCGAGGGCGTCCACACCGGGGCGCCCAGCCGGCGGGTCGGGTCGAGCGAGGGGACCGGGTCGACGCTGACCGAGGTGCCGTCGACACCGTGGAGCTCGCGTCCGTGGGGACCGTCGGCCACCACCAGGAGGAGGTCGGCGCCGTCCGCCCCGGCGACAGGCCCGCCCGGCCGGCGGGGATCGGCGACGGCCGCGGTCAGTGCGCCGTCGGCGATGGCATCGAGCCACGGACCGATCCGCGGGTCGCCGCCGCCGGAGGCGTCGAGATCGGCCAGCAGCGGAGCGGCGATCCCGGTGGTCGTCCCCAGCGGCTCGGGCAGGGCCACCCGACCGGCCTCCTCCACCAGGGGCACCAGGTCGACGAGTCCGAGCGCCAGTCCGCCGTGGACCTCGGGCACCGTCACTCCCGTGACCCCGAGCTCGGCCAGCGTGGCCCAGCGTGGCGTCCGGGCGGCGGGCGCATCGAAGGCGGCACGCACGTCGTCGGTGCCGCACTCGTTGCCGAGCACCTGGCGGACGGCGTCGCGGAACTCGAGCTGCTGGTCGGTGAAGGCGAAGTGCATGCCGGTCGCTCCCGCTCAGGCCCGCGGCAGCCCGAGCATGCGCTCGGCCACCACGTTCCGCTGGATCTCGTTGGTGCCGGCGTAGATGGGCCCGGCCAGTGCGAAGAGGAAGCCGTCGAGCCACGGCGCGTCGACCCCGTCCCCGTGGAACTCGGCCTCGGGGCCGAGGAGTGCGAGGGCGGCGCGGTGGATGGCCAGGTCGGTCTCGGACCAGTGGATCTTGTTGGCGCTGGCCTCGGGCCCCACCGATCCCCCGTCGAGGACGCGGGTGGCGGTCCACAGGGTGTTGAGACGGTAGGCCTCGGCATCCATCCAGGCCCGGGCCACGGCGTCGGCGCTGCGCCGGGCGCGCTCGGGGTCGGCCGCCAGACGCTCGGCGTACAGGTCGACCAGTCGGTCCGCGGCCCGGCTGTAGCGGGCCGGGCTGCGCAGGCTGAGACCCCGCTCGGACCCGGCGGTGGCCATGGCCACGTTCCATCCCCGGCCGACGTCGCCCAGCACCTGGTCGTCGGGCACGAACACGTCCTCGAAGAACAGCTCGGCGAACCCGGTCTCCCCGTCGATCTGGGGGATGGGGCGGACGGTCACCCCGGGGGTGGCCATGTCGATCAGGAAGTAGGTCAGCCCCCGGTGGCGCTCGGCCTCGGGATCGGTGCGGAAGAGGCCGAAGCACCACTCGGCGAAGGCGCCGCGGGAGGCCCACGTCTTCTGACCGTCCAGGACCCAGCCGCCTTCGGCGTCCGACCGGCGGGCACGGCTGCGGATGCCGGCGAGGTCGCTGCCGGCGTCGGGCTCGGACCACCCCTGGCACCAGATCTCCGTGGCCGACGCCATCGGGGGGAGGAACCGGGACTTCTGGGCGACGGTGCCGAACTCGAACATGGTCGGTGCGAGCAGGAAGACCCCGTTCTGGCTGACCCGCAGGGGTGCCTGGGCCCGCCAGTACTCCTCCTCGAACACGAGCCACTCGACGATCCCCACGCCACGGCCGCCGTACTCCTCGGGCCAGGACACGACGGACCATCGGTCCGCCGCCAGCTCGGCCTCCCAGGCCCGATGGGCCTCGAACCCCTCGGCGGTGTCGAGCGAGGGGAGCGACCGGGGTGCGGGCACGTGGGCGGCGAGCCAGGCACGGGCCTCGGCCCGGAACGCCTCCTGGGCGTCGGAGTAGTGCAGGTCCATCGGTGTGTCGTCCAGCTCGTCCATCGGGGGCGTCCCTCGGTTCGGCCGGTGGCGTGGCGCGCCCGGCTCGGTCGAGGGGAAATCTGACACACCGCCAGATTTCCGGCAACCGTGGCCCATCGGCCACAATGGCGGGATGGCCAGCGCTGTGATCGTCGATGTCGTCCGCACCCCGGTAGGGAAGAAGAACGGGCGGTTGTCCGGGTGGCACGCCGTGGATCTCGCCGCGCAGCCGCTGGTGGCGCTGCTGGCGCGCAACGACCTGGACCCCGCACTGGTGGAGGACGTCGTCTTCGGCTGCACCATGACCGTGGGCGAGCAGGCCATGAACATCGGCCGCAATGCCGCACTGGCCGCCGGGTTCCCCGACACGGTGCCCGGCACCACGGTCGACCGCCAGTGCGGGTCCGCCCAGCAGGCGGTCCATTTCGCCGCGCAGGCCGTCGCCTCGGGGGCCATGGACATCGTGATCGGCGGCGGCGTCGAGGCGATGAGCCGGGTGCCGATCGGGTCGACCACCGAGCACGGCCCGGGCGAGGCCTACGGCCCGACCGTCCATGGCCGGTTCGACTTCATCCACCAGGGACTGTGCGCCGAGCAGATCGCCGCCCGCTGGGGCATCACCCGCGAGGAGATGGACCGGTTCGCGCTTCGCTCGCACGACCGGGCCGCCCGGGCCATCGCCGAGGGCCGGTTCGACCGGGAGATCGTCCCGCTGGCCACCCGCCGGGCCCGGGTGGAGGACAAGGTCGCCGTGGCCGGCACCGACGAGGGAGACCCGGCCGACGAGGGGCCGCTGACCTTCGACGAGGGCGTCCGGGCCGGTTCGACGTACGAGAAGCTGGCGTCGCTGCCGCCGTGTTTCGTCGAGGACGGGCTCGTGACGGCGGCCTCGTCGTCGCAGATCTCCGACGGCGCCGCCGCCGTGCTGATCATGTCCGAGGAGCGCGCCGGGCAGCTCGGGCTCACTCCGCGCGCCCGGTTCCACACGTTCGCGGTTGCGGCCAACGACCCGGTGATCATGCTGACGGCGCCTATCCCGGCCACGACACTGGTGCTCGAGAAGGCGAAGCTGTCGCTCGACGACATCGACCTCATCGAGATCAACGAGGCGTTCGCCTCGGTGGTGCTGGCATGGGAGAAGGAACACCATCCGGACATGGACCGGGTCAACGTCAACGGCGGTGCCATCGCCATCGGGCACCCGACCGGCGGCTCGGGGCGCGGCTCATGGCCACGCTGCTCAACGAGATGGAGCGCACCGGCGCCCGCTACGGGCTGCAGACCATGTGCGAGGGCGGCGGCCAGGCCAACGCCACCGTCATCGAGCGGCTGGGCTGAGCCGGCCGGCCCGCCACCGGGCCCGCCCCGCATAGCGGGTGCCGGAGCACGCCGCTACGCGGGGAGGTCAGTCTGCGGTGTCGTCTCGGCCCGCTTGCCGAAGTCGACGCAGTCGGCGCTGACCGGTCGCGACATCAGGTAGCCCTGATAGAGGTCGCAACCCAGCGCCGCCACCCGCTCGAGCTGGACGGGGGTCTCGACCCCCTCGGCCAGGACCACGAGGCCCAGTGCCTTGGAGAGCTGCACGATGGCGGCCACGATCGCCTCGTCGGTCTCCAGGATGCCGAGACCGTCGACGAACGACTTGTCGATCTTCAGGACCTTCACCGGGAAGCGCTTCAGGCGGGCCAGTGAGGACTCGCCGGTCCCGAAGTCGTCGATGGCCAGGCCGACGCCCATGGCGTGGATGCCACTCAACGCGTCCACCGTCTCGGAGGTCTCGCTCATCAGCAGCGACTCGGTGACCTCGAGGACCAGGGCCTCGGGCGGAAGGCCGGAGTCGGCCAGCGCCTCGGCGATCGAGGCGAGCAGCGTGGAGTCGCTCAGCTGGTGCACCGACAGGTTGACCGTGATGTACGCGTCCTCGGCCCCGGGGACGTCGTTGCGCCACCGCGCCATGGTGACGCACGCCTCGCGCAGGACCCAGCGGCCGAGGGAGAAGATCAGGTCGGTCTCCTCGGCGAAGGGGATGAACTCCATGGGGCCGAGCAGTCCACGGGTCGGGTGGTTCCACCGCACGAGTGCCTCGAGGGCGACGATCCTGCCGTTGGCCACCGACGCGATGGGCTGGTAGTGGACCACGAGCTCGTCGTTCTCGATGGAGTGGCGCAGGTCGTCGTAGATCTCGAGGCGGGCGACCGAGTTCTCACGGAGGGACTCGTCGAAGACCTCGACGCGCGCCCGACCGTTGTTCTTGGCCTTGAACATGGCGGTGTCCGCCTGCTGGAGGATGTCCGAGGCCGTCTGGTCGCCCTGGACGACGTAGGCCACACCGACGCTCGCCGTGACCACGACCGAGCGGCCGGTCGACAGCTTGAAGGGCGCCTCGGTGACCGTGGCGTACTCCGAGGCGAGCTCGACGGCGTGCTCCAGGTCGCGTACGTCCGAGCACAGGACGACGAACTCGTCCCCCGAGAACCGGCTGACCACGTCGCCCTTGCGCGATGCCGTCTTGAACCGGCGGGCCAGCTCCTTCAGGAGCTCGTCCCCACTGACGTGGCCGAACGAGTCGTTGACCAGCTTGAAGCGGTCGAGGTCGATGAAGAGCACCGCCAGATTGGTCTCGTGCTGCATCGAGATCATCAGCTCACGCTCGAGCTCGTCGTTGAAGAAGGAACGGTTGCCGAGCCCGGTGAGCGCGTCGTGGTAGGCGAGCCAGTGGAGCTGCGCCTCGGCGACCTTGCGGTCCGTCACGTCGGTGAACGAGCAGACGACCATGGGGGCGTCCGCCTTGCCGGCGCCCGACAGGAGCCGGGAGCTGAGGGACAACCACTGGCGGCGACCGTTGTCGTCCGTCACGCCGATGACCACGTCGTCCTCGGAGTCGCCCCGGGCCAGGGTCTTCATGTGGGGGAACATGTCGGCCGACAGGGGGGTACCGGAGGCGGAGATGGCGATGGCCGCCCCGGTGAACATCTGGTGTCCCTTGGTGTACGCCAGTCGGTCCCCGAGGATGCGGGTCGCCGCCGAGTTGTGGGCGGAGATGCTCCCCTGGTCGTCGAAGAGGATGATCCCCTCGCTCAGTGACGCCACGACGGCCTCGTAGCGCTCCTCGGCGGCGCGGCGCCCCGCCTCCGCCTGGCGTGCGTCGGTGAGCTCGGTGCACACGACCACCCATCCGGCCGGCTGCGTGTCGTCGTCGATCAGCGGGTCGATGGCGACCAGCACATCGACCTCGGACCCGTCCTTGCGGCGGTGCCGGCGCTGACCCCGCTCGAGCACGGATGCGCTCTCGCTCCGGTTGGCGCTGACGACCGCGCTGATCGACATGCCTGCCACCTCGGACTCGGTCCAGCCGTAGATGGCCTGGGCCGCCTCGTTCCAACTCTCGATCTTGCCGTCGGCGTCGATGCCGATGATGGCGTCGGACACCTGGGCGACGAGGTTGGCCCGGTAGCGGTTGGCGGCCTCGGCGGCACGGCGCTCCGAGACGTCCCGCATGATCACCTGGTAGGCCGGTTGGCCGGCCCAGTGGGTGCGGATGCTGGTGACCTCGACGATCACCGACGTGCCGTCCGTCCGGAGGATCCGTGCTTCGCCGTGCTCGAAGAACTGCCCGTCCTCCTGGAGCTCGGCGATCCGCTCGATGGTGTCGCCGATGTCCCCCGGATGGATGAAGTCGGTGATGAACCGGCCGTAGAGCTCCTTGGCGTTCTCGGGGTCCAGGTCCAGGCCGATCAGGCGGAGCGCAGCGCGGTTCCCGTAGACCAGTCGGGCCTCCTGGTGGACGACGACGGCGTCGGGCGAGACCTCGGTCAGCAGGCGGTAGCGGTCGACCAGCTCACCCAGCTCGCGCTCGAAGCGGTGGGTGCCGGTGACGTCGATGACGACCCCGACGTAGTAGTTGTCGCCGTCGACGGAGGGCTGGCCGGCGCCGCCGACACCGACGGTGATCGGCGACGCCCGGACCACCACCTCGTGCTGGGTTCCGTCGGGGGAGACGACCACCATCCGCAGGTCGTAGTGGGCCGGTGGGACACCCAGCGAGATCGGGGCGAGAACCGGTTCGAGCACGGCCCGGCCGACGTCGACGGGCAGCCGTGGCCCGGGGGCCGGTGCATGCACGGTGATCTCCGGCTGGCCGACCACCGGTGTGCCCGACTCGACGCTGAACCCGGGGTCACCGGAGTCGAAGCCGAACAGCTCCTCGAAGGGATACGACCAGGAGACCTCGTCGGCCGAACGGTCGTACACCCAGCTGACGCTGCGCAGGCTGTCGATGGTGAGGTCGACGTCCTCGGACAGCTCGAGCATGTTCGCCGGCCCGCGCTCGATGCGGTCGAAGGAGAGCGTGGGGCGTTGACTCCCGAAGCTGCTTGCCGTAACCATACGCCGCAACATCGGCAGGCCACAGGCACAGCTTGAGCCGGAATTGGCCTGCGAACCCCCAGCGCAGACGCCTTCCGGCGGGGTTCAGTCCTGGGGCTCGCCGATCACCACGACGGCGTTGTAGCCACCCATGCCGATGGACGACTTGACCATCGGGCCGGGGACCCGGGGCGTGTGCCCGGAGACGAGGCGGGGATGCCCGGGAGCGACCTGGGGCGGGGCCGGGATGAACCCCGACTGGAAGGCGTAGATGGTGGCCAGGACCTCCACGGCCGCAGCCGCCGCCTGGCAGTGTCCCGTGAGCGGCTTGATCGAGAAGATCCCCCGCGCCTGGGGGAACATCTCGTCGAGCACCCGTGCCTCGGCGGCGTCGCACTGGGCCGTACCCGGCCCGTGGGCGTTGAGGTAGGCCACGTCTGCGGGATCGACTCCGGAGATGCGCATGGCGTCCTCGAAGCACCGGAAGATCTGGCCGAGGTCCGGCTCCAACGCCACGGCGTTGTAGGCGTCCATCGACATGCTGCCACCCAGCATCGTGGCGTAGGAGCCGCGGCTCTCCTTGGAGAGCACCATGGCCACGGCGGCCTCACCGGCCACGAATCCACGGCTGCCCTCCTGGAAGGGACGGCACGCATCGAAGGGCGGCCGGTCCCCGACGGCCACGCCCACGTCGACGAAGCCGCGGAGGTCCTGACCCATCAGCGACAGGTCGGTGGCGAGCAGGATCACGTCGGAGGCGACCCCGGTGTCGAGCCACGACTTGGCGGTGATCAGCCCGGCGTTGCCCGACGCGCACATGGCCGACACCCCCATGGTCGGTCCGTGGAAGTCGTTCTCCTTCATCATCATGGTGAGGACCGTCGACGGCATCATGTTGACCCACTGGCGGGCGCGGACCCGCTTGCCCTCGGAGCGGTGGAAGTCGGCCCACATCTCGACGTCGCCCAGCACCAGGCAGTGCACCACGCCGACGACCGGTCCGGGCCGCCAGCCGCGCTGACGGGCATCGGTGATCGCCTCGCGGGCGGCGAACCGAAGCGACCGCATGAACCGGCTCGGACCGTCCCGGCGATCGCCCTCGGGGGCGATGGTGGCCACGTAGGCGCCGTCCCCGTCGACCTGGTCGGGATCTGGGTCAGCTTGACCGCGCTCTCCTCGAGCATGAATCCGTCCCACAGGTGCTTGGTACCCCACCCGTAGCCGGTCACGGCACCGACGCCCGTGATGTTCACCGGCGCACCGGCGTCAGGCCCCTGCCATTGACCAGATGAAGTTCGCAGTGCTGATTCCGACATGGCTACTCCTCTGTGACAAGCGGCACTCCGAAGCGGTTTCGCCGCTCCGGACCGGCTGGTCCACCGTTGTTCGGGTGAGGCGTGTGCGGCGGTTGACCGGTGGATCAGGCTCCGATTATCTCCTAGTTGCCACCAGGGCACAATGGGCAATCTCTTTCCGACGTGCGTGGCGCCGTATCCGTCGACCGACCCCCGACGGCGCTTGGCCGGCACAGTCGCTCGATGTACACCAGTGTCGCATCGGCGCCGACGCCCGTTACGCATATGCGTCGCGTCGGTACGAGCGCCGAGTGCGCACAGGTGTCGCGTCGGTACGAGTGCTCAGTACGCACCGCTCTCGGAAGCCGGGTGACGAGGATGGCGGGCGTCACCTGCGTCGTGTGCGGCGTACCCACGTCGAGCGGAACGTACCGTGCTCGGACGGCTCGTGCAGCGCTACGCGGGGAACGACATAGGGGCGGAGCGGTGGTGCGTACCTAGGGAACGGGAGACGTCGGTGCGGCGGTGCCCGACAACCGGTCCAACACCTCGCCGGCCTCGGCCATGACGCCGTCCGATGAGATCCGCCACCGTCGGGAGCTCGTCGATCTCCCCGACCACCTGGCCGGTGGGCAGCACGCCGACATCGGCACGCCCGTCGACCAGCGCCGCCTTCGTCATCATCGGCGCGTTTGCGGCCATGACCACCTGGGGCCAGGTGAGCTCGTTCCCCTGCTTCATGGCGCGGCCCTCCTTCAGGAGCGCGAGAAGTGTCGTCCTCGTCTCCTTGCGGAAGGCGTGGGCATTGGCCATCGCCCGGGGGAGGGCACGCAACCATCCGGACCGCTCGAGGTGGTCGACCAGGTCGGTGCGGATGACCCGCTGGGGCGCGCCGTCGACCTTGGTCGAGACCACCGTCCCGGTGACCGGGGTCCTCAGGTAGAGCTGCTTCACCTCGTCGGGCACCCGACTCTCCTGGGTGAGCAGGAAGCGGGTGCCCATGGCGATGCCCGACGCGCCGTAGGCGAGCGCGGCCACCAGGCCTCGTCCGTCGAAGAACCCACCGGCGGCGATCACCGCCGCACGGTCCCCGACCGCATCGACGACGGCCGGCACGAGCAGCGACGTGGGCACCGCGCCGGTGTGGCCCCCACCTTCGCCACCCTGGGCGATGACCGCGTCGACCCCCCACTCGGCCACCTTCTCGGCGTGGCGTCGCGCCCCGATGGTCGGCATGACGACGAGCCCGGCCGATCGGCAGCGGTCGACGAGCGCGGGGTTGGGGGCCTGGGCGAAGCTCGCCACCCGGACGCCGTTGTCGATCATCAGGGCGACGCGGTCACCCACGTCGGCCACGTCGGTCCGCATGTTGACGCCGAACGGCCGGTCGGTCCGGGACCGCACCTCGCCGATGGCGGTCACCAGCTCGTCGAAGGTCATCGTCGCCGACGCCAGGATGCCCAGTCCGCCGGCCTCGGCGGTGGCGGCCACCAACCGCGGACCCGCCACCCAACCCATGCCGGTCTGGACGATCGGATAGCGGACACCGACCAGGTCGCAGAAGGGCGTGTGGAGCGCCGGTGCTGGTGGTCGTCACGCGGGGACCTCGCGGTCACGGGCGCCCTTCGGGTCGAGCACGTTTCGGAGGAGGTCGAGCTCCTCGGGCGTCGGCATGCGGGTCTCGGGGACCGCGTCGGGGATCACGAGGTCGAACCCGGTGGCGACGACGACGTCGTCCACCGAGACACCGGGGTGGACCGATGCCAGGCGCATGACCTTGTCCGGGGTGGAGAAGTCGAACACGCCGAGGTTGGACACGACGAACCGGATCTCGTGGAACCGGGTGGCGGACGGCCCGGCGGCCTCGGCGCGGGCGTAGCCCACTCCGGACACCACGTCGACCTGCTCGACGAAGGACCGGGTCGAGTGGTTGGGCACCCAGTAGCTCGTCGTGTGGTTGACGGTGTTGCCCGGAGCGCCACGAACACCGACGAGCTGCGCCTTCGGCCGGGCCCAGGGACCGATGGCACTGATGTTCTGGTTGCCGGTCCGGTCGATCTGCGAGGCCATCATGATCAGGTTGCGCCGGCCCGACCACACCACGTCGAACACCCGTCGGTACGGCATGTGGGACTCGTAGCACGAGTGACGACGGCCGGGCGCCCAGTGGAGGGGCCCCGTCGACCAGGGCGGCGTCACCGTCGGTCAGCACGAGGTCGGGAGCGAACGTGAGCCGGGCCAGCCGGGCCCCGAGCGCAGGCGCCGTGCCGAAGGCGCTGGCCATCACCTCGCCGTCGCCGCGGAACACCTCGGCGCATGCGATGGCGCAGTACTCGGCCCGGGTGACGCCGGTTTCGGGGGATTCAGTCATGCGCCCTCCTTGGCCGCCCTGGCTCCGGCCCGCAGG
Organism: uncultured Acidimicrobiales bacterium; assembly: GCA_963841925.1. Taxonomy (GTDB): domain Bacteria; phylum Actinomycetota; class Acidimicrobiia; order Acidimicrobiales; family RAAP-2; genus Bog-756. The sequence continues at coordinate 172,006 of CAWJER010000015.1, forward strand.
TCCGCAGCCTCCCGGGTGGCATCCTGATAGTCGGACTCGCCGACGGCCAGGAACCGCTCGCTGAAAGCGGCCCACGCGTCGGGGTCGCCCGCTGCGGTCACGTACTCCTTCTGGAACCCCTCGTCGCGTCCGTAGTCGGGGACGCATGCGGTGAAATGGGCGCCACCCGGGGTCTCGACGACACCGTCGGTCAGCAGGCGGCTGATGCACAGGGTCTGGATCGGTCCCTCCTCCGCCAGCTGGGTCGTCGGCACCACGCGCTCGGTGGTGACGAACCGTCGGTCGGCCGCGCCCAGGAACAGCTCGTCGAAGAAGGGGTCGGGGCCGAGGATCTGCCCCGACCCGGCGGCGTCCGCCCGGTTCACGTGCACGAGGGCGGCGTCCAGGTGGAGCGCGGGCATGGCCACCAGCTCCTCGCCGTCGTCGTAGGGGGAGCGGACGGTGCGCAGCGACGGGTTGACGGTGAGCACGTCGGAGCCCAGGCCCGACCGGGTCGGGAGGAAGGGGATCCGCTGCGACGCCGCCAGCAGCCCGAGGTAGAACATTCCCTCGTCCACCTCCATGGCCTCGATGGCACCGGTCTGGCGTGCCGCCTTGAAGTGGGGGTCGGTCGGGATGGAGTCGAGGGTGACGAACCCGTAGACCACCTTGGACACCTTGCCCGCAGCGCACAGGAGTCCGACGTCGGGTCCTCCGTAGGAGACGACGGTCAGGTCGCGGAGGTCCGAGCGCAGGATGGCGCGGACGGCCGCCATCGGCTTGCGTCGGGAGCCCCAGCCGCCGAGGCCGACGGTCATGCCGTCTGACAGCTCGCCCACCAGCTCGTCGAGGGTCATCCGCTTGTCAGCCATCGACCCGTGCCTCCTGCTCGGTGACCCGCCCGTGTCGGTGCGGGCTGGACGTGGTCATCGGAGGCGTGGTCATCGGGACGTGTCGGCGTCGCGCTTCTCGACGAAGGCCGCCCGCTGCTCGTCCGCCACCCCGGCGACATGGAGCTCGTAGGTGAATCCCTGCTCCAGGCGGTAGCTCGACCGCACGTCGACCGGGTCGATCCCGTTGAGGGACTCCTTGGCCCGGCGGATGATGGTCGGGCTCTTGGAGGCGATGTCCTCGGCCACCTCGTAGGCGGCGTCGACCAGCGCGTCACCGGGCACCACCCGGAGCACCGAGCCGTAGTGGTGGAGTTCGGCAGCCGTGGCCGGCTTGGCCGTGTAGACCATCGACCTCATGCGGTGTTGGGGGACCAGTCTCGACAGGTGGGTGGCCGCACCCAGGGCGCCCCGGTCGACCTCGGGGAGACCGAAGGTGGCGTCCTCCGATGCGACCACGATGTCCGCGTTCCCGGCGAGGCCGACGCCACCGCCGAGGCAGAAGCCGTGGACGGCGGCGATGACCGGGACCTCGCACTCGTAGACGGCGGCGAAGGCGGCGAAGCAGCCCCGGTTGGCGCCGATGAGCGCCTCGTCGCCCTTCGCCTGGATCTCCTTGATGTCGACGCCGGCGCAGAACCCCCGGCCCTCGGCCCGCAGGACCACCACGCGGTTGTCGACGACCCGCCCGGCGGCGAGGACGGCGTCGGCGAGTCCGAACCAGCCCGCCACGTCGAGGGCGTTCACCGGCGGGTGATCGATCACCACCTCGGCGATGCCGGGTCGGCGCTGATGGGTGACGATGGGCATGTGGTGCTCCGGGGTCTGCGGCGGGACCGGTCACCCCGGTCCCGGCCCGAGGGCGGGCGGGAGGAGTGCGGCCCCGCACTCGGCGTGCGGGTGAATTTCGTGTGCTGGTGCGGCGGTGTTCCTCGTGACGCCGGCGACCACCGTTACGGCGGTCGGACCGAGCCGTTTCGGATCTGATGCCGTGTCAGGTAATAGTGGTCAGGACAGTACCAGTCGGAACCAGGGAGGCAGCAGTGGCAGCACGTGGCAGCACCGACCGGGTCGACCCGCTCGACTTCTCCGGCCGGACCGTCGTGGTGACGGGCGGCGCCAAGGGGATCGGACGGGGGATCGCCGAAGGGTTCCTCGACGCGGGAGCCGACGTCGTCGTGTGCGGGCGCTCGGTGGTGGACGACGGTGCACTTCCCGTCGGCGTGGATGCCTCCGGCACCGAACGGCGCGCCGTCTACGTCGTGGCCGACATCCGCGAGGCCGAGCAGGCCGCAGCCGTGGTGACCTCCGCGGTGGACCGCTTCGGACGCCTCGACGTCCTCGTCAACAACGCCGGCGGTTCGCCGTCGGCCGACGCCGGCACCGCGTCGCCTCGGTTTTCGGCGTCGATCGTGCAGCTGAACCTGCTCGCCGCCCTGTTCTGCGCCCAGGCCGGCAACGCGGTGATGCAGGGACAGGCGGAGGGTGGCTCGATCGTCAACATCGCCTCGGTGAGCGGATTGCGCCCGTCACCCGGGACCGCCGCCTACGGTGCGGCCAAGGCGGGATTGATCAGCCTGACCACGTCACTGGCCATCGAGTGGGCTCCCAAGGTGCGCGTCAATGCGCTGAGCGCCGGCCTGGTGGCCACCGACTCCGCCGATGCCCACTACGGGGGCGCCGCCGGGATGGCGGAGGTGGCCGCCACCGTCCCGCTCGGCCGTTTCGGGACACCGGCGGACATGGCGGGGATCTGCCTGTTCCTGTCCTCACCCCTGGCCGCCTACGTCACGGGGGCCAATCTGGTCGCCCACGGTGGCGGCGAGCGTCCGGCCTTCCTCACCGCGGTCGAGCGGGCCACCGGGACCGGCACCTGAGCGGGGTGGCGCCAGAGGCGGCCGCAGCCCGGGCGACGGGCGACAGAACCGCACGGGAAACGCTCAAGTCCCGGACCGAGCAGGACGATGAAGGAGCACAGGGCCGGCAGGTGAGGACTGTCCCCGCGGGGGACGGCACCGGATCGGCCCAGGAGCTGCCACACCATGCTGACCTACCCGGAGCCGACGTTCACCCTGCAGGGGACTCCCTACCTGGAGTACCTCCCGGTCGTCGACGTCTCGACCGGCCGCCTGCTCGGTATGGAGGCGCTCGTGCGCTGGCGTCACCCGACCCGGGGCCGGATCTCTCCGGACCTGCTGATACCGGCGGCGGAGGCGAGCGGTGACATCGGCCCACTGACCCGGTGGATCGTCGCCGCGGCATGCGAGGAGGCATGCCACTGGTCGCGCAGCATCCAGCTGGGCGTGAACTGCACCGTCGAGCAGCTCCAGCGGGGCGAGGTGTCCGTGGCCGTGGCCGGGGCCCTCGAACAGTCGGGGTTCCCGAGCGACCAGCTCAACATCGAGGTGACCGAGGATGCGGTGGTCGACCCCACGGCCTCGGCCGACCTGCAGGCGCTGTCCGACATGGGTGTGCAGCTGTCGGTCGACGACGTCGGGACCAACTGGTCGTCCTTCGAACCGTTCAAGAGGCACGCCATCAGCACCGTGAAGATCGACGGCTCGTTCGTCGCCGGCCTCGAGTCGAACCAGGGCATCAACCGGCTGGTGGTGGAAACGGTGATCCACATGGCCCACAGCCTGGGGATGTCGGCCATCGTCGAACAGGTCGAGAACGCCAACCAGCTGCGCATCGCCGGCTCGTTCGGTGCCGACGCGGCCCAGGGCTTCTTCTTCGCCAAGCCGATCCCACGTGCCGACGCCCGCTCGTTCGCCGAGGGACCGGAGATCCCCGTGTTCTCGCGGACCGAGGCGCAGACCCTGCTGCTGGCCGAGGGCGGGACCGCCCCGCTCGAGACCTTCCTCACCGAGCAGGAGCCGGAGCCGGACGCCCGGCACGCCGACGTGGTCGAGGTCCATCCCGTGCCCGACCTCGGGTCGACACCCGAATCCTGATCCATCGCATCCGGGCCCGCTGAGGGCCGCCTGCCGCGTGCGCCAGGAGGGTGGGCCGGGGGCGACGAGGGTGGAATGGGGACCGGAACGCCCGTCATGGCTACGATGTCGCGTCCGCCCGTCGCCCCACTCCCCGTCCAGGCAGGAGTGGTAGGTGCCCACCTCAATGCCTGGTATACCCATGCCCGTGAAACTCGCTGTCATCAAGGAGTCGCGCCCTGGGGAGCGTCGCGTGGCGATCGTCCCCGAGGTGGCGGCCAAGCTGGCCAAGACCGGCGTCGAGGTGGTCGTCCAGTCGGGCGCCGGTGCCGGCGCGCTGTTCTCCGACGACGAGTTCGTCAGGGCCGGCGCCACCATCGCACCCGACGCGCCCGGGGCGCTGCAGGGTGCCGATTTCGTGGCCCACGTGCAGCCGCTCACCGTCGACGAGGTGGCCCTCCTTCCCCAGGGTGCCTCGGTCATGAGCTTCCTCCAGCCCGTGGCGTCGTCCGACGTCGTCCTCGCACTGGCGGACAAGGGCGCCACGGTCTACAGCCTCGACCTCCTGCCCCGCATCAGCCGGGCCCAGTCGATGGACGCCCTCTCCTCGCAGGCCACGGTGGCGGGCTACCGCGCCGGGCTGTCGGCCGCCGAGCACCTGGCCAAGTTCTTCCCCATGTTCATGACCGCGGCGGGCACCGTGCCTCCGGCCAAGGTGCTGGTGATGGGAGCGGGAGTCGCCGGCCTCCAGGCGATCGCCACGGCGCGGCGCCTCGGTGCCGTAGTCCGGGCCTACGACGTGCGCGCCGCCGCCAAGGAAGAGGTGCAGAGCCTCGGTGCCAAGTTCGTCGAGCTCGATCTCGAGACCCAGGACGGCGCCGGCGGGTATGCCAAGGAGCAGTCGGCCGAGTACCTGGCCAAGCAGCAGGAGCTGCTGGCCGCCGAGGTGGCGGCGTCCGACGTGGTGATCACCACGGCACAGATCCCCGGTCGCAAGGCGCCGATCCTGGTGACCGAGGCGATGGTGCGCGGTATGGCCGAGGGCGCCGTGATCATCGACATGGCTGCGGACTCGGGTGGCAACTGTGAGCTGTCGGTCGCCGGGGAGGACGTGGTCGTCGACGGGGTCACCGTCGTAGGGCTGACCAACCCGCCGGCCTCGATGCCGACGCACGCCAGCTTCCTCTACGCCAGGAACATCGCCAACTTCCTCGGCCTGGTGGTCAAGGACGGCGAGCTCGCTCCGGACTTCGACGACGAGATCGTCGCCGGAACCTGCGTCGTGCGTGCCGGGCAGGTCGTCCACGGTCCGACCGCCGAGGCGCTGGGGCTGAGCGCACCGACGCAGGAGCCGGCGCCGGCAGCGGAGCCGGCGCCGACGGCGGACACCGGCGACGCGCCCGCCAAGGGTGGCACCGACAACGAGCAGGGGGAGTCATGAGCGGCAACACCACGGGGATCCTCGAGTTCCTCACGGTCTTCGTGCTGGCGATGTTCGTCGGCAACGAGGTCGTGTCCCGGGTGCCGAGCATCCTGCACACCCCGCTCATGTCGGGCAGCAACGCCATCCACGGCATCGTGCTCGTCGGCGCCATGATCGTGATGGGCACGGCATCGGGCACGGCGCAGATGGTGCTCGGGTTCTTCGCCGTCCTGCTCGCCACGCTCAACATCGTCGGCGGCTTCACCGTGACGGACCGCATGCTCGAGATGTTCAAGGCCAAGCCCGGTGAGAACAAGTCCCGGGCGAAGGGCAGCGACGCCGAGGACGGTGCCAAGTGACCCTGACCGTCTGGATCAACCTCGTCTACCTGCTGGCGGCCGTCGCCTTCATCATCGCCCTCAAGGGGCTGAGCTCGCCCAAGCACGCCCGGAACGGCAACCTGCTGGCCGCTGCAGCCGCCACGGTCGCCGTGGTCGTCACCTTCTTCAACCCGGAGGCGCACTTCAGTCACCACACCACCAACCTGGTGCTGGCGCTCGTGGCCATGGTGCTCGGTGCCGTGATCGCCGTCCCGGTCGCACGTCTGGTGAAGATGACCGCCATGCCGCAGCTCGTGGCCATCTTCAACGGCGTGGGCGGCGGCGCAGCAGCGCTGATCTCCATCGTGGTCTTCCTGTCGGACGCGCACCTGCACTCGCTCGGGGGACCCAAACCGGCGGTGTACGCCATCGTCGAGGGAATGCTGGGCCTGCTGATCGGCTGCGTGTCGTTCAGCGGCAGCGCCATCGCCTTCATCAAGCTCCAGGAGCTGATCACCGGGCGCCCCATCACCTACCCCGGCACAGCAGGTGATCAACGGCCTGGTCGGACTGGCCATCGCCGCCCTCGCCGTCGCCACGGTACTGACGGACAGCGTGCCCCTCATGATCGGGACCGCCGTCCTGTCGCTCGTCCTCGGAGTCATCTTCGTGCTGCCCATCGGCGGAGCCGACGTGCCGGTGCTCATCTCGCTGCTCAACTCGTTCACCGGACTCGCCGTGGCGGCATCGGGCTTCACCCTCAACAACAATCTGCTGATCATCGCCGGCACCCTGGTCGGTGCCTCGGGCATCCTCCTCACCCGGATGATGTCCAAGGCGATGGGGCGCTCCCTGTCCAACGTCCTGTTCAGCGCGTTCGGTTCGGTGGTGACGGCCGGTGCCGGGGCCGACGGTGCCGGCGAGACCCGCCAGGTGAGGACGGGCACCCCCGAGGACATCGGCGTCCTGATGGCCTACGCCCACAAGGTAGTGATCATCCCCGGCTACGGGCTGGCCGTGGCCCAGGCCCAGCACACGGTCCGGGAGCTGGCCGACCTCCTCATGGAGCGCGGGGTCGATGTCTTCTACGCCATCCACCCCGTGGCCGGACGCATGCCGGGTCACATGAACGTGCTCCTGGCCGAGGCGAACGTGCCCTACGACGAGCTCAAGGAGATGGACGAGGCCAACGCCGAGATGGGCACGGCCGACGTGGCCCTGGTGGTCGGGGCCAACGACACGGTCAACCCGGCGGCCAAGAACACCCCGGGCAGCCCGATCTACGGCATGCCGATCATCAACGCCGACGAGGCCGCCAACGTCGTCTTCCTGAAGCGCTCGATGCGGCCCGGTTTCGCCGGGATCGACAACGAGCTGCTCTTCGACGACAAGACCACCCTCCTGTTCGGCGACGCCAAGGACACGCTGACCAAGCTGGTGAGCGCGGTCAAGGAGGCCTGAGGTCCCCCATCGCGTCGTCGGACCCGGAATCCGGCCAGCCGGGGCTGGGTCCGAGGGACCCCAGGGGTGCCCGGCGTTCGCAGGGTGGTTTCGGCTCACGGGCCCGGGCTGCCTCCGCACGTGACCGCCAGGGACAACGCACTATGCGGTGTACCCACCCCACGCTCCGTGGTGGATCGGCCCGCTCCGAATGGGCCGGGCGGAGATTTTCCGAAGTACGCATTGCAATCGCTGTTCACTTCACCTACCGTCGGGCCGTCCGCAGATGCGGGCCCGCGGACTGTGCCGGGGGAGTGTCGGTAACAGTGCGTGAGCGTATTTGACGAACCCTGGGGGTTGGCTCGATGGAGCAGTCCGTTTCGCGTGTGTCCCGTGTCGGCGTGATCATCAAGATCGCCGTCGCACTGCTACTCGGGCTCGCCGGCCTGACCGTCGTCGGGGTGGACAGCGCGTTCGCCGCGGCGGCAGGTCCCCCGACCATCACGTCCATGGGGTCGAGCTCGGCCACCTGCCCGGCGTCGACGACGGGACTCAGCGGGACCGCCCAGGGTGGCACCGTGATCCTGGTGTGCGGCACCAACTTCGGGGCGAAGAACGCCACGACGACGACTGCCACCGTCGGCGGGGTCCCGGCGGCCGTCACCGTGAACTCGAACTCCAGCATGGACATCACCATCCCGTACGCCCACTCGACCACCGCGGTCAACGACATCATCGTCACCAACACCCTGCTGACCACGTCGACCACGTCGACCTGCACCACGGCGGTCTGCCAGTACACCTATACCTGGGCAGCGCCGTCGGTGACCGGCACCGGGCTCACGGCGGTGACCTCGGCAGTTCAGACCCCCTATGGCGGCGGTAACCCGGTGACCATCACCGCGGCGGGGACCTGGACGGTCGGACAGCAGGTGACGCTGTCCGGGTTCACCAAGCTCCCTGCGGCGATCTACACGATCGTCTCCGTCGGTACCGGGACGTTCAACGTCGCCTTCGCCGGTGGGTTGGCCGGCACGGACACCGGCACGGTGGCACCCACCCCGGCCGGAGCGATCGGACCGGTGGCCGGCGGCACCCCGGTGGTCATCGTCGGTTCCAACCTTGCGGGCACGTCCGCCGTGCACTTCGGGAACGTGGCCGGCAGCAACCTCACGATCAATTCGGCCACACAGATCACGGTCACCGCACCGCTGGCCGCCGCCGCCGGGCCGGTTGACGTCACGGTGACCAACCCGGCTTCCACGTCCACCGCCACACCGGCCACCGATACGTTCTCCTACTACGGCTCCCCGACCGTGACCGGACTCTCCACCGTGGCCAATCCGGCCTCCGGACCGGCTGGCGGCGGTACCCAGGTCACCATCACCGGGACCAGCTTCACCGGCGTGACCGGCGCCGCCGGTGTCACCTTCGGCGGCGTCGACGCCGCCAGCTACGTCGTCAACTCGCTCGACTCCATCTCCGCCGTCTCGCCGGCCGGCACCGCCGGCACGGCCCATGTCCAGGTGACCGCCGGGGGCGTGCAGTCGCCGGCCACCGCTGCCGACCTGTTCACCTACGTCCCGACACTCACCGTGGCCAACGGCACCGCCTCCTACTCCAATTCGCCCGGGGTCACCGTCACGGCGACCGCCACGAGCCAGTCCGGATCGACGGTCACGATCGACGCCCCCGGCTCCTGGACCGTCGGGGACCAGGTGCAGCTGTCCGGGTTCACCAACGGGCTGACGGCCGGTACGTACGCCATCACCGGCTTCACGGCCGTGGGCAGCTTCACCGTCACCTTCGCCGGCACACTCACCGCAACGACCGGCGGCACGATCCTGATCCCGAACACCGTGACCCCGTCGACGGTCACCGCCGTGAGCCAGGCCGGAGGGGCGGGCACGGCCGTGACCATCACCTCGGTGGGGGCGTGGTCCACCGGTGAGCAGCTGTACCTGTCCGGCTTCACCAACGGCCTGACGACGGGTAACTACGCCGTCGCCAGCGGTGGATCGGGCAGCTTCACCGTTGCGTTCGCCGGCTCGGTGACCGCGTGCTCGGCGACCGGGACCGCCTGTGCGGCGACGAGCGCCATCCTTCCGTACCAGGTCAACAGCTTCAACGCCGCCACTCTGGTGACTGGCGGCGGGACGATCAACCCGTCCAGCCTGACCGTCACCGCCCAACCGCCCTCGGGCCACATCGCCGTGGTGGGCACGCAGCTCCTGTACGAGCCGGCCCAGCCAGTGCCCACCAGCTACGTAGCGGGGACCAACGGCACGGTCTGGAACAACACGGTCACCACCACGGGCACCCAGACGGGCACCTTCCAGATCTGCCAGAGCGCTCCTACCGCCACCTGTGCCACGGGGACCATCACCTATCTGGTGTCCGGCAGCGGCTACTTCGTGGGGAACCAGTTGAGCGCCTCCGGCCAGCTCGTCTCGGTCGTCGAGGACACCGGCGGCGGCGTGATGGCCCCGGCCACCGCCGCGATCGGCTCGACGTTCACCACGGTGACGGCACCCACCGAGACGGCACTCCCGTCGAAGAACTCCGGCTTCACGGTCACCGGGATCGGCGGCTACCGGTCCATCACCCCGGTCCCCGCCGACCTGCAGCTTGTGCCGGGCTCGTTGAGCGTGTCCGGTGGGGACAGTTCGACATCCGGCCTGTACACCGTCACGCTCTGCAACACCGCCGTCTTCGTGCCCGGCACCTGCACGGCACAGACGACCGGCAACTTCAAGACCTCGGGCGCGTACATCGAGACGTCGCTCAACGTGGGGTTCCAGATCCCCGGTGGCACGCAGCTCACCCTGCCCACGATCACCGCGCAGTGGACCGTGCAGAACACGGCGACCATCGGTGAGGCCCTCAACTCCTACGAAACGGAATTCGTCGTGGTCACCAACGTGGTCGACATCGGCTCGATCGCCCTCGACGCCTACCCTTCCGACCTCGCGTCCAACCTCAACCAGGGTTCGAACGCACCGGTGCCGAACTACGCGGCGCCCGCTCCACGGTGGTCGGTCGACGTCGTGGCCAGCGGGCCCACCATCTCGTCGGTGACGCCCGACTCGGGCCCGACGGCCGGCGGTAACTCCGTCGTCCTCGGTGGTGCCGACCTCTCCGGTGCCACCTCGGTCACCATCGGCGGGGCCAGTGCGGCCATCACCGCCAACACGTCCACGTCGATCACGGTGACGGTCCCGTCCGGCACCGCCGGCCCGGCAGATGTCGCCGCCACCGTCACCGGTGGCACCGCCACCGACTCCGGCGGCTACACCTATCTGGCCGCCCCGACCATCGGTTCGGTGGCGCCCAACTCGGGCCCTGTGGCCGGCGGTAACTCCGTCGTCATCGGCGGCACCAACCTCTCCGGTGCCACCTCGGTCACCATCGGCGGGGCCAATGCGGCCATCACGGCCAACACGGCCACGTCGGTCACGGTGACGGCCCCGTCCGGCACCGCCGGCCCGGCGGTCGCCGTCGTGGTCAACACGCCCGGTGGCACGGCCACCGACTCCACCGGCTACACCTATCTGGCCGCCCCGACCATCGGTTCGGTGGCGCCCAACTCGGGCCCTGTGGCCGGCGGTAACTCCGTCGTCATCGGCGGCACCAACCTCTCCGGTGCCACCTCGGTCACCATCGGCGGGGCCAATGCGGCCATCACGGCCGACACGGCCACGTCGGTCACGGTGACGGCCCCGTCCGGCACCGCCGGCCCGGCGGTCGCCGTCGTGGTCAACACGCCCGGTGGCACGGCCACCGACTCCACCGGCTACACCTATCTGGCCGCCCCGACCATCGGTTCGGTGGCGCCCAACTCGGGCCCTGTGGCCGGCGGTAACTCCGTCGTCATCGGCGGCACCAACCTCTCCGGTGCCACCTCGGTCACCATCGGCGGGGCCAATGCGGCCATCACGGCCAACACGGCCACGTCGGTCACGGTGACGGCCCCGTCCGGCACCGCCGGCCCGGCGGTCGCCGTCGTGGTCAACACGCCCGGTGGCACGGCCACCGACTCCACCGGCTACACCTACGTGTCCGCCCCGACCATCGGTTCGGTGGCGCCGGCCCAGGGCCCGATCGCAGGTGGGACCCTGATCACCATCGACGGTACCAACCTGTCCACTGTCTCCGCCGTCACGATCGGCGGTAAGAACGCACAGTCCTACACGCTCGTCAACGCCGGTGAGATCACGGCGACCACGCCGTCGGGCACCGCCGGTGCAGCCGACGTCGCGGTCACCACGGCCGGTGGCCCGGTGACCGATCCGGGTGCGTTCACCTACCAGTCCGCACCGACGATCACGTCGGTCGTCCCGAACACGGGCAGCGTTCTCGGAGGCGACACGGTCGTCGTCAACGGCTCGAACCTGCTGGGCGCCACGGTCAAGATCGGTGGTGCGGCGGCAACCGTGGTAACCGACACGGGAACCGCGGTGACCGTCACGACTCCGCCGGGCACCGCTGGCGCTGCCGACGTCGTGGTCACCACCTCGAGCGGTCCGGTCACCGACACCGGGGGCTTCATGTACGTCTCGGGTCCGGCCATCACGTCGGTGACGCCCAGCTCGGGTCCGCTCGCCGGCGGTAACTCCGTAGTCCTCGGCGGCACCGACCTCTCGGGCGCCACCACCGTCACCTTCGGCGGCACCCCGGGGACGGTCACGGCCAACTCGTCCGGGTCCATCACCGTCACCGTTCCGTCGGGCGCCGGTACGGTGACGATCATCGCCACCGTCACCGGTGGTACGGCCACGGCGACCAACGCCTATACCTATCAGGCCGCCCCGACCATCGGTTCGGTGGCGCCCGACTCGGGCCCTGTGGCCGGCGGTAATTCCGTCGTCATCGGCGGCACCAACCTCTCCGGTGCCACCTCGGTCACCATCGGCGGGGCCGATGCGGCCATCACGGCCAACACGGCCACGTCGGTCACGGTGACGGTCCCGTCCGGCACCGCCGGCCCGGCGGTCGCCGTCGTGGTCAACACGACCAGCGGCACGGCCACCGACTCCACCGGCTACACCTACGTGTCCGCCCCGACCATCGGTTCGGTGGCGCCCGACTCGGGCCCTGTGGCCGGCGGTAATTCCGTCGTCATCGGCGGCACCAACCTCTCCGGTGCCACCTCGGTCACCATCGGCGGGGCCAATGCGGCCATCACGGCCGACACGGCCACGTCGGTCACGGTGACGGCCCCGTCCGGCACCGCCGGCCCGGCGGTCGCCGTCGTGGTCAACACGCCCGGTGGCACGGCCACCGACTCCACCGGCTACACCTATCTGGCCGCCCCGACCATCGGTTCGGTGGCGCCCAACTCGGGCCCTGTGGCCGGCGGTAACTCCGTCGTCATCGGCGGCACCAACCTCTCCGGTGCCACCTCGGTCACCATCGGCGGGGCCAATGCGGCCATCACGGCCGACACGGCCACGTCGGTCACGGTGACGGCCCCGTCCGGCACCGCCGGCCCGGCGGTCGCCGTCGTGGTCAACACGCCCGGTGGCACGGCCACCGACTCCACCGGCTACACCTATCTGGCCGCCCCGACCATCGGTTCGGTGGCGCCCAACTCGGGCCCTGTGGCCGGCGGTAACTCCGTCGTCATCGGCGGCACCAACCTCTCCGGTGCCACCTCGGTCACCATCGGCGGGGCCAATGCGGCCATCACGGCCGACACGGCCACGTCGGTCACGGTGACGGCCCCGTCCGGCACCGCCGGCCCGGCGGTCGCCGTCGTGGTCAACACGCCCGGTGGCACGGCCACCGACTCCACCGGCTACACCTATCGTGGCCGCCCCGACCATCGGTTCGGTGGCGCCCAACTCGGGCCCTGTGGCCGGCGGTAACTCCGTCGTCATCGGCGGCACCAACCTCTCCGGTGCCACCTCGGTCACCATCGGCGGGGCCAATGCGGCCATCACGGCCAACACGGCCACGTCGGTCACGGTGACGGCCCCGTCCGGCACCGCCGGCCCGGCGGTCGCCGTCGTGGTCAACACGCCCGGTGGCACGGCCACCGACTCCACCGGCTACACCTATCTGGCCGCCCCGACCATCGGTTCGGTGGCGCCCAACTCGGGCCCTGTGGCCGGCGGTAACTCCGTCGTCATCGGCGGCACCAACCTCTCCGGTGCCACCTCGGTCACCATCGGCGGGGCCAATGCGGCCATCACGGCCGACACGGCCACGTCGGTCACGGTGACGGCCCCGTCCGGCACCGCCGGCCCGGCGGTCGCCGTCGTGGTCAACACGCCCGGTGGCACGGCCACCGACTCCACCGGCTACACCTACGTGTCCGCCCCGACCATCGGTTCGGTGGCGCCCAACAGCGGCGGGGCCCTGGGTGGTGACACCGTCGTCATCGGCGGCACCAACCTGGCCAACGCCAGCTCGGTCACCATCGGCGGCGCGGCGGCGGCGATCACCGCCGACGCGGCAGCCTCGATCACCGTCACCACACCCGCCGGAGCGGTCGGCTCGGCCGACGTGGTGGTCACCACGCCGGGCGGGCCCGTCACGGACGCCGGTGCGTTCACCTACGTGGCGGTGGCACCGGCCGCACCGACGGTCGCCAGTGTGACCGCCGGTGACGGTTCCGCCACCGTGACGTGGACGCCCGGCCCCGACGGCGGATCTCCGATCACCGGGTACACGGCGACAGCCACACCGGTGCTCGGACCCGCCGACCTCATCGTCAGCGGAGCGCTGAGCTGCACGGTTCCGGCCCCGGCCACGAGCTGCACCATCACGGGTCTGGTCAACGGGACGACGTACACCTTCACGGTGACGGCGACCAACAGCGTCGGCCCGTCGGGTCCGTCGAACCCGTCCACGCCGGTCACCCCGATCGGCCAACGGCGCCATCCCGGGCTACTGGATGGCGACGTCCGCCGGTGGGGTCCTGACCAACGGTGCGGCCGTCAGCTACGGCTCGCCGCCGGCCTGGCGCTCAGCAAGCCCATCGTGGCGCTGGCGCCCGACGCCGGACCGCAAGGGCTACTGGCTGGTCGGGTCCGACGGCGGCGTGTTCTCCTACGGTGACGCCTCGCTTCTACGGCTCGACCGGCGCCATCCAGCTCAACGCGCCCGATCGTCGGCATGGCCTCCACGTCCGACGGCAAGGGCTACTGGCTGGTGGCCGCCGACGGCGGCGTGTTCGCCTACGGTGACGCCGCCTTCGCCGGCTCCATGGGCGGCACGCACCTGAACGCCCCGATCGTCGGCATCGCCGGCAACGGTGACGGCGGGTACTGCTGGTGGCCGCCGACGGCGGCGTGTTCGCCTACGGCGAGCGCCGCGTTCCACGGCTCCGCCGGGGCTCTGCGGCTGGTCTCGCCGGTGGTCGGCATCGCGGCCCTCACCAACGGCAGCGGGTACTACCTGGTCGCGGCCGACGGCGGGGTCTTCGCCTACGGCTCGGCGCCGTTCCTCGGTTCGGCGCTCCGGCATCGCCGACTCGCCCGGTGGTCGGCATCGCCGGCGGGGCCGACGGTGGGTACACGCTGGCCACTTCGGTCGGTGGCGCCTACGCCTTCGGCACCGGGTTACTTCGGGAGCCCGGGAAGCACCCCGACGACGGCGCCGATCATCGGCATCGCCTCCTGATCGGCACGGCGGTAGCGGTCCCGGGGCCACGAGCCCCGGACCACGTCACCGCGGTTGCGACTCGAGCGAGCTCGCCTCGTCCACCTCGGTGGGCGAGGCGAGCTTCGCGAAGACCATGACCCCCTGGCTGGTGGGCCGGGTCGAGAGCACCATGATGGGGACGGGGCCCTCGTCGATCAGGTGGCTGGCATCGTTCACGACGACCATGTCCCCGTCGGGCAGGTAGCCGACGGCCTGGCGGGGCTGGCGGCCCTCCTTCACCAGGGACACGGTCATGCGCTCCCCGGGCACGTGGTCGGGGGAGAGCTCGGTGGTGAGGGCGTGGAGGTTGACCACGTGCAGCTCCCACGCCTCGGCGGCGTCCTGCACCACGGTCGAGCACGTCCCGATGCGCAGTCCGGTCCGGCGGGCCACGGTCAGGAGCTTGGTCGTCGGGTCGTCGACCTCGGGGACCTCGTCGTGGGCGATGTCGACCGACACCGCCGAGCTCGCGCAGCGCCTCGAGCGCCTCGAGGCCCCGGCGGGCGCGGCGTGAGCTGACCGGGTCGGGAGACTCCGCCATCACCGTCACGTGGTCGACCACGAACTGCGGGACCACCAGTCCCGCCGGCAGCAGGCCGTTGCGGCCCAGGATGAGCAGGGAGCGGTCCACCACGGCGGAGGCGTCCACGAGCAGCGCCTGACCGGGAAGGGGCCGGGTCGTCGGGCTCAGGATCCGGGATAGGCCGGCGGCGGCCACGATCTGGCGTCCCTTGAGCATCCCCAGTCGCCATCCGAAGGCGGCCAGGATCCACACGAGGCCGGCGGTGAGGACGAAGGCATAGGGCGAGCGGACGACGGCCACGACGGCCATGCCCACGATGAGCCCGAGGATCATGCCGGAGGTGGAGATGATGGCGGCGGCGAAGATCTCACCCGGGGGGCTGTTCCGGAACAGCCGGACGCCCCGCTGGAGCCCCTTGTCGAGGATGCGGCCGACGATGCCGCCGATCACGTAGCTGACGGCTGCCCCGATCATCAGGCCGACGACGGCGTGGGTGCTGCCGGACCCGCCCGCCCGCTGACCGATCTCGTACCCGAGGAGGGCGCCGAGCGAGGACGACGATGAGCCGGACGCCCTCGACGAAGATCATGGCCGTGGGCCGCCGGGCCGGTCCGACTGGTATGGGGGGAGTGCGTCTGCATGCGTCATGGTCGGTCTCGTTCCGGTGGTCCGCGTCCCCTCCCCTCAATTGTCGGAATCGGTGGGCGAACCTTGAGGAGATGGCGCGTTCCCCTACGCCGTGCCGCCGTGGTCTAGGCTGCGCGGTGTGAGGTCGGCGGGGCCCGGATCGTCCACACGCGGGCCCTGTCGGCGATGTCAAGCGACCAGTGATTCACCACCACGAGTGACCATCTGACCACGGATCCGGCAGAACCGAGCGGCGCTGCCGCTCGGAGCCGGGTCCGGCCTGACGACCACCCATGACCTCCTCCCCCCGCGCCGATCCCGCCCGAGCCGGAGCCGCCGCGCCCGCGCCCGGACCGCCCCGCCGATGCCGGAGCTGCAGGACGTGGTCGACCGCCCCGGACGCCGGTGCCGACGGATGCCGGGGCACCCGGAGATGGAACCACCGGTGGACGCGAGTCCGGGTGGCGACGTGGGCCCGGCACGGGTGCGGTCCGGCGTCGGCCGGTCCCGCGGCGGCTGGTGGCGACGCTCGGGGCGGCCGCCGTGGTCGTCGTCCTGGTGGTCGGCGGGCTCATGGCCGCCTGATCGCGCCCGTCGGGCACATGCCGGGCACCAGGGCACCGCGTTCGCCGCCGGGTTCGCCGGCAACCGATCGAGGCCCGGCGCCCACCGCGTCGTCCGACTGGCGCCGGCCACCAGCACGCCGGCGCCGGCGCCCCCGTCGGTGGCCGCGGCGGCGCCCGCTCCAGTCCCACGAGGTGTTCGGGTACGCCCCGTACTGGACGCTCCCGCAGTCGTCCGGCTTCGACGTCAAGGACCTGACCACGCTGGCGTACTTCAGCGTCGACGCCAACGCCGACGGCACGCTCGACGAGAGCGGGCCGGGATGGAACGGGTACCAGAGCCAGGACCTGGTCGACCTGGTCACCCGGGCCCACGCCGCGGGCGACCGGGTGGTGCTGACGGTGACCTGCTTCGAGCCAGCAGACGCTGGACCAGATCACGTCCGACCCGAAGGCGCCGGACGCGCCTGGCGGCGGCGCTCGATCGCCGCCGTCGAGGCCAAGAACCTGGACGGCGTCGACTTCGACTTCGAGGGGGAGGGGAGCGGCGACCGGGTCGGGCTCACCAACCTGATCACCACGGTCTCGGCCGCGCTGCACGCCACCGACCCCCACTGGCAGGTCACGATGGCCACCTACGCCAGTGCGGCAGGCGACCCGGGCGGCTTCACCGACATCGCCGCTCTGGCCCCGGCCGTCGACGCCTTCTTCGTCATGGCCTACGACATGAACTCGCGGACCCAGCCGAGCGCCACGTCGCCGCTGTTCGGCCCGGCCTTCACCGACGCCATGGCACTCGAGCAGTACCTGAAGGTGGTGCCGGCCTCCAAGGTGATCCTGGGCCTGCCCTACTACGGCTACGACTGGCCGACCGTCGACGGGACCCCGACGTCGGCGGCCACGGGACCGGAGTCGCCGCTGTCCGACGCCGACCATCGCCGCCGCCGGCCATCCGACCTACTGGGACCCGGTGACCGATACCCCGTGGACGGCCTACCAGGTGGGCACCCAGTGGCACCGCACCTACTTCGACGACCCGACCTCGCTCGCCCTCAAGGCGCAGCTGGCCAGCTTCTTCCACATCGCCGGGGTGGGGATCTGGGCCCTCGGCATGGACGGGAACAACCCCGCCATGCTGGCGGCGCTGCTGGGCAACGCACCGGTGGCCAAGGACGTCCTGACCGGACCACCGCCGCCGGGTACCGGGATTCGTGACCCAGGCCACCTACGACGGGGTCAACAACATCAGCCTGACCCCGGTCGCCGTGCCGTCCGCCCGGGGGCACCGTCCAGGTCGTCGGGACGCTGTCGGCCCTCGGGACCACGGACCCGGCGCTCGACCTGCCTCCTGACCGGTCCACCGCTCCAGGTGTGTCACGGACTCGGCGCTGCCCGGGGTCCTGGTCGTCGTGGCGACCACGCCCACCGACTGCGCGGCGGCGCTGTGGACCTTCCCCGTGCCGCCTGCCAGCCCGGCTGCCACCACGACCACGACCCAGGCGCCGTCGACCACGACCACGTCCACCTCGGCACCGGCGTCGACGACCACGACGTCGACGTCGTCGACCACCACGACGACGAGCACGACCACCACGACGACGACCACCTCGACGCTGCCCGCCTCGCCGCCGGCTACGGCCGGGACCCCCTGACCGGGCGTCGCCACGCCCCCTGACCGGGCGTCGCCACGCCCTGACCGGCGTCGCCACGCCCCCTGACCGGGCGTCGCCACGCCCCCTGACCGGGCGTCGCCAGAGCGTGCCACCCCGGCGCGAGGGTGATGACGAGGGTGACCACGGTGACGGAGCCACCGTGGCGGCGGCTAATCTCGTCCAACATACCCGGGGGTGTAGCTCAGCTGGTAGAGCGCTACGTTCGCAATGTAGAAGTCGGCGGTTCGAGTCCGCTCACCTCCACTCGTCGTAAATCTCACAACGTTTCACCTGGTGGACCAGCAATTCTCGTGTCCGATAGCTGAGGTACCTGAGCGGCCTTGCTGGAACCCCGGAGACGATGGTTGATCTGCGCTGCCCACTCTTCTCCGACCTGTGGCCCCCGTTCTGATGGATAGAACCGCATAGGTGCGGCCGATGGCGAACCACCCGGCACTGAACGCCCCAACGAAGAATCCCACCGGCCAGTCAGTCGCATAGGCAGCCGCGATCGCCGACCAGATGGTGACGAGTGCGATCGCCACCGATCCAGCGAGGGCGACGAATGGCCTGTCCGTAACGCACCTGGCGGCGGCCGGAGGGCCAATCATCACCGAGAAGATCAGGAGTGCTCCCACCACGGGCACGGTCATGGTCGTGGCCAGCGCCACGGTGACGAGGAACGCGAGCTCGATCGGGAAGGTCCGCAGACCGGTGGCATCGGCGATCTCCGGGACGAGCGAAGTGAGCAGAAGTGGCCGGTACAGCACGCCGATGGCAATGAGCACCACGAGGCCGAGCCCGGCGACAGGAAGGATCTCGGCTGAGGCCACACCCAGGACCTCGCCGAAGAGCAGTGAGTAGATTTCGGGCTCGTACTGCGTGGTCTGGCTGAGGAAGGCAGCCCCCAGGGCCAACATCATCACCAGGGCCAGGGCGGTCACCACATCGGGCCGACCTCGACGGCTCAGGAAGGCGATGGCGACGGCCGCACCCACGGCGAACACGCCGAGCCCAAGTAGTGTGCTGACCCCGATCAGACTGGCACCCGCGGCTCCGGCGAAGGCTCCATTGGGGACGGCGTGGGCCTCGAACGCGGCTCCCCGGAGCACGACGAAGAAGCCGACCACCCCACCCACGATGGCGACGATCGACCCGATCTCCCAGGCATGGACCATGAACCCCGAGAACATCAGTGCGTCACCTCTGCCACCCGTTCGACTCCGAGCGGCCGAGCGGTCCCGCGCAGCCGCGACATCGCTGATCGTCGGACGGCGGGGATTCCCGAGCAGAGGTACCCGGTGAACGTGATCGCCACGATGAAGAAGCTCACCGGGAGACCTTGGCTGGACGAGTCCCAGTAGCTGCTGTCGTAGGCCAGGAGGATCCCGAGCATGGTGGTGGCCACGCCGAGCAGACAGGCCAGCGCAATGGAGGATGCCAGCGATCTCGTGAGTCGCAGGGCGGTGGCGGCCGGGCCGATGAGGAGGGCGGTGGAGAGGATCGAGCCGATGGCGATCGACGACAGGCCGATGGCCACCGCCATGGACACCATGAAGGCCAGGCCCACCCACCTCGTGCGGATCCCACGGGCCGATGCCAGCTCAGGCGAGAGCGACCCGAGCAGGAGCGGGCGGTGGATGGCGGCCAGACCCACCACGGTCAATGCACTCAGCCCGGACACGACCGGAATCGTCGAGGGCTCGACGGTGAAGATCGAGCCGAAGAGGATCTGCTGCGTGGCCCCGGTCGTGGCTGAGATGGTGGTGTCCAGGTAGAGGAAGAGTGCAGCGATCCCCGTGGCGGCACCCAACACGATCCCGGTAGCCAGGTCGCGACTACGTACCCGCTGGACACCGGCCACCTCCATGGCGCCCGCCCCGAGCAAGCCACCCCCGATGAAGCCGGTGAGCGCAGGTGTCCCGAAGTAGTAGGCGGCGGACCCGCCGGTGGTCGCCACATCGGTGAGCGCATGTCCGGCGAACGACTGGCTGCGGATCACGGTGAAGACCCCGACCACGGCGGACACCAGGGCGGTCACCGATCCGACCAGCACGGCCGTGTGGACGGGGCCGCTGGAGAAGAACCCGGGCTCGAAGACGTTCTGCACGGTGAATCAGGAGACGGTCAGCGTCGGGTGGTCGGGGATGTCCCGGTCGTCCTGGCCGGGCTCGGCGACCACCAGTACGCGGCCGTGCAGCCGCAGGACGTCGACGTGGTGGCCGTACAGGCGGCTGAGCACGTCGGAGCGGACTACCTCGTCGGTGGTTCCACTGGCTGCACGTCCAGCCGTCAAGTAGACGATGCGATCCATCACCGGCAGCAGCGCGTTCATCTCATGGGCGGACAGGAGAATGGAGACGTCGTGCTCCTCCGCCACGCGGTGCAACAGCCCCACAACTTCCTGGGCGCTCCGGGGGTCGAGGTTGGCGAGCGGTTCGTCGAGCAGGAGCAGCTTCGGCCGGCTGATGAGGGCGTGGGCGATCAGGACCCGTTGCTGTTCGCCACCCGAGAGCGTGCCGATCCGGCTGTCCGCGAAGTCCTGGGCACCGACATCGACGAGCGCCCGTTCGACCGCATGGCGCTGTTCCTTCGTCCGCCGGCCGAATCCGAGGCGGTTGCCGTCGAGACCGAGTGCGACCAGATCTCGCGCCCGCATGGGCACGTCGGGGTCGAGGATGACCTTCTGAGGCACATAGCCCAGCGATCGACCAGGGTGGCCTGCATCCGATCCCCCCATCTGGACCGTGCCCCGGTCAGCCCGCTGGGTGCCCAGGATGACCCGGAGCAGCGTGGTCTTGCCCACTCCGTTGGACCCGATGAGCCCGGTGAACTCGCCGGGCCGGATCGCGAACGAGACGTCGTCGAGCACTCGCTGACTACCGAAGGAGACCGACACCCGGTCGACCTGGAGGACCGGAGGGCCGCTCACAGGTGCTCCGTCGACGTGCCATGGTCCACCGCCGCCTGGATTGCCGCGACTTCGGCCTCCATCCAGGACTGATAGTCGTACCCCGGTGTCGGCATGGTCTCGTAGACACCGACCACGGATGCGCCTGCGGACTGGGCGGTGTTCCGGATCGTCGTGGTCAGGGAGTCCACGACCTGCTGGTTGTAGCAGAACACCTTCGCCGTATGGCCGGTGAAGATGGCCTCTTCCTGGGTGATCGACTCTGGGGAGGGGTCCACTCCGTTCATGATGTCGGCCTGGAAGGCGAATGGCGTCACGATGTCGGCCCCCATGGCCTGGAGCAGGTAGTCCGCCACCGGTTCGGTGACCGCGACGGCGGTACCGCTGTGGTCGGCCTTGAACGAAGCGATGGAGGCCAACCATGGCTGGAGCGAGGCGTCGAAGGACGACAGGCGGGTCCGGAAGTAGGCGCGGTGGGCGGGATCCAGCTCTCCGAGGTCCGTGGCCATGGCGCTCGCGACTGCGGGCATCGTCTTCGGGTCGTACCAGAGGTGTGGATTGGGCGTGTCGTCGGGGAGCCCGAGGACGTGCTGGGCCACGATGACCTTGCGGGCGGCGTTGGGAGACGCCGCCTCGATCTGGTTCATGAAGGTGTCGTAACCGACGCCGTTCTGGACGATGAGGGTGGCGTTCGAGACTTCCTGGGCAACGCTCGTACTGGCCTCGAAGGTGTGCGGGTCGGTGTTCGGATTATCGAGGATCGACGACACCGATACGTACCTGCCGCCGATCTGTTGGACCACGTTGGCGTACTCGTTCTCGGCGCCGACGGCTTGGATGACCCCGGAGCTCGCCGGTGTCGACGATTCCGAGGTCGAGCAGGCGGCGAGTCCGAGACTTGACGCGGCGAGGGTGATGGCTACGGCCGCCAGGCCGGCTGCCCTGCGGCTCCAGAGCATTCGTACTGCATGGGTGGATGTCATGAGGCGAAGATAGAATGAGACTCAGTCTCAATACAACTGAGACTGAGACGACCCGGTCTCCGCTGCCATGGAGATCAAGCAAGGAGGCGAACGTTGAGAACTCACACTGCCGACGGATCGCTCGACGAGTTGGTCGAGCTCCAGCTACGACGCGCCGACCTTCGCTACACGGAGGGTCGAAGGAGAATCGTCGACCTGCTGGCCGGCAGCGAGCACCCGGTGAGCTTCCCCGAGATGATGAAGAGTCTGCCCAGCATCCCGAGGAGTTCGGCCTACCGGCATCTCCTGGTGCTCGAAGGTGCGGCGATCATCCGTCGCATCGCCGCCACGGACGGCTTCGCCCGGTTCGAACTCGCCGAAGCGCTCACTGAACACCACCACCATTTGCTCTGCACCTCCTGCGGTCGGGTGTTCGACGTCACGCCGTCAGAATCCTTCGAGCGGACCACGGCCCGGATGGTCGCCGAGCTCGCCGATCAGTTCGGGTTCAGCCCGGTGTCCCACTCGCTGGATGTCATGGGCCATTGCGCTGATTGCCGGTGAGACTTCACGCCCACACTCCGGAAGTTCCACGACTACGGCGCGAGCATCCATTGACCCCAATGACGTGCGTGTGTCGTCATGGAAGAGAAGGTCATCACGATGGCGGAGTCGGCATCTCTGAACCTACCTGGTTCATTCATAGGGTCCCGTCTTGCCCAGCTTGGCCAACGCCCGCCAAACCGTGCTCGCATCACAGCCCAGCTCCTCACCCACCCGAGCCAATGACCACCCGTTCTCGTAGAGGACGGAGGGCTCCTCGACCTGAGAAGTCGAAAGCGGCCTTCGCCGTCTCTGAACTTCTTCTCGCTCAAGAACACCTGAAACCATCCCCCGGTGAATCCCAAACTGGCTAGCCAACTCGTAGACGGTGAGACCAGCCCGGTACCCCTGAACAAGATCCGACGTCTCCTCGACATTGAGCCTTCGGGGGACCCCTTGGCCGCGATCGCGTCGGCCAGACCTTCGTGCCGGTGAGTCGTTGATCCGTCTGCGCAGGTCAGCGAATTTCGCGGCCGTCCTGGACTGGTCCGAGCAAGCCCCGACAAGCTCCACTGGATCCGGCCGCCGTTACCCGTCCACGCCGGATCGGCCCCGGATGGATCGATACGCGTCGCGCCCGTCGATCCACCGGAGGGCGGCCCGCGGTGAGTCCCCGATTCGAGGGCAATCGGTCGGTGTCCCCCGGTCGGCACTACACTGCTCGTCACAGGTTTGGCGCCGACCGAGGTGCAGCGGGACTGCAGACCGGGAGACCGTGCAGATGGCTGACAGCTACTCGAAGGCAAGCGGACTCCTTGCCGGTGATGCCGTGACGCCCCGGGCGCCGGATTCCGACGGCAGGGCGGCGCGTCGGGACCGCAATCGGACGGCGGTGCTCGACGCGGCGATCGAACTGTTCGCCGAGGGGAATCTGCAGCCATCGCCAGGCGAGGTGGCGGCCCGGTGCGGTGTCTCCCATCGGTCCATCAACCGGTACTTCCCGGATACCCGCTCGATGCTGCGGGCGGCGGTGGACCGTCAGATCGAGGTCGGTGTCCCGCTCTACCGGATCCACGCCATCGGAACCGGCACGCTCGACCACCGGATCGACGAGTTCGTCCGGGTGCGGCTCGACGGGTACGAGGCCCTCGGGGCCACGGCACGGGCCGCAACCATGATGTCGTCCACGAGCCGGATCGTCCGCACCGAGCTGGCCGCCGTGCGTGACCTCCTGTCCGACCAGGTCGCCCGCCAGTTCGCCCGCGAGCTCGACGCCCTCCCCGACGAGCGGCGCGCCTCGAGCCTGATCGCCATCGACGTGCTGTGCCAGTTCGAGTCGCTCGACTACTACCGCCGCCAGCGCGGGCTCGCTCGTGAACAGGCCCACAGCCTGTTGGCGCGGGCGCTCGCCGACCTCCTGTAGCCGCCGCCCGAAGTAGACGTCGTGGCCGGCTCCGACGGCTCCAGTGCAACCAACGCGATGCCTCCCGAGGTGGCTGCCCGCCGCCGTCAGGCGGTTCCGGACGGCCGGTCGACAACGGCTCGCCGGGTGCACGGGTGCGGGAGGGTCCGCAGGCCGTCTGGTCCCGTCGCTCCCATTTTGTACTCAACGGGTCAGGTGGCGACGAAATCCTCAAAATTTGCCAAAGTTCTGTCTTGACCCTCGCCAGTTCTCGGGTTAGAACCATCTGGCACCCTCCCGGTCGGTCGGGGAGGTGCCCGGCCACGGGGGACGTGGGCCGGTACAGGCGAGCACCGAACAGTTGGGGGAAATCATGTTCCGAGTGGGTCGAATCCGCGTCCGTCTGCACTCCTACGTCAAGCTGCTGCTGGCGGCGATGGTGACGTTGGGGTTCACGGTCACCGGGGCCGCCCTGGTCACCGCCACGCCGGCCTTCGCCGCCGGTGCCCCCACAGTGGCCGCAGGTTACGGAGCGTTCGAGAACAGTCCGCCCATCAATCTCACGGGTTGCACGGGAACGACGAGCGTGGATGCGCTCACCTGCACCACCAACCCCATCACGGCGGGCGTCACGGTCGGCATGAACGCGTTCGGCGTCGACCTCAACACGACGACGCCCAACGAGGTGCTGGCCGTCACGTCCACCACCATCGAGCTCGGTGGGGCCCCCTCGGCAACGGTCACCACTGGGGCCACCGAGACCTTCACCAACACGTCGGCCATGGCCAACGTCAGCGGTACCACGTCCTCGACCACCCTCACCGACACCGAGCCATGGGCCGACTACGGGATCGACGCCGGCATGGAAATCTACGGCGCGGGCATCCCCGCGGACACCACCGTGTCCAGCGTCAGCAGCGACAACCTGGTCATCTCGCACACCCCGACCGCCACGCTGTCCGCCGCAACGGTCTACTTCAACGCTCCCGACATCAACAACGTGCTCACCCAGGTCACCGGTGGGGCGACGAACGTGAACACGTCCTCGCTCACCGTCGTCAGCCAGCCCCCCGCCAACGACGGCTACGTCGTGGCCAGCACGACCTCCACGACCGGACTGCTGACGATGTACCCGGCCCTCGACCCGGTGGACAGCACCTTCTCGGCTACGTTCGCCTACTGCGCTCCGACCTACACCTACCCGACCCCGGGCGAGTGCACCACGGCCACCGAGACCTACGGCCTGGCCACGAGCGCGGACATGGGTGATCAGCTCTCCATCCTCGGGGTCGAGACCGAGAACATCTACGAGAACGCGGCGTCGGCCCACTTCGGTCCCAAGAGCGCAGCCCAGGGAAGCACGATCACCCTCAGCACGGCACCAGTGGGCTCCTCGATCCCGACCACCAGCGGCGGTGCCACCGTCAACTACATCGACGGAGACACGACCATCACGCCCGTACCGGCCGGCCTCACCTATGTCCCCGGCTCCATCGCGCTGACCGGTGGTGACGCCAAGACGTCGGCCTCGGGTGCCGTCACGGCCAAGTACTGCACGGCAGCGGGCACGGGGTGCACGGCCACCTTGTCCGGGAACTACAACACCACCTACCCCTACCTCGAGGAGCAGCTCGGAACCGCTACCGCCGACGAGGCCACGGGCGGCGCGCTCCAGACCCTTCCGGGCCTCACGGCCAGCTTCACCGTGACCGGGGCAGCGGGCTCGGCCGCCAACACCTACCTCACCGAGTTCCTGGTCGACACCAATGTGACGGACATCATCTCCGTGGCGGTGAACTTCGACGGCTACCCGACCTCGGGCGCCCTCCCCTACTGCTCGTCGAGCTGCCAGAACGGCGAGACGACCGCTGCGCCGCCCTACGTCGCTCCCAGCCCGATCAACACGGTCACCATCACGCCGTCGGTGACGGGGACGTTCACGGCCAACGGTAGCGACTCCGGTGCGGACACGGGGGGACAGACCGTGCAGATCGCCGGCACGGGCTTCACCAGTGCCGGCGGTGAGCAGGTGTACTTCGGGGCCAATCCGGCCTCCAGCTTCACCGTCAACAGCAACACCAGCATCACCGCCGTGGCCCCGACCTCGACCACCGGCGACGGTCCGGTCGACGTCACCGTCTCCAACGGCGGCCAGACCTCCCCGGTCAACCAACCGGCCGACCAGTTCACCTACGTGGCGCCCGGCGCCCCCGACTTCCCCCTGAACGTCGTGCCCACGGCGGACAACGGCCAGGCCGAGGTGTCCTGGACCCCCGGGTTCAACGAGGGCTCCGCCACCCAGTCCTACCTGGTGACGGCCACCGACGTCTCGAGCCCGTCCAACGACCCGAACGACGGTGGTGCCGGCGGTGAGACCTGCGGGTTCACCGTGACGGGCACCGACGGCCCGACCGACACCTGCACGGTCCCCGGCCTGACCAACGGCGACAACTACTCCTTCCAGGTCACCGCCACCAACGGACTGGGCACCAGTGTGCCCTCGTCGGCCACGACACCCATCACCATCGGTGTTCCGGCATCGCCGACCGGCGTGAGCGCGACCGCCGCGGAGGACTCCTCCTCGACGGTGAGCTGGTCCGATCCGGTCAACACCGGAGCGGACCCACTCCTGTCGGAGACGGTGACGGCCTCGCCCGGCGGCGCCAACTGCACCTACTACGAGCCGGCCAGCCCCAGCTACAACCCCTCCGCCCCGGCCGACCAGTGCACGGTCACCGGGCTGACCGACGGCACCAGCTACACGTTCGCCGTGACCTCCACCAACTCCCTGGGGACCGGTGTGAGCTCCGCCTCCTCGGCGGCGATCGTGCCCTCCACGGTGCCGGGCGCCCCGACCATCGGCACGGCCACGTCGAACGCCAACGCCCAGTCGGTGGTCACCTTCAGCGCCCCGTCCAGCAACGGCGGCGCGTCCATCTCGAGCTACACGGTGTCCGCCTCCGACACCACCAACCCGTCGAACCCGGTGGTAACCCAGTCCGGCTCGGCCAGCCCGATCACCGTGACCGGCCTCAACAACGGTGACACCTACAGCTTCACGGTGACCGCCACCAACGTGAGCGGAACCGGCGCTGCCTCCGGCGCCGCCACCGCCACCCCGTCGACGGTGCCCGGTGCGCCGACGGCGGTCACGGCCGCCGTCGGCCCCCCGCAGGCCAGTGGTGCCGCCCTTGTGAGTTGGACCGCCCCCGCCAGTAACGGCGGTGCCGGCATCTCCAAGTACACCGCGACCTCGTCGACCGGGTCCAAGACGTGCACGTCCACGTCCACATTGCCGGCTACCCCGGTGACCTCGTGCACGATGACCGGTCTGACCAACGGGACGAACTACACGTTCACGGTGACGGCCACCAATGCCAGCGGTACCGGCGCGGCGTCGGCCGCCGGCCCGGTCGGCGGTGCCGTCCCGTCGGCGATCCCGTCCACACCCAGCGCGCCGACCGTGACCACGGCAGGACTCAACGGTCAGGCCAACATCACCTGGACGGCCCCGAGCAACAACGGCTCCACCCTCACCGGCTACACGTTGACACCCACCCCGGCCTGCTCCGGCTGCACCGGACTCAGTGTGACGGGCGCCCCGCCGACCGCCTCGACGACGGTCAGCGGGCTGACCAACGGGACGTCGTACACGTTCACGCTCATCGCCACCAACGCCGACGGCAACAGTGCCGCATCCTCGGCATCGACGGCTGCCGTGGTCGGCATTCCCGCCACGCCGGCCGCGCCCAGCACGCTGTCCACCAGCACGGCCGGGCAGGACTCGGTGAGTTGGACGGCCCCGGCGTCGGCGTCGGGCAACATCACCGGTTACACGCTGACGCCCTCCCCGGCGTGCTCCGGCTGCACCGGACTCACCGTGACGGGCAATCCGGCGGGGACCTCCACCACCGTCGGGGGCCTGACCGCGGGCACCAGCTACACGTTCACGCTCAAGGCCACCAACGCCTCCGGTACCAGCGCGGCCTCCTCGGCCTCAAGCGGTGTCGTGACGGGGTCCCCCACGGCGCCGACCGGCGTGGTGGCGGTGGGAGGCACCCCGGCCCCGTCGGGTGACCTGAACGTCACCTGGTCCGCCCCGGCCTCCAGCGGTGTCGGCACCATCGACAGCTACACGGCGACGGCCAAGCCGTCGTCGGGTTCCAGCAAGACGTGCACATCGACGTCGACCCCCCCGGCGACCCCGACACTGGGCTGTCAGGTGACCGGGGCCACCAACGGCACGGCCTACACGGTGACGGTGACCGCCACCAACAGCGCCGGCTCCAGCTACACGAGCGTGGCCTCGGCCGCTTCCGCCACCGCCTACCCGTCGACGACATTCGGCGCCCCGACCATCGGCACGGCCACGGGCGGAACCGACCAGGCGACCGTCAAGTGGACGGCTCCGTCAGCGTTGTCCGGGACCCAGCCGGCACTTACCGGCTACGTGGTGACGCCGTACGAGGGCTCCACGGCCGAGACGGCCCAGGCCCAGACCTTCAACAGCACGGCGACCACCGAGACGGTCACCGGACTGACCCCGGACACCGCCTACACCTTCGAGGCGGCCGCCATCAACGCAAACGGCACCGGCACGTACTCGGCGAAGTCGAACAGTGTGACCACGACAGGGACGTCGTCGATCTCCATCACCGATTCGACCACATCGACCGGGTACGGCGCTGCCGGCGACACCATCCCCCTCAGCTACCTGGTGACCAACACCGGTCAAGAGGGCCTCACCGGTGTATCGGTGAGTGACGCGGGCTCGAAGGTCTCCGTGTCCTGCCCGGGCACGACGTTGGCCAGTCTGGCCTCGATGACCTGCACGGGCACCTACACGGTCGCCCAGGGCGACGTGGACTCCGGTTCGGTGACCGACTCGGCCACGGCGAGCGGAACCAACACCTACAGCCAGCCCGTCACCTCGTCGGCTTCCTCGGTGACGGTCGAGGCGTCGAACGCCACGTCGTCGATCTCCTTGACCGAGTCGACCACCTCGACCGGCTACGGCGCGGCGGGCGACACGATCCCCTTGAGCTACCTGGTGACCAACACGGGCACGAGGACGCTGACCGGAGTTTCGGTGACCGACTCGAGCACCACCGTCAGTTGCACGGCCTCGACGTTGGCCCCCGGTGCCTCGGAGACCTGCACCAGCACCTACACGGTGACCCAGGCCGACGTGGACGCCGGCTCGGTGTACAACGCGGCATCGGCGAGCGGTACCGACCCGCAGTCCAACGTCGTCACCTCGGCGCCGTCCTCGGTGACGGTCGAGGCGTCGAACGCCTCGTCGTCGATCTCGCTGACCAAGTCGACGACCTCGACCGGCTACAGCACGGCGGGCGACACCATCCCCTACAGCTACCTGGTGACCAACACGGGCACGAGGACGCTGGGCGGCATCGCGGTCACCGACTCCAACACCACGGTGAGCTGCCCGGACCCGACGTTGGCCGGCGGCGCCTCGGAGACCTGCACCGGCACCTACACGGTCACCCAGGCCGACGTGGACGCCGGCTCGGTCACCAATACGGCCACGGCCAGCGGGACCGATCCGCAGTCCACCGTCGTCACCTCGGCGACGTCCTCGGTGACGGTCGAGGCGTCGAGCGCCACCTCGTTGATCACCGTGGCCAAGTCGACCACCTCGACCGGCTACGGAGCAGCGGGCGACACCATCCCCTACAGCTACCTGGTGACCAACACGGGCACGAGGACGCTGACCGGCATCGCCGTCAGTGACAACCTGATCCCGAGCGTGAGCTGCCCGGACACGACGTTGGCCCCCGGTGCCTCGGAGACCTGCACCGGCACCTACGCGGTCACCCAGGCCGATGTGGACGCCGGCTCGGTGACCAACACGGCCACGACCAGCGGGACCGATCCGCAGTCCACCGTCGTCGCCTCGGCACCGTCCTCGGTTACGGTCGAGGCGTCGAGCGCCACATCGTCGATCAGCCTCACCAAGTCGACCACGTCGTCCGGTTACGGCACGGCGGGCGACACGATCCCCTACAGCTACCTGGTGACCAACACGGGCACGAGGACGCTGACCGGGATCTCGGTGACCGACTCCAACACCACCGTCAGCTGCACGGCCTCGACGCTGGCCCCCGGCGCCTCGGAGACCTGCACCAGCACCTACACGGTCACACAGACCGACGTGGACGCCGGTGCGGTGACCAACACGGCCACGGCCAGTGGGACCGATCCGCAGTCCGCCGGCGTCACCTCCCCGGCGTCCTCGGTGACGGTCGAGGCGTCGAGCGCCACGTCGTCGATCTCGCTGACCAAGTCGACCACGTCGATCGGCTACAGCACGGCGGGCGACACCATCCCCTACAGCTACCTGGTGACCAACACGGGCACGAGGACGCTGGGCGGCGTCGCGGTCACCGACTCCAACACCACGGTGAGCTGCCCGGACCCGACGTTGGCGGGCGGTGCCTCGGAGACCTGCACCGGTACCTACACGGTCACCCAGGCCGACGTGGATGCCGGTCACGTGACCAACACGGCCACGGCCAGCGGGACCGACCCGCAGTCCGACCTCGTCACCTCGGCGACGTCCTCGGTGACGGTAGAGGCGACGAGCGCCACGTCGGCGATCTCGCTCATCAAGTCGACCACGTCGACCGGCTATAGCGCGGCGGGCGACACCATCCCCTACAGCTACCTGGTGACCAACACGGGCACGAGGACGCTGGGCGGCATCGCGGTCACCGACTCCAACACCACGGTCAGCTGCCCGGACCCGACGTTGGGCGGCGGCGCCTCGGAGACCTGCACCAGTACCTACACGGTCACCCAGGCCGACGTGGACGCCGGTGCGGTGACCAACACGGCCACCGCCAGCGGGACCGATCCGCAGTCCACCACGGTCACCTCGGCATCGTCATCGGTGACGGTCGAGGCGTCGAGCGCCACGTCGGCGATCTCGCTGGCCAAGTCGACCACCTCGACCGGCTACGGAGCAGCGGGCGACACCATCCCCTACAGCTACCTCGTGACCAACACGGGCACACGGTCGCTGACCGGGATCGCCGTCGCTGACTCCAACACCACCGTCAGCTGCCCGGACCCGACCTTGGCCGGCGGCGCCTCGGAGACCTGCACCAGCACCTACACGGTCACCCAGGCCGACGTGGACGCCGGTGCGGTGACCAACACGGCCACCGCCAGTGGGACCGACCCGCAGTCCACTCTCGTGACCTCGGCTTCCTCGTCGGTGACGGTCGACGCGTCGAACTCCAACTCGTCGATCACCCTGGCCAAGTCGACCACCTCGACGGGCTACGGCGCTGCGGGCGACACCATCCCGTACAGCTACCTCGTCACCAACACCGGAAACGCGACCCTGACGAACGTGGCGGTAAGCGACAACAAGGTGGCCGCGGTCAGCTGCCCGAACTCGACGTTGGCCACCGGCGCCTCGGAGACCTGCACCGGCACCTACACGGTCACCCAGGCTGATGTGGTCGCCGGCCAGGTGACCAACACGGCCACGGCGAGCGGCACCGAGCCGGTCGGCCTGGGCGGTGGCACGGTGACCTCGACGGGCTCGAGCGTCACCGTGCACGAGGCACTCGAGTTCACCAGTGCGGCCAGCACCACCGCGACGGAAGGGGCGTCGTCGTCCTTCGCCGTGGCGGTGAGCGGGTATGCCCCGGTGGTGTCCACCACCTCGACACTGCCGGCGGGCCTCGCCCTCACCGACACGCCGACCGGGGCCACCCTGGGCGGGTTCGCGGCCTGCGGGACCGTCGGCTCCTATCACCTTGCCCTTACGGCCACCGACGGTGGGGTGGCCGTAGCCGGCTCCCAGACGTTGAACCTCAGCATCACGGCGCCCAGCAGCACCGCCCCCGGTTTCAACGGGGTGCCGACGACAACTACGGCGACGGTCGGCCAGGTCTACAGCCTGACCCTGCACGCCGACTGTGCACCCGCCGCTGCGGTGACCGCCACCCACTTGCCGGCCGGCCTGAGCCTGGCCCCTGGGGCCGTCGCGGGCACCTGGGTGATCTCGGGCCAGCCGACGGCCGACGGGCTCAAGACCGCCACGTTGAAGGCGTCGTCCACGGTGGGCACCCACACCACCTCGGTGACCCAGTCCCTCGCCTTCACCGTGGACGAGGCACCCTCGATCACGGCTGCGGCGACGGCCACGGCCAAGGTGGGAGCGGCGATGGCCGCATTCAAGGTGACCACGACCGGTTACCCGGCGGCCACCATCACAGCCGGCGGACTGCCGAGCGGGCTGGGCATCGCCTCGACCGGCAGCGGGAAGGCGTCCATCACGGGCACACCCGCACCGGGGACCAGCGGGGTGTACACGGTGACCATCACGGCCATCGGGTCCGGCTCGCCGGCCACGCAGCAGGTCACCCTGACGGTCGACCAGGCTCCAACGATCACGAGCGCCGCCAGCCTGACCATTACCCGAGGGGTGTTGATGACCCCGTTCTCGGTCACGACGACCGGCTACCCGGCGGCCACCCTCACGGCCTCCGGTCTGCCCGGTGGGGTGAGCATCCTCTCCAACGGGAACGGAACGGCGACCATTTCGGGTAACCCGCTCACCACGGACACGGCCAAGACGTACAGGGTGACCATCCACGCTGCCAACGGGGCCACTCCGAACGCCACCCAGGCCTTCAGCCTGACCCTGAATCCGTAGCCAGCAGCCGCGGCGTCCCCCGCCGGTGCCGCCCCGACCTCCTGGGTCCGGTCGGCACCGGCGCTGGCGCGTTCCGGGCCGGGCGAGAGCGCGTCGCGACGGGCATTCGAGTTCGGCACCCTCCGGCGCGACACCGGGCGCCGCCTTCATTCGCGAGCAATGGAGAGGTCTGGATGAGATGAGTCATGCGCCAGGTGGTGATCCGACAGGCATCAGATGCCGAGTTGTGGGTCGAGCCCGCACAGCGGGGGACTCCACGGTCATGGCATTCGACACGAGCTCCCAGCACGGCCTCCCGCTCTCCCCGAGCCGCGGGGCACCGGGCCGCGGCTCCGAATTCTGGAGTACGTTTCGCACTATGGGCACGAGGGGTAGGCGCAGCAGACGGGGTCTGTCGGGCAGGCCTCTTTTCTTGTTCGCAGCCCTCTCGGGGGCTCTGCTGCTGGCCGGATGTTCGACCGGTACCAACGCGCAGTCCTCCTCGACGACGAGCGCTCCAGTGGGAACGACGGCGACGACAAGGGCCATCCCCGGCGTGACCACGATCCCCTTCAGTCTGGCCAAGAACGCTCGCAAGGACGTCTCCACCTCAGGCCCTTGCACCATGACGGGGACGTCGTGGGTCTTGAGCGGAAAGGTGACGAACTCGTCACAGTCCAACCGTGACTACCAGATCGTCGTCGACTTCGTGACGCAACCGGGCGACACCGTTCTGGATACGAAGATCGTGACGACCCCCAATGTGAATCCGGGGGCATCGCTACCTTGGCAGGCAACTGGGGCGGCCGGCCAGAAGAGCGTGGCCTGTGTGATCCGGCAGGTGCAGGCCCCAGCCTGATCGTCATCGCGGGATGCGCCCGACACCGAGGCCACGTCGACTCGACAGCGGCTACCGTCCTGGTCGAAGGTTCCTGGTCGGGCGGCACCCTGACCGGTGGTGTGACGACGACATCGATCCACGGTCGTCATTCCCAGCGGCAGGGACGCCCACACCGACACGGTGACGGCGTACGTGGTCCGGGTGGACGCGCACGGTGGCCTCCACCGATCGACGGAGGCGCCACACGTGTTGACGTGCCATGATCGGGATGCCACGAAGGGTGGGATGGGGGCCAGGCCCCTGGCGCCACCGACCACGAGTGCACCAGGGGGAGCGACATGCACAGTCGGAGCCGCAGCACTAGCTGGAGGCGCGCCGTCACCGGTGTCGCCGTCGCCTGTGTGGGTCTGGTCCCCGTGCTGGTCGCCGTGGCGCCACCGGCCGGTGCCGGAACGGCACTGCACTTCGGCGGGTCGGTCGACGAGGCCTGGCTGACCGGAGCCGGGGCGGGTGACGCCATCACCCTCCTGCAGAACGGTTCGCCCGTGGAGAACCCGGCCAACCCGGGGAGCGCCGACGCGCTCGGGCTCGCTGATCATCCGGGACCTGACGGCCGGGATCCGGGTACGCGTGGGACGACATGACCACGGGCACCACGACCCCGACCTTCGCGGTGCTGGCCCCCGGCGCCGACCCGGCCACGGATTCGGCGCTGTACACCTCGCAGCCCATGCACGAGGGGCTCAACTACATCACCATGCGCGACGGCATCCAGCTGGCGGCCACCGTGCGCTATCCCTACGGCAGCACCTGTAGTTCGACCGCCCCGTGCCCGACCGTGATCGAGTACTCGGGCTATGCGACCGCCGGTCCGACGGACCCGATCCCCACCCTGCTGTCCTCGGCGCTGGGCAGCCCGTGCACCGGGTGCGGCGACCCGAACCTGCTGCCCGACGGTGCCACCGACGTCGGTGCCGTCCTGGCCCGGGTGGCCGGGCTTCGCCACGGTGAGCCTGCAGATGCGGGGGACGGGCTGCTCGGGTGGCGCCTACGACCTCTTCGGCTATCCGTCCGACTACGACGCCTACGACGCCGTCGAGATCGTGGCCCACCAGGACTGGGTGGCCAACCACAAGGTCGGGATGGTCGGCATCAGCTACTCCGGCCTGTCCGAGCTGCCCTCGGCGGGCACCGACCCTCCGGACCTGGCAGCCATCGCCCCGATGAGCCCGACGGACGACCTGTTCTCGACCGGTTACCCCGGCGGCATCTACAACAGCGGGTTCGCCGCCAGCTGGGTGGCGGCCCGGGTCGACGACGCCATGCCGGCGGCGACGCCTCAGCGGTGGCACGCTGGTGCCCCTTTCGGCGACGCCGGTCGCCGAACGTCGGCCAGCCGTGGGTGTACTACGAGATGGCCGCCGAGGGCGCCGGGCTCCACGTGCCTGGCCAACCAGGCCCTCCACGGCCAGTCCGAGAGCCTCTCGTCGCTCGTGGGGCCCCAGCTGGTCGACGCCGGGCACCGGTCCCGGGCGCGACCCCTCGCTGTTCGACCGTCGGTCGATGAGCAAGTGGGCCTCGCACATCACCGTGCCCGTGTTCGTCTCGGGGGCCATGCAGGACGAGCAGACCGGGCCACAATGGACCGCCCTCCTGTCGGCGATCCCGAAGACGACCCCGGTGTTCGCCAACGTGGTCAACGGTGGCCACATCGACTCGACCGACCCGCAGACCATCAGCCGGTGGCTCGAGTTCCTGGACATCTACGTGGCCGGCAAGGTCCCGACGGCGCCGAGCGCCGCTCGCCGGCCTGGTCCTCGACGACTTCACCAGCTTCGCCGCCTCGACCACGGCACAGGCACCCCTGCCCGCCATCCGCTTCACCGGGGCCAAGAACGCTCACCGAGGCCCGACGTGAGTTCGCCGACCAGACCCCGCGGGTCGAGGTGCTCTTCGACAACGGGGCCGGCGCCGGCCGGCGCCGGCGACCCCCAGTCCACGTACTCGGCCGGGTTCGCCCAGTGGCCGCCGAAGGGAAAGACCACGACCTACCTGCTCGGATCCGGCGGATCCCTCGCCACCGGGTCGGCACCGAAGACCGGGTCGAGCACCTCGCTGGTGCTCGACCCGAGCCAGCGCCCGGCCACCAGCCTGCCGCCGAGCGGCAACGCCTGGGCCGCCGATCCGGGCTGGGACTGGACGACGGTCCCGGCACAGGACGGGGTCGCCTTCCAGACCTCGCCGATGACCGTCGACACCACCATCGTCGGCCCGGCCACCCTGGACCTGTGGGTGGCCTCGTCGACTCCGGTGGTGGACCTCCAGGCCACGATCACCGAAGTCCGGCCCGGTGCCGGGCCAGGAGGAGTACGTGACGTCCGGGTTCCTGCGGAGCTCGAACCAGGTGGACCTCCCCACGTCGACCAAGCTGTTCACGGTGCCGAGCTATCTGGCCACCGAGGCCCGCTCGCTGTCGCCGACGACGTATTCCCTGGTCAAGATCCCGATCGACCCGATCGTGCACACGTTCCGCGCCGGCACCGAGCTGCGGGTCGTGGTGTCCGCACCGGGCGGGGACCGCCCCACGTGGGAGTTCGACTCGGTCGACACCGGCCAGTCGGCGACGATCGGCCTCGGAGGCAGGCTGGCCTCGTCGCTGGCGGTCGACGTCGTCCCGAACGTGACGGCCACGGCGACCCTCCCGACGTGCGGCTCACTGCGGGGCGAGCCGTGCCGGGCCTACCAGCCCGAGGGCAACCAGGCCTGACCGTCGCCCGGGATGTCGAGGTCAGCGCAGCCGGTCCACCCGGCGGAGGGCCTCCTCGGCGTCGGCCACCAGCCGGACCACGAGCTCGCCGGCCGGCACCAGTTCGTCGATGGCGCCCACGCCCTGGCCGGTCGGGTAGCACTCCCGTGACGGGTCGACGTCGGGATCGTCCGGACCGGTGGGGAGGTGGAGCACGCCACCGCGTGATCGACCGGAGCATCTGCTCGGGAAAGGGTGACAGCTCCTCGGGGTGCCGCTCGAAGTGCTCGGTGTACCCGTTGGCCAGCACCCGCATGGGCTTGCCGCTGTAGGCGCGGCTGACGGTGGTGGCGCTCTCGTCGGCGGCCAGCAGCGCGTCGTGGTAGCCGAGGGAGACCCGGGCCTCGGGCGTGGCGATGAACCGGGTGCCCAGCCACACCCCGTCGGCCCCGAGCGCCAGGGCGGCGGCGAGACCCCGGCCGTCGACGATGCCTCCGGCGGCGACCACGGGGACACGGTCGCCCACCGCGTCGACGATCTGGGGGACCAGCGGCATGGTGGCCACCCTCCCGGTGTGGCCCCCGGCCTCGGTGCCCTGGGCGACGACCAGGTCGCACCCGGCCTCTACGGCCTGTACGGCGTGGTGGACCCGGCCGCACATGTTGACCACGAGCACGTCGGCGTCGTGGCACAGGGCGATGACCTCGTGGGGGACGCCGAGGGCGCCGACGAAGATGCGGGCGCCGGCGTCGATGATCCGCTGGACCTGGGCCGCCATGTCGCCGGGCATGGCCGTGAGGAGGTCGACGCCCCATGGTCGGTCGGTCAACCGGTTCATGGCCGCCATCTCGGCGTCCATGACCTCTGCGCTCATGGTGGCCGCACCCAGGGTGCCGATCCCGCCGGCCTCGGAGACGGCGGCGGCCAGCGGGTGGTAGCTGACGCCACCCATCCCGGCCAGCATCACCGGGTGCTCGATCCCGAGCAGTTCGGTCAGTCGTGTCTGCATGGTCGCCGTCCCTTTCCGGTGGGGAGGCGCACGGTCCCACCCGGTGTACGCCACCGGCCCGGCCCCTCCGTCCACATCCTAAGCAGGGTGGGCGGGCCGGCCGGGAGCGAACCGGCCCGTCCGGCCGTGGGGCTACAGCTCGGCGGGACCCGTCGGCACGTCGACCGCGTAGCGGCGGAGGGTGTCGAGCGGGACGATCTCGAGGGCGCGCTCGTTGGTCGATGCCAGGACCACGAACGCCGCTGCGCCGTCACGGTGGGCGCGCAGCCAATTGGCGGCGGTCACGCACCACCGGTCCCCGGGCACCAGGCCGGGGAAGCGGTACCGGGGGGCAGGTGTCGACAGGTCGTTGCCGATCGACTGCTGGTGGGCGAGGAACTCCGCGGTCACCACGGCGCAGATCGTGTGGCTCCCGAGGTCCTCGGGACCCGGGGAGCAGCAGCCGTCGCGGTAGAAGCCGGTGAGGGGCTCCGTACCGCACGGCTCGAGGTCGCCGCCGAGCACGTTGCGCTCGGTCATCGCCGCCGAGTCAGGTGCACCGGGTTGAAATTGTCCGGGTTCAATGCCGGGATCAATTGCAGGTCTCGGCGTCCAGCACGTCGCCACCGCCGACCTCGGCCAGCGTGACCTCGTGGCCGTCCACCCGGTCGACCCGCACCAGCGCGTCGAGGTGGCCGCGGGAGGCGCCGCGCCACTTTGCCTTCGCCCTTGCCTTCGCCTCGTCGCGGTCGGCGGCCACCACCAGGACGACTTCGTGGTCCTCGCCCATCCGCCCCTCGAGCGTCGGACCACCGAGATACGCAGCGTAGAGATGCACGTGCCCGACTGTACCGTGGCCGTCACCGTCGTGGCCGGCCGGCGCAGGGGACGGGTCCACCCGGTGGTCAGCGGAGTGCGTTCTTGACGAAGTCGTCGGTGCCGTGGCCCACGGGCAGCCGGGTGCCGGCGTGCCAGCTTCCGCGGAGGTGGCGTCGGACCGCCGGGGCGCCCTCGGCGGTGGCCCGTGCCGCGCCGTGCCACAGGTCGGCGTGGTGGAATAGCACGTCACCGCGTTCCTGGTAGACGGCGAGCTCACCGGGGACCCGCTCGAATCCCGGTGGGCATGCCCTCGGTGCCGCCCCGAGGTGGCTGCCGGGCAGGACCCGCAGGAACCCGTTGGCCGGCGAGGTCGGGTCGAAGTGGACGGTGAAGGCGACGGCCGGCCAGATGTCGAGGTGAGGACCGGACTGGTGATCGGTGTGCCAGCCGATCCGTGAGTACGCCGGACCCGGGACCGGGTCGGGCGTCCTGGTAGACGACGCCGAACTGCTCGTAGTCGAGGAGCCAGGCACCGGGCCCGAGGAGCCGTCGGATCACCTCGACCAGGGCAGGGTGGTGGACGAGCCGGTCGGCGGCGTCCGAGGCGCGGGTGGCGAAGACGACGTAGTGGGCGAAGGGACGCCCGTCGATGACGGCATCCGGCGCATCCAGGATGTCGGTGCCGTGGCGGGCGTCGAGCGCCCCGGCCGCCAGTCGTTCCTGGGCATCGACCAGCTCGGTCTCCGCCTCGGCCAGGTCGGACGGGTCGAGGGCACCTCGCAGGGTGGCGTAGCCGTTGACCTGGAAGAACGCCTGGAGCACCTCGAGCTCGTCGGGCCCGAACACCCCTGGTCCGGCCGGGCTCACCGGGGTACCGGGCGCCGGTGGATCGGGTGGCGGATGACCATCCCCCGACTCTACGCGCGCCCAGCTTTCGGCCACGGCGGGCGGGTGGACCGGGGAGGCGCGCTGATTGATTGCAAAACGCGTGGGGTTCCCCTAGGTTGCCAGGTGATCGCCGGCCTGCCCCGGGGGAAGTTCGGGGGCGTGCAGGCCCATCGCATATCGGTACGGGAGGGGTGGCCCGACGGGTCGCACCGACATGACACGTCAGGAGAGACGTAGATGAGAGCACCACGACCACTGTCCACCCGCATTGCCGCGCTGGGGGGTGCCCTGGCCCTGGCCGCCTCCGGTCTGGTGGGTGCGGTCGGCCTGGGCCTCGTGGCCTCGGCGCCGCCCGCCGGCGCCACGACGACGCAACTCGGGACCTCGAACTGCAACCTGGACGTCGGCGGCACACCCACTCCCACGCCGATCACGCCCACGGCGACCGCGGTCCTCAGTCCCTCGCCGGTGTCCGCCGGCTCGCCGTTCTCGTTCAGCACCCTGAGCCTCGGCGCGGTGCTCGACCCGGCCGCCAACCCGGCGCTGGTCAACGTGGCCGGGGACACCCTCTCGATCTCGTTCAACAGCACGTTGACGGCCACGGGGGCCACGCCGGCAACCCAGTCCGTCAACTTCCAGGGCAACCTCGTCCTCCCGAAGCCCTTCAACACGCCGGTCACCGCCGCGCTGGCCGGCACCACCGGCAGCTACACCGCGGCCACCAACGGCGCCACCTCGGCATCGATCCTGCTGAGCGGGACCGGCTCGCTCGTGGCCGCCGTGGTGGGCACGACGCTGAGCTTCAACGGTCCGTGCACGGGCTCGTCTCCGACCCAGATCGCCTCGGTGCCGGTCGTTCCGCCGGCGGCCTATGTCACCAACGTGATCCCCAACGCCGGCACGAACGCCGGTGGCACCACGGTGAAGATCGTCGGCCAGCACCTGAGCAACCCGCTGTCGGTCACGTTCGACTACAACGGCGTCCACGTGCCCGCCGCCAGCTTCCAGAGCATCAGCCCCAACGTGATCGAGGCGGTCACCCCGCCCTCGCCCGGGGCCAACGCGCCGCCGAACAACCAGTTCGTCACCCAGAGCACGGTACAGATCTCGGTGACCACTCCGGCTGGCCCACCGACGCCCTCGGCGCTCGAGAGCTTCACCTACGTCGACCCCACGCTGGGCGCCGTCGTCACCGGCGTGAGTCCACAGGTGGGCACGTCGGCGGGCGGCAACACGGTGACCATCACCGGGAGCGGCTTCAACGACCTGCCGAACGGCGGGCCGGCCACGGACGTCTTCTTCGGCACCACCGATGTGTCCCTCCAGCCGAGCAACATCATCTCGGACAGTGAGATCGTCGTCCAGGCGCCGCCGGGGACGGGTGTGGTCAACGTCACCGTGGTGGGCAACGACGGGTCGACCCAGTCGGTGACCAGCGCGGCGAGTCGCTACAACTACGCGCCGGGGTACATGCTCGCCGGCAGTGACGGTGGAGTCTTCTCCTACGGGCAGACCCCCGGCCAGGCCAACTTCTTCGGTTCGGCGGGCGGCATCAAGCTCAACAAGCCGATCGTGGGCATGGCGCTCACGCCCGACGGGGCCGGCTACTGGCTGGTCGCCATCGGACGGTGGCGTGTTCGCCTACGGCGACGCCTACTTCTACGGCTCGACCGGGAACATCACGCTGAACAAGCCGATCGTCGGGATCGTCCCCACGACGGACGGCGCCGGCTACTGGCTGGTCGCATCGGACGGCGGCGTGTTCGCCTTCGGCGACGCCTACTTCTACGGCTCGACCGGGAACATCACGCTGAACAAGCCGATCGTC
The DNA here is from genome assembly GCA_963841925.1 of uncultured Acidimicrobiales bacterium. Taxonomy (GTDB): domain Bacteria; phylum Actinomycetota; class Acidimicrobiia; order Acidimicrobiales; family RAAP-2; genus Bog-756. Next base: position 212,599 of record CAWJER010000015.1, read on the forward strand.
GGGATGGCCACGACCGGTGACGCCGGTGGCTACTGGCTCGTCGCATCGGACGGTGGCGTCTTCGCCTACGGGGACGCCCCGTTCAAGGGCTCGGCCGCCGGCAGTCCCCTGGCCGCACCCGTGGTCGGGATCACCGCCAACCCGGTGGGCAGCGGATACCTGCTGGCCGCAGCCGACGGTGGTGTCTTCGCCTACGGCGGGGCCGCCTTCCACGGCTCGTTGGGCGGCACCGCCCTGGCCTCGGCCGTCTCGGGTATCGCCGCCACCACGGACGGCGGGGGCTACTGGCTCACGACCCGTACCGGTGCCGTCTTCAACGAGGGCGACGCCGGCTTCTACGGTGACGTGGCCGGCATCAAGCTGAACGGGCCGATCGTCGGATTCGCCCCCGTGCAGGCCACCGCGCCGGTGGCCACCTGACCGGCCCCACGTGACGCAGTACCCGACGGACCGGGGGCTTCGGCCCCCGGTCCGTTCGCGTCCGGGGCCGGATGTGCCGTTCGGCCCGCCGGGCGGCTCCCGTCCGCCCGCCGACCGGACTCGCCGTACCATGGGTGGATGAGCGACAGCACCGCACCTGGCGATCCCTCCGAAGCCCCTCTCGAGGGGATGAAGCCCCGCAGCTTCGCCGTCACCGACGGCCCGACCCGAGCCCCGGCCCGCGCCATGCTGCGGGCGGTCGGCATGGGCGACGACGACTGGGACAAGCCCCAGATCGGCGTGGCCTCGTCGTGGAACGAGGTGACGCCCTGCAACCTGCCGCTCGCCCGACTGGCCCAGCAGGCCAAGCACGGGGTGCGCGACGGCCGGAGGCTTCCCGCTCGAGTTCGTCACCATCGCCGTGTCCGACGGCATCTCCATGGGCCACGAGGGGATGCGGGCGTCGCTGGTCAGCCGCGAGGTGATCGCCGACTCGGTGGAGACGGTCATGCACGCCGAGCGGTTCGACGGACTGGTGACCCTGGCCGGGTGCGACAAGTCCCTTCCGGGCATGCTGATGGCCGCCGCCCGGCTGAACCTGCCCAGTGTCTTCCTCTACGGCGGGTCGATCCTCCCCGGCCGGGTGCGCGACCGGGCCATCGACATCACGTCGGTGTTCGAGGCGGTCGGCGCCAACGCCGTCGACGCCCTCAGCGACGAGGAGCTCTCCCTCATCGAGCACAATGCCTGCCCGACCGAGGGCTCGTGTGCCGGGATGTTCACCGCCAACACGATGGCCTCCGTGGCCGAGGCGCTCGGCATGTCGCTTCCGGGCAGCTCGTCGGCGCCCGCGGTCGACCGGCGTCGCGACGACGCCGCGCTGGCCTCGGGCCAGGCGGTGGTCGAGCTGCTGCGGGCGGGGATCCGCCCCCGTCAGATCATGACCAAGGAGGCGTTCGAGAACGCCATCGCCGTGGTGATGGCCCTCGGTGGTTCGACCAACGCCGTCCTGCACCTCCTGGCCATCGCCAACGAGGCCCGGGTCGATCTGGCGCTGGACGACTTCAACAAGGTGGCCGCCCGTGTGCCCCACCTCGCCGACACCAAGCCCCACGGGAAGTACCACATGTCCGACCTCGACCGGATCGGGGGCGTGCCGGTCGTGCTGGCGCAGCTGCTCGACGCCGGGCTGCTCCACGGCGACTGCATGACCGTCACCGGACGGACCATGGCGGAAAACCTGGCCGCGCTGGATCCTCCCACCCCCGACGGTGACGTGGTCCACCTCCTGTCCGACCCGATCCACGTCCAGGGGGGATCGCCGTCCTCACCGGCTCGCTCGCCCCCAAGGGGGCGGTGGTCAAGGTGGCCGGTATCGACCAGCCGACCTTCGACGGCACGGCACGGGTGTTCGACGGCGAGGACAAGGCGATGGAGGCGATCCTGTCCGGGTCCATCGAGCCGAACACCATGGTGGTCATCCGCTACGAGGGGCCCAAGGGTGGTCCCGGCATGCGCGAGATGCTGGCCATCACCGGCGCCATGAAGGGGTCGGGCGGGGGGCGGACTGCGCGCTGGTCACCGACGGACGGTTCTCGGGCGGGACGCACGGGTTCTGCATCGGCCACGTGGCGCCCGAGGCCGTGGACGGCGGACCGATCGCCCTGGTGGCCGACGGGGACCGGATCGTGGTCGACGTGGAGCGCCACAGCATCGACCTGATGGTCGACGAGGACGAGCTCGATCGGCGACGGGTCGGACTCAAGCACCCCGCGCCCCGCTACACGACGGGCGTCCTGGCCAAGTACGCCCGCCTGGTCACCGGGGCCGAGCGCGGGGCCGTCACCGAACCGTAGCGGCGGTGGACGACCGCGCCGCATCACCCCCACGCCCGGTGCCCCAGACCCCGTAGTCGGTCCGTGCCGGGCCACTTGTGGTGCGCCCGAAGGCGTGCAACAATGAACGGATCATGCGTACCGCCACCCGAGCCTTCAGCACCCTGGTACTCGTCTCGTAGCGCACGCGACGTCCTCTCGCCGTGTGCGCTTTCCGACCTCCCAGACGGGAGGTCGTTTTCATGTCCGCCCTCCGGTGACCGGCCGGCGGCCCGCACCACCGTCCGACCGTCCACCACCCCACCCGTCCACCACCCCACCATCGCCGACAAGGGAGCACCCGATGGAACTCACCGGAGCGCAGGCACTGATCAAGAGCCTCGAGATGCAGCACGTGGAGGTCATGTTCGGCCTTCCCGGCGGCGCCATCCTGCCCGTCTACGACCCGATACTCGACTCGTCGATCCGCCACATCCTGGTCCGCCACGAGCAGGGCGCCGGCCACATGGCCCAGGGCTATGCCCAGGTCACGGGCAGGCCAGGTGTGGCCATGGCCACCTCCGGCCCGGGCGCCACCAACGTGGTCACCCCGCTGGCGGACGCCTACATGGACTCCACCCCGCTCGTCGTGGTCACCGGCCAGGTGGCGACGAGCGCCATCGGCACCGATGCCTTCCAGGAGAGCGACATCACCGGCATCACCATGGGGATCACCAAGCACAACTGGCTGATCACCGACGTCGACGACATCCCCCGGGTCGTGGCCGAAGCCTTCCACGTCGCCACGACCGGGCGGCCCGGCCCGGTCCTGATCGACATCCCGAAGGACATCGCCCAGTCGGCGATGGAGTGGTACTGGCCCTCGCCCGAGGACCTCGACCTGCCCGGCTACCGGCCCCTCACCGAGGGTGACCCTACGCTCGTCCGTGAGGCCGCCGAGCTGCTGCTGTCCGCCGAGCGGCCGGTCATCTACGCCGGTGGCGGCATCTTGAAGGCGCGGGCGGCCGACGCCCTGCGCGAGCTGGCCGAGCGCACCGGGATCCCGGTCGTCACCACCCTGATGGCCCGGGGCTGCTTCCCCGACTCGCACCCGCTGTGCCTGGGGATGCCCGGGATGCACGGCAACTACACGGCGGTCACGGCGATGCAGCAGTCGGACCTGCTGATCGCCCTCGGCAGCCGGTTCGACGACCGGGTCACCGGCAAGGTGAGCGCCTTCGCCCCCGGGGCCAAGGTCATCCATGTCGACATCGACCCGGCCGAGCACAACAAGGTCCGTCACGCCGACGTGGCCATCGCCGGGGACTGCCGCCTGGTCATCGAAGAGCTGCTGCTCGCCCTCGACGCCCTCGGACTCGCCCACTCCGAGGCGACCCGCGGTGGTTCGGGTGGCACCCCGTCCGACGCCGTCCCCGGGGCCCCGGCCGTCCCCGGGACGCCGGCGGCGAGCTTCCCCCGTGAGCGGCTCGCACCGTGGCGCGCCCGGCTCGGCGAGTTCCAGGAACGGTTCCCGCTCGTCTACGACCAGCAGCCGGGGAGCGGCCCGCTCAAGCCCCAGTTCGTGATCGAGCAGCTCCGGGACCTCACCCCCGAGGACACCATCGTCGCCTCGGGGGTCGGCCAGCACCAGATGTTCGCGTCGCAGTGGTGGCAGTTCGACCACCCCTACACGTGGGTGAACTCGGGTGGCCTCGGGACCATGGGCTTCGCCGTCCCCTCGTCCATCGGGGCCAAGGTGGGCCGTCCGGACAAGATGGTGTGGGCCGTCGACGGCGACGGCTGCTTCCAGATGACCGCCCAGGAACTGGTCACGGCCAGCTCGGAGCGCATCCCGGTGAAGATCGCCATCCTCAACAACGCCTACCTCGGCATGGTCCGCCAGTGGCAGGAGATGTTCTACGAGGAGCGCTACTCCGAGGTCTACCTCTCGCCCGACCTCCCGGACTACGTCGGATGGGCGGAGGCCATGGGCTGCGTGGGTATCAAGGTGGAGTCCCCCGACGACGTGTGCACGGCCATCGAGAAGGCCAACTCGGTCGACGACCGCCCGGTGGTCGTCGACTTCCGGACCGACGCCTTCGAGAAGGTGTACCCGATGGTGGCGGCCGGGGCCTCCAACGACGACATCATGGTCGATCCGTCGCTGCTCGGGGGTGGCCGGTCGTGAGCGTGTTCGGGACCGACCAGCACCACCACACGTTGACGGTGCTGGTGGAGAACAAGTCCGGGGTGCTGGCCCGGGTGGCCAGCCTGTTCTCGCGCCGTGGCTACAACATCTTCAGTCTGGCCGTGGCGCCGTCGGACAACCCGAGGTTCAGCCGCATCACCATCGTGGTGGACGTCGAGTCGGCGCCGCTCGACCAGATCATGAAGCAGCTGGACAAACTGATCCCCGTCGTGTCGATCCGCGAGCTCGACCCGGCCCACGCGCGTGAGCGCGAGCTCCTTCTCGCCACCGTCGAGGCCGGGCCCGATTCGCGCGGCCAGATCATCCAGCTGGTCGGCGTGTTCGAGGGGAAGATCGTGGACGTCGGACCCGAGCAGCTGACCGTGATGCTCGCCGGCGCCCCCTCCAAGCTCGACGACTTCGAGGACCTCATCCGCGGCTACGGCATCGTGGAGATGCAGCGGACCGGCCGGGTGGCGTTGCCTATGCTTGACCGAGCCGACCACCGGGGCCATCCGGCCGCCGGGACGGCAACCGACACAGAAAAGGCAGGTTGACACACGATGGCCACGCTGTACTACGAGAAGGATGCGGACCCCGGTCTCATCGGGAACCGCAAGGTCGCCATCATCGGCTACGGGTCCCAGGGTCACGCCCACGCCCTGAACCTGTCGGAGTCCGGGGTGGACGTCCGCGTCGGCCTGCGTGAGGGCTCGTCGTCCCGGGCCAAGGCGACCGAGGCCGGCCTGCGGGTCCTGTCGGTGGCCGATGCCGCCGCCGAGGCCGACCTGATCATGGTCCTCCTGCCCGACACCGAGCAGGCCAAGGTCTACGAGGCCGAGATCGCCCCCCACCTCCGTACCGGGGACGCCCTCTTCTTCGCCCACGGGTTCAACATCCGGTTCGACCTGATCAAGCCCCCGGCGGACGTCGATGTCGCCATGGTGGCGCCGAAGGGCCCCGGCCACCTCGTCCGGCGCACCTACACCGAGGGGGGCGGGGTGCCGTCGCTCATCGCCGTGGCCCAGGACGCCACCGGGACCGCCCACGCCCTGGCCCTGTCCTACGCGCACGGCATCGGCGGCACCCGGGCGGGCGTGCTCGACACCACCTTCGCCGAGGAGACCGAGACCGACCTGTTCGGCGAGCAGGTCGTCCTGTGCGGCGGCATGACCGCCCTCGTCCAGGCCGGCTTCGAAACGCTGGTCGACGCCGGCTACCAGCCCGAGTCCGCGTACTTCGAGTGCCTCCACGAGCTCAAGCTCATCGTCGACCTCATGTACGAACAGGGCATCGCCGGGATGCGCTACTCGATCTCGGACACCGCCGAGTACGGCGACCTGACCCGTGGCCCCCGGGTCATCAACCAGGCCGTGAAGGCCGAGATGCGCGCCATCCTGGACGAGATCCAGGACGGCCGCTTTGCCGCCGAGTGGGTGGCGGAGAACGCCAACGGCCGGCCGAACTACGAGGCGCTCAAGAAGGCGGGCCAGGAGCACCAGATCGAACAGGTCGGCGCTGAGCTGCGCGCCATGATGCCCTTCGTGACCGCCGGCAAGCAGAAGGTCCAGGACATCTCGGGCGGCTGACCGGCCCCGTGCGGCGGGGCGCCGCGACCGCCGCCCATCGCCAGGACAGCCGGCGACGGTGGTGGAGGTGGGCCGTCGCCGGGTGGCGAACGTGGCGAAGATCTGCTGGGTCAGCGCTTCCGTCTGGGCGACAGTGCGCCGTGGAGGTGATGGTGACCTGGGACTCGTTCACCAGGGTGACCAGGCTGGTGACGGTTTGGCCACCCGAGGTCGGCTCGGCGTGAAGGCGTAGGCGGGTCGCCCCGGAGCCGGACACGTCGGTGATCGTGCCCGGAGCTTAGCGAGGCGGCCAGCTCGGCGGCGGCGACCGCCGGGCGTGACCCGGTTCCCGGATAGCCGATGATCACCGTGTCCGAGGCCGGGGCGCCGTGCGCCGGCGGATAGGTGCAGGCCGTGGAGAAGGTTGCGTTCTTGACGGTTGGCGGCCGACCGTGCAGTCCCGAGCGCCGACTGGATGTCCGTCGGGGACACGAGGGTGCATACCGAGTGGGCGGCGAGGTGACCCGGGGCGCGGTGGTCGTGGTCGCCCCGGTACACGAGGAACTCGAGCACGCGGCCAGTGCGACTGGCACGGCCATGGCTCGAGGGCGGCGCCGACTCGTCGACGGAGCGTGGGGGCCGGGAAGGCACGACTGGCGCCGACAGGGCCGCCTCCGGGAAACGCGGGGCCGGGGGCCGGGAGGTGACGGCCGGGAGACTCCCTCGTCGCTCCCCGTTTGCCGCCCTACTGGGCCAGGGCGCCGACGACGTGGGTGATGCAGCCACACAGCGCGGCGACGTCCTCGGGGTCGATGCCCGGGAACAGGGCGATCCGCAACTGGTTGCGACCCAGCTTCCGGTAGGGCTCGGTGTCGACGACCCCGTTGGCCCGCAGCACCTTGGCCACGACGGCGGCGTCGATGGAGTCGTCGAAGTCGATGGTGCCGATCACGTGGCTCCGATCCTGCTCCCTGGTGACGAAGGGCGAGGCGAAGTCGGCGTTGTCGGCCCAGGTGTAGAGGATCTCCGCCGAGCGGTCACTGCGGCCCGTCGAGAACTTCAGCCCGCCGTTCTCGTTGAACCAGCGGACCTGGTCGTCGAAGAGGAACACGGTGGCGAGCGCCGGCGTGTTGTAGGTCTGGTCGAGCCGCGAGTTGTCGAGGGCGATGGTCAGGTCCATCGACGCCGGCACCCAGCGCCCGGTGGCGGCGATGGCCCCGATCCGCTCGACGGCGGCGGGGGAGAGGAGGGCCACCCACAGCCCACCGTCGGAGCCGAAGCACTTCTGCGGGGCGAAGTAGTACGCGTCGAACTCGGCCGGGTCTACGGCGAGCCCACCGGCCCCGGACGTGGCGTCGACGGCCACCAGGCCGCCACCGTCGGCGGGTGGGGCCGCACCTTCGGGACGCACGATGGGCATCATGACGCCGGTCGAGGTCTCGTTGTGGGTCAGCGCGTAGAGGTCGACGTCGTCGCGGGCCACCGGGAGAGGGTGGGTGCCGACCTCGGAGGTGATGACCTCGGGTTCGCCGAGGTGGGGGGCCTGGGCCGCCGCGGTGGCGAACTTGGACGAGAACTCACCGAAGCTGAGGTGCTGGCTCTTCCGCTCGATCAGCCCGAACGTGGCCGCATCCCAGAAACAGGTGGTCCCACCGTTGCCGAGTACCACCTCGTAACCGTCGGGCAGGGAGAAGAGCGAGGCCAGACCGGTCCGCAGGCTGCCCACCACGGACTTCACCGTCTTCTGGCGGTGGCTGGTGCCGAGGTAGGTCCGGGAGACGGCGGACAGGGCCTCGACGGCCTCGGGGCGCACCTTGGACGGCCCGGCCCCGAAGCGCCCGTCGGCGGGCAGGAGGCTGGTCGGGATGCGGATGTCAGGGGTCTCGGTCACGTATGGAATCATGGCACTCATGGCCCAGCAGACAGAAACCGGCAGCACAGCACGTGCGGGGGCGGGAACGACGGGCAACCGGATCTCGGCCCGGATCGCCGCCGTTTCGCCCTCGGCCACCCTGGCCGTCGACGCCAAGGCCAAGGCACTCCAGGCCCAGGGCGAGAGCGTCATCGGCTTCGGGGCCGGCGAGCCCGACTTCCCCACCCCCGACGACATCGTGGCCGCCGCCGAGGCGGCCTGCCGCGACCCGCGGAACCACCGCTACACCCCGACGGCCGGCCTGCCCGAGCTGCGGGAGGCCATCGCCGTCAAGACGCGCCGCGACTCTGGCTACGAGGTGGCCGCGTCCCAGGTGCTCGTGACCAACGGGGGGAAGCAGGCCGTGGCGAACGCCTTCGCCGTACTGTGCGACCCCGGCGACGAGGTCCTCGTCCTGGCGCCCTACTGGACGACCTATCCCGAGTCGATCGCCCTCGCCGGTGGCGTGCCCGTGGTGGTCGACACGGACACCACCAGCGGGTTCCGGGCGACCGTGGCCCAGCTGGAGGCGGCCCGGACGCCCCGGACCAAGGTCCTGCTCTTCGTGTCGCCGTCCAACCCGACGGGGGCCGTCTACCCGAAGGACGAGATCGAGGCCATCGGGAGGTGGGCCGCGGCCCACGGCATCTGGGTGGTCACCGACGAGATCTACGAGCACCTCGTCTACGGCGGTGCCGAGCATCACTCGATGCCGGTGCTCGTGCCCGAGCTCGCCGACACCTGCATCGTGGTGAACGGTGTGGCCAAGACCTACGCCATGACGGGGTGGCGTGTCGGGTGGATGCTCGGGCCCGCCGACGTGATCGCCGCGGCCACCAACCTGCAGTCGCACGAGACGTCGAACGTGGCCAACGTGTCCCAGCGGGCGGCGCTGGCGGCCGTGTCGGGCGACCTGTCCGCCGTGGCGATGATGCGCGAGGCGTTCGACCGGCGGCGGCTGACGATCCACCGGATGCTCAACGAGATCGACGGCGTCGAATGCCTGCTGCCCGAGGGCGCCTTCTACGCCTTTCCGTCGGTGACGGGCCTCTACGGACGCGACCTCGGGGGTCGGACCTGCTCGAGCAGCACCGAGCTGGCCGAACTGGCCATCGAGGAGGCCAAGGTGGCGGTGGTGCCCGGTGAGGCCTTCGGGTCGCCCGGCTACTTCCGCATGTCCTACGCCCTGGGTGACGACGACCTGGTGGAGGGCGTCTCGCGCCTGGCGAGGCTGTTCGCCGGCTGAGTCGGCACCGACGCCACGGGCCACCGTCCCGGCGGACCGGGCCCGGTTGGCCGACGGGGGCCTCCGACGGTCATGCTGTACGCACCACCCGCCGCACCGGTTACCCCACCGTGCGCCCGGGAACGGCGCCCATCCCGGCGCTGCACACGATCTCCAACCGAAAGGAACACCATGGGTAGGGTGCTCGTCACCGAAAAGCTGGCCCAGCCGGGCCTGGACCTCATGGCCGCGGCCGGCCACGAGGTCGACGTCCAGCTCGGCCTGACGCCCGAGCAGCTGGTGGAGGCCGTGGTCGGGGCGAACGCCCTCGTCATCCGCTCGGCCACCAACGTGACGGCCGAGGTCCTGGCGGCCGGCACCGACCTGATCGTCGTCGGCCGGGCCGGGATCGGTCTGGACAACGTCGACGTGGCCGCCGCCACCGAGCGTGGCGTCATGGTCGTGAACGCCCCGCAGTCGAACATCCTGTCGGCGGCCGAGCAGGCGATGGCCCTGCTGCTGGCCCAGGCCCGCAACATCCCCCAGGCCCACGCCGCGCTGGTGGCCGGCAAGTGGGAACGGTCCAAGTGGGAGGGCGTGGAGCTCCACGGCAAGACCCTGGGGGTGGTCGGCCTCGGTCGGGTCGGCGCCCTGGTGGCCCAGCGGGCGCTCGCCTTCGGCATGCGCCTCGTGGCCTACGATCCCTTCGTGTCGGCAGACCGTGCCCGTCACATGGGTGTCGAGCTGATGGACCTCGACCAGCTCATGGCCGAGTCGGACTTCGTCACCGTCCACCTCCCGAAGAACAAGGACACCCTGGGCCTCATCGGGGCCGACATGCTGGCCAAGGCCAAGCCGGGGCTCCGGATCATCAACACGGCCCGAGGTGGCATCGTGGACGAGGACGCCCTGGCCGACGCCATCCGGAACGGACACGTCCAGGGGGCGGGCCTCGACGTGTTCGCCAAGGAGCCGACCACCGAGTCCCCGCTGTTCGAGCTGCCGTCTGTCGTCGTGGCCCCCCACCTGGGTGCGTCCACGGTCGAGGCGCAGGACAAGGCGGGTGTGACCATCGCCGAGCAGGTCATCCTCGCCCTGGCCGGCGACTTCGTGCCGTTCGCGGTGAACGTGGCCGCCACCGACGTGTCGGAGACGGTGCGGCCCTTCATGGGCCTGGCCGAGCAGCTTGGCCGCATCCTCGCGTGCCTGGAGGACGGGCTGCCGGAGTCACTCGAGATCGAGTACCAGGGTGGCCTCGCCGGAGCGGGCACGGGCATCCTCACCCTGTCGGTGCTGAAGGGACTCTTCGCGGAGGGCACCGCCGAGCCGGTCTCGTACGTGAACGCACCGCAGATGGCGGCCGAACGCGGCCTCGATGTCCGCGAGGTCTCGACCGTCACCGCCCACGACTTCGTGAACCTCATCACCCTGCGCTGCGGCAACCACTCGGTGGCCGGCACCCTGGCCGGCACGAAGTCCGAGCCCCGGCTGGTGATGATGGACGACCACACCGTGGAGGTGCCGCCGGCCCCCCACATGGTCGTGGTCCGCAACGACGACCGACCGGGCATGATCGGCGTGGTGGGCACCATCCTGGGTGACGCCGGGGTGTCGATCTCGTCCATGGCCGTCGGCCCCTCGGCCACCGGCAACACGGCCCTCATGGTCCTGTCCACGGACGGCCAGATCCCCAACGCGGCACTGAACCACCTGCGCGAGGCACAGGGCATCAGCGACGTGCACACCGTCCGTACCTGAGGCGGGCGCGGCGGCGACGGCCGGCCGTGGAGTCAGACCCTCCGGGAGTCCTTGACCGGCACGGGAGGCCAGGTGTCCCCACCGACGGACGGGACGAGTCCCCCGCCGGCCCGTGCCGGGTCGGCCCATCGTTCTGCGACGACCACGGCGCCGACCACGGCCGCTAGGACGACCACACTTCGGATCCATCGCGTCGGCAGGGCCATCCCTCGATTGTAGGTCCCATCGGACTGCGAGCGAGTGGCCGGCTGGTGCCGGTCCGCCCGTCGATTGTGTCCCAGGTGAACGTCGGCTGATCGGACGGTGACCGAAACGTGATCGTTGTGTCAAGACGTCCCCGGAGCCCGGGACCCGCGTTGACAACCTGTCGCCGGTATGCGAGAACTTGTGCGCCCGATCGATCTCCGGTCCGGTCGGTTCTGAGGATGGGAGACGAGCCTGTCGCAGTGGCAGCTCGATCGGGATTCGCCCAATTGTTCGCCTACCGACGCGCCACGAGAAAGTACACAATGTCAGTTCCGCGAAAGCACACGATCCACTCCACCGGAAGGCGAGCGGTGAGCGGTCTGGCCGTTGTCGCCCTCCTCATCGGTCTGGCGGTGGGAGCCTCCGGCTGCGGCAGCTCCAGCCCGGGTGCCACAGCCCAGTCGGACGCCGCCCCGATCGTGTCTCCACCGGACGAGCAGCTCTCGGGCTGCTCCTACGAGACGGACGGGACGGTCCCTGTGGGCGAACCGCAGGGGGAACAGCCCCCGTTCCCGAAGTTCACCCCGGACCAGGCGGCTGACGCCGCGCTCCAGGACATCAAGAAACACGGCGGGACCGGGATCGTCTCCGGCTTCACCATCCCGTCGGGGACCAACCTGTACGCCGGACCGGACAGCACCGGCACCCCGGTGGCGACGGTGAACGGCGGGAATTCCCTGTTCTTCTTCGATCCCGTGTATTGGAGGACGAGCTCAGGCGAGCAATGGCTCGCCTCGTTCGTGGCTTGTGGGGGAACGAACCTCTACTGGGCCGAGGTGTCCCAGATCGCTGCCGCCGATCCGGCCGGAGGGGCCGCAGTGTCCACGGGCATCAAGGACGCCCTGGGTAACCCTCCGTACACGAAGACGGGCGAGATCTCACTGCTCCCGATCAAGCTCGACGACCAACACACCCTCGTCTGGTCGACGACCCGAACCCTGCCGTTCCCCGTCGCAAGGGGTGAGTACCTCGGGTACTGACCGACCGACCGTCCCTTCGGCCGTAGCCCCGGCAGGGTTGCAGTCTCCTCCGCCATCACCGAACAATCACCCGGATATCGCCGAAAGTTTGCCCAACGTTCACCTTCGCTCGGTACCTTTTGCGATGTCGCCGTCGGAGGGTGGTGCTGCCGGTCGCCGACAGGACGCACGGCCGTCGCTTCGACCATCGGGAAAGGACAGGGGTACAGCATTCTGATGGCCATCGACCTCGACCCTTCCCCGACCCGACCCGATGCGGCGACACCGACGCCCATCGCGATCACGCGCGACTATTCGACCCCGGACCGGATCTTCCGCCGCAGCGTCCAGCTCTCCGGCCTCGGGGTATTCCTGTTGCTCGTGGCCATCGGCTCGTTCCTGGCGTGGTCGGGATGGCCGGCGTTCAAGGATGCCGGGTTCGGTTTCTTCACGCACTCCGGTCCGGTGTACGTGGGTTCGCACGCTCCGTTCGGCGTGCTCGCATCGCTCGTCGGTACCATCGAGGTGGCCTTCGTGGCCATGGTCGTCGGGGCACCGGTTGCACTCTGTACGGCACTGTTCCTGAGCGAGTACGCACCGCTGCGGTCCCGCCGCACGCTCATCGCCATGATCGACCTGGCGGCGGCCATCCCCAGCATCATCTTCGGCCTGTGGGCGTTCTTCGAACTGCAGCCCAACGTGGTCGGCCTCAGCACCTGGCTGTCGCGCCACCTGGCCTTCATCCCGTTCTTCAAGGTGACCAGCCCACCACTCAACGCTTCGATCTTCATCGCCGGTCTCGTAGTCGGCATCATGATCGTCCCGATCATCGCCTCGATCTGCCGGGAAGTCTTCTCCCTGGCGCCGGCGGGTGAGCGTGAGGCGGCGTTGGCGCTCGGTGCGAGCCGGTGGCAGATGATCCGCACGGTCGTCCTCCCCTTCGGCCGGGGCGGCATGATCGGTGCCGTCATGCTCGGCCTGGGTCGGGCGCTGGAGGAGACGATCGCCGTGTCGATCATCCTGGCCGGCTCCTACAAGGTGACCCACCAGATCCTGCAGCACGGAGGATCGACGATCTCGCAGCTCATCGCCGTCAACTTCGGTTCCGGTGGGAGCCTCGGACTGCACGACCTCCTGCTCTGCGGCTTCGTGCTCTTCGTGATGACGCTGATCATCAACCTGGCCGCCTCGGCGATCGTCAACCGGTCGCGCAGCGGTGCGGGGGTCGACCTGTGAGCCCGGACACCACCACCCAGTCCGCCCCCGAGGGCGTACTGGTGACCACCACGTCGGCGTCCACCCAGTCGGCACCGTCGCGCCAGCCCCGCGACGGTGGATCCGGTCCACGGGACGACGGTCCCCCCGCACCCGCGTCCCCGACACCCCGCCGGCTGCCCACACCGATCCGACCCGGGGGTATCGGCGTCGAGGACGTGGCCGTCCTTGTGGGCGCGGCCATTTCGTCGCTGTGCCTGGTGTGGATCGTCTTCTACCAGCTCACCTCGCTGTCGGGCGGTCTCGGGTTCCTCGTCTGCTGGTACGTCGGGTTCCTGGCGCTGACGTGGCTGGGCATCGCGCAGGTCATCGAACGCCAGGTGGCGACGGACCGGGTCGTCGCCGTGATCGTGGTGAGCGCCGCCCTGCTCGTGATCGGCATCGTCCTCTTCATCGTGGCGTGGGTCACGTACAAGGCCCTCCCGTCGATCCACTGGGAAGCCCTGTTCACCAAGGACCAGAAGAACTTCCAGGTGGCCGAGCCCAACGCGCTGGCCCACGTCGGCATCCTCCAGGCCATCGTGGGCACGGTCGAGCAGGTGCTCATCGCCGTGGCCATCGGCGTGCCCTTCGCCGTCGCCACGGCCATCTACCTGAACGAGGTGCGGGGCTTCGGTTCGCGGACCGTCAGGACCGTGGTCACAGCGATGAGCGGCACACCCTCGGTGGTGGCCGGCATCTTCATCTTCTCGATCCTCATCCTGACCCACGTCATCAACTACTCGGGACTGGCCGCCTCCCTCGCCCTCGTGGTCATCCTCCTGCCCTCGGTCACCCGGGTGGTCGAAGAGGTGCTCCGGGTGGTCCCGAGCGGGCTCCGCGAGGCGTCCCAGGCGTTGGGCGCGCCCGAATGGCGCACCGTGTGGTCGGTGGTGCTGCCCACGGCGCGTTCCGGCGTCGTCACCGCCGTCCTCCTCGGTGTGGCGCGCATCGTGGGGGAGACCGCGCCCCTCATCTTCACCGCCTTCGGTTCCCAGGTGCTCAACTGGAACCCCTTCGCCCACGACCAGGGGGCGCTGCCGCTCGTCATCTGGTCGGACGTCCGACAGGCCCAGCCCGTCCTGATCGATCTCGCCTTCCAGGCGGCGTTCGTCCTGATGGCCATGGTGCTGATCCTGTTCGTGCTGGCCCGGATTTCAGCCGGCCCAAGGGCAAGAAGCGGACCAGGGGCGCCGCGCCGAAAACGAGGACGACTTCATGGCGCGGATCTTCGTACCGATCCCGATCGAGGGGCAGGAGGAAGCCTGATGACGACGACCATGCCCACACCTGCCGCCCCGCAGGGCCAGGGCCATCCCAGGTGTTCACAGGCACCCACGTGCTGGGCGAGCCCGGTCAGATCGACGCCAACGGCGTCTGCGCCTGGTTCGGCGGACGCCTGGTGCTCGAGACCGTCAATCTGACCATGGAGAAGTCGAAGGTCACGGCCCTCATCGGTCCGTCCGGATGCGGCAAGTCCACGTTCCTGCGGATCCTCAACCGGATGCACGAGGTGGTCCCGGGGGCAGTTGGCCGGGTCGGTCAAACTCGACGGCGTCGACATCTACGGCCCCGGACAGCGGGCCATGGAGACCCGCCGGCACATCGGCATGGTCTTCCAGAAGCCGAATCCCTTCCCGGCCATGACCATCGCCGAGAACGTGCTGGCGGGACTGAAATTCTCCGCGCATCTCCGCCGGCAACAGGGACGACCTCATCGAGGAGTCCCTGAGAAGGCGGGACTCTGGAACGAGGTGAAGGACCGGCAGGGTGAGCTCGGAGGCGCGCTGTCGGGCGGGCAGCAGCAGCGTCTGTGCATCGCCCGGTCACTGGCGGTCAAACCGCGGGTCCTGCTCATGGACGAGCCGTGTTCGGCGCTCGACCCGACATCGACCCTGCGGATCGAACAGACCATCAAAGAGATTGCCGACGAGGTCACCGTCGTGATCGTGACCCACAACATGCAGCAGGCTCAGCGGGTCTCGGACCATTGGCCTTCTTCCTCGCCGAGGAGAACAGCCCGGTCGGGTGATCGAAGCGGGCGCGCACCGAGCCGATCTTCGGCGAGCCCACCGATCAGAGGACGTTCGACTATGTCAATGGCCAGTTCGGGTAGTCGGGGCGCGACGCCGCGCGTGTGCGCTCGGCGTGTCGACCATCGTCTTCGTGGTGCTCGCGGTCGCCACCCAGGTGCTCGGGGTGGTACCCGCCACGGCCAGTCCGTCGATGCAGTCGACCGGCTCCAGCTTCGCGAGCGTGGCCATCCAGCAGTGGGTGGGCCAGTCCTCGACTCTGTACGGGCTCAACATCAACTGGCAGGTGTCGTCGTCGGTCCTCGGACTCAACAACTTCGCCCTGAACCAGGTCGACTTCGCCGCCTCCGACATCCCCTACAGCCCGGTCAGGCGACAACTACCCGACTCAGCCCTACCAGTACATGCCGGACGTGGCCGGTGGTCTCCCCTTGATGTACAACCTCAACGGCAACGACGGGCAGCGGATCACCAACCTGAACCTCAACCCCGTCGCTGATCGGAAAGATCTTCCTCGGGGAGATCACCAAGTGGAACGCCCCCGCAATCGCCGCGCTCAATCCGCAGCTCAGTGGCGACCTCCCGAACCAAGATCATCCCGGTGTACCGGTCGGATGCCTCGGGGGAGAACTACCTGCTCACCGACTACCTGCTCCACCAGGACAACGCCGACTTCGTGGCCGCGCAGACCTCCTTCGTGACCGGCGAAACGGGCTCACCGAGTGCAGTTGGCCTGTTCCGGGCCGCCTCCAACTACAACACCAGAAGTATCCCGGTTGGAAGGGGTACCGTCGGTGAGAACGGGTCGGACAACGCCGCCAACTACGTGTCCGCCCTGTCCAGCGAAGGGGCGATCACCTACGTCGAGACGGCGTTCGCCAAGGAGCACGGCCTGCCGGTGGCCAACCTGCACAACGCCAGCGGGGCCGAGGTCCAGCCGACCTCGCTCAACGTGGCCACGGCTCTCGAGGCGGCCTCCTCCACCCGACCTGACCCAGGATCTCACGAACGTCTACGACCAACCCCCTCCCCAACGCCTACCCGCTCTCGGCCTACAGCTACCTCGTCACACCGTGCTCACCGAGTCTCGCCGCCGGCCAGCAGGCGTCTGTGCCGCCGACCCCGGCAGGGACGGTCGACCTTCCCGGCACGCGAAGGGACAGGCGCTCGGCCAGTTCGTCGGTATTCCTGGCCTGTGCAGGCCAGGAGAGGTGGCCACCTCGGCTACTCACCCCTACCGCCCATCCTCGTCCAGGAGGACTTCGCCGCCATCGGCCGGATGAACGGCGGTCAAGAGCCGGCTCCGGTGTCAGCCGCCGACTGCAAGAATCCGTACGTTGACGGCCAGATCCCGCTACCAGGTGAGCCGGCCATCGCCGGTCAATCCGGTGGCGGACTGAACACCACCACGACGGCCGCCGCCGCCGGCGGCGGCGAGCGCCCGCGGCGGCGGGCCACGGCCCCACGGGAACGGGCACGGCGGGGTCGACCGGCTCCGGAGGATCGGGTTCGAGCACCGCGTCCGGCTCCACCGGGAGTGGGTCGACCGGATCGGCATCGGCGGCGGCCGCGGCCGCCGCCGGGCGGCAAGGTCGGACACGGTGGCGCTGAACACGCCGGGCCAGCCCAACAAGTACCTGCGTGCAGATGCGATGGTGGCGGCAACGAGACTGGTGCCGGGCCCGGAGTCCTCCGAGCTGATCGGGTGGACGGCCCTGGTGCTGGCCATCCTCGCCGCCCCCCCGCTGATCGCCATGGCCCGGCGCCGCCGTGCAGCCGCACTGGCAGCGGCTGGGCCCGACACTGACCAGGCATCAACGCCGTGAGGTACGTCCGCCGCAGGGGCATGACGAAGACGGAGGCAGACGATATGCACGCACGTGACGAAACGGGCCCTCGGTGCGGCTTCGGCGCCGCCTGTACGGGAGCCGACTCGCCCGGATCGGGGCGGCGGTCGTGCTCGGTTGCGCCGTGGTCGCGCTGGCCACGTCGGGTTCACCGGGACCGCTCCACGCCGCCGCCGACGCAGGCACGCCGCCCGTGTGCCAGAGTGACGGCGCCTCGGGTTGCGTCGTGACGTTGCCCTGTGCCACCGGGCCCTGCCCGTCGGTCGACGTCGGGCCGGTCGTCGCCGGCGTCGACGACGGTCAGTACCGCGTTCGTGCACGCCACCAACTTCCCGGCGGGCGACTCCATGCCGCGTGGCGCTCTGTTCCACGATCACCTCGGCGGCGGACCCGTCCTGCCTCTACGGGACGTGGGAGTCCCAGCTGTGGGACCCACTCCAGGTCCCCATCAACGTGAGCCCGGCGACCAGCAACTCGACCTCGGTCGCCCTCCCGCTCTTCATCGACGCTGCCGGTCAGGGGAACCGTCTGCTGCCCACGCAGGACGTGACCGGTGTGACCGGGACCGTGCCCGGGTTCAACTGCGACAATGCGGCGAACCCGTGTGCCGTCGAGGTGACCGACGAGGTCGGCATCGGCCATGCGGTGGGTAACGGCCCGACCGATACATCGGCGAACACGGCGGTCGTCCCGATCACCTTCGCGGCGCAGTCGAACGGCTGTCCTGCGACCGATGCGCTGCTCCACACCGACAGCTGGTACAAGCCTCGAGCACTTCCTGCCGGCAGCGGTGGCCTCCACCTGCTCGGGCACCGGCGGTGTGGTGGCGCTCAACACGGCGACGGACAACCAGACGATCGCATCGGATCTGTCCAGCGGTGGGGCCGACCTCGGGTTCGTCGACGATCCAGCCGATCCGAACTTCCAGGCTTCGCTGACGTCCACCAAGCAGCAGTACACCTACATCCCGGTGGCGGTGTCGGCGACGGTGGTCGCCAGCCTGGCCAGCGCCGCCGGCAGCGGGGTCGGGTTTCCCCTGCCGGCGTCGAACCTCACGCCGAACATGCTCGCGGGGCTGATCACAACCAGTACCAGGTCCCGGTCGGCGCCGTCAGCGGCAGCCCGCCTCAGATCGAGGCCGAGGACGCGCTCGTGCCGCCGCTCGACTGTGCCAACCTGGTCGGCTGCCCGGTGAAGAAGTCCCAGCCCAACCTCCTCCAGAACGAGTCGAAGTTCGACACGTTCGATCTGCTCAACCCGGTCACGGCCGGCGTCCAGGGGCCCCAGCAGTTCGGCATCTTCGACTCGAACGTGTCCAGTGGTGCGACGTACCAGGCGACCGACTGGTTGTGCAGTGCCCCGAACACGCCGTACACCGTCTCGGTCAACGAGATCACCCCCGCCGAAGGGTGAGAAGAACCCGATCCCAGTAGAGGTAACGGACCCGAACGTGGCCAGCACGACCCTGACGTGGGACCGTCGATCTCCTCGATCTGGCCGCCCTACGCCGGGGCCAAGTGGGTGTTCCCGTCGTGCCAGGCCTATCCGCAGTTCCCGGACCTCTCGAGCACCGCCGCCTCGTACGGTGAGGCGCAGTCTCCCGCGTTGCAGGCCGAGGCGATCCGCGGCTTCGCCTTCGGAGGTGGCTGGCTCCCCGAAGGCGAGCCTTCGGCCGCCTACGGCATCATGGACTCGTCGGAGGCGGACTTCTACGGCCTCAACGACGCGAACCTGGAGAACCCTGGCGGCAACTTCGCGGCGCCGTCGACGGCAAACATCGAATCGGCGCTGAACGACATCACTCCCTGCCCGACGAACCAGACGACGTGCATGGCCAATACCTACACGTTCGACTACACCTCCACCTCGAACCCGGATTCCTACCCGATGCCCGACATCACCTACACGGTCGTTCCGACCGCCCCGCAGCCGGCGGCCACCGCAACGGCGATGAAGTCGCTGCTCACCGATCTGGTCACCTACTCGCATTCCGGTGGAACCATCCCGCTGCCCGCCGGCTACGTGCCGTTGCCCACGGACCTCTACATCACAGCCCTGAGCGAGATCTCCTCGGCCATCACGACGCAGTCGGCCGCACCCACCGGATCGACCACCTCACCCAGGCACGGCGGCGTCGACTGGTCGTCCGAGCCGCGGACAGCGGCTCGGTGTCCAGCTCGGACGGATCGAGCTTCGTGCCCCTCGGAACCACTCCGACGTCGTCGGAGACGTCGCTTCCCTTTTCGTCGGAGAGTTCGCTGCCCTTCGACACGGCGTCGTCCACGGGAACCGCCGCCGCGCCGACGGCGAGCGCCAGTGGAGGATCCCGTCGGACCAGCGACGCCCACCGCCGTGGCCTTCGTCAGCTTCGACACGGTGTCACGGCTCCTGCTGCCGCTGATCGTGCTGCTCGCCCTGGCCTGCCTGATCGCCGGACCCCTGCTGCTCCTCGGTCCCGGAGCACGGCGTCGCCGGTCGGAGGCGGGATCATCGAGTGACCGACGACCAGTTGACGATCGCCATGCGCCCTCCCATCTCCGGTTCTGACGAGATCGCAGCCCCCCGAAGATCCAGCAATGCCGGTGGACGGAGCGGATGGCGCGGTCGATGCCGGCGAGTTCGGAGTCGGGGACGAAGCGGGCGGCGCACGGCACCGCGAGCCATCACCATCCCCGACGTGCCGGTGGCGGCGCCTGGCCGGACTCGCACTGATCGGCATGCGGTTTCCTAATCATCACGTTCCTCGTTTATCTGTTCGCGTTGCACTCCGCTGACCGCGAGCCGGAATCAACAGCGCCTGACCCAGGAACTGGTCGGGCAGCCTCTGACGGTCTTCAGTCTGGTTACCGGCCACATCCCGGCCGAGGGCAGTCCGGTCGCCGTGCTAGAGAATCCCCCGCGCTCCAACTCCACCAGGTCGTGGTGGAGGGGACGAGCGCCGCCGACCTGATGAACGGCCCGGGCCTCATGCCCGGGGACGGCACTGCCCAGCTCGGACGGGCAATTCCGTCATCGCCGCCCGGCGGGTCACGTTCGGTGCGCCGTTCGGATCGCTGGACACGCTGCGCCGGGGTGACCGGATCCGCATGGTCGATGGTGCCGGCACCTTTGTCTACCGGGTGACCCAGAAGCGGGTGGTCCTCGGCGGCCAGCACGATGTCATCGTCCCCACCTCGGACAACCGATTGACGCTCATCACGTCGAACTCCACCACCGTGGCGAGCGGGCGGTACGTGGTCGTGGCAAAACTCATGGGCCGGGCAGTGGCCGTCCCTACGCAGGTGGTGGCCGTTCCCAGCTTCGAATTGGGGCTGTCCGGCGATCCGGCCGCCGGTGGACTGACCGTGATGTGGTCGCTACTCACCGTGTTGGTCCTGGTGGGCGCCGGTATTGTCGCCTGGCGCTGGCGGCGTCCCTCGCTGGTCTACCTCTTCTGTGCGCCGGTCGTGCTGGCGTGCGGGCTCTTCACGTGCCAGAGCCTGACATGCCCCCTTCCCCGCCACCTTCTGACCGTCGAACGCGTCTGATCGGACCCTGATCGCGGAGCTTCCGGCCCTTGGTCACCAAGAGTTCATCTTCACCACGTCAAGGCGTGACGTGGTGGTTACCTGGATTGCTTACCGTGCAATCAAAGGGGTCGCTGCATGGTCACGTCGTGGGGCCTTCGACAATCAGCCACTACATGAGGAGAACCAACCAATGTTCCGAAAGCACGTTTCACGCCGAGGAGGAGTGGTCGCAGCCGCTGCCGTCATCGGTCTCTCGGGGATGTCCCTGGCGTTCGCCGGGGGCACTGCTGGCGCCAACCCGGTCGTCTCCAGCACCATCAACGGCTCCGGCTCGAACACCACCTACCAGATGATGATCGGACTGAGCGACCTGTTCGACCAGGCGCCGGGCTGCAACCTCGGTAGCGGCGTGCCCGAGCCCCTCGACCTCAGCTGTGTGGTGCCGTACCTGGCGTCCACCCCGTTGACCGGCGTGTCCGGGACCACCTGGACCGCGGCCTCCGACAATTACTCGGTCGGCCAGACGGTGAGCCTCAGCGGCACGGGTGTGACGGCAACGGACTTGGCCGGTACGGTCACGCCGACCGGTGACTTCTCCGTCGCCTCGGCCACCGGTACGACGTTCACTCTGAACGACCTGTCGGGCAAGCTGGTCACATGGTTCTGGCACACCGTCGAGCTACACCGCCACCACGGTCGCCCAGCCGGGTGAAGACGGTGAGACGGCGACGATGGAGAACCCGTACAACGACGTGACCTACCAGGAGCCGGCCATCGGATCGGGCAACGGTGTCGCGCAGCTGGACGGAACGCCGAACAACCCGGCCGGCACGAGGTCGGAAACGGTGACGGCAACTCGACGACGACGATTTCCTATGCCCGCTCGTCGAGTGGTCCTAGCTCGTCGACACCGACGACGTTGAACTACGTCGCCTATGCGCTTGACGGTGTGCCGTGGGTCCACTTCTCGTCAGTCGGTGGCGCGCGCCACCCCCTCGGCCGGAGTGACCACCATCACCAGAGCCAGCTCCAGGCCATCTACAACGGCAGCTTCAACTGCGTGGTCGGTGGCGTCACGGTGACCATGAACTGGGAATGCCTTACCGGCGGTACGCCGGGAGCCCATCGACTGCTACGAGGCTCAGTCGGGCTCGGGCACCGAGGACACGTGGGAGCGCTACCGTGTCGGTTACCTCCACACCGGCCTGCACCAGCAACGAGGCAGGCGTCGTCGCCGGCACCGGGGGAGCACTCCAACCCGACCGCTGCCCACCAGGGCCTGTTCAAGAACGAGGTCTCCTCGATCGTGTCCTCGACGGATCCGCACTACACCGGTGACGCTGCCGATGCCATCTTCTTCTTCTCGTACGGCAAGTTCAGCGTCGAGTGCAAGAAGGGCGTCTGCCCGGGGGCGAAGGGTGACGTCGCAGTGCTCGGCCAGGTCGACGGAATCACCGCCAACCAGGCGACGATCCAGACGCCCGCCGGTGGTGCTCACGGTACGTTCCCGTTCTGGCGGTACGTGTACAACGTGTACAACAACACCACTGCGACCACGCCTGCTTCGGGTGCGACTATGAGACCTGGTCAGCGAGTACGGATTCCTGTGCAAGCCGTCCACGGTGACCAACATCGATCCCTACACCGGCCTCAACTACCGGTCCGAGATCGAAGCCGCTATCAAGGCTCAGGGCTTCCTGCCGATCGACACCTCAGCGACCTTCGTCAAGATCAAGGGAACCTCGATCTACGGCGGCGGTGCTTTAGCCGAGGGCCCGATGTCCAGCTCCGCGGCATCGCTGGTGTTGGATTCCAACTACCAGTTCGTCGATCCGACGGCTACCCAGTCGTTCACGATCAACGAGGGCAAGAGCCCGGCACACACGCCGGATCCGTGAGCAGCTCGCCGACGAACCCCGCCGGGTTCTGCATCTCGGCCGACGCCGCACACGTCCCGTCCTGACCGGACAGCACTGCGGACGCACCCCGTAAGGTGCAGCACAGAGGGGGCCCGGCCCAGCCCCGGGCCCCCTCTTCCGCGTCCGGGGCCCGGGGAACGTGACCTCCACGCACGGGCCAGGTGGTTCGCGAGGCCCACGGGGGCACTGTGACATCGTGCGGTCCGACCCGACCATGCCCGAACCTGCCCGACCGGCCACTCGTCCCGGAGTCGGCCGGCCGTCCTAACGAGCGCTGTCGACGCGGACCAGCGTGATGGCGAGCCGGGGGCAGCTCACCTCGGTCTTCCGGGCCAGGTCGAGCAGTGCCGGCGGGATCTCGTCACCGTGGACGATCGGGAAGCCCCACGGGTCGAGCGAGATCAACTCGGGCAGGAGCTCGCCACACACACCGGCACCGTCACAGGCGATCGGGTCGATCACCAGCCGGTAGCGGGTCCGCTTCATCGGGCCCCGGCCACCGGGGTCACGGGAACCGACAGGAAGGGGCGGGTGGTCTGGCACGGGCCCCGGCTCAGATGGAGCCCGGCGTGGTCGCCGAAGACGCCGACGGCGGTGCGGACGAAGCGGGCCACGCCGTCGGGGTGCCGGCACGCCCCCCGGCCCTCGACCAGGCCGCACAGGGTCGGGAAGGCGGCCACCCCACCGCGCAGCGACCTCGGACGGTGGGCCAGGTGCTCCATCGAGGTCGCCAGAACGTCGAGTCCGTTGACGCACGGTCCGCACTGCCCGGCACCCTCGCCCTCCATGTAGCGCACCACCCGGGCGGCCTCGGCCAGCGGGCACACACCGGCCGGCAGCAGGACGACCACCCCGGCGCCGATGGAGGACCCGTGGCTACGGGCCGCCTCCTCGGTGAACGGCATGGTCAGGGCGGTCGCCGTGGGGACCCAGCCTCCGCCGTAGCCGCCGAGCAGCACACCCTGGATCCGCCTGGAGGCCTCGGCGTCGATCCCGAGGGCGTGGCCCAGGGTGGTCCCGAGCGGGATCTCGACGATGCGGGGGGCGTCCCACCGACCGGTCACCGTCAGCAGGGCGGTCCCGGCCGAGTCGGACGTACCGACGCTGCGGAACCACTCCGGCCCGAACCGGGCGATCAACCCGACGTGGGCCAGGGTCTCCACGTTCTGGACGAGGGTGGGCCGACCGGCCACCCCCTGGTCGCGGACCGTACGGATCCCGACGAAGGTCGGGATCCCGGGACTGCGCCCGTTCACGGTGGCCACGGCGGCCGACTCCTGCCCCGACAGGAACCGGTCGGGGGCCACCACCACCTCGAAGGCGCACACGTCGGTCCCGCGGCGCGCCCGCTCGGCCAACGCGGCGTTGACGCCGGCCAGCGGCCCGGCGGTCACGTGCACGACCACGCGGTCGGCACCGACCGCCCGTGCGGCCGTCGCCGCGCCGTCCAGCACGAGGTGGGGCGAGTGGTGCAGCAGGTAGCGGTCCTTGCCGCTCGCCGGCTCACCCTCGGCGCCGTTGGCCACGACGACCGGCCTGGACCGTCCGGAGCCGGCCACGGCCCGCCACTTGGCGCCGACGGGAAACCAGGCACCGCCGTGCCCGCGCAGGCCGCTGCGGTCCACGGCGTCGAGGAGTGCCTTGGGGCCGAGGTCCGGGAGGGTGCCCCAGCGCTGCAGATGGGCATCGAGGGAGACGACGTCGGCATCGCCGGTGACGTCGAGCAGCCGCGTCGGTCCCGTGGGGGCGTTCACCGGTTGCCACCGGCGGAGCCGCTGACGGTGCCCGACAGGGCACCCGACTGCTGGTCGATCGAGAGATTCGTCACCAGGGTCACCGGACCGGGGTCGTCCACCAGCATGGTCACGGTCCCACCGTCCAGGCCCACGACCGTCCCGCGGGACGTTCCGAAGATCACGGTGCCCGAGGAGAGGGAGACGCCCCCGCCACCGGACTCCTGGCCGGTGAGCACGACGGTGAGGGGCGTGGCGGAGGCGTCCTGCAGGTGCATCGCCAGGGTGATCCGGATGTTCCCCTGGGCGTCGGGCGCGGTCTGGGACTGGGAACCGGTCAGCTGGCTGGTGAAGGGAACCGACGGGCCCGAGCCGGAGGAGGAGCCTCCGGCCGATCCGGTGGACGGCGCCGTGGTCGTCGGCGCCGTGGTGGGGGTGGTCGACGGCGGGGCCGCAGCGACGGTCGCCCCGCTCTTGGCCGCCAGCTGGGCGAGTAGCGCCGACGACGTGCCCGACCGGTGCGACCAGTGCGGGCGCAGCGGTCCGAGGGCGGCGAACCCGGCGACGGCGAGGGTGATCACCACGGCACCGATCCCGGCGGCGGCGCGCCGTCCCAGGGGCAGCGTGCGTCCGGTGAGAAGTCGCCAGGCGAACGCCGCCAGCACGGCGGCCGTGCAGGCCGTCTCGACGAACAGCACGAGGGGCAGGGGGGTGTCGGTCCCGGAGCCGAGCCCGTGGATGAGGGCGATCGGCCAGCACAGGTAGGCGAGCCAGTGGACGAACCGCCAGGAGCCGTAGCCGATCCGGTGGCGCAGTCCACTGGTGACCAGCACGGCGAGCAGCAGGTCGAAGGCGAGTGCGCCGAACCCGAGGTAGAGCGGTCGGTAGGGCGAACGGAACGGCAGGACGGTGTCGAGGAACCCGATGGGGACGTAGCCGTCGACGACGGTGGTCACCACGTGGACGCCGACGAAGGCGAGGCACAGCAGCGACAGGTTGCGGTGGACGTCCTGGGACACGAAGCGCGGCCACCGGACGGTGGTCCAGCCGACCGACCGCGACCACGCCGAGGACGATGGTGGCGCTCAACAGGACGATGGCCACGAGGCCGCTGGCCCGGGTGAGGTACCAGAAGGCCTTTCCGCCGACGGCGCCGAGCACGGGAGCCGTGGCCACGGTCATCGCCCACCACCACCGTCGGGCGCGGGATCCTCCGGCCACCCGGCGACGGTCACCACCGTCCCGGCGTGGTCGACCAGCCGGGCGGGGAGGTCGCGTGCCGCCAGCCACGCGGGGGCCACCTCGCCCATGACGAGGGATGCCGTCGAGGCGGTATTGGCGTCGACGCACGAGGCGGCGGCCACGGTCACGGTGCGCCACGGCGACTCGGCCGGCAGGCCGGACGACGGGTCGACGATGTGGTGCACCTCCGTACCTCCGAGCAGCCAGTGTCGGTTGCCGATCCCCGAGGTGGCCAGCCCTCCGGAGGCGATCGCCACCGCAGTGGGCGCGTCGGGGTCACCGCAGATGTCGGCGACGCCCACGCTGAACCCCCCGTCGGGGGCCGACTCGACAGCGAGGTCGCCACCGAGGGACACCAGGACGCCGCAGCCCAACCGGGCGGCGATGCGGGCCGCGGCCCGGTCGGCGGCCCACGCCTTGGCCGTGGCGCCCAGGTCGAGGAGGGTGCCGGGCGGGACGCTGGCGGTGCCGGCGCCCAGGTCGAGGAGGACCGACCGCCACCCCGTGACCGGGGCGGGCTCGGACAGCCGCCCGTCGACGCCGCCGGCGACGTCGGAGAAGTCGCGGTCGTAGCCGAGTCGGCAGAGTGCGGCGCCGACGGTGGGATCGACGGCACCGTCGGTCACCGCCGCCGCCCGCAGGGCCACCTCGAGCAATTCGCACAGGTCCGGCGACACGGGGACGGGACCGCGGCCGGCGGCGCGGTGGAGGCGGGAGACCTCCGAGTCGTCACGGAAGCGGCTGGCCGCCACCTCGACTCGGTCGAGCACCTCGTCGAGCAGGCGCGACGCGGCCACGACGACGGCAGGATCGGTGACCACCACCTCGATGCGGGTGGACCAGCGCGTCGTGCGGTGGACGCCGAGGCGGGCCACCCGTTCGATGGATGGCGCCGGGCCGCTCAACTGGAGCCGCTGCTCACGACCGGCGCCTGATAGGCGGGTGCCGGCGAGTACGCGGGGGCAGAGGGGGCGACGTAGGACGACGAGCCGCCTCCGGACGACGAGGCCCCTGCCGACGAGGAGGCACCACCGGAGGCGGGGGACACGGAGGGCGTGGCAGCCCCGGTCGTTCCACCCGTGGTCCCACCGGACGTGGCCGAGTGCCCGGGGAGCGCCTGGCTCAGGTACACACCGGCGACGGCGACGGCGGCAACCGAGGCGAAGGCCGCGCCCTTGGTCAACGACCGGACACGCTCGATACCGGCGTCGCGCTCGGTGCCGGGCGGCACCGGTGGGGTCGGTCCGGGGGGTGGACGCTGCGCGCCTGGTCGCACTCATGACCGTCAGGGTACGGACGCAACCTGACACGGAGATGAAAGGATTCTAAGAATCAGTTGAGAGAACGAGCCCGCGTCAGCCTCCGAGGGCCGCCGGCGAGCGTGGCTCCGGCACCGGTCCGCCGGCACCCCGGGTCGGCGCATCGACCCCACGGGGCGCCTGGTGCCAGGTCACCTCGAAGCGGGCACCCCCCAGTGCCGACGTGCCGACGGACCAGGCACCCGAGCTGGCGCGCACGACCGCGTCGGCAATGGCGAGTCCGAGGCCGGTCCCACCGGGGGACGCATCGGCCCGGTGGAACCGGTCGAAGACGAGGTCCCGGTGGGCCACGGGGATCCCCGGCCCCGAGTCGTCCACGGTCAGGACCACTCGTCCCCCGGCGACGGCGACGGTGACCTCGACGGCACCGCCCCTGCCCGCGTACTTGCAGGCGTTGTCCACCAGGACGGCGACCAGCCGGTCGACGCCGTCGGCGTCCGCCCGCACCAGGGCCGCACCGGCGTCGGCGGTCCGCGCGGACAGTGCGATCGAGCCCGCGTCGGCCACGGCGGTGAACCGGGCGACCGTGGCGCCCGCCACCTGGGCCACGTCGACGATGTCGAGGCGGCCGGGGTCAGGGGCAGCGCCGTCGGCCCGCGCCAGCCACAACAGGTCCTCGACGATCGAGCGCAGCCGACCGGACTCGGAGCCGATGCGCTCCAGGACGGCCTCGTACTCCTCGGGCGTCCGTTGCCTGCCGAGTGCGAGGTCGACCTCCGCCTCGATGACGCTCAACGGTGTGCGCAGCTCATGGCTGGCGTCCGCGGTGAACTCGGCCTGACGTTTGCGGACCTGCTCGATCGGGGCGGAGGCGCGCAGCCCCACGACGAACGACCCGGTGAAGGTCACGAGCAGCAGCAGCGCGCCGAGCACGACCTCCACCAGGACGATGTCACCCACCGACTCGCCCACCCTGGCCGCGCTCTCGCCCGCCACCAGCCAGCCCCCCTGGGAGGGCGCCGCCGCCAGCCGGAAGTCCCGGCCGGCGACGGACACCGTGGTGGTGCCCGTGGTCCACGTCCGCGAGGGGAGCACCGGGGCCCCGACCGTCAGGGCGTCGACGGCACCACCGGGGGCGACGTGCCAGACGAACACGGGCGCGTCGTCGACGTCCCCGCCGACGCGGCCGGCGGTGTCGACCGTCGTGCCCGGCGGGGCGGCGAGGTTGGCGGTGAGCGTGGTGGCGATCCGATGGTCGATGTCCTGGTCGAGCCGGTGGAGGATGACCGTGTTCACCACCACGGCGAACAGCACGGTGACGGCGCCGACGACCGCCGTGGCGGCCAGCGCCACCCGTGCCGCGTGGGCCCAGCGGGCGTCGGGCAGACGCAGGCGTGACCGCAGCGGGGGTGTCATCCCGGCACGATCCGGTAGCCGAAACCGCGTACCGTCTCGATCCGGGCGGTGGCACCGGCGAGCTTGGCGCGGAGCCGGCCCATGTGGACGTCGATGGTGTTTGAGCCGACGGGATCGGATTCGTCGTCCCACACCTGGACGGCGATGGTCCGGCGGTTCACCGCTGCCGGTGCCCGGCGCAGGAGGAGCTCGAGCAGGCCGGTCTCGATGGTCGTCAGCTGGAGCAGGTCGCCGCCGCGGGTGGTCGTGCGGGTCGAGGGGTCGAAGGCGAGGTCACCGCACTCGAGGACCGGGGCGAGTGCGAGCGGGGGGCGACGCTGGAGCGCGGTGAGCCGGGCCGTCAGCTCGGCAAAGGAGAAGGGCTTCACCAGGTAGTCGTCGGCTCCCTCGGTCAGTCCCGCCACCCGGTCCTCGGTGGCGTCCCGGGCCGTGAGCATGAGCACCGGCGTCCGATCGCCCCGGGCCCGCATCCGGCGGACCACCTCGATGCCGGTGGTGTTCGGCATGCGCCAGTCGAGGATGACCACCTCGTACGTGTATGAGCGGAGGTAGGACAGGGCGTCCTGCCCGTCGACCACGGCGTCGACCACGTACCCGTGCTCGCGCAGGCCCCGTTCCAGCACCGAGCGGAGCCCGGGGTCGTCCTCGGCCACCAGGACCCTCATCGACAGACCCGCATCGTCCCCCATTGTGGCCCAGCGGGGCCGTCAGTGACCCGAGCCGCCGGCGGCCAGCCACGGGCCGATGGTCGGCACCGTCACCACGGCCAGGAGGATCCCCGCAACCAGGCAGCCGGCCTGGGCCCACAGGCGTGCCCCGGCCCCCCGTACCTGGCGCCGGGTGCGGGCCGCCAGGTCGGCGGGTGCGAGCCGACCCGTCTCGGCGATGTGGCCGAGTACGTGGATGGTCATGGCACCGAACCACAGGACGAAGCTCGCCTTGTGCACGAAGAACACCGGGTTGCGCAGCGACAGGGGGACCAGGAGCAGGGCGATCCCCGAGGCGAAGAGGACCAGGGTGAGCACCACGACCACCGGGCCGAGCAGGCGCAGCGGCAGCGGGGGTGCCCCTCGGTCCCGATAGGCGCCGGGGCCCCGGTAGTACTGGACCATCCGCCAACCGGTCGACGTCATCTTCAGCACGACGAAGGGGACGAGCACCATGCCGATCGCCACGTGGGGTGTGAGCAGTCTGCCGACCCGCAGGACGGTGAACCCCTCGGCGGCCAGGAGCACCAGGAGCACGGCGGCCGTCAACCCGGTCATCCGGGCGTTGCCCTCGGGACCACCGAGGGGCGAGGGACCCGGCTCCCGGGCCGGCGCCGGCTCCCGATCAGGTGACCAGGAGCGTCGCCGATCGGCGGGACGGACGGCCTCGACGGGTGGGCGCGCTGGTGTGGGGGTCCACTCGCTCATCCGTCCAGGATGCACCCACAACCTGACGGCCCCATTACGCCACCTGGGCTCGGATCCAGCGTCCCTGCTCGCCGGGGCGAGGTCGTGTAGGGTCACGGGGGTGGCAGTCAATCGCTGTCACATGCAGTACCTAAGGAGTCGCCCGGCGGGCGGCGAACGATCGCAGGTTCGGGCGCCGGGGAGTGCTCCGAAACTCATAATCCTCCGGGTTCCCCGACGTTGGCTGCCCCCCTGCCCCTCGTGGTGGTCGGCGCCGGGGACCCGGCGGGCTCTCCGTCCCCCGGTGTGGCGCTCCTCTACGGGTGCAGCGCCCCCGGGTGACGAATCACCTGTCGCAGGCCCCCGTCGCCGGGCACCCGTGGATCGGGATCCCGGCGGTCCTGATCGCTGCGGTTCGGCCGGTCGACGGACGTCAGCTGGTGGTGGGCATCCAGGACTGGCGACGTGCCTCGTACGACTCGATGTCGGCCTCGTGGCGCAGGGTCAGCCCGATGTCGTCCCAGCCGTTCACCAGCCGGTCCCGTGTGAACTCGTCCATGGGGAACGTCGTCTCGATCCCGGCGGCGGGCGCGTCGAGTGTGCCCCGCTCCACGTCGATGGTGATCTCGAGCGACGGGTCGGCGAGCACGGCGTCGAGGAGGGCCCGGCCCACCTCGGGGTCGACCTGGACGGGCACGAGGCCGGCCTTGGTGCAGTTGTTCCGGAAGATGTCGGCGAATCCGGGCGACACCACGGCGGCGAACCCGTAGTCGAGCAGTGCCCACACCGCGTGCTCGCGCGACGAGCCGGTCCCGAAATTGGGCCCGGTCACGAGAATGGTGGCCCCGGCGTACTCCTCGCGGTTGAGGACGAATCGGCGGTCGTCCCGCCACTCGCCGAACAGTCCGGCGCCGAATCCGGTGCGCTCGACCCGCTTCAGCCAGTCCGACGGGATGATCTGGTCGGTGTCCACGTCCGACCGGTCGAGGGGCACGGCCCGTCCGGTCACGATCCGTACGGCGTCCATCAGTCCAGGTCCTCCGGGGTGGCGAACCGTCCGACCACCGCCGTGGCGGCGGCCACGGCGGGCGACACCAGGTGGGTGCGGCCGCCCCGGCCCTGGCGGCCCTCGAAGTTGCGATTGGACGTGGAGGCGGCCCGCTCGCCGGGTGCCAGCTTGTCGGGGTTCATCGCCAGGCACATCGAGCACCCGGGCTCTCGCCAGTCGAAGCCGGCCCCGGTGAACACCAGGTGCAGGCCCTCGGCCTCGGCCTGGGCCTTGACCCGGTGCGATCCCGGGGACCACGAGGGCCCTCACGCCCGCCGTGACCGAGCGTCCGCGCAGCACGTCGGCCGCGGCCCGCAGGTCCTCGATCCGGCCGTTGGTGCACGAGCCGATGAACACGGTGTCGACCGGGACCTCGCGGAGCGGGGTCCCACCGACGAGGCCCATGTAGTCGAGCGCCCGTGCGGCGGCCTCGCGCTCGGCGGGTGTGGCGAAGGAGTCGGGGTCGGGCACGGTGCCGTCGATCCGGGTCACCTGGGCCGGGTTGGTCCCCCAGGTGACGAACGGAGCCAGCTCCGAGGCGTCGAGCACCACCTCCTTGGCGAAGGTCGCCCCGGTCTCGGTCGGCAGGGAACGCCAGTAGTCGAGTGCCTGCTCCCACGCCGCACCCTTGGGGGCGTGGTCCCGTCCCTCGAGGAAGCTGAACGTGGTGTCGTCCGGTGCGATCATGCCGGCGCGGGCCCCGCCCTCGATGGACATGTTGCACACCGTCATGCGTCCCTCCATCGAGAGGCCGGCGACGGCCGAGCCGCGGTACTCGATGACGTGCCCGCTGCCGCCGCCGGTGCCGATCCGACCGATGACGGCCAGGACCAGGTCCTTGGCCGTCACCCCGGTGGGAAGCTCCCCGTCGACGGTCACGGCCATCGTGGCCGGCCGCCGCTGGGAGAGCGTCTGTGTGGCCAGCACGTGCTCGACCTCACTGGTGCCGATCCCGAAGGCCAGGGCGCCGAAGGCCCCGTGTGTCGACGTGTGGCTGTCGCCGCACACGATGGTCATGCCCGGCTGGGTCAGCCCCTGCTCGGGACCGATGATGTGGACGATGCCCTGGTTGGCATCGCCCATCGGGTAACAGGTGATCCCGAACTCGGTGCAGTTGGCGTCGAGCACGGCGAGCTGCTTGGCCGAGATCGGGTCCGCCACCGGCTTGTCGATGTCGGTGGTCGGCACGTTGTGGTCGGCCGTGGCGATGGTGAGGTCGGGCCGGTGCACCGTGCGTCCGGCCAACCGGAGCCCGTCGAAGGCCTGGGGTGAGGTGACCTCGTGGACGAGGTGGAGGTCGATGAAGAGGATGTCCGGCTCGCTGGCGCCACCGGCGTGCACGACGTGGCTGTCCCAGACCTTCTCGGACAGCGTGCGGGGCTCGGTCATGGTGCTCAGGCTCCGATCGCGACGATCTCGACCCGGAGACTTCCCCCGGGCGCGGCGTACTCGACGGTGTCGCCCACGGCGTGGCCGATCAGGGCCTGGCCGAGCGGTGACCCCGGGGACACCACCGTCAGGTCGCCCTGCCGCTCCTCGATCGAGCCCACGAAGTAGTCCGACGTGTCGTCCTCGTCGTCGCCCTCGTAGCGGAGGGTGACCACGGAGCCGTGGGCCACGGTCCCGTCCGACGTGCCCCCGCCCTCGACGATGGTGGCGCTCTTGAGCATCTGCTCGAGCTGGCGGATCCGTGACTCCATCTTCCCCTGCGAGTCCTTGGCGGCGTGGTAGTCGCCGTTCTCCTTCAGGTCGCCGAGGGCACGGGCCGCCTCGATCAGTGCGGCGATCTCCACGCGGCCGCGCGTGGTCAGGTCCTCGAGCTCGGCCCGGAGGCGCTCGTAGGTGTCACGTGTCAGCTGGGTGTCGGAGGAGTTGCTCACGGGACACCAGGCTAACGGGTCCCGGGACGGTGCCCCGACGGCGGCGGGCTCCGATCGCGGCCCGGGATTCGGTGTCCCGGGGACCTCCCGTGGAAAGATCGGTTACCGAGAACCCCCCGGGGGGCCTGGTGGCCGCCGGACGGGGGGTGCGCACGTGGCGCCACCTGACGGGGCCGCGTCGTACGACGACCGAGGGAGACGACGATGGGCGACATCCAGGGGACCTGGGATCCGCGGTACGAGCAGGTGGTGACCAC
Organism: uncultured Acidimicrobiales bacterium; assembly: GCA_963841925.1. Classification (GTDB taxonomy): domain Bacteria; phylum Actinomycetota; class Acidimicrobiia; order Acidimicrobiales; family RAAP-2; genus Bog-756. The sequence continues at coordinate 245,480 of CAWJER010000015.1, forward strand.
CCTGTCGGCCAGCCTGGACGCCGGAACCGACACGGGTGCATCGGTCACGGTGCTGGTCGGCGGCGAGCCCGTCGTGGACATCTGGGGCGGCACGGTCGACGAGGCGGGGAGTGCCCCGTGGGTCGAGGACACGCTCGTCAACGTGTGGTCGATGACCAAGACCATGACGTTCCTGTGCGCGCTGATGCTGGCCGACCGGGGCGAGCTCGATTTCTACGCGCCGGTCTCGAGGTACTGGCCGGAGTTCGCCGCCGGCGGGAAGGAGGCCGTCGAGGTGCGTCATCTCATGGCCCACACCGCCGGCCTGCCCGGGTGGGACGAGCCCATGCAGCCCGAGGACCTGGCGGACTGGGACAGGTGCACGAGTCTGCTGGCGGCCCAGACGCCCTGGTGGGAACCGGGAACGGCGTCGGGCTACCACCTCGTCAGCCAGGGCTACCTGGTCGGCGAGGTCGTGCGCCGCATCACCGGCGTGTCGATCGGCCAGTGGTTCGCCTCCGAGGTCGCCGGACCGCTGGGTGCCGACTTCTTCATCGGGCTGCCGGAGTCGGAGGAGCCCCGGGTGTCGATCGTGATCCCGCCGCCCCCCATGGACCTGGAGAAGCTCAACCCGACCGAGCTGATCATCCGGGCCGCCACCAATCCGCCGCTGGACGCCACCTATCCGAGCCACCGCTGGTGGCGGGCGGCCGAGATCCCGGCGGCCAACGGGCACGGCAACGCCCGATCGGTGGCCCTGGTGCAGTCGATCATCGCCGGTCGGGGCGAGACCCGGGGTGTGCGGCTGCTGTCGGAGGCCGGTGTCGACCGGGTGTTCGACCGGCAGATCACGGGCACCGACCTCATCCTGGGCTACGACCTGACGTTCGGCTTGGGCTACGGACTCAGCTCGAGCCTCATGCCGATCGGCCCGCGCGCCTGCTACTGGGGTGGGTACGGGGGCTCGCTCATCATCATGGACCAGGACGCCGGTCTGACCATCTGCTACGCCATGAACCGCATGGGGGACGCCATCATGGGCGACCTGCGCGGGTTCTCCATCGTGGCGGCCGCCGTCACCGGGCTGGCCGGAGGCTGAGGGGAGCCGGAGTCGATCGTGATCGGTCCTCGGTGGCGCAGGTGACGACGTGACCGAGGTCCCGTCCCCACCGGACGATGCCGGGCCGCGGTCGTTCGAGGTCCAGTTCGAGGAGCAGCAGCAGGCTCCGATCCGGTGGAAGTCGCTGGTCAAACGGTCGATCGGACTGGCCTTCACCGGGATCGCCCTGTACCTGGTCTTCCCGAGCATCCTGGCCGTGTTCCACTCGTGGCCCAGCCTGGTCCACCTCAACCTGCTGTGGTTCATCCCGGCCGTCGTGGCCGAGGGGGCCCACTTCGCATGCACCTTCTCCCTCCAGCGCATCGCCCTGCGCACCAAGGCGTGGTTCGCCGTCATCACCGCGCAGCTCGCCGGCAACGCCATCTCGCTGATCGTCCCGGGCGGGGCGGCGGCCGGCGCCGCCGTCCAGTTCCGCATGCTCGGCACCGCCGGGATGGACCCCACCGAGTCGGTCAGCGGGCTGACCGCCTTCTCGTTCCTGGGCATCGGCGGGCTGCTCGCACTGCCGGTGTTCGTGCTGCCCGTCGTCCTGTTCGGCGCGCCGGTGGCCTCGGGCCTGACCGACGCCGCCTGGGTCGGGGTCGTCGCCTTCGTCCTCTTCACCGGGTTCGGGGCGGTGGTGATGGCCACCGACGGGCCGCTGGTGTGGGCGGGACGACTCGTGCAGAACGTCCGGAACCGGGTGCTCAAGAATCGGGAGCCGCTCGACAAGCTCCCCGAGCGCCTCATCGAGCAGCGCAACGTCATCCGCACCGTGCTCGGACAGCAGTGGTGGCAGGCCACGCTCCTGTCGGCCGGCCGACTCCTGTTCGACTACCTGTGCCTGCTGTTCTGCGTGCGGGCCGTAGGGGCCCATCCCCGTCCGTCCCTCGTCCTCCTGGCCTACGCCGTGGCCGGTGTGATCGGCCTGATCCCCATCACCCCGGGAGGGATCGGGATCGTGGAGGCCAGCCTCGCCGGATTCCTGGCGCTTGCCGGCCTGGACGGGGCCCAGGCGGTCCTGGCCACGCTGGCCTACCGCCTGGCGTCCTACTGGATGCCGATGGTCGCCGGGCCGATCGCCTACGGCGCCTTCCGTCATCGCTACCGGGACGACGGGTCGTCGCCCCGACCCACACGGGCGACACCCACCTGAATCCGGCGGCGCCCCGGTCGGGCCGCCGCCCGGGGGCGCCCCGCCGGCTACCTCAGGTCGACCTCGCCGTCGGCCCGCAGGGTGCCGAGGCGCCCGCAGCCCTCCTCGGTGACCAGCACGGCCAGCTGGTCGGCGTCGGTCACGCGGGCCCAGGCCCGTCGCCCCTCCAGGGTCCGGCACGCCACCACGGCGCGTTCGGGGGATCCGGGCCGGCCGAACTCGACGGAGTACGTCTCGACGGTGACCTCACCCCGGGCGTCGGCGTCCGGTGAGCACTGTGGGAGCGAGCCCACGGCGGCCTGGGGGTCGGCCCAGGCGAAGCCGGCGGCCGACTCGACCACCGTGCCCTCTGGCAGGTGGTCCGGGTCGACGGCACCGGTGACATTGGGCGAGGTCCCGTAGACGCCGATGCTGTGCGTGGACACGTACCACCCGAGCCCGGTGGTGAGGCCCGTGGTGCCCGGATGGTCGCGCAGCACGCCGACCATGGTGGCCAGCGAGTGGGTCCCGTAGTTGCTGCCGGGCCCCCCGGCGAACGTCATCCCACCGGTCACCGTGAGCGGACGGGCCGGGTCGTCGACGGGCAGTCCGAGCTCGGTGGCGGCGATCTGCACCGCCGCGGGAAAGCACGAGTACAGGTCGACGTGGTCCACCCCGTCGGCGGTGGTGCCGGCCAGGGCGAGGGCCGACGCTCCGGCCAGGCGGATGGCGGGGGAGGAGTGGAAGTCGGCCCGGTGGGACAGGAACCAGTGGTCGTCGGCATCGGAGCCGGCCAACGGGAACACCCAGCGGTCCCGGGGCACGCCGGCCGCCTCGGCCGCCGCCGCCGAGCACACGATGGCCGCCGCACCCTGGTCGACCTGGGGGTTCGCCGTCAGCAGCTTGGTGTAGGGGTAGGCGACCATCCGGTTCGCCTCGGTGACGGCCGTCAGCTCCTCGGCCGTCATGGGCTCCTGCAACCACGCGTAGGGGTTGAGCGTGGCCACGTGGGAGAACCGGGACCACAGGCCGCCGATGTGGGCAAGGTGCTCGGGCAGGGTCCGACCGGCCTCGGCCCGCAGGGCGTTCTCGAACAGGGGGAAGACGTGGATCGGGAGATCCAGACCCCGCTCCTCCTCCGATCGTGTGGTCCCGCGCCGGTCGCTCCCGAAGAGGGTGGGCGGGTCGGTGTCCGCCGGCTGCACGGTCCACGGCAGCAGGGGCCGGTCCGGGTGCCGGCGGGCCGCTGCCTGGCTGTAGGCGCAGTCGGCGCCGGCGACCACCGCCACGTCGAGCTCGCCGCGGCCGATGGCCAGGGCGGTGGCATTGACCAGCGCCTGCGGGTTGTTGCCGCCCGTCGTCGTGACCAGGACCTGGTCGGGATCGATGCCGAGCTCCTCGGCGAGGAGGCTCCCCGGGTCGATGTAGTGCCAGCTCAGAGGATTGACCACCCGCAGCGAGCCGGCCCGCGCCAGCAGGGCCCGCCCCGCCGGGGCCGTGCCGCCGGGAGCCACACCGTCGCAGTCCTCGACGGCGGCGGCCACGGCGTCGAGCATGAGTCCGAGCGGCTCGGGACGGTCGGCCAGCGAACCCTCCCCCTCGGTGTGGGGGCGGTTGGTCACCTGGCCGACCCCCACGACCACCGGGGTGGAGGGATCGATGGTCATCGGCCCGTCAGCCTACCGGGGGTCCCCGCGCGGGCCGATTCCCGTCCGGCGCACTCGGTACACTCGGTCCATGCGCATCGCCGTGGGTTCGGACCACGCGGGCTACGCCCTCAAGTCGATCCTGGCCGACCACCTGGCCGCCGCCGGGCACGTGGTCCTCGACCTCGGGACAGACAGGGCCGACGTCTCGGTGGACTACCCCGTCTACGGGCACGCCGTGGCCGGGGCGGTGGCCGACGGACGTGCCGAGCGCGGCGTGTGCGTGTGCGGCACCGGCATCGGCATCGGCATCGCCGCCAACAAGTTCCCCGGCATCCGCGCCGCCGTGGTCCACGACTGGACCACGGCCACCCTGGCCCGGCGCCACAACGACGCCAACGTGGTGTGCCTGGGCGAGCGCACGACCGGCCCGGCCGAGGCGGTCGACGCCGTGGACGCCTTCTTCTCCACCGAGTTCGAGGGCGGTCGCCACCAGCGCCGCATCGACCAGATCGCCGGCTACGACGCCGGCCCGGGCACCGACGCGCCCCGACCGTGACCGACGAACAGGAAAGGCAGCAGCCGACCCCATGAGCAGCCACCCCCACGCCTCGCCCTTCGACGAATGGCTCGCCGGTGACGCCGAGGTAAGCGCCCTGCTCCGGGCCGAGGTCGCACGCCAGTCCACCACCGTGCAGCTGATCGCCTCGGAGAACTTCGCCTCGAGCGCCGTCCTGGCCGCTACCGGCTCGGTCCTCACCAACAAGTACGCCGAGGGCTACCCCGGCCGTCGCTACTACGGCGGCAACCAGGTCGTCGACCAGGTGGAGGACCTCGCCCGGGAGCGCCTGGTGGCGCTCTTCGGGGCCGAGCACGCCAACGTGCAGCCCCACGCCGGGTCGAACGCCAACCTGGCCGCCTACCAGGCCCTGCTGCAGCCGGGCGACACGGTGCTCGCCATGCGTCTCGACCACGGGGGTCACCTCACCCACGGCTCGCCGGCCAGCATCACCTCGAAGGTGTGGAACTTCGTCTCCTACGGGGTGTCGCCGGCCACCGACGACCCGGACAAGCCGGGGGAGATCATCGACTTCGACCAGGTCGCCGACCTGGCCCGCACCCACCGGCCCGCCCTGATCGTGGCGGGCTCGACCGCCTACTCCCGGATCATCGATCCGCTGCCGTTCCGGGAGATCGCCGACTCGGTGGGCGCCCGCTTCCTGTTCGACGCCGCCCACCCGGCCGGCCTCATCGCCGGAGGCGTCCACCCGTCGCCGGTCGGGGTGGCCGATGTGGTCACCTTCACCACGCACAAGACGCTGCGCGGACCGCGGGGAGGGGCCATCGTCTGCTCCGAGGAGCTGGCCAAGGCGATCGACAGCGCCATCTTCCCCGGTCTGCAGGGTGGGCCCCTCGAGAACGTGATCGCCGCCAAGGCCGTGGCCTTCGCCGAGGCGGCCCGGCCCGAGTTCCGCGCCTACGCCGCCCGAGTGGTGTCCAACGCCAAGGCGTTGGCCGACGCCGTGTCCGCCGAGGGGATCCGTCTGGTCTCGGGCGGCACCGAGAACCACCAGGTCCTCTGCGACCTCCGGACCTTCGACGGCGAACTGACGGGCAAGGAGGCCCAGGAGGTGCTCGACCGCGCCGGCCTCACCTGCAACCGGAACACGATCCCCGACGATCCCCGGTCGCCGTTCGTCACCTCCGGCCTGCGCCTGGGGACGGCGGCGCAGACGACCGTCGGCATGGGCGGCGACGAGATGGCCCGGATCGGCGGGCTGATCGGACGGACGCTGCGCGAGCGGGGCGACGACTCCTCGGTGGCCGCCGTCCGGGCCGAGGTCCGCGAGCTGTGCCTGGCCTTTCCGCCGTACCCCGACCTGGCCGGAACGTGACCGCGGGAGAGGGCACGACCGTGGGCCGGGCGTGTCGCCCGGGATGACCCGGTGAGCTCGGGCGTCCCGCTCAACTGGTACGCGGTCCTGCTGGTGGTGGCCGCCGCCAGCACCTGGATCCTGACCTTCCCGGCCCGGAGGATCGCCATCCACATCGGGTACGTGGCGCAGCCGGACGCCCGGAAGGTGCACCAGCGGGTGACCCCCCAGTCGGGTGGCGTGGCCATGTTCCTCGGGATGCTGGTCGCCTGGGCGGTGGCGGCCTCGGTGCCCGCGCTGACGCCGCTGTTCAGGGGGTCGTCGGAGCCGCTCGGACTGCTGCTCGGGGCGGCGGCCATCTTCGTCGTCGGCCTCATCGACGACTTCCGGGACATGTCGGCACCGGCCAAGGTGGCGGGCCAGGTCCTGGCGGCCACGATCCTCTACTTCATGGGGGTGACCTGGTTCCAGTTCAAGGTGCCCCTGGCCGGTCTGGTGCAGCTGTCGCCCGAGTGGACGCCGCTGCTCACCGCCCTGTGGGTCATCGCCATCACCAACGCCGTGAACCTCATCGACGGTCTGGATGGCCTGGCCGCAGGGGTGGTGGCCATCGCTTCGGGGGCGCTGGCCGTCTACGGGCTCCACCTCCAGCACCTCGGGAACCTGCCGGTCGACAACATCGGGCCGCTGATCGCCGTGGTGACCTGCGGGATCTGCCTCGGCTTCCTCCCGCACAATTTCCATCCGGCCAAGATCTTCATGGGCGATGGCGGGGCGCTCCTGCTCGGCCTGCTGATGGCCGCGTCCACCATGCTCATCGGTGGCCGATCCGCCGGCACGGTCGGCGGGGTGGAGGCGCGCAGCGGCGCCACCTACTTCTTCTTCGCCCCCCTCTTCATCCCCTTCTTCATCCTGGGCGTACCCATCGTGGACATGGCCTTCGCCTTCATCCGCCGCACGGCCAACCGCACCGGGTTCTCGACGCCGGACAAGAACCACCTCCACCACCGCCTGCTCCGGCTCGGTCACGGGCACCGGCGCAGCGTGCTGATCCTGTGGGCGTGGACCGTGCTGCTCTCCGGCCTTGTGCTGTTCCCGCTCTACATCTCGAGCGTGAACGCGTTCATCCCGTTCGGGGCGCTTGCTCTCGGGGTGATCCTGTACACGCTGTTCCATCCGTCGATCCGGCGCCAGGCCGAGGCCGACGACACCACGGAGGATCCACCGGCGACGGCGGACGGGGAGGCCGTAACGCCGCCGACCGGGCACGGGGCCGACGGTGGCGAGCGCAGCCCCGCGCCGGTCGCCAGCGTTTCCGACCTGTGAACAGCGTGTTTCCTGCGTTTTGCCGGGCCCGGGGAAATGGTGCGATGATGCGCCACGTGAATTACAGGCCTCCCACCCCTCAATTGGGGTTCGCCCTGATGGGCCGCGCCATGGGCCTGTGCACCCTCGTGACCGCCGCCCGGACGACGTGCTGCTCGTCCGCTGCGTGACCCCGGAACCCACTCGTGACGCCCTTCGACCCCACATCTCCTGACGCGGCACGGATCGGACGTGGAACCTCCCGACCCTCGTACCGGTGCGGACGACCCGACGCCGGGCAGGGGGCCCGACTCCGGCGAGGACCGGGGACTGGGTCAGGGGGCCACAGCCTTCCTCGGCCTCGGGATCTCGATCGGGCTGAGCCTCGCCCTCCTGGTGGGCGGGGGCGTGCTGGTCGACGGATGGCTGCACTGCTCACCGATCGGGTTGCTGGTGGGCCTGGCGCTCGGGGTGACCATGGCGGTGATGATGGTCGTGGCCACGGTGCGCAAGTACCTCTGACGACGGGTGCGCAAGTACCTCTGACGACGGGTGCGCAAGTACCTCTGACGACGGGTGCGCGCCTCCAGGCCATGACACCCGTCGGAGGGGCGGCGTAGCCGTGTTCGCCCACTTCGATCTCCCCGACATCGGCGAGGTGTCCCGCCGCACGGTGGCGGCGTCGCTCATCGTCGGCGTGGCCTCCCTGGTGGCGGCGCTCTCGTTCGGCCACCTGTGGGTCGGCGTCGGCGCCTGCATCGGCCTCGCCCTGGGCACCGTCAACTACCGCCTGGTGGGCGTGTCCGTCGACAAGGTGGCGGCCACCGGGACGGAGAACCCGAAGCGACCCCTGGCCGCCAACACCATGGGCCGCCTGGCCATCGTGACCGTCATCGCCCTCGGGTTGGCCTTCATCAACAAGGGGCTCGGCTTCGGCGTGCTCGGCGGGCTCGCCGTGTTCCAGTTCCTCCTGATCGTCAACGTGGCCCGCTCGATGGCCAAGGCGGGGCCCTCCCCAGAGCTTGCACGCGACGAGCCCATGGACGGGCCGATCATCGACAGCAATGTGGTCGCCGGTCACGTCGGCGAGGGCAGCATCGTCGACAGCAACGTGGTCGACGTGGCGCCCGCCGCGGCAGATGGTGGCGACGACACCCGTGGAGGTGCCTGACAGCATGGGATCCGGAAGCCTGCTCACCCCGATGCTCGGGATCGACATCACGCCCGGTGAGCACCTCCAGCGCCACATCTTCGGCCTCACCGTCAACGTGGACATCGTCTGGGCCACCCTGGTCGCCGGCGCCATCGTGATCACGCTCGGCCTGATCCTCCGGTCCAAGGCGACCAGTGGCGTCCCGGGCAAGTTCCAGCTGCTGTGGGAGCTGGCGGTCGGCGCCGTGCAGACCCAGGTCGACGACTCGATCGGCCCGCGGGGTGCCAACGTCGTCCCCCTGGCGCTCACGCTGTTCGTGTTCATCTTCACCTGCAACCTCTTCGAGGTCCTGAGCATCGGTTCGCCACTGGACTGGCTGCCCGCGCCCACCAGCGACATCAACCTGCCACTGGCCATGGCCCTGTACGTCATCGTGCTGGTCCACCGCGCCGCCATCAAGAACCGCGGGGTGAAGGGGTACTTCAAGCACTACGTGTCGCAGCCCTTCTCCCCGAAGCTCTTCCCGATCAACGCCTTCATGAACGTCGTCGAGGAGGTGGTGAAGCCGGTGACCCTCACGCTCCGTCTCTTCGGCAACCTCTTCGCCGGGGGCCTGATGCTGTCGCTGCTGGCGGCGCTGGTCATCTGGAAGCTCGGCCCGGTCCCGATCGGCGGGATCCTGTCGGTCCCCTTCACCCTGCTGTGGAAGACCTTCGACATGGCCATCGGCGCCATCCAGGCCTTCATCTTCGCCCTCCTCACCATCCTCTACTTCGACACGGCAATGGCCCAGGACGAGGCCCACTGACGCCGTCAGCGGCGCCGATCCACCCCAGATTTCACCCACTACCTCAACAAAGGAGCAGTTCCCATGGCAGATACCACCAGCATGGTGAGTGCAGTCAAGACCGCCGGCGGCCTCGTCGGTGCCGGTCTCGCCCTCGGCGGTGGCGCCGTCGGCGCGTCCATCGGTGACGGCCTCGCCGGCAGCCAGACCATCGCCGGTGTGGCGCGCAACCCCGAGGCCCAGGGCCGCCTGACCACGCTGATGTTCCTGACCGTCGGCCTGTGCGAGGCGGCCTACTTCATCAACCTGGTCTTCGCCGCTCTCTTCATCTTCTCGCTGGGCAAGTAGTCCCAGCCCAGGGCGACCACCCACCGGGCCCCCGGGGCCGGGCGGTGGCGCAGTCCAGGGCTCCCCGACCGTCTGACCAAGGATGACGACCATGCCAATCGCCAGCAACTTCCTCGTCCCGAACGGGACGTTCATCGTGGTCCTGATCGCGTTCATCCTCGTGGTGACCGTGATCACCAAGTGGGTGCTGCCGCCGCTGAACAAGGTGCTCTCGGAGCGCCAGGAGCAGATCCGCGGGGAGCTCGAGGCCGCCGACAAGGCCAAGGCCGACGCCGAGGAGGCCGACTCCGAGCGCCGCGCCGCCCTCGAGCAGGCCCGCGCCCAGGCCCGGGACATCATCTCGCAGGCCCAGACCACCGCCGACCAGATCGTGGTGAGTGCCACCACGGAGGCACAGGGCATCCACGACCGCATCGTGGCGTCGGCCGATGCCGAGGTGGTCGTGGCCCGTCAGGCCGCCGTCGAGGAGGTCACCGCCCGGATCGGCGAGATCGTGCTGGCCGCCGCCGAGCGGGTCATCGGCCGTGAGATCAAGGCCTCGGACCACCAGGGACTCATCGACGAGGCCATCGCCGCCGTCCGGGCCGAGAGCTCGGGGGCAACCGCCGGCACCGGGGGCGCCCGGTGAACCCTGCCCTCCAGGGCTACCTGGCCGCGATGGAGGAGTCGCTGGCCGCCGCCGGCGCCGCCGGCGTGGCCGACGCCGGCGCCGAGCTGCACTCCGTCGCCGACCTGGTCGAAGGCAACAACGCGCTCCTGCTCGCCGTCAACGACGGCTCGGTGCCGGTGGCGTCCCGTCGGGCCGTCCTCGACCACCTGCTGACCGGCAAGGCCCGGCCCGAGGTCGTCCGCCTCGTCCACCAGGCGGTCACCGTGGTGCCCGCCAGCGAGGTGGTCACCTCGTTCCGCTGGATGGGGAGCCGCCTCGAGCACCTCGCCACCCGGGCCACCGCCACCGCCGCCGAGCCGTTCGACGAGGAGATCCTCGGGCGCATGGGCTCGCGCAACCGCGTGTCGGGCTATGCGGCGGCCGTCTTCGAGTCGCTCACCATCGCCGACCTCGAGGAGATCGAGGACCAGCTCTTCCGCTTCGCCCGCACGGTGGAGTCCGACCGCCGGCTGCGGCACGCCCTCGGTGACCGCGACCTGCCCGTGGTGGTCCGCCAGGAGGTCATCGGCGCGCTCCTCGAGGGCAGGGCCCTGCCCGCCGCCGTGCGCCTGGCGAAGTACGCCGCCCGTGGCGGCCGGGCCCGCGACATCGTGGCGACCCTCGACACGCTGGTCGACGACGCGGCCAAGGCCCGGGGTTGGCGGGTGGCGAAGGTCCAGGCCGCCTCGTCGGTGGACGACGCCCAGCAGCACGACCTGAGCGAGGCGCTCACCGTCCTCACCGGCAACCCGGTCGACCTGCAGGTGACCGTGGAGCCCGCGTTGCTCGGCGGTGTGGTCGTCCAGGTCGGCGATCTGCTCGTCGACTCCAGTACCCGGCACCGTCTCGACGAATTGAAGGAGCACCTCCTCGCATCCGAGGAGGCCTACCGGATTCCAGGAAGCCCAACACGAAGGGAAGCAACCGATGGCTGAGTTGACCATCAACGCCGACGAGATCACCGCTGCGCTCAAGCAGTACGTCGACGACTACACGCCCGAGGTCGGGACCGAACAGGTCGGTCGCATCGTCGAGGTCGGCGACGGCATCGCCCGCATCACCGGCCTGCCCGGCTGTGCGGTCAACGAGATCCTCGAGTTCCAGGACGGGACCGAGGGACTGGCCCTGAACCTCGACGAGGAGACCATCGGTGCCGTCATCCTGGGTGAGGACACCGGTCTCGAGGAGGAGCAGCTGGTCAAGGCGACCGGCCGCATCCTGTCCGTCCGGGTCGGCGACGCACTGCTCGGCCGTGTGGTCAACGCTCTCGGTGAGCCGCTCGACGGCAAGGGCCCCATCGCCACGACCGAGTCCCGCCGCCTCGAGGTCCAAGCACCCGGCATCGTGAAGCGCCAGCCGGTGAACGAGCCCCTGCAGACCGGCATCAAGGCCATCGACGCCATGACCCCGATCGGCCGCGGCCAGCGCGAGCTCATCATCGGCGACCGCAAGACGGGCAAGACCACCGTCGCCATCGACACCATCCTCAACCAGAAGGGCCTGGGGGTGAAGTGCATCTACGTCGCCATCGGCCAGAAGGAGTCCTCGGTCGCCCAGACGGTGGCCACCCTCGAGCGCTACGGCGCCCTCGAGTACACCGTGGTGGTGCTGGCCGGCGCAGCCGACCCGGCGCCGTTCAAGTACCTCGCCCCCTACTCCGGCTGTGCCATGGGCCAGCACTGGATGGACAACGGCGAGCACGCGCTCATCGTCTATGACGACCTGTCCAAGCAGGCCGAGGCGTACCGGCAGATGTCGCTGCTGCTGCGTCGCCCCCCGGGCCGCGAGGCGTACCCGGGCGACGTCTTCTACCTCCACAGCCGGCTCCTGGAGCGGGCGGCCAAGCTGTCCGACGAAGCCGGCGGCGGGTCGCTCACCGCGCTCCCGATCATCGAGACGAAGGCCGGGGACGTGTCGGCCTACATCCCGACCAACGTGATCTCGATCACCGACGGTCAGGTGTTCCTCGAGTCCGAGCTCTTCTACGCCGGCGTCCGCCCCGCCATCAACGTCGGGATCTCGGTCAGCCGGGTGGGGAGCGCCGCCCAGATCAAGGCCATGAAGTCGGTGTCGGGCACCTTGAAGATCGACCTCGCCCAGTTCCGCGAGCTCGAGGCGTTCGCCACCTTCGGCTCCGAGCTCGACAAGGTGTCCCAGGCCCAGCTCGACCGCGGCTACCGGCTCACCGAGCTCCTCAAGCAGGGCCTCAACCAGCCGGTGCCGGTGGAGGAGCAGGTGCTGGTGATCTTCGCCGGGTCCGAGGGCTACGTGGACGACATCCCCGTCTCCGACGTGCAGCGCTACGAGGCCGAGGTCCGCGCCTACTTCCGGGCCAACCACGCCGACCTCCTCGA
>CAWJER010000016.1:0-115124 GCA_963841925.1 uncultured Acidimicrobiales bacterium
ATCGTGGGCCAGCCCGTGGGCCAGCGCCCACCCGGCGTAGTAGGCGTCGTTGACCCACACCAGTGGGTCCGACCAGTCCGAGCGACGTCGGGCGGCAGCGGTGACCTGCCTGCCCAAACGACCGGTCGGCTGTCCGGCCGAGCGATCGGGGCAGCCACTTCCGTGGACGCAGGACGTGGATCCGCGGGCGGATGGCCTCCATCCCAGGCCGGGTCAGGGCGGCAGTCCTGCGCTGGCTCAGTTCGAACGGAACGTCGACCGCCGGGGCCACGTAGAGAACCTGCAGCAACGGGTCCCGGTCCACCAATTCGTCCACCAGGATGCGGATCCGCCGGCGCACGGTTCCCCAATCCTCGAGCGAGCACACGATCAGGGACGTTGCCGCGGGCGCCCGCGTCACGGCCTCCTTCTTACTTGGTTGATTCAGCTGTCGTGCGCACGTGTCTGTCTTCCCGGTTGCTGGCCGGCATCACCCTGTCCGGCGGCCGGCCGTCCGGGACAACGTCCCGGGCCACCTCTACCGTCGTCATGTGCGACGAGGACCTTGAGGAGGTCGTGATTCCTGTGCGGGTGACGTGACACGGTAGCGGTGACACTACCCGGGTCGAGGGGACCCGACGGAATGCCGACCGGCCGCTACCATTGGCCGGGCCTACCCCTGATGCACACGACCTCTCCCGGGAGCGCGCGCGGCAGCCCGAGGCCCGATGATTCTGATCCTGTCGCCACGATGAGCCCGACTTCCCCGTGCCACCGGGTACGACGTCAGAGCGGGCGGAGCCGCCTGGAGCAGCTTGCCGCGCCGATGCTGGCGTGGGGTTCGGTGGCCGTCGTGGCCGCTGTGGCCGGCCTGGCGGTGGGAGCCGAACCTCGTCGCCGGCGTCGCCGTCGCCTTCGTCGTCTTCGCCTTCGGCATCTTCGTGGTCGATCCGATCCTGATCGTCGTGGTGGCACTGCCCGGGGCCATTCTGATCCAGCGGGTGGGGGGGCGACCACCAACCTGAGTGTGGCCGACCTCCTGGTCTTCGTGGGGGCGTTCGTGTGCCTGTTCCACGTCGAATGGCGATGGCGAGGCAACCTCACGCGTTTCCTCCTGGGGATCATCTGGTATGTGGCCGTGCTCCTGGCTGGTCGTGCTCGCTCCACCCGTTCAAGGGCGACGTCATCGAATGGTTCCACCGCCTCTCCTACCTGGCCGGTACACGCTCATCGGCTGGGTGATCGCAACGGAAGGCAGGGAGCGCCAGGCCTTCCGGCTCTACCTGTGGGGCTCGGCGATCCTCGCCCTGGTCGCCCTCGAACACGCGGTGGCCCTCCACTTCCAGCCGGCCCAGTGGGGCGTGTACCAGAAGAACGTGGTCGGAGCCGTCCTGTGGGTAGCGGTGGTCATCGCCCAGCTGAACCCGCGATGGGTGGGATCAAGAAGCCCGAGGCCCGGGTCATCGAGGCACTCTGCCTTCTCGGGCTCCTCGCCTCCCAGTCACGACAGGCGGCCATCCTGCTGGTGCTCGCTCTCGTGACGGCGGTGCTGATCAACTCCGAGGTCCGGGGACGGGCGAAGCTCGTGATCTTCATCACCGTGCCCACGCTAGTACTGGTGTACGAGAGCTTCGTCCTCGCCTTTCGCAACAACCCGCAGTTCAACTCCGTGGCCATCCGGTTCACCCAGATCGACGCCGCTCTCCACGTGCGGCACCAGAGCCCGTGGCTCGGTCTCGGAATGCACTTCTACAACCTGCCCCAGTCTCATCGGTCAACGTGCCACCGAACTCTCTGGTGGACAACCTGGCATCCACCGGCGTGGTCGGATCGCTCGCCTTCTTCGTCATGGTCATCGTGACCATGACGGTGATGGCCGGTCTGCCGCGGATCTACGGCACGCTGGGCCTGGTGATCCTGTTGGGCCACTACGTCGACGGACTCTTCGACATCTTCTGGATCGGTGCCCTGTCGATCACCCCGTTCATCGTCGCGGGGATCTCGCTCGGGATGGCCGATGCCGACCCCGGTGCCGAACACGTGCCGGACCTGCTGGCCGCGGCGGCGGGCCCGACCGGTCGCAGACGTGACCGCGGAGGCGCTGTCGGTGCCGGGGCGCCGGAGATCGTGCGCACCGACCGCACGTCGCAGCCCGTGGTGTCCGGCCCGATCCCACCCGGCCACGGGGCGTGAGCCAGTACGTTCCGTGACCGTGCCGCATCCGGGCCCCGCAACCGCCGTGGCGGTTCCGGTGGCTTCGTGGCTCCGACGGCGACCACCGGTGCCCGGGATCCGTCTTCGGGTCATCTGAATCCCCTCGCGTCCGGGCGCGTCACGTCCCGGCCCGGCGCGTAGCGGCGGCAGCGCCTCACCTACCGGCCCGCTGTCGTCCCCGGGCTACAGATGGGTCGGGGTCGTGCCGATGGTGCAGGTGATGTTCGGAGAGGGGCACGCCAGGTCCCCGAGGGTGCGCGAGGTACTCACCCCCGAGGGAGTGACGGACCGTGGGGACGAGTTCCCCACGGCGGAACCCGGCGCGTCCGGACTGGCGGTCCTCCACCGCGAAGTCGCCGTTCGGCCCCGGGACGTCGAGGTCGTCATCTCCCCGATCTGGTCGCCGACCTGTACGACCCGACCCTCGTCATCTCCCACGGCTACGTCGGGCCCGACCGCCGCCGCCACGCCCGGCCGGCGCCACGACGGGCCACGCAGCCGTGGTACAGCCGGATCATGACCGTGTTGCTGCTGACGGCGATGGTGGTCGTCCCGGCTCACCCTGATCGCGGCGCGGTCGGTCCCGCCGGCCGTGGCAGGTTCGTCCACGGGCCCGGGCGCCGGCCAGGTGGCTCCCAGGGCGACGGCGCGCGAGCACCGCCTCGAACGGCACGTGTTCACGGCATCGAGCCAGCAGGTCGCCCGGGCCGTGGCCGCCTACCAGAGAGCACTCGCCCGCGCCGGCGCCACCGGCCGAGCTGTGACACCTCCAGGCGCCACCGGCGGAGTTGTGTCACCTGCCGGCGCCATCGGAGCGGCAGCGGGCGTGGCGACACAGGCCGACAGTTCCGCCACCGGGGCCCAGCAGCAGCAGATGGTGGCAGCGAACCAGCAGGCGGCCGCCGTAGCAGCGAACCAGCAGGCGGCGGCGCTGGCCAGCCAGCAGCGCGCCGCTGCCGCTGACCAGGTCGCCCAGGAGCGCGCTGCCACCCGGGCAGCCGACGAGGCCGCTGCGGAAGCGCGCCGCGAGGCCCGTGCCGCCGCACGTGCGCAGGCCCAGACGGCCCGGGCAGCGGCGCGGGGGGCCGCTGCCTCCGGTGGCACAGTGCCGCCGGACGGGAACGCGTCCACCGGGACGGCGGGAACAGGTGCGCCGGGCACGGTGCCTTCGGTGCCGGAAGGCACGTCGGGTGTACCGTCCGTGGGCTCGACGGGCGGCTGACCGGGCACACGACGTCACCGGCGGGTTCCGTCGACCACCTCGCCGTCGCCCGTGGCGCCGATCCCGTCAGCTGGCGCGAGAGGGTGAATCCCTTCAGTTGACCCGGCCGCGTGCCGATTTCACGGTATGGAGTCGGATAGGAGGGGAGACAGGTCGCCGGGAACCGATGGCGACCTCGCCGTCGCCGATCGGAACACCGATCCCTTCGCCGATATTCGGGCACTGCAGGGAGGGGCCCCCACGCCGGGACCGGTCGCCGCTCCCGGAGTCCGTTCCGTGCACGACCTGCTCGACGGCGACGTACGCGCGTCGCTGGATGTACTCGACGACCCCCGGCTGGTCCTCACCGACGGCTACGTCGGTAGCGATCGCCGTCGTCTCGGTGCCCGGGCCCGCGTGGCCCGCGCCACCTGGGTGGGGCGCCGCCGGCTGTTCCGCCTGGACCTGTTGATCGTCGTGGCGCTCGCCACCATGGTCCTGGGTGCCGCGCTGCTCGTGGCGAGCGGCCGTCCCCCGGTGCATGCCGACTCCGTCGCCGCAGCTCCGACGGTTCACGCAGCATCCGCCGCGTCTGCGGCCTCCACCGAGTCCACCGCACCCAGCGACACGCTCCGCGTCCGACCGCACACACCGACCACCGTGCCTGTGGCCGCCGTCACCCCGGTCGCCGCCCCGGTGGTCGCCGCGACCGACGCCACGCCCGCCTCGACACCGGGCACACCCACGTCCATGGGTGCCGCCGCTCTGGCGCTCATCAGGTACCCGTGGCAGCAGCTGCCCGGCTACTCCATCGTGTTCCTGCCTATCAGCGACGCCCCGTCGCCCGGCTACTACGGCAACACGAACTTCACCTGGGGGAAGTCGGGCGGTGTCTCCACCCTCTACGTCTATCCCGGGGAGTCGGTCGACCGGCTCGCCGGGATCACCGCCTTCGAGATCGGGCACGAGGTCGACGCCGGCTACGTCGAGCCCCAGGGGGGCCACTCCGCCATCGCCTCGATGCTCGGCCTCGACCCCGCCAGCTGGGCGCCCGAGTGCGACTGCGCCGAGCAGGGCTACCTGTCTGGCTGGTACGCGGCCGCCTTCTCCGACTACTGGTCACCCGGTGTCGGCGAGTGGAGCTCGCTGGCTCCGGAGCCCACCGGTGCGACCCTCGTGGCCATGGAACCCTGGCTCGACCCCCGGGTTCCGTAAGATCCTGCCCACAACCGACCCGCCCCCATGACGACCCACCTGCCCCGCGACGACCGACCTGCTCCCATGACGACCCACCTGCTCCCATGACGACCGGTACCCCCGGCCCCCGGCCCGCCCAGGACCGCGCACCCGTCGATCGACGGGATGAGGGGCGCGCCCGTCATCCCGCCCGGTCGCGGCCATGACCCGCGTAGCCCTGCTCCCCAGCGCCTATCCGCCGGCCGTCGGCGGGGTGGAGGAGCTCTCGCGCCACCTGGCGCTGGCGCTGGTCGCCGGAGGTGACGTGGTGGAGGTCTGGACCGGGAATCCGGACGATCGCGACCCCGAGACGGTCGAGGTCAGCGACGGCCTGATCGTCCGCCGATTCCCCATGGCGCTGCCTGCCACGAACTGGGCCGCCGTCGCCCGTTCGGCGACCACCGGTCCCCGGACCTTGCATGCCCTGCGCCGTGCCGTCCGGTCGTTCCGCCCCGACGTCCTCCACGTCCAGTGCTTCGGCCCGAACGGCGCGTACGCCACGGCACTGGCCCGGCTCACCGGCGTCCCCCTCGTGGTGACACTCCAGGGGGAGACGCTCATGGACGACGGCGACCTCTTCGACGTGTCCCAGGTCATGCGGGCGTCGCTGCGGGTCGGCCTGCGGACGGCGGCCGCCGTCACGGCCTGCTCGGAGTTCACCCTCGCCGACGCGGTCGCCCGGTTCGGGCTGGCGGCCGGGCGTGGCGTGGTCGTCCCGAACGGGGTGTCGCTCGACGGCGCCGGCCAGGAGCCCACCTCGGATGCGGGGCCGATCGCCCGCCTCGGCGACACGCCGTACGTGCTGGCGCTCGGCCGGGTCGTCGACAAGAAGGGGTTCGACCTCCTGTTGGCCGGCTACGCCGCCATGGACCCGGCCGACCGCACGGCCGACCTGGTCATCGCCGGCGCCGGCCCCGCCCTCGAGGGCCTCGAGGCCCAGGCGGAGGAGTCGGGGATCGGTGACCGTGTCCACTTCGTGGGCCGACTCACCCGTGAGCAGGTGGCAGTGGCCATGTCCCGCGCCGAGGTCTTCGTGATGCCGAGCCGCCTCGAGCCGTTCGGCATCGTGGTCCTCGAAGGGTGGCGTGCCGGTACGGCGGTGATCGCCACCAGTAGGGGCGGTGCGCCGGAGTTCGTGCGGGACGGACAGGACGGGCTGCTGGTCGATCCCTTCGACACGGCCGCGGTGGCCCGGGTGCTCGGACGGCTGCTGTCCGACGGGGGACTTCGGCGATCGATCGCTGCCGCCGGCCGGGCGCGGGTCGAGGAGTTCGCCTGGCCCCTCGTCGCCGAGCACTATCGGAGTGTGTACGCCTCGGTGCTCGGGAGCTCGCACGCGTTGCACCAGTCGATGGGCGCGTCGTGAGCCCGTCCGTACCGGAGGGGATGCGCGTGGGCATCGATCTCGTCGACGTGGAGGACGTGGCCGACTCCGTCGAGCAGTTCGGGGATCGCTACGTCACGCGGATCTACACCGAACACGAGATCGCGTGCTGCCGAACCGGACGCGACGAGTCGGGACCGATCTACGCGATGGAGTCCCTGGCGGCACGGTTCGCCGCCAAGGAAGCGGTACTGAAGGTACTCAGGCCTGTCGAAGTGCAACCTGCGTGGCGTAGTATCGAACTACATCGAACGACGGGAGGGTGGTGTGAGATCCGCCTCTCCGGCCCGGCCGCCGCGCTGGCCGCGGAGGCGGGCATCGAGGGGCTCTCGGTGAGTCTGTCGCACGAGCCGGCCATTGCCGCCGCAGTCGTCGTCGGCTGGTTCACATCGAAAGACAGGGGAGATGGATGACGGTAGACGAGACGATCCGCGAGGTGCTGACCGAGCACGCCCGCCTGGCGGTGCCGGTGGAGTCGCTGGGTGGCGATACCGACCTCTTCGGAGCGGGCATGACCTCCCATGCCAGCGTCAACGTGATGCTGGCCCTCGAGGACGCGTTCGACTTCGAGTTCTCCGAGAAGATGCTGAAGAAGTCCACGTTCGAGTCGATCGACGCCATCCGGGCGGCGGTCACTGAGATGACGGAGGGGTGAGGCCCCGATGAGCGCCGCGGAGTCGTTCCCCGCCAGGACCATGACCCGGGCCGGTGCCGTGGCGACACGGATGGCCGCCATCGCCGACGAGGTGGCCGGCCCGGCCGCCGACGACGTCGATGCCCGCGGCCGGTTCCCGACCGAGACCATCGAGGCGCTGCGGGCCGAGGGACTGCTCGCTGCGCTCGTGCCCACCGCATCCGGCGGGGGAGGCGCCGACCTCGCCGAGGTCTCCGACGGCCTCGTCGCGCTCGGACGGCGCTGCGCGTCGAGCGCCATGGTCGTGGCCATGCACCACATCCAGGTCGCCTGCCTGGTCCGTCACGGCTCGAACCCGTTGCTGCGCGACTACCTGTGCGAGCTGAGCGAGCACCAGTACCTGTTGGCGTCGGCGACGACCGAGGTGGGCACCGGGGGCGACGTGCGTTCCAGCATCTGCGCCCTCGAAGTGACCGATGGTACCTTCCGGGTGGAGAAGCAGGCCCCGGTGATCTCCTACGCCGACGACGCCGATGCCGTACTCGTGACGGCGCGGCGCAGCGCCGACAGCCCCGAATCCGACCAGGTGATCGTGCTGTGCCGCCCTCCGGGGCTCGAACTCGAGCAGGTCGGGGACTGGAACGCCCTCGGATTCCGAGGGACCTGCAGCACCGGATTCGTACTGCGGGCGACGGGCGACGCCGCCGCCGTCCTCACCGAGCCGTACTCGGACATCTCGACCCGCACCATGCTGCCGTTGGCCCACCTGTTGTGGAGCTCGGTGTGGCTGGGCATCGCCACCGACGCCGTCGACCTCGCCCGGAAGTCCGTCCAGGCCGAGGCGCGGCGCAAGCCGGGGACGACACCCGCGGCCTCGGTCCGGCTGGCCCAGACGACGGTGCTCCACCAGCAGTTCATCGACATGGTGCGGTCGTCGCTCTCCCGGTTCGAGGAGGCCGATGCCGACGGCGACCGTCTGTCGTCCATCGGGTTCGGCATCGGCATGAACGCCCTCAAGGTGTCGGCTTCCACACTGGTGGTCGACATCGTCCGCGAGTGCATGCTGATCTGCGGTCTCCCGTCCTACCGCCTGGACTCGCCGTTCAGCCTGGGCCGCCACCTGCGGGACGCCATGGGTGCGGCGCTCATGGTCAACAACGACCGGATCATGGCGAACAACGCCCAGATGCTGCTCGTCCACCGGGGCGAGTGAGCCCCGTGGCGACCGAACCGGTGGATGCGTCCGTCGCCGAGGAGCCGTGGGCTGCGTTCCGTGCCGACCTCCTGTCCGACGGCGTCCTGCTGGCCACCGGCGTGGACGGCATCTACGGCCGCTCGGCGGCCTACGAGGCCATCGCTGAGGGGATCGACCGGCTCGTGCTGCGCACCGGGGCCGACCAGGACGCCTTGGCCCTGCGCTTCCCCCCGTGATGCCGTGGTCGACGTTCCAGAAGAACGGGTACCTCGAGTCCTTTCCGGACCAGATGGGTTCGGTGCACACGTTCCGGGGTGACGAGCGACTCCACGCCGAGCTGGTGCACCGGGCCGAGAGCGACGAGGATCGCGGGCCACTGCTCGAGACCACCGACATCGTGCTGTGCCCGGCGGTGTGCCATCCGCTGTACCCCACCCAGGCCGGGACGCTGCCCGAGGGTGGACGACGGGTGGAGGTCTACGGCTACTGCTTCCGGCACGAGCCCAGCACCGATCCGTTCCGCATGCAGTCCTTCCGACAGCACGACTACGTCTACCTGGGGACCCCGGACGGCGCCCGGGCACACCGTGACGAGTGGATCGACCGGGGCCTCGAGGTCCTCGGGGGCCTGGGACTCGAGGTCGTGGCCGAGGTGGCGAACGACCCGTTCTTCGGCCGGCCGGGTCGGATGCTGGCCGCCAACCAGCGGACCGAGGAGCTGAAGTACGAGATCGTGGCGCCCGTGTTCGCATCGGGGCGGCCGACGGCGATCTCGTCCTCGAACTGCCACCTCGACCACTTCTCGCGGCCGTTCGGCATCGATTCGCCCGACGGGACGCCCGCTCACACGGCGTGCTTCGGATTCGGCGTGGACAGGATCACCCTCGCCCTCCTCGATCGCTACGGTACGCGGCCGGCCGAGCTGGCCGGCCGGGGTCCGGTCGGTCCTGTGGCCGTAGGCGCCCCGGGGCCCGACCGCTCGGGTCCATGAGCACGGCGCTGCCCACGTTGACCGCGGCCGGATTCCGGCCCCACCCGTTGCACGCCACCGAGCGCACGTGGACGGAGACCAACTGCTACGTCGACGTCTGGATCGAAGTCCTCCATGCCCTCGGTCTCGATCCGGTGGCCGCCGCCGCCTTTACGCTGAGCTGCGACTTCGAAGGGGACCAGTGGACCTTCTTCAAGTACCCCCCGGAGGACCTGCGCCAGCTGTTCGGGCTGGAGGTCGCGGAGATGAACATCTGGCGTCCCGTCGTGGAGCACGTCGAGGAGCAGCTGGTGATGGGGCGGCTGTGCACGGTCGAAGGCGACTCGTGGTTCCTCCCCGACACCCGCGGTGTGGCGTACGGGGTCGAGCACGTGAAGACGACCATCGTCCCCGCTGCGCTCGACCGGGCCAGCCGTGAGCTCGGTTACTTCCACAACGCGGGGTACTTCGAGCTGGAGGGTGACGACTTCGACGGGCTCTTCCGCCTCGGCGTGCACGCCGAGGCGGCCGCGTTGCCCCCGTACGTGGAGTCCATCCGGCTCGACCGTGTACGACGGGACGACCCGAGGCTGGTGGAACGCGTGGTTGGCCTGACCAGGGAGCACCTTGCCCGACGCCCGACCGACAACCCCGTGGGGCGTATGGCGGACCGGATGCTCGCCGACCTCCCGTGGTTGGCCGAACAGGATCTCGAGGGCTTCCACCTCTACGCGTTCGGACTGTGCCGCCAGTGCGGAGCCAGTACCGAGCTGGCGGCGACGTTCGTGGACTGGCTGAACGCCCACGACGCGCCGGGAACGGAGGCCGCCGCCGACGCACTGCGCGACGTCGCCGAAGGGGCCAAGGCGCTCCAGTTCGCGCTGGCCCGGGTCGTCCGCGGCCGAACCGTCGATCCGGCACCGGTGCTCGAGGGCATGGCCGAGCGGTGGGCGGCGGCCATGGACGTGCTGGACACCCGCTATGGCCGCTGAGGGCGACGACCGGATCGACACCGCCGTCGACCTGCTCGGGTCCGCCGACTGGTGGTGCATGTCAGCGCCCCCCGGTTCCGGGTTGGACGACGTGGCGGAGACCCCGGCAGGGGGAGGTTCGCCGTGGATGCCGGCCACCGTCCCGGGGACTGCCGCCGGGGCGCTGCGCGCCGCCGGGACGTCCGATCCCGAACTCGAGCAGCTGGACGGCCGGGACTGGTGGTTCCTCTGCCGTTTCGCCGGCCCACCTCCGTCGTCGGTCGTCGACGGGGACGGGCACGGCTGGGTGCTCGAGCTGGACGGTCTGGCCACCCTGGCCGACGTGTGGCTCAACGGGAGGCACCTCCTGCGTTCCGAGTCGATGTTCTCCTCGTGGCGGGTGCCCATTTCGTCCGTCGACGGTGACAACGAGCTGTGTATCCGGTTCGCCGCGCTGACCCCGGTGCTCGGGGAGCGCCGCCCCCGGCCCCGGTGGCGGGTCAAGGACGTCACCAGCCAGAACCTGCGCTGGATCCGGACCACCCTGCTGGGGCGCCAGCCGGGGTGGGCGATGACTCCGGCGCCGGTGGGCCCCTGGCGGCCGCTACGGCTGCGGCGGGCGGCGGCGGTGGAGGTGGCCCGGCGCCGGGTGCGGGCGACCTGCCCACCGGTCGACGGTGGGTCACCGGCGGATACGGCGACGTCGGGGACCGTGTCGGTCGAGCTGGCCGTGTCCGGCTCGGCGGTGCCCGCTTGTGGCGGTGCACCTGGGGCGGAACTCACGGTCGCCGGGTGCCGTGCACCCCTCGACGTGGTGGAGGACGGCACGGGCTGGCGGTTGTCCGGTGTGGTGACCGTGGACGGCGTCGATCGGTGGTGGCCCCACACCCACGGGAGCCAGCCGATGTACCCGGTCCACGTCGTGGTGGGTGGCGTCGACGTCGAACTGGGTGAGGTCGGATTCCGCAGCGTGGAGGCCGACCGGAGCGATGACGGCTTCCGTCTCCTGGTGAACGGGGAACCGGTCTTCTGCCGGGGCGCGGTCGTGGTACCCGATCGACCCGGTCGGTCTGCACGCCACCGACGAGGCGATCGCGGACTCGGTGGAGCTGACCCGGGCGGCCGGTGGCAACATGCTGCGGATCCCCGGCGGGACCGTCTACGAGGACGAGCGGTTCTTCGCCGTGTGCGACCGGGTCGGGATCCTCGTCTGGCAGGACGTCATGCTGGGTCCGGTCGACCCGCCCGCGGACGAGGCGTTCCTCGCCACCATCGGCACCGAGGTCACGGAGCTGCTGGACGCCGTAGCGCCCCACCCGTCGCTCGCCCTGCTCTGCGGGGGGCAGCAGATCGAGGAGCAGGCGGCCATGTTCGGCCTGCCCCGCGCCCGCTGGGCATCGCCGGTCATCGACACGGCGCTGCCCGAGCTCGTCGCCCGGGAGGCGCCCGGCCTCGTCTACGTGCCGTCGTCACCCACCGGGGGAGCACTCCCGTTCCAGATCGATGCCGGAATCGGTCACTACTCCAACGTCGGCTTCTACCTGTTCCCCCTGTCGGACCTCCGCCGCGCCGCGCCGCGCTTCCTCAGCGAGTGCCTCGCCTTCGCCGTCCCACCCGAGCGGGCGACCGTGGAGGAGCAGTTCGGCGGTGACTTCCTCGTCCGCCACCAGGCGGACTGGAAGCGGGGCGTCCACCGGGACGCCGGGTCCTGGTTCGACCTCGAGGCCGTGCGGGACCACTACGTCGGCTCGCTGTTCGGCGTCGACCTCGACGAGCTGTGGCGGACCGACCCGGACCGGGCACTCGACCTCGGACGTGCCGTGGTCGCGGAGGTCTACGGTGCCGCCATCGCCGAATGGCGCCGGCCGGACTCGCCGTGCGACGGCATGCTCGCCATAGCCCTGCGCGATCTGCGCAGCGGCGCCGGTTGGGGGTTGGTCGACTCGTCGGGCCGACCCAAGGCCCCGTGGTACACGTTCTCCCGGGGCTGCACACCGGTGGCCGTCCTCGTCACCGACGAGGGGCTGAACGGGCTGGACCTCCATCTGGTCAACGACACCGCCGAGGTCGTCGTCGGAACACTGGTGCTCGGGTTGCACACCGCCGCCCATACGGTCGAGACGGAGTCGTGCCCGGTGGAGATCCCGGCACGCGGTGCCGTCACCGTGAGGGCCGACGGGCTCTTCGACGGATTCCGGGACCTGACCTACGCCTACCGCTTCGGTTCTCGGAGCTACGAGCTGGTCACCGCCGAGCTGGTGGACGCGGGGGGTCGGGTGCGCTCGAGCTGCGGTTACCTCCCGGGCGGCCCCGCCCGTGGCAACGATCCCGACCTGGGGCTTCAGGCCGTGGTCGAACCGACCGATGAAGGGATGTGGCTGCTCCGCGTCTCCTCCCGCCGCTTCGCCCAGTACGTCCAGGTGGACGTGCCGGGGTTCGTCGCGGACGACTCCTGGTTCCATCTCCCGCCCGGGGGGTCCCACACGGTGCGGCTCCGACCCGAGTCCGGTCCCGGGCGCGAGCCGAAGGGCCGGGTGCGGGCGCTCAATTCCCGACGTGGAACGGGCCGTCTCCCCCTGACTTCTGTCAACGCGCGGTACATGAATAGTCGAATTCCCGGTTGTGCAGGGAGTTGTTCCACCCCTACCATTGCTGTTCGGGCGCAGGGATCCGGGGCTACCAGATGATCCGGGGCTACCAGGTGACTGGAGTGCGTCCAAGGTGGGTCCGGGGTTTCACCCCCGGGGCGCGGGAAAGGTCCGGCTGGCATGGCGATTCGTGAGGACGAGGTAGGGCGGCTCCTGCGGGGGCGCCCGGACGCGGTCGTCGTCCCTTCGGGCAACGGCATGGCCATCGACCTGGGAGACCACGCCGGTGCGGTGGCGAAGGTCCGGCGCCACGTCCTTCGCCGGCTCCTGACCGCCGACATCGTCGGCCTGGCCACGGCCGCGGTGCTCGGGCCCCTGGTGGTGTCGGCCGTCTCGAACAACCCGAGCTCGTCCGCCGGCAGGAGCGGGTCGGACGTCATCTTCGACCTGGCCATGATCCCGCTCTTCCTCGGGATGTTCGCCCTCTACAGCCTGTACAGGGGCGCCACGCGCCGGATCTCCCTGAGTGTGTTCTCGGACCTGCGGAACATCCTCCACGCCCTCATGGTCAGCGGGTTCCTCTTCGCCATCGTCGGGTACGTCGCCCACCGGGCGTACGGGTTCGAGGGGATGACCGTCGGGAAGATCGTGGCCATGTGCCTGGTCGCCGCCGTGACGGTTCCGCTCGCCCGGATCGTCTCGTTCGGCCTCATCGGCCGCGCCCCCGCCGGCTCGGTGCCGGTCATCGTCGTGGGCACCGGAAAGCTGGCCCAGACGGTCGCCAGCCACCTCCGGGCCCACTCGAGTGTGAAGTTCGTGGGATTCGTGGACGACAGCCCCCTCGGCCGCAGCGATGTGCTCGGCGAGCTCGAGGAGCTTCCCGACCTCTGCCGGCGCTTCGACGTGGCCCGTGTCGTCGTGTGCTTCTCGCGGACCCACCCCGAGCGGACGACCGAGATGCTGAAGGCCCTGTCCGGCAAGGTCGGCGTGTCGATCGTCCCCCGGTACTACGAGCTGATCACCAGCCGCTCGCACGTCGAGGACCTCTCGGGACTGCCGATGATCGACATCGCCCCGGCATCGCTGTCGGTCGGTTCGCGGTTCCTCAAGCGCACCTTCGACCTGGTCGTGTCGTCGGCCATCCTGGTACTGATCTCGCCGTTCTTCCTCGTGACGGCGGTGCTGATCAAGGTCACGAGTCCCGGACCCGTGTTCTTCCGACAGGTACGCACCGGCCGCAACGAGCGACCGTTCTCGGTCCTCAAGTTCCGCACGATGTACGACGACGCCGAGGAGCGCAAGGCGGAGATCCTGCACCTCAACGAAGTGGACGGCCCACTGTTCAAGATGACCGAGGACCCGCGGGTGACGCGGTCCTGGGCGCTTCCTGCGCCGCACCAGTCTCGACGAGCTCCCCCAGCTGATCAACGTGTGGCGGGGCGACATGTCACTCGTCGGCCCCCGCCCGTTCGTGGTGGCCGAAGCCGCCGAAATCGAGGGATGGGCGCGCAAGCGGTTCGAGGCCCGTCCGGGCATGACCGGGCTGTGGCAGGTGTCCGGCCGCAACGAGCTGTCCCATCTCGAGCTGTGCCGACTCGACTATCTCTACGTGGCGTCCTGGTCGTTCTGGTGGGACATGCAGATCCTCTGGCAGACCCCGGCCACCATCTTCAAGGGGCGCGGCGCCTCCTGAGCTCCGGTGGGCCGCCGGGTCGTCGACCGGTGTCAGTGGCACGGGCGCACCGCGTCGACCACCTCGGCCATCCGCGACAGGAACCGGTCCGGCGAGTAGCGGGCCGCGTGCCCGGTGAGCCGATCGGGCGACCAGGTCCCCTCGGCGAGGGCGCGGACGGCGGTGGCGATCTGTCCCGGTGTGGGCTCGTCGAAGAAGCACCCGGTCTCGCCCTCGACGATGGTGTCGAGGAAGCCGCCCCACCGGAGGGCGGCGGTGGGGCGGGCGAAGGCGGCCGCCTCCACCGGGGTCAGACCGAAATCCTCGTAGGAGGCAGCCACCAGTCCCAGGCACGAACCGTAGAGCCAGCGGAGCCTGTCGTCGTCGACGCGCCCGAGGACGGTGACGTTCGGAGGGGCCGCCGCCCGCAGGTCGTCGGCGAGCGGTCCGGACCCGACCACCACCAGGCGCTGGTCGGGCACGAGACCGAACGCCTGGACCACGGCGCCGACGTTCTTGTAGGGGAGCAGTCGTGACACGCACAGGATGAAGCCCGGCTCGACCCCGTCCGGTGCGGTCCGGGGGGCATCGACGTCGATCTCCACCGGCGGTGGGACCACGTCGGCGTCGATGCCGTAGACGTCGGCGACCCGTGCCCGGACCGCACGGGAGTTCACCAGGTAGCGGTCGGCGGTCGCTGCGGCCCGTGCGTCCCAGCGCCGGAGCGGGGGGGCGAGTAGGGCCAGCCCAGCGGCGGCCAGGCGGGAGGACCCGGCCAGGTACTGGTCGGTCTGGTAGAGCCAGCGTGCCGGATTGTGGCAGTACACGACCTTGGCGCCACTCACGTGCGCCCCGTGGGCCCAACCGCTGGACGAGCAGATCGTGACCTCGGCGTCGACGTGCAGCCGCGAGAATGCCGGGGCCAGCAGAGGGAGTGCCAGCCGGTGGTGGTCCCGGAGCAGTGTGAGCCGGTCGAGCGGGAGGGTGCGGACGTCGTGGTCGGCGAACTCCGGGAACGTCCCCGCCGGATCGTAGAGTGACGTGTGGACGGTGGCGTCGGGGAACGCGTCGGCCAAGGTCAGCACTACCCGCTCGGCACCGCCCCGTTGCGTGAGGTAGTCGTGGACGAGGGCGATCGGTGGTGTCGCCGTCACCTGAACGCGGCGGCCACCGCGGCAGTGTCGAACATCACGTCCACGGACACGATCTTGCCCTCTGCGAACCGCCAGATCAGGACCTCGTCCGTCTCGGCACTGATGCCGGACGGCCCGACGAAGCCCACGTGCACCCAGGTCATGACCAGGTCGTCCTGGGCGACGATGGCCTTGCGGGAGACCTCCGTGTACTCGACGGTGGTGAACGACGCGAACAAGTCCAGCAACCCGCGCTTGCCGCGGAAGACACCGAACCACGGTGCCGCATCGTGGTCGGCGGCCTGTGCCGTCCAGCAGATGTCCTTCGCCACCCACGCCATCACCTTCATCGCATCACCCTCGGCGATGGCGTCCGACACGATGTCCACAATCTCGGTGTTGGACGGCATGACATCCCCTTCCTCGTGCGGCCCGGCACTCGGCGCCGACCCTCCGTGGTCCATGCAGGCTAGTTCCCCGTCTCGGTTGCACACCACCGTTACCGCGACGCACCGGCGGTAGGGTGGGGGTGTTCTGGTCCTCTTCGTCTGCACAGCAAACATCTGCCGGTCGCCGATGGCGGCTGCGCTCTTCGCACGGCGGGCCGAGGGCCACACCGACCGTCCCCGGATCGCCTCGGCCGGGTTGGGGGAGTCGGGCTACCCGGTGCCCGACGAGGTACTCCAGGTGATGGCCCGACGGGGCGTCGACCTCACCGACCACCGGAGTGCGACCCTGGCGGCACCACTCGTGACCGAGGCCGAGCTGGTGATCGGCATGAGCCTCCGGCACGTTCAGGAGTCGCTGCTCCTGGTGCCGTCGTCGTGGGATCGGACGTTCCGGCTGAAGGAGCTCGTCCGTCGTGGTGAGTTCATCGGTCCGCGGATGCCCGGACAGGACCTGCCGGCGTGGGTCCGGGCTGTCCAGGGCGACCGGACCCGGGATTCGCTGGCCCATCATTCGCCGGGAGACGACGTGGCCGATCCCTACGGTGGCCCTTTCGCCGGGTACGAGGCGACGGCCGCCGAACTCGACGAGCTCACCGATCGTCTGGCCACGCTGATCTGGCCCGCACGCTGATCTGGCCCGTACGCTGATCTGGCCCGCACGCTGATCCGGCCGGCACGCTGATCCTCTGCGGCCGGCGCCTCGACAGGATCCGTCGTGCGCACGCGCTGCCGCGGGTGGGAGCATGGGGAGGTGTCCGATGGTGTCCTGCTGCGGGAGCTGCCCGACGGTGGGCACGAATTCGTCCTCGAGGATCCCGTGCTGTGTGCGCTGGTGGTCGACACGGGCGTCACACTGCGGTTCGGGCGGACCGACGTGGTCGTCACCGGCCCGTGCCGGCTGGAGGTGGACGGGGTCGACCATCGGCTCGACCCGCTCGTCCCCCAGTCCCTCGCCCCGCTCCTGTCGTGCTTTCCGGGCTCGGCCCGCTGGGTGTGGGCATCAACGGACGGACGGCTCACGGTCGTGCTGATGCAGGGACAGCGCCTGGTCGTGCCCGGCCCGCTGGTCCCACGCGCGTGGACGGTGGTGGGCCCGTCGGGTCCGGTCGGTCCGGTCGGCCGTGTCGGCGACGACCCAGGGCCCTCCACTAGCTGAGGAGCAGTTCGGGATGACGGGCAGCCACCATGCGGGCCATGCCTTCCTTCCACCCCACGGAGGTGGGACCGACCAGCTCGTGCATTCGGGTCAGGTCGATCTGCACGCTGTCGATGGTCTCGGTGGTCGGGGCGAACGACGGGGTGAGTCCGGTCAGCTCGCCGAGGTAGCCGCACCAGTCCTCGATGCTGGCCGACTGACTGCCTCCCCAGTTGACCACCGTGGCCGGGGTGCCGGCCGCGCCGAGGAGCCCGGGGACCATGGCCCGGATGTCGTCCTCGTGGATCGGGTGGTAGACGCTGGGGGCATCGACGTGGACCGGAATGTCGCTCCCGTTGATCATCATCTCGAGGTGGATGGCCGGCCAGCCGCCGCGGTCGCCGTAGGGGACCGAGAGGCGGGCGATCGTGGTCGGGAGCTCGAACCGGTCGGCCGCCCACAGCGCCGTGGCCTCTGTGGCGATCTTGCAGATGCTGTAGGTGCGCAGGAACGGCCACACCCCGTGGTTGTCGCCGAGCGGGTCGTCCTCGACGAAGACGTGGTGGCCCATCGGCTTGTAGATGCCGGTCGTGGAGCAGTGCAGGAACGCCTGGGCCCCCCGATGGTGCTCCATCAGGTAGGCCAGGCCGCCGCTGTTGGCCCGCAGGTCCATCTCCCAGTCGTTCGACTTGGCGACGGCGAAGTTGACCACGTACTCGGCTTCCGCCGGCAGCCCGGACACGTCACCGCTCAGCAGGTCGATCGGTACACAACGCACGCCGGCGGCCTCGAGCCGCCGGCGGGCAGCGGCATCACGGAAGCGGGCGCCGGCGACCACCTCGTTGTCGGCGGCCAGGGCGATGGCGACCGGCTCGGCCACCTGGCCCGTGGCCCCGGTGATGACGACGGTCTTGCCTCCGAGTTCGACTGGGGCCATGGGTCCGCTCCTTCTGCGCGCTCGGGGACGACGTGTCCCCCCGATGCCGCAGGATCCTAGGGGACCCGGAATGGGGGACGGTGAGGATGCGATCAGGGGACCGCTCGGTCGGCCACCAGGGCACGATTCGGCTCGTCACGCGGTGGAATCCCTCGGAAGGGGTAGAAACACCACGCGAGGTGGTTGCACGACCACGATGCGTCGCAAGTTGTGGTGGACACCGTGGCCCGCCGTGGGCCATACTGGTTGTTCCGCCAGTTCCTGTCGGGAGGCCGCGTATTCCCAGGTCGCCGACGTGTTGCCGCAGCGGACGACCAGAGATCCCAACCGTAGCAAGGAATGTTCCCATGAGTGCCACCTGGCGCAAGCACGCTGCCTGCCGGGGCATCGATCCAGATGTGTTCTACCCGATCTCCGACGAGGAGGCCGACGAGGCAAAGGCCATCTGCGATGTGTGCGCCGTGCGCGAGGCATGCCTGGAGCATGCGCTGGCCAACCGGGAGCGCGAGGGCATCTGGGGTGGGACCACCGAGCGCGAGCGGCGCCGCATCCACCGCCAACGGCGCAAGTCCGCCTGACGCACGCCCCCCGGGACGCCGTGCGTCCTCCTCGTTACGGCCGCGGGACCCGGCCACGGCGCACCCGGTGAGCCCTCGCAGCGACGCGCCGTCGGCGGATCCACGGGTCACCTCCGTCCTCGGCGCGGTCGATCAGCACGCGACGGGCGACGCCCGTGAAGCGCGGTCGCGCATCGAGATCCTGACCCGGTTGCGCTCGCTCGACCGCCCGTTCGACCGCGACGCCGCGCCGACCCATGTCACCGCGTCCGCCGTCGTGGTCGGGGTGCGCGGGGTACTCCTGCACCGACACCGGCGACTCCACCGTTGGCTGCAGCCCGGCGGCCACCTCGATCCGGGCGAGTGGCCCGAGGACGGTGCCCGGCGGGAGTGCACCGAGGAGACGGGACTGGTGGTCGGGCACCCGCCGGGCGGGCCGGTACTGGTCCACGTGGATGTCCACGGGGCCGCCGACGACCACGTGCACCTCGACCTGCGCTACCTGCTGCTCGGTCCCGACGCTGACCCGAACCCGCCGCCGGGTGAGAGCCAGGAGGTAGCGTGGTTCGCCTGGGACGAGGCCCAGGCGCTCGCCGACGAGGCCCTCGACGGCGCGTTGCGGACAGCCCATAGGCTGATCGCCACCCGGGTAATCGTTGCCCCCGGGGTGACACCCGAGGAGACCGATGGCTGAGCCGTACGACACCCTGCTGCAGGTGCAGGAGCTCGACACCGAGCTGGACCAGCTGCACCACCGGATCGAGGTACTTCCCGAGCGGATGGCCCTGGTCGAGGTGCGCGCCCGGCAGTCGGTGCTCGCCGGGGCGATGGCCGAGGTCCAGGCCGAGGTCGACGCCCTCGCCGGGCGTCAGGCCGCGCTGGAGGAGCACATCACCGCCTCGGCCACCCGCCGGCACCAGCTGGAGGAGAGGATGCGCACCGGGGGTGTGACCGCCGCCCGCGACCTGCAGGCCATGGATCACGAGGTCAGCCAGCTGGCCGAGCGCCAGCGGGCCCTCGAGGACGAGGAGATCGTGCTGTTGGAGGAGGAGGAGCCACTGGACGTCGCCCTCGCCGAGCAGCAGTCGGAGGCGGTCGCGCTGGTGGCCGAGGAGGCCCGCCTCGTGGCCGCCGTGGCCGAGGCCGAGGCGGAGCTGCGGGCTGCGGTGGCGGTCGGCGTGGCCGCCCGGGCCGAGCGCGCCGCCGGACTCCCTCCGGACCTGGCCGAGCGCTACGAGCGGCTGCGCTCCCATCTGGGCGGGGTGGGCGCGGCGCGGCTGGTCGGTGACCGTTGCGACGGCTGCCACCTCACGCTGCCCTCGGTGGAATTGGAGCGGATCCACAGCTTGGCGGCCGACACGTTCGCCACCTGCCCGCAGTGCGACCGGATTCTCGTCCACTGATGGCCCACGTTGACCGGCGGACCGTATCGTGCTGATCCTCGTCCGACACGGTGAGTCCGCCGGGAACGCCGCCGGCCTCCTGCTCGGGCGCATCGATTCGCCGCTGACGGACCGTGGCATCGACCAGGCCCGTTCGCTGGCCCCGGTGGTCGCCGGTGCCACCCGGCTCATCTCCAGCCCGCTCGCTCGGGCGCTCGACACGGCCGAGGCCCTGGGCACCGGGCTTCCGGTCGAGATCGACGACCGGTGGATCGAGGTCGACTACGGCGAGTACGACGGGCAGCCACTCGGCGACGTGCCCGCCGAGGTCTGGGCCGAGTGGCGGGCCGACACGACCTTCACCCCGCCCGGCGGTGAGAGCCTGGCATCGGCGGGGGCCCGGGTGCGCGCCGCCTGTGAGGAGCTGTTCGCCGATCCCGACGGTCCCGCCCGGGGGGACGGCATCGTGGTGGTGGTGAGCCACGTCTCGCCGATCAAGGCCGCCGCCTGCTGGTCACTCGGCATGGGTGACGAGGGTGCCTGGCGCCTCTACCTGGCGAACGCCTCGGTCACCCGGGTGGCCTGGGGACCACGCGGACCGGTTCTCGCCGGCTTCAACCACACCCCCTGGTCCACCGAGGGCTGAGTGGTGTCCGCCGGTCGCCGGCCCCGGCGACGGTGTGGCGTCCGTGCGATCAACGGAGGAGTCGGCCTGCGGTGAAGGCCATGGCCCGCTCGGCGGCCGCCGGCGTCTGGCCCTGGCCGTCCCGTCGGGCCCGCCATGCCTCCCATCCGGTCGCCTGCTCGAGGGCGTCGAGGAGGTCGTCGGCCTCGTCGCCCCGGTCGGCCATCTCGGGGGCGAACGTGCCGGCCAGCTGCAGATGCATCCGGGCCCGGTCCTCGGCGAGCAGGCCCCGGAGTGCGGCGGCGGCGTCGGACCGTCGGCGTGCCACCCGGTAGATCGGGGTGAGTCGCTCGAAGTAGAGCCGCCGCTGCCGGCAAAGGGCGCGGATCCGTATGTCGGGAGGGCCCCTCGGAGGGACGGCGAAGAGGATCCACCGGTGACGCTCGGCCTGGAGTGCGACGGCGGCGACCACCAGTCCCTCCGTGTCCCGGAAGTGTCGGAAGACGAGACGCACCGCCACCCCTGCCCGCTCGGCGATCTGCTGATTGGTGGGTGCGGTGGCACCGGCATCGACGAGGTCCAGGAGCGACTCGACCAGGAGGCGCCGGGTCTCCTGACCGCGTGCCACCCGCCCGTCGGCGTGGCGGGGGACCGGGAGCGGGACCCGTTCGCGGGACGCCCAGGTCGGCCCTTGCGCACCCGACCCCGCCGCGGGAGTGGCACGAGGAATTCGATCTGCCCCATCGGTCCCCATGGTCCCGACGCTACGGCCGCGGCGGCGCACGGGACTAGGGCCCTCCGGCACCATCGCCTGCGCCGGGGGGTGCGGTCCACGACCGGGGACGTCCCCTTACGGGTGGACGACCACCTTGATCGGGTCGGCCTCCCGGTCCGCCGCCACGGCGAAGGCCTCGGCGGCGTCGTCGAGGGCGAAGTGGTGGGTGATCAGCGCGTCGGCCAGGTCGCCCACGGCCTGGAGGATGCCGGTCGCCTCGGCGAACTCGCCGGCACCGTGATGGTGGCCGTACATGAAGGAGGGGATCAGGGTCACCTCCTTCATCTGGACGGCGAGGCCGAGCCCGACCGGGCTCCAGTACGTGCCGAGGACGCCGATGGTGCCACCCGGACGCACGAGCTCGGTGGCCCGGTCGAGTGAGCTCTGGGTGCCGGCGGCATCGAGCACGACGTCGTAGTCCCTGCCGACGCGCATCGAGGCGCCGAGCCGCTCGCCGACGGCCGTCCGCGAGGGTCGGTGGCCCTCGAGGTCGACGTCGGCGCCCAGGTGCCGGGCCGTCGCGACGGTGCAGAGCCCGATCGGTCCGGCACCGAGCACGAGTACGCGCATCCCGTCGACCACACCGGCGCGGTTGATCCCGTGGAGGGCGACGGCGAGAGGCTCGACGAGATTGGCGTGGTCGATGGCCAACCCGTCGGGTAGCGGTACCGCACACGACGGATCGACCCACGCCTCGTCGGCCAGTCCTCCGTCGAGGCTGAAGCCGTACATCGAGCCGAAGGCGGAGCGGCACTGCTGCGCGGCGCCGGCCAGGCAACGGTCGCACGTCCCGCAGTGGATGACCGGGAGCACGGCTACGGCGGTGCCGTCGTCGAGCGTTCCGCTGAACTCGTGGCCCAGAATGGCCGACGAGGGCCCCATCGACGCCATGTGCACGTCGGACCCGCAGATGCCCGAGCTCACCACGGACACCCGGACGGTGCCCTCGGGCGGATCGGCCGATGGTGGCACCACGCGGATCCCGTCCGTGGTCATCTTGACTCCCCGCACGGTCAGGTCCTCCGGCCCGGCGGGGCGGACATGGCGGACGGGGGTGCGATCGCGGGGTCCACCGGTGACTCAGCCCGGCAGGTCCAGGACCACCGGTTGGCCGAGCAGATCGAGGGCGCCCCGGTACATCGTGGTGCGGATGGTCCGCAACGTCGGACCCGCCTTGGGTGCCTGGGTCGCCGCCCACTCGGTGGCGTGGGGTACCAGCTCCTCCAGCGGGAGCGCAGCCGAGACGATGCCGGCGGCGAGTGCTTCGGTCCCGCCGTAGCGGCGTGCGGTGGTCATCGCCTCGTGGGCGGTGGCGTGTGACAGGCGACCCTGGACGAGCGCCGACATCCCCGGGGAGAAGGGGATGCCGATGTCCACCTCGGGAAGACAGAAGAAGCCCCGATCGGCCCGCATGACCCGGACGTCGTGGGCCAGGGCCAGGAGGGCCCCCGCGGCGAACGTGTGCCCCTGGAGGACGGCGATGGTGGGGTACTGCGTCGACAGTGTCCGGGCGAAGAGGTCCTGGACCTGGCTCGTGTACTCGCCGGCCTCGTCGAGGTTGGCCACCAACCAGTCCAGGTCCAGCCCGTTGGACCAGATCTTGCCGGTGGCCACGGTCATGAGGGCACGGGGACCCTCGGCGTCGTCGACCTCGTCGAGGGCCTCGGTGACGGCGGTCATCCACTGGCGCGTGAACCGGTTCTCACCCTCCCCGAGGTCGAGGACGTAGACGTCGTCGTGGCGTTGCAACGTGGGCATCAGGGCTCCCCCCGGACGTGAGGTCGGACCCGCGCACAGTACACGTACCCACGACGGATGCGGCTGTCCGCGCCCTTGGCGCACGTCGGACGCCATCCGGACGGTGCGCCCCGATGGCAGTGGTGGCCAGGCGTTCGCCGGCGTCGGTGTCGGCGACCACCCAGCTCCTCCCGGCGGTGCACGTCGATCTCCCGGTGATGCCGGTGATCGGACCTCGCCCGGCGCCACCGGTGCCGGGTGTCTAACGTGGGCGGCGCCGCGAGCGGGACGACCGACCCAGGAGGTGGACGACGGTGCGGGTGACGATCCTCGACGACTACGCCGACACCCTCCGTACCCTCGACTGCTTCGCCACGCTCGAGGGCCATGAGGTCACGGTGTGGAACGACCACACCGACGACCTCGACGAGCTCAGCGGTCGACTGCGGGGTACCGAGGTCCTCGTCCTGATCCGCGAGCGGACGGCGGTCGGTGCCGACCTGCTCGAGCGCCTGCCCGAACTCCGACTGATCAGCCAACGGAGCGTGTACCCCCACATCGACGTCGACACCTGCACCCGCCTGGGCATCGTCGTGTCGTCCGACCTGCACCCGGGTTCCCCGTCGTTCGCCACGGCCGAACTGACCTGGGGACTGGTGATCGCCGCGCTTCGTCGCATCCCGCAGCAGGTGGCCTCGATGCGCGCCGGCCAGTGGCAGGACGGCATCGGCGACTCACTGCGGGGAAAGACACTCGGCGTCTTCGGCTTCGGCCGGATCGGTACCGTGGTGGCCGGGTACGGTGACGCCTTCGGGATGCAGGTCGTGGTGTGGGCGGGGGAGGAGTCCCGCCGGAGAGCCGTGTCCGAGGGGCGCCAGGTGGCCGACAGCAAGGAGGCGTTCTTCGCAGAGTGCGACGTCGTCTCGGTCCATCTCCGCCTGGTGGAGGCCACCCGGGGCATCGTGACCGGCGACGACCTGGCCCGCATGAAGCCGACGGCCCTGTTCGTGAACACCAGTCGCGCCGGACTGGTGGCGCCGGGCGCCCTCGTCGATGCCCTGCGCCGGGGCCGTCCGGGGTCGGCCGCGTTGGACGTCTTCGACGAGGAGCCGGTGCGCTCCGCCACCGACCCACTCCTCACCATGGACAACGTGGTCTGCACGCCCCACATCGGCTACGTCACGAGGGACGAATGGGAACTCCAGTTCACCGACGTCTTCGATCAGGTGGCCGCCTATGCAGCAGGGTCGCCCGTCAACGTGGTCAATCCTGACGTCCTCGCCCAGAGGCGGCCGACGCCGGCCGGCTGAACAGGTCCGTAGGACGGGTAACGGGCCGACGGGCGGACAGGTGGATGGTGGGAGGACGGCGTTAGGATCCGGGCATGCTGGTCACCGCATCAGCCGAGCTGGTGGCGTTCGTCCGCGAGGCCGGGGGAGCGGTGTGGGTGCGTTGTCGTCGCCGTCCCTGCTGCCGGGGTGTGGTGTTCCTCGAGACCACCGTGAAGACGCCGTCCTCGTGGGCGGGGTACGAGCCGTTCGTGGTCGAGGACATCGTGGTTGCGGCGAAACTCCCCTTCCGGACCCGTCCGGCCGAGCTCCACCTGTCCCTGGAGGGACGGCTGCGTCCGCGGCCGGTGGCCGCATGGGATGGCTGTGCACACATCGTCTGAGCACCGGGTTGATGCCGGATGGATCGGGCGTCCGGGCGTCCGTCGGGCATGCCGCGGGAGTGCTGTGCACTGACCGGGATGCCGCTGCGACGGAGTGACGGGAGGTCCTCCGGCCCGGGATAGTTCCAGTTCACGACAGGTATTTGGACGCCCGTACACATACGCGTTCACATGACCTCGACGAGCCCGAGGAAACCGTGGTTGCGCAATGGTGCTTGCAATTGCGTGACCTGCACGTATACCCAATCTGGTCGGACGCCCAGGAATTTGCCGGCAATTCGCTAAAGAGTTCCGGAACCCGGGCCGAAGGTTACCGGGTGCAACCCCAGGTGCAGATAGACGACAACCCTTCGGCACGGGTCCAGCGGCTCCGGGCGCGCCAGGCGCGGCGCCGGTTCCTCGGCGGACTCCAGGTGGCGGGAGCCGTGGTCTTCGCCATGCTCAGCGCGTCCGTGGCGATCGGTGTGTTCACACTCCATCTGGGTATCCGACCGGTGCTCACCGGCAGCATGCGCCCCGACTACGGTCCCGGGGCAGTCCTGTTCACCCGCCAGGTCCCGACCTCCGCGATCCGGCCCGGCATGATCGTCCTCTTCGTCCCGCCGGGCGAGCACGCCGAGTTCGCGCACCGGATCACCTCGGTGACAACTGCGCCCGGCGGCCCGGTCATCACGACCAAGGGGGACGCCAACAAGGCGGCCGATCCGTGGCACGCCAGGTTGACCGCCCCGGAGGTGAATGAGGTCGTGGGCTCCGTCCCCGGGTTCGGACGCCTCCTGGTCGGCATCCGGGGCTTCGGGCAGATCCTGCTCGCCCTCCTGGGCGGCGCCATCGCCGTGTGGGCCGGCGGCCGCCTGCTCTTCGGGCCGTCGTCCCGACCCTCGAGCCGCCGGGTGACCACAAGTGGCGCCTGAACGCCCCTCGACCCACGCCGACCGCAGTGTGCAGCACTGCGGTGTGGTCGCTCGAGCACGTCTCACCGCTGAACCCGCAACACCCCATACATCCCATTGATGATCCAGTTGAAGGAGAGTGCAGTGTCCAACCATCGTCACACCGCTACGAAGCAGCGGTCCTACGGCAAGATCACCGTCGCCGGGCTGCTCACCGCCTCGGTCGGACTCCTGGCCACGGCCGGCGTGTACGCCGGACTGTCGGCCACGGCCACCGGCGCCGAGCAGGTCACGTCCGGGACCTTGAACCTCACGCTTACCCCCGACGTCGGCGTGGGCTTCTCCAATTTCACCGGCAAGATGGCTCCCGGCGACACCGACAACGTGTACGTGAACCTCAACAACACCGGCACCCTGGCCTCGGCTGCGGGCATGACGCTGGCCGTGGCCGGTGCGCCGGCGAACGCGCTGACCAACGGCTCGGTCGCCGGTGAGGGCCTGACCGTCACCGCCACCCAGTGCTCGGTGGCCTGGACGCTCGCCACCGGCCTGTGCTCGGGGACCACCACGCCGATCCTGACCACGACCCAGGTCAGCGGGCTGTCCACCGCCACCGCCCTGTCCAACATCCCGGCGCTGATCGCCGCCACCGGACAAGTGGCGCACGTGCAGGTGTCGCTCGGCCTCGTCGCCACCGAGACCTCGACCAACGGTGTCGCCCCGACATCCACCGTCCAGGGCCTGTCGACGACGCTCACCTACACCTTCACCGAGCAGCAGCGCACGGCCGTCGCCACCAACCAGTAGTAGCGACGCACCGATGCACCGCTGTACCCAACGCAGAGCGTGCAGGACGGCCGCCGCGGCGGCCGTCCTGCTGCTCGGTGTGGGGCTCGCCCCGTCGATCGCCAGTGCGACAGGGCTCGGGGGGAAGACCACGGGCACCGAGTCGGTGACCGTGGGGACCTGGGGCGCGACGGCCACGGTCACCTCGATGGTGTTCACGACCGACACGGACCAGACATCCAACGTCACCAACACCGGCTCGATCGCCCTGGTCGCCCAGTCGTACTCGGTCACCGTGTCCAATCCGGTCTCAGGGTCGCCCACGTTCAAGGTCTTCCAGTGCGCAGTGGCCTGGGTGTCGACCAAGTGCTCGGGAGGCGCCGGGACCCAGATCGGCGGCACCCTGGCCAAGAACTCCACCACCACGATCACATCGACGACCTCACTCAACGCCGGAGTGGTCGTCTACCTCCAGGTGGAACCGGCGACCGTCACGTCATCGACCACCGTCACCCTCACGCCCAAGGTGACGTCCCCCACCCAGCTGCGTGCGGCGGTCAAGTCCAACCAGTAGGCGGGCCGGGGGGCGACCTCCTCGGGCGTCGTGACCATGCCCTGCGGGTGTCACACCGGTGTGGCGGCGAGGTCCCGCCTCACACTCGAATGCCACAACTTCCGGCCATCGATTCATGGTTTGCGGGTTATATGAATCCATAGATAGAGTGAGGTCGTGCCACTGTCGACCTTGGACCAGCCCATCTACGCCGCCAAGGCGGACCTGTTCCGTGCACTCGGCCATCCGGCCAGGATCCGCATCCTCGAGCTGCTGGTGGAGGGCGAGCAGCCGGTCAGCAGCTTGCTGGCCGACCTGGGGATCGAGCCCTCCACGCTGTCCCAGCACCTCGCCGTGGTGAAGCGGACCGGGCTGGTGGAGTCGAGCCGGAAGGGAAACGCCGTCACCTACCGCTTGGCCGACCGTTCGGTGGAGCAGTTCCTGGCCGCCGCCCGGACAGTACTCGCCGCGACCCTGGGACGGGCCCGCACGGCGCTCGAGGAACTCGAAGGACCAGGGGCACCGTGAGTCGAACGGCGGCCGCCATCTGGCGGTCAGCCAACAGGCTCCTGCCGCAGGCGTCGGACTATTCCGGCCTCGAACGGACCTGGCGGGGCGACCTCCTCGCGGGGCTCACCGTCGGTGTCGTCGCTCTGCCCCTGGCACTCGGCTTCGGGGTCGCCTCCGGAGTGGGAGCAACCGCCGGCATCGTCACGGCCATCGTGGCCGGGATCGTGGCCGCCGTGTTCGGAGGGTCGTCGGTGCAGGTGTCCGGCCCGACCGGCGCCATGGCCGTCGTCCTGGTTCCGATCGTCGCCCACGACGGAGTGAGTGCGGTCGCCTCGGTGGCCATCATCGCCGGGGTCATCGTCATCGGCATGGGGCTCAGCGGACTCGGCCGGATGATTCAGTTCGTCCCGTGGCCCGTACTCGAAGGCTTCACTGTCGGGATCGCGGTCACCATCGCACTGCAGCAGGTCCCGCTCCTCCTCGGCCAAGCCAAGGGGACGGGATCCACGGTGCTCGACTCGGCGTGGCGCGCCGTCACCGGCGCCACCTGGAGTGCCGCCGCCGCCGCACTCTTCCTCGGGGCGCTCGTGGTGGTCGCGATGACGGTATGGCCGCGGGTCACCAAACGTGTTCCGGCGTCGATCGTGGCCGTGGTTGTCGTCACACTGGTCTCCATCGCGTTGCACCTGTCCGTGCCGACCATCGGCGCGCTTCCCCACCATTTGCCGATGCCCAGCCTCCCCGACCTGAACCCGACGGTCGTCCGCCACCTGTTCGGGCCGGCAGTGGCCGTGGCCATCCTGGCTGCCATCGAGAGCCTGCTTTCTGCACGCGTGGCTGACGCCATGACCGGGACGACCAAGACCTCGGACACCCGTGAGATGGTGGGTCAGGGATTGGCCAACATGGCGACGGGGCTCTTCGGCGGTATGCCCGCCACCGGGGCGATCGCCAGGACGGCAGTGAACGTGCGGGCCGGGGGTCGTTCGAGGCTGGCGGCGATCACGCACTCGCTCGTGATCGTGACGGTCATCCTGGTGGCGGCTCCGGTGGTGTCCCGGATCCCCCTCGCCGTCCTCGGAGGAGTCCTGACCGTGACCGCCGTCAAGATGGTCGATCATCGGCGAGTGCTGTCGGTCATCCGGGCACACGCGTCGGAGGCCGTCGTCTTCGGGCTGACTGCGGGCATCACCATCGCCGTCAACCTCGTGACCGCCATCGAGGTCGGTCTCGTCGTCGCCGGGGTCCTCGCCCTCCGTGCCATCGCCTCCGGCTCCGGGGCCACCCAGGAGGAGTTGGCCGAGCACCACGACGGACCTGTCGACCAGAGCGCCCTGCTCTCCGACCACATCGCCGTCTTCCGGCTCGACGGCGCGCTCTTCTTCGGAGCGGCTCCTCGGTTCCTCGAGCGGTTCCGGAGCGTCGAGGGTGTACAGGTCGTGATCCTTCGCCTGAAGGGACTGACGTTCATCGACGCCTCAGGAGCCGAGGCCCTGGCCCGGATCATCGCCGAACTCAACGGACGGGGG
Organism: uncultured Acidimicrobiales bacterium; assembly: GCA_963841925.1. Classification (GTDB taxonomy): domain Bacteria; phylum Actinomycetota; class Acidimicrobiia; order Acidimicrobiales; family RAAP-2; genus Bog-756. Next base: position 28,718 of record CAWJER010000016.1, read on the forward strand.
ATCACCGTGCTGGTCAAGGGGGCACGACCCGAGCACGGGCGGATCCTGGCCACCGCCGGGGTGCTCGCTGCCCTGGATGCGAAGGGCCACCTGTTCGACGACCTCGATGCGGCGGTCACCCACGCCCGTCAACACGTTCGGTCGGCTGGACTCATCGATGGTGCGGGAGCTGCGTAGGGCGTTCACACGCCTGCCCAGGAGAGCCCCGGTTGGCCGGGTCCGGTGGGTCAACGCCGGAATCCGGTCACCCGGTCCGACTGCCTGCGACAGCTCGACGCCAGGGGCTGCGCGGCACTGTGCCCGTTCCCTCGGGCGTGAGCGGATACCCGCCGTCTGTGATCCTTGACCAAAAGACGGCACCGATGATCCCGACGGACGTCGACGCTGGATGCGATCCGAGCCACGGGATGTGGGTGCATCCACCAGGTGGTAGGGCTGCCCGTCAGGCGGACCGGGGCGCCGGTCGGTCGATCCACCCGGTCACGCCTCACGGGCCGACAGTAGGGTGGAGACCATGCTGGTGACGGCAACTCCGGAACTTCGACAGCACGTCATCGACCATGGCGGATCCCTGTTCGTCCGCTGCCAGCGCAGGGGCGTGCCCTTCCTCGTGGCCACCACCAAGGAGCCGAGGTCGTTGGCCGGTTACGAGCTGTTCGTGGTCGGGGAGATGTTGGTCCTCACCCATCTGCCGGTCCGGAGGCGACCCGAGGAGCTCCACCTGTCCCTGGAAGGTCGCCGGAGGAAGCGCACCGTCGCATCCTGGGACGGCTGTGCCTACATGATCTGATCCCCCGGGTCGGGCTCGGCGGCGTTCCTCCCGCGTCAGATCCGTGTCTGGAGCTCGTCGTTGACTCACGAATTCCCAGGTCACAAGCGTGGTGACGATGAGCCGTCCTGCAGGCGGGGCGCCGTCCCGGATGACCTCCCAACAGGGCTGTTGTTGGTCAGGGGAGCCTTTCAGTCCTCAGAACGTCCTCAGGGGAACGGGTGATCGCGGTTCACTACGGGCCTTCGGTCGGACGACGGATGGAGGGCGTGGGCGGGCCCACTCTCGTCGCCGGGCCCGGAGATCCTTGCGATCCGGCGTCGGCACGGTGGTCCGACCGATGAGGCGTGCACCGGCGCCGAGTCGGTGGGGCCTCGCGGTGGTCGCGGTGGAGACTTCGATCCGAGGTGGTGGTGTGCGCTGACCCACGTTCATCGGTTGGCGATTCCTCACCTATCGCCTGCCCTCTGCGAGGCACATCGACGTGTGGGAGTGAGAGCCGACCATCCGCCTCGGTCGGGATCCGGGGCAATGGGAACCGCCAGGGGCCACAGCGATTCCGATGCCCATGTGTGCGCCGTCTCAGCCTGGATCCACCGATCCGCCATCGCTGATGGCCTCTGCGGAGGCGTGACCATACGCGGAAAATGCCCCCTGTCTTGGGAAGATGTGACTCGCTGAAGTCCACACAACCCAGGAACAGAAAGGCATCTTTCCGGTGCACACAGAATCGCACAGTCCGACGCGTCTTGCAGTGACCTTCGACGACTCCCGGGCGGTGGCCGGCGCCGGGCTCGCTCTTGTGGCCACCCTGTCGGAACGACTCAGGATGGGTGAGTTGGCCAACCAGGTGATCGACCTTGGTGACCGTCCCGGTCACGCGTTGCCGGGCCGCAAGGTGCTCACCCTCGTCCACGCCATGGTGGCCGGAGCCGACTGCATCGACGACTGCGACGTGCTTCGCGCCGGTTCGACCGGCCGGGTCCTCGGGCACCGGGTGATGGCCCCGTCCACCCTCGGCACGTTCCTGCGTTCGTTCACCTTCGGCCACGTTCGCCAGCTCGACGCCCTGAGCGAGGCGGTGCTGGCCCGGGCCTGGTCCATGGGTGCCGGACCGGGCGCAGGGGCGCTCACCGTCGACATCGACTCCACCATCTGTGAGGTCCACGGCTACCAGAAGCAGGGTGCCGCCTACGGCTACACCAAGGTGCTCGGCCACCATCCGTTGGTCGCCACCCGGGCCGACACCGGGGAGGTGCTCCACCTCCGGCACCGGAAGGGATCGGCCAATGCCGGGCGTGGCGGCCCCCGCTTCGTCCGGGAGCTGATCGGCCGGATCCGCCGGTGCGGGGCGACCGGCCCGGTGACCCTGCGGGCCGACTCGGGGTTCCACTCGAAGTACGTCATCGCTGCCTGTCGGGACCACGGAGTGCGCTACTCGATCACCGTCAACCAGAACAAGAGCGTGGTCAAGGCCATCGAGGCCATCGACGAGGCGACCTGGACACCGATCGACTACACGCTCGGCGGCGAGGCCTGGGTCTCGGAGTGCCCCTATGGGGACGGGCACCGACTCGTGGTGCGCCGGACCCGCCTCCACGCCACCCAGGCCGAACTGTTCCCCACCTGGCGCTACCACGCCTTTCTCACCGATCGCCAGGGGAGCCCGGTCGACCTCGATGCCGACCACCGCCGCCACGCCGTGGTCGAACTCGCCATCCGGGACCTGAAGGAGGGGGCGGGGCTCTCGCACTGCCCCTCGGGGGAGTTCAACGCCAACGCGGCCTGGGCTGTGCTCGCCTCCATCGCCCACAACATGCTCCGCTGGCTGTCCTGCCTCGGGCTCGACCATCAGGGACCCGTCGTCGCCAAGACGATCCGGCGGAAGTTCATCACCGTCCCCGGACGTCTCACTCGCCGATCCCGACGACCAGAACTCCACCTACCCACGGCCTGGCCATGGGCGACCGAGTGGGCGGCGTGCTTCGAACGCCTGCGGTCCCTGCCGCTTCGCACCTGATGCCCCGATTCCGGGGTGGTCCGCCACGGCCCAGCCGCTCCCAGTCCGCCAACGCCGCTCGAACCTCTGATCGGTCACGCCCCGATCGGCTCTGTCGTCACCGAATCGAGGCGGTGGCCTCGACCGCCAACACAAACTGTCATCCCAACCGATTCACTGACCTGGTTCGGTGGATCCAGGCTCAGTCGGAGGATTCCTGATCCATGGTGATCCTCCGTCCGATCCAAACACCGACACTGGCCACGACAAGAACGGCGAGAAGGTTCGCCACCTCGACGATGGTCCGGGACCAGTCCACCGAGTTCACGCCTCCGTCCCCTCCGGTGGACAGCACGATGCTGCCTACAACGAGGGTGGCCGCGCCCGCGCAGACGAGGAGAAGTGCAGCTCGGGTCCACTGGCTGATTCGATGTGCACGTCGAATGTGACCGGCCACCTCGACCAGTCGCAAGGGCTCGTCATCAGGTTCGCTCGCATCGGTCCACGCCTCGATCTGCCACCAGGACAGGCCGATCGCTCCGAGTAGGGCGATCGCGAGGAGTGGTTCTGCCCACGTGGCGCCGTAGCTGATTGCATTTCCGACGACCAACCCAGAAGGCGTGATCCCTCCGTAGGAAGTCGTACTCGCCGCGATGCCTGCCATCAGGCCACCGACCATCAGCACGCCAACTGTCACCAGGACCGCGACAGCTGCAGCCTCCGGGACCTCCCAGGCAAGGCGCCCGTCGGACTGCGCCATGCCGTCAGAGGAGTCGTCAGCAGGGGCAGTGGTCACGGATGAAGCCTAGGGTGGGCACCATCCGATCGCACCTGAGGTTCCCACTCAGCATCCGCCACCGCCGGCTCGGAGGGGTACCGCTGGCGCCCGGGACCGCCACATCGGTGGTGGGGCCTTCGACGCCTTCAGGTGACGAGGAACGAGGATGAGGACCCGGTCATGAGCATCTGCCGCCCAGGTATCTAGGATCGGCTCGAACAAGGAGGCACCAGTGAGTGGCTACGACGTACGAATGATCGTGTTGTCGACCGACGATCTGGATGAATCCATCCAGTTCTACTCCGAGACCCTCGGGATGCAGCTGAGGTTTCGCGATGGAGCCCACTACGCAGCCCTGGACGGTGGGTCGATCACCATTGCGCTGGCGACCACGGTGGATCACCCCATGCCGGGTCATGTCGTCGTCGGCATCAAGACGGACGACGTCGATGCCGCCGCACGGGCTGTCGAGGCCAATGGCGGCGCCATCGTGAAGGGACCGTACGACGACGCTCACGAGCGCCGTGCGGTGGTCTACGACCACATGGGAAATGGCCTGGTCTTCTACAGTCCACTGGCCCCGTAACCTGAAGGCACATGGATGCCGGTGGCCCACCGCAAGGACACTGGTCCCCAAGGTCCACCGCCCTTCCGCCGGCTCTGAATAGCTTCGAGAGCACGGGGAGATTCGTCCTGACTCGGAGTCAGGAGGCGTCCACGGGTGTCGTCGGCCGAAACCTTCCGGATGGCACTGTGGAGTTGACCCGCCTGTGTGGGCGCATTCGGGCCAGAGAATCTGGGGCGGCAAGTCATCCATTCAGAAGCACACCCCGAAGCCCTCGAACGGCCGGAAGTGTGGCCCTTCGCTCAAGTTCGGCACCTCGTCTGGCGATACACGACCTACCGGATGTGCTGGTCGATCAGAGAATTTGGGTGGACATGGCCGGAGCAAGTACGTATAGGCGCGACCCCGGATGCCTCGGGGCTGTCGAGGGCTCGAACGGACCTGGGGCGGAGTCGTTCGACGCGAAGGCCCCTACCTACCTCGCCTACCTGATGGGACCGGTCGCCCTGGTGGCGGTCCTCCTCCTCATGCACTTCGGTGCGATCGTCCGCGAGCCGGTCTGGGTATGGGTCGGTGTCTTCGTGGCGGTGCCGCTGACTTCGCTCGGGGCCCAGGCGCTGCACCAGGCCTATCCGTCGCGGGCGACCACCCACACGCGGATTGCGACTCACGCGGCAATCGTCACTGCCGTGATCTACCTGACCGGCTGGGGACCCGTGCTGTGGGGCGCCTTTGCATTCATCGCGCTGGAGAACATCTCCAACGCCGGATCGAGGACGTGGGGGATCGCCGCGTTCTGGAGTCTGATCGGCATCGGCGCCGGCCAGATCCTCATCGCAACCGGAGTCATGCCCAGTGAGTTGACTGGCGCCGAGGGGAACGCCCTGGCGATCATGGGGGCGTTCGTCCTGGTCTTCGTGATCTGGATGGCAGGCGTCACCATGCGCAAGAAGGAGAGTGCGGAGCGACAGATGAGCCTCAGCGAGGACCGCTTCCGATCGCTCATCCAGGACTCCACGGACATCACCATGGTGATGTCCGAACGTGGTATCTGTACCTACGTGAGTCCCGCCAGTACGGCACTGCTCGGGTACCCGCCGTCCGAACTCCTGGGGAAGGTGGCCACCGACCTGGTGCATCCCGATGATCGAGGTCGGGTGGCCACCCGGCTCACCGACGAGCTCCAGGCGCTTCCGGGGTCGGCAGCGCTGCAGTTCCGGATGGCCCGAGCAGATGGCAGCTGGTGTGACGTCGAGGCGGTGGTGACCAATCAGCTGAGCCGTCCGTCCATCGCCGGCTATGTGGCCCATATGCGCGACATCACCGAGCGCAAGGAGTTCGAGGCGCTACTCGCCCACCGGGCCCTGCACGACTCCCTCACCGGTCTGGCCAATCGGCAACTCATCCTCGACCGGGCCGAGCAGATGATCGCCAGGGCGCGGCGGACGTTCGATCCGATCGCTGCGTTCTTCATCGACCTCGACAACTTCAAGGACGCCAACGACTCGCTCGGCCACGAAGCCGGCGACAAGCTGCTGCAGGCCGTCGGCCGGCGGTTCGAGTCGATCCTGCGATCGAGTGACACGGTAGGTCGTCTCGGCGGTGACGAGTTCGTCATCCTCGCCGAGGGCCTGTCGCTCGCCGAGGGACCCGACCCGCTCGCCGACCGAATCCGTGAGGTTCTCAAGAAGCCATTCGCCATCGAAGGCTTCGACGGGATCCAGGTGAGTGTCACGGCGAGCATCGGCGTGGCCATGGGAGAGCGCGCATCCGCCCAGGAGCTCCTTCGTGACGCGGACATTGCGCTCTACCGGTGCAAGGCGGCGGGGCGTGACCGGTCCGTGGTGTTCGAACCGGCGATGCAGGAAGCCCTCTCCGGAAGGCTGGAACTCAGATCGGATATCGAATCCGCGCTGGCCAACGAAGAGTTCTTCCTTCTCTATCAGCCGATCGTCGATCTCCACAGCACGGATGTCCGTGGCGTCGAAGCTCTGATCCGGTGGCGACATCCGTCCCGGGGCGTGATCCCCCCGAATGATTTCATTCCCATTCTCGAGGATGGCGGCCAGATCATCGAGGTCGGCCGTTGGGTCCTCGATACCGCATGCGCCCAGGCCGGCCAGTGGCGGGATCATGGCTTCCATCCGACCATGTCCGTCAACGTGTCGATGCGCCAGCTGGAGAGCGACCGGTTCGTGGCTGACGTAGAACCGCGCGCTCACGGCCAACCAGCTCGATCCGCAGTCATTGGTCGTCGAAGTGACCGAGACGTCGCTCATGAAGGACGCCGAGTCCACTGTTTCCCGTCTGTTGCAGTTGAAGGAGCTCGGGGTGAAGATCGCCATCGACGACTTCGGGACCGGGTACTCGTCACTGGCCTACTTGCGGCAGTTCCCCGTCGACGTGTTGAAGATCGACCGATCGTTCATCGCCGGGATGGATGGATCAGAGGGTTCGCTCACACTCATTCGAACGATGGTGGACCTGGGACGGGCGTTGGGGCTCGTCACACTTGCCGAGGGCATCGAGGACGAGGGCCAACTGGCGTGCCTGAGGGACAACAACTGCCAGTCCGGCCAGGGCTTCATGTTCTCCAAACCCGTCGAGGCAGGGATGATCGAGGCACTCATGCGTCAATCGAGCGGGCTCGGAAGTCCCACGAGCCCGGCGTCCGCCGTCGGGCAGTCGGTGCGAGGCTCCTAGCAAGTCTGGCGTCGATCTGACTCAGCCCGATCCCGTCAGGGCCATGACATTGGCGCCCCTTTTCCTACCAGGGCACCAACTAAGCGGACAGGCGGTTCACATCGTCATCGGAATTCTGCTGCTTTTGTGACCGGACGATCCGCCTTCCATCGCTCAGGTGGCACGTAGATCGGCAATCCTCCGATGTGCCCGGTGAGTAGCCCGCCACGCCGCCCCGGACCCGGCCCGCAGGCATGCAATCCACAGCTGCGGACAGTGCCAGCGGTGGGCTAACGGTGGCCGGGAGCATTGTCGAAGCCGAGCATCCGTCGTACCGAGATGAAGGGCCACAAGACGTCGTCGGACGGGGCGGGCAGGATCGCGTGGAGCCGGGCGATCAAAGGCGCGGGTGGAAGGCCATGGTCGGCAGTCCTGTCGGGAAGGTTGACGGTGAGCCGGCCTGTAGGCGGGAATCTGCAAAGTGTGTTTCTGGAGGGACGCGGAAGGCGCCGACCTGCACGTTTGCGAATCGGTGTCGCGGAGTCCCTGCGAATCTTGTGAGGAAATGGGCCACGATTGGTCCACAGGAGACGACCTTCAGCTGATCCGGGCGCACTTCTTGGAACGTCGGAGCGGAGCCAAAAGAGACAGTGGCGCCCGGGGCGCGGACCCGCGCTTGAACCAGACCGGACACATGGCCCGTCCGTCGGAGACGCGGGAATTGGTGCGAGGCGGAAATCTCCTTCTCCCGGCGGATGAGCGTGCGGCCAAGCGACCGGGCCTCGACCGGGTAGTCGGTGTCTTGGTGGTCGTGTCCCGACCGGGTCGCCCACTCGAGGCCACCAACTTCTCCTATGGCCGTGGGACGCAATAGAAGGTGTCGAGCAGGCCGACGTCGCTGCCGGGGTTGGGTGGCGTCGGCACTCGTTGGCAATGGCGTGCAATCCAATGAATCCGCGGGTCCCGGCTGTGCGCGGCGGACAGGGCCAGATGGAACTTGCCGGCGGCCACCATCGAGCTCACGGTGGCCACCGTGGGTTCCGGGATCGTCCCCGTGTAGCCGCCTATCGGCAGGACCTCCTGACCGGTGGCGAAGATGAGCGGCGCTGCCAGCACCGATGTCTGAGTGGCCATGAGGTCGGGCGCGCCGTTCCTCACTGCCTCGATCTTCGGGAGCGTGGAGAGTGGCTTCAACGGCGCACCGAAGAAAGATCGGGTGAAGTCGGTCACGGCCACCGCTTGGAACGGCGTGTCGAACGGTCCCAGCCTGTTCGCGATGACGGACACTGATGCCACCAAGGGAACGAGCAGAGTGGCGGCAAGGACCACACCGGCAACTGCTGTCCCAACGGTGGACCCCGCGAAATCGCGATGCAGAAACATCATTGCCGCCAGAGTGGCGACCGCCAGGATGCCGAGGCCCACGAGGGCCGGGGCGAGCCACTCCGGCAGCCCGGTGCCCGAAGTCGGGAGGAGCCCGTAGCCGTACCCCGTGGTGAGCAGTACGACACTGACGACGGCGATCCGGGTCAGGGTGGACCGACGATGTTGCCAGGCCAGGCTGCCGCCGATACCGAACAGGGCGGCGATCGGCGGGGCCTGGGCGGCCAAGTAGTACGGGATGGCGGTTGCGCTGGCGCTGAAGACGACCGTCAAGGTGATCAACCACGAACCCCACAGGACTACTCCCGCCCTGATGAGGTCCGTCCGAGGTCGGCGCCACCGGGCCACGAGACCGAGAGGCACCATCGCCAGTGCGGACGGCAGGAGCCATCCGATGTCTCGGCCGTAGGGGCCCCGCAGGAGCCGGTTCCACGCCGGTCTGGGGCCGGGCGAGGACAGGATCGGAATGCCGAGCGTGTGCCCGAGTTCAGCGTTCGGGGAAGGCTGGCCCACCCGCCCCAAACCGTTGTAGTCGAACACCTGCTCGAAGATTGAGTCGTGCAGGCTCCCGTCCACGTAGGGGCGATGGGAGGCAGGGGTGAGCGACACGAAGCTCGTCCAACTCAACGAGACGGCGGCGATAACAGCCACCATGGCGGCCAGCCGCAGCAGCCGGGTCCGTAGCGTCCCGTCGAAGGCGACGAGGCAGGTGATCGCCAGGGCGGGGATCACCAGCCACGCCTCGACCATCTTTGCCTGGAAGGCCAGCCCTACCCACAGCCCGGCGAGGAGCACCCCTCGGCGGCTGCCCGTCAGCAACGACCCCACCAGGGCATCCGTCCCCAGGACCAGCAAGAGGATCAGCAGTGTGTCAGAGATGTTGCCCCTGTCGAGGGTGACCGCCGCCGGGGCAACGGCGAGCACTGCGGCTGCCACGATGGCGGCTTGCGCACCTGCCAGCCGACGGACGACTCGGTAGAGGACGAGGATGGTGAGCGCGCCTTCCATCACTTGGGGCAGAGCGATGGCCCACGTGTGAAGCCCGAAGAGCCGGACGGACAGCGTTTGGAACCACAGCGCTCCCGGCAACTTGTCGACCGAGATGGTCCCGGCGGGGTCGAAGGCTCCGTAGGCGAAGTCGTGCCAGCTCGCGGACATGCTGCGAACGGCGGCGGCGTAGTAGATCTCGATGCTCGAGCCCATCCGCCAGCCGTAGGCGATGCCGGCCACGGCGGCGAGGAGCAGCAGGGTAGGCCGGGCCCAGCGCGGCTGATCGGCAGGTGATCTCCACACCATGAGCCGGCGCATCCAGGGCTCGGTTCCACCAACTCGGCGTGCGCTGCGACCGTCTGGACCGACGGTGACATCCCCTGGATCCGGCAGGACGGCGGAGTGGCGACGGTCGTGGTCGGGCGCGTCGGCCTCTGGGGATCGACTTTCGGGGGGATGCATTGCGACCTAGTCCCCGTCAGCGATGGCGATGTCGGGCTTCGCGTCGGCGAGCCGGTCCATGAGCTGACCGGCCAGACGCAACACCTCCCGCTCGGTCTCTGTGAGCTCGGCGAGAGCGAGGGCGAGCCAGGCATCACGCTCGACCATGTCCGCGACGAGGGCGGCACGCCCTGCGGAGGTGAGTTCGAGCACCTGACGCCGTCGGTCGGTCTCGTCCCGAATCCGGGAGATGAGCCCGTCACGCTCCAGCTCCGCGAACACCCGGGTGAGCGACTGCGGCCGTTGATCCGCGGCGGCGGCCAGAGCGCCTGCGGTGGTCGGACCGTGCCGATGGACGTGACCGAGCACGCTCAGCTTGTTGAGGCTCAGGCCCTCAGCCGCACGCTCGGCCCGAAGGCGCTGGGCGAGCCGGAGGGTTCCCTGTCGGACACCAGCGGCAGTCTCTCCGAGTCGCTCGAACTCCATCCACTGCACTCTAGTACGCAAGTCCTTACTATTTTTGGACCAGAGGGGGGCTTGCCTGGCTGCATAATACGATGTTCTCGGTGGGCGACGAATCGCACTCTTACGCGAACACTTCTGATCTGTCCTCGACAAAGCACCGGATTCCCTCTGACCGTCTCCGGAGCGCACTGCCCGAAGCGGTCATCGCCATGGCCGTCGTGCTCGCCAGTTTCGTTTCGGCCCTGGCGCTCAAAGACGTCGCCCACCTGCATCTCGACGTCGTGATCGAGGCGGTCGTCCTGGCCACGATCGTGTCCCGGGCGCAACGCTCGGCCGATCTGCGTGACGGCCTGATCTCGTTCGTGGTGCTCCCGGCGGCCGCGATCGGTGCATCGGAGATCAGCCGGATGCTTTCGTCGCATCCAGACATCGGAGATGTCTTGTTTCTCGGTGCGATGGCCGGTGCCGTCTGGGCTCGCCGTTTCGGCCCGACGGCGGCGAATGCCAGCGTTCTGGTTGCCGCACCGTTCGTGGCGGTGCTCATTCTCCACGGGAAACCTACGATCCCCCCGCTGCAGACGGGGCCTATCTCGGGTAGGACTCGTCGCCGCGCTCTGTTGCTGGTGGGTGACTGTCATCCAGCTCTTCTCGGCGAGGACCGGATTCGGTCGGCCACGGCGTTGGAGCCCCGCTCCTCGACCTCGAACGGTGACAGCCGGATCGTCCCGGTTTCACCCGGATGCCTCCACCCGCATGGCGCTGCGGATGGCCACCGCGCTCGCCGCTGCCTTCGTGGTCGGCCGCAATGTCTGGCCGGAGCACTGGACCTGGGTCGTACTCACGGCGTTCATCGTCTGCAGCGGAGCCCGTGGGCGTGGCGACGTCGTCCTCAAGGGTGTTCTGCGTGCAGTCGGTGCGGCAGTTGGCACCCTCATCGCTGCGGGGATCGCCGGATCATTCGGGCCGGGGAATGTAGGTGCCGTGGCGTGCATCTTCGTGATCCTCGGCGTCGCCATGTGGCTTCGCCAGATCAGCTACGCATACTGGGCTGGCTGCGTGACAGCCGCGATCTCACTTCTCTACAGCTGGTTCGGGGTCTCTGCCGATGGGCTCCTGCGCATTCGCCTCGAGGGGATCGCGGTCGGCGCGGTGATCGGGATCGCGGCGTCCTGGCTGATCCTTCCGGTACGGACGAGCGACGTGGTGCGCCGCCGCGGCAGTGAGGCGCTGGCAGCTCTCGGTGATCTGCTCGTCGCCGACTGGAGCGACCCAGAGCAGCTCAGTCGACGCGAGCGCGCATTCCGTCAGTCAGCCGAGCGGGTCCAAGAGGTGACAGGGCCCCATCGCGCCGCCAGTCGTCTCCCGGCCCGTTGGTGGACTGACGCCCACCAAGGTGCCGACGCCGTCCATGCAATCTCTTCTTGCATGGATCCTGCAAGAGCGCTGGTGTCCGCGGTGCAAGACGGAGGTCGTCTCGTGGGTGGACCCGCTCGGGCATCGAGGAAAGCAGTCGCAGCCAACGTCGCCGCCGTACGTCGAGCCATCGGCCGGCGCCCGGGTGTCCCGTACCGTCCTGCGCCGATCCCGCCTGCGGCGAAAGAAGACAGCGAGGCGATCCTCGGAGCTTTCGCCGACATCGACACCGCGCTCGGCAAACTCGCGCCCCCCATTGCGTTGTCGCGCCAGCACGACATCAAGACTCCCGCTGGTACTTGCTGGCGACGTATTCGTCCACCCAGGCCCGGGTGCTCCGCCATTGACCGTCCGGCCCCTTCTGCGCCCTGAGGCGGCCCCGCTCGATGGCGGCGCGAAGCATGAACACGCTCTGGGACTTCGTAGCCAGCGACACGATCGGAACCAATCGGTGGGGCCCAGCCACGGCGGGGACGACGAAGCGGTAGAGGTTGTCGGTCACTGCCCGGGCGATGAGCTCCGCGAGGGGCCCAGGATCGCCGTTGTCGGCTCGCGCCAGGGCGCGGAGGTATCGGTTGCGGTCGCGGGTGTAGATGACGGCGGGGGGGTAGCCGAGGCGGATCAGGAGCAGGTTCAGGAGGAGTCGGCCGGTGCGCCCATTCCCGTCGAGAAACGGATGGGTCCTCTCGAAACTCGCGTGGGCTGCGGCGATCGCCTCGATCGGATTGTCGGAGGCGGTGATGGTGGTGAGCGAGTCGACCCAATCGACCATGGCCGCGGGCACCTCGACCCACGACGGCGGGGCCATCCCACCCGGGAAGGGCTGGATGTCATGTCGCCGGAAGCTCCCTGGCTTTTCCTCGGGGATTGCGCTGGGGTGGGGGGAGACACCCCACGCCGGTCCGAGGGCCAGCTCGTGGACATGGCGGACCTCGGTCATCATGAGCGGCGCGTGTGAGGTCCAGTCGCCTGGCTCGAGGGCTTGGCCGTAGACCCACTTCGCCGCGTCGGCGTAGCCGGTCACCTCCATGTACTCCCGGAGCTCCTTGTTCCCGACGGCCCGTCCCTCGGCCAAGAGTGCCTCGACCTGGGCGATGACAAGGGTGTTGCCCTCGAGGGCAGTGGAGTGATGGGCCTCCTGGTACCAGATCGAGGTCCAGATGCCCTCGGCCTCAGTGGGCGACGGCAAGCCCCCCATTCGCTCTCGGAGATCGACGATGGCGTCTTCGAGGCGCTGGTAGACAAGCTGGCGAGGTGGTCGCCCTCGCGGTGGTTTGTTGTGTTCCACGGAACTTAATAGTAACACCACAAATCATCCGAAAGTGTTGTGTCCGATTTAGGTTCGCTAAGACTCGACACAATGAGCCGGGGGTCTCCTCGCGGCACAGATCGCGCGCTGTCCCGCCCGCGCAGAGCTCCCGGCCGCTGGCACATCGGACCTGGGCCGAATGGCACCGACGCATCTGCTTGCAGACCGCAAGCATGTGCTTCGTCGAGTGGGGACGTGGCACGTAGCCAGCGATTGTGTCCTCGACTCCCGTTGCGCCAATCACATCGTCGTCCGAGTGTTCTGCGGCTGGTCAGCCCGCAACCACGCGGCCAAGTCTTCATCCAGGATCCGAACGCACCGACCAATGCGGCGGGCGCGAAGGTTGCACTTCTTGATCTCGTTGCGCAAAGTTCCCGCGGCCTTGACATTGGTAGGAGATTCGCTGGGCAGTTGACCTACTCCAGCACGAGTGAGGCACCCCCGTGAACCGGTCAGACTGTCATTGATCCGGTAATCGCAGGGGGATGACAGTCATGGAGTCCAACAGCACCGAAGATATGGATTCCGTCCCGAAGTCCGATGCGCTTGACGACCTGAAGACCATTCCCGTCGGAGACGTCGAGAAGAGGCTCCATTCGTCCCCTGATGGTCTCACCCAGGTCGAGGCGGACAAGCGTCTGGACCAGTACGGGCCGAACGAGATTCAAGCGAAGAAGGTCAACGAGTTTCTGAAGTTCCTCAGCTACTTTTGGGGACCAATCCCCTGGATGATTGAGGTCGCCGTCATCCTGTCGGGCGTCTTGGGCCACTGGCCCGACTTCATCATCATCCTGATCCTGCTGCTCGCCAACGCCGGCATCGGGTTCTGGGAGGAGCACCAGGCCGGCAGGGCCATTGACGCCTTGAAGGCGGAGCTCGCGATCAAGGCCAGGGTGCTGCGCGACGGCGAGTGGACCAACCTTCCGGCGCGAGATCTCGTTCCGGGCGACGTCATCCGGTTGCGCAACGGCGACATCGTCCCCGCCGACGCGCGACTGTTCGAGGGAGATCCGATTGAGGTGGACCAATCGGCGTTGACCGGTGAGTCGCTACCCGCCACGTGCGCTCCTGGTGACTCCGTGTTCTCGGCATCGATCGTGCGCCAGGGCGAGATCGGCGCCCTCGTCTACGCCACGGGCGCAAACACCTACTTCGGCAAGACCGCCGAGCTCGTCCAGGACAGCCAGACCATCAGCCACTTCCAGCGTGCCGTGCTGAAGATCGGGACCTACCTCATCGTCCTTGCCATCGCCATGGTGAGTGTGATCGTCATCGTCTCGATCGTTCGCGGCGACCCGTTCCTCGACACACTCCAGTTCGCGCTCGTCCTCACGGTGGCTGCGATCCCCGTCGCCATGCCGACGGTGCTGTCGGTGACGATGGCAGTAGGTGCGCGGCTGCTCGCCAAGAAGAAGGCCATCGTCAGCCGCCTGGTGGCGATCGAGGAGCTGGCCGGCGTGGACGTGCTCTGCACGGACAAGACCGGCACCTTGACCCAGAACAAGCTGACGCTCGGCGACCCATTCGCCGTGGATGGCGTCGGCGTCGATGACGTGATCCTGGCTGCGGCGTTGGCGTCACGCGCCGACGACAACGACGCCATCGATCTTGCCGTCCTCGGTGGTCTGGCGAGCGACCAGGCGTTGCGCGCATACCACGTGGAGCACTTCCAACCCTTCGAGGCGGTCGGCAAGCGGACCGAGGCGACCGTGAAAGGCGCCAAGGATCCTTCGTTCAAGGTCACCAAGGGCGCGCCTCAGGTGATCCTCGGGCTGTCGGCCAATGCCAACCAGGTGAAAGCAAGCGTCGACCACGCGGTCAACGAGTTCGCCGAGCGTGGATTCCGGTCCCTCGGGGTCGCACGGGCAGAGGGAGCCGGGAACTGGCAGTTCCTCGGCGTACTTCCCCTCTTCGATCCACCCCGTGTCGACGCCAAAGCGACCATCGCCACCGCGCTGCAGATGGGCGTTCAGGTCAAGATGGTCACCGGCGACGCCCTCGCCATTGCATCCGAGACCGCCAAGACCCTTGGGATGGGTACAGACATCCTCGACGCAGCGGGGCTGGGCGACGCCGGGCGAACGGAGACGGCGGCGACGTCCAAGACCATCGAGGACGCTGACGGCTACGCCCAGGTGTTCCCCGAGCACAAGTACCACATCGTGGACGTGCTCCAGAAGCGTGGCCACATCGTCGGCATGACCGGTGACGGAGTCAACGACGCCCCGGCGCTCAAGAAGGCCGACTGTGGGATCGCCGTATCGGGGGCGACAGACGCCGCACGGGCGGCGGCCTCGATCGTACTGACCACGCCCGGTCTGTCCGTGATCATCGACGCGATCAAGGAGAGCCGCAAGATCTTCCAGCGGATGAACAGCTACGCGATCTACCGGATCGCCGAGACCCTTCGCGTCCTGCTGTTCATCTCGCTGGTGATCCTCATCTTCAACTTCTTCCCGGTGACCGCCATTCAGATCGTGATGCTGGCCCTGCTGAATGACGCGGCCATCCTGTCCATCGCCTACGACAATGTTCGCTACCGGAACCAGCCGGAGGCATGGAACATGCATGTTGTTCTCGGGATGGCCACGGTTCTCGGTGTCGTCGGTCCAGTTGCCGCATTCGGCATGTTCTACCTCGGCGATCGCGTCTTTCACCTTGCACATCCCGAGCTGCAGACCATGATGTATCTGACGTTGTCCGTGGCCGGACACCTTACGATCTTCCAGGCCCGCACCCGCGGTCCCTTCTGGTCCATTCGGCCCGCTCGCATTCTCCTGCTGGCCGTGGTGGGTACTCAGGCACTGGCGACGTGCATAGCGGTGTTCGGAATCTTCATGACGCCCCTCGGATGGCGCTACGCGGCCCTTGTGTGGGGCTACGCACTCGTGTGGTTCGTCGTCACCGATCGGGTGAAGTTGCTCGGGTATCGGGTCTTGGACCCGTCGGGCACGGCAGCGGACGAGACGACGTCTGGCGCCCAACGGTCCCCAGCGGACCTGGCGGCGATGGCTGCAGTCGTGGCCCCGTTCCACGCCGACGCCGATGTCGACGACCCTGTGTACCACGACAGCAGCGCCTGCCCCTACGGGAGAGAGGTCACCCGCGACGGCCGCGATCAGGAAGGCACCAGAGGTGCTCGGCGATGCCAATGGTGCGAAGCGCATGCTCGCGTGTCCCCGTTCCACACCGACGCCGATGTCGGCGACCCGGTGTACCACGACCTCTGCGGGTGCCCCTACGGGCAAGCCATCACCAACAGTGGCCACGACCAGGTGGGCACCGGAGGCGCACGGCGCTGCGAATGGTGCGAGGCGCACGATGCCGTCGGCGTTGCACAGGTCACACCGGACGGGGAGAAGGCGCCATGAGGCTCAACAAGGAAGTCCTCGGCGAAATGCGGATCCAGCCCGGCGGGCCGGCCAAACTGGACGAGCGCAGCACCGAGCGAGTGGTGTCCGACTTGCTGGGTCCTCGGGACCACGACGGCAAGGACAAGCAGCGCAAGAAGGTGGCCGAAAGAGGACCTCCGGGAATTTGTGGACGAACTCTCGTCGGCACAGGAGCTGTTATGGGCCAACGGCACGTATTCGCTCCTGATCTTTCTCCAAGCCATGGACGCCGCGGGCAAGGACGGGACGATCAGGCACGTCATGTCAGGGGTCAATCCACAAGGATGTCGTGTGGAGTCGTCCAAGCAGCCCTCCGCTGTAGAGCTGGGTCACGACTTCCTGTGGCGCTGCCCCAAGGGGGTCTGCTGTCGGTTCAGTTGACACCGTGACCTGCCCCAGGTCAAAGGCATGGTGACGGTGAGCCGGCCTGTAGGCGGGATTCTGTCCGTCCCTCGCGGGACGGGGTGGTCATCCATCTGAGCGGTCTACCTGGGGGTGGTGCCCGTTGCCGGGCGCCGGACGGGCCGCCCTCGCCCCCTGTTCGACCTTGCTCCGGGTGGGGTTTACCGAGCCGACCGGGTCACCCCGGCCGCTGGTGCGCTCTTACCGCACCGTTTCACCCTTACCTGTGCGGCGCCGTGAAGCGCCGCCATCGGCGGTCTGTTCTCTGTGGCACTTTCCTGCAGGTCGCCCCGACTGGCCGCTAGCCAGCACCTTGCCCTGTGGAGTCCCGACCTTCCTCGACCTGTCCCGTCCGGGGACGTACCCCGGTCGACGCAGGCCGCGACCACCCGGCCGGCTCACCGTCTCCTCCATCGTCCCACACCTGGTGCTACCGGGGGTCGCTGACCCGGCTGCGGTCGCCTTCCCGTCGCGCCCGGCATCTACCCTGGTGCCATGACCCTGGACGAACGAGCGAAGCGACTGGCCCACGGGGCACCGGCCGGCGCCGCCGGCTCGACCGACGCCATGAGCATCACCGAGCTCTACGAACGGGTCGACCGGGCGGTGCGCTCGGCCTTCCCGGACGACGTCTGGATCGCAGGGGAGATCCGCTCGATGAACGTGCTGCGCAACGGCCACTGCTTCCTCGACCTGGTCGACCCGAGCCAAGCCGACGATTCCGGCGCACCGAAGCTCAACGCCAAGTGCTGGGCCGGGACGTGGCGGGGGGTCAAGGGTTCGCTCGACCGCCTGGGCATCTCCCTCGAGGTCGGCATGGTGGTGCGGGCCCGCGGCAGGGTCGAGCTCTACAAGGCCCGCGGCAGTGTCGACTTCATCCTGCGCGAGCTCGACACCGAGGCGCTCATGGGACGGGTGGCCGCTGAGCGGGCCCGTCTCGTCCAGGCGCTGGTCGACGAGGACCTCTACGACCGCCAGCGACGCCTACGACTCCCCGACGTTCCGTTGCGGGTCGGGCTCGTGGCCAGCCAGGACACCGAGGGCTACCACGACTTCCTCGGCCAGCTCGAGGCGTCGGGCCTGGCCTTCGCCGTCACCCACGTCCAGAGCGCCGTCCAGGGCACCGACGCCCCCGAGCAGCTGGCCACGGCCGTCACCGCGCTCCAACGCTCTCCCGTCGACGTCATCGCCGTGGTCCGAGGTGGTGGGGCCAAGGCCGACTTGGCCGCCTTCGACCACGAGCTGGTGGCCCGGGCCGTGGCCACTTCGGAGCTGCCGGTGTGGACGGGCATCGGCCACACCAACGACGTCTCGGTGGTCGACGAGGTGGCCCAGCGGGCCTGCATCACGCCGACGGAGTGCGGCCGCGAGCTGGTGAACCGCGTCCTGGCCGTGTGGCAGCGCATCGAGGACGCCGGCGCCCGTCTGGCCCGGCTGGCGGCGCACGGGGCCGACCGCGAGTTCGCGGCGCTCGTCGCCAGGCGCCGCGCCTTGGCCTCCGGTTCGCGGGCCCAACTCGACCGTCAGGACGACCGCCTGGTCGGCGTGCGGGTGACCCTGGGCCGCTCGGCGTCGGCGGCGGTGCTGGCCGCCGGTGCTGCGCTGGCCGTGCGGTCCACCCGCCTGGCCGCGGCCACGACCCAGGCGCTCGAGGTAGCCGAACTCCGGGCGGTCCAGCACCGTCGGCTGCTCGGCGCCTATGACGTCCACCGCCAGCTCGAGCGGGGCTGGTCGGTGACCCGCGACCGGGACGGTTCCGTTCTGCGGTCGGTCGCCGGCCTCACGGCGGGCACCGTCCTCACCACCCAGCTGGCCGACGGCTCGCTGGTCTCCGAGGTGACCGGAATCGCCCCGGTTGCCCACAGCCACGAACCGAACAAGACAGGAGCAACCTGATGCCACGCCCCACCGCCGACGACGGCACCACCCCGGTGGTCGACCTCACCTATGCCGATGCTGCGGCCGAGCTCGACGGCATCATCAGCGAGTTCGAGTCGGGCGTGGTGGACGTCGACCGCTTGGTCGCCCGCCTGGAGCGGGCCACCCAGATCGTGGACGAGCTCGACCGACGACTGCAGGGCACGCGGATGCGGGTCGACGAGCTCGTGCCCCGTCTGGAGTCGGTGGGCCAGAAGGAGGGGACGGACGTCGACGAGGGGGACCCCGGTCCCGAGGATCCGGGAGCGGACGACAGCCTCTTCTGAGAGGCGGCGGGATGGCAGCGATGCGGCGGGCCCTGTCAGCCGATATTGCGCTCCCGGCCCTCCCAGTACGGCGCGCGCAGTTCGCGCTTCAGCACCTTGCCCGACGGGTTGCGGGGGAGCGCGTCGACGAAGTCGATCGATGTGGGGCACTTGAAGTGGGCGAGTCGAAGGCGTGTCCCCGCGATGATGTCCGCCGCCAGCGTCCCGTCGTCACCCTCGGCGTCGGCTGCCCGCACCACCACGGCCTTCACGGTCTCGCCCCATCGGTCGTCGGGCACGCCGATCACCGCTGCGTCCGCCACGCCCGGGTGGGCGAGGAGTGCGTTCTCCACCTCTGCCGGGTACACGTTCTCGCCACCGGACACGATCATGTCCTTGATCCGGTCGTGCAGGAACAGGTAGCCGTCCTCACTCAGCCAACCGGCGTCACCGGTGCGGAACCAGCCGTCCGGCGAGATGACCGCCGCCGTCTCGGCCGGCTTGTTCCAGTAGCCGAGCATGGTCTGGTCGGATCGGGCCATGACCTCGCCGACCGCTCCCGCCGGCAGCGTCTCGCCGGTCGCCGAGTCGACGATACGCAGCTCCACGTGGGAGAAGGGCCGGCCCGCCGACCGGAGCAGGTTGGCCCGTGGGCCGTCCGGGTCGTGGTCCTCGGACAGGAGCGACGTGATGGCACCCGTGGTCTCGGTCAGCCCGTAGACCTGGACGAAGTCGCAGCCGAGCGCCTGCATCGACCTCACCAGGACGTCCTCGCTGATGGGGGAGGCCCCGTAGTAGATGGTGCGCAGCGAGCTGACGTCCGCCGTGGCGATGTGCGGGGTCGCCAGGAGGAACATGAGGACGGCGGGCACGATGAAGGTGTCGGTGATCCCGTGCTCCTCGATGATGCGGAGGATGTCGACCGGGTCGATGTCCCGCACGATGACCGAGTGGCCGCCGCGTGACATGCCCGACAGGGCCCAGCCCGTTCCCCCGATGTGGAAGAGGGGCATGGCCACCATCGACACCGTGGTGGTGTCGATCCGGAACACCTCGCTCGCCCCACCCAGGATCGTTGCCAGGTTCCGGCCCGAGATCATCGCCCCCTTGGGGAGCCCGGTGGTGCCCGACGTGTACAGCTGGGTGACCACGTCGTCCGGCCCGGGCTCGAATCCGGGATCGACCGGAGCGTCGGCGGCGCCGGCATCGCGCCATGCGGCGAACTCCGCCAGCGGCACGTAGTGGCGGACCGAGGTGACGTTCCCCGTGATCTCGGCCACGGTGGCGTCGTAGTCCGGGCCGTAGACGAGCACGGTTGCGCCGGCGTCCTCCACGATGGCGGCGATCTCTGCGCCGGCGAGGCGCCAGTTCACCGCCACGCTGACGGCCCCCAGCAGGGCGCAGCCGAAGAGCACCTCGAAGAACTCGATGCCATTGCGGTCGAGGAATGCCACCCGTTCACCCGGCACGACGCCGGAGGTGGACAGCGCGCCGGCCACCCGCACGGCCCGCTCGTAGAGCTCGCCCCACGTCACGGTTTCGGACCCGAGCGTCAGCATGGGCGCCTCGGGCTGCTCGGCCGACCAGTGGCGGAGCATGGCCGTCGCCGACCGCGTGAAGTCCGTGTCGGTCGTCTCGGACGTCGTCATCGTCGTGTCATCCCCCCGGGGTGCCTGGTCGGTTGGCCCGGAGCGACGTGGCGGCCCGTTCCGTTGCCGGTCCGGACCCTACAGTGGTGGGGTGAGCGACGCCCCTTCCGACACCACCGCGCCAGTCGCGCCCGACCGGCTCTACTTCCGCCAGCTGCTGGCCGGGAGGGACTTCGCCACTGACGACCAGGTGGCGCGCCAGATGGTCAACTTCGTCTACCTGGTGGGTGACCGGGAGACCGGTGAGGCAGTGATCGTCGACCCGGCGTACGGGATCGACGACCTGCTCGGGATCCTCGCCGGAGACGGGATGCGCTGCGTGGGGGCGCTGGCCACCCACTTCCACCCCGATCACGTGGGGGGCGATCTCATGGGATGGGGGATCGAGGGGATCACCCGGCTGATCGAGCTGGCGCAGGTGCCCATCCACGTGCAGGTTGACGAGACGGAGTGGGTGGAGCGGTCCACGGGAGTCGGTGCAGGCGAACTGGTCCCGCACGCCGGCGGCGATCTGGTCCTCGTAGGGAAGGTGCCCGTCACCCTGGTGCACACCCCCGGCCACACGCCCGGGAGCCAGTGCTTCCTCGTCGACGGGAAGCTGATCGCCGGCGACACCCTCTTCCTCGACGGCTGCGGGCGCACGGACTTCCCGGGGAGCGACCCGGCGGCAATGTACGAGTCGCTGATGACCCGGCTCGCCCGTGTCCCGGACGACACCGTGCTCTACCCGGGACACTTCTATTCGCCGGAGCCCTCGGCCACGATGGGCCATACCCGTGCGCACAACTACGTGTTCCGGCTGAAGACCCCCGAGCAGTGGATGACCATGTTCGGCGGCTGACTCCCCATCAGCCCCGGCGCCACGCCCCGGCGCCCGGTGCCGCCCGCCCCACCGTCACACCCACCGGCCACGCTCGCCTCATGGCGCTCGCCACCTGCTCCGACGCATTCACGACCAGAGCGATTCGGATCCCCATGATGGAGGCCTCTACGATTCGAACCATGAGCGCACCCGTGTCCCCGGATGGAACCATTGTCGTGGTCGGCGCGTCGTTGGCCGGACTTCGTGCAGCCGAGGAGATCCGACACGAGGGCCACACCGGTCCGGTGATCGTGGCGGGCGAGGAGATCCACGCCCCTTACGACCGACCGCCGCTGTCCAAGCAGGTGCTCTCGGGCAAGTGGGATACCGAGCGCATCCGGCACCACACCCCCGATGCGCACGACGCACTGGAGCTCGAGTTCCGCCTGGGCCGGCGGGCCACGGGTCTCGACACCGCTGGACGCACGATCGCATTCGACGACGGCCAGGAGCTGGCCTACGACGGCCTGGTCATCGCCACCGGGGCCGCCACACGCCGGCTCCCCGGGACCGAGGGGATGGTCAACGTCTGGGTACTACGGACCCTCGACGACTGCCTCGGCATCCGCGCCGACCTGGCCGCTGCCGGCGTCGCCCCCCGCCTCATCGTGATCGGCGCCGGGTTCATCGGGTCCGAGGTGGCGGCCACGTGCCAGGGGACCGGGGCCCGGGTGACGCTGCTCGAGGCGTACCACACACCCCTTGCCCGCGTGCTCGGCGACCAGATGGGCCGGATGTGTGCGGACCTCCACAT
This sequence comes from uncultured Acidimicrobiales bacterium, assembly GCA_963841925.1. GTDB lineage: Bacteria > Actinomycetota > Acidimicrobiia > Acidimicrobiales > RAAP-2 > Bog-756. The sequence continues at coordinate 50,754 of CAWJER010000016.1, forward strand.
CGCCAACGGCATGGATCTCCGTACGTCGGTGACCATCGACCACCTGGAATCCGACCCCGGTGGCCCCGACCCGGTAACGGTGGTCCTCGACGACGGCACCCGGCTGCCCGCCGACGTCGTGGTCGTGGGAATCGGAGTCACGCCCGCCGTCGCCTGGCTGGAGGGTTCGGACGTCGAACTGGACAACGGAGTGCGTTGCGACGGCTCGCTGTTCGCGACCGACGGTGTGGTGGCCGCCGGCGATGTCGCCAACTGGACCCGTCCCACGACGGGGCGACCCACGCGGGTCGAGCACTGGACGAACGCCGCCGAGGGGGGCGCGGCGAGTGCACGGAACCTCTTGGCCGGCACGGCCGGGGCCACGCCGTACGACCCGGTGCCGTTCTTCTGGTCGGACCAGTACTCGACCAAGATCCAGATGATCGGGCTACCGGACGCCGACGACGAGGTGGTCGTCGTCAGCGGCTCCGGCGAGGAGGGGAAGCTCGTCGCCCTCTACCGGGTGGGGGACCGCCTCGGAGCCGTCCTGACGTTCAGCCAGCCGGCCAAGCTCATGGGCTACCGCCCGCTCCTGGCCGCCGGGGCGTCGTTCGACGAGGCGCTGGCCCACGCCAGGTCCTGACCGGGATCCGACGTCCCGGGCGGACCCGGTCCATCCGAGCCGCTCCCGTCACCCCCGCCCCGCCCGCCCCCTTCGCTCCAGCTCCCTCGCCCACTCCCGCGCCCGTGTGCCGACTCACGCTTCGGGATCTTCCGGAGCCGACGGCCGACTCCCAGCGCCCACCGGATCTCGTCGGGGGAGGGCTGGACGCCGCCGTAGGTGGCGCGTTCGACCAGCCCGCTGACGGCGAGGATCCCGGATGCATGTTCGGGAGCGGCGCGTGCCAGCCGGCGACCGTAGTCGGACAGGGTCTCGTCGGTCCGACGTGGGGAGCCGATCCGTGCGCCGGCTCGGGCGAGGTCGGCCGCCACCTGGTGGGCCCACGTCGCCGGCCGCCGGCTGCGGCGCCGGAGGATCCAGGCGACGACGACGACAGCGCCGATGGCCAGGCACAGCGGCACCAGCGGCACCTTCGACAGAGCGTGCCCGAACGAGCGGGCGAGTACCGAGCCGGGCGTGGGATTGGCCAGGGGGACGTTTGCCGTCGGGTCGAAGTTCTGCCAGCCGTAGCCGGGGAACCAGACCTGGACCCAGGCGTGCGCGTCCTTGGCCTGGACGTCGTAGAGGTCGGTGATCGGGTTGTAGGAACCGGGTACGTAGCCCACGGCCTCGCGGGCGGGGATGCCGAGGCTGCGCAGCATCACCACCGTCGCCGTCGAGATCTGTTCGCAGTAGCCGCGGCGGGTGCCGAACAGGAAGGAGTTGACGGCGTCGGAGCCGGGCGCCAGCGGCGGGATGTCGGTGGTGTAGCGGACGTGGGTGGCCATCCACTGCTCGATCGCCGCCACCTTGTCGTAGGTGTGGGGATCGGTGCTGTCGGCCGAGCCGGTGGCCTGGGTGATGGATGCGGCCAGTGCGGCAACGCGGGGATAGCCATGGGGCAGCTGCAGGTACCGGGCCACCTCGTCGGCATCGAGCGAGGTCGTCCCGACAGCCTGGCCCACCTGGTTGGCCGGAGCGGTGGCCGCCTGCAGCTCGGCGGCGGTGGCCGCCGTGTCGTAGGACACGACGGTGTAGATGGTGCCCGGACCCATCGACTCGCTGGATGCGATGGTGCCGTCGCCGGTCACGTAGACCGAGGGGGCCCGCAGGTAGACGCGCTGGGCGTTGTCGGCGTGGAACACGAGGTTGGGGCCACCGGTGGCGAGGTAGTAGGTCTGGATGTCCTCCTGGCCCGATGACTGCTCGGCCACCTGGTCCGGGAAGGTCGGGATGGTGAACGGCGAGCCGTCGCTCAGCTTCTCCGTGTGCTTCCCGTTGACCGGGAAGGCGGACTGCACCCACGACTGGCCGGTCCAGTCGTCGAAGGTCTGGCCGACCCAGTAGTTGGGCCGGGAGGCCCGGACCCGCATGATCACCTGGTTCCCGAGCGACACGCGGTCGGCGGTGTCGAGTGACTTGGCGAAGCCCAGGAACCCACCGACAGCGGTGCGGCCGCCGGCATTGGCGGCGTGTGCGGGCAGGGAGTTGGCGCCATCGGAGAGGTTGGTGGGGTTGTTGACCGGGGACGAGGCACCCGACGCCGAGGTGAAGATGAGCGAGGCCGACACCTTCGGGGCCGGAAGTACGGCGACCACGCCCACGGCCACCAGGGACACGAGGACGCCGGCGGCGAGCAGCGGCCGCCAGGGCACCCCCGCGGTCTCCGACAGTGACTGCCACATGGCCACCAGGCCCCAGACGCAGCAGGCCACCCAGGCCAGGACCCATGCTCCCAGTCCGAGGTCCACCGACTGGGCGGCAGCCACGGCGACGAGGGCCGTCGATCCGGCCAGCGAGTAGGTCACGTCCCGCCGCGACGGCACGTCGAAGGCGTGGGTCGACAGGACCCAGGCGAACAGCACCGCCAGTGGCGCCTCGACCGTCTCGATGTCGCCCGGGCTGGCCGTCCGGGTGACGGTGAGGATGAACCAGACGAACCCGCCGACGGCGCAGACGGCGAGGATGGGCTTGACCCCGGGCCAGGGAGCGGAGCGACGCCGGTAGGACACGGCGTTGCCGGCGACGGTGGCGACCACGGCGAAGAGCGTCACCGCCGGACTCAGAAGTCCCTCGGACCAGCACGCCCCGATTCCGACCAGGACGGCGGCCACCGAGGCGGCCCGGAACGACACCGAGTGCTCCGGCGGACCGGGCCGATTGACCTCCACGAATCGCTGCCACAGGGTCATGGTGCGCCCGCGTCGGATCGATCGCCGCTCACGGTGCGACTGCCCGGGCCAGCCGCCGACCCGATTCGACCCGATCGGCCACCGGTCGCACCACCCGGCCCGTGGTCTCGAGGGTGGCCAGCACCACCGGCTGATGACGGGCGAGGCACTCCGTCACCACCGCCATGATCCGTTCGGCCTCGGTCTCGGCGGCCGCAGGGTCGCCGGGGAGGACCAGCTCGACGAAGACGGGGTCGTCGGTGGGCCGCTCCGACTCCCGGACCATGAGCACCCCGGCATGCGACGTCGCCGGCCAGTGCACGGCCCGTCGGGGGTCACCCGGCGCATAGGGACGGACGCCCCGTGGTTCGCCGATCCCGGACGGGACGCGCGGTGCGGCCTCGCCGAGGGCGTGGTCGGCCGTGACGGGTCGCCCGTCCGATTCCCCGGTGCGAGGGGCGATGTGGAGGAGATGGGGGAGTGGGAGCTCGACCTCCCGGGCCCACCACAGCAGCCCGAACGGTGCGCTCGAGGCGACCTCGACCACTACGGCGTCGAGCACACCACGGCGCCCGGGCGTCATCTGGAGCACGACGGACCGCGATCCCCGTTGATGGCCACCGGCCTGGTGGTCATGCCCCCGCGGAAAGATGGGACGGACCCGTACGGGCCGGTCCGCCTCGACGGTCAGTTCGACTGGTGTACCCGCACGTCCGTCGAAGGGCGCCACCGTGCAGGCGACGCGGGCACGCTCCGCCGGCCACACCGGGGCCACCAGTCCGACCAGGAGGAAGGCGCCGAGCAGGGCGCCGACGGCCTGGACCCACCCCGAACCGCTCGAGTGGGCGACCCCGGCCCATGCGGCCAGCGTGATGATGCTGCCGGCCACCGGACCGATCCACGCCACCGGGTGGACCCGTCGGCGCAGGCGCAGGGCGCGCGGTACCCCGGGAGAGTCGGCCGGGCGCCGCCGCCCCTGGAGTCGCCACGACAGCAGTGACCCCACGGCGAGCGCCGCGGCCCCGACGACGATGCCGAACGGGGCGGCCTCCGGCCCGAACAGCGCGCGGGAGACGAACACCCCCACGAGTCCGGCGGCGATGCCCACCAGGGCTGCCTGGATGGCCCGCCAGCCCGGTGGCATGCCGCCGAGGTGCCCGGTGTCGCTCACGTGGCGGGAGCGGGGGTGTCGGCGATCACGCGCCCGACCAGGAGCGGCCCGTCGCTCTCGGCGCCCTCGGCGATGAGCCGGTGGGACAGGCAGGCCACGGCGACGGCCTGGACGTCCCCGGGGGTGACGTACGGGCGGCCGGACAGGACGGCGTAGGCCTGGGAGCTTCGGAGCAGCGAGATGGCGGCCCGCGGGCTCGCTCCCAGGCGCACGGATCCGGTGGTGCGGGTGGCCCGGACGAGCGACACGGCGTACTCGGCGACGGCATGGACGACACGGACGCCGGCGGTGGCGTCGATGGCACGCTGCCACCGGGCCGTGTCGGCCACCGGGGCGAGGGTGTCCAGCGCGTAGCGCCCACCGTTGTGGAGCACCAGCCGGGTCTCGACCTCGGCGTCGGGATAGCCGATCGACGTCGAGAGACCGAACCTGTCCAGCTGGCTCTCGGCCAGCGGGTACGTCCCGAGCTGCCCGACGGGGTTCTGGGTGCCGATGACCAGGTGCGGGCGGGGCAGCGGCCACGACTCACCGTCGACGGACACCTGCTGCTCCTCCATGGATTCGAGGAGGGCGGACTGGGTGCGGGGAGGGGTCCGGTTCATCTCGTCCAGCAGGACGACGTTGGCGAAGACGGGGCCCGGTCGGAACTCCCAGGTGGCAGTGTCCGGCGAGTAGACGGTGACACCGGTGATGTCGGACGGGAGGAGGTCGGGATGGCCCTGGACCCGGGACAGATCGGCGCCCAGCGCGGTGGCGAGGGCACGGGCCAGGACGGTCTTGCCCACGCCGGGGACGTCCTCGATGAGGAGGTGGGAGCCCGAGAGCGCGGCGACCACGGCCGTGGTCACGGCGACGGGCGTCCCGAGCAGGACGCCGGACAGGGCAGCGTGCAGTTCGCCGGCCAGGGCCGTTGCATCCTCGAGCGCACGGGCGCCCGCGGTCGGGACCTCGGGCACTCGCCTCGGCGCCACTCCGGGGATCGGGACCGGACCCGGCAGGTCGGACCCACCCCATGTCTCGATGCCGGTGGTCATGGGGTCTCCTGCCTCCTCGGCCGCGGCCGGTCGGGTCCGCGGGTGAGCGGCGGTGCCTCCCGATCCAGTGTAGGGGGGGCAATTGTGACTCCACAACGCGCCACGGCCGGTCGGCGGTCGCCCGGGTGGAACCACCTAGGGGCCCATGGACCGCCCGTGACGGTCCCGCCGGGTCGTCTAGAAGTCGATGCCGGTGAGCTCGGGCACCGCTCCCTCGGCACGTGACCGGGCGTCGAGCCACCGCTCCCGGGCGGCGGCGTGCTCGCTCGTCGTGCCCGCGGGCTCGATCACGGCACGGGGCGTCCAGGCGGCGGCCACATCGTCCTCGTCGGTCCAGGTCCCGACGGCCATCCCGGCGAGGAACGCCGCACCGAGGGTCGTCGCCTCCACCACCGGGGCGATCTCGATCGGCCGCCCACAGGCGTCGGCCAGGGCCTGGGTGAACACGTCGTTCGACGTCATCCCGCCGTCGACCCGCAACGCGCCGATGGGCAGACCCGAGTCGCCCTCGGCGGCCTCGAGCAAGTCGGCGCCCCGATGGGCCACGCCCTCCAGGACGGCTCGGACCAGCTCGGGTCGGCGGCTGCCACGGGTGATGCCGGTGAAGGTGCCGCGCGCCCCGAAGTCCCACACCGGCGTGCCCAGTCCCAGGAGGGCCGGGACGAACCAGACGTCGCCGGTGTCCGTGCAACGTGCGGCCACCGTGGCGGAGTCGGCGGCGTCCTCGATGATCATCAGGTCGTCGCGCAGCCACTCGACGCAATTGCCGGCCGACAGCATGATGGCCTCGATCCCCCAGGTGATCGTGCCGGCCCGGCGCCAGGCGATGATCGGGATCGTCCCGGCCGGTCCCCGCACAGCCTGGTGGGGCCGGGTGGCCCCCAGGCACTGGTCGAGCATCCCTCCGGTGCCGAAGGTGGCCTTGGCCAGGCCCGCCCGGGTGCAGCTCTGACCGATGAGCGACGCCTGCTGGTCGCCGGCCATGCCGGCGATGGGTGGGCCCCCGGCGAGCGTCCGGGCGGTGCCGATGATGCCCGTCGAGTCGACGATCTCGGGCAGGACCGCCTCTGGGATGCGCAGGGCGGCGAGCAGGTCGGTGCTCCAGCCGAATCCGTCACCGTGGATGAGGCCGGTGACGCCGGCGTTCGACGCATCGGTGACGTGCAGCTCGCCGCCGGACAGGATCCAGGCCACCCAGGTGTCGATGGTGCCGAATGCCAGCTCGCCCCGCTCGGACCGGGAACGGTCGGGGTCGGCGGTGTCGAGGATGGCGGCGAGTTTGGTGGCGGATGCGTTGGGGGCGACCCGGATGCCCTGGCCCTGGAGCTCGAGGCAGGTCCCGACGGTGCGCAGGTCCTGCCAGCCCAGCCCGGGGCCGACGGGCTCGCCCGTCGCCCGGTCCCACACGAGCGTGGACGCCCGTTGATTGGCGATGCCGACGGCGTCGACCGGCCCGCCGTCGGCGAGGCTGCGCGAGGCGACGTCGCCGACCGCGGTGGCGATGGCCGTCCCGTCGAACTCGACGAGCCCGGGGAAGGGGGACTCCGGCAACACGGGGACGTGGTGGATGTCGGTCACCGACGCGTCGGGACGGACCACGGCACCACGCACACCCGAGGTGCCGACGTCGATCACCAGGATGCTCATGGCCAGGCCACCGGCCCGAACGGGTTGGCGAGGCCGAGCTTGCCCGGATTGAGGATGCCGCGTGGGTCCAGCGCGTCCTTGACGGTGGCCAGGACGCCGAACGCCGTCCCCAGCCCGTCGGCCAGGAAGCGGGCCCGGTTGAGTCCGATCCCGTGGTGGTGGCTGATGGCCCCGCCCGCCGTGATGGTGGCCCGGGTGACCTCGTCCCACGCCCGACGGTAGTAGTCGCCGATCCAGGTGTCGCGTGCCGATGCGTCGGCGGCGACGTCCTCGGGCGGTCGTCCGGCGAAGGTGAAATAGAGGCAGGCGCCGTCGGTGTAGGCGTGGCTCTGGTGGGAGGAGGCGACCAGCGTTCCCGGGACCCCGCCCAGTGCGTCGAGCACGGCGACGTAGAGGCCGGGGAGGGCTGCCCATCGACCCGACACCTCGACGGTGTCCACCACCACGCCGGAGCGCCACAGCGGGGCGAGGGCGGAGACGTCGTTGCGATGGGTGAGCCAGCGGTCGACGTGACGGAGGTCGAGCAGGTCGGCCGATGCGCACTCCTCGTCGACCACGTCGAGGGTCGCCCCGATCAGCGCGGGGTCGGCCTCGTCCAGCACGATGAGCACGTTGGTCGCCGGCTCGTCGAAGGACCGACCGGACTCGGTGGCGTCGTAGAGGCGGAGGACGGCGGGAGTGGCGCCCCGGCGGAGGATCCGACGACAGGCGTCGAGTCCCTCGGCGAACGACCCGAACCCGAACGCCCGCCGACTCACGCCGACGGGGACCGGGTGCACGCGGAAGCGACCCTCGGTGATGACGCCGAGGGTGCCCTCGCTGCCGACGAAGAGCTGGGTGAGGTCGGGCCCGGTGGCCGACCGGGGGCCGCGCCCGCCGGTGTGTACGACGCTGCCGTCGGCCAGCACGACCTCCAGTCCGAGGACCATGTCCTCGATCTTGCCGTACCGGTTCGAGTACTGCCCGGCCCCGCGACAGGCGAGCCAGCCGCCAACAGTGGAGAGGTCCATCGACTGCGGCCAGTGCCCGAGCGTGAGCCCGTGGCCGTCGCGCAACCCCGACTCGACCTCGGGGCCGAAGGTACCGGCGCGCAGGTCGGCCACCAGCGACGTCTCGTCGACGTCCTCGATGCCGGCCAGGCCACAGAGGTCGAGGGCCACACCGCCGAACAGCGGGACCGAGGCGCCGCACACCCCGCTGCGACCGCCGGCCGGCGTCACCGGGACGCGGGCATCGTTGCAGAGCGCCAGCACGGCCGAGACCTGGCCCGTGTCCGTGGGCCGGGCGACGAGCGCGGGTCGGGACGGGACGGCCCCGGCTGCGGCCCAGCCGATGGCGAGCGGCCACCAGTCCCGTCCGGCCTCGGCCCGTTCGGCGTCGGCGGTGGAGACGGAGTCACAGGCGTCGGCCAGGCGTCGGGCGAGGGCCTCGTCGACCGGCACCCGTTCACTGTCGAGGTGGTCGCCCACCCCTCCCGGGGGAGCGTCGATGGCGGTGACGGGCGTGGGCCTGGTCACGACTCCACCGCCCCGCCGCCGCCGTCGCCGGAGCCGGAAACGGCACCGGCACCGGCACCTGCACCGGCACCTGCGCCTGGGTTCGCCGTCGTCGCCGTGGTCGACACAGTGGCTGGGACGGTGGGTTCGCCAGTGGCACCACCATCGGGCACGGGGTCGAGCCCGGCGCGGGTCAGCCGGCCCCGCACCTCGGTGGCGTAGGCGCCGGCCTCGGCGTGGATCCGCTCGCCGTCCCAGCCCAGCTCGGGTCCGATGAGCTCGGCCACCCCGACGGCGGCGTCAGCGGCGGCGCGTGCGGCGCGGAAGGACGACTGGGTCCGGCGGTCGAGGACGTCCGACACCGAGCGCGCCATCTCGCGCCGGACCGCCCAAAGCGCTTCGACGGCAAGATAAGGCAGACCCGGGACGAGGGGCTCGAGCAGCTCGGGGTGCCCGTCCGCCATGGCCAGGACGGCGCCGGCCTCCGTGCCGTACCGCCCGGCGAGGTGCGTGGCGCGTGAGGCGTCGGGGTCGGACGGGTCAGGACGGACGTTGGCGCCCGCACCCCCGGCCCTGGGCACGATCCTGTCGCCGGAGGGTGTGCCGTGGAGCCGGAGGCTCTTCGTGCGGCAGCGGAGGCTGGGGCGGCCGAGGCCGGCGACGACGGCATCGACCGTGTCCTCCGCCATCTTCCGGTACGTGGTGAGCTTGCCGCCCGTAACGGTGATCAGACCCCCGGGCGAGGTCCGCACGGTGTGTCGGCGGGAGAGGTCGGCGGTGCGCTCCGAGGAGGCGCCCTTCTGCTCGGGGGCGAGCAGTGGGCGAAGTCCGGTCCAGATGCCGGTGATGTCGGAACGCTCGAGCCGCCGGCTGGACACGGCGTTGGCGGCGCCGAGGATGTAGTCGACGTCCCCGGGCGTGCACGACGGGTCGTCGAGCGGGCCGTCCCACGCCGTGTCGGTGGTGCCCAGGTAGACCTGTTCACCCCACGGGACCACGAAGATGGACCGCCGGTCCTCCTTGACGGGGATGACGGCAGCGATGTCGCAGGGGAACGCCTCTTCGGGCACCGTGATGTGGATGCCCTTGGCCGGACGGATGGAGCGAGGGTCCATCCCTTCGTCGAGCGTGCGCACCTCGTCGGACCAGACGCCGGCGGCGTTCACCACCACCGAGGCCCGGATGTCGAACGGCTCGCCACCGTCCGGGGCGACTGTCGCGCCCTCCACCCGTCCGCCGGCACCGGTCACCAGTCCGGTCACCGGAGCGTGGTTGGCCGCCGTGGCCCCGTGGTCGAGCACGGCCGTGCGCAGGACGGTCAGGGTGAGGCGGGCGTCGTCGGAGCGGGCGTCCCAGTAGAGGAAGCCGGCCTCCAACCGGTCGGCCCGCAGGGTGGGCATGTGGGCCAGGGCCTGCTCCCGGGTGACCTTCTCGTGGCGCCGACCGATCCGGACCCCGCCGGTCAGGTCGTAGAGCCACAGTGCGGTCCGGTAGACACGGGCCACTCCCTTGTTGACCGTCCCGATCTGCCGAAGAGCGGGATCAGGAAAGGGAGTGGCGTGACCAGGTGCGGGGCGTTGTCGAGGAGGCGCTGGCGCTCCGCCAGATTCTCGTACACCAGTCGGTACTCGTGCTGCTGGAGGTAGCGCAGCCCTCCGTGGATGAGCTTGGAGGACTTGGAGGACGTGCCCGACGCGAAGTCGTCCTTTTCGACCAGGGCGGTCCTGAGCCCCCGGCTGGCCGCGTCCAGCGCCACACCGGCACCGGTGATCCCCCCGCCGATCACCAGGACATCGAATGACTCGGTGGCCATCCTCGCCAATGCCCGGTCGCGTGAGAACCGGTCGTGGTGCGCCGCGGGGTGCGGTCGCGGGATCAGGCATGGGCAAAGCCTGCCACAGGTGACTGCGGCCACCTGTGGCCAGCTGTCGTCACCTGGGGTCGACCGGGCGCCCAGTTGGCCATGCGACCAATTCTACAATAATTGTCGAAATGACAATTGCTGGTGGTACGTTGTCGGCGTGCGCACGCCCGAGGAGCTGACCGAGCTGTTCCGCGGCAGCGGTCGCAAGATGACGGCCCAACGCCAGTGCATCTTCCGGATTCTGCAGGGTGACGAGTCACACCCGTCGGCCGAGACGATCCACGCTGCCGCGGTGAGGGAGATGGAGACCATCTCCCTCAAGACCGTGTACCAGACACTCCATGATCTGTCCGAGCTCGGGGAGATCACCGCGCTCGACGTCGGAACCGGGAGCACCCGCTTCGACCCCAATGTTGACGATCCCCATCACCATCTGGTGTGCCGCGACTGCGGCAGGGTCCGGGACCTGGTCGTCGAGTTCCCCGACCTCGCCGTTCCCCGTGGTGCCGACCTCGGCTTCGAGGTTGGCACCGCCGAGGTCATCTTCCGGGGGCTCTGCCCCCAGTGCCGCAGCGCCACCGGGCGCACACCGCACCCGTCGCGGCTCGCCAGCACGTAACCCTGCACCATCGAGCACCCGCAACGATGGCCAACGATCCGACACCCACGACCGATCCGACACCCACAACCGAACCGACACGAAAGGACCCCCGTGCCCGAACTCAAGAACAGCAAGACCGAGGCCAATCTCAAGGAGGCATTCGCCGGCGAGAGCCAGGCCAATCGCCGCTACCTCTACTTCGCCCAGAAGGCCGACGTGGAGGGCTACCCGGATGTGGCCGCCCTCTTCCGGTCGGTCGCCGAGGGCGAGACGGGCCACGCATTCGGTCACTTCGACTTCCTGCGCGAGGTGGGGGATCCGGTCACCGGCGCCGCCGTCGGCCCGACCGAGGACAACCTCAAGTCGGCCATCGAGGGTGAGACCTACGAGTACTCGGAGATGTACCCCGGCTTCGCCCGCACGGCACACGACGAGGGGTTCGACGAGATCGCCGAGTGGTTCGAGACCCTGGCCCGGGCCGAGAAGAGCCACGCCGGTCGCTTCACCGAGGGCCTGACCTCCGTCGCATGACGCGTGAGGGGTGGCCGGTCTGCGAATCCGTGCACCGGCCGCCCCAGACGCAGAACTGACCAGTCATGACCACCACCTACACGCCCGACGATCCCTCCTACCTCGACGAGGCCGACCTACGGGTCGAGCTCGAGCGCGTCTTCGACCTCTGCCACGGCTGCCGCCTGTGTTTCAACCTGTGTCCGTCCTTCCCGCGGATGTTCGACTTCGTCGACTCCCACGACGGCGACGTGTCGGCGATGACACCGACCGAGCAGGACCAGGTCGTCGACGAGTGCTACCAGTGCAAGCTCTGCTATCCGAAGTGCCCGTACGTGCCCCCGCACGAATGGCAGCTCGACTTCCCCCGCCTGATGATGCGGGCCCACGCCGTGCGCCACGCCTCGGGCCGACCGATCCGCGAGCAGGTCACCGACCAGGCCCTGGCCCGCACCGACCTCCTCGGCCGGTTGTCAACGGCAGCGGCGCCGGTGGTGAACGCTCTGACCGGCACACCCGGGTCACTCACGCGCAGGCTGCTGGAGAGGGCGACGGGCATGGCTTCGCAGCGGCTGCTCCCGCCCTACTCGCGCACCCGGTTCTCGATCTGGTTCCGCCGACGGAGTACCAGCCGCGGTCCGCGTGCCTTCATCACGGGCACGTCCCAGGGCGAGGTGGCGGTCTTCCCAACCTGCTTCATCGAGTACATGGAGCCGGCGATCGGCCAGGACCTGGTGAAGGTGTACGAGCGCAACGGTGTGTCGTGCTCGGTTCCCGAGGGGACCGCCTGCTGCGGGGCGCCGTGGCTGCATCAGGGCAACGTCAAGCAGTTCACGAAGGCGGCGGCGGCCAATGTGACGGCGCTGGCCCGGGAGGTCCGGTCCGGGCGGGACGTGATCGTGGCCCAGCCGACGTGCGCCTACGTGGTCAAGAAGGACTACCCGCTGTACCTGGCCGGTACGGGGCTGGCGGCCGACGCGACGCTGGTGGCCGAGCACGCTGTCGGACCCGGCGGAGTATCTGATGGCCCTGCACCGGGGGGAGGGGACGTCCCTCGACACCGAGTTCCCCGGACGGGACTCGGGTGACGTGCCCGACCGGGTCACTTACCACGTGGCCTGCCATCTGCAGGCCCAGCACATCGGCCTGAAGAGCCGCGACCTCCTGAAGGTGGCCGGCATCAAGGCGACACTGGTGCAGCGGTGCTCGGGGATCGACGGTACCTGGGGCTACCGGGCCGGGAACTACGAGCTGGCCCGCAAGGTGGCCGGGCCGATGGCGAGGGAGATCACCGCCGCCGGCCACGAGGTCGTCTGTGGCGACTGCCACCTGGCCAACGGTGCCATCGAGCAGGAGACCGGTTCCCGTCCCGTGCATCCGATGCAGCTCGTGGCCCGCGCCTACGGCATTCCCCCGGAGCAGCCGTGACGGCCCGACCGCTGACCCTCGACGACATCGTCGACCTGCGGGCCTACGAGCGCGAGCGTGACAGCCTCCGGAAGGCGGTCATCACCGAGAAGAAGGTGCGGCGTGTCACGGTGGAACCGGTCGTGACGCTCACGTTCGAGAGCCGGACGACCGTGCGGTTCCAGGTGCAGGAGATGGCGCGGGCGGAGCAGCTGACCACCGACGAGCGGGTCCAGCACGAACTCGACGTGTACAACAGGCTGCTGCCGGCCCCCGGCGAGCTGTCGGCCACGCTCTTCCTCGAGCTGACCAGTGAGGAGCAGCTCCGGGACTGGCTGCCGAAGCTGGTGGGTGTGGAGCGCGCCGCCGTCCTCGTCATCGGCGAGGGTGCAGCGATGCACACGGTCCGGTCCGTCCCCGAGGGCGATCACGAGGAGCAGCTCACCCGCGACGACGTGACCTCGGCCGTCCACTACGTACGCTTCCCGTTCACGCCCGCCGAGGTGACCGCCTTTGCCGCCGGACCGGTGACCCTGATGATCAATCACCCCGGGTACCCCGAGGGTCGACCCGGCGTCGTCCTGTCCGACGCCACCCGGGCGGCGTTGACCGGGGACCTCACCACCCTCTGACGGTCGGTCATCCCGACTCGGCGGGCGTCCCCGCTGGTCGGGACCTACTGGTCCTTGAACTCGGCCGGTCGGCGTGCCATCGACGCCGCGATCCCTTCCCGGAAGTCGGCCGTCTCCATCAGCCGCAACTGCTCGGTCATCTCGTGGTCGACCATGGCGGAAAAGCCGTCGACCAGTTCGCCACGCAGCGTCCGTCGGATCGACCGGACAGCCAGTGGAGCTGACCCGGCGAGCTCTGCCGCAAGCACCCGTGCGCCGGACCTTGGGTCGTCGGCGAGCCGGTCGCACAGGCCCATGCCGAGGGCCTCGGGCCCCTCGATCCGGCGGCCGGTGGTCAACAACTCGAGAGCGCGTTGCCGCCCGATCACCGCGGGCAGGGTGAGCGAGATGCCGAATCCCTGATGGAAGCCGAGACGGGCGAAGTTGGCGGCGAACCGACTCGACGGAGCCGCCACGCGGAAATCTGCCGCCAGGGCCAGGCCGAGCCCACCGCCGATGGCCGAGCCCTGCACGGCGGCCACCAGGGGCACCGGGCTGTCGACGAGTTGGCGGGCACTCCGGTAGAGGTCGGCAAGTGCCTCCGGCTCCGGCTTGTCGGTGGCGCCGAAGTCGAGCCCGGCGCAGAAGTGACGCCCCTCCGAGCACAGGACCACTGCCCGGGCACCGGCACCGGCGGACCAGTCCACGGCTTCGACCACTCCGGACAGGAGTCGGGCATCGAAGAAGTTGGCCGGCGGACGGTGCATCTCGACCTCGGCCACATGGTCGCCCCCCACCGTGCCTGTCACGTCTCCGAACGTCTCGGTCGTGGTCATGCGTCCCCACCGTTCCCGACGGGCGCTCCGCCGCCGTCCTCCCCGGGCGCTCCGCCGCCGTCCCGTCGATCGTCCCGAGCCCAGGACGCGACCTCGGCCAGCACCTCGACGGTGTGCTGGCCACTGAGGGCCGCCGGCCGGTGGACCGTCGGCCCCGGCGATGCCGAGAACCGCACCGGCTGGGGGATGACCTTGTAACGGCCGGCCAGCGGGTGGACGTCCTCGGGGAGGGCGCCCACCAGTTCCTCGAGGGTGGGGACGGGCGATGCCGGGATGCCTGCCTCGGCGCAGAAGGCGAGCCATTCGGCAGTCGTGCGGCCGGTCAGGACGTCGGCCACGTCGCGGTACAGGCTGTCGGCGTTGGCGATGCGGGAGCGTGCACTGCGGATCCGCTCATCCTCGGCGAGGTCGGGACGACCGCCCTCGCGGAACAGGTCCTCGTAGTTCTCCCTCGTGTAGGCCAGCACGTTGATCCACCCGTCCGACGTGCGCTGCGGCTGCCGCTCGGGGTTGAGGATGCGCGGGTAGCCCGGCGGTCCCTGCGGCGGTACGGCAGTCGCCGCACCGGCGTGCTCCACCAGCGTGAACGCCGTGAGCACGTCGATCATCGGGACCTCCACCCGCTGCCCCTCGCCTGTGCGCTCGCGGTGGAGGAGCGCAGCCAGCACGGCGTAGGCGATGGTAAGGCCACTCACCTTGTCGGCGATCAGGGTAGGGACGAGGACGGGGTCTCCGCCCTGCCGGCGGAACGTGTCCGGGATGCCCGAGCCGGCCTGGATCACGTCGTCATAGGCAGGCGCGTCAGCGGCGGGGGAGTCCGAAGGGTACCCCTGCGCCTGGCAGTAGACGACGTCCGGGCGGACCTCGGCGACGTCCTGGTAGGTCAGCCGCAGCCGGCCGAGGGTGCCCGGCCGGAGGTTCGTGATCACGACGTCGACCGTTGCGGCGATGGCCAGAGCCTGCTCCCGGCCGGCCGGGTCCTTCAGGTCGAGGACCACGCTCCGCTTGTTGCGGAGGAGGTTGAGCGCGATCCCCGACAGGCCGGGCATGGGCCCCGGCGTCATGACCCGGCTGAGCGTGCCTCTGGGGTCCTCGACCGTGATGACGTCGGCACCCAGGTCGCCGAGGATCTGGGTGGCCAGTGGACCCATGACGACCGAGCTGAGGTCGAGCACCCGCACGCCGTCGAGCGGGCCCGGGGACATCGGTGGCATAGGGCGGTCCTTTGCTGCGGCGCTGGCGTGGGTCCCGGCGGTGCCGTGGTGTGGCGGCGCGGGAGGGGTGGCCAATGGTAGCGACCCGGCCCGAGGCGGCGGGAGCCCTACCGGTGGTCGTCGGGCCGGGTGCCACGGATCCCGGGGCGGGACCCGTCCCCGGGGCGGGACGGTCCCCCCCGTCGGGGCCGCCGGCGGGGAGACTGTCGCCACGATGACAGGCCTACATGACCGGGACGCAGGCCACTGGTGAGCACCTCGGACTCCCCCGGTACCCCTGACCCGCCGGGTCCGGTGGGTCCCGAGTCCGATCCGGGCGCAGCCGGCGGGTCCGATCCGGGCGCAGCCGGCGGGTCCGACCCGGGCGTCCGCGTCCGCCCGACACTCGTCGGTGAGTTCAAGGATGCCGTCACCCTCCGGGCCGTGCTGCTCGTCATCGGTGTGGCCGTGATCCAATTGGCATTCATCACGTCCTACGTCGGGGCGTTCCACCGGCCCGTTCCCTACCGGTTGCCGGTGGCGGTGGTGGCGCCCCCCGACGAGAGCGCCCGACTGGTCGCCGCCCTGAACGGGATCAAGGGGACCCCACTCCAGGCGACCGCGGTGACGAGCCTGGCGGCGGGGACCGACCAACTCCTGAGACGCTCGGTGTACGGGGTGCTCGAGGTGAGCCCCGCGGCCTCGGGGGCCTCCGGGGTCCGGCTGATCGAGGCGAGTGCCAGCGGGGTATCGGCCTCACAGGCGCTGACCGAGGTGCTCGACGCCGTCGGGGTATCCCTCCACGAGAAGGTGTCGGTGGACGACATCCGACCGCCGTCAGCCGGTGATCGCAACAGCCTGACCTCGTTCTACCTGGTGATCGGGTGGATCGTCGGCGGTTACCTGGTGGCGTCGATCCTGGGGATCAGTGACGGGTCGCGCCCCGCGAACCCGCAGCGGGCCACCGTGCGCCTCGGGGTGATCGCCGTCTACGCGCTGGCGACCGGGTTCCTGGGATCGATGGTGGTCGGGCCCCTGCTGCACGCGCTGCCCGGCCACTCCGTGCAGCTGACGCTCCTCGGTGCGCTGCTGGTGTTCTCGGCCGGCGCGTTCTCCATGGCTCTCCAGGTCGTGGCGGGCACGATCGGCATCGGCATCACGATCCTCGTGTTCGTCGTCCTCGGCAACCCCAGCGCCGGTGGCGCCTATTCCTGGCAGCTGCTTCCCGCCTTCTGGCGGACGATCGGCCCGTGGATCCCCTCCGGCGCCGGGACGGCCGCAGCCAGGGGGATCGCCTATTTCGGCGGTGTGGCCATCGCTACCAACCTCGTGGTGATCGCCGGCTACGGCTTACTGGGCATCATCGTCATCTACGTGGTCCTGGTCGATGTCGGGCACCAACTCATCGCGCTGCCGGAAGCCGCACGCAGCGAGGTCGACGAAGCGGCGCTGGTGGCTCCGGCCGACCGGCACTCCTGATCATCCCGATCGGCTGCCGGCTCCGCGGTGGACCCGGCCTCCATGGCTTCCCATGGGCGCCCGTCCGGTCCGTCCGACGTGCGGACACCGGTACGACCCGGCGCCGTTGGACGAGACCGAGGGGTGGGTGACCGTCGGCAAGGTGTACGGCCAGGACGGCGGCCGGAGCGTGGCAAGGAGGGTGCCGCAGGGTGCCGTTGCCGCCCGAACGGGTGGCCCGACCGGTGCCAGCGGCACCCGGCGGTGACGCACCCCGGTGCACGGAGGACCACACATGAGCAGCGCGACAACCACCACGATCATCGGGAACCTGACCCGGGATCCCGAGATCCGCTACACCCGGGACGGCCAGGCCAGCACCAACCTCGGTGTGGCCGCCAACCGCCGGTGGCAGAACCGGGAGACGAACGAATGGGAGGAGTCCACGTCGTTCTTCGACGTCGTCATCTGGCGGGACCTGGCGGAAAATGCCGCCCTCAGCCTCACCAAGGGGATGCGGGTCATCGTGACGGGTCGGCTCGAGCAGCGGAGCTGGGAGACCGAGGAGGGCGACCGTCGGTTCAAGGTCGAGATCGTCGCCGACGAGGTCGGTCCGTCGCTCCGCTTCGCCACCGTCGACGTCCATCGGGTGGTGCGCCCGTCGGCCGAGAGTGACGGAACGAGCGGCCCGTCCACGGAGCCTGCCGGTGCGTGAGTCCGGAACGCAGGGGCTCCCGCCGACGCCGGTCACCCACGAGTCCCGTCACGTCGTGGCGCCCGATGCGCGTCGTACGGCGCCGGTCGGACGGGCTGTGTGCTTCGTGCCACAGGTGGTACTGAGCAAGGACGAGGCATTCGGTGCCTGCCAGGCGCTGGCCGATGCCGGCCGGGTCCTGGTCCGGTCGGGTGGGTCCGTGGAGGCGGACTCACTCTGCTCCCTCTTCGTCCTGCTGGAGGAGCGGCTGGTCTCCGGGTGAGTTTGCTGCATCGAGTCAGCCCGCCCCGCCCCTCGTGTCCCCGCCCCGGACCGGCCCCCGTCGCCTCCGACGCGGCCGCGGATCCGTCCCCGACCCCCGCCAGGGGGGGAATCGGGGGCGGATCTTCGGGGTCGGGGGCGGTTGGGTCGGAGGTCCTACCGTGAGGGGCGGTGACCTCGTCCGTCGTCCGTCGTCAGTCCTCTGTGGGCTGGAACTCCAGGGACAGCGAGTTGACGCAGTAGCGCAGGCCGGTCGGGGCCGGGCCGTCGGGGAACACATGGCCGAGGTGGCCACCGCACCGTGCGCAGGTGATCTCGGTGCGGCGCATGCCGAACGACTTGTCCTCGTGCTCCTCGATCGTCCCCTCCGCCAGGGCCTCGGTGAAGCTCGGCCATCCTGACCCGGAATCGAACTTGGTCGACGTGGGGAACAGGTCGGCACCGCACCCGGCGCACGTGAACATGCCACTGCCCTCTACGTGGAGGAGCTCCCCGGACCAGGCCGGCTCGGTGCCCTTCTGGCGCAGCACGGCGTAGCGCTCGGGGGTGAGCCGGCTCCGCCACTCCTCGTCGGTGAGCTCGACCCTGCCGCTGGTGGTGGGCTCGTCGGTGGTGCTCATGGAATCTCCTTCGTTGTCGGTCCTGTTGCAGTCCCGGTGTCCACTTCCGCTGTTACATGCGTCTCCGGTGCTGCTTCTGTGGCTCCATCCGATCCGGGTCACCCGGCGTTCGTGACTCGCTCATCGAGCACCCGTGATCCGGTCCCCCTGGTCGGCGGCTCGGCCACGATCAGCGGCTGTGGCCGCCCGGCGTACACCTTCCCCAGATTCCCCAGGGCACACCTTCCCCCAGGGCCCGCCCGCCACGTTCCTTGCTGACGCTCGCGCGTAGCAACACCGGGACCGGACCCGGTGTTCCCGGGCCCCGGCCGGGACCGGAAACCCGTTTGCTAACGTCGCGTCAGATTTCGTGCCACCGCCTCCTGTCGGACCCCGTCGGCCCGTCGGACCCCGTCGGGGAGAAGGACCCCGCCGGGCTTCAACCGGCCCGTCGGCCGGCCTCGGCGGGAACCGACCACCAGGCACCAGCCCCAGCCCCCGCCGACCAGTCCCCGCCGACCCGGCCCCACCCACCAGGAACGCAGCCACCATGGACCTTCGAGACCGACCCGAGGACGAGGCCTTCCGCAAGGAGGTCCAGGCCTGGCTCGACGACCATGTGGTGGGGGAGTTCGCCGCATTGGGCGGTCGCGGTGGGTCGGGTGACGAGACCTTCGGCTTCGAGGTGCGTCTCGAGTGGGAGCGGGTACTGGCCGGTGGTGGGTGGACGTGCCTCGGGTGGCCGGTCGAGTTCGGCGGACGGGGGGCGTCCATCGCCCACCAGGTGATCTTCAACGAGGAGTACGTGAAGGCCAGGGCACCGGGCCGGGTCAGCATCCTGGGGGAGGGTCTGCTCGGCCCGACGTTGATCCAGTACGGCACGAAGGCTCAGCAGGAGCGCTTCCTGCCCCGGATCGTGGACGGGACCGAGCTGTGGTGCCAGGGCTACTCCGAGCCGAACGCCGGCAGCGACCTCGCCAACGTGGCCACCCGGGCCGAGCTCGACGGTGACGAGTGGGTGATCACCGGGCAGAAGGTGTGGACCTCGCTCGCCCACCAGTCCGACTGGTGCTTCGTGGTGTGCCGGACCGAGCCCGGTTCGGTCCGGCACAAGGGTCTCTCCTACCTCCTCGTCCCCATGGACCAGCCCGGTGTCGAGATCCGACCCATCACCCAACTGACCCGGACCTCCGAGTTCAACGAGGTCTTCTTCGACGGGGCCCGGACGGCGCGGGACCTGGTGGTGGGCGAGCCGGGCGACGGCTGGCGGGTGGCGCTCGCCACCTTGGCCTACGAGCGCGGGGTGGGCCTGCTCGGACACCAGCTCTCGTTCCGCCGCGAGCTCGACCACCTGATCTCCACCGCCCGGCGCAGGGGCCGCGCCGACGACCCGGTGATCCGCCAGCGCCTGGCCCGCTCGTACGCCGAACTCGAGATCCTGCGATTCAACACCCTGCGCAGCCTGTCGGGCTACGACGGACCGGTGGCGCCGCCCGAGGCGTCGATCATCAAGCTGTACTGGGCCACGTGGCATCAGCAGCTCGGCGAGTTGGCCATGGACGTCCGAGGCCCGGCCGGCCTGGTGGCCGAGGCGGCTCCCTACGAGCTCGACGAGTTCCAGCGGACGTTCCTCTTCAGCCGGTCCGAGACCATCTACGGCGGCTCCAACGAGATCCAGAAGAACATCATCGGCGAGCGGGTCCTCGGACTTCCGCCGGAGCCCAAGGGAGACCAGCGATGACCGGATCCGCCACGACGGTGCCCCGTGCGCCCGAGCCCCCGGCGGGCCACGGCCTGCTGACCGGGAAGGTCGTGGTGGTGACGGCGGCCGCCGGGACCGGCATCGGTTTCGCCACGGCGAAGCGCTGTATCGAGGAGGGAGCCACGGTGGTCGTGTCCGACGCCCACGAGCGTCGACTGGCCGAGGCGGCGGACACGTTGGCCGGTCTGCCCGGCGCGCACGGCGTGCGGCCGCTCGCCGTACCCTGCAATGTCACCGACGAGGCCCAGGTCCAGGGGCTCTACGATGCCGCGGTCGCCGAGCACGGACGGTTCGACGTGGCCGTCAACAACGCCGGACTCGGCGGCCAGGTCGACGTGGTGGAGATGACGGACGAGCAGTGGGACCTGGTGCTCGACGTCACCCTGACGGGGACGTTCCGCTGCACCCGGGCCGCACTCCGCCACTTCTACGCCCGGGGCGGCGGCGGGATCATCGTGAACAACGCGTCGGTCCTCGGGTGGCGTGCCCAGGCCGGCCAGGCGCACTACGCAGCGGCCAAGGCCGGTGTCATGGCCTTGACGCGCTGCTCGGCCGTGGAGGCCGCGCCCCACGGTGTGCGGATCAACGCCGTGTCGCCCAGCCTGGCCGTTCACCCGTTCCTCAACAAGGTAATGGCCGACGAGGACCTGGCCGAGCTCAGCCGCCGGGAGGTCTTCGGCCGGGGAGCCGAGGTGTGGGAGGTGGCGAACGTGATCGCCTTCCTCGCCAGCGACTACGCCACGTTCATGACCGGTGAGGTCGTGTCGGTGAGCAGCCAGCACCCCTGATCCGGTGCCTGTCGCCGGAGCCGTTCCGACACGTCGCCGAGTCCACTTCGCACCCGCCCGCCGTCGACGTGCGGCCGGGCGGTCCCCCGGGGGCCATGCACTACCCTGACGGCGTGTCAGATGTGACGGATCCGCGGGGGGACCTGGAGTGGGGGACGCTCCCCGGTCTGGTCCAGGACGCCGCCGCCCGCTTCGGCGAGGCCGAGGCCATCGTGGACCTCCACGGCCCGGGCGGGACAACCACGAGGTGGTCGTTCGCCCGGTTGGCCGAGGAGGTCGCCACCGCGAGCCGTGCCGTGGTCGCCCACGGGATCGAGCCCGGTGACCGGGTGGCCGTGTGGGCGCCCAACTGTGCCGAGTGGGTGGTCGCCGCGCTGGGTGCCGTCGGCGCCGGTGCCGTACTGGTGCCGCTGAACACCCGGTACAAGGGGACGGAGGCCGCGTACATCCTCCGGGCATCCGGCGCCCGGGTCCTGTTTACCGTGCAGGGGTTCCTCGGAACGGACTACCCGGCGATGCTCGACGAGGCCGTCGCCGGCGGCGCGGCCGTGCCCGCACTGGAGCTGGTGGTCGTGCTGCGGACAGGGGAGGCCGGCACCCCCACGGCGGGCGCGCCCACGGCCGGTGGCCGGCTCGTGTCGTGGGAGGAGTACTTGGAGGCCGCCGACCGGTGCGAGGCGGAGGTGGCCGCGGGCCGGACGGCCGCCATCGGCCCCGACGACCTCTCGGACCTGGTGTTCACATCGGGGACGACAGGTCATCCCAAGGGGGCGATGACGACCCACGCCCAGACGCTGCGGACGTTCGCCACGTGGTCCGAGATCGTCGGTCTACGTGCCGGGGACCGGTATCTGATCGTCAACCCGTTCTTCCACACGTTCGGCTACAAGGCCGGGATCCTGGCGTGCCTGATGGCCGGCGCCACGATGGTGCCCGAGCCGGTGTTCGATGTGGACGTCGTCCTGCAGCGGGTGAGCGACGAGCGGATCTCGGTGCTGCCGGGACCCCCGACGATCTTCCAGTCGATCCTCGACCACCCGCGACGGGCCGACTTCGACCTGTCGTCGCTGCGGTTGGTCGTGACCGGTGCCGCCGTCGTGCCGGTGGAGTTGGTCGAGGCCCTCTGGTCGGATCTCGGCATCGACACGGTGCTCACCGCCTACGGATTGACCGAGGCCACCGGGACCGTCACGATGTGCCGGCGGGGGGACTCCGCCGAAGTGATCTCGGCCACCAGCGGGCGGGCCATCCCCGACGTCGAGGTACGCATCGTCGACGGCGACGGTTCGGTGCTGCCGGTCGGGGAGGCGGGTGAGATCATGGTCCGCGGGTACAACGTCATGTCCGGCTACCTCGATGACCCCGAGGCGACCGCCGCCGCCATCGACGGTGACGGGTGGCTCCACACCGGTGACGTCGGCTTCCTGGACGCCGAGGGCAACCTGGCCATCACCGACCGCCTCAAGGATATGTACGTGAGCGGCGGCTTCAACGTCTACCCGGCCGAGGTCGAGGCCGTGCTGCGGCGCCATCCCGGCGTGGCCCAGGTGGCCGTCATCGGGGTGCCCGACCACCGGATGGGGGAGGTCGGACTGGCCGTCGTCGTGCCGGCGCCGGGGGCCGATCCCCGGACGACCGCCGAGGAGCTTCCGGCGTTCGCCAAGGAGAGGCTGGCCAACTTCAAGGTGCCCCGCCGGGTCGAGATCGTCGACGTCCTCCCGGCGAATGCCAGTGGCAAGGTGCTGAAGCGTGAACTGCGGTCTCGCTTCGGGTCCTAGGGTCACCATTGGCAACGGCACACGGGTGACCGACCGATCTTCCGACGAACGTATCGACCGACAAACCACCGACCAGACCGACAAACCGACCAGACCGACAAACCACCGACCAGAAGGAGCACGCCGTGCGAGGCATCGTCTACACCGGAACCGACGTCGAGGTCACCGACCAACTCGCCATCGGCGACCCCGGACCCACCGAGGTGCGGGTGGCCGTGGGTGCCGCCGGCGTCTGCCACAGCGACCTGTCCGTCATCAACGGGACCATCCCGTGGAAGGCCCCGTCGGTGCTCGGCCACGAGGGTGCAGGAGTGGTCGAGGCCGTGGGCAGTGAGGTGCGGTCGGTCAAGCCCGGCGATCACGTGGTGATCGCCACCCTGGCCAGCTGCGGCACCTGCCGTGCGTGCGCGACCGGGCACCCCACGTGGTGCATCAAGACGCTGGGCAATGTGTCGACGCCGTTCACCTACAAGGGGGAGCCGGCCTCCAACTTCGCCGCCACGTCGGTGTTCGCCGAGTCGACCATCGTCAAGGAGGTCCAGGCCGTCAAGATCTCGAAGGACGTGCCGCTCACGTCGGCCTGCCTGATCGGCTGCGGGGTGCTCACCGGGGTCGGCGCCGTGCTCAACCGGGCCAAGGTCCGGGCCGGCGAGACGGCCGCCGTGTTCGGTGTCGGGGGCGTGGGCCTCAACGTGATCCAGGGCCTGCGCCTGGCCGGTGCGAGCCGCATCGTCGCCGTCGACACCCTGGCGTCGAAGGAGGGGCTGGCCCGCCAGTTCGGCGCCACCCACTTCGTCGACGCATCGCAGACCGATGCGGTGGCCGCCATCCGCGAAGTCGTTCCGCCCGGACCCGCGAAGGTAACCGGTGCCCTCGGGTGGACCGGTGGCGTCAACTGGTCGTTCGACTGCGTCGGCCACCCGGCCGTGCTGCGCAACGCCCTCGACGTCCTCGACTGGGGTGGAAACGCACTGGCCATCGGTATCCCTCCGCAGGGGACCGAGGTGTCGGTCGACGTGAACGCGCTGGCCTACGTGGACCGGGGCCTGCTGGGTTGCCGCTACGGCTCGTCCCGTCCGCACCACGACATCCCCCTCATGGTGGAGATGTACCTGTCGGGCAAGCTCATGCTCGACGAGCTGGTGACCGAGCAGAAGCCACTCGAGGGATTCCGCGAGATCGTCGAGGACATGGAGGCGGGCAAGCTCGCCCGCGGAGTGCTCACCTTCTGATCCGACCGTCTGAGCTCGCCGATCCGACCGGGTGACCCCGCCGGCCGTCGGTCGGGACACCCGAGATGCATGACGCTCGGGACCTCCGGCCGGAGCCGGGGGCTCCACGTATCGAGGTGCCCCACGCATCACGGTGCCCGGCGAGGACGTCGTCGCTGTCGGCGACGACCACTCCACCACCAGCACCGTCGACCCCTACGCGGCCCGCGCTGTTCGCACCGTCGACACCGACCGCCGCTCAGGAGGGCCGGTGGTCGCCGATGGCTTCGAGTGCCAGATCCTCGAGCTCGGCGATGCCCGCTGCTGTCTCGGCGGCCAGGACCCCGACGTCGGGCGTCGTCCGGAAGTCGCCGGTGACACCGAAGAACAGTCGTCCGTTGTAGGAGAGGATCGCCGTCCCGACCCGGAGGCCGTGGCTGATCGGGACGTACGGCCGGTACTCGAGCATCTCGTGGCCGAGGCAGTACAGGGCGAACTGGGGCCCGGGCACATTGGTGGTGACGGTGTTGAGGGACTGCTGGCCGAAGCGCCGCATCGAGCGGATCGTCGTCCGGCTGAGGACGCCGAGCAGTACGGGCGGCACGAGGTCGGTGGCCGCGGCGATGGTCTCGCCGGCCTCGGCGATGTGCGACGCCTTCAGCTCGGTCATCTGCGCCTGGACGGCCTGGAGCCGCTCGACCGGGTCGTCCAGGCCGACCGGCAGCTCGTACAGCAGTGCGGACACCCGGTTGTCGGGGACGCCGCGGCCGTCGTCGTGGCGGGTGGACACGGGAACGAGCGAGCGGACGACGGCGCCGTCGGCGTCGTCGCCGCGTTCGAGCAGCAATGACCGGTAGCCGCCGGTCACCGCGGCCAGCACCACGTCGTTGACCGTGCCGCCGAATGCGGTGCGGATCGTGCGGACGGCGCCGAGTCCGGCCGAGGAGTGGGCCCAGATGCGGTGCGGCCCGATCGGGCCCTCGATGGACAGCGGGCGCGTGGGTGCGAGGCGCTCGGCGAACCGGAGGGCACCCCGGACCGTGGCCACCGCCGCCCGGGTGGAGGCGACCGGACGACCGATCGCACCCGGGACGTCCGCGGCCAGGGATGCCAGCTCCGACGCCAGGCCGCCCCAGGCATCGAGCACCTCAGGGCACCCGGTGGCTCCGGTCGCGGCTGCCACGGTTCGGGAGCGCCGAGCGGCACGTCGGGCTCCATGTCGAGGAGCACCGTGAGCAGGCCGACACCGGCGATCCCGTCGACCATGCAGTGGTGGACCTTGAAGACGATGGCCCACCGTCCCCCCGACAGGCCCTCGACGAGCCACATCTCCCACAGGGGTCGCTGCCGGTCGAGCTGCTGGGACATGATCCGGCCCATGAGCAGGCAGAAGTCGTCGTCGTCGCCCGGTCGGGGGAGTGCGGTGTGACGGATGTGGTAGCCGAGGTCGAAGTCCGGGTCATCCACCCATACAGGCCGGCCCAGCTCGAATGGGACGGTCCGCACCCGCTGGCGATAGCGGGGGATGAGGTGCAACTTGGCCGCCACGAGGGCCTCGAGGCCAGCCAGGGTCGGGGGCGGGTCGGCGAACACGCACGCTCCGGCGATCGCCATCTGCACCGACCCGTCCTCGAGGTGCAGGAACTCCGCATCCAGTGCGCTCAGCCTGTCCATCGGGCGCACCTCCCTCCCCTGACCGGTCGACCGGAGCTCGGACCGAACGGAACCACCATCGATCGGAACCCCCATCGACCGGAACCACCATCGATCGGAACCACCGACGACCGGAGCCACCATCGGCCCTGCGCGCAACCTACGACCGGTGGAGGTGGCGGACCAGGGTCCTAGGTCCCCTGTGTCGGGTGGTCGGCCTGCCCGGGGCCCGATTGCCGCTGTTCACGCGACCTGCGAGCATCGGCCCGTGCCCTCGCAACCCCCGCCCGATCGGGCCCTCGACCGGGCCCGGGCGTACTTCGAGGCGTTCGCCGTCGAGTACGACGCTGCGGCGACCGAGGCGGGCTGGATGCCCAACGATCTCCTCGCCGACGCCCTGACCCGGATGTCCCCCGTGTGGGACGCCCTGGACCTGGGCTGCGGCACGGGTTCCACGTTGGCCGTTGTGCGCGCTGCCTTCCCCGACGCCGACCTCACCGGGATCGACCTGTCGCCGGCCATGCTCGAGCGGGCCTGCTCACGGGTTCCCGATGCCCGCTACGTGCATGCCGACGTCGGCGCCTTCGCCGCGGACGCCGCCCACGCCGCGACCAACCACGCCGCGGGTGGCGACGCACGGTTCGACCTGGTCACGGCCGTCGGCGGCCTCGAGTTCACGGCGGACGCCCCTGCGATCCTCGCCGACGTGCGGCACCTCGTCCGCCCCGGTGGCCATCTCATCGTGACCTACGAGCCCATCATCGTGGGGTGGGAGCCACAGGCGGTGCGGACCGAAACCAACCTCGGAAGCAACGGGCTGGAGCTGACCACGTTCCGGTGGGAGCCGGGAGAGGTCACTGCGGGATTCGACGGGTGGCACCCGGTGCGGAACCGGCTCGTGGTCGCCTACCGTCGTGACGGTCTCCCCACCGTCTACGGATGGCTCCACTACCGGCGGGGCGACTGAAGCGCCTGCCGGACCCGGGGGGACCGGTCACGACGGCCCCTGTTACAGTCGCCCCCGATATGACGGCGCGTCAGATTCAGGGTGGGCACCGCACGCTGGTCGAGGTGCTGCGGGCCGCGGCGACGGTGAATGCCGACGTCGAGGCCTACGTCGAGCCCGCCACCGCGGAACGACCGCGCCGGGCGTTGACCTTCGCCGGGTGGGACCGGGCGGCCGACGGCGTCGCCACGCTCCTGGCCGGCCACGGGGTCGGACCGGGCACCGTCGTCTGCCTGCTGCTGCCGAGCTCGATCGACTACATGGTCGTCTACGCCGCCGTGGCTCGGCTCGGTGCCATCACCTCGGGTATCAACCTCCGACTCGGCGCCGCCGAGGTCAGCTCGATCGTCGAGCGGACTCATCCGGTCGTCACCGTGGTGGACGACGGGGCCCCGGCACCCGTCGGCCCGGTCGGGACCCTCGTCACCCGGAGCGAGTGCACGAAGGCGGCCGCGGGACCTCCCCTGGCGGTGTCGCCGGCGACCCAACCGAGCGACCCGGTCGCCGTGGTGTGGACGAGCGGGACCACCGGCCTGCCCAAGGGCGCAGTCTTCGACCACGACAACCTGCGCGCCGTCGCCGAGGCCGCCGACGTGCTGTCCCAGGCCGGGGACCGGCGGCTGTCGCCCCTTCCCTTCGCCCACGTGGGGTCGATGACCCGGGTCTGGGACGAGGCGGCCAACGGCGTCACCACGGTCATCACTCCGACACCGTGGCGGGCGGCGGACGCCGTGCCCGTCATGGAGGCGGAGCGGATCACGGTGGCCCAGGGGGTCCCGACCCAGTGGGCACTCGTGCTGGACCGGCCGGAGCTCGCCACCGCCGACCTGTCGTCGCTGCGCATCGCCGGCACTGGCGCCTCACGGGTCCCGGCCGAGCTGGTGGCCGCACTGCGCAGCGCCCTGCACGTGCCGGTGTGCGTGCGCTACACGTCGACCGAGGCATCACTCGGCACCGGGACCGTCCCCGGTGACCCCGACGATGCCGTGGCCACCACCGTGGGCCGCCCCGTGCCCGGGGTGGAACTGGCCCTCGTGGACGACCGCGGATTCCCGGTGCCCACCGGCACGGTCGGGCGGGTGCGCCTGCGCTCGGCCGCCGTCATGCGCGGCTACTGGGGTGGACCCCCGACCGGGCCCGGCGCGGCCGGCCTGGTGGTGGACCACGAGGCCACGGCCGACGTGCTGGCGGACGACGGCTGGCTGACCACCGGCGATTTCGGATCCCTGGACGACGACGGGCGCCTCCACCTGGCGGGGAGGGCCAACGAGCTCTACATCCGGGGCGGCTACAACGTGTACCCGGCGGAGGTGGAGGGCGTCCTCGGCGACCACCCGGCCGTCGGCCAGGTGGCCGTCGTGGGGGCACCGGATCCGGTGCTGGGGGAGATCGGGGTGGCCTTCGTGGTACCGACGGACGGGGTGGAGGTGGATGCCTCCACGCTGCTCGCCGCGCTCCGGGAGACAGCGCGGGCGTCGCTCGCCGACTACAAGTCCCCCGATCGGATCGTGGTCGTCGACCGTCTCCCCCTGACCTCGATGATGAAGGTAGACAAGAGGGTCCTGGCCGACCGGGCCGCCCTGGAGACGAACGGAGCCAACCAGCGATGACCGGCAACTCGACCCCCGCCAGCGGGGGTGTCACCGACGACCCCATCCGGATCGGCACGATGCTGTACACACTCGTGGAGCCGCACCGCGGTCACGAGATCGAGTACAACCGCTGGTACGAGCGGGACCACTTCTACGCCGGATGCCAGATCGGCGCCTACAACTTCGCCGGGGCGCGTTTCGTGGCCACGGCGCCGCTGAAGGAGTTGCGCTTCCCACGGGGCGAGGGCGCCCTGGTGGCCGACCCGGCCGTCGGCAGCTATCTCGGCCTCTACTACGTGCTCGACCGCCACCACGACGAATGGAACCGGTGGGCCGTCGACCAGGTCAACGCGCTGCACGCCGCCGGCCGGATGTTCGATCATCGCGACCACATCCACACCGGCCTCTACCGTTTCGAGTGGGAGTACCGGCGCGACGCAGACGGGGTGCCGGCCGAACTGACCCTCGACCACCGGTTCCCGCTGCTCGGCTCGGTCTTCATCGACCCGTCGGAGGGCGTGACCGGCGCCGAAGTCGGGACCTGGCTGCGAGACGAGTTCCTGCCGTCCCGGCTGCCCGGGTCGCCGGTGGCCACCGTGCTGGGATTCAGCCCCCTGCCGCTGCTGGCCGACGCGCCGGGCGACGTGCCCCGGGGGGAGACCCTGGACCAGCGAGTCCTGGCGCTCTGCTTCGCCGAGGACCAGGGGGCATGGGGCATCGTGGACGAGCTCGGCGAGACGCTCGCGACCAGCGGTATGGGTACCGTGATCTGGGCCTCGCCGTTCCTCGGCACCGTCCCCGGCACCGACACGTACACCGACCAACTGTGGTCGGACCAGTAGGGCCAATCCCGCGGAGCGGACCGACCGACACCAGGAGCGAACGACATGAACGACGACCAGAGGGACGCCTTGGAGGAGCGGGCGACGGCCCGCGGCTGGGTCTTCGCCCCCACCCTGTGGGGCCTCATCGAGGCCCGGGCCGAGGCCACGCCCGACGCGCTCCTCGCCCACGAGGACACGGGCAAGGAGCTCACCTTCGCCGGCTACCGGGACGCCTGCCTGAGGGCTGCGGCCGGGCTCTTCACGGAGCACGGCGTCACCGCCGGCACCAGCGTGAGCTGGGAGCTCCCCACGTGGAACGAGTCGCTCGTCCTGGTGGGAGCCCTGGCCCGGCTCGGGGCACGCCAGAACCCGCTCATCCCCATCTACCGCCACCGCGAGGTCGGGTTCATCACCGGGCAGAGCCAGGCGTCACTGCTGATCGTGCCCACCGTCTACCGGGGCTTCGACTTCCAGGCCATGGCCGAGGAGATCGCCGCCGACCGGCCGGGACTGTCCGTCCTGGTGGTCGACCGTGACCTGCCCGACGGCGACCCGGCGGTGCTGCCCCCGGTGGAGCCCACCGCGCCATCGGCCGCGGAGGCACCGGTGCGGTGGCTCTTCTACACGTCTGGCACCACGGCCGACCCAAAGGGGGCCGCCCACACCGACCTGACGGTCATGGCCTCGGCGATCGCCATGTCGGAGTGCCTCGACATCCGGGCTGACGACGTGTCGGCCCTGGTGTTCCCCTTCACCCACATCGGTGGGATCGGCTGGCTCATCGCCTCGTTGCTGACCGGGTGCACCCTGCTCACCACCGAGTCCTTCCACCCCACCGAGACACCGGCCTACCTGGCCGCCAACGACGTGACCATCGCCGGCTCGGGCACGCCGTTCCATCTGGCCTACCTGGCCGCGCAACGGGCGACGGAAGGCGGGCCGATCTTCCCGCACGTGCGCAACTTCACCGGGGGAGGGGCGCCCAAGCCGCCGAAGCTGCACTACGACCTGAAGGACGAGATCGGCGGAGTGGGCATCGTCTCGGGCTACGGCCTGACCGAGGCGCCGATCGTGGTGATGGCCTCGACCACCGATCCCGACGTCAAGCTGGCCGAGACCGAGGGGCGTGCCACCCCGGGCGTCGACCTGGTCGTCGTCGCCCTCGACGGCACCCGGGCCGGCCCCGGGGTCGAGGGGGAGATCCGGTTGAAGGGCCCCCAGGTCATCACCGGCTACGTGGACCCTTCACTCGACGCCGAGGCGTTCGACGACGAGGGCTACTTCCGAAGTGGTGACCTCGGGATCGTCGACGACGAGGGCTACGTGACCATCACCGGCCGCCTCAAGGACGTGATCATCCGCCACGGTGAGAACATCTCGGCCAAGGAGGTGGAGGATCTCCTCTATGCGCATCCGGCCGTGGCCGACGTGGCCGTCATCGGCCTGCCCGACCCGAAGACGGGGGAGCGGGCCTGCGCCGTGGTCGCCGTCGCCGAGGGCGCGGGCGTTCGACTTCGCCACCATGGGCGACGTACCTGCGGGCGGCGGGCCTGCGGGTCAACGCCGTGCCCGAGCAGCTCGAGATCGTGGACGTCGTGCCCCGGAACCCGGCGGGCAAGATCCTGAAGCACACCCTGAGGGAGCAGTTCGCTCCCGGCGGGTCCGGCGGGTCCGGCACCGGGAGCACCGGGAGGACGACAGGCAAGGCATCGACCAACGGAGGGAACGCATGAGCCCGGTAGCGAGCCACAGGATCACCCTTGGCCAAGGGGGCGAGCAGCACGACGCCGCCGACGCCGTCCTGGCCGGATTCCTCGTCAAGCGGTTCGAGGGCAGGGTGGCCATCGTCACCGGGGCGGGCTCGGGGATCGGCCGGGGCACGGCGCGCCGACTGGCGTCCGAGGGTGCAGCGGTGGCGGCGATCGACGTGGTGGGCGACGCCGTGGCCGACACGGTCGCCGGGATCACCGCCGACGGCGGACGGGCGGTGGCGTACACCTGCGACGTCACCTCCGAGGAGTCGGTCACCTCGACGGTGGCGTCCGTCGTCACCGACCTCGGTCCGCCGACGGTCGTGTGCAACGTGGCCGGAATCGGTGGATTCTTCAACTCCCACGAGATGCCGTTCGACCGGTGGCAGAAGATACTGGCGGTCAACCTGACCGGCCCGTTCCTGGTCTGTCGGGCCGCCCTGCCCCACCTGCTCGAGCACGGCGGCGCCATCGTCAACGTGTGCTCCAACACCGCCCTCATGGGCCAGGCGTACTCGGCCGCCTACTGCGCCTCCAAGGGCGGACTGCTGATGTTCACCAAAGCCCTGGCTGCCGAGTACGTGGGAAAGGGGGTGCGGGCCAACGTGGTCGCCCCCGGTGGAACCGACACGCCCCTGCTCGGGTCCTTCGACCTCCCCGAGGGTGCCGACCCCAAGCAGCTGACCAAGATCATGTCGCCGATGGGGTTCTCGACCCCCGCCGAGATCGCGGCGTCGATCGCCTTCCTGGCCTCCGACGAGTCGTCCTACACCACGGGCGCGGTCCTGTCGGTGGACGGAGGTCTCACCGTCTGAGCCGGTCGCGGTCCCGCTGACCTGGGATTGCCGTGGTGGCGAACAGGGAGGATCCCACTCCGACAGGTTGGACCGGGCAGGTGGGGCCACGGCGGTGGGACCCGGACATCCGTCGCGTGCAACAATGCAACATCGAGCGACGTTTTGTCGCTCCCGACTCGTGAGGTGAGCCATGACCGACGTACGTCCGGTCGCCGACTGGGGGACGGACTTCGACGTCCTCAGCCGGGCCTATGTGGATGACCCGTTCAGCATCTGGGACGACCTGCGCCAGACCTGTCCGGTCGCCCACACCGACCGCCGTGGGAGTACGTGGCTGCCGACCACGTACGAGGACGTCGTGGCCCTGGCCCACGACATCGAGCACTTCAGCTCGCTCGACATCACGGTCATCCCCTTCACCGGAGAGGAGCCCGAGGAGCCGGTCCTGCCCTACGGCGTCCCGCCGATCTCGGCCGACCCGCCGCTCCACACCTTCACCCGCCGGCTCCTGCTGCCCTGGTTCTCGCACCGAAAGGTCGAGAGCTACGAGCCCATGACCCGGGAGCTGTGCGCCGGACTGGTCGAGGGCTTCCTGGCCCAGGGGACGGCCGACGCCGCCGCCGACTACGCCCAGCAGATCCCTGTCCGGGTCATCGCCGCCATCCTCGGGGTGCCCGCCGAGCTGTCGGACACCTTCACCGGCTGGGTGCGGGCCGTGCTCGAATTCGCCGACGACGAGGAGGTCCGGCGCGAAGGGACGATCGCCCTCATCGAGTACTTCGTGACCGAGGTGGAGAAGCGCAAGCAGCACCCGGGCGACGACCTCCTGAGCGCCCTGCTCCAGACCGAGGTCGACGGCCAGCCCATCGAGGACTCGCATCGTCCTCGGCGTCGCGGCACTGACCCTGATCGCCGGCGTGGACACCACGTGGAGCGCCATCGGCTCGTCGTTGTGGCACCTGGCCACCCATCCCGAGGACGCCAAGACGCTGGCCACCGACCCCGAGGCGATGCCGCTGGCCATCGAGGAGCTGCTGCGGGCCTACTCGCCGGTGACCATGGCCCGGGTAGTGACCGGCGACGTCGAGTTCGAGGGCTGCCCGATGCACGCCGGGGACAAGGTGCTGATGAACTTCCCCGCCGCCAACCGGGATCCCGAGGCCTTCGAGCGCCCCGATCAGGTCATCCTCGACCGGGCGCACAACCGACATGTGGCCTTCGGATCCGGCATTCACCGGTGCGCGGGGTCCAACCTGGCCCGGATGGAGCTGCGGGTGGCCATCGAGGAGTGGCTGAAGCGGATTCCGGACTTCCGGATCGCCGAGGGTGCCGAGGTGACCTGGGCCGGTGGCCAGGTGCGCGGCCCCCGCAGCGTCCCGGTGGTGTTCTGATGAAGATCCGCGTCGACCCTGACAAGTGCACCGGTCACGCTCGCTGCTACGGACTCGCACCCGAGCTGTTCTCGGTGGACGACTACGGCCTGTCCTCGGTGGTCGGGGACGGCACCGTGCCGCCCGAGCTCGAGGACAAGGCGCGCCTCGCCATCGCCAACTGCCCCGAGTACGCCATCGAGGAGTTCACGGACTGAGCCGTCCGGCTCGGGCGGTCCGGTGTCCCGGGACGCCCGGCAGGCGCCGGCAAGGTGGCTCGGGACCCGGATGACGGGCCGTGACCCGCGAGGAACTGGGATGCGCCGAGGCAACATGTACGGTCCCGACGCGACGTTCGCGGGGGTGCCGGCCGCTGACCTCTCGGACCCGTCCAGCTTCGCCGGGGCCAAGGCGGTCATCGTCGGGGCGCCGTTCGACGGCGGAACCAGCCACCGCTCCGGCTGCCGGTTCGGACCCCAGGCCATCCGTCTCACCGACTACCTGCCCCACGACGGGATGCGCCCGAGCCTGGCCCTCGGCGTCGACCCGCTGGTGGAGCTCGGGGTCGTCGACGTCGGCGACGTGGAGATGCCGTCGGGGGAGACCGAGCTGTCGTGCTCCCGCCTCGAGTCGGCCGTCGAGACCATCGCCGCCAGCGGCGCCATCCCCGTCGTCCTGGGTGGCGACCACACCATCGCCTATCCGGACGCCACCGGGTGCGCCCGGACCGTCGGGTGGGGTCGGGTGTCGATGATCCATTTCGACGCCCACGCCGACACGGCCGACGAGCAGTTCGGCCTCCTCGTCGGGCACGGAACTCCGATGCGCCGGCTCATCGAGTCGGGTGCGGTCCGGGGGGACCGGTTCCTGCAGGTGGGACTTCGGGGCTACTGGCCCTAGCCCGAGACCCTCGACTGGATGGCCGAGCAGGGGATGCGCAGCTACGAGATGACCGAAGTGGTGACCCGCGGGCTCGACACCTGCCTGACCGAGGCGTTCGCCATCGCCCTCGATGACTGCGACGCCGTCTTCCTGTCGGTCGACGTCGACGTGGTCGACCCCGGGTCGGCGCCGGCCACGGGCACACCCGAGCCCGGCGGCCTGAGCGCGCGGGAGCTGCTGGACGCCGTTCGGCGGATCGCCATGGAGCTGCCGCTGTGCGGCGTCGACGTGGTGGAGCTGTCCCCGCCCTTCGACCACGCCGAGGTCACGGCGTTCCTGAGCAACCGGATCGTGCTGGAGGCCCTGTCGGGCATCGCCTGGAGGCAGGCAAGGCTCGCCGGCCGCCCGGTCCGGCTAACGACCGATCCCCTGCTCCGGCGCCCGCCCCACTGACGTCCGGGCCACCGACGGCCGGCCCACCGACGGCCGCTGGGTCGGAACCCTGCGGCCGTCGATGGGTCCTGCGTCCGGGCGACCCCGGCACCGATCCCGGGCCCGATGCGGGGACGGGGGATGCGGATGTGGACTACGACAGGCGCTCGACGATCATGGCCATGCCCTGGCCGCCGCCGACGCACATGGACTCGAGGCCGAAGGTCTTGCCGGCGTCGTCGAGGCCGTTGAGCAGCGTGGTCATGATGCGGGCACCCGTCTGGCCGAACGGGTGGCCGAGGGCGATGGCTCCGCCGTTGACGTTGAGCTTGTCGTAGCTGATACCGAGCTCCTTGGCCGAGGGGACGACCTGGGCGGCGAAGGCCTCGTTGATCTCCACGAGGTCGATGTCGTCGATGGTCATGTTGGCCCGCCGCAGCACCTGGCGGATCGCTTCGACCGGGCCGAGGCCCATGATCTCGGGGTTGAGGCCGGTGACGCCGCTGGCCACGATCCGGGCCAGGGGGGTGATGCCGAGCTCCTTGGCCTTCGTGTCGCTCATGACGACGACGGCGGCGGCGCCGTCGTTCAGCGGGCAGGCGTTGCCGGCGGTGATGGTGCCGCCCTCCCGGAAGACCGGGTTGAGGCTCGCCAGCTTCTCGAGGGTGGTGCCGGCCCGGGGGCCGTCGTCCTTGGTCACGACGGTGCCGTCGGCCAGGGTCACCGGGATGATCTCCCGGTCGAAGAAACCGCGCTCCTGGGAGGCCACGGCCCGCAGCTGGGAGTTGAGGGCGAACTCGTCCTGCTCCTCGCGGGTGACGCCCTTGAATTCGGCGACGTTCTCGGCGGTCTGGCCCATGGCGATGTACACGTCGGGGAAGCCCCCTCGAGCGGTGTCCAGGGCGCGACGGCGGCAGGGGTGCGGGCGGCGGTGCGGGCCTCTGCCTCGGCGAAGGCCTCGTTGTGCGGCCCCACGTCGGCGGCGCCGTGGAGGTAGCGACTGACGGTCTCGACGCCGGCGGCCACGAAGACGTCGCCTTCGCCCGCCTTGATGGCGTGGGCGGCCATGCGGATGGTCTGCAGCGACGACGAGCAGTAGCGGTTGACGGTCACGCCGGGCACGTCGGGCAGGCCGGCCAGGACGGCGGCCACCCGACCGATGTTGTAGCCGGCCTCGCCGGCGGGCTGACCCGAGCCGAGGATGACGTCCTCGACGGACTGAGGGTCGAGCTGGGGGACCTTGGCCAGCACCTCGCGGATGACGAGTGCGGCGAGGTCGTCAGGGCGGCAGTCGACGAGCGAGCCCTTGTTGGCCCGGCCGATGGGGGTGCGGCCGGTGGCGACGATGACTGCTTCGGGCATGTGGTGCTCCTCGGTGACGGGCGGCCGGTGCCGCGGCGTGCTGTGGGGTGACGGTGCAGCGTAGCGGTGCTGCGTTCGCGTGGGCAGTGGCGACCGGGACCCGTCCGACCGGCCGTCCGACCGGCCCGTCCCGGATCCCCCCGGAACTTACCGAATGGTAACCCTAGCGTCCCTGGTCGCGTCACCGGCCACCCGGGAGACGGTGGCCGTGGACGGTGGCGTCCCGGGATCGTCGAATGTAACGTGTTCTAGTCGTGACGGGCCTCCCTCCGGGGTGGGCCGCACCTGACCGGGAGGGACCCCATGGAGATCGGCTACACCGAGGAGCACCAGGCGCTCCGCAACGAGTTGCGGGAGTACTACACCAAGCTCCTGACGCCCGAGGTGGAGGCACAGCTGGCGGCCAGCCACGGCATCGGCCCCGACATGCGCCGGGTGGTCAAGCAGATGGCGACGGACGGCTGGCTCGGCATCGGGTGGCCCACGGAGTGGGGTGGCCAGGGCAAGGGCCCGATCGAGCAGTTCATCTTCTTCGACGAGTCGATGCGCGCCGGTGCCCCGGTGCCCATGCTGACCATCAACACGGTCGGCCCGACCCTCATGGACTTCGGCACCCAGGAGCAGAAGGAGTTCTTCCTGCCGAAGATCCTGGCCGGCGACATCCACTTCTGCATCGGGTACACGGAGCCCGAGTCGGGCACCGACCTCGCCTCGTTGCAGACCCGGGCGGTCCGCGACGGCGACGAGTACGTGATCAACGGACAGAAGATCTACACCTCGCTCGCCGGCGATGCCGACTACATCTGGCTGGCCACCCGGACCGACCCGGACGTGGCCAAGCACAAGGGCATCTCGATGTTCGTCGTGCCCATGGACACCCCGGGCATCAAGGTCGTCCCCATGCACCTGCTGGGCGACCACAACATCAACTACACGTTCTACGAGGATGTACGGGTGCCGGCGGCCAACCTGGTGGGTGGCGAGGACCAGGGGTGGTCCCTGATCACCAACCAGCTCAACCACGAGCGGGTCACGCTCTGCTCGCCCGGGATCATCGAGCGCGCCCTGAACGACACACGGGCCTGGGCCCAGTCCACCAAGCTGGCCGACGGCCGCCGGGTGATCGACCAGGAGTGGGTGCAGGTCCACCTCGCCCGGATCTACGCCCGGCTCGAATTCCTGAGGCTCATCAACTGGAAGGTGGCTTGGACGGCAACCCAAGGTCACCTCGACGTGGCCGACGCATCGACCATCAAGGTGTTCGGCACCGAGTTCTACCTCGAGGCCTTCAAGCTGATGATGGAGATCGTCGGACAGGCCGGCTACCTGGCCAAGGGCTCGCCGGAGGCCGTACTGGCCGGGCGGCTCGAGATGTACGCGCGCAGCCTGGTCATCCTGACCTTCGGCGGCGGCACCAATGAGATCCAGAGGGACCTGATCGCCATCTTCGGCCTGGGCATGCCCCGGTCGTTGCGCTGACCCGGCCACCGACGACCCCGTCACCGACGACCCCGCACGACGCCCCACACGACGAAGAGGACACACCATGGACTTCTCATTCAGCGAGGAGCAGGAGGCCGTCCGCGAGCTGGCCGACCGCATCTTCACCGACCTTTCGACCCAGGAGCGGCTCCGCGAGATGGAGACCGATCCGGCGAGTGACCGCTTCGACCGCAAGCTGTGGTCGGAGCTGGCCGGTGCCGGTCTGCTCGGCATCGCCCTGCCCGAGGACGTCGGCGGAGCCGGGCTGGGATTCCTGGAGACCGGCCTCCTGGCCGAGGCCGCCGGCCGGACCGCGGCCTACGTGCCGGTGGTCGAGTGCCTGGCCGCCGCAGCGCCGGCGATCGCCCACTTCGGCACGGCAGGCCAGCGGCAGCGCTGGCTTCCCGGTGTGGTGGCCGGGGACACCGTGCTGACCACCGCCCTGGTCGAGCTGGGCGGCAGGGCGGGAGCACCGGCGGTGGTGGCCGAGTCCAGCGGGGACGGCTGGTCCCTCTCCGGTGTGAAGGCCTGCGTCCCGTCGGGCACCTTCGCCGACGCAGTGCTGGTGAGCGCGCGGATCGAACCCGACAGGGTGGCCGTGTTCGTGGTTCCCACCGGCTCCGCCGGGGTCACCGTCGAGAGGCAGACGGCCAACAACGGCCAGCCCGAGGGCCTCGTGACGCTGGACGGCGTGCAGGTGGCCGCCGATTCCCTGCTCGGGACCGTCGAGAACGGTCCTTCCCTCGTGGACTGGCTGGTCCAGCGCAGCACGACCGCCCTGGCGCTGGAGCAGGCCGGCGCCGCTGCTGCGTCCCTGGCGCTGGTCGCCGAGTACACGAAGAACCGGGAGCAATTCGGCAAGCCGATCGCCACCTTCCAGGCAGTGGGCCAGCGGGCCGCCGACGCCTACGTCGACGCCGAGGCCATCCGGCTCACCGCCTGGCAGGCCGCCTGGCGCATCGCCGAGGGCCTGCCTGCGGACAAGGAGGTGGCCGTGGCCAAGTTCTGGGCGGCCGACGGGGGACAGCGGGTCGTTCACGCCGCCGTGCACCTGCACGGAGGGGTCGGGGTGGATCGGGAGTACCCACTGCACCGGTTCTTCCTGAACACCAAGCACATCGAGCTCACCCTGGGTGGCGCAACCGACCAGCTCCTGCGGCTCGGCGCAACCCTGGCCGCCGAGCCGGCCTGAGTGGGCCGGCACCGTGCGTTCGCCTGCAGGGTGCAGCCGTCAGTGACCCGGCGGTGACCGGGAGGTGACGGTGGGGGTCTCGTTCTCCCACCTCGGGATCTGCGTGTCCGACCTCGGCGCCTCCCTCCGGTTCTACTGCGAGGGGCTGGGGTTCGCCGAGACGGCGGCGCACGAGGTGGGGGAGGAGTTCGCCGCCCTGATGGAGGTCGAGGGTGTGCGGCTCCGGTCGCGGATGATCGCCAGGGACGGGGTCACCATCGAACTGCTCGGCTTCGACGCCCCCGGCGCCACCGGCGACGGGTCGCGCCGGCCCATGAACCAGCTGGGCCTCACCCACCTGAGCCTGAGGGTGGCCGACGTGGAGGCGACGGCCGCCAGGATCGAGTCACTGGGAGGATCCGTCGTGCCCGGGACGCGGACCACGATCCCGTTCGGTGCGGCCCCGCTCGACTTCGTCTACTGCACCGATCCCGACGGGGTGCGGATCGAGCTCATGGACCTCGGCGGCTGATTCCCGTGGTCCGGGGGTGGACCGCGGAGCGGACCGGCTGCGGGGAGTCGGTCGAGGGGAGGCTGGGGAGGGGAGTCGGTCGAGGGGAGGCACCGCTCGGGCGTCGCCTCCGCTACCGTGAGGCCGTGCCTCCTTCCCCTGAACCGTCCGAGCCGCCCGCAGGGACCGACATCGACCCGAGCGAGGCCACACGCCTCGTGGCGGATGGTGCGCTGATGCTCGACGTGCGTGAGGACGACGAGTGGGCCGCCGGACACGCCCCGGACGCCACCCACGTGCGGATGGGCGAGGTGGCGGACCGGATGGGGGAGCTCCCCACCGACCGCACCATCGTCTGCATGTGCCGGGTCGGCGGGCGATCGGGTTCGGTCGCCCAGCAGCTCGCCGGGGCCGGCTACGACGTGCGCAACGTGGCCGGAGGCATGCTGGCATGGGCTGCGGCCGACCTCCCCGTGGTGGACGGGTCGGGTGGCCCGGGCCGGGTCCTCTGAGCGCGGCGGAACGGCGGCGGCGTCCGAGGTGACGGTCTACCTGGACGACTGGCGCCAACCGGCGCACCTCGGCCCGGTCGACGACCGTTGGTCCCACCTGATCGCCGACACGGACGAGGAGCTCCATGCGTTCGCCCGGCGCATGGGGATGCGACGGGAGTGGTTCCAGGAGAAGCCAGGGCGCCCCCACCACGGCCATTACGACCTGCCCGAGCGGGCGCGCACCGAGGCCGTCGCCAACGGCGCCGTCGAGATCACGTGGCGCGACCTGGGTCGGATGGTCCGGGAGCGACGTCGACCTGCAGTCCCCGTCCGGACACGGCCGTCGCCGGGCGCGGAGCGTCCCCACGAGCTGGGCGTGCCGTGAGTGGAGCCCTCGATCCCCGCACGCCCGTGCTGGTCGGGGTGGGGACGGCCTCCTCGGACGCCGAGGCGTCCGAACTGATGGCCGCGGCCACGGCGGCGGCGCTGGCCGACTCCTGCGGACGGGGGCTGGCGGCCGCCGTCGACCGGGTGGCCGTGCCCCAGGGGAGCTGGGCGTATCCCGACCCGGCCCGGCTGGTGGCGCATCGGATCGGGGCGGCCGGGGCCACGACTCACCTGGTGGAGCTCGGGATCCCCCAGCAGAGCCTCGTCAACGATGCACTGGCCGCCATCGTGTCGGGTGCCTCAGACGTGGCCGTCGTGGTGGGGGGCGAGGCGAAGCGGTGGGCCCGTGACCGGGAGAAGGCGGGCCTCCCACCCACCGAGACCCCGCAATCCGGTGCCGTCCCCGACGTCGTCCGGACCCGGACGGGGCCACTCCTCGAGCCCGTCGAGGTGGCCCACCGGCTGTGGGACCCGGTCCAGCAGTACGCCATGATCGACAACGCCCTGCGCGCCGTCGAGGGCCGGACCATCACCGAGCACCGGGCCGAGATCGCCGAACTGTGGGCCCGGTTCGCGTTGGTCTCGACGGGCAACCCCGCCGCCGCCTTCGCCCGTGCCGTGGACACCAGGTGGCTCGACACGCCGTCCCCCGACAACCGCCCGCTCGCCTTCCCGTACAACAAGTGGCACTCGACCCAGTGGACGGTGAACCAGGCCGCCGCCATGGTGCTCTGCTCGGTGGCCGCCGCCGAGCGGCACGGGGTGCCCGCCGACCGCTGGGTGTTCCCGCGGGTGGGACTGGAGTCGAGCCACGCCGTCTCCGTGCTCTGCCGGGGCCGGATCGGTGCGTGGCCGGCAATGGAGGTTCTCGGCGGGACGGCCGCAGCGTGGCTGGGGCTGCCGTTGTCGGATCTCGACGTCGTCGAGGTCTACAGCTGCTTTCCGGCGGCGGTCCGGGTCCAGCAGCGGGCGCTCGGGCTCGACCTGTCCGGTACGCCGACGGTGACCGGCGGCATGGCCTTCGCCGGTGGTCCGTTCAACAACTTCGTGCTCCAGTCGATCGCAGCCGTGGTCCCCGTGCTGCGCGACGGACCCGATCGGCTGGGCATGATCACCACGGTGAGCGGGCTCCTCACCAAACCGGGGCTGGGCGTGTGGTCGGCCCGGCCCGACCACCGGCCGCCCCTCCTGGCCGACCTGGCCTACGAGGTGGCGTCGGTGACCGACGTGGTGGAGGCGGTGGAGAACCTCGACGGATACGACGGAGGCGGCACCGTGGCCACGTACACGGTGACCTACGACGGCATGGACCCGACCCGGGTGGTGGCGGTCTGCGACACCGACGACGCTCGGCGCTGCGTGTCCATCAGCGCCGACCCCTCGCTTGCGGCATCGGCCTGTGCCGAGGAGCTCATCGGCACCCGCGTGCGCATCGGCTCGGGGACGTTCGTGCCGGAGTGACGCTGGAGCCGGAGGGACGCGGTGTCCGATCCGGACGGGACCGGGGTGTGGCTCAGGAGGCCTGGCTGCTCCAGGTGGACTCGTCGGACCACTCGTGTCCGCAGCGGCGGCACTGCAGACTCGTCCCGTGACTGCCCCTCCCGGTGCCCCTGACGATCAACTTCGGTACGTCCGCCGAGTGGCACCTCGGACAAGCCGGGTCGCTGCGCACTCCGTCCACCGCACAACCTCCGATCGGCACCGTCTCCCCGTCGGGCGGGGACCGTCCATTCCGCCCGAACCCTAGAACGAGGGGCGCCGGCGGCGCCACTGGCACCGGCGCCACCAGGACCGGGGCACCCGGGCCCGGGGCATCCTGGCCGCCGACCCGGGAACCCGGTCCACCGGGCCGGTCACCCGGCTGACCGGCCGTCCGGCCGCCTGGCCGGGTGACCGGGCCCGTACAGTGGCCCGGTGACCACCGCCACCGAGGCCCTCCGCGCCAACCGTGTCGGGCTGTGGACCGCCGCCCTCGAGGCACTGCCCGCTCCCGCCGCCCAGGACGCCGCCACCGAGCTCGACGAACTGGGCTACGGATCGTTGTGGTTCGGCGAGGCCTACGGCCGTGAGGCGTTCACCACGGCCCTGGCGTTGCTGGCCGCCACCGGCCGGATCGTGGTCGGGACCGGGATCGCCAACATCTACGCCCGCGGCGCCATGACGACGAATGCGGCCATCCGGCTCATCGAGGCGTTGACGCCAGGCCGATTCGTGGCGGGGTTGGGCGTCAGCCACCAGGCGCTGGTCGAGCGGGACCGCAAGGTGCGGTACCTCCCGCCGGTACCGGCCATGACCGGCTACCTCGACGCCCTGGACGCAGCACCGTACTTCGGTGCCGACCCGGTGCGGCCCCCGATCGTCCTGGCGGCTCTGGGGCCGACGATGCTCGGGCTCGCCCGCGACCGCGCCGCCGGCGCGCACCCGTACCTGGTGACCCCGGCGCACACCGCCTCGGCCCGTGCGACCCTCGGCCCCGACCCGCTGTTGGTGGTCGAGCAGGCGGTCGTACTGGGCCAGGACCGCGCCGAGGGCCTCCGGCGGGCCCACGACCACCTCAACATCTACACCGGCCTGCCCAATTACCGGAACAACTGGCTGCGCGAGGGGTTCGCGGACGCGGACCTGGTCCGCGGTGGCTCCGAACGCCTGGCCGACGCTCTGGTCGTGCGGGGGGACGAGGCCGCCGTGGTGACCCGTGTCCGCGAGCACCTCGAGGCCGGGGCCGACCACGTCATGCTCCAGGTCCTCGGGAGCGACCTGGCGCACGTGCCGATGGATGGGTGGCGGGCGCTGGCCCCGGCGGTGGCGGAACTCTGACGGATGGGGTGGCCGGGGCCGATGGGAGCGCCGTTTCCCCGTAGGGTGATCACATGACCAGTGGGGACGGGCTCGACCCGGAGATCGCACCGGTGGTGGCGGCGCTTCCCATCCCGGACCTGGACGACACCGTCCTGCCTCTGATGCGTGAGTTCGCCTTCCCGACGCCCGAGCTCTCGTCGGCGGTGACGAGGGACGAGATGGTGGTCCCCGGCGAGGTCCCCGTTCCGGTCCGGGTGCACGCGCCGTCCGAGCGAAGCGGACCCCTCGCCGGCGTGGTCGCCATCCACGGGGGTGGGTACGTCATCGGCGACCGCACGATGTACGACGGGTTGTTCGACCGCTGGTGCGTCGACCCCGGGATGGTCGCCGTCTCCGTGGGCTACCGGCTCGCACCCGAGACGCCCTATCCCGGCCCACTGGAGGACTGCTACCGGGCGCTGGAATGGACGGCCCAGCACGCAGTTGAGCTCGGGATCGATCCGTCCTGCATCGGGATCTACGGCGCCAGTGCCGGGGGCGGTCTGGCTGCGGGCCTGGCCCTCCTGGCCCGGGACCGCGGGGTGGTCGACGTCGCCTTCCAGTTCCTGCAGTACCCGATGATCGACGACCGGCAGGTCACCCACTCCAGCCGGCTGGACGGCCTGCACGTGTGGAGCCGTCACTCCAACACGTTCGGTTGGAAGGCCTATCTCGGCGACCTCTACGGCACGGACGACGTTCCGGACTATGCCGCCGCCGCCCGCGCCGAGGACCTGCACGGCCTGCCGCCCGCCTACCTCTGCGTCGGCGCCCTCGACGGCTTCCGCGACGAGGACATCGCCTATGCGCAGGGGCTCCTCCAGGCCGGGGTCCCGACCGAGCTCCACGTCCTTCCCGGGGTCCCGCACGGGTTCGAACTCGTGGGGGACTCGGCGGTCTCCCGCCAGGCCGCCCACAACGCCGACCAGTGGATCCGGCGTCAGCTACGGGACCGCCGGTCCTGAACGAAGGGCGGGCGGGGTCGTCGGGCGCTCGACCACCGGGCGCGCCGCCCCCGGCGCCGGACCTTCCGCACGGTCCGCCGGAGCCGTCCGGCCGTCACCAGGTCCCGGTGTCGTCCGTCGGACACCGCCCAGCCGGTGTGTGCCGTGGGACCACAAGCCGTGCGCCTAGGCTCCGGGGCGCCCGCACCGGGCTTCCCGCCCATGCGCATCCTCCTCGTCTCCGACCTCCACTACACGCTGCCCCAGCTCGACTGGGTGGTCGGCGCCAGTCCGGGCTTCGATCTGGTGGTGCTGGCCGGTGACAGTCTGAACATCGCCTCACCGGTGCCGCTCGACGCCCAATCGGTCGTGGTCCTGCGGTACCTCGCCCTGCTCGACGGCACGACGACGGTGGCCGTCAGCTCCGGCAACCACGACCTGACCGGACCCGATGCCGCCGGGGAGCAGTCCGCCATGTGGCTGGCCGGTGCCCGCGAGGCCGGCATCCCGACCGACGGGGACTCACTGCTGACCGACGACACGCTGGTGACGGTTTGCCCGTGGTGGGACGGCCCGGTCGGCCGGAAGGAGGTGGCGGCCCAGCTCGCCCGCGACGCCGCCCGTCGTCCGGACCGCTGGGTCTGGGTGTACCACTGGCCGCCGCTCGGCTCCCCCACGTGTTGGACCGGCAGGAGGGACTACGGGGACCCGGACCTGCTGGAGTGGATCGGCGAGCACCGCCCGGACGTGGTCCTGACGGGGCACGTCCACCAGGCCGCATTCACCGAGGCCGGATCCTGGGCCGACCGCGTCGGTGACACCTGGGTGTTCAACGCGGGGAGGCAGATCGGTGCCGTGCCGGCCCGCGTCGAGCTCGACCTCGGCGCCGGACGGGCCCGCTGGGTCTCGATCATGGGTGAGGAGTCCTGCGAGCTCACGGATTCCGAGCCGCCCACCCGCCTCTCCTTCTGATCGGCACGGCCTGATCGGCACGGCCTGATCGGCACGGCCTGATCGGCACGGAGGCCGCCACGCCGGTGGCCCGGCGTCAGTACTCGGGTTCGGGATCGCGAGCCGATCCGGGACGGGCCGTCGGCTGCTGGTGGGCGGCGAGCCGGCCCACGACCTCGGGGATCATCGACAGTCCCGGGACGTCGCCGTACTGGTCCTTCAGATCGGCCAGGTAGGCGGACACGAAGTTCAGGCGCTCGGCGAGCCCGGTGGCCACGGTGCGCAGCAGTACGGGATCCTCGCCGAGGAAGGACTTCCCGTCCCTGGCCACGCGCAGGACGGTGTGCTCGGCGGCCTCCACCGTTGCGCCGTGCCGGGTGCCGAGCAGGACCGAGACCTCGCCGACGATGGCGCCCGGGTCGGTGATCGTGTTGATCTCCTGGTCGCCCTTGCGGACTCTCAGTGCACCGGAAACCAGGACGAAGATCTCACCACTCTGGTTGCCCTCC
Organism: uncultured Acidimicrobiales bacterium; assembly: GCA_963841925.1. Lineage (GTDB taxonomy): Bacteria > Actinomycetota > Acidimicrobiia > Acidimicrobiales > RAAP-2 > Bog-756. The sequence goes on from CAWJER010000016.1 coordinate 95,463, forward strand.
ACGACCACCGCCTTCCCGGGGGCGATGTGGACCTCGGGGAGATGGGCCGTGCGGGCGAGCATGTCGGTCATCCGCCGATGGTAGTGGTCCCTCCGGCACCGGGGCCCGTTGAGGGACGGGTCAGCCGGCCGAGGTGGTGGCCGACTCCTCGGACGAATCCCAGACCCGGTGCAGGAGGCGGAGGAGCACGTCGGGCGGCTGGGCGCCGGGAACCCCGAAGCGACCGTCGAAGACGAAGAAGGGGACGCCGGTCGAGCCGAGTTCGACCGCCCGTGCCTCGTCGGCACGGACCTCCTCGGCATACTCGTCCGAGGACAGGACCTCGGCGACGCGGGTGACGTCGAGACCCACTTCGACGGCCAGCTCGGTGAGGGCGGCGGGGTCGGAGACTGCTCTGCCCTCGGTGAAGTAGGCCCGCAGGAGACGCTCTTTCATGGCACCCCCGCGACCCTCGTGGGCGGCGAGGTGGATGAGCCGGTGGGCGTCGAACGTGTTGCCGATCTGGACCCGGTCGAGGTGGTAGTCGAGGCCCACCGACGCGGCCAGCTCGGTCATCTGGCGATTGGCAGTGGCGGCCTGTTCGAGGGTCATCCCGTACTTGCGCTCGAGGACCTCGTCCATCGAGAGCCCGACCCGGGCCGGGGTGGTCGGGTCGAGCTCGAAACTCCGCCACTCGATGGAGACCTGGTCGGCGTGGGGGAACTCGGCCAGCGCCGCCTCGAGGTTCCGCTTTCCCACGTAGCACCAGGGGCACACGACATCCGACCAGATCTCGATCTCCACTGTGGCTCCTCCACTCCTCGGCGGTGCGGCAGCGCCCGGCGGGCCGTGGCGCTGCCACCGACGCTATCCGCCCTGCGCCCCCGATCGACCCGCCGCAGGGTCCGGCGACAGGCTGCACTCCGGTCGGCGAGGGACCGGTGTCACCGGTAGCGTCGGGTCATGGTTCTGGAGCACGCACTCATCACCGTCCGCCCCGACTCGCACGATCAGTTCGAGGCGGCCATCACCCGGGCACGGGCGGTGATCTCGGCTGCACCGGGCTTCCGCAGCTTCGCCCTCCACCGGGGGATCGAGACGACGGACCGCTACCTGCTGCTCGTGGGGTGGGAGACGCTCGAGGACCACACCGTCGGCTTCCGGGACTCGCCGGCGTTCGCCGAGTGGCGATCCCACATCGGCCCGTACTTCGACGGCCCGCCCGAGGTCGACCACTTCGAACCGCTGAGCGGCCTGTCCTGAGCCTGACGCCGGCCCGGTCACGGCCGGCCCATGCGCCCCGGCCGGGGCACTCGGACCGGTGACGACCCGAGCGCTGCCGCCGCCGCCAGGTGCCGTGCCAGCTCGGCCAGCGGTGTGCGGGAGTTGAGTCCGCTGGTGGACGGCATGACATAGGCGGGACGTCCCACGACGTCGGAGGGCTGGCGGCCCGCCACCGCCCGGCGGTCGACGACGGTACGCCATCCCGACAGTCCGACGAAGCAGACGGCTCCGGGCTGCAACCAGGCGACGAGATCCGAGACCCGGGTGTAGCCGACGGTGTACTCCTCCCGGGTCACCTCGACCGCCGTGCGGGTGGCCCGCTTGGCGAAGTCGGTCATGCCGACGCCGCGTGCCAGCGCCGCCACCGGGTCCCGGTCGGCGTCGACGAGCCCGGCGGCCAGGGCGGCGGGCCAGAACCGGTTGCCGGGGCGGGCGTAGCCCACACCGGCGTCAGCCGAGTACAGAGACGGGTTGACGCCGCAGACGAGCAGGCGCATACCGGGACCGACGGTGTCGGCCAGCGTGCGCTCGCGGACCACCCGGGCCCGCAGCGTCGCTGCCGGACCGTCCTCGGGAGGGGCCGGACCGTCCTCGGGCGGGGAGGTGACGGTGAACCCGGCACCGACCAGGAGGGCGTCGAGCCGGACGGGGGCGCGCCGCCAGCGGACGACGACATCGAGCGTGTCGCCCACGGCCAGCGGGCGCTGGGCGAGGTGGAAGAGGAGCGGCAGCTGCTCGGGGGCCACCTCGGGGACGGTCCACGTCCACGGCGTGCCGTCCGTCGTCGGCGGGACGGGCGCATCGGTCGGGACGCCGGGCGGGACGGCGCTCACGGACCGAGCGTACCGGTGGTCGCGACTCCCGGTGCGGTGGTTGACTGGTCCGTGTGGCGACGTGCCCGACCCTCACCACCGACCGCCTGACGATGCGCCCGTTCCGCGCCGGGGACCTCGACGCCCTGTTCGCCGTCATGACCACTGACGAGGTGCGCTCGTCGCTGCACGTACCCGAGGACTTCACCCGGGCGGAGGCCTGGCGTACCCTGTCGACCTTCGCCGGCCTGTGGCCGCTGCGCGGACTCGGCCAGTGGGCGCTCGAGGAGCGGGCGAGTGGCCGGTTCGTCGGCCGGGCCGGCCTCCACTGGCGCCCCGAGCCCGAATGGCCGGGCGTCGAGGTCGGTTGGACCCTCGATCCCGCTGTCTGGGGGCTCGGGTTCGCCACCGAGGCGGGCGCCCGCGCCGTGCGCTACGGGTTCGAGGAGGTGGGCGAGGACGCGCTGTACAGCGTGATCCTGCCCGGGAACGTCCGGTCCGAAGCCGTCGCTGCCCGACTCGGGTTCTCGCCGGGCGAGGAGCGGACACTGCCCTTCTTTCCGTCGGCGGCCCACCGGCTGTGGCGACTGGACCGGCACGGTAGGCTCGACGGGGCGCGAGGGCCGGCCTCAGCGCAGGCTGAGCCCTCCGTCGACCAGGACCACCTGTCCCGTCACGTACGTCGAGCGGGCGAGCCCCATGATGACCTCCGCCACGTCCTCGGGAGTGGCCGACCGCTGCATCGGCGACTGGGCCTTCACGAACTCGCGCACCAGGTCCCAGTCGGCCGTCCACGGGGTGTCGACCAGGCCGGGCGCAACGGCGTTGACCCGGATGTCGGGTCCGAGGGTGTTGGCCAGCAGCCGGGTCATGTGGCTGAGGGCGGCCTTCGAGCAGGCGTAGGGGATGGAGCTGCCGACCGGCCGCTCGCCGGCCAGCGACGAGACGTTGACGACCTGCCCCTGGCCCGACTCCCGCAGGTGGGGGACGGCGGCCACGGTGAGCTGCCAGGTGCCGATGACGTTGGTGTCGAAGATCCGTCGCCAGACGTCCGGGCCGGCGGCTTCGAGGTCGCCGTGGGGGATGACGGCGGTGGTCCCGGCGTTGTTGACCAGCACGTCGAGACGGCCGCAGGCGGTGACGACTTCGTCGATATGAGGCGGCTGGCGTCGGCCTCGTCGGACACGTCGGCCTGCACGTAGATGGCGCCGGGCAGCTCGGCGGCCAGCGCGCCGCCCGGCATCGACCGAGGTCACGGAGTTCACCACCACCGTGGCACCCGAGGCGGCGAACCGTCGGGCCGTCTCGGCGCCGATGCCCGAGGAGGAGCCGGTGATCGAGGACGACCTGGCCGGCGAAGCCGGTCGTCGGTGGGGGCTGGGTTCCGGGGGATGCGCTCATGCCCGGAGTGTAGGACCGGCGCCCTGCGGACCGGTAGGTTCGGGTCGTGCGCCTGGTGACCCTGCTCGAGGACGGTCGGCGGGGCAGCGGACTGGTGGTGGGCGACGAGGTGGTCGACCTCACGGACCCGGTCGTGGGCTTGCCGCCGGCGCTGGCCGACGTCCTGGCCCTCGGCCCCGACGCGCTGGCCGCCCTCGGCGCACGGGCCCGACGCGTGCCGTTGGCCGAGGCACGGCTCGGTGCGCCGGTGCACCGGCCGCCCGTGTTCCTGGGGATCGCCCGGAACTACGGGGACCACATCGCTGAACTGGGCGCCGAGCGCCCGACCCGCCAGACCTGGTTCGCCAAGCTGTCGACCTGCGTGGTCGGCCCCGGCGACGCCATCGAGGTGCCGACCGCCTCGGAGCAGGTCGACTACGAGGGCGAGCTCGGGGTGGTCATCGGTCGCCGCTGCCGTGACGTGACCCGGGAGCGGGCGCTCGAGGTCGTGGCCGGGTACACGGTGGTCAACGACGTCAGCGTCCGCGACTGGCAGCGGGCGACCCCGACCACGCTTCTGGGCAAGGGCTTCGACAGCCACGGGCCGACAGGACCCTGGTTGGTGACCACGGACGAGGTCCCGGATCCACAGGTCCTGGCCGTCCGCACCCGGGTCAACGGCGAGCTCCGCCAGGACGGGTCGACGGCGGACATGATCTTCGACGTGGCCGACATGATCGCCCATGTGTCGACGGTGGCCACGCTGGAGCCGGGCACGGTCCTGGCGACGGGGACCCCGGCCGGTGTGGGCGCAGCCTCCGATCCCCCTCGATGGTTGGCGGCGGGGGACACCGTCACCGTCGAGGTGGAGGGCGTGGGCGTCCTCACCAATCCCGTCGTCGACGAGACCGCCCCCCACGAGACCGCCCCCCACGAGACCGCCCCCCACGACGGAGCCGTGGCATGAGCCCCGTCCCCGACCCTGCGACCGGTGCCGGCCCGGAAGTCGTGCGGGTGACCTCGTCGCTGCGGATCCCGGCCGCCGAGCTGCAGTTCCGCTTCAGTCCGAGCGGCGGTCCCGGCGGCCAGCACGCCAACAAGGTGGCCACCCGGGTCGAGCTGCGCTTCGACGTGGCCGGCTCGCCCTCGCTCGGGCCCCACCAGCGGGCACGGCTGCTCGACCGGCTCGGTCCGGAGGTGCGGGTGGTGGCAGACGACGAGCGCTCCCAGCTGCGGAACCGGCAGCTGGCCGTCGAGCGGTTCCGCGAGCGCCTGGCGGCGGCGCTGCGGGTCGAGAAGGCCCGCCGGCCGACGCGGCCGTCCAAGGGCGCCAAGGAGCGGCGCCTGGCCGACAAGCGCAGGCTGTCGGAGCGGAAGCGGGATCGGCGTCCCGGCCACGACGACTGACGGCAACGACGGGCAGGATCCCGCCGGTCGGTTATCGGGCCCCGGGTTCCTTGGTGTTCGAGGGGGGCGGGCCGCGCCGACCCCGTGTCAGCCGGCCCGACGGGCCTCGCGGGAGCGCCGGCCCGGCTTCGCCCAGGCCGAGTCGAGGAGCCCGTTGATCTCCTCGGTCAGTCGTTCGGGATGGACCCGCATCTCGAGGACGGAGTTGGCCTGGATGAGCCGCCCCTGGGGCAGGCGGCGGGCGAGCTGCTGGGCGTCGTGGAACGGGTGGACGTGGTCGACCTTGTGACCGATCACCAGCGCGGGCACGTCCATGGCCGCCCGTTGGTCCACCGTCGGGGCGATCGGACCCGGCCAGGATCGCCGTGCAGTACGGCAGCCGTCTCGCGGGGCTCGGCCGAGAGCATGTTCATGACGCTGTCGAGGGGTCCGTTGCCCGTGCGGGGCAGGGCCCGGAACAGCTTGGCCACCCGCCCGACGATCGGGCGTGCGTAGTGGGAGGCGAGCAGCATGGGCACGAAGGTGATGGCGGCCGCCGGCAGTGCCCACTCGAGCACCGGCATCTCCACCACCAGTCCCCGGACCCGCTCCGGTGCCTGGGCCGCTACCAGGAGGCTGACATTGCCTCCGAGCGAGACACCACCGACGACGGCCTGGTCGATGCCGAGGTGGTCCATGAGGGCGATCACGTGACCGGCATAGATGTCCATGCGATGGAACGAGGCGCGTTGGGGGCGGGCCGACAGCCCGTGGCCCGGGAGGTCGAGGAGGATGACCCGGTTGCCCTTGGCCGCCAGGTCCGAGGCGAGGCGCCGGTTCATGTTGGCGTCCATCAGGATGCCGTGGAGGAAGATCAGGACCCGCGGGCCCTGCCCGTGGACCTCGTAGTACAGCTCGAGGTTGTCGTGCACGAACTGCCCGACCTCGTAGGGGAGGGCCGAGCCGGGATTGTCGCCGGGCAGGTCCTTGGGCGCCCGAAGCACCCTTGCCGTTGCCGTCTTCGATCGTTCAGCCCCTGGTGCCCCTGTGGTCGACATGCAGTCCACGGTACGCGCCGGGCTGCCGATTCGCCAGCACCGGGAGGTGGGCGCGGACTTCGGCCAGTGCCGCCATGTCGAGGTCGGCGACCACGATCCCGGGGCTCGGCTCGGTCCGCTCGGCCAGGACGACGCCCCACGGGTCGATGATCATCGAGTGGCCGTGGCAGCGGGGCATGCCTGCAGGCAGGGTGCCGACCTGCCCCGCGCCGATGACGAACACCTGGTCCTCGACGGCCCGGGCCCGAAGGAGCAGCTCCCAGTGGGCCGGTCCGGTCGTCGACGTGAAGGCGGCCGGCACGGAGACCACGTTGGCCCCGTCGAGGGCGAGCATCCGGTAGAGCTCGGGGAACCGGATGTCGTAGCAGAGGGACATCCCGAGTACGGCCGCCCCTCCCGATCGGCCGTCCGGACCGGCGCCGGCGGGACCGGGGACGAGGGGAACCACACAGGTCTCGTCGCCCGGGGCGAAGGTGTCGGATTCCCGGAAGGCCACGCCGCGCAGCGCCACGTCGAAGAGGTGGATCTTCCGGTAGACGGCGAGCAGGGCACCATCGGGGCCGAGGAGGCAGCTGGTGTTGGACAGTCGACCGTCGTCCCCGCGGCCCGTCTCGGGAAAGCTTCCCGCCACCAGGTGGATCCCGAGGCGTGCCGCCAGCGTCGAGGCCCAGTGGACGGTGGGGCCCTCCAGTTCCTCGGCGCCGGCCCGCAGTGCCTCGGGACTGCCCGCCACGGAGAAGTACTCCGGCAGGACTACCAGTTCGGCCCCGGCCGCCACCGCCTCCTCGACCAGGACGCACGCGGCATCCAGGTTGGCGGGGCGTTCCTCACCGGCCGTCGTCTGGATGGCGGCTGCGCGCATGTCACAGGGTAGGCCGGGGATCGGGCACAATGACCCACGGCGGGGGCGGCCCATCCGGTCGGCCCCACCCCCGAGGAAGAGGGTGCCGTGTCCTTCGAAGACTCCGATGTCGTCCGCAGTGCCGTCCGTGTGGAGGGTTTCCGGGACGACGAGTTCAACTACCAGCTGATCCGGGCGCTGGGCATGGCCGCCTACGGCGGCTCGTCGGTGGGCGAGTGCCTGGCCGTCGTGGCCCAGATCACCGACGGGAGTCCGAGCAGTTGGACCCGTGTCTTCGAGCAACTGGCCCGGCGGGTGGAGGCAGCAGGGACGGGACTGTCTGGCCGCGGGCCGGAGGGTCAGCGGTCGCGACAACCTGCTGCGGGCCTCCACCTACTTCCGCACCGCCGAGTACTACGGAGGCGGCTCGGGTGCCGACGGGGCGGGGGCCCGCAGCCAGGCCTGCTTCTCCGATGCGGCCGCCCTGGTCGACCCGCCGGTCGAGCCCCTGTCCGTGCCCTATTCCGGGGGGACCCTCCCCGGCTACCGCGTGCGCCCGGCAGCGGACGCGGCGGGTGATCGAAGCCCGACCGACCGTCGTGGCCGTGGGGGGGTTCGACTCGAGTGCCGAGGAGCTCTACTTCCAGCTCGGCGTCCCCGGAGCCGAGCGGGGCTGGAACGTGGTGGTGTTCGACGGGCCCGGCCAGCTCGGGTGCATGCGAACCGAGCCCTCCATGACCTTCCGGCCCGACTACGAGGTGCCGATCGCCGCCGTGCTCGACGCCGTCGCCGGCCTCCCCGGCGTCGACGCCGGGCGCCTGGCGCTCTGCGGGCAGAGCTTCGGCTCGTACTTCGCCGCCCGGGCGGCTGCCTCCGACGACCGCGTGCGGGCCCTGGTGGCCAACCCGCCGGTGGTCGACATGGGGCGCTACATGGAGGCCTGGGTGGGCTCCGACGTCTACCGGATGAGCAGGGACATCCGGCCCGAGGACGTGGCCGGCGTCCCCGAGGACCTCATGCCGCGGCAGATGCAGTGGGGGATCGAGGCGATCTGCACCCGGTTCGGTGTCCCGTCCTTCCACGCCTGGCGCGACGCCATGACCTCCTACCGGTTGGGAGACCTCATCGGTGCCATCACCTGCCCGGTGCTGGCCCTCGTGGGGGAGCGCGAGGGCGATGAGCCCCGTGCCCAGTTCGAGGCGTTCATGAACGGCGTGGCCGGGACGGTGACGTCACGTGTGTTCCGCCCCGCCGACGGGGCGTCGGCCCACTGCCAGTCGGACAACCTCCGGCTGTCCGCCCAGGTGACCTACGACTGGCTGGACTCCGAGCTGACCTGACGGGTCACCGCCGGTGCCGTCCGTGCGGCGCGTACGGACGGTGGTCCACGCTCAGCGGGGGCGGGTCGCCAGTGCCGCTGCCAGCGCCGAGGCGCCGGCGGCGCTCACGTTCTCACGCACGCCGACGAGCGGCGTGATCGATGCCCATCCGTCCTCGATCAGTGCGGCGTCCGAATCGGGTTCGAGTTCGGCCCGTTCCGCCTCGCGGTCGGCGTCGGCGCCCACGCCCCGCATGGACAGCACGATGGCGCCGCCGGTACGGTCGATCGCCGGGCCCTCGACCGGGAGCGGGGTGTGCTCGGGTCGCACCGACCGGATGAGGCCCATCCGCCCGAGCCTGCCGGCACGGAGCCCCTTCAGTTCGTCGGGTCGGACGGCCGGGACGTTGAGATTGAGCACGGTCGCCGGCTCGGCGGCCGCCAGCGCGGGGACGATCCTGCAGGCCAGGTTGACGGCCGTCTCCCAGTAGTCCGGCTCGGAGGCCCAGGCGATGCTGACGGCCAGGCCTCGCACGCCGAACTGGGCACCGGTGAGGGCGGCGCCCACGGTGCCCGAGTGCAGCGCCGAGCGGCCGGCGTTCATCCCGTGGTTGATGCCCGACACGATCAGGTCGGGCCTCGGGGCCGAACCCCTCGATGCAGCCGAGGATCACGGACAGGGCCGGCGACCCGTCGATCCCGAAGGTCGGGACTTCGCCCAGACCGGGGATGTCGACGTGCTCGTAGGGGATGGACTCGCGCTCGTAGACGGGGCCGACGGCCGCCCCCGCCCCGCTGTGATCGGTCAGGGGGGCGACGACGACGAGTTCGTGCTCGTCCCCGAAGGCGGTGTGGAGGCCCCGTGCCAGGGCGGCGATCCCGGGTGCGAACACACCGTCGTCGTTGGTGATCAGGATGCGCATGGCGGGGAATTCCGTTCGTCGGCCGCCGCTGTCGACTGGCGCCAAGGGGCGGGCCGACTCGTCGCGACAGGGTCTCGGCGGGCCGGTGCGGCCTCGTGGCCTACCATACCGGGCGACATCGGCACCCCGACGGTGTGTCACCCACGTGGCGTGCAGGCGCCAGGGAGTCGCTCCACCACGACGCCCCCGGACACGGCGTCGGTCACGGCGCCACCGATACCCACCCCGTCACGAGGAACCCAGGCCCCATCACATGACCACTCCCACGCCACCGCCCGACCAGCGTCCCGCCCAGACAACCGCCGCCACGGGCGACCAGTGGGTCATCGGCCACGGCCACCAACGCGCCGTCGTCACCGAGGTAGGTGCGACGCTGCGGACGTTCACGGTGGACGACCGCTCCGTGATCGACGGGTTCGGTCCCGACGAGTGGAGCCACGGGGGCCGTGGGCAGGTGCTCGCCCCCTGGCCCAACCGGCTCGGCGACGGTGCCTACACGTTCCAGGACGTCACCGCCCAGGCGCCGCTCAACGAGGTCGACCGGCGCACCGCCATCCACGGGCTGGTCCGGTGGCACCCGTGGCAGATGACCGGGCGTGCCCAGAACCGGGTGGGCCTCGGCTGCGAACTGCACCCGTCGCCCGCCTATCCGTTCGCCCTCCGGCTCGAGATCGAGTACCGGCTCGGACGCGAGGGCCTGACGGTCACGACCGACGCACAGAACATCGGCGACGGCGACCTGCCGTTCGGACTGGGATTCCACCCCTACCTGACCGTCGGCACCGGCACGATCGACCAGGCCCGGTTGCGGGTCCCCGCCCACCGACGCCTCGTGGCCGACGACCGGGGCCTGCCCACCGGGTCGGTCGGGGTCGCCGGGTCGGAGTTCGACTTCACGACCGACCGGCCGATCGGCGTGACCCGTCTGGACACGGCCTACTGCGACCTCACCCGGGACGGTGACGGCCGGGTCAGGGTGGAACTGGACCATCCTGACGGTGCCGCGGGTGTGACGCTGTGGGCCGACGACCGGTTCGGCTATCTGATGGTCTTCACCGGTGACACCCTCCCGCCCGGGTCCCGCAGAACCGGCCTCGCCGTCGAGCCGATGACGTGCCCACCCGACGCCTTCCGATCCGGCACGGACGTGACCGTCCTGAGGCCCGGCGGTCGCTGGACCGGTTCGTGGGGGATCACACCCCGCTGAACAGGGGTCGCGGTCGGATGCGGCCGCCCCGTCGAGGCACGCCCTGCATTCCCCCGGTCCGGCCGTCGGGCATCGTCGGCGCCGTGGTCGACACCGCGGTCGACACCCCGATCGGCGCCGCGAGCTCGAGTGTGGACACCCGAGGCCCGCCGCCGGTTTCTGGGCGACGCCCCGTCGTCAGGGTGACGCCCCGTCGTCAGGGTGACTCCCCGTCGTCTGGGCGACTCCCCGTCCATGGCGACGCGGCGGCGTCGAGCACGGATCCGTCGGTGGTGGTGCGCCCCCTGGGATTCGAACCCAGAACCTGCGGATTAAGAGTCCGTTGCTCTGCCGTTGAGCTAGAGGCGCCTGTACCTCGAAACTACGGTACCGCCCCTGGTGACACGGGTGGAGTCGAGCGCCCCGGGGGATGGAGGGTGGCCGACGGGGCTCGAACCCGCGACCTCCGGGATCACAACCCGGCGCTCTGACCAGCTGAGCTACGGCCACCAAGGAGCCTCTAGTGTGGCACACGCCGATGGTGGTCCGGACACGCTTCGGCCCGCTTGTGCGCCGCCCCTGTAGCTCAACTGGATAGAGCAGGTGGTTTCTACCCATCAGGTTGCGGGTTCGACTCCTGCCGGGGGCACACACTGCCGGAGGCACCGCACCGGGGGTGCTCCGGCACGTGGGCGGGCGTGCCCGCGGGCCCGGGTCGTTGACCGCCAGCGGCGGGGCCGGTGCCGACCGGCGGAGCTCCGGTGCACGGCCGCGGCGGACGAGGGGTGGGGTGAGGTGTGGGCCGAGGGGTGGGGTGACGCCGACGGCCGGTGCCTCTAGGCTGGTACCACCGCATGAGCTCCGAACCGATGCTTCGCCCACGCTTCCGTGCCGTGCTGACCGTCCTCGTGGGGACGTGTGCCTCGGCGGCCGTGTGCCTGGCCCCCGTCCCGGCCGGCGCCATGGCCGCCGGGGCGTCGGTCGCACAGCGGTCCACGGGTCCGACCATCCGGACGACCACATCGGTCCCGACCTTCACCGAGACCTGGTCGACCGGCCCGCTGGCCGATGCCGGTTCCCCGATCGCCGAGTCGTCGCCCACCCCGGTGACGCTGGACGGGCAGCCGTCCGTGGTGGTGGGGGACCGCGGCGACAACCTCTACGCCTACGAGCTCGCCGCGCCGGGCCCGGCCGACCCGCCGGCCGTACCCGCGCCGGTGGTCCCGACGGGCTGGACGGGGGTCCACGCCAACGCGCCCATCGACTCCACACCTTCGGTGGTCCCGGCGGCGGCCGGTGGGCCGGCCATCCTGGTCGGTTCCGGCGACGACGCCTCACCGTCCGGTGGCGGCTACCAGGCCTACGGGCCCGATGGTTCCCTGCTCTGGGTCACCTCCGTCCAGAACCCCTCCACCGACGGTGTTCCCGACGGGGGCGTCTCCGCCGGGATCTCGATCGGGACACTGCAGGCGGCCACTACCGGCACGCCGTCGGCGGTGGCCGGCTCGCTCGGCCAGGTCGCGTACGCCCTCGACCCGGCGACCGGAACGGCCCTGCCCGGGTGGCCCTTCCTGAACACCGACAGCACCCATGCCACCGCCGCCCAGGCGGACCTCTACGGCACCGGCCGTGACGAGGTGGTGGAGGCCTCCGACCAGTCCGCCGGGCTGGCCAACGGGCAGACCTACCACGACGGTGGCGACCTGCGGATCCTGTCCGGCACGGGCAACCAGGTCTGCCGGGCCACCACCGACCAGGTCCTCGACTCCTCGCCCGCCGTGGGCGGCTTCCTGGCCGGCGGGGCCACGGGGATCGTGGACGGCACCGGGTCCTACTTCGCCGGGGCCTCCGACACCGACATGGTCAAGGCGTTCGACACCCGCTGTGACCTGGTGTGGGCGGTGTACCTCGACGGCAGCACGGCGTCGTCCCCGGCCCTGTCCGATGTGCTCGGCAACGGTTCGCTCCAGGTCGTGGAGGCGACGGACACCGGACCCAGCTCGGGCTCGGTGTACGCGCTCGACGGCGCAACCGGGAAGGTCCTCTGGCAGGCCGCGGCCACGGACGCGGTCATCGGCTCGGTCACCACGGCCGACCTGTTCGGACAGGGCTACGACGACGTGCTGGTCCCGACGATCGACGGCCTGGACATCATCGACGGCAGGACCGGAGATCTCGTGACGGAGCTCGACGGACCCGGCAACGGTGACCTCGGCCTCCAGAACGCCCCCCTGGTCACCGAGGACCCGAACGGCACGGTGGGCATCACGCTGGCCGGCTACATCGGGCCGGCCGACCAGGGCCGGGTCGACCACTTCGAGATCGACGCCTCGGACGGAGCTGCCGCACTGGCCGACCACCCGTGGCCCATGTTCCACCACGACCCGCAGCTGACCGGTGACGCCGGTGGGACGCCCTCGGTGGGCTCGATCGGGGCCTGCTCCGTTCCCGGCGCGGCGTTCGACGGCTACGACCTGGTGGCGGCGGACGGCGGCGTGTCGGCCTTCCCGAGCCCGAGCCAGCCGTTCTGCGGATCCGCCGGTGGGGCTCCCCTCAACAAACCGGTGGTCAGCATGGCGATGGCCCCCTCGGTCGGCGGGTACTGGCTGGTCGCCTCGGACGGCGGGATCTTCGCCTACGGCCAGGCCGGTTTCCACGGGTCGATGGGCGGGAGCCACCTCAACCAGCCCATCGTGGGCATGGCGGCCACGCCGGACGGCGGTGGCTACTGGCTGGTCGCCTCGGACGGCGGGATCTTCGCGTTCGGCGACGCCGGGTACTACGGGTCGATGGGCGGGAGCCACCTCAACCAGCCCATCGTGGGCATGGCGGCCACGCCGGACGGCGCCGGCTACTGGCTGGTCGCCTCGGACGGCGGGATCTTCGCGTTCGGCGACGCCCGCTACGAGGGATCACTTGGGGGTCAACACCTCACCCGTCCGGTGGTGGGGATCGCACGTGACCCGAACTCGGGAGGCTACTGGCTGGTCGCCTCCGACGGCGGGGTGTTCGCCTTCGGAGGCGCCCCGTTCCTCGGCTCGACCGGCGCGATCGTGCTCGCCGCCCCGGTGACCGGCATGGAGGCCGCCGCCAACGGCACCGGCTACCGGTTCGCGGCGGGCGACGGTGGGGTCTTCAGCTACGTCGTTCCCTTCCTGGGTTCGGCTGCCAGCGAGCGGCTGGTCGCCCCCGTGGTGGGCATGGCCGGCTACTGAGGGGCGGGCACCGTCCCCCCGGACCGCCTCGGGCCGACCACGTAGACTCCTCCCGTGACCGACGTGCTGGCAGTGGCCAACCAGAAGGGCGGTGTGGCGAAGACCACCACCGTCCACTCGCTCGGTGTGGCGTCGGCCGAACTGGGTCGGCGCACCCTCGTTGTCGACCTCGACCCCCAGGCGTGCCTCACCTTCTCGCTGGGATTCGACCCGGACCGTCTCGACAGCTCACTGCACGACGTGTTCGTCCGCCGTGCGGACGTCGCCGACGTGGTGCTCCCCGTTCCCGGTGTCGCCGGACTCGACCTGCTGCCCGCCACCATCGACCTCGCCGGGTCCGAGGTGCACCTGCTGACCAGGACGGGACGTGAGCACGTCCTGGCCCGGGCGCTCGAGCCGGTGCTGGACCGCTACGACCTGGTCCTGGTCGACTGTCCGCCGTCGCTCGGCGTGCTCACGATCAACGGGCTCACCGCGGCGCGTTCGGTGCTCATCCCCCTCCAGTGCGAGGCACTCTCGCACCGGGGCGTTGGCCAGCTCCTCGAGACCATCGAGGACGTGCGAGCCTTCGCCAACGGGGAACTCACGGTCCGGGGCGTGATCGCCACCATGTACGACGACCGCACCAAGCACTCCCGGCACATCTTCGAGGAGGTGCAGGCCCGGTACGGGATCCCGGTCCTACAGCCCCCGGTGCGAAAGTCGATCCGGTTCGCCGAGGCCCCGGCCCGGGGCAAGTCGATCCTGCAGCACGCCCCGAACTCACCGGGCGCCCAGGCCTATCGCGCCCTCGCCGCGGCGCTGCTCGAACCGGGCGTGGTGGCCGGCACGGCGGGCTGATGGTCGACGGGCCCGACCCGCTCGGCAAGCGGGCGCTCTACTGGATGCCCGTGGGTGCCGAGGCCGATGCCGACGTGGCCGGCGGCGATGCCACAGGTCGGGGCGACGTCGTGCAGCCGGGGGCTGGTCAGGTCCCGCACGCCAGGCCGGCCGGCAAGCGTGCACTGTTCTCCGACGCCATGCCGTCCACCGAGCCCGATCCGGGGCGGGCCACGGCGACGGCCGACGAGCCGCTCCCCTCGACGGGCGTGCTCAGCGTGGCGTGCTCGACGTGCGGGTCCGTGTCACGGGTGGGGCTGGTCGAGTTCCTCGTGCTGCAGTTCCCGTTCGGGGCGTGGCTGCCCGGGCGCACCTTCGACCGCTGGATGACCTGCCCGGCGTGCCGACGTCGCACCTGGACCAGCGTCACGCTCGCCCGGTGACGGCGACACTCCTCCTCGCCGCCACGTCGACCTCGTCGGACCCCGGCGGCATCACCGGATGGCTGCTCCACGTCAACGGCACCTGGGCGTACGTCGTGATCGGCTTCCTCGCCTTCGCCGAATCGGCCTTCATGATCGGCTTCTTCTTCCCCGGTGAGACGGCGATCGTGGTCGGTGGCGTGCTGGCCGGCCTCGGGCGGCTCAACCTCGGTGTGATCATCGCCGTCGTCGTGATCTGCGCGGTGGCCGGCGACTCCGTCGGGTACGAGGTCGGCAAGCTGTCCGGTCCCTGGCTGCTCGAGCGGCGCCCGTTGAAGGGCAGGTCGGGGGTGACCTACGCGCTCGTCCCTGCTCGAACGGTACGGGGGACCGGCCGTCTTCATCGGCCGATTCATCACGTTCGTCCGTGTTGTGATCCCGGGGCTCGCCGGCATGAGTGGCCTCCGCTACCGGACGTTCCTGTTCTGGAACGTCCTGGGCGGGCTCTGCTGGGGGGTCGGCTACACCGTGCTCGGCTACGTCGTCGGCATCTCGATCGAACACCTGCTGAGTCAGATCGGGCTCTGGTTCGCCGTCGTCATCGCCGTGGTCGGCGCGGGGCTCGTGGTCGTCGGCGTCCGACGGCGTCGCAAGGAGCGCCGCCGGATCGCACTCGAGTTCGGCGATGGCACCGACGGTGGCACGGGGGCGGCCATCGGGTTCGAGACAGTCGTCGACGGACCGGTCGACGCCGACGACGGCCCCGACGACGGCGCAGTGGTGCCGGGGCCCGACCCGAGGAGCTGACACCGCAGTCCGGTCCCCTCGCCACCGTGCGGTTCCATCCCGCAGGACGACCGCGTCAGCCGGTCTGGGGATGGGTGGGTGTGGTCCCGTTGGCCAGCAGGTTGTCGAACCCGTCCGGGATCGAGAGCATTCCAGGCTGTGTGCCGGACACGTCGGTGATCCCGTACTGCCACACGATGTTGTCGGTGGCGGGGTCGATCACCACCACCCGGTTGCGGTAGTCGTCGTTGACCATGATCAGGCCGTCGGGCAGGCGCTCGGCCAAGGAGGGCTTCTTGAGCATGGCGTCGCCGGCGGCGACGTCGTACACCCACGGCGTCGTTCCGGACCGGGTGAAGGTGAGCACCTTTCCTTCGGCCGGAGGGTCGTAGTCCGTCATCAGGTAGAGGTCGGTCCCCAGCTGCTGTGGATCGGACGGATAGTTCACGGAGGGAATGTGGACCGTCCACACCAGCTGACCGGCCATGGTGTACTCGTCGACCCACGATCCGTTGATCTCCGACACGAGCAGGTTGCCGTCGGTGAGCGGCGTGTCGCCGTTGGGGTAGTCGATCGAGGTGGGCGGGTCGTGGGCCGCGGCGCCGTTACCGATCTGACCGGTGGGCTGGCCTGACGGCGAGATGAACAGGATGCGGTTGTTCGAGGCGTCGGCGACCGTGATGGTCCCGTCCTTGAGGAGATAGGCGTCGTCGGGCTGGTCGAGGTACCCGGGGCTGGAACCGGGGACCATGGGGTGCCCGTACTGGAACAGGAGCTTGCCCGACGGGTAGCCGATCTCGACGATGGTGTGGTTGTCCTCCTGGTTGGAGATGATCCCGGTGCCCCCGTGGATGAAGAAGGAGTCGTCCGGGAAGTAGAAGCCCCCGGGGGAGGTGGCATCGACGCCGACGGGTACACCCACGTCTGGTTGCGACTGGTGTCGAGAGCGATGATGCGGTCGTTCCCCCGGTCGGCGATGAGCAGGGTCCCCGAGTACGGCGAGCCCGCACCGGGGTGCCCGCCGGGCCGCCCCAGGTGCTGGGCCGGAGGGAGAGGACGGTCTGGAGCGTCCCCGAGGCCACACCGGCCTGGTCGGGGCCGGACTGGGAGGCGACTTCGCCACCGGCGATGTAGCCGATCGCCCCCTTTCCGGTCCCCACTGTCGTGTAGCCGCCGAATGCCTCGGCCTGCGGGAGGAGTCCGGCGTTGAGCACCTTGCCCGTCGACGGCACGAACGCGTCGATCGTGGTCAGGGTCCCGCCACCCGGCACCTGACCGCCGGCGACGTAGAGCGAGCCGTCCAGAACGAAGGCGGCGGCGCCGTAGAGCGGCTGGGGGAGGTGGGCCACGACCTTGGCCGAGTGGGTGGCCGGGTCGACGACCTGGATGTCGTCGGTGGCCGTGGCGATCACCCCCGGCGATGCGGTCTGGCCGCCGAACACGTAGAGCAACCCTCCGTGGGCGACCACCGCCGGGTACCGGACCGGCACGGTCAGATCGGCGACGGTCGAGTAGTGGGTCCCGTCGGTCGTGGACAGCACCTGGGGCTCGTACGCGCTTCCGTCGTAGCCGCCGACCACGTACGCGGTCGTGGTGTTGTGCCCGCTGGTCATCGTCGCCGCGGCCAGGTCGGAGCGGGGAGCGGGTAGCTGCCCGACGACGGTCCCTGTCCGCGGCGGCGAGGGCCCCGCCGCCGGAGTCGGGTCGGCGACCGACGGGATCGACTGGACGGTGGCCACCGTGTCGGGAGAGCCGCCGCCCAGGACGAGGTCATCGGCCCCGAGCGTCGCTCCGGCGGCGTCGTGTACGGCGGCGGCGAGCGTGCCGTCGGTCACGATCGTTCCTGACACGGGATCGACCGCGTACACGGTGGCCACCGAGGCCTGCGCCGAGGTGAGGCCGCCCAGAACGGTGAATCCGTTGCCGGCGGGTACCACCGCGGACCGGGACAGCGCCTGGGGCAGCTGCCACGCCTCCACCCCGGCTTCGAGCGCGGACGGGGCCCCGGTGGTGACGGCGGCCTTGGAACCGCTCGCGCCCGGGCGCACGGCGGCCTCCGTGGTCGTGGTCGACGAGCCGGACCGCCCCGACGAACCACCGCCCGACACCGACACGGCGACGACGATGACCAGCAGTACGATCACGCCGGCCAGGGACAGGGCCCGGCGCCGACGGACTCTCAGGCGCCGCTCACGCTGTTCCCGTCGGTCCACGTCGTGCTCCTCTCCGATCGGTGTCGATCGGTCAGGATGAGCACAATAGGACCTGGAGTCCCCCTGCCGCAGTACCGTCCCGCCGGAGATCGGTCCGTCCGTCCACGGGATCGGGAACATGCGGTGGACGAGGGCGTCGAAGTCGGAGGTCGTCCGGCAGGTGGTGCACTGCCGACGGCCGGGTCACCGATCCGGCGGTAGGTGGCCGGGAACGCAGCGATGCCGTCCCGTCCGGTGGGTCCCACGGACCGTCCCTCGGTGGTCGTCACCCGTGACGTGCCGGACGCCGCGTCGGACGAAATCCTTGTACCGCGTGCACCTGGTGCCTAGATTGACCCGCAACCCCTCACCACGTGTGGGGCTCTGCGACGGAAGCCGGTTGGAGCACAAACCCATGGTCGAGGATCTCGGACGGTTGCAGTGGCGGCCCACCTGCCCGCCGGCGTCGTGACGCCCGAATCGCAGACCCGGGAGGCGGGCCCCGTCGGTGCCGCAGGCGAGGACCGGCGTCTGGACCGCCTCATCGCCGGTTGTCCGGACGCCTTCGTGGAGATCGACCGTGGCGGCGTCGTCGTGGAGTGGAACGCCAGTGCGGAGGCCACCTTCGGCTGGAGCCGCGGCGAAGTGGTGGGAGCATTCGTCACCGACACCGTGCTGCCCGGCCCGTTCGCCCGCTCGCCGTTCGGGCTCCTGATGGCGGACACCACGGGTGCGGCTTCGGGACCGGTGACCGGATCGGTGACGGGCGGGGCCCTCGACCTGGAGATCGACGTGCGCCACCGGGACGGACACCGTCTGAGGGCCGCCGCCCGGCTCGTGGTGGTCGGTCACGGACGCGACCGGTCGGTGGCCGGCTTCCTGCGCCCCGCCCCCGACGGGCGCGAGGTCCGTGTCGGCGGTCGACCCACCGGTGTCCCGAGACCCGCTGACCGGGCTGGCCGACCGGTCGACCTACCTCGTGCGGCTGGCCGGCGCCACGGCTGCCCATGCCGGGACCCCGGGCAGTGTGGCCGTGGTGCTCCTGGACCTGGACCGCTTCAAGGCGATCAACAATTCGATGGGCCACGCCCTGGGCGACGGCGTCCTGGCCGCGGTGGCCAGGCGGGGAGTTACAGAGTTTTGAGACAGTCTCAGCAGCGCCGCCCTACCAAGCGGTGCGCCAATGTTGTTGTGATTTGCTATAGGGCCGCCGCCGTCAAATGATGGATTGGCAGATGCGAACGAACTCGTCCGGATTGTCCGGCGTGAACGCGATGCGTTTCCAGAAGCCGTTTTTTCTCCTGACCAGGACGTGGCGATGCAAGTCCGAATTGTCGAGCTTGATGCCCCAGGTGAATCCTTTGCGCAGGCTGAACACGGAAGGGCGGACCTCGATTTCCAGAATCTCCCGCGCGGGAATGACGATGGTGTGGAAAAGAATCCACGATTGCAGCTCCAGCCGGTCGGAAAAAATCCGGTATTCCTGCCACAAACTCGCGCCTGTGCGGCGGGAAACGAAAAGCGGCTGCTCAAAGGTGTTCATGCCAAATATCGGCGTGGAGCCGGGCGCGTTGCCAATTTACGGGGCGGAAACTTGTTCCAAGGGCGCCGGGTTGGGAAGCCCCGAGTAAGGGTAATCGGGCGTGCCGGGCAGCGGGGCGTTGACGACGTTCGACAAAAGCTGGTGCACGCCGCGGGAATTCAGGTAGGTAAGCGTGGCATTGGCGACCTTTGTGACTTGCCTCTCCAGGCTGAAGGCGCTTTGCAGGATATAGGGCGCGTGCAGAGAGGGGCTGATCTGGCAGATCGACTGTTGGGCCACGAAGACGTGGGTGGAATTGGATTGGGAATATAAGCCGGATTGTCGACCACATATTGCTGCTGGATCATGCCGTTGAGCCGGTCTGCATTGAGGACATAGGTGTTGGCAAAGCGGTCATAGAAAATGCCGAATCCCCCGCGCAGCACGGTTTTCGGCGCGCTCTTGCCGCCTCCGCCAATGCCCCAGGCAAAGCCCAGGCGGGGCGCCCAGTCGGCGTGATCGTGAATTTCGTTCTGCGT
>CAWJER010000017.1:0-72392 GCA_963841925.1 uncultured Acidimicrobiales bacterium
TGTTCTCCGCGCCTTCATTCATCGTATTGCTGGGTGGAAGGCTGTCACCCGCCACAACGCCGGCACGCCGTTCGACGACAACAGGTGGGAGCTCTACCACTACGACGTCGACCGCTCCGAGTGCGACGACCTGGCCGAGGCGGTGCCCGAGAAGCTCGCCGAGCTGGTCGCCCTCTGGTGGGAGGAAGCCGAGGACCAGGGCGTGCTGCCGCTCGACGACCGGTCCATCGAGCTCTTCTTCACCCGCTACCGCGATCACTCGGTGCACCCGCCCGACCGGCGCTACACCTACTACCCGCCCATGGCACCCCTGCCGGCACAGGTCGCGCCGGCCATGGGCGGGCCGCGGCTTCGACCTGGCCGCCACCATCGACCGCCCCGCCGGGGCCGGAGGCGTGCTCTTCGCCACGGGTACCGAGAACTCGGGCCTCAGCGTGTTCGTCCAGGGGGACCGTCTCGTGTTCGACTACAACTGCTTCAACG
This sequence comes from uncultured Acidimicrobiales bacterium, assembly GCA_963841925.1. GTDB lineage: Bacteria > Actinomycetota > Acidimicrobiia > Acidimicrobiales > RAAP-2 > Bog-756. Next base: position 484 of record CAWJER010000017.1, read on the forward strand.
ACCACCACGTGGTGGAGTCCTCGGTCGAGGTGCCGGTGGGCCCGTCGGTCGTGGGTGTGCGGTTCCGCCGCCGGGACGGAGGCGGGACGGCGTCCCTGCTGGTCGACGGGACGCCCTGCGGCGAGCTCGCCGTGCCGTTCGCCATGAACATCATCTCGAGCGTCGGCCCGAGCGTCGGCTACGACCACGGCAGCCCGGTCAGCGAGCGCTACTCGGGGCACTTCCCCTTCGAGGGGACCCTCCACGAGGTGGACATCGCCGAGATCATCGGCAGGGGTCCCGAGCCACCCGATGTGCTCGAGTCCCAGCAGCGGGCCGCACTGTCCCAGCAGTAGCCGGCCCGGCGACCACGCCGTCAGCCGGTGAACCGGGCGGAGGCGCCGGCGTCCACGTCGATCACCGACCCGGTGACGTGGCGCGCCCCCTCCGAGCACAGGAAGACCACCGCGGCGGTGATCTCCTCGGGTTCGAGCCACGGCACCGGCTGCACGTGGAGCGACGCCATAACCGGCGCGACGTCCTCACGGCCGGGCTCCTCGAGGTCGGGCCGCATCAGGCGGTACAGCATCTCGTTGTGGATCATGTCGGTCGAGACGTTCCCGGGGGCGATCACGTTGGCGGTGACACCGAAGTGCGCCAACTCCTGGGCCACCGACTTGGTGAGGCCGATGACCCCCCATTTCGAGGCGCAGTACGCGGAGATCATCGGGTTGGCCGAGCGGCCCATCATCGACGAGATGGCGACGATCCGGCCCCACCGGCTGCGACGCATGTGCGGGGCCACCGCCCGCATGGCGTTGAAGACCCCGGTCAGGTTGGTGTCGATCGTCTCGGACCATCCGGGACCGTCGAGGTCGAAGACCGACCCCAGGGTCGACACGCCGGCGTTGGCGACCAAGATGTCGACCGAGCCGAGGTCGGCGACGACCCCGTCGACGAAGGCCAGCATGGCGTCGAGGTCGCGGACGTCGGCGACGGTCGTGACGCAGCGCCGTCCCTCGGCCTCGACCTGACGGGCGGTCTCGGCCAGGTCCTCGGGCGTGGCCAGCGGATAGGTCACCGTCGCCAGGTCGGCGCACCGGTCGACCAGCGCGACGTCGGCCCCCTGACGGGCCAGTTCGACCGCATGGCTCCGGCCCTGGCCCCTGGCGCCTCCGGTGATCATGGCCACCCGCCCGGCGAACTGCCCGCCGGCCGGCGATCCCGATGCCGACTCCTCCGTCATGATGCCTCCCCCTGATCGGTCCCCGGTCGGTCCGACGGGGCCTGCACGTGGGGCCGGTGCCCCGGACCGGGATCCTATGCCGAGTGGGTGGAGCGCCCCCAGGCCCTCAGCACCCTGCGGTAGCGGGCGTCCCAGTCGGCGTAGGCTGAGCGGAGCGCCGGGCCCGGCCAGTCGGAGGGCAGCAGTTCGGCGGGCAGCAGCGGGTCGGCCTGGAGATGGCGCAGGACGGCGGCGGACAGGGTGAAGCCCGGGGCCAGGTCGTCCGGGCCGGTGGTGGGCCGGTCGGTGATGCGGGCCACCAGCGCGTCCGCACGGGCGGCCCATTCCCCGAGGTCCCACAGCGATGCGGCCAGCGCGATGGGATCGGCCACGGGCACGGCGACGTAGACGGCCACGTCGGGCCACTCCGACGGGTCGCGGCGCGGGTCGAGGTTGTCAGGGCGCAGCCACACCCCGTCGCGCTGCTCGGCCAGACGGGCGAGGGTCAGGCGACGGCGCCGGGCCGAGCGGGCGTCGGCCGAACTCCCGGTGGTCGTCACGACGACGAGACGCCACGACCCGTCCCATGCACGGGTCCGACCCAGCCGGCTGTCCTCCTGGCGCCCCCGGCGCTCGAGCAGTCTGCCGGCGAGCCCGTAGCGACCCGATCCGTCGGTGACCGCCTCCCCCGAGGCCACCATCCGACTGAGCGCCACCCGCGCCCGGTTCGGATTGATGCCGAAGAGGCCGGCGAGGTGCACCAGGTGGGCGACGGGGAGCTCGGGGGATCCTCGCCCAGCAGAGCACTGGCCAGGACCGACCGGGCCGTGAGCGCCGGTTCGGGATCGCCGGCCGGCCCGCCGCCGACCGCCACCGGTCCGGCCGGCATCCGGGCTCGACGCACCGGTGTTACCTGATTGCGCCAGTTGTCATGCACATGTAATGTAGCCGGGATGGCGACCACGATGGTGGCCGACGTGGCCGCCCGACCCGACGTCTTCCCTACGGACCGCCTCCTGGCCAACGGCATGGCCCGGCCCGAGTTGCGCGCCGACCTCCGGAGGATCGACGACGCCCGCAACGCCCTCACCGTCGTAGCCGTCTGGTTCTGGGTGGCCGTCGTCATCGGTGGCGCCGTCTGGGTCGACCGCTGGTGGGCGTACCTCGTCGCCTTCCTCCTCATGGGACCGATGTACGCGCGCTTCGCCATCCTCATGCACGAGGCGGCCCACAAACTGCTGTTCACCGACAAGCGGGTCAACGACTGGGTGGGCACCTGGTTGGTCGCCTACCCCACCTGGACGCCGATCGGCCTGTACCGGCGAGGCCACTTCGCCCATCACAAGGAGGAGTTCGGTCCCAACGAGCCCGACATCGCCTTCTACGGCGGCTACCCGTGCGACCGCCGGGCGCTCACGCGACGCCTGGTGCGCGACGCTGTCGGCATCTCGGGCTGGAAGAACTTCGTCCCGCTGTTCCGGTCCCTGAAGGTGCCCGCCTTCCGCCGCACGTCGCTCTCGATCATCGGGGTCCAGCTGCTCCTGTGGGCGGTCCTGTGGGCGGCCACCGGCCGGTGGTGGATCTACCCGCTGCTCTGGTGGCTCCCGTGGATGACCCAGTGGCGGGTGATCAACCGGCTGCGGGCCATCGCCGAGCACGGTGGGCTCGAGGCCAGCCCCGACCGGAGGGCAACGACCCACAACGTGCGCCAGGGATTGCTCGCCCGCTTCTGGTTCGTTCCCTACAACACGGGCTGGCACCTGGCCCACCACGTCGACATGGGTGTGCCGTGGCGCAACCTCCCCCGGTTCCACGCCGAACTCGAGCGGGCGGGCTATGTCACCGAGGGCATCACGTACCCGAGCTACCGCGCCCTGTGGCGGGCGCTCGCCTCCGCCTGACCGCCTCACCGCCGGTCCCCGCGCCGCGGCTGCGCCCCGCCCGGGCCGCGGTCATATCCGGCGGCCCCGCAGGGACCGGTAGGCGCGTACCAGAGCTGCCGTCGAGCTGTCCTGGCCGGAGAGGTCCGGCGGATCGTCCGAGCCCAGTGCCGGGCCCAGCTGCCCCGCCATGACCTTGCCGAGCTCGACACCCCACTGGTCGAAGGAGTCGATCCCCCACACCGCCCCCTCCACGAAGACGGTGTGCTCGTAGAGCGCCACCAGCTGGCCGAGCAGGGACGGTGTCAGCTCCGGCGCCAGGATGGTCGACGTCGGATGGTTTCCCGGCATGACCTTGTGCGGGACCACGGCGTCCGGCGTGCCCTCGGCCGCCACCTCCTCCGCCGTCTTCCCGAAGGCGAGCGCCTTGGTCTGGGCGAAGCAGTTGGCCATCAGCAGGTCCTGGCGGCCGGCGTCCTCGTGGGTCGACGTGGCGAAGCCGATGAAGTCGGCCGGGATCAGGCGGGTCCCCTGGTGGATGAGCTGGTAGAAGGCGTGCTGGCCGTTGGTGCCGGGCTCGCCCCAGAAGATCTCGCCGGTGGCGCCCTCCACCGGCGACCCGTCGCGGCGTACGGACTTCCCGTTGGACTCCATGGTCAGCTGCTGGAGGTACGCCGGGAACCGGGCGAGCCGCTGGCTGTAGGGGAGCACCGCGTGGGTCTCGGCGCCGAACAGGTCGGCGTACCAGACACCGAGCATTCCCTGGATCACGGGGAGATTGGACTCGAAGGGCGCCTCGACGAAGTGGCGATCGACGGCGTGGAACCCGGCGAGCATGTCGGCGAAGGCGGCGGGGCCGATGGCCACCATGAGCGAGAACCCGATGGCCGAGTCGTAGGAGTAGCGACCGCCGACCCAGTCCCAGAAGCCGAACATGTTGGCGGGGTCGATCCCGAAGTCGGTGACGCCGGCCTCGTTGGTCGACACGGCCACGAAGTGGCGGGCCACAGCATCGTCGCCGCATCCGAGTCCCTCGAGGAGCCACATCCGGGCCGCCCGGGCGTTGGTCAGCGTCTCCAGGGTGGTGAACGTCTTCGAGCAGACAACGAACAGCGTTTCGGCGGGGTCGAGGTCGCGGGTCTTGGCGTACAGGTCGACGGGGTCGACGTTCGACACGAACCGACAGTCGATGGCGGGGTCGGCATAGTCGCACAACGCCTCGTGGGCCATGGCCGGCCCGAGGTCGGAACCCCCGATCCCGATGTTGACGACCGACCTGATCCGCCGACCGGTGTGGCCGGTCCACGCGCCCGAGCGGATGCGCTCGGCCACCGATCCCATGGCGTCGAGGACGGCGTGGACATCGGCGACGACATCGCGGCCGTCCACCACCAGCGACGTGTCGCGGGGCATGCGCAGGGCGACGTGGAGGACCGAGCGGTCCTCGGTGGTGTTGATCCGCTCGCCGCGGAACATGGCGTCGCGGCGTTCGGCCACGCCGGCGCGGCGGGCCACCGCGAACAACCCGGCGAGCGCCCCGTCGTCGACCCGGTGCTTGGAGTAGTCGAGGACCAGGTCAGCGGCCCTGGCCACCATGGCCGAACCCCGGTCGGGGCGCTCGGCGAAGAGCTCGCGCAGGTGGCGGTCCCGCACCCGCTCGAACTGCCCGACCAGGTCACGCCACTCGCTCGTGGCCCGCAGGTCCACGACCGCTTCCGCCGCTCCCCCGTTGACGCTCATCCTCGTTGGCCTCCGTGATCACCCGTCGTGTCCCTCCGACCTTAGGCACCGAGGAACCGGGTGCCGACGAAATTGCGGAATGATTACCGTCCGATAACAGAGTGATCGCGTCCCGTTCACCCGGGACTCTTACGCTCCCCAGCGATGGCAGAGCAACCCGGTGCGCAGTGTCAGCGATCGGGCCGGTCCCCTCGGGACACCCCGGCCCCGGCCCCGTCGTGTGCCGGGCCATGCCGTCCGGGGTCGTGGACCCCGTTGCCTCTCACGGCAACCCCGTCGGTCCCGGCACCGCCGGTCCGGCAGTCCAGCAGCGGTGCGAACGCACGCTCCCGGCGCCATGGCGACACGTCCGGGTGCCCGCTGTTCCGGGACGTCACGGGATCCCCATGACCCTGACGTTCCGCGAAGTCGAGCAACAGGCGCTCCCCGACGAGTCGGCGCCCGTCATCCTCATCATCGACGACGACCACCTCACCCGCGACTCGCTCGCCGCCACACTGTCGATCGAGGGGTTCGACGTCATCACAGCGGCCACCGGCGCAGAGGGCATCGCCCTCCTCGCCACCGGTTCGCCGGCGCTCGTCATCCTCGACACGCAGCTCGGCGACCCGGACGGGTTCACCGTCTTCCGGGAGATCGCCGCCGTGGCGCCGTGGCTGCCGGTCATCATGGTGACCGAGGAGGACGACGAGCTCGACGCCGTCCTGGCCCTCGAAGCGGGAGCCGCCGATCACATCACCAAGCCACCGCGCCCCGCGCGAGCTGACGGCACGGATCCGTGCCGTGCTCCGCCGGGTCGGCCGCCAGCCCCAGAGCCTCGTGCCCGCCGCCCCGAGCGGTGCCTACACGTTCGGCCCGGTGACCGTCGACGTGGCCCGGCGCGAGGCCCGCCTGCACGGGCGAGACGTCGAGCTGTCGCGCAAGGAGTTCGACCTCCTGGCCCTCCTGGTGTCCGAGGGCGGTCACGTCGTCACCCGCAAGCAGTGCATGGACCGGATCTGGCGCGACCGCAAGAAGGGCGACAGCCGCACACTCGACACCCACGTCAAGCGCCTCCGGAAAAAGATCGAGGTGAACCCCGCCGAGCCCGCACACCTCATCACCGTCCGCGGGGTGGGGTACCGCTTCAAACCGTAGGAGCCCGCCCGGCGCCGCACTCGCCCATACCCTCCCCCACTGGTCGTCATGTGGAGCACGGGCGGGCTCCTACGAGTTGAGGTACCTCCGGCACGCCTGCCCGGCGGGACGGCGGGACGTCGGTCCGGTCGCCGGAGGCGCTGCCGGCCTGCCGTAGACTCCTGCTGCCGATGGAGCCGGCGGCGGGTCGCGGACACACCTACCCGCCGTCCGTCCGAGGCACGCGTCGCCATCCCGGAAGGAGCGCAGCGGTGCCCGAGTCGACCGGGACGAGCGGACAGCCCCAGCACCATCGCGCCGTACCCCACCACGGGCCCGGGCCCCTGGCCGCCATCGGCGTCGGTGGGGCGATCGGCACCCTCGCCCGATACGGGGTCGAACGGGCCGCCGTCCCCGCGCCGCTCGGCTTCCCGTGGGCCACCCTGACCGTGAACGTCGTCGGGTCGTTCCTACTCGGCGCCGTGGTCACCCTGGTGGTCGAGCGGTGGCCCGGCGACCGCTACCTGCGCCCGCTGGTGGCCGTTGGGTTCTGCGGTGGATTCACCACGTTCTCCACCTTCGCCGTCGAGATCGACCAGCGGATCCAGCACGGGCGCGGGGCGTTGGCCGCCGCGTACATCGTGGTGACGCTGGTGGCGAGCCTGGCGGCGGCGCTGGCCGGGATCACCCTGGCCCGGGGCCGGCTCCTGCCGGCCGCCGGCGAACCGATCCCCGACCCCGACCTCCTGGCCGGAGACGAGGACGAGCCGGCCCGCACCGACGACGAGGGCGAGCCGGGCGGAGGTCGGAGGGGCCGGTGACCCTGGTGCTCCTGGTGATCGCCGGGGCGCTCGGCGCCTTGCTCCGCTACGAAGTCGAGCTCAACGTCCGACGCCGGGTCGGTCCCCGGTTCCCCTATGGCACCCTGGTCATCAACGTCACGGGATCGTTCGTACTGGGGGTCGTGGCCGGCCTGGCCGCCCACGACGGCGTCCCGACATCGGTCGTGACGATCATCGGCACCGGGCTCCTCGGCGCCTACACGACGTTCTCGACGTTCAGCGTCGACACGGTGGAGCTCGTCGAGCACGGTCGGCTGCGGTCCGCCGCCGCCAACCTCGGTGCCAGCCTCGTGGTCGGACTGGGTGCCGCCGCCGGAGGCCTGGTGGTCGGCCACGCCCTCTGAGCTGCGGTCCCGCCGACCGATGGGGGGCAGGAGCCACCCGCCCGCTCGGGGCGGGCGCCACGTGACGTTCACGGAATGATCACCGGCGTGTTGCCATGGGGTCGTCGGGCGTTCACCTCCTGTCCGTACCGTTGGACGGAGAGGAGGCACGGTTGACGATTCAGCACGAGCGCGCACGCGACCGCACCAGGGTCCTGGTGATCGAGGATGAGGAGTCCTACCGCCAGGCACTGGCGTCCGGCCTCGCCGTCGAGGGGTTCGACGTGGTGCTGGCGGCCGACGGGGCCGAGGGCCTCCGCCTCTTCACCGACCGGGCCCCCGACATCGTCCTCCTCGACATGCTGCTCCCGGGGATGCACGGGATCGACGTCTGCCGGCGGATCCGGGCGGTCTCGTCGGTGCCGGTCCTGATGGTGAGCGCGGTGGACACCGAACTCGACGTCGTCCTCGGTCTCGAACTCGGCGCTTCCGGCTATGTCACCAAGCCGTTCCGCCTGCGTGAACTCGTAGCCCGCATGAACGCCATTCTGCGGCGAGTCCAACCCCGACCGGCCTCGGGGTCACTCGTGCCCGTGACCGTCCACGCCGCGCCCGTCGAGCAGCCCTCTACGCCGGAGAGTGGCCCGGCGTTCGGCACGGTAAGCATCGACTACATCCGTCGGGAGGTGGCCGTGGGCGGGGTCCCCACCCACCTGTCCCGCAAGGAGTTCGACCTGCTGGCCGCGTTGCTGTCCCCGCGCAACGGGTGCGTTCCCGCGACGAGCTGATCGACCTGCTGTGGCCCGACACGTACCTCACGGACACACGCACCCTCGACACCCACATCCACCGGTTGCGGGCCAAGCTGGAGCCGGATCCGACCGATCCGCGCTACATCGTCACCGTGCGCGGCGTGGGGTTCCGGATCGACCCGGACGGCGTGCTGGGCGAACCGCCGACGGGTGGACGGCCGGCGGACCAGCCCGTCAACGCCTGAACGGTCCGCAGGGGACCGGTCGGCAGGGCACTGCTCTGCTCAGCCGAACCGGCCGTTCACGTAGTCGAGGGTCCTCGGGTCGGCCGGCTCGCTGAAGAGCTGGGCCGTCGGGCCGAACTCGATCAGCTCACCGGCCTTGTCCTCCCCCATGAGCAGGAACGCGCACCGGTCGGAGACGCGGATGGCCTGCTGCATGTTGTGGGTCACGATGATGATCGTCACCCGGTCCTTCAGCTCGACGACCAGCTCCTCGATGCGCTTCGTGGCGATCGGGTCCAGGGCGGAGGTCGGCTCGTCCATGAGCAGGACCTCGGGCTCGACGGCCAGGGCGCGGGCGATGCACAGCCGCTGCTGCTCACCACCTGACAGCGTGCTGGCATGGGCGCTCATCCGGTCCTTGACGCTGTCCCACAGTGCAGCGGCGACGAGGGCGGACTCGGCGGCCTCGTCGAGCAGGGACTTCTTGCGGACGCCGTTGAATTTGAGGCCGGACACCGCATTCTCGTAGATCGACATGGTCGGAAACGGGTTCGGCCGCTGGAACACCATGCCCACCCGGCTCCGCAGGAGCGTCGGGTCGGTCGACGGTGCGTAGACGTCGAGGTCGCCGAGCAGGACCGTCCCGGTGACAGCGGCCGTGCGGACGGTGTCGTGCATCCGGTTCAGTGCCCGCAGCAGGGTCGTCTTGCCCGAGCCCGAGGGACCGATGAGCGCCGTCACCTCGCCGGCCTGGACGTCGAAGGTGACGTCACGCACGGCCGTGCGCCCGCTGAAGGCCACAGCCACGTCCGCCAGTGTCATGACCACCTCGCCCGCGGCCGGCCGCTCCGAGGTCTCGTCGAACTGCACCGTCACCGCGTCCTCCAACCCCGGGGTCCGGGATTCAGCATGGGTCATCGTCGCTCCCTCCGCAACCGGGCGGCCAGCAGGCGGCTGCCGATGCTGAGGATCAGCACGACCACCACCAGCAGGAGGGCCGCTCCCCACGCCACCTGCACGAGGTCGGCGTAGGGCTGGCTGCTGTTGTTGTAGATGAGGATGGGCAGTGCCTCCATCGGCTTGGTGGGGTTCCACTGGAGGTACTGGTTGCCCAGGATGGTGAGCAGGAGGGGTGCGGTCTCGCCCAGACCGCGGGCGACGGCCAGGAGCACACCGGTGATCACACCGGGCAGGGCCGTGGGCACCACGACCCTGCGGGCGATGGTGACCCGGCGGGCGCCGAGGGCCAGCGCTGCCTCGGTGAGCACCGTCGGGACGCCCCGGAACGCCGTCTCCCCGGCCCGGACGATCACCGGGAGCATGATGAACCCGACGGCGAACGCCCCGGCGAGCCCGCTGTAGCCGAAATTGCGCACGATGGCGATGTAGCCGAAGATCCCGACCGTGATCGACGGGACCCCGGTCATGACGTCGGCGGTGAACCGGAGGGCGGCGGCGGCCCGTCCGTCGGACTCGGCCAGGAAGAGGCCGACGAGCAGTCCGAGCGGCACGGTGACGGCGATGGCGATCCCGGTGATCACGATCGTCCCCACGATGGCGTTCCACACCCCGCCACCGGGGATCCCCTCGGGGACGGTCGAATGGGTGAAGAAGTCGGTGTTCCACGCCGGCAGGCCCTTGGCCACCACGTAGGCCACCACGGCGATCAGCGGGATGACGGCGATGACCAGGAACGCCCAGCAGACTCCGAGCGCAACCCGCGACCCCACCTTGCGCCGACGCAGGCTCGCCGCCGCCGCCGCCTGCACGGCGCGCCGACGCTCGACGACCGGGTCGGCGGGCAGGTCGGTGAGCATGGTCACCGGGCCGCCGCACCGACGTCGCTGCCGGCGGTGGACCACACCAGCCAGCGGGCCAGCGAGTTGACGGCGATCCCGATCACCAGCAGCACCAGGCCCGCCCCGAACAGCACGGCAAGTTCCGTGCCGGTGGACTCACCGAAGTTGTTGACGATCAGCGAGGGGATCGTGGCCGCCGGTGACTTGATCGAGTGGGCGATGTAGGGCGAATTGCCGATCACCAGCGCCACCGCCACCGTCTCCCCCAGCGCCCGGCCCGTGGCCAGGGTGAACGCGCCGACCAGCCCGGTGCGGCGCCCGGGGACGACGACCTTTCGGAGCACCTGCCACCGGGTGGCGCCCAGGGCGGTGGCACCCTCGACCTGCTCGTTGGGCACGACCACCAGCACGTCACGGGTGATGGCCACCATGGTGGGCAGGATCATGACGAACAGGATGATCCCGGCGAGCAGCAGGCCGACACCCTGATTGGGCCCGTCGAACAGCCCGGTCCAGCCGAGTACCGAGGTGAGGAACGGCTCCACCGTGGAACGGAACACCGGCGCCAGGACCACGAGGCCCCACAGCCCGTAGACGACGCTGGGCACGGCGGCCAGGAGTTCGACCGTCGTCGACAGGGCCGGCCGGGTACGCGACGGGACCAGGTAGGCGAGGGCGAGGGCCGTGCCGAGCCCGACGGGAACGGCAAGGACCACGGCGATGGCCGTCACCTCGACGGTGCCCAGGATGAACGGCAGCAGTCCGTACTTGCCGTGGCTCGGGTCCCAGGTCTTCTGGACGATCCAGGAGAACCCGAGCGTGGAGAAGGCCGGTCGGGCCTGGATCACCATGGCGACCAGGAACCAGACAACCAGTACGGCGACGGCGGCCGCGGCCACGGCCAGCACCGCCCGGTACCCGCCGTCGGGCAGCCGGAGCCGGCCGTGTCCCCCTTCCCGGGGCCGGAGCGGCGACTCGACGACGGTCACGCAGCGCCCGTCGGGCGGGACGGCGCGGCCTCGGGACCAAAGGCCCGACGGCTCACTTGGTCAGGAGCGCCTGGCCGCTGGGTCCGGTCACCGTGAGGAGCTGGGTCCGCACCTGGTTCTGGACGGCCGGGGGCAGGGCCACGTAGTCGAGCCCGGCGGCCAGGCTCTGGCCGCCGCCGGTGTGGGTCGTCCAGTCGAGGACCTTCACCACCTGGGCGCCGGTGGTGGCGCTGGTCTGCTTCTGCAGGAGGATGGCCCAGCTGTAGCCCGAGATCGGGTAGCTGACGGCACCCGGCCCGTTCACGATCGAGAAGTCGGTGGGGCTCACGCCCGTCTTCTGGTCGGCGTCGGCCGCCACCGTGTTCAGGCTGGGGACCACATAGTTTCCGGCCGCGTTCTTGATGGCGGCGTACGTGAACTGGTTCTGGATGGCGTAGGACAGCTCGACGTAGCCGATCGAGTAAGGCGTCGACTTGATCGACGCCGCCACACCGGAGTTCTTCGGCGTCTGCACGGCCGCCGACGGCCAGGCGATCGTCTTCGACGTGCCGAGGGTCCACGCCGTGGGTGCGGCTGACTGCAGGTAGTCGGTGAAGATGTAGGTGGTGCCCGAGCTGTCCGCCCGGACCTCGGGGGTGATGGCGTGGGCCGGCAGGGAGACACCCGGATTGAGGGCGGTGATCTGCGAGGCGTTCCACATGGTGATGGAGCCGTCGAAGATCCCGGCCAGCGTGGGGCCGTCGAGCTTCAGCCGGGCCGTCACCCCGGGGAGGTTGTAGGAGACCGTCACCCCGCCCAGGATGTCGGGGACCTGGATGACCGGGCCCGAGGAGGCCGGGACCTTGGCCAGGTCCGATGCCCCCATGGGGACATCCGAGGCGGCAAAGGCGACCGTGCCCGACTCGAAGGCGGTGATGCCGGCCCCGCTGCCCACACCCTGGTAGTTGACCTGGAGAGCCTGGTTCTTGCCGGTGTAGGCGTAGAAGGCCGAGGTGAAGAACGGTTGGACGAAGGTCGACCCCGACGCGTTGAGCGTGCCGCCCGGCGCCTTCAGGTCGGCGGCCAGGAAGGCGGCGTTGTTCGCGGAAAGTGTGCCACCCGGTGCCGTCGTGGTCGTCGTCGGGGTCGAGGACGACGAACTGCAGGCCGACAGGAGGGCGGCGGCGGCCAGTCCCAGTGCCGCCATGGCGACGGCCCGCCGGCCGCGGGTGATCCGAGTCTCGTTCGTGGTCCTCACCGGGTTACTGCCTCCATGGTCGTCGGGGTGTCCGGGTGGGCAGCGTCCGGGCGGACGCACGCCTCATCCGTCACTCCGACCGTACCCAGGCCGATTGAACAGCGAGTGAACTCGCGGTGAACGCCACACGAATATCCGGGGTGCCCAACATGAACTCAGCGGTCCCCGACGAACTCCTCGACGATGCGCGCCAGCTCCAGCGGCTTGTCACCCTGGATGCTGTGGCCGGCGTCGTCCACCACGACCACCGTGTCGGACGGCCGTCGCCGACGGAACTCGGCCTCGTCCTCGTCGTCCACCACGGGAGACCGGCTCCCCCGGGCCAGCAGGACGGGCACGCCGATCCGCTCCAAGGCGTCCCACTGCATCAGGTTGTCCGCCCGTTCGACGTGCAGGCCGGGCTCCATCGCCGGGCGGCCCACCTGGTGGCGCCAGGTCCACGACCCGTCGGGGAGCCGGACCGAATTGTGCAGGACCCCTCGCCGGAGCGACGACACCGAGCGGGTGGGGTTGAATTGGACGGTGCGGTCGAGGATCTCCTCGAAGGTGGCGAAGGTCTCCGGTCCCGACAGGAATGCGGCGATGTCCGAGGTCTTGTCGCCCGTCACCCCCGGCGTGATGTCGACCAGGAGGAGTCGTCGCACCAGGTGGGGGTGGCGGGTGGCCAGGGCGATCGCGGTGGCACCGCCGAGCGACATCCCGACCACGGCGCGGGCGTCGGGTGCCAGTTGGGCGACGACCAGGGCCACGTCGTCGGCCATCGACGCCGGGTCGAGCCACGCCGAGTCCGTGGGCCAGTCCGAGTGGCCGTGCCCGGGCAGGTCGACGGCCACGAGCGGCCGGTCGAGGGCCAGGGCCACCGTGTCCCACGTGTGGGCGTTCTGGCCACCCCCGTGCAGGAGGACCAACTCGGGCGGTCCGTCGCCCCACACCAGCGCGCTGACCCTGCGTCCGGGGGCCACCTCGAGGAAGACGCGGCGCACGACGGGCGGGCGGTCGAAGGGGAGCCCGACCTCCTCGGCGTTCTCGTGGAAGAGGGAGAACTCGTCATAGGTGGGCGTCGTCGGGTCGGTCATGCCTGCTCCTCGGGTGCGGACGGGGATACGGGGGCGTACGCGTCGGGTCGGTCGGCGTGGCGGAGCGCGTCCACCAGCTCGCCCAGGGTGTCGTCGGCCACCAGGTACGGCGTGTAGAAGCCGACCCGGTCGGCGAGGCCACCGAAGCGGGTGACGATGTCGGCGGCCACCTCGGCGGGCGAGCCGACGGCAGCCAACGTGGCGAGCATGGTGTCATCGATGCGGTCGGGCATCTCGTCCCAGCGGCCGGACTTGGTCAGGGCGTTGAGCTCGGGCTGGAGGTCCCCCCACCCTTCCACCTCGAGTACCGGCCGGTAGGCCGGGGTCGAGGCGTAGAACGACAGCAGCCACCGGCCTGCGAGTCGCGCCGTCTCGAGCTCGGCCTCGTCGCGGCCGCAGCACACGATCACCTCGCCCGAGACGGTGAGGTCCGAACGGGTCCGGCCGGCCCGGGCCAGTCCCTCGGCCACCGCCGGCAGCGTCCGCTGGCGGAAGTGGGCGGCGGTGTTGAACGGCATCACCAGTAGGCCGTCGGCCACCTCGGCGGCCAACGAGACCATCTGGGGACCGAGACCGCCCAGGGCGATCGGCGGCAGGCCGTGGGGGTGGGGCCCGGGGTTGAACATGGGCGGCATCAGTGTGTGCGAGGTGAACTCGCCCCGGAAGTCCAGCCGCTCGCCGGTCTCCCAGGAGGCGAAGATCGCCCGCAGCGCACCGACCAGCTCGCGCATCCGGGCGATCGGGCCGGTCGAAGCCGGCTCCGTACCGCTTCTCCACCTGGGCCCGGATCTGGCTCCCGAGGCCGAGGGTGAACCGCCCCTCCGACAGGAGCTGCAGGTCCCACGCCTGATGGGCGAGCTGCACCGGGTTGCGGGGGAAGGCGATGGCCACGTTGGTGGCCAGCTCGAGGATCGGACGACGCCCCGGCGGCGAGCACGAGCGGGGTGAACACGTCGTGAGGTCCCTCGAAGGTGAAGGCACCGTCTATCCCGATCGCCTCGAGGCGGCGCGCGTGGTCGCCCGCGTCCTCGAGTCCGGCCAGCTGGGTATCGAAGTGCACCGCGCCATGCTCCCACCACGGGGGCGACCCTGTCGCCGTCGGCGGGCGGCCGACGGCAGTGTGGTGGGTCGGCGGTCGGCCGGCGGCAGTGTGGCGGGTCGGCGGGACGACCTCGGGACCTTGTGCTCTCTACGAATCGGGCGCCCGGTGCAACACTGTGCACCATGACACCCAGGATCTGCACGCCCGACGAGGCCGCCGAGCTGATCGGGACCACCGACACCGTCGGGTTCGGGCTCGGCCCGGCCAACCCGGACGCCTTCCTGACCGCGCTCGGCGGGCGCGACGACTGGGTCGATCTCACGCTCGGGGGGCGCTCCTGCTCGGCTTCTATCCGGTGCTGTCGCACCCTCACGTCACCTACCGGTGCGGGTTCTTCGGTCCGGCCGAGCGGATGATGCTGGCCGGCGGGGCGAACATCGAGCTGGTCCCCGGCGGGTTCCGTCAGTTCGCTCCGATCCTGCGCCGCTACAACCCGCGGGTGATGACGCGTGCTGGCGGCCCCTCCCCGCGACGGCGTGGTGAACCTGTCACTCCATCTCGGCGCCACCTACGAGGAGCTGCAGCTCGCCGGCAGGGACCCGGACCGGCTCCTGGTGGTGGAGGTCAACCCCAACCTGCCCCGGACCTCGTCGCTGGCTCCGGACTTCACCAACACGCTCCCGCTCGACATCGTCGACGTCCTGATCGAAGCGACCGGTGCGCCCTTCACCCTGCCCCAGCCGCCACCCGACGACATCGATGAGGCCATCGCCGACGTGGCCCGCTCGTTCATCACCGACGGGACCACGCTCCAGATCGGGATCGGTGCGGTGCCCGAACATGGTGGCCGCCAAGCTCGCCGAGGGGGCCGGCGGCGGCTACGGCGTCCACTCCGAGATGTTCACCGACGGGCTCATGCAGCTCCATCGGGCCGGAAAGGTGACCAACGACGCCAAGCACCTGTTCAACGGGGTGTCGATCACCACCTTCGCCCTGGGGACCGCCGAGCTCTACTCGTGGCTCGACGGCAACGCCGACGTCGCCTTCGTGCCCGTCCAGGTGGTCAACGACCCGACGATCATCGCCCAGAACCACGCGTTCGTGTCCATCAACGGCGCCCTCAGCGTCGACCTGTACGGACAGGTCGTGGCCGACAACATCGACGGGCGCCAGATCTCGGGGGTAGGAGGTCACGAGGACTTCGTGGCCGGCGCCGAGATGCGCCTCGACGACCACTCGCTCATCTGTCTGCGGTCCACGGCGGTGTCGAACGGCGTCACCCGGTCGAGGATCGTGGCGGCCCTGCCCGAGGGGTCGGTCGTCTCGACGCCCAGGCACCACACCGGTGTGGTGATCACCGAGTACGGGGCGGCGGACCTGTCCGGCCGCACGGTCCGCGAGCGGGCCGCCGCCCTCGCCGAGATCGCCCATCCCGACTTCCGGGACGAGCTCCGCCGGCGCGGTGCCGAGCTCGGCCGGCACTGACCCCGTGGCGGAACGCGGGCCGGCCCCGGCCGGCGCGGGCAGCCGGCGGGCCACGCTGCGCGTCGCCAGCTTCAACGTCCACATGGGCGTCGACGGCTGGGGTCGTCATTACGACGTGCTGGCGGAGTGCGAGGCGCTGGACGCCGACGTCCTGATCCTCCAGGAGGCGTGGACCCCCGACGACGGCTCACCCGGCACAGCCGCACTCGTCGCCGGCCGGCTGGGGTACCACGTCGTCGCCGAAGCCCCGCTGGCCACCGGCCGGCTGTACGAGCCCATCACCACCTCCAGCACCCGCTGGGGGCCCAGCCTCGGCCAGGTGCGCAAGACCCTGCGGCTCGACGAGGAGCAGTGGAAGCTGGCCGCCGGCCCCCGGGACCGCGGTGCGCAGCACGGCCGCTGGGGGGTCGCCCTCCTCTCCCGGGTGGTGTGCCGGGACCCCCGGGTGCTCGATCTGGGCAAGCTGCGGCGGGACCCGGCGAGCCGCGCCGTGGTCCGCTGCACCACCGACCTCGGAGGTCGCGAGCTCGTCGTGCACGGGACCCACATGTCCCACATCACCCACCTGTCGCCCGCCCAGTACCGGCGCCTCGCCCGGTTGCTGCCCCCGCTCGACACGCCCGCCCTGCTGGCCGGCGACATGAACATGTGGGGGCCCCCGGCGTCCTCGTTCTTCACCGGCTGGCGCCGGGCCGTGGTCGGGCGCACGTGGCCGTCCCACCGTCCCCACAGCCAGCTCGACCACATCCTCGTCACCCCAGCGGTGACCGTGGTCGACGCACAGGTGGCGACGTCGTCGGGGTCGGACCACCGACCGGTGGTCGTCACCCTGGCCCTGGCCTGATCCACCCGCCGTCACCCTCCCGGACCGGCACCCCGGCACGACCCACGGCGGGTCCGGTCGTGCCCGACCCGCGGCGCTGTCCTGCGGGATAGCGTCGTCGCATGGCCGACTCCCTCGAGGACTTCGAGCGCTCGGAATTTACCGCCCAGGGCACGACCCGCACCGTCTACCGCACCGGAGCCGGACCGGCCGTCATCGTGATCAGCGAGATCCCCGGGATCACCCCGAACGTCGCCCGGTTCGCCCACATGGTGGCCGGGATCGGGTGCACCGCGGTGATGCCCAGCCTGTTCGGCGAGGACGGGCGAGAGCCGTCGATCCCCTACGCGCTGCGGTCGATGGCCAAGGCCTGCGTGTCGAAGGAGTTCACCGTCCTGGCCCTCAATCGGACGAGCCCCGTCACCTCCTGGCTGCGGGCGCTGGCCCGGGTCGAGCACGAGCGGTGCGGCGGGCCCGGCGTCGGCGCCGTCGGGATGTGCCTCACCGGGGGGTTCGCCCTGGCCATGATGGTCGACGACACGGTGGTGGCGCCGGTGCTGAGCCAGCCGTCGCTCCCGTTCCCCGTCAACCGGGCCCACCGCCAGGCGCTGGGCATCAGTGACGCCGATGTCGACCGGGTGGTGGAGCGGGTGGCATCGGGGGTGTGCGTGCTCGGCCTGCGGTTCACCGGGGACAAGGCGTCGCCGCCCGAGCGGTTCGCCGCACTGCGGGCGCTGCTCGGCGACGGCTTCGTGGGCGTGGAGCTGGACTCCTCGGCGGCCAATCCGCACGGACACCGCAAGGGCGCCCACTCGGTGCTGACCGAGGACCTCGACGACCGACCGGGCACGCCCACCCGCGAGGCGCTCGACCAGGTCCTCGACCTCTTCCGCACCCGCCTCCTGCTGTGAGCACGTGGCTGTGAGCGCGCTGGTGGACCGGTGGCGCTCCCGCGGGCAGTTCCGGGTGCTCGACGGACAGCGGATCTTCACCCTCGACCTGCCCGCCACCGGGCGCCAGACGGCACCGCCCCTGCTGGTCCTCCACGGGTTCCCCACGTCGTCGTTCGACTTCCACCGTGTCGTCGACGGGCTCACGGTCAACCGTCGCGTCGTGCTCTTCGACTATCTGGGCTTCGGACTGTCGGCCAAACCCGACCGCCCGTACCGGCTGGTGGACCAGGCCGACCTGGCCGTGGCGCTCACCACCGAGCTCGGCATCGACCGACTCGGGCTCCTCACCCACGACATCGGCGACACGGTGGGAGGCGAGCTCCTGGCCCGCCAGCTCGAGGGATCGTGGGACGTCGAGGTCACCGATCGCGTCCTCGCCAACGGGACCGTCTTCATGGACCTGGTCCAGCTCAGCGACGGGCAGCGGCTGCTGGAGGCGCTGCCCGACGAGCGCCTGGCCCCCGGGGTCCTCGACCGGGCCGGTGTGCTCGCCGGTCTGGTGGGGACGTTCAGTCCCTCGGCACAGGTCGGCGACGACGAGCTCGAGGCGCACTGGGCGCTGATCTCGGCCGGGGGTGGCGAGCAGCTCCTGCCGCGGCTGGCCCGCTACATCGAGGAACGGCGGCGACTCGAACACCGGTTCACCCCGCCCATCACCCGCCACCCGTCTCCTCTGGTGGTCGTGTGGGGGCTCGACGACCCGATCGCCGTGCCGGCCATGGCCGACCGGTTGGCGGCCGCCCGTCCCGACGCCCGGGTGGTGCGTCTCGCCGGTGTCGGCCACTACCCGATGGTCGAGGCGCCGGACCGCTTCCTCGCCGCCGTCACCGGCACAGCCTGAACCACCGGCGGAGGTCACCCGTCAGGCGGGCCGTCCGGCTGGAGGATCAGGCCGTGGCCAGGATCTCGCCGTGGGGAACGGCGAACCACCCGTCCGGCGATGATGCCCACCGCCGCCAGCCGGCGGCGAACTCCCCGAGGTCGTCCCGGGTGGCGATCCCGTGCTCGAGCAGCTGGTCGGCCATGGCCGAGCTCGTGAAGCGGTCGGCCCACAGGCCACCCCACCACCCCCGTTCCTCGTCGGTGGCGAAGCACCACACCGACGCCGAGGGGGCCACCTCGGTGAAACCGGCGGCGTGGGCCCAGCCGAGCAGCAGCCGGCCGGCGTCCCAGTGGGCGCGGTTCACCCGGGTGAGCGCTCCGTACGCGGTGATCGCCCGATCGAGATCGGGGTCGGCCGGAGCGAAGACGAACGACGGGTAGATGCTGTCCCGGGCCGCCACGATGCCGCCGGGCCGGCACACCCGCCGCAGTTCGACCAGGGCGCGCACGGGGTCCGCCACGTGCTGCAGCACCTGGTGGGCGTGGACCACGTCGAACGAATCGTCGGCGTAGGGCAGTGCGAACAGGTCGGCCACCTCGAACACCACGTCCGGTACGCCGGCCGAGCGGTCGCGGGCCTCGGCGACGACCGGGGCGGCGGCGTCGATCCCGACGACCCGCCCGGGCGCGACGACCCGGGCCAGGTCGCAGGTGATCGTCCCCGGGCCGCATCCGACGTCGAGCAGGTCCGTGCCGGGGGCGAGGTGCGGGAGCAGGTAGGCGGCGGAGTTGGCCGCGGTGCGCCAGCGGTGCGACCGCAGGACGCCGTCGCCGTGGCCGTGGGAGTAGGTGGTATCGGGCACACGACCAGCATGCGCCTCCGGAGATCCAGTGGCAATGTGTCTCTACGCACACCTGACATAAGCTGGGCCTATGGCATCGGCAGAGTGGCTCCGCACGTTCGTGGCCATCTACCGCAGCGGGTCGGTGACCGATGGGGCGACTCAGCGCAGCCTGTCGCAGCCGGCGGCGAGCCAGCAGTTGCGGTCCCTCGAGCGCTCGGTCGGCGTGCCGCTCTTCGTCCGGACCCCCCAGGGTGTGGAACCGACACGGCGTGGACGCGACCTGTACGTGACGGTGGCGGATCCGCTCGACCGGCTCGAGCCCGTACTCACCGGGCTGGACGGCGGCACCCTGCGACCCGGCGCCCCCACCCTCCGCTTCGGATCGTCCCCGGAGTACTGCAGCTACGCCGTGGTCCCGCGGACGCCGCCGGGAGCGGAGCCGCTGACCGTCCGTTTCGGCGCCGATCCCGAGCTGCTCGCCCTGCTGCGTCACGGCGAGCTCGACGTAGCGGTGACCACGACCGACCCCGGCCGGCGCGGACTCGCCGGGAGGCCGCTCGGCGCGACCCGGTTCGTGCTGGTGGCGTCCCCGGACCACGGACCGGCCGTCAGCGGGAGCCTGGAGGCGCTCGGTGCCGAGCTGGCCGGAACCCCCTGGGTCGCCTACAGCACCGAGCTGCCGCGCACGCGCCGGTTCTGGCAGGCCTCGCTGGGCCGACCCTTCGCCGGTGATCTCCGGCTGGTCGCCCCCGACCTGCGATCGGTGGCCGGAGCGGTGGCCCGGGGCATCGGGACCAGCCTGCTCCCGGCCTACGCCTGCGCCGAGGGCCTGGCGGCGGGCGACCTGGTCGAGGTCTTCCCCGTCGCCGACCTGGTCCCGGCCGAGCCGTGGTTCGCCTCCACCCGCGAGGCCGACCTCGTCCGCCCGCAGGTCGCCCGGTTCACCGAGGCCCTGGCCGTGCCGGGGGCGGCCTGAGTCCCGGTCAGGCCCCCACGCCGGGGACCGGTCGGCCGTCCTCGAGGTAGAGCGTGCCGGACGCCGCCAGCGCCCGTGTCACGCGTCGGCCCACGGGTCCGCTGAGTAGGCGGCCGGCATCGTCGGGCGGGACCCACCGGTGGTCCTCGATCTCCCCCGCCTGCAGCACGATCCGCTGGCGGTCGGCGGGACCCACCACACCGCCGTCGAACAGGAAGCGGATGCCACCCGGACGCCCCGGACGGGGGTGGAGGAAGTCCACGCACACCAACCGCCCGGTGTCGACGGTCAGTCCCGTCTCCTCGGACACCTCGCGACGGCACGCCTCCCACGGCGACTCACCGTCCTCCTCGACCTGACCTCCGGGCACGGTCCAGCCCGCCTTGTAGGTGGGCTTCAGGACCAAGATGCGACCGTCGCCGTCGTGGAGGACGGCACTGGCGGAGGCCGGCACCCGGGGAAGGACGTACTCGGTCATCGGCCCATCATCACCGATCGGACGGCACCGGGGTGCCACCATCGGTACATGTCCACTCTCTACCAACACCACGTGCATCCGTGGATCGAGCAGCGTCGCTCCCACAAGCCGACCAAGGTGTCCGAGCAGCACAGGAGCGACACCGGGTACCAGCGGTTCAACAAGCGCCTGGCCGTGGCGATCACGACGAACGTCGGCACCATGACCAGTGCGTACCTGTTCTGCGTGCTCGCCTTCCTGTCGTTGCCGGCCGTGCTGTCGGGTCTCGGTGGCCCCTTCGCCGGGGTCTTCCCCTCGTTCCTGGTCAAGGCCAGCCTCATCGCGCTGATCGCCTGGATCGCCCAGACGTTCCTCCAGCTCGTCCTCCTACCGATCATCATCGTCGGCCAGAACGTGCAGGCCGAAGCCTCCGACAAGCGGTCGGAGGCCACGTACCAGGACGCCGACGCAGTCCTGCACGAGGCGCTCCAGATCCAGGCCCACCTCGAGGCCCAGGACGCAGCCATCGAACGCATCCTGGCCCTGGTGCACGGCGACCCGGCGACGGCCACGGACGCGGCGACGGGCGGGGACACCGCACCACCTCCGGTCAGCCCGTCGTGACCGAGCCCTCCAGGGCGGCGGCGGCGACGTCCTTCGCCCAGCGGTAGTCGGGCTTGCCCGACGGGGACCGCCGGACACTGTCGACGAAGACCACTTCGCGGGGCAGCTTGTAGCCGGCGAGGTGGGCCCGGCAGTGCTGGCGCAGGTCACCGGGTCCGGGCGAGGTCACCAGGCCCGTGCGCAGCTGGACCACGGCGGTCACCTGCGAACCCCACCGGTCGCTGGGCGTTCCCACCACGATGGCGTCGAATACGGCCGGATGGCTCTTCAGTGCCCGCTCGACCTCTTCGGGAAAGACCTTCTCGCCCCCGGTGTTGATCGACATCGAGCCGCGGCCGTAGACGACGATGGTCCCGTCGACCTGGACCCGTGCCATGTCACCGGGTACGGCGTAGCGCACGCCGTCGACCACCGGGAAGGTGGCCGCCGTCTTCGCCTCGTCCTTGTGGTAGCGCAGCGGGATGTGCCCACTGGTGGCCAGCATCCCGATCCTGCCGTCACCCGGGGCGCAGAGGGTGCCGTCGTCGGCGATGACCACGTTGGTCGGATCCATGGCGAACACAGGGGCACCGTCGTCGCTCTGACCGACCAGCGCCCCCTGACCGCCGGTCTCGGACGCCCCGAACGCGTCGATGACGACCATGCCGGGGAGCAGCGCGGTCAGCGCCGCCTTGACCGACGGGGACAGGATCGCTCCCCCCGAGCCGTAGACGAGCAGCGACGACAGGTCGTACTCGTCGGTCCCGTGATCCTCGAGGTGGTCGACGAGCGGGCGGGCGTAGGCGTCACCGATCGTCATGAGCACGTTGACCCCCTCCTCGGCGACCACCCGGAGGGCGAAGTCGGGGTCGAAGCCGAGGTCGCGGATGAGCACGTGGGTCGCTCCCGAGAGCAGCGCCGTGAACCCGACCCACCAGCCACCGCCGTGCATGAGCGGGCACAGCGTGAGCGTGCACTTCAGCGGATAGCCGCTCGCCACCCGGGTGGCGACGTCGTCCAGATCGACGACCGGGGGGACCCCGAGCGCGGCGTTGCCGCTCCCGCCCACCGCCGACAGGTAGATGTCCTCGTGACGCCACATCACGCCCTTGGGCATCCCCGTCGTGCCGCCGGTCCACAGGCCATAGAGGTCGTCGGGACCCCGCTCCCCCGCCGGGGGCCGGCGGTCCGGATGGATCGCCAGGAGCTCCTCGTAGCGCCGGTCGGCCACCACCACCGTGCACGGGCGTTCCAGCGACTTGGCGGCTCGTCGGGCGCGGTCCTCCAGGTCGGGCTCGGTCACCACCAGGGCCAGGTCGGCGTCGTCGTACAGGTACTCGAGCTCCTCGTCGACGTAGCGGAAGTTCACGTTCACGGGCACGGCCCGCACCTTGTAGGCGGCCAACGTCACCTCGACGTACTGGTTGCCGTCGTAGAGGTGGCACCCGACGTGGTCACCGGGCCCGATTCCCTGGGCCAGCAGCGCGTGGGCCAACCGGTTGACCCGGGCGTCCAGCTCGGCGAAGGTCAGGCGGACCTCGTCGTCCGCCGACGACCGGACCACCAGGGCCGGCGCGTCCGGCGCCGTGTCCACGACCGTCTCGAAGATGTCGGCGAAGTTCAGACCGCCCATGTTCCCCCCGGGGCTCGGATGTGATCCCACCGTACCAAGGTGGTCGCCCCGGTTCCCCGCCCCCGTGGTGCGCCGCCGGTGCCCACGAGCCAGGGTCATCGCACGGCCGGCGGTCAGGCGAGCGACAGCTCGATGGTTCCGCCTGCGGGATCCGCCCCGTCGAGCACCGATCCGGGCACGGACAGCGACCGGTGGGGGGTGGCGTGGCGGAGGCGGTGCCGTCCCAGCTCGGAACCGCCCTGTCGGGCGACGACGATCCGGCCAGGGCCGAAGGCCACCGTCCGCAACAGCAGCCGGGGCGGTGGGTCGGCGGGGTCGACCACGGCCGGGACCACCGACCGCAGCGGTCCCGACGTGGTGACGGCCAGCCCCGTCGCCGTGCCCCGTGGCCCGAGCGGCCAGTCCACGGCCAGCCGCCGGGCCGCCTCCCGTCCACCGAGCGCCGCCAGGCCGGCCGTCTCGCCCGGGTGGACCAGGTTGCCGGCGGCGAGCACACCCGGGCGCGACGTGTGCCCCCACGCATCGGTCCGCGGTCCTCGGGTGGACCGGTCGAGGGCGACGCCCGCCCGGCGGGCCAGGTCGTGGTCGGGGATCCAGTCACCGGTGAACACCACGGTGTCGGCGGCCAGCCGGTCGACGGAGCCGGACACCAGATCCTCCACGTCCACGGCCTCGAGGCGACCGTGCCCGTGGAGGGCCGCCACGCGCGCCGACGTGCGCAGGGGGACACCCAGGCCGAACCGGGTGAGGACGGCGAACGCCGGGAGGGTCTGGTGGCGGGGGAGGTCCGTGACCATGGCGACGGTCGCCACCCCGGCGTGGCGGAGGGTCAGCACGGCCGAGTAGGCCACGTGCTCGGCGCCCACCACCACGGCGCGCCGGCCGACGGGCAGGTCGCGCAGGGCGACCCACTGCTGGAGCTGACCGGTCGTGAACACGCCGGCGGGCCGGTCCCCCGGGACCAGCCGGGCGGCGCGGGGCCGCTCCCGGGCCCCGGTGGCCAACACCACGACCCGGGGCCGGACGGAGCGGATCCCGTCCGGACCGACGAGGACGACGGACCCGTCGTCGGCGAGCTCGGCCACGGTGGTGGCCAGGAGGATCCGGGCACCCGCCGCCTGCGCCCGCCGGAGGAGGTACCGGGCGTAGGCCGGGCCCGACATTGTCCGGCGCAGGTCCTGGAGGCCGAAGCCCGTATGGCCGCAGTGCCGGGGGATCCCCCCGCCGCCGACTCCCGCTCGGCCACGACCACCGGCCCGATGCCGAGTCGGGCGAGCTCGCTCGCCGCCGACAGGCCCGCCGGCCCGCCGCCGACGACGAGCACGGCGGGATCGGCACCGGCACGCTCGCTCACGTGAGGGTCCGGGTGAGCACGGCGGGTCCGATCCCGGTTTCGCCGGCGACGAGCGAGACCACCTCGGCCGCGCAGTAGAAGCCCTGGCACCGGCCGTTCATCGCCCTGGTGCGACGCCGTACCCCACCGAGGTCCGTGGCCGGGACCACCGCCCGGCAGGCGTCGCGGACCTCACCCCGACTGACCTGCTCGCAATGACAGAGCACCGTGCCGTACGACGGGTCGGTGGCGATCCGGACGGGGTCGCCCATCGGCCGGACCTGGGACTCGCCCAGCGGTGGCATGACCGGTGGAGTCGACTCGACCGGCCCACCGGCCCACCGGGCGCCGGACCCGGCCAGCATCCCGCCCACGTGCTCGGCGATGGCCAGTGACGAGGTCAGCCCGGTCGAGCGGATGCCCCCGACGGTGACGTAGCGCAGGTCGTCGTGGCACCGGATCCGGTAGTCGCGGTGCTCCGTGGCCGCCCGCAGCCCGGCGTAGGCCGCCGTGACCTCCTCGTCCACCAGCGCGGGGAGGATGCGCCGGGCCGCCGTCAGGAGCAGGTCGAACCCCGGAGCGGTCGTGGCCGTGTCCGTCCTGTCCTCGAGGTCCTCGGCGGTCGGGCCGAGGAGCACGTTGCCCGAGGTGGTCGGCGAGACGAGTACCCCCTTCGACCGTTCGGTCGGCACCGGCAGGACGATGTGGGTCAGCAGCCGACGGGCGGCCTTGTCGAACACCAGCAACTGGCCGCGACGGGGCGTCACGGTGAAGTCGGCCCGATCGAGCATCCGGTCGATGTGATCGGCACCGAGCCCGGCCGCGTTGACGAGCCACCGGGCTCGGACCCTGCCCCGGGGCACCCGGACCTCGTGGCCCGCCTCGACCGTGTCGACACCGGTCACCGGGGTCGACAGGCGGAGCTCCGCTCCGGCGGCAACGGCCTCGGTGGCGAAGGCGAGGCACACCGACCACGGGTCGACCACCCACTCGCCGGGGACGAGGAGGCCCGAGCGTGCCCTGCGGCCGAGGTGCGGCTCGCGCCGGCGGACCTCGTCGGCGTCGACCAGGGACGCCCCCCGGTAGCCGTTCGCCTCCGCCTTGGCCAACAGGCCGGGCAGCGCCTGCTCCTGCTCGTCGTCCCATGCCACCAACAGTGCGCCCGTACGCTCGAGGGCGATGCCGGCTGTGGTGGCGTAGTCGGCCAGCAGGTCGTGGCCGCGGCCCACGAGCCGGGACTCCAGCGAACCCGGCACCGTATCGAACCCGGTGTGGACGATGGCGGTGTTGGCCTTGGACGTGCCGTCCCCGACATCGGGGGCCCGGTCCAGGACCACCACCGTCGCCCCCTCCGTGGCCAGCTTCCGGGCGATCGCGCTGCCGACCACGCCGGCCCCCACCACGGCCACGTCGAACTCCTGGCGCTCCCCCGGGATCACGCTCCGGTCCTCTCCGAGGCGGCCACGGCCCCGTCGGCGGCCTCCCGGAAGCGTTCGAGCAGGCCGGCCGCACGGCCCGCCGTCACGCGGGGCTCGAAGCGGGCCGCAGGCTCGGGGCGCGGGACGTCCAGGCCGTCGGGCCCGCCGCCGTCCAGGCCGTGACGGGCGAGTGCGGCGACACCGAGCGCCGTCGCATCAGGTGACGCGAACACCTCGAGGGGCACCTGGAGCAGGTCCGCCTGGTGCTGCATGAGGAACGTGGAACGGGTCAGCCCCCCGTCGACCCGGAGCTCGACCAGCGGACCGTCGAGATCGTCGGCTGCCGCCGCGGCCAGGACGGCCACCTGGGCGGCCAGACCCTCGAGCGTGGCCCGGACCACGTGCGCCGGAGTGGTGTGGAGGCCGAGCCCCTCGATCGTTCCCGTGGCGGACGGCCGCCAGTAGGGCGCTCCCAGCCCGGCCAGGGCCGGCACCATCGTCACACCCCCGGTATCGGGAACCGAGGCCGCTACGGCGTCCATCTCGTCGGCCGAGCCCAGCAGTCCCATGCCGACGAGCCACGACACGGCGGCACCGGCGGTGTAGCTCTGTCCGTCGAGGCAGTAGGCCACCGAGCCGGGCACCTCCCACGCCACCGACGCCGACAGCCCGTGGGACGACCGTCGCGCCGCCGGGCCCGTCGTCACCAGGAGGAACGCTCCCGTGCCGTAGGTGCACTTGGCTTCCCCGGTGGCCAGGCAGCCCTCGCCCACCAGTGCCGCCTGCTGGTCGACGGCCAGGCCGGTGAGCGGGAGCGGGGGACCGAACGCCGCGGTCGTCCCGAAGTCCCCGGCACAGCCGACCACGTCGGGGAGCCCGGCCACGTCCAGCCCGAAAGCCGACGCCGCCTCCTCCGACCAGGTCCGGCGGTCCAGGTCCAGCACCATCGAACGCGAGGCGGTGGTCACGTCGGTGACGAATCGCCCGGTGAGCGCGTGGACGAGCCAGGTGTCCGTCGTGGTCACCACCCCGTCCCCGGAGCGGTTGCGCCGCAGCCAGGCCATCTTCGGCGCGGAAAAGTACGGGTCCAGTGGCAGGCCCGTCAGTTCGGCCAACCGGTCCCGGTGTGCCTCCATGCCGGCGGTGACCGAGACGGCCCGTCGGTCCTGCCACGAGAGCGCCGTGGTCAGAGGCTCGCCGGTGGACCGGTCCCAGACCAGGACCGTCTCACCCTGGTTGGCCAGGCCGACGGCGTGGACCACCACGCCCGCCCGCGCCAGTGCGGCACGGCCGGCGGCGATCACGGACGCCAGCAGCTCCGCCGGGTCCTGCTCTACGGCTCCGTCCCCCGCGGCCGACGGATGGACCGGGCACTCGGCCGCGCCCATCACCTCGCCGTTCGCTCCGACCACGAGCGCCTTGGTCGCCGACGTCCCCTGGTCGATGGCGAGCACGTTCACCGAAGCAGCGGGTCCGCCGGTGGCGCCGTACCCGGTGACCGCGTCCCTTCCATGGTGAGCAACCTATCCCCGCGCGTCCGACCGGGGTCGGGACGGTGCACACCCGTCGGGTGCCCGACCCGTCGTCGGTCGAACCGTCGGGGCCGTCAGCCGACGGGTACCGCCAGCGCGTCGACCTCGGCCACCTCCTCGGGCGTGAGTACCCAGGCCGCCGCAGCGACGTTGGCACGGACCTGGTCGGGCGACGTGGCCCCGGCGATCACCGAGGCGACGACCGGCTTGGCGGCCAGCCACGCCAGGGCCAGCTCGAGGACACTGTGCCCACGGGCCGCTGCCCACGCGGCGAGGGCGTCGACGACGTCGAAGTTCCGGTCGGTCAGCAGGCCGCCTCCCCCTGCACCGAAGTGCACCAGGCGGGTGCCCGGTGGGGCCTCCTCACCCCGGGTGTACTTCCCCGAGAGCAGTCCGCTGGCGAGCGGGTAGTAGGGGAGGTAGCCGATCCCCAGCTCCCCGCATACCGGCACCGCCTCGGACTCGTCGTCACGCTGGAGCAGGTTCCACGGGTTCTGGACGGTCGCCAACCGTGCGCCCGTGGCGGCGGTCGCCGCCTCGCGCAGCTGTGCGGCCGTGAAGTTCGAGCAGCCGATCTCTCGCACCTTCCCCTCGCCGACCAGCTCGTCGAGCACACCCAGGGTGTCGGCGATCGGCGTCTCGGGATCGGGCCGGTGCAGCTGGTAGAGGTCGATCCGGTCGGTGCCCAACTGGGCCAGGCTCCGCTCCAGGGCGGAGCGCACGTAGTCGGGGGCCGCCCCACCAGGGCCGCCGTCGACCGGGCTCCCGAACTTGGAGCCGATGACGACCTCGTCACGCCGGCCGCCGAGGGCCTTGCCCAGCCGGGACTCACTCTCGAGGTACGAGTCGGCGGTGTCGAAGAACGTGATCCCGGCGTCGAGGGCGGCGTCCACCACGGGAGGGACGGCACCCACCTCCATGAAGAAGCCGAAGTTGTTGGTGCCGAGGCCGATGACCGAGACCTCGAGTGAGCCGATGCGACGGGTATCCATGCCCCCGTACTACCACCAGCGCACGCTCCGTGATCCGTGGGGGTCCGGGTCAGACCCTCGCCATGTTGTCGAACCGGGCATGGTGGCCGATGAACGCAAGCCGGGTCGTGCCCGTCGGGCCGTTGCGGTGCTTGGCCACGATGACCTCGGCCGTCCCCTGGGTCTCCGTGGCGTCAGGGTTGTAGATCTCGTCGCGGTACAAGAAGAGCACGACATCGGCGTCCTGCTCGATCGAGCCGGACTCACGCAGGTCGGCCAGCATCGGCCTCTTGTCGGGCCGGCTCTCGAGGCCACGCGGACAGCTGGGACAGCGCCACCACGGGGACCTCGAGCTCGCGGGCCAGGATCTTCAGGCCGCGGCTGATCTCGGACACCTCGACCTGGCGGTTCTCCGACCCGTGGCGGCCGGTCATGAGCTGCAGGTAGTCGATGACCACCAGGCTGAGGCCCTCCCGGCTCTTGAGTCGTCGGGCACGGGCCCGGATGTCCATGACCGTCAGGTTGGGGTTGTCGTCGATGTAGATCGGCGCCTCGCTCATCCGGCTGATCGCGTTGCCGATCTTCGGCCAGTCGGCCTCGCGCGAGCTTGCCGGTGCGCATCCGACCGGCGTCCACCCGCGCCTCGGAGCTGAGCAGGCGCTGGGTGAGCTCCATGTGGCTCATCTCCAACGAAAAGAGGAGTACCGGCTTCTTGAGCTTCACCCCGGCGTTGGCCACCATGCCCAGGGCGAAGGCGGTCTTGCCCATGGCGGGACGGGCACCCACCACGATCAGGTTCGACGGCTGCAGACCGGCCAGCTGCTCGTCGAGGTCGGTGTAGCCGGTGGCCAGACCGGTGACCGTCTCGCTCCGGCTGAAGAGGTGCTCCAGGTGGTCGAGTGTGGCGCCGAGCAGCTCCTCGAGCGGTGTCATGGTGTCCACCACGCGGCGCTGGGCCACGTCGAAGACGAGGCTTTCCGCCCGGTCCAGCACCTCAGACACATCCTCGGGCACGCTGTAGCCGAGCTCGGAGATCTCCCCGGCCACGGCGACCAGCCGACGCAGCAGGGCCAGCTCCTCGACTATCTTGGCGTAGTACTCGGCGTTCCCGATGGACGGCGTATTGGCCTGGAGGGTGACGAACACCGAGGTGTCGCCGATCGACTCCAGCAGCTCACGGCGGCGGAGCTCCTCGGTCACCGTCACCCAGTCCGCCGGCTCACCTCGTTGGTAGAGCGAGGTGATCGCCTCGAAGATGTAGCCGTGCGACGCCTTGTAGAAGTCCTCGGCCTTGCAGTTCTCCATGGCCGCGGCAATGGCGTCGCGGGACAGGAGCATCGCCCCGAGGACGGACTCCTCCGCCTCGAGGTTGTGTGGGGGGACCCGGCCGGTCGTACCGACACCGCCAGCGCGGGGGGTCAGCAGCCGTCGGGGTCGCGTGTCGTCGAACGCCTGGACCATCGTGCGTCAACCCTCGCCCATGCGGCCTGTGGAACGGAAGGACATCTTCCTGGGGATAGGCGAGGTGGAGCCTGTGGACGCACCGTGGACAACCGTCGGGTCCCTGGGGACACCCCGGCGGCGCGGTGGGTGGTGTCGATCGACCATGGGCATCGTCACATCATGGGCACAGGGTGTGACACCGGTGGTGGAGGGGCTCGGCGGGCACGGACGCGACCGTGCCCCGGCCGGTGGGCCGGGGCACGGTACGGGACTGCGGGCGACGACCCCAGTGGGCCGGGCCCCGATCAGGCCTCGGCCACCACGTTCACCGTCAGCTCGAAGACGACACCGCCCACGAGCTCCACGCGGACGTTGTGCTCACCCACGGTCTTGATCGGCTCCTCGAGCACCAGGTCGTGGCGGTCGATGACCGCTCCGGTCTGGGCCTCGACGTGGCGCACGACATCGGCTGCGCTGACCGAGCCGAAGAGCCGGTCGTTCGAGGCACGGGCCGCGATGGTGATGGTGTTGCCGACCAGTGTCTTGGCCACCGTCTCGGAGCCCTCACGGTCCCGGGCGTCCTTCAGGTCACGTGACTTGCGCATGGCCGCCGCCTGGGACTCGATCCCATCGGAGGCGAGGATCGCCTTGCCCGCAGGCAGGAGGTGGTTCCGGGCGAAACCGCCGGCGACGTCGATGATGTCGCCGCGCTTGCCCACCCCGTCCACGTCGGTGCGGAGGAGGACCTTCATCACTCCTCACCTGCCTCGGGGGTCTCCACGATCACGAGCTCCTCGCCGCTGTCCAGCTCCACGACATCGACCTCGACCACCTCGACGGGCTCACCGGAGCCGTCCAGCGGGGGGGTTCCGTCGGGGATCGCCGTCGATGCGCCGTCCTCGCCCAGCGTGCGCTCCTCGTCGCGTCCCCGGCGACCGCCACCGCCGGCGAAGCCACCGTCGCGCCCGCCCCGGCCGCCACGACCGCCGGGTCGCTCGGTGGTGGTGCGCTGGGTGTACGGGAGCAGGACGAGCTCACGAGCCGTCTTGATGGCGATGGCGACGTCACGCTGGTGCTGGGTGCAGTTGCCCGAGACGCGGCGCGCCCGGATCTTGCCCCGGTCGCTCATGTACTTGCGGAGCATGGCGACGTCCTTGTAGTCGACCCACTCCACCCGGTCCTTGCACAGAGCGCACGGCTTCTTCTTGACGCGCCGGCCGTTGTCCTTGGGCGCCCGCCTGGCGGTGCTGCCTCCACGATCGTTGTTCCTGGCCATGACTAGAAGGGCTCCTCGCTGTATCCGTACCCGGGATCGGCTGGTGCGCCGCCCCCGCTCGACTGACCGCCACGTCCGCCGCCGCCGGCCGACGGCCCCTCACCCGGGGCCCGGCGCTCGTTCTTGGTCACCTGTGCCGTGGCCCAGCGGATGCTCGGCCCGATCTCGTCGGCGACGACCTCGACCTTGGACCGCTTGTCGCCGTCCGGGGTCTCCCAGCTGCGCTGCTCCAGGCGCCCGGTGACGATGACCCGGGATCCACGGGTCAGGCTCTCGGCGGCGTTCTCGGCCATCTCGCGCCAGCACACCACGTCGAAGAAGGAGGTCGCCTCCTCCCACTCCTGGGTCTGGCGGTTCTGCCACCGGCGGTTGACGGCGAGCCCGAAGCTGGCCGTCGCCTGCCCGGTGTTGGTGAATCGGAGTTCGGGGTCGCGGGTGATGTTGCCCACGAGCGTGACTGCGTTGCCCGCCATGGTCAGCCCTCCCCGTTGGCTGCGGCCGCGGCTGCGGCTCGGCGGCCGGCGACCTTGTCGGGCAGCCGGATGACCTTGTGGCGCAGGACCTCGTCGGCCAGCACGAACACGCGCTCCATGTCGGCTACCGCGGGCGGCTCGGCGTTGAGCTCGATGACGACGTAGTAGCCCTCGCGCTTGTGCTGGAGCTCGTAGGCGAAGGTCCGTCGACCCCAGCGCTCGACCCGGCCGGGGTTGCCCCCCTTGGCCTTGAGCGCGGCCAGGGCCCGGTCCAGGACCCCGTTGACCGCGGCTTCATCGGCCGCGGTGTCGAAAATGACCATGGTTTCGTAGGGCCGCATGAACGGCTCACCTCCCTCTGGATCGGGTGCGCTGCACCCGAGCCCCACGGCGTGGGGCAGGTCGGAACATTGACGACCACCGGTGCGGACTCCCCTGGGGGAACTCGATGGTGGCCGGAACAGCCAGAGCACTCTAGCCGACGCTCAGTGGTAGACCTCCGCGTCGGCCGGGAAGGCACCGGACCGCACGTCGGCGGCGAAGGCGGCCACGGCCGCGGTGGCGTCGTCCGCAAGGGACGCGTAGCGCCGGACGAACTTGGCCGTGCGGGTGGTCACGCCCAGGAGGTCGTGCAGGACCAGGACCTGTCCGTCGCAGTGCGGTCCGGCGCCGATGCCGATCGTGGGCACGTCGAGGGCCTCGGTGACGGCGGCTCCCACCTTTTCGGGCACGCCCTCCACGACCACGGCGAACGCCCCCGCCGCCTCGACCGCCCTCGCCCCTTCCACCAGGAGCCGGGCGGCCTCGTCGTCACGGGCCTGGACCCGGAACCCGCCGAAGGCGTTCACCGACTGCGGGGTGAGCCCGATGTGGCCCATCACCGGGATCTCGGCCCGCACCAGGGCCTCGATCATCGGGGTCCGGACGGCGCCGCCCTCGAGTTTGACGCACTGGGCTCCCGCCCGGATCAGGGCGGCGGCGTTGCGGACGGTGTCGGCCACGTCCACGTGGTAGCTCAGCCACGGCAGGTCCCCGACGACGAGCGCGCCCGGGCGGGCCCGGGCGACAGCGCCGACGTGGTGGGCCATGTCGGCGATGCTCACCTGCAACGTGTCCTCGTAGCCGAGCACGACGTTGGCCACCGAGTCTCCGACCAGGATCATGTCGACGCCGCCTGCGTCGGCGACTCGGGCGCCCGGCGCGTCGTAGGCGGTGACCATCACCAGAGGGACATGGCCGTCTCGCACCTTGGCGGCGCGGACCGCAGGCACGGTCACGGACCGGGGTTCGGGCATGGCTTCCTCCTCATCATCCGTCCAGCGCCCTGGGGCTGCCGGCGGCATCGGCGGGGACGGACCCCGCGGAGTACGAGCTGCTGCACCTCCATGGTAGTGCGCCGCCGGACCCTGCGACCTCCCGACCCTGCGACCTCCCGACCCTGCGACAGGGCGGGGAGACCTGCGGGGCGACGCGGCTAGGGGGTGGTACGGCTCCGCAGCGGTTTGCGGGCGACGGCGTCGACCCCGGCGCCGGCGGGATACATCCGGGCCAGATGGTTCCACCGGCACCCGCAGCACACCTCGACGACGTAGCAGACGACCGGTTCCTTGCGCCGCCAGTAGCGGGCGAGCTCCGCCTGGGTGGCGACGCACCGGCCACCGGCGGGCAGCTTCGAGCCGAACACGAAGGTGACGTCGACGAGGTCGGACTCCTCGCAGATCGGACACCGCTTACCCATCGGACGGCCGAGGTTGGTGGCGGCACGGATCAGTTCGGGATGGGCGTCGCACACGTCGAGGCGGGAGAGCCGCCCCTTGCGGAACTCGCGGATGACGGAGTTCCGGGCGAGGAGGTACTCGACCTGGCCCCCGGTGGGGGAGGTCTGCACGCCGTCGAGCGCTCCGGGTCGGAAGCTCACCGGGCCAGGGTACCGCCTCGGTCCCCGGGAGGCTCCGGATCCCCGGCGACCGGATCAGCGGCCGGAGGAGGCGGATGTCATTTCGATGTATCAACTCGATACATCGAAATGATGTATCGTAGCGAGTATGCAGTTGGTGAACTCCCCCTCCCCCACGTTCCGCCGGATCTGACGTGCTCGATCTCGCCATCCTCGGGCTGCTCTTCGAGCAGGAGATGCACGGTTACGAGATACGTCGTCGCCTCCGCGACGAGCTCGGACTTTTCGCCAACATCTCGTTCGGCTCGCTGTATCCCGCACTGTCCCGGCTCGAGCGGTCGGGCGCCGTCACGGTGACCGAGTCGGGGGGCGGCTCGCCCATCCCGGCCACGGGCTCACTGGGCGGCGAGCGTGCCGGCATGCGGGCCCGCCGGTCCGGCGCGTCGCTCGGGACCAAGCGCTCCCGCAAGGTGTACCGGATCACCGCGGCCGGACGCGCCCTGTTCGAGCAGCTCCTCGAGGGCGAGGAGCCGGCCGGCGCCGACGATGCACGGAGCTTCGGCCTCCGACTGGCCTTCGCACGCCACCTGGCCCCGTCTGCCCGCCTGTCCCTCCTGGAGCGTCGCCGTGCCCAGCTGACCCGCCGACTGGCCACCGACAGGGTGCGCGCCTCGGGCGAGCGCCTCGACGTGTACACCCGCTCGCTCGTCGAGCACAGCACGGAGGCGACCGAGCACGACATCGCGTGGCTCGACCGGCTCATCGAGGCGGAGCGCCAGAAGCAGGCCTCGACCCGTGCCGGCGGCGTACCGTCCCCCGCGTCGGGCGGACCAGCGATCTCCGGTACCGGAGCACCCGGCACCGAACTCGGCGAGCCCCACGCGGGCGATGCCCTGTCCTCGACGTCGCCTTCGGGGGCGTCATGAGTACCCGCGCCTCCAGGGGCGGACCTGCCAACGCGACCCCCCGGGGCGCATCCACACACATGAAGGGAACCGCACGATGAGCAAGATCCGAGTGGCGATCGCCGGCGTGGGCAACTGCGCCAGCTCGCTGATCCAGGGCGTGGAGTACTACCGCGACGCCGAGGCCGGCGAGACCGTGCCCGGACTGATGCACGTGGTGCTCGGCGGCTACCACGTCGGCGACCTCGAGTTCGTGGCCGCATTCGACGTCGACGCCACCAAGGTCGGCACCGACCTCGGCAAGGCCATCTTCGCCGGGCAGAACAACACGATCCGGTTCGCCTCCGTGGGTGACCTGGGCGTGACCGTGCAGCGGGGCCCGACGCTCGACGGCTTCGGCAAGTACTACCGGGAGACGGTCGAGGAGTCGCCGGCCGAGCCGGTCGACGTCGTGGCCGCCCTGAAGGAGTCGGGTGCCGAGGTCCTGGTCAGCTACCTGCCGGTCGGTTCCGAGCAGGCCCAACGGTTCTACGCGGACGCCTGCCTGCAGGCCGGGGTCGGCTTCGTCAACGCCATACCGGTGTTCATCGCCTCGGACCCGGTCTGGGCCCGCAAGTTCCACGACGCCGGACTGCCCATCGTGGGCGACGACATCAAGAGCCAGGTGGGGTCGACCATCGTCCACCGCATCCTGACCCGCCTCTTCGAGGACCGTGGCCTCGCCCTCGACCACACCTACCAGCTCAACGTGGGCGGCAACATGGACTTCAAGAACATGCTGGAGCGTGAGCGGCTCGAGTCGAAGAAGGTCTCGAAGACCCAGGCCGTCACCAGTCAGATCGAGCACGGGGACCTCGACGCCGACGACGTCCACATCGGGCCCTCGGACCACGTGCCGTGGCTCCACGACCGCAAGTGGGCGTACATCCGGATGGAGGGCCGCAACTTCGGCGACGTTCCGCTCAACCTGGAGCTCAAGCTCGAGGTGTGGGACTCGCCCAACTCCGCCGGCGTGATCATCGACGCCGTGCGGTGCGCCAAGCTGGCGCTCGACCGGGGCATCGGTGGCCCACTCCTCGGGCCGTCGGCCTACTTCATGAAGTCGCCGCCGGTGCAGTACCACGACGACGTCGCCCACGACATGGTGGAGTCGTTCGCCGCTGGCGACCTCGGTCCGGTCTGGCCCGAGGACTGACCCCTCGGGGGCCGCCGTCCGGGGAGGTCGGCCTTCAGGCTGGCGCGTCCTGCGCCGACCACCACGCATCCAGGCGACGGTAGGCCTCCTCCTCGCCGAGGGGGCCTTCGTCCATCCGCAGTTCCAGGAGGTAGGCCAGGGCCTCGCCCACGGTTCGGCCCGGCGGGATCCCGAGGTGGGCCATGATCTCGGCCCCGTCGAGGTCGGGACGGATGGCGTCCAGCTCCTCCTGCTCCCCCAGTTGGGCGATGCGGGCCTCCAACTCGTCCATGCGCCGGTCGAGGGCCCGGGCCTTGGCGGCATTGCGGGTCGTGCAGTCGCAGCGGGTCAGCTCGTTCAGCCGATCGAGCAACGGCCCGGCGTCACGCACGTAGCGGCGCACGGCGCGATCGGTCCACCCCAGTCGGTAGGTGTGGAAGCGCAGATGGAGGTTGACCAGCTCCGTGACCACGTCGACCTCGTCGTTCGGATACCGGAGGGCCTGCATGCGCTTGCGGGTCATGCGCGCACCCACCACCTCGTGGTGATGGAAGGTCACCCCGCCGTCCACGAACGCCCGGGTCCGCGGCTTGCCCACGTCGTGGAAGAGTGCGGCCAGGCGCAGCAGGCGGTCCGGGGACGTCTTGTCCACCACCGCCAGCGTGTGCCCGAGCACGTCCTTGTGCCGGTGGATCGGGTCCTGCTCGAGCGCCAGCCCGGGGAGCTCGGGCAGGAACTCCTCGGCCAGACCGGTCCGGACGACGAACCACAGCGCCTTCGACGGCACCGGCACCACCATGATCTTGTCCAGTTCGTCACGGATGCGCTCGGCCGACACGATCGACAGCCGCCCTTGTCCGGCCCGGACGGCGGCCACCAGCGCGTCGGTCGGCTCGAGGTCGAGCTTGGCCATGAACCGTGCCGCCCGCAACATCCTCAGCGGGTCGTCGGAGAACGACACCTCGGGGTCGAGCGGGGTGCGCAGCCGCCGTTGCGCCAGGTCGGTGAGGCCGCCGAACGGGTCGATCAGCTCCAGCTCGGGCAGGCGGAGGGCCATGGCGTTCACGGTGAAGTCACGCCGAGCCAGGTCGTCCTCGATCCGGTCGCCGAAGGCGACGTCGGGCTTGCGGGAGTCGGGGTGGTACGCCTCGGCCCGGTGGGTGGTGATCTCGTACTTCTGGTCCCCCCGCAGGCAGGCGATGGTGCCGAACCTCTTACCCTGGGTCCACACGGCGTCGGCCCACCCCCGCAGGACGGCCTCAATGGCGTCCGGGAGGGCGTCGGTGGTGAAATCGAGATCGGGGCGGCCCGCTCCGGACAGCGGCTCGGCCCCCGTCACCGCCGGCGCGTCGGTCTCCGCCAGGATGGCGTCACGCACGGAGCCGCCCACCAGGTACAGCGTGTGGCCGGCCGAACGGAAGCGGTCGGAGAGGTCGGCGGTGGCGTCGACCAGGGGCCGCAGGCGCTCGGGGAACACGCAGCCGAGGGTAGTG
This sequence comes from uncultured Acidimicrobiales bacterium, assembly GCA_963841925.1. GTDB lineage: Bacteria > Actinomycetota > Acidimicrobiia > Acidimicrobiales > RAAP-2 > Bog-756. Next base: position 37,220 of record CAWJER010000017.1, read on the forward strand.
CGGCTGACGTAGGCTGCGGTTCGACGTGGACCGGCAACGAGCCAGAACCTGCCCCGGGGGCAGCGAACCCGGCGGTACCGGACCGGCCGACGGCAGGTCCGCACCGGTTCCAGGTGAAGCGCCTGCGAGGGCGACTGGTCGATGGGACCGGCGCGGGGCGCCGGCGGTCGTGCGGGGCGCCGCCGCACTCCTCGTTGTGTTCGCCGCCGTGGCGTTCCTCGGCCGATCGGAGCCGGTGGTGGCGTCGCCCGTCACGGTCGCCGTGTCGCAGACCCGGCCGGCACTGGTCCTGGTGTCCCAGACACCGTGGGTGACCCCGGGACAGGACTTCGACCTCCACCTGCGGGCGGGCCCGACCGGTGTGCCGGCGGCCGAGCTCGCGATCACCGTGGCCGTCTACCCGTGCCTGTCCAGCATCTCCGGCTTCGACCAGTCAGTGGGACCGGGCCCGAACGGCGCCCCGGTGTCCTCGACCCCGTCGCCCCTCGTCCTCAGCGCTCTGCCACCCGCCGCCGGTGGCGGTGTCGACCTGGCCATGCCGGTGGTGGTGGGCGACACGGGTTCGGCATCGGCGACCGCCCCGTTCACCATCCACCTGCTCCCCGTCGGAGAGCAGTGCCAGTCGTTCCCGGCCGGAGTGTTCCCGGTCCGCATCCAACTCGTCGACACCTCGGGCGGCTCGGTGGTCAGCTCCTTCACCACCCACCTCGTGTACACCGATGCCCCCGCATCGACGCAACGGCTGCGCGTGGCTGTGGTGCTGCCCGTCCAGATCACACAGCCGGCATCGATCTCGCCGTCACCGACCGACCTCCTGGTACACCCCTCGGCCGCACTGGCCACCCCGCCCGACGCCGCCGTGTCCGCCGTGTCCGGCACCGTCGCCACCATCGCCACCCAGCACCCGGCGGTTCCGGTCACCCTCCAGGTGAGCGGACAGACCACCGAGCTCCTGGCCGATGGCGCACATGCGTCGACCCTCGCTCAGCTCGCGCAGCTGGCCTCGACACCCGACGTCCACGAGATCACCGCCGCACCGTTCACGCCGGTCGACGCCAGTGCCCTGGTCGGCGCCGGACTCTCGTCCGAGCTGGGCCTCCAGGTGGCCCGGGGCACCGGGGTCGTCGCCGGCGTCACGCAGCGACCCGTGCCCATCCCGGCCGACGGGCTGGGGCCGTGGGTCACCGGGGACGCGCTCGACGCCGCCGCCGTGGCCGCGCTGGCCGGCGACGGGTACCGGCAGGTCGTGCTGCCCACCAGCGACCTGACTTCCGCTCCGGCCGACGGCTCGACCACCCTGCCCTTCCCCCTCGTCGGCCAGCACGGGACAGGGATCGTCGCCATGGCGTCGGACGACGACCTGACGGCACGGTTCACCTCGTCCCCCGGAAACCCGGTCCTGGCCGCCCACCAGCTCGTGGCCGAGCTGGCCCAGCTCTACTACGAGCTCCCGAACGGCGACTCGCCCCGCGCCGTGCTGGCCGTCGCCCCCGCCTCGTGGTCGGACGACCCCACCTTCGTCGACGCGCTGCTGGGGTCCCTCGACGGCAACCCGGTCGTACAGGCCATGACGACGTCGCAGGTGTTCGCCCTGTTCCCCTCCCCGGCGCCGTGCCGAACGGCCTGCCGGCTGACCGGCACCGCCGGTGGGGCCGGTCTCCCCTCCGCCGCGATCCGCGCCCAGCGGGCCCGGGTCGACGGATTCGCGGCAGCGGCCGTCGGCTCGCGCACACTGGTCGGGCAGCTGGGCGACCTGGTGCTCGGGGCCGAGGCGCAGACGCTGCGTCCCCAACAGCAGTCGGCCGTGGTGGTCAACGCCGCCTCGGCCCTCGACGCGCAGCTGGGCCAGCTCGCCGTGGAGGGAGACCAGACGGTGACCCTCACGGCCAGCAGCGGGCTCGTGCCGGTGACCATCGTCTCCGGCGCCGCCTACTCCGTCTCGGCATCGCTGGTCCTCAGCAGCGACAAGCTCCTTTTCCCCAACGGCGCCACCCAGTACTCCGTACCGGTGACCCTCTCCCACCATTCCAACGTCGTCTACGTGCGCGTCCACACCCGCGCCCCGGGCGTCTTCCGGCTCGACGTGACCCTGGTGGCGCCGGACGGCACACTGCACCTCGCCGCCGGGGAGCTCTCGATCCGGTCCACGTCGTCCTCGGTGGTGGGCGTGGTTCTGACCGCCGGGGCCGTGGTGGTCCTGGCCGTCTGGTGGTTCCGCACGTCGATCAGGCGGCGGGCCGCCCGGCGGGCCGAGGAGGGGGACGACGGGACCGCTGACGACACGGGAGGCGTTCGGGGTCCGGGCATCGAAGGCGCCTCCACCGACGCCGACTCCCAGTCCACATCCGCACCATGACCGACGAGGACCACATCATCGAGGCGGGGACGGCGGACACCGCCGAGGAGCGGATGCCCACCCCACCCCGGGGAGCCACGCGCCGGCTGGGAGGAGCCACTGCGGGCATGGCGGTCGGCACGACCCTGTCGCGGCTCACCGGTGTCGGCCGGGTCGTCGCCCTGACGGCCGCGGTCAGCGGCGGCGGCTTCGCCGACGCCTACAACCTGGCCAACACCACGCCCAACATCATCACGGACATCGTCATCGGCGGTGTGCTGGCCGCCACGTTCGTCCCCGTGTTCGTGTCCGAGCTGACCACGAAGGACCCGGAGGAGGCGTGGGAGGCGATCTCGTCGGTGGTGACGGCTACCGTCGCCCTCGTCGTCGTCGCCACCATCGCCTTCTTCGTCCTCACGCCGTCGATCATCGACCTGTACACGGCGACCAACCATCACGCCGACGTGCACCAACAGCAGGTCGTCGCCACCTACCTGCTGCGATGGTTCGTCCCGCAGCTGGCGTGCTATGGACTGATCGCCCTCGCCACGGCACTGCTGAACACGCAGGGCAAGTTCGCCGCGCCCATGTTCGTGCCCATCGCCAACAACGTGGTGGTCATCGGCATCCTGGTGTGGTTCCACGTCCTGGTGCCGGACCCCAACCTCGCCACCATCGACGCCCACCACAAGGCACTGCTGGTCCTCGCCATCGGCACGACGTTGGGCGTGTTCGTCCAGGCCGCCCTCCTCGTGCCGTCGCTCCTCCGCTCCGATCTGCGCATCCGGTTCCGGTGGCAACCCGGCCACGAGGCCATGCGCCGCATCAGCCGGCTGGCCGGATGGACCTTCGGGATCGTGCTCGCCAACCAGGTCGCCCTCGTGGTGGTGCTGGCGCTGGCCGATGGGGCCCGGCTCCCCGGGGCGGTGTCGGCCTGGACGTACGCATACACGTTCTTCCAGCTCCCCTACGGGGTCATCGCCGTGTCCGTGATGAGCGCGGTCACCCCGTCGCTGTCGGCCCGGTGGGCCGAGGGGAACCTGGCCGCCTTCCGGCACCGCATGGCCTTCGGCCTCCGGAGCATCCTGGCCCTCGTCATCCCGTCGGCCGTCGGGATGATCATCCTGGCCCACCCCCTCATCGACCTGGTCCTCGCCCACGGCGCCGAGACGCCGGCCCAGGCGTCGGTCACCGCCGCCACGCTCGCCATGTTCGCCCTCGGCCTGCCCGGGTTCTGCACCTTCCTGTACGTGGTCCGGGTGCTGCAGGCGATGCAGGACACCCGGACCGCCTTCCGGATCTACCTGGTCGAGAACGCCCTCAACATCGTCCTGGCCGTGCTCCTCGTGGGCCCCCTCGGTGTCCGGGGGCTGGCCCTGTCTCTGTCCATCGCCTATTCCGTGGCCGCCCTCCTCGGCCTCCGCGTGGTGTCGGCCAAGGAGGGCGGGCTCGCCGGTGGCGACCTGATCACACCCCTGACCCGGGTCCTGGTCTCGACGGCGGTGATGGCGGTGGCCACCGTCCTCGCCGTGAACGTGTCCGGCGCCACCTCGGACGGGGCCCTGTTCGTCCGGGTGGTCCTGGGAGTCGTCGTGGGCGTGGTCTCCTTCGTCGGGACAACGCTGCTGATGGGTGCCCGTGAGGAGCGGCGCACGATCGGGGAACGCGCCGATCGGGCCGAAGCCCGGCGGGCAGCCGGGTCCACCGCCCCGGTCGGACCGGAGGTCCCCAACGAGGTGGTGGCCGATACGCCCCGCGAACGGGCCACCTTCTCCTCGATCCGCCTCGTCACCCCGGACACGGACACCGCTCCGGGGGCGGCCGGACCCGGGACGGCCGAGGCCGTCCCGCCGCCGACCGACCACGGCGCCAGTGGGTCTTCGCCCATCCCGTTCCGTGGCAGACTCGACCCCGGGTCCGACACCGCCCCGGTTCGCCACCTGCGCCCGGTGCCCGGCGGACGGGGCAGCCCTCCACCGGGTGGGCCGGGGGATGGCCGCACGGCCGGCACGCCGCCGACACACGAGCCGGGGGCCCCGGTGCCCCCCGATGACGAGGAGTAGCCCCATGACCAGGATCCGGGTAGTGACCGACAGTGCGTGCGACCTCTCTGCGGAGGTGGCCGAAGAGCACGGCGTCGTCGTCGTCCCCCTGTCGATCCGGTTCGGTGCCGAGGAGTTCGTCGACGGTCGGGACCTGTCCGCCGACGAGTTCTGGGCACGCTGCAAGGCGAGCGACGTGCTGCCCGAGACGGCGGCCCCGTCCCCCGGTGCCTTCCAGCAGGCCTTCGAGGCCGCTGCCGCCGACGGCTACGACGGCGTCCTCTGCCTCGACATCTCTGGCGGGGTGTCCGCCACGTTCCAGGCCGCCACGGCGGCGGCCAAGGCGGTCACGGACATCGACGTGCGCGTCGTCGACTCGCGCTCCATGACGTTGGGCCTCGGCCTGATGGTCCTCGACATCGCCGAACTGGCGGCGTCGGGGGCCGGGCTCGACCTCCTCGAAGCCCGGGTGGCCGAGCTGATCCCCCGGATGTCGGTGTTCGGCGCCGTCGACACCCTGGACCATCTGGAGAAGGGCGGCCGCATCGGCGGGGCACGGGCCCTGCTCGGCTCACTCCTCTCCATCAAGCCGGTGGTCACCCTCGTCGACGGCGAAGTGGGCGAGGAGTCGAAACAGCGGACACGGGGGCGGTCGCTGCAGTACCTGGCGGACAAGGCCCTGCAGGCGCCGCCGTTGAGCCGGATCGGTGTCTCCCACGGCGCCGCACCCGACATCGATGACTTCCTGACGCTGATCGCCGACGTGAAGTCCGAGCATCCCCTCCTCGTCGGCCAGCTCGGTCCGGTGGTCGGCACCCACACGGGTCCCGGCACCATCGGGCTGTGCATGATCACCCTGGACTGATCCCGCCAACGGCTGTCGGCCACCGGTACCGGGGTATCCTCACGGCATGGACCTGAAGCCCGAGCAACACGCACCGTCGCTGCCCAGCATGGCGGCCCTCGACGACCTGCCCACCAAGGGTGCGGACGCCGTCGACGCCGTCGTCGACTTCATCCAGAACAAGGCGGTCCGCCCGCTCACCCTGGCCACGCGGGCCATCGTCTTCGGCATCATCGTCCTCACGGCCGCCGTGGTCACGCTGACCCTCCTGTCGATCACCCTCGTCCGGCTCCTGACCGTCTACATCCCGGGCAACCGGGTGTGGGTCTCGGACCTGATCGTGGGGGTGGTCTTCGTGGCCGGGGGCATCGCCGCCTGGAGCCAGCGCATCGATCGGAGCGCTTCCGGGACCATGGCGTGACCGAGTCCCGGCAGGTCGTCATCGTCGGATCGGGACCGGCGGGCCTGACCGCGGCGATCTACGCCGCCCGTGCCCAGCTGTCCCCGTTGGTCATCGAGGGTGAGCCGTCCTCGACCAGCGACCAGCCCGGTGGACAGCTGATGCTGACCACCGAGGTCGAGAACTTCCCCGGGTTCGTCCAGGGCATCATGGGGCCCGAGCTCATGGGGGCGTTCCGTGAGCAGGCCGCACGGTTCGGCACCGACTACGTGACGGCCAAGGTGTCCCGTGTCGACCTCTCGAGCCGCCCCTTCGGGCTGTGGGTGGGCGATCCCGACGCCGCTGAGCCCACCTACGCCGCCGACGCCCTGATCGTGGCCACCGGGGCCAAGTCCCTCATGCTCGGACTGCCCAACGAGGAGCGGCTGCTCGGCTACGGAGTGTCGACGTGCGCCACCTGCGACGGCTTCTTCTTCCGGGGCCAGGAGATCGCGGTGGTCGGTGGTGGCGACTCCGCACTGGAAGAGGCCCTGTTCCTGACCCGGTTCGCCGAGAAGGTCATCCTCATCCACCGGCGCGGGGAGCTGCGCGCGTCCAAGGTGATGCAGCAGCGGGCGGTGGACAACCCGAAGATCGAGTTCCTGTGGCACAGCTCGGTGGTGGACGTGATGGGCGACACCAAGGTGTCGGGGATCCGCGTCCGGAACAACGAGACGGGCCAGGAGACCGACCTGGCGCTGTCCGGTCTGTTCGTCGCCATCGGCCATCAGCCGAACACGGACCTGTTCAAGGGTCAGCTCGACATGGAGGACAGCGGGTACCTCACGACGGTGGGTACCACCACGTACACCAACGTCGAGGGCGTCTTCGCCTGCGGCGACGTCCAGGACCACCGGTACAGGCAGGCGATCACCGCCGCGGGATCGGGCTGCATGGCCGCCATCGACGCCGAGCGCTGGCTCGACGACCAGGCCGCTTCCGGTCACTGAACGCAGGGTCCGGGAATGCGACGGCAGCCGGGGCGGTTGACGTAGCGTGTCCGTTCGGACAGACCAGTCGGGCCCGGACCGGGTCCAGGAGGAACAGGGATCATGAGTGAGAAGATCGCAAACCTGAGTGACGCTAGCTTTGACGAGCATGTCAAGTCCTCGGAGGTTCCCGTGCTGGTGGACTTCTGGGCGGAGTGGTGCGGCCCGTGCAAGATGATCGCCCCGGTCCTCGAGGAGATCGCCGACGAGCAGTCGGGCAAGCTCGAGGTGGTCAAGCTCAACATCGACGACAACCTGGACGTCACGCGCCGGTTCGACGTCATGAGCATCCCGACGCTCATCCTGTTCAAGGACGGCGAGCCCGCCATGAGGATCGTGGGCGCCAAGGGCAAGGGCCAGCTGCTCCAGGAGCTGTCGGCGCACCTTTGAACCCACCGGCGGCCCCCGATGGGCCGCCTCCGACACCGTCTGGCCGGGTTCGGGCCGGAGGGGGCCGTTGAGCCCCGACCGCGAGATCCACCTGCAGATGGGTGACGAGGGCCAGGCCGTGGTCGATGTCCAGCGGCGCCTCGCCGACCTGGGGTCCTCGGTGGGGGTCGACCCGCCCGGCGCGTTCCGTGAGGGAACCCGGGCGGCCGTGGAGGCATTCCAGTACCGGCGGGGTCTCCGGGTGGACGGCGTCTGTGGACGACAGACATGGTCGGCGCTGGTCGAGGCCGGACGCCACCTGGGTGACCGGTTCCTCTACCGACGCTCCCCCATGCTCCGCGGGGACGACGTGGCCGAGCTGCAGCAGCGGCTCAGCGCACTGGGATTCGACACCGGACGCGTCGACGGCATCTTCGGCGACCTGACGTCCGCCGCCCTCGGCGAATTCCAACGCAATGCGGGACTGCCGGTGGACGGCATCGCCGGGGGCACCACGGTGTCCGCGCTCCTCCGGTTCGGTTCCCGTCACGACGACACCGAGCTGGTCTCGACGGTGCGCGACCGTGAACTGCTGCGCCAGGCCCCCCGGACGCTGGCCGGTCGGCGGGTGTCGTTGGGCGAGGAGGGTGGGCTGGGAGCCACCGTGGCAGCCGTCCGGCGCCTCCTGGTGAGTCAGGGCGCCCAGGTGACGACGCACCATCACCCGGACGGGTCGATCCAGGCTGCCGAGGCCAACGCGGCGGAGGCGGAGGTCTACGTCGGGTTCCGGCTCGGCGTGGTCGAGGGTTGCTCGGCCTCGTACTACTCGGGGTACCGCTACTCCTCGCCGGGTGGTCGCCGCCTGGCCGAACTGCTCCATCTGGCCCTCTCCAGCACCTTGGGCCTGCCGGACGCCGGGATCCGGGGCATGTCGCTTCCGCAGCTCCGCGAGACCCGCATGCCGTCGGTGATCTGCGAGATCAGCCCGGCCTCCGCCATGGTCGAGCACTCGGCCGTCATCGCCAGGGCCGTCGTGGACTCCTTGGCCGAGTGGGTCGATACAGCCTGGGACTGACGGCCGGACGCCCGCCGACGGGCGGGGGTCCACCTCTACATGAGGTCCCGGATGAACAGTAATCCACAACCTCATGCACAGGTTGTGGACGAAGCTCTACTTAGGCTTCAGGGATGTGAACAACCACTATACGTGGCCGTTCGACCAGGTCTTTCAATGGTTATGTCAGTTAACCTCACGTTGAGTGGGACTGCTGAGCGTTTGAGGTCTCCGCCCCGCCGACCATGAGCTTGTAGATCCGCTCGAGGTCCTCGAGCGTGGCGAACTCCACCACGACCTTGCCCCGCTTGGCGGACATGTCAACCTTCACCCGGGTGTTGAGGTGGCTGGCCAACAGCTCCTCGAGTTCGAGGATTCCGGGAGGAGGCAGCTGCCTCGGGCCGGGCGCGGAAGGGGTCGTACCATCGGGCACCCGACCCACCCGGTCCGGCGCCCCCGGGCCCTCTCCCCCGCCGTTCACCACGGTGAGATCCGCCCTCGACCCGTCGGGCCGCTGAATGCCCTCGGCCTGATCGTTGTGCTCCCGAACCAGCTCCTCGATCGCCCGCACCGTCAGCCCGTCCGACACCGCCGACCGGGCCAGCGACTCCTGGTATCCGCGGTCCGGAGTCCCGAGCAGGGCCCGTGCGTGTCCTGGGCTGATCTGTCCCTCGGCCAGGAGTCGCTGAACGCCGGCGGGAAGCTGCAGGAGTCTCAGGATGTTCGTCACCGCCGTGCGGCTCTTGCCCACACGGGTCGCCACCTGGTCGTGGGTGAACCCGAACTCCTCGATGAGCTGCTGATAGGCAGCGGCCTCCTCGAGGACGTTCAGGTCCTGGCGATGCAGGTTCTCCACCAACGCCTGCTCGAGGCTGTGGGTATCGTCCGATGTCTGGATCAGCACCGGGATGGTGTGGAGGCCGGCACGCCGGGATGCCCGCCAACGTCGTTCACCAGCGATGAGCTCGAACTCGTCGGACGACTCGCCACCTATCCGGCGGACCAGGACCGGCTGGAGGACGCCCAGCTCCTTGATCGACGCCGCCAACGAGGACATCGTCTCCTCGTCGAAGTTCGTCCGGGGCTGACGGGGATTCGGCTTGATGTTGCCGATCGGGACCTCGCGGAGTGCCGACGTGCGATCACCCGTGACCTCGGTGGGGATGAGTGCGCTGAGCCCCTTCCCCAGACCGCTACGACGTGCCACCGCTGACCTCCTTGGCTAGTTCCCTATAGGCGATCGCCCCGCGCGATGCGGGGTCGAAAGCCGTGATCGGTTGACCGAAGGACGGGGCCTCCGAGAGTCGGACCGTCCGGGGGATCACGATCCGACACACCTTGGACCCGAAGTGGTCACGGACCTCGGTGGCCACCTGATCGGCGAGCTTCGTCCGCGCGTCGTACATGGTGAGGACGATGGTCGAGATGTCCAACCGGGGGTTGAGGTTCGACGCCACCAGGTGCACGTTGCGCATCAGCTGGCTCAGGCCCTCCAACGCGTAGTACTCGCACTGGATCGGGACTAGGACCTCGGTGGCGGCGGCAAGGGCGTTCACCGTGATGAGTCCGAGGGACGGTGGGCAGTCGATGAGCACGTAGTCGAAATCGTCGATCACCGACTCGATGGCCCGCTTCAGCTTGAGTTCCCGGCTGAATGCGGGGACCAGCTCGATCTCGGCGCCGGCCAGTGCGATGGTGGCCGGTGCGACGAACAGATTCTTCATGCTGGTGGGCTCGACACAGTCCTCGAGCGAGCAGTCGCGCATCAGGACGTCGTACATCGAGAGTTCAAAGTTCCGTGCGTCGATCCCGAGCCCGGTCGTCGCATTCCCCTGCGGGTCGAGGTCGATGACGAGGACGCGGAAGCCGAGTTCAGCCAGGGCTGCACCCAGGTTGACCGAAGTCGTCGTCTTGCCCACCCCACCCTTCTGATTTGCCACAGCGAGGACCCGTGGCAGCGGATTCCCCGATGCGGCCTGTGCCTCTCGACCCGGGTTCGCCGGGGTCGGGTCACGCCCCTCGGTCACCCCGGGCCCCCCGGCAGGCCCGGCAACCGGCGCTGCTTCCGCCGTAGGACCCTGCGCCACCGCCGAATCGGAAGTGGATGGCGAGGACGCGGGCGTGGCTGGGGCCTCGCGCGATTCCTCGCCTGTCCGGTTCCCGACCCGGACTGCCGGCTCGGTGACGGGCGGGGCGGCGACTTCGGAGGGAGCGGGGGTGTCGTCGGCCGGCACCCCGGTCTGCTCGTCGGCGTCGGTCCGGTGCGCCTCGCCGACCTCGTCGCTCGGGGGCGGCTCCTCCACCAGGGTGACCGAGCCCTGGCCGGCGGGAGCTGCCGACGATGCGGTCTCCTGGGAGACGGGACTCTGAGGGGATGGCCTGTTCCGACCACGACGTCGGCCGCGCATTATCGTCTCCTCGAGTAGGCAGGGTGCAAGGGCTTCATACTCCCCCGGTCTGACCCTCAGGTCAAGCATCCCCCCAAAATGTTTCACGTGAAACATCGAGGGTCCGCGAATACCCTGATGATGGCCCGGTGTCCTCTGGCGGCACCCCGCTCGCCTGCCGGAACGCGCCGCTCCGTGACTCGGTCCGGTGCCACGCTCGAGCGCTCGAGGCCGTCGTTCACACCAGTACCGCAACGAGATCGACCTCGGAAGGACCGGTCCCTCCCTGTCCAACTGTGGGGGAGTGGCAGGCGCTCGCGGGTGGGGGAGTCGTGTCGAACCACCGAGGGGCTCGCCCGGCCACCCCGTCCCGGCAGCACCCGGGCGTTCGGACGACCTGATCCACCGGGCAGGGCCCTGATCGGCACGTCGTGCCGTCGGAACTCACCAACCCGACGATCGGTCTGGCGAGCGGCTGCGGCCCCGGGCCAGGAGACAGGTGCCGTCATCCCGTCCACCGCCACCAACCGACATGGCAGTGGCCCCCCGAGGTCAGGGCCATGACACCGGACCACACATCCACCCGGTCGGACCTCGTCGTGCGCCGTAGGCTCCTCCGATCGGGCGTCAGCCCAGTGGGTCCGGATCAGGTGCCGCCGTCACGGGGGGCGCCATCTCGACCGTCCCCATTCGAGGCACGCTGCTCGCCCACGACGACGTCTACCAATGGGTGACCCCATGCCCCGGCCCTCACGGGACCGTCGGCAGCCCTGCGGTCTACCGCCCGGGTCGATTCGGTCGACCGCGCTGCCCGCGCCTCCGACCCGGCCTCCGTTACTGCGTTCGACGGGAACCGCCAGGACCTCGATCATGAGGCATCGAGGGTCATTCCTGTCCTGCCGCCGGTGACATCGGTGCGCGGTCCGTCGACCCCGCACGAACCGCTGGCGTCAGGTCGAACTCGAGGGTCGCCCAGCGGCAACCTGGTCTTCCGCCATGTTCGGCGGCTCCATCGTCAGACCCGGTGCAGTCGGCTCCGGTTCGGCCGACAGCAGGAGACGCCTCACCTCCCGACGGAGTGTCCGGGCCACATCTCCACCGGTCCACTCCAGGTCGCTGGAGAAGACCGCCGCAAAGGTCCTCCGAGGGTCCGCCGCCCACCCGTCTCCCCAACCGACCTCCGCTCGAGATGTTTCACGTGAAACATCGAGGTGAGGATCCCGAGAGGTCGGTCGAGATCTCCGCAGGGCTGCCGCTGGATCAGTAGATCGGCCGCTTGACCGGAATTCCCACCCGACGAGGGTACCGGTCCCCGATCGTCGACGTCTTGCGCAGGACCTGGTAGCCGAATCGATCCGCCACCCGCGTGGTCTCCACCGGTTCCAGACCCACAAGTCCCACCCCTTCGTCCGGCCACCTGAGTTCGACGGCCACGTCCGGAGGTTCTGACACCACCATCCAGCCGTCGACGGCGAGGAATGCTGAGCCGCACTCCGCCGTGAGTGCAGGTATCCCGAACGACCGTGAGGTGACGGCGTCGAACTGCTCACGCAACTCAACCCGGTGCCCCAGCTCTTCGGCTCGCCCCCGCACCACCTCACCGTTCCCGCCACTCGCCCAGCTCTCGAGGGTCTCTGACAGGAAGCCGGAGCGACGCTCGCTGGCGTCCATCAGGAGTACACGGGTGTCCGGCCAGCACGAGATCAGGATCAGGCCCGGTACCCCGCCACCGGTACCGAGGTCGATGACACTTCGGGGTGGAGCACCGACCCGACTCTCGAGGACGGCCACGAATCCCAGGGCATGGTCGATCTGGTCGTCCATGGGCATCGAGCCGAGGAATCCGAGCTCGAACGACCGGCCGAGTGCCCGTCTCAGCAGCGGGTCGACCCGTGGCCGTAAACTCTCGAGGATGTCGCTCCTCGCAGGGTCATTGCTCATGTTCCCACTCTCGCACGTCCAGCCGTATCCCACACGGCCGCAAGCCCGATGCTCCGGCATCACGGCGCGCCGTCGGCGATTCCCCCGGACGCGGCCGTGGCACCGGGCGGACCCGGTGCCACGGCGTAAGTTCCTGGCCCCACCGACAAGAGGTCAGGTGGGTGAGATCACCACGTATCGCGACGGCTCCGTCCCGTCTGACCGGGTCTCGACTCCCTCGATCTCGTTGACGGTGTCATGGATGACCTTGCGGTCGGCAGGGGACATCGGCTCGAGGGCCCGCTCGGTACCGGAACCCTTGACCTCCTCGACGATCCCCTCGGCAAACCGGCGCAGGGCGGCGTTCCGCTTCTCCCGGTAGCCCCCGACGTCGACCAGGATGCGGTCGGTCCGGTTCTCCGACTGGCGCTGAACGAACGTCCGGGTGAGGTCCTGAACGGCGGCGAGTGTTGCCCCCCGTGGACCCACCAGCAGTCCGAGGTCATCTCCGGACGCCGACACCTGGACGGTGTCCTCGTCCACCTCGGAGAAGGCGACCGTGGCGTCGAGCCCGAACTCGCGGACCAGGCCGGAGAGGAACTCCTGTGCCGCCTCCCCCTGCTGCTCGAGTGTCAATGACTCTTCCATGCTGTCCTCACTATCTCCAGCCGTTCGACCGGATACTTGCTTGTCGTGTTGCTTCGACTGTCCGCCACCGGATCCTCGTCCACCGCGGGACCGGTTGCGTCGATTCCCTCCCGAGGAGCTGCTGGCGCCATTGGCCGTCGCGGTCTCCTGCGTACCGCCACCCGACCGTTCGTCCCCGTCCTCCACCTCCTTCGAGGCCTCACCCTCCTGGCGCCCTCTCCCGTTGGAGCTCTTCTGGCCCGCGCTCTTGTTCCGGGGCCGATCCCCTCCCTCGCGCTTCTTCTCGGGGCGTTGGCGCCGTCCTCTCTTCGGGGGCGGGGCTACGGGGCGCACCCGCGCCTGGACCCTCGCTTCACCCCGGAGCCGGCCGAACAGTCCCGCCTTCGGCTCACTCAGGACGATGAATTCCGCGTCATCCTCGGCGACCCCCAGCATGTCCAGCACCGTCTCCTTCGCCTCGGTGAGGGACTTTCCGCTTGCTTCCACCCATTCCACGTGTCAGCGTGCCTTTCTCTCTTTTTTGTCCTTCGAGCGTGGGTGCTTCTTGGCGGCACCTTCGTCTGAGGACTCGTCCGATCCGTCCCCGCTCCCGTTCGTCGACGGCTTCGAACCGTTGCCGCTCGGAGGCGACCCCTTGGCCGCGCCGGGGCTCTTGGCCGCGCCGGGGCTCTTGGCCGCGCCGGGGCTCTTGGCCGCGCCGGGGCTCTTGGCCGCGCCGGGGCTCTTGGCCGCGCCGGGGCTCTTGGCCGCGCCGGGGCTCTTGGCCACGCCGGGGCTCTTGGCCTTGGGCAGGGCGCGCTCCGACGACTCGACCCCGGCATCCTTGGAGGCCGACAGGGTGCGCGGCTTACCGCCCGCGCCCGCCGTGCTCCCGGGTCCCGGGACGATCCCCTTACGGAACAGCACCTCCTGCGTCCCGATTCGGATGGCACTCGAAACAATGAAATAGACGTTCAGAATCGCCGCAACATTGAGATAAATGAACCCGAATATCAGGGGCATGTATTTCTGCAACATTGCCGCCTGCGGATTGGCTTGATTAGCCTGCGGATTACGCGCATTGAGTCGGGCCATCTGGAGGTACTGGAGGCCGACCGCCCCGATCACCAGCAAGGCGTAGGGGATGTACATCCACGGGCTCGAGTGGTGCGACAGGAGCTTCGCGGCGAAGTTGATCCCGCCCGACGTGAGCTGACCGTGAGAAGCGACGATATCGTGATACATCTTCGTGCTGGGCGAGATGTACCGCGGGTCGGCGCAGACCGTCGAGTGGCAGACGCTCGTCGAGTTGGCGTCGATCCCGGTCGCCGTCACCGTGTACGGAAGCGTCGCCCCCTTGCCCACCGTGTTGGTGATCCCGCGGATGACGCTGTACAGCATGAAGAAGAACGGCATCTGCAATAGCATCGGGAGGCACCCCGATGCAGGGTTGACATTGTGCTCTTTATAGAGCGCCATCATTTCTTCGTTGAGCTGCGTCCTGTTCTCGGGCCCCTTGTACTTCTGCTGGAGCTTCTTCATCTCCGGGCCGAGGGCCTGCATGGCCGCCATATTCTTGGTGCTCTTGACCGTCAGGGGCGTGAGTGCGGCCATCACGACGATGGTGAGCAGGGTCACCGCCACCGGATAGCTCGGGATGAGGGCGTAGAAGAACGCCAGAATGTCGGCGATGAACTTCAGGATCGGCTGGAAGATGCCGCCGATGGCGTGGGTGAGCGAACTCACGGCTCCCTCCGATCAGGAACGGGGTCGACGCCGTGCCCACCCCACGGGGTGCAGCGGGCGATGCGGCGGGCGGCGAAGACGGATCCCCGTGCCGGTCCGTGCGTGTCGATGGCCTCCACGGCGTACTCCGAACAGGTCGGGAGGTACCGGCATCCGGTTGGACGCCCGGACCGTGCGCCCTGGTACCCGCGGATCACGCCCACCAGGAGCCGCGCCGGCGCCGTCCTCCGGACGGCGGCCGCGGCGGGAGGCTGGTCGTCGTCGTGGGTGTCGATGCAGGTCAGACCGGGTGACGCCTGGCCGGTCATGATCCGCCACCGGCAGGGGCGCGAGGGGTCGACGAGGCTGTGCCGGGGACCTGCTTCGTCGCTTTCTCGATTGCTCGGCTCATGGCCACCTTCAGTTCGTGGAATTCGAGGGCGGGCCCTTCGGGCCCGATGCGCACCAGGTAGGCACCTGTCGGCAGGTCGGCGGCGCTCTCCGCCACGATCGCCCGCATCCTGCGACGCAGTCGATTGCGTCCGACCGCGTTGGCGACCTTGCGGTTGACGGCGTAGGCCACCTCCCGCCCGTCCCAGTCCGGCCGGTCGACGAAGTTCACGGACACCGGGCCGTACCTCCCCCTGCCCGACGGCCGGCGCAGGTCGGTGAACGTGCGGTGGGATCGGATCGGTCCCACCACACTCCCGCCAGAGCCCGCGGGACGCGATCCAGTCACACCGACAGGCGCTGACGCCCCTTCGCGCGACGAGCCCGGATCACAGCCCGCCCCGCCTTGGTCGACATCCGCTTGCGGAAGCCGTGCGTCTTGGCGCGTTTGCGCACATTGGGTTGGTACGTCCGTTTCATCCATCCACTTCCTTCCTCGCCCTGGACCGCGGACATGGGCGTCCGAGCGGCAGGGGGCCCCGTCACTCGGGACCGGGCATTCGACGTACATGCTACGCCGAAACGGGCCGCTGGCTCTAGTCGGAGCCCACAGGCACCAACGACGAGCACGGTGTACCGTTCCGACCGAGGCAGACGGCCAGACGCACCCACCCGTAGGACGGTCGGGACGCGACGAGGCCTACGGGGACGGAAGCGACAGGGAGTGACAGCGCCCACCTCCGACCAGGGAGCGGGGCACCGTCGGATGGTGCTCGTCCACAGCTGTGGATATCTTTGTGGACCAGTTGCGCAGTCAGAGGGCGGAGGCCCAAGTGAACGACACCGAAGAGTTGTGGATATCGTGCGCGGAAGCCCTTCGCGAGCAGGTGTCCGACGCCATCTGGCAGGCGTACCTGTCGGGCGTCACACCACTGTCCATCAAAGAACATGAGGTCCTCCTCGGAGTTCCGAACAAGTTGATCCGCGACCGGATCGAGTCGCGCTTCCTCGGACTGATCCAGGACACCGTCACCGGGACGCTCGGACGCGACCTCACGGTCCACCTCCAGGTCCTGGCCCCGCTGGACGACCAGGGCCCGACGGCCGACGAAGCCGACGGGCCCGACGCACCGCCCGCCGGCCGCACGGCCGTCCGCCCCGCCGCGTCCTCCGTCCGGCCGGAAAACGGGGGGTTCCCCGTCCTCGATCCGCGCTACACGTTCGAGACCTTCGTCATCGCCTCCTCCAACCGGTTCGCCCACGCAGCCGCCCAATCGGTTGCCGAGTCGCCGGCCCGGTCCTACAACCCGCTGTTCATCTACGGAGATGCCGGCCTCGGCAAGACCCACCTCCTCCATGCCATCGGCAACTACGTCCTCGAGAACTTCAGCGGGCGCAACGTCAGGTACGTGACCACCGAGACCTACATGAACGAGTTCGTGGACGCCATCAGGCACAGCTCCACGACGGCGTTCAAGCGCCGCTACCGGGAATGTGACGTCCTCCTCATCGACGACGTACAGTTCATGGAGCGCAAGGAGTCGCTCCAGGAGGAGTTCTTCCACACCTTCAACTCCCTCTACGGGGCGTCCAAGCAGATCGTGCTGACCTCGGACCGCCCCCCGAAGTCGATCGCCACACTCGAGGACCGACTACGGAGCCGCTTCCTCTCCGGTCTCATCACCGAGGTCCAGCCTCCAGAGCTCGAGACGCGCCTGGCCATCCTCCAGACCAAGGCCGAGCACGAGCAGGTGGCCGTCCCCGACGAGGTCCTCGAGTTCATCGCCACCCACGTGAAGGAGAACATCCGGGAACTCGAAGGGGCGCTGATCCGGGTCACCGCGTTCGCCAGCCTGAACCACCAGCCCATGAGCCGGGCCCTCGCCGAGGAGGTCCTCTCCGACATCGTCTCGGCCGACCAGCCCCGACGGATCACCCCCCAGGTCATCCTCGAGGCCACCTCGGAGACCTTCGGCTTCTCGGTCGAGGAACTCTGCGGTCCCAACCGGCGGCGCCCGCTGGTGACGGCCCGCCAGGTCAGCATGTACGTCTTCCGCGAGCTCACCGACTTCAGCTACCCCGCCATCGGGCGGGAGTTCGGTGGGCGCGACCACTCCACCGTCATGCACGCCGTGGAGAAGATCGCCGGCCTGATGAAGGAACGTCACCAGATCTACAACCAGGTCACCGATCTCATCGTGCGCATCAAGAGCGGGTCGTGATGACCGCACAGTTTCCAGAGCTTGTGCTCATCCTGTGGAAATCCCGCGTCTCCACTGGGGTAATGCTGTGAACTCGGGTGAACTTGTCCATAACAGGACACGGCCCGGACACCCGGACGGGCTCCCGTCCCACAGACAGGGGACGGACGGTGGATATCCTCACCCTTCCTGGGCTGGGAGAACAGCGCTCTGTCCACAATCCACATGGCTTACTACCACCACTAGATTTCTCAATTAACTAACTGAAGAGCAAAGACGAGAAAGGACTTCTTCGTGAAGTTTCGATGCGAGCGTGACTCGTTGGTCGAGGTACTGGCGACAGCTGGTCGTGCCGTGGGCACGCGCTCGTCGGCGCAGATGGTCCTCAGCGGTGTGCGGATCGAGACGGTCGGAAACCGCCTGTCGGTGGTCGGTACCGACCTCGACCTGACCGTGCACGTGACGACGGAGGCCATCGGGATCACCGATGGAGTCTGTGTCGCACCGGCCAAGCTGCTGGTGGACATCGTGCGTTCGCTCGAGCCGGGAGCGGTGACGATCGAGTCCGAGGGGGAGAAGGTGGAGATCGGGGCGGCCCGCTCGCGGTTCAGCCTCCGAACGTTCCCCGTGGCCGACTTCCCGTCGCTGCCGGAGCCGCCGGAACCGGCGACCTTCCTGCCGGTCGGCGCGCTGGCTGGAGCGCTGCGCCAGGTCGTGCGTGCCGCTTCGGGTGACGACGCCCGGCCGTTGCTGACCGGTGTGCTGATCGCGCCCGAGGGCAACGGGGTGCGCCTGGTGGCCACCGACTCGTACCGACTCGCCCTGCGGGACATCGAGGGCAGCGACGCGTTCTCCGGGACGTCGCAGATCCTCGTGCCGGCGCGTGCGCTTGCCGAACTGCAGCGTCTGTCGGCGCTCGGGTCAGGCGCCCGCACCGAAGAGGTCGAATCAGGGGCCGACGGCGGCCCGGGCCCGAGGGTGGGGCTCTCGATCGGAGATCACGACGTGACCTTCACCGCCGGCGACGTGAAGGTCAGCACGCGGCTGCTCGACGGGACGTACCCCGACTACCGCCAATTGATACCGGCCGAATACCCCAACCGTCTCCATGTGGGCAAGGACTCGCTGCTCGACGCCCTGCGCCGGGTACGGCTCCTCGTCCGCGACAACACCACGCCGGTGCGGCTCTCGATGCGGCACGGCGGGGTGGATCTCACCGTGGTCTCCCAGGAGGTCGGCGACGCCAGCGAGACCGTGGACGCCGACTTCGAGGGTGAGGACCTGACCATCGCCTTCAACCCGACGTACCTCATCGACGGGGTCGAGGCCGTCGCGGGGGACGAGGTCCTGCTCGAGACGGTCGACGCCACCAAGCCGGCGACCGTCCGGGCGGCCGAGGAGACCGACTTCCGCTACCTGCTCATGCCTGTTCGCGTCTCCTGACCCGGACGGGTCCCCGATCGTCCCGTGCACCTCGTCTCGCTGGCTGTCACCGACTTCCGCAACCTGGTCAGCACCGTCATCGAGCTCGACCCGGAGGGCACCACGGTCATCACCGGACTGAACGGTGCAGGCAAGACCAGCCTGCTGGAGGCGACCGCGTACCTCGCCACCCTCCAGTCGTTCCGTGGCTCCCCTCGGGAAGCACTCGTCCGTCGCGGTGCCGAACGGGCCATCCTGCGCGCCGAGACCAGAGTGGGGGACCGCACGCTCACGATCGAGGCCGAGGTGTCCGCCACGGGGCGGTCGCGGACCCAGGTGAACCGCCAAGTGGTCCGACGTCGCGGTGACCTGCACGAGGCGATCCGGGTCACCGTCTTCTCACCCGAGGACATCGGCGTGGTCCGGTCCGGACCGTCCGAGCGCCGGCGATTCCTCGACGAGACGCTGTCCGTGATCGACCCCAAGGCGGCCCGGGCCTCCGAGGAGACGGACAAGGTCCTCCGCCAGCGGGCGGCGCTGCTGCGCAACGTCGGGCGGACGCTGAGCACCGACGCGACGACGACACTCGACGTCTGGGACGCGCGCCTCTACCAGTCGGGCACCCAACTCGTCGAGGCGCGTGAACGGCTGGTGGACGAGCTCGCGCCGCTCGCCGCCGAGCACTACGCGCGCCTCGCCGGCGCCGCTACCGACGTGACGTTGGGCTACGTCCGGTCCTGGGAGGGGTCGCTGCTCGACGCCCTGGGCGGGGCCCGGGACAGGGACGTGCAGCGGGGGGTGTCGACGGTCGGGCCCCACCGTGACGAGCTCGAACTGACGTTGACCGGCCTGCCCTCGCGCACCCACGCCTCCCAGGGTGAGCAGCGCTCGCTGGCGCTCGCTCTGCAGCTGGCCGCGCACCAGCTCGCCACCGAGCGCCTGGGAACGGCCCCAGTGCTCCTGCTCGACGACGTGTTCTCCGAGCTCGACCCCCGGCGCTCCCGGGCGCTCCTGGCCGGCCTCCCGCCCGGGCAGACCCTGCTGACCACCGCCCAGCCGGCACCGCCTGAGGTGACAGCGGCCAAGGTGTACGCCATGGCCGAGGGTGGACACGCCACCGCCACGGGAGGGGCATCGTGAGCCCCGAGCCGCCCCACCGGCGTAACTCCGAGCCACGCCCCCTGGATAACTCGCTCGATGCCCTGTCCCGGCGGTTCGGACTCGAGGGGGCCCAGGGTCTGGGACGCCTGTTCGTGGGATGGACGGACATCGTGGGGACGGCCATGGCCGAGCACGTGCAGCCGGTCAGGATCGACGCGTCCTCCCTGGTCGTGACCGTGGATCACCCGGCATGGGCGACGCAGGTCCGCCGACTGGGGGACACCCTCCTGGACCGAGCGGCGGCCCATGCCGGAGTGGATCGGCCGGAGCGGCTGGAGGTCCGGGTCCGGCGGTGAGTGACGGCTCGGCGGGGCCAGGGATCGGCCCGGGACGACACACCGGGGGACTACACTGGGGTATTGGAATCGGGGGATGCCCGAGGGTCCGGCTGCGCCGTGCGCACGGTCGGGTTCCCGTCGGGACGACCGGTTCCCACTCGCTCGAACACTGCGAAAGGGCGCGCCTGTGGCGCTGAAGGACGAAGTCGACAGCAGCAAGGGCGGGGCGACCTACGACGCCTCGGACATCACGGTGCTGGAAGGGCTGGACCCGGTGCGCAAGCGCCCGGGCATGTACATCGGATCGACCGGACCCACCGGGCTCCACCACCTGGTGTGGGAAGTGGTGGACAACTCGATCGACGAGGCCATGGCGGGCTACTGCGACCGAATCGAGGTGACTCTGCTGGCCGACGGCGGGGTGAAGGTGGCCGACAACGGTCGCGGGATCCCCACTGGCCTCCATCCGAAGTACAAGGACAAGTCGGCAGCCGAGGTCGTCCTCACGGTGCTCCACGCCGGTGGCAAGTTCGGCGAGGGTGGAGGGTACAAGGTCTCGGGCGGCCTCCACGGCGTGGGGGTGTCGGTGGTGAACGCCCTGTCGACCCGGCTGCACCTCGAGATCGACCTCGACGGCGACCACCACGAGATGGAGTTCGTCGACGGCGGCAAGCCGGTCGGCAAGCTCGCCGTCACCGGTAAGGCGCCACGCGGCCGCACCGGCACGACCGTCACGTTCTGGCCGGACGCCTCCATCTTCGAGGAGGTCGAGTTCCGGGCCCAGACGGTGATCGAGCGCCTCCAGGTCATGGCGTTCCTGAACAAGGGCCTCGAGATCCACTTCGCCGACGAGAGGGTCGACGGGAAGGCCTCGCAGACGTTCAAGTACAAGGACGGCATCGTCGACTACGTCCGTCACCTCAACGCCTCCAAGGAGGCACTCTTCCGCAAGGTCTGCTCCTACGAGCAAAAGGAAGAGACGATGGAGGTGGAGGTCGCGCTCCAGTGGAACGCCGGGTTCTACGAGAGCATCCACTCCTTCGCCAACGGGATCTCGACCATCGACGGTGGCATGCACGAGGAGGGCTTCAAGAAGTCCCTTACCAACGTGGTCAACAAGTACGCCCGGGCCAAGGGCACGTTGAAGGAGAAGGACGACAACCTGCTGGGCGAGGACATCCGCGAGGGCATCACCGCGATCATCTCGGTGCGGCTCCAGGACCCGCAGTTCGAGGGGCAGACCAAGGGCAAGCTCGGGAACGTGCCGGTGCGGTCACTCGTCGAACGGGCCACCAACGAGAAGCTCGCCGAGTGGTTCGAGGAGAATCCCCGTGAGGCCAACCAGGTCCTCCAGAAGGGTCTGCTCGCCGCCCGGGCCCGGGTCGCCGCACGGTCGGCCCGAGACCTGACCCGTCGCAAGTCGGCACTCGACGGCGCCGGCCTGCCCGGCAAGCTGGTCGACTGCTCGTCGAAGGAGCCCCGGGAGAGCGAGCTCTTCATCGTCGAGGGCAACTCGGCCGGGGGTTCGGCCAAGGACGCTCGCAACCCGAAGACCCAGGCCATCCTCCCCATCCGCGGCAAGATCCTGAACGTCGAGCGGGCCCGGATCGACAAGATGCTGAAGAACACGGAGATTCAGGCACTGATCGCCGCCATCGGCGCCGGCCTGGCCGAGGACTTCGACATCACCAAGATCCGCTACCACAAGGTGATCATCTTGGCGGACGCCGACGTCGACGGATCCCACATCCGGACCCTGCTACTGACCTTCTTCTTCCGCCAGATGAAGCCCCTCGTCGAGGGGGGGTTCGTGTACGTGGCCCAGCCGCCGCTGTACTCGACCCTCGTCGGCAAGGAGAAGATCTACCTGAAGGACGACAACGCCAGGGAGGCGTTCCTGGCGGAGCACCCGAACCACAAGGCCGACTTCCAGCGCCTGAAGGGTCTCGGGGAGATGGACTTCGGCGAGCTCAAGGACACCACGATGGACCCGGGCCAGCGGTCGCTGCTCCAGGTGGCCGTGGAGCAGGCCGCCATCGCCGACGAGGTGTGCTCGGTGCTCATGGGCGAGGACGTGGAGCTCCGGCGCAATTTCATCCAGACCAACGCCAAGGACGTCCGCTTCCTCGACATCTGAGGGGGAGGCCGGCGGGCATCGGAGGCCCGGAGCAGCGCGTCGGCACGATCACCGACACGAAGACCGCAGTGCGGACGACTGCGACGTAGACGAGGACAGTGCATGCCGAAGAGTGACAACGAGGGCCGGGGCGGGTCCGACACCACCGAGGACGTCGCCACCGGGTTCATCGAACCCATCGAGATCCAGGAGGAGATGGAGCGCTCGTTCCTCGAGTACTCCATGTCGGTCATCGTCTCGCGGGCACTGCCCGACGTGCGCGACGGCCTGAAGCCGGTGCACCGCCGGATCCTGTACTCCATGTACGACCAGCGGCTCCTGCCCGACCGACCGCACTCCAAGTGCGCCAAGGTCGTGGGCGACGTGATGGGCTCGTACCACCCGCACGGGGACTCGGCCATCTACGAGGCCCTGGCCCGGATGGTCCAGGACTTCTCGCTCCGTCATCCGCTGATCGACGGTCACGGGAATTTCGGGGGCACCGGCCCCGACGAGGGTCCCGCGGCGATGCGCTACACGGAGTGCCGGCTGGGCTCGCTCGCCCTCGAACTGATGAGCGGGATCGACCAGGAGACGGTCGACTTCGTCCCGAACTACGACGCCACGTCCGAGGAGCCCACGGTCCTCCCGGCGCGGTTCCCGAACATGCTCGTCAACGGGTCGCAGGGGATCGCAGTGGGCATGGCGACCAACATCCCGCCACACAACCTGGGCGAGGTCATCGACGCCACCACCCACCTGCTCGAGAACCCGGATGCCACGCCGGACGACCTGATGCCCTTCATCAAGGGCCCGGACTTCCCGACCGGAGCACTCATCCTCGGCCGCCAGGGGATCCTCGACGCCATGCGCACCGGGCGCGGCTCGATCAAGCTCCGCGCCGTGGCCGAGATCGAGGAGGGCCGCGACGGGATCACCCGCATCGTGATCTCCGAGATGCCCTATCAGACGTCGATCGCCTCGGTCTCCAAGAAGATCGAGGACCTGGTGCGCGCCGGCGAGCTCGACGGGATCGCCGAGGCCCAGGACGATTCGTCGGGAGGTATGACCCGGCTGGTCATCCGCCTCAAGCGCGACGCAAATGCCAACGTGGTCCTGAACAACCTGTTCAAGCAGACCCCGATGCAGACGACC
This sequence comes from uncultured Acidimicrobiales bacterium, assembly GCA_963841925.1. Lineage (GTDB taxonomy): Bacteria > Actinomycetota > Acidimicrobiia > Acidimicrobiales > RAAP-2 > Bog-756. Next base: position 60,674 of record CAWJER010000017.1, read on the forward strand.
TTCAGTGTCAACGCCGTGGCCCTGGTCGACGGGGTGCCCCGCACGCTCAATGTGGCGCAGATGCTGACCCATTACGTGGCCCACCAGGTCGAGGTGGTCACCCGTCGGTCGGAATTCCTGCTGGCCAAGGCCCGCGCCCGCGCCCACGTCGTCGAGGGGCTGCTCAAGGCCATCGACATGCTGGACCAGGTCATCGCCACCATCCGCGGGTCCGACGACCGTCCGGCGGCGCTCGAGGGCCTGTGCGCCGCCCCGTTCGAATTCTCGGAGGAGCAGGCCAACCACATCCTCGACATGACGCTGGCGCGGCTCACCCGCTTGGGCCGGACCAATCTCGAAGAGGAGATGGCCAAGCTCCTGGAGGAGATCGCCGAACTTGAGTCGATCCTCAACGACCCGGCCAAGCTGCGCCGCGTGATCGCCGGTGAGCTGGGGGAGATCCGCGAGAAGTTCGCCAACGAGCGCCGCACGATCATCACCCACGACCCGGGCGACATGAACGTGGAGGACCTGGTCGACGACGAGGAGCTCGTCGTCACCATGAGCCGCGCCGGTTACGTCAAGGCGGTGTCGGCCGACGCCTTCCGAACCCAGGGCCGCGGCGGCCGAGGGGTCCAGGGCGCCAAGCTGAAGGAGGAGGACCTGATCGACGACGTCGTGCACACGTCGTCCCATGCCCACCTCCTGCTCTTCTCCAACCGGGGACGTGTCTTCCGACTGCGGGCGCTCGAGATCCCGATGAAGGAGCGCACGGCCCGGGGCACGGCGATCGTCAACCTGCTGCCGCTGGCCCCGAACGAGAGCATCCAGGCCATCGTCGGGACCCGTGACTTCCCGACCGACAGCTTCCTGGTGTTCGCCACCAAGCGCGGGCAGATCAAGAAGACGGCCTTCAGCGAGTACGACAAGTCGCGCCGCGAGGGCTTCATCGCCATCAACCTGCGTGACGGCGACGAACTCGTCCGGGTGGTCGAGACCCACGGGGACGACGACGTGTTCATCGTCACCTCGTCCGGTATGACGATCCGGTTCTCGGAACAGGACGTGCGGGCCATGGGGCGCGATGCCGCCGGGGTCCGGGGCGTCCGGCTCAAGCCCGAGGACGAGGTGGTCTCGTGCGACATCGCCCGGGACGAGGCCGACATCCTGATCGTGACCGATGCCGGGTACGGCAAGAGGACCAAGGTCGAGCGGTTCAACCGACAGGCCCGAGGAGGCCAGGGGGTGCGGGGCATCAAGCTCACGGCCAAGCGGGGTCGTGTGGTGGCCGCCTTCATGGCCGGGCTCGAGGACGAGCTCCTGCTGATCTCCACGTCGGGCGTGGTGATCCGGACGGCGGTGCGGGAGATCGCCAGCCAGGGTCGTGACGCCACCGGCGTCCGGGTCATGAACCTCGGTGAGGGGGACGCCGTGGCCGCCGTGGCCCCGGTCGCCGGCGACACGTCCTCCGAACCCTGAGCCCGTCGGTCACGTCGCTGTGCCCTCCGGACGGATCGGCGACTTCGGGCTCGACCGGAGGGTGGTGTAGCGTCAGAGTCCGGTTTGCGGGGCTATAGCTCAGTTGGTTAGAGCGCAGCACTGATAATGCTGAGGTCGCAAGTTCGATTCTTGCTAGCCCCACCAGGTCAGAGGCACTTTTTCGAGTCACCGAAAGTGCCAATGTCCTGTAAAGTTCCGGTTAGATCGAGCAGGGCCGCGTGATTCGTCTGTGAAAGTCCGGTTCATGCTTTCCACTGTGGCTCCGGCACCTGGTTGACACTCCCCGTATCCGGCTCCGGTACCTGGGCGACAGTGGCTCCGGTACCTGCTTGACACTTCACGCCTGAACAAGGTCCCCCTGGTGCTTCCCGCCACCTTCTTTGCTGTGGAGAGTCACGTCCACAGATGCGAAGGAGGCCGCTGATGCTGGTGGAGCTGGGACTGGTGGAGCAACGGTTGAAGGCGGTGCACGAGGTCCTCGACGGAGCCACCGTGACCGACGTGGCGAAGCGCAACGGCGTGACCCGCCAGACGGTGCACACGTGGCTGCGCAGGTATGCGAACTCAGGGGTCGCCGGTCTGGTGGACAAGAACTCCAAGCCCGAGCGCTGTCCTCATCAGATGACCCCGGTGGTCGAAGCCCGGATCGTCGAGATGCGACGGACCCATCCGGGGTGGGGACCGAGGACCATCCGCACCCACCTCGATCGGGAAGGAGTCACTCCGCTGCCGGGTCGATCGTCGATCTATCGGGCCCTGGTGCGCCACCGACTGATCGACCCCACCCCTCGCAAGAGGCCCCGGTCCGACTACAAACGGTGGGAGCGGTCCAAGTCCATGGAGCTCTGGCAGATGGACATCGTCGGCCGCTTCTATCTGGCCGACGGCACCGAGGTGAAGGTGGTCACCGGCGTCGACGACCACAGCCGCTACTGCGTCTGCGCCCGGATCGTGGCGAGAGCGACGGCCAAGCCGGTCTGCGATGCCCTCACCTTCGCCCTGGCCCAGCACGGCGCCCCCGACGAGATCCTCACCGACAACGGCAAGGTCTTCACGGCCCGCTTCGGCCTCGGGCCAGGACCGGTGCTCTTCGACCGGATCTGCCACAACAACGGCATCAAGCACCGCCTGACCGCTCCGTATTCGCCGACCACGACCGGCAAGGTCGAGCGGTTCCACCGGACCTATCGGGACGAATTCCTGGTCGACCACGACCGCCGGCACGCCACCATTGAAGAGGCCCAGCGCGCCCTCAACGCCTGGGTAGTGAAGTACAACACCGAACGTCCGCATCAATCCCTCGGGGATCGCCCACCGTCCGAGCGATTCGCGCTCGCTGCCCTTCGGGCCCCCGTCGTCCTCGAGGCCGAGGTCGAAGAGGTCGACGAGCTCACCGACACCCCACGGCATCCGGGAGTGAGCCGGTGGGTGGACCAACGAGGTTCGATCGGACTCAACAGTTTCCGCTATCGGGTCGGTGCCACCTTTGCCGGGGAGCAGGTGGAGGTCGTGGTCCAAGGCGGCCTGGTCGAGATCCTGCACCGGGGCGTCCTCGTCGCCACCCATGCCGAGCGTCGCCGGGTCGGCGTCACCAGTGCCAAGTCACCGCAGGCTGGTCGGACACGTCCAGCCAGTTCGGGAATGCATGTTGTCCGGGCAGTCGATTCGAGTGGATCGCTCTCATTTGCCGGGGCGTCCTATCGAGTGGGACGAGGTTGGAGTGGTCGCAGCGTCGAGGTGGCCATCGTCGCCGGGTCGGTGCAAATCTCCGAGCACGGCAAGGTCATCCGCGTCCATCAGATCAAACACGACCGCTCGAAAGAGCACGGTGCCTTCGCCACACCGAAGGGTCGACCGCGGATCAAGAAGTCCGCCTGACGGGTTTGGACTGTAAAACACCTACCGGAGCCAAAGTGTCAAGCGGGTACCGGGTCTTGACACCGCGTGATTCGTCAGAGCCTGCGGGGACTGCTCTCCAGGTTCTGTCAACAAGGGCTGCAGAATCTGGGTGGGTGGCCTCACATTGTTCGCCGGATTCCAATGGCATGGACGCTGTAGATGCGCCACAGAGGATCATCGCTTCGCTTCGCTTCTCTTCATCGCCGTCGCAGGGGCCCGAAGGAGCTGCTCAGGCCGAGCGAGCGAGTGAATGATGCACGGTGGAATCGACCAGCCGTAGAAAGGCGCTTGATCAGCCTCCGTGGCGGAGTTCTGACGCTGAGTGAGGATGCTTGCGGCCCTTTGCGGCGGACGCTACTCTCCTCGTCCAGCGGATTGCGAACCGTCTCGTAGTTCTGGAAGGCGGCGGAAATGCAACTGGGTGACAACGGGACGAGGCGGGTGAATGGTGGGTTGCGGCAGAACTCGTTCAACCAGCATGACGGCTAACTTCCCCTGCGATGGGCTTAGCGGCGTGTTCGCCCGTCCATCGAATGCGGGTCGCAACTTCGTAGAACCCACGGCAGAGGAACGTTGTCCGCGGGATTGAAGACTCGGTGGCGGCTCGCGCTCTGCATTCTCGCAATCATCTCCGCACAGGCTGCGGTATTGGGGGGAATGGAGGCGCAACCCGCCGGAGCCGCGCCTGGTCCTACCACGACGTCGCTGCAGGTGGCGACAACGGGTCTGCCCGATGGACAGCAGGGTGACGCGTACAGCACGACCCTGCAGTCCTCTGGTGCTGTCGGGGCTACCTCTTGGTCGCTCGCGTCCGGGACGTTGCCAAGTGGCCTCTCGCTCTCCTCCAACGGCCAGATCACCGGGGTGCCGTCCCAGGACGGTTCGAGCTTCACCGTCAAGGTCACGGACTCCGACCAACCGACCCCGCAAACGGCGTCGAAGTCATTAGCGATATCGGTGCAAGCATCGGCCAAACTCGCGATCACCTCGTCTCCCACCGTGACCGCGACGCAGGGAAAGCGTATCGACGTCAATCTGTCGGCGACCGGTGGCACTGCTCCCTACACGTGGTCCGTTGGATCTGGCACCCTTCCGACCGGGCTCACGCTCGATCAGAGTGGCTACCTCACCGGAACACCGACCGATTCGGGGACCGAATCCTTCTCGCTGGAAGTGGCAGACGCGACGACACCGACGCCCCAGACGGCACAGCTGGAGATAGCGGTCTCCATTGCAGCCGCTCCCACGCTCGCCGTGTCGTCGACGACGGCTCCAGCCGCGTACGTCGGTGAGCCGTACAGCACCTACCTGACCTCGTCCGGCGGTGCAGGTGCTACGACATGGACGAAGACGAGTGGGAGCCTGCCGGACGGCATAACGTTCGACTCGACTGGATTGATCTCGGGGACCCCCACTGCTCCCGGCAGCGAGTCGTTCACGGTCACGGTGACAGACTCGGCCACGCCGTCGCCGGATGTGGCGACACAGAGCATAACAATCAAGGTCGGCCCTGCACAGCTGATTTCGATCAGTACGAGCCTGCCAGGCACCTACGCCGGCGAGTACTACGACGGCGAGTTGGAAGCTTCCGGGGGCACTGCCCCGTACACGTGGTCGATCACGACGGGATCGCTTCCACCGGGTCTCACGCTCGATGCGTCGACCGGAGTGGTGACCGGCGACACGACGCAGGGAGGCACCTACGACTTAACCGTCGGCGTCAAGGACTCGAGTGACCCGCCGTCGACCGGCTCGATCGCGGTATCGATCGATGTGCAGCGACCGGCACCGCTGGAGGTGACGAGCACGTCGTTGGTCGAGGCGGTGGCGGGCACGTACTACGGATCGCAACTGTCGTCGTCGGGAGGATACGGCTACAGCGGCGACGACACCTGGTCGGTCACCTCGGGGACGCTGCCGCCGGGCATCGACCTGAATTCGGACGGCTACCTCGAGGGCTATCCGACCGGGTCCGGAACCTACGCCTTCACGGTAGCGGTCACGGATGGGGCATCGCCCAACCCGGACGTGGCCACGACAAATCTCGTTCTGGTCGTGGCTGCGCCGCAGCCACTCACGGTGAATCCGACATCGTTGCCCGCTGGGGCCGTCGCCACCTACTACGACAAGAGCCTGACTGCAACTGGGGGAATCGCGCCGTACACGTGGGCCGTTGCGGAAGGGGACTTACCTCCGGGCCTGACGTTGGAGGAAAATGGCGTGCTGTACGGCACGCCGTCCGCGGCCGGTTCGTTCACGTTCACAGTCACGCTGACCGACTCGACCGTCCCTACCCCGGAAGAGATCACGGTTCCATTGACAATCGTGATTGAGGCGGTGCAGCCACTCGCCATCACGACGCCCACCCTCCCCAGTTGGGCGCCAGGTACCTACTACGACCAGCAGCTGACAAGCTCGGGTGGCACCGGAGATTACACGTGGTCGATCACGGGGGGTTCCCTCCCGCAAGGAGTATCGCTGTACGACGACGGCTACCTGTACGGCGAACCCCAGGCGTCGGGCAGCTTCACGTTCACCGTTGAGGTGGCGGATGACGCCAGTCCAATGCCCGACACCGCCACCCAGACGTACACAGTCGACTTCCCACAGCCGTCGCCGATCACAATCACGACGACATCCCTGGACGGCGTCACACTTGGGGAAGATCGCGGGCTCAGTCTTGATGCAACCGGGGGTGACGGGAACTACACCTGGTCGGTCAGCTCGGGTGCGCTACCTGACGGAATGACGCTTGAAAGCGACGGCTACCTGTACGGTGAGCCGACCGACCCTGGGACCTCCGCATTCACGGTAGAGGTCACCGACGACGAGACGCCGACGCCCGACATCGCCACCGAGACGTATACGGTCGACCTTCCGCCCCCTCCGCCGATTACGATCACGTCTCCAACCACGATAAATCTGACGCTCGGCGAGGACAGCGGCGAGTACCTGGGAGCAATCGGGGGCGACGGGAACTACACCTGGTCGGTCAGTTCGGGTGCGCTCCCTGACGGCATGACGCTTGACACCTACGGTTACCTGTACGGCACTCCGACGACACCGGGTACTTCCGCCGTGACCGTCACTGTCACCGACGATGTCACACCGATCGGGGACGTGGCCTCTCGGTCGTTCACGATTGTCGTACCGACCGCCGCCGAGCTCGCCGTCACCTCGGCGCCGCTCTCTGGGCTGTCGCTCGGGACCTATTCTGAAGAAGCCTTGACTTCGACTGGAGGCTACGGATCCGATACGTGGTCCATCTCGTCGGGAGCGCTGCCCCAAGGTCTCTACCTCGAAAGCGACGGTTACCTCTACGGCACGCCGAGTGAGTTCGGCACCTTCACATTCACGCTCCTCGTAACCGACAGCAACACACCGACGCCGGACGTGGCAACCCAGATCGAGACCGTTACGGTTCCCCCACCTCCTCCCATCGAATTGACGGCACCCACGTTGCCAACTGCCCAGGCAGGCCAGAATTTCGGTATCGAGCCTCCAAGCTTCCGGAGGGTACGGCGGCCTTAGTTGGTCGGTCAGTTCTGGGACGCTTCCCGATGGGATGGCCTTATACAACGACGGCTATGAGGGGGCCTATCTTGAGGGAACGCCCCTGCAGGCCGGCACCTTCAGCTTCACCGTCGAGGTAACCGACGATGCCAGTCCCGCTCCGGACGTCGAAACCGAAATGCTTACGCTCGATGTCGCTGCGCCACCACCGCTGACCGTTTCGTCCTCGGTACTCGACACCGGCGTGGTGGGTCAGTACTACGAGGACGAGTTCGAAGCCAGCGCAGGGATCGGCGGCGACACCTGGACCTGGGCATCAGGCTCGCTACCGGACGGGCTGACGTTGGAAAGCGACGGCGAGATTTCCGGATACCCCACAGTGCCGGGCACGTTTAAGTTCACTGCAGAGGTTACCGACGAGGGGTCACCGATCCCGGACGAGACGAGCGTCGATGCGACGCTGACTGTGGTTCCTGGAAGCCAGCTGACCGTCGTCACGACGCACCTCCCATCGGCGACCGAGGGCAGCTACTACTACGGGAGCGTCTCTGCATTCGGTGGAGAAGGTGGCTACACGTGGTCGGTCGTTTCGGGCACTCTTCCTGCCGGGCTGACGTTGGAAAGCAACGGCGGACTCTATGGCACCCCGACGGCGCCGGGCACGGTGAACTTCACCGTGCAGGTCACCGATCAGGCCGCTCCGCTGCCCGACGTGTCCAGCCAGCAACTCGCCATTACTGTGGAGCCACCCCCACCCCTGTCCGTGGAGACTACTGGCCTCGAATCGGGGGAACAGGGGCAGGAATACTCGCAGTACATCGACGCCGGAGGTGGACTGGGTTCACTCAGCTGGTCACTCGTGTCAGGAAGCCTCCCTTCGGGCCTCACCCTCTCCTCAAGTGGGGAGCTGTTTGGCATCCCACAGAGCGCAGGGACCTTCAAATTCACGGTGCAGGTCGAAGATTCATCATCTCCGATCCCCGAAGTCGCGACAGCAGCACTGTCACTCGTGCTCACCCCCGCCGGGCCGTTGACGACGAGACCACATCGATCGGCTCGGGTACCGAGGGCCAGCGGTACGACGAATACCTCTACGCCACCGGCGGAATCGATCCACTGACCTGGTCGGTCGCGTCGGGACAGCTGCCCGCAGGCGTAACTCTGAGTAGCGACGGCGAGCTGAGCGGCTACCCGACGCAGTCCGGGACATTCTCATTCGTCGTGGACGTCACCGACTCGGCTCAGCCGGCGCCCGACGTCGTCAACGTCCCGCTCACCTTCGTGCTCGCACCCGCCGGGCCCCTCACTGTGGCGTTGGGCTCCCTCTCCGCAACGCAAGGGTCGTCGTACTACGACGACCTGTATGCAACGGGCGGGTTTGGGCCCTACACCTGGAGCCTGTATTCCGGCTCGCTGCCGCCCGGGCTCACCCTTGACTCCGGTGGTTACATCGAGGGGACGCCGACGACCGCGGGCACGTTCCGTTCAACGGTCGAGGTGACCGCTGCCGACGGGAACGGCGCCCTGCGAGCTACCTTCACGGTGACGCCGGACGAAACGCTGAGCCTCGGCCCGGTCACGCTCCCGTCGGCGACCGAGGGCGTTGACTACTGCACCAATGTGGGGGAGGACAGCTCCGGTGGGGTCTGGCCGTACACCTGGTCGGTGTCCGGTTCGCTCCCGCCCGGGCTGATGCTGAACGCCGACGGCGAGCTGTGCGGCGAGCCGACATCGAGTGGTGCGTTCACATTCACGGTGATTGCGACGGACTCGGCGCTCCCGACACCGGCGTCTGCTGCTGCGGCAGCAGCGATCGTAGTGCAGCCTGCCAACGCCCTCGCCGGCGTCACGGACGGCGTCCAACCCGGAACACAGGGCGAGTTCTACGACGGGTACCTCCAGGCCGATGGCGGGGTCGGCCCGTACACCTGGTCCGTCGCGTCGGGTGCCCTCCCGCCGGGATTGACCCTCGATTCGTCCGGTGAGATCAGCGGGTATCCAAGTGAGTCGGGCTTTGTTCGCCTTTACGGCAGAGGTGACGGACTCCAGCACGCCGGGTCCCCTCCAGCGTGAGCCGTTCCCGTCGACCTCGACATTGAGCCAGCGGCTCTCGCTCGCGATCTACGGCGCCGCCGCACTACCAGCCGGAACTGAAAATGAGTACTACGACAGTGGGGTCGAGGGGCCACCGGTGGCATCGGCCCGTACACTGGTCGCTGCAGTCCGGTGCGCTTCCCGCCGGCGTCTCACTTGATCAGTACGGGACCTTTACGGCGTACCGACCACGTCGGGGTGTTCGAGCTTTACGGTCGAACGACCGACGCGGCCGCGCCGACCCCCGATGTGACCACCCCGTGCGGAGACCCTCGACATCTGGGCCACCGGCGGCGCTCCAGTTCTCGTACACAAAGTTGCCGGACGGTACGCAGGGTCAATCCTGCTTGCGGCTATCGCCGCGGAGGGTGGAACCGGTCCATCAGCATGGTCGGTCTCCTCCGGATCGCCGCCCAACGGGCTGACACCGTCGTCGAACGGTTCCGCGTATGCGGACGTCAGGCACGCCAACGTCGTCAGGGTCGTCACCGTGACAATCGAGGTCTCCGACTCGACCTCCCCGAACCCGCAGTCGGTCTCGCAGCAAGTCACCCTTCGAGTTCGGCGACCGCCGGTCCACTAGCAGCCGACGGTGAGCAGTTGGGTTCGTGCACGGTCGGCCAATTGCGTCTCGGACTCCCTGTCCGCCGAGGGAGGCATCGGGCGGTACACGTGGGCGCTTGCGTCCGGCATCGGTTCCTGCCGGGCTCGAGCTAGACGCAGCAGGCAACTTGACGGGCACCCCCGCTCGAAGCAGGGACTTTCTCGTTCACCGCCCAAGTGACCGATTCAGCGACACCGAATCCGGCATCGGCGAACGGCGCGTTGCAACGATCGACGTGGCGCCAGCAGCAACCCTATCGGTGACCGCGCGAAATACTCCCCGACCGCGACCCAGGGTCAGTGGTACGAGACGATGAGCGCCTTCCCCGTGACCGGGGGAATCAGCCCATATACCTTGTCGGTCGTGTCCGGGACACTCCCGTCGGGTCTCAAAATGGACCCGTATCGGCGACCTCTACTGCGGCACGCCGACTGCGGCCGGGACGTTCGGTTGTGGTCGAAGCCACCCATTCGGCGGACCCGTACCGGATGTGGCCACGGTGTCCGTGACGTTCGAGGTCGCACCGGCGCCGAGCCTCGCGATCTCGACGACGAGCATTTCCTCGGGAGTGTAGGGGGAGGAGTACGACGCCGAGTTGGACGCCAGCGGAGGAATTCCCTTCGTACACCTGGTCGGTGGTGTCGGGCGCGGTACCCAATGGGCGCAATGTTTGAATCGTGGGGGCGAACTGGTGGGCGTTCCGACAAAGGAAGGCTCGTTCACGTTCGGTATCGGCGTGTCGGACTTGCGACGCCAGCTGGCCTCGGTGTCAGAGGCACTCACGGTGGTCATCGGGCCAAGCCAGCCCCTGGCTATCACGACACCGGGGTGTCGTCGGGTGTCCAGGGGTCGTCATATGGGACGACGCTCGAGGCGACCGGCGGGACAGCGCCGTACACCTGGTCGGTCACTTCAGGATCCCTACCGGAAGGAGTTGGCGTCGATTCGTATGGTGACATCTCCGGAACCCCGGAAACATCCGGCACGTTCACGTTCACTGTTACCGCAACCGATGCTGCGTTGCCCATGCCGGATGCCGTGAGCAGGCAGGTGACCCTCGTCATCGCGCCTCCACCTTCCCTTGCCATCGCAACGACAGGCCTGCCCGCGGCGATCCAGGGCCAGGAGTACGAAGATGAGCTTGAGGCAACCGGGGGCGTCGGCCCGTACACCTGGTCGATTTCGTCCGGGACGCTCCCTGCTGGCGTGGTCCTCGACTCCGACGGCTTGCTCAAGGGTTATCCAGCAACGTCCGGCACGTTCGGGGTCACGCTTCAGGTAACGGACGGGAACTGGCCGACGCCTGACGTCGCCAGCGAGTCCGTCCAGCTCGACGTTGGGTCCGGGAGCAGCCTCTCCATCTCCTCGTACCCACTTGGAGAGGCCACAGAAGGTCAGCACTTCGACGACGACGGGTTCTATGCGACCGGTGGCGATGGCCCCTACACGTGGTCCGTCGCCTCCGGCGAGCTGCCTCCCGGGATCGTGGTCGACTCAACAGGCGACTTGGTCGGTGAGCCCCTGCAGTCCGGGGTCTTCTCGTTCGAACTCGAGGTCACCGACTCCGGAACTCCGATCCCGTCGACGAGCGAAGCGCCCGGCGTACTCGTCGTTGAGCCGGCGGCACCACTCTCGACCCAGGGAGCTGATCTCTCGGTCACACAAGGCCAGTACTCCTACGAAGAGTTCCAGGCGGAAGGAGGCGCTCGGCCCTATACGTGGTCCGTCCTGGCCGGAGTCGTTCCGCCCGGGATGACCCTGGATCCGGAGGGTTATCTGCCGGCGCGCCTTCGACCCCCGGTAGTTATCAATTCTCGGTGGAGGTCACCGATTCGGGCATACCCAGTCCGAATGAGGCATCAGGAGTCGTCACGGTTACGGTGGAGCCGGCTCCGGCTCTGGAGGTTGTGACGCCAGTCCTTCAGTCTGCAACTGAGGGCGCAGAGTACGGGGATTTTCTCTCTGCGTCGGGCGGCGTCGGCTCGGACACGTGGTCGGTGTCGACCGGCACGCTTCCCACCGGTCTATCTCTCGACGGCTCGGGCTACTTGTCGGGAATCCCGACAGTGCAAGGGGCCTTCACGTTCGTGGTGGACGTGACCGATTCAGCCTTGCCGAGTCCCAATGTCG